>CAZLXL010000001.1:0-580182 GCA_964563685.1 uncultured Propionivibrio sp.
CAGCCCGCGCAGCTTGCCCAGGTCCAGCCCGTCCTTCGGCGGACTCTGCAGCCCCTCCGCCGTGTGGCACGAAAAACATTCCTGGTTCGATTGGCGGGCCGATTCGGCCGCGTCTGCCAAGGGCGCCTGGTTCTGTGCCAGAACCGGCAGCGCCATCGACAGCAGAAGCAGAAAACCGTTTGCCAGTAGCAACGCGTTTTTTCCTAAAGGCGATGACTGCATGCCCTCTCCCTTTGTTTGATTGTGCTGCGCATGATATGGGATACCGGTGTCGTAATGCAAGCGCTTATATGGCTGATTATAAATGGAAAAATAATTGAATGGCAGGGCAATAATTTGAAATAGAAACGCAGTTTTCTGGAAGATTGCGCGGATGATTGTTCGTACCCTTGGAGGCGATTTTAGCTCGGGAGTCCTGGTGAGGTTGTCAGTTGCCCGGAGCTACTTTCAGATGCCTTCCGTAACAAACATTGATTAGAAAACAGGGGGATCGTCAGTGATGAATAACAGGGACAAGGGTAAAAAGGGTTTTCTACGGGGTGGATCGTTTTCGATGTCTGCCGTGGCCGCGTGCGTGGGCCTCGCGGTTTCAATGCCTGCTCTTGCCGAGAGCGAAATCGAGGCGCTGAAGCGGGAACTTGCCGAGCAGAAGGAAATAATCCGACAGATTCTGGCGGCGCAGGAATCGCAAAAGGTGGTTAACGCCAAGGTGGAAGCCCGTGCGGCCGAAGCCAAGGGGGCTGCTGCATCTGCGGCTTCCGGGAACACCTTCACGTTCTATGGCGTGCTCGATGGCGGCGTGGAGCACATCAGCAATGTCAGCAAGAATACCGCCGGGACCGCCGGGAGCGAAGGGCTGAGTCGCGTCCCGAACATCACGGGAACCTTGCCGTCGCGCCTCGGGGTCAATGCGTCAAGAGAAGTCCGGCCCGGCTATAAGGCTATTGCCACCGTCGAAGCCGGTTTCAATCTCGACGATGGAACGTCGGGGCAGGGTAGCCGTATCTTTGGACGGCAACTGTTTGGCGGGATCGAGACGCCGGTCGGCAGTTTCACGCTGGGGCGCCAGAACTCCATGCTCACTTACGGAATGAGTTCGGACCTGCTCGGGCCGAATATCTATTCGCTGGGTTCCTTCGATGCCTATCTGCCCAATGCCCGTTTCGACAATTCGCTGGCCTGGCGCGCGAAGTTCGACAAACTTTCCCTGGGTGCGCTTTATAGTTTCGGGCGGGACACCAAGGGCGGGACTCCTGCGTCAGGAACCTGCGCCGGAGAAGAGGTCGGCGATCCCTCGCGCTGCAAGGGCTGGTCGGCCATGGCACGGTACGACGACAAAGCCTTCGGTTTGTCGCTGGCCATTGATGAGCAGAAAGGCGGCACGGGGGCACAGGCCTATTTCTTTAACGGCGCAGCACCGCTGGCCTTCACCAGTGGGTCGGATTCCGACCGGCGCATCGCGGCTGGCGGCTATGCCAACCTCGGCAAGGCAAGACTCGGACTGGGGTGGCTGGGGCGCAAGGTTGACGCTGCGGCAGGCACCTTCAAATCCAACACGTATTACGTGAATGCCGCCTATTCGCTGAACCCGAATATTGCGTTCGATGGCGGCGTTTATCGCATTACCAACGATGACCAGGATCGCGATGCAACCCTGACCGTCGCGCGCGTTTTCTATCACTGGGATCAGAACCTGTCGAACTATCTGCAGATCGGCCACATTTCCAACAGCAGCAAGGCCCGATATGCACTTTCGGTTGGCGCAGGTGTTGGCCCCGTCGCCGGCGATTCGCAAACGGGCGTGATGGCCGGTGTGCGTTATCGCTTCTGATGCTGTATCGCTTCCCGTGAAACAGCCTTGGCGGATCCGAGTTCCAGAATTCCGGAATCTGCCAGGGTAAAGCGATTTTCCTGAAACTCGATCGTAAGGATTTGGAATGGACTTTAGGTTGTTGGTGGCGGCTGCCGTTGTCTGGATGGCTTCGTACAGTGTGATTTTTTCTCAAGAGGCCGTGGCCGCCAATTTCCGTGAGCAGGGTATTCATCACAAGGAAGGTGTTTCGTGCAAGGACTGCCATGGCGTAGACAAGCCCAAGGAAGAAGCCAAGACGAAGCTTTGTCTGGACTGCCATGGTCCTTATTCGAAGCTGGCGGAGCGTACGCGCAAGAAAGTACCGAATCCGCACGATCATCACATGGGGCCGATCGACTGTGTGAAGTGCCATGGCGTGCATGAACCGATGGAACCGGAAAACATCCCGTGCGTCGAGTGCCACTCGGATTTCGAATTGAAGACCAGATAGGGGTTTGCGGATTTAGGGAGAACCGGATCCTTTTGCGGGTCCAATTTTGAGGAGAGTATGCAAATGAAAAGATCCATGCGTATGTTGACGGCGCTGGCCGTCGCAGCGGTCTTCGCCTCACCGGCGATGGCTGAAAAGACGATGAACACGGACATAGTTGTTGTCGGTGGAGGGCTGTCCGGTTTGGCTGCCGGCGTTCAGGCAATCCAGGGGGGCGCGAAAGTCATCGTGCTGGAAAAGCAGGCTAAGGTGGGTGGCACCGGCAATTTCTGCGAAGGCGTATTTGCCGCCGAAAGCAAGTTGCAGAAGCGCATCGGCATTGATGTTTCCAAGGCATATGCCTTCAAGGTGATCATGGATTACAGTCACTGGAAGGCAAACGGAGCCCTGGCCAAGGCGTTCGTTGACAAATCGGACGAGACACTGGACTGGATGAGTGATCTGGGCATCAAGTACGAGTACATCGGTGTTGGGGGGTTTGGTGGTCCGTTGACCTGGCATGTGATCGCGCCGGGGCCTGACTATCCCGACAAGGACCCGAAGGATTTCCACTGCGCGCGCATCATCAAGGTTTTCAACAAGTACATTCTCGACAACGGCGGCACGGTGTTGACGCAGACGCCGGGTACCGGACTGATCAAGGATGGCGAGAAGATTGTCGGCGTGAAGGCCAGGGACAAGGAAGGCGAAGACATCAAGATCAGTTCCAAGGCTGTCATTATTGCCACGGGCGGTTTTGCCAACAACAAGGAAATGATGAAGAAGTACGTGACGGATTATCCTGAAGTCATTCCTGTTGGCCAAATTGGCAAAGATGGCGATGGTATCCGGATGGCGGAGGCCGCCGGCGCGACTCTGGAAGGAATGTCTGTTGTCCAGGCCTATCGCCCGGGTCTGGCCGGGTTCCATCCCGCCGACCAGATGATCGCTCTGGCAGTTCAGCCGTACTTCTGGGTCACTCCCAATGGTGAACGCTATACCGACGAGTCCAACATGGAGATCTGGCCATTCTCGGGTAATGCAATCACCCGGATTGGTGGCACGGCCTATTCGATCTTTGATGATGCGACCCGGAAATTTGCCGTAGAACAGGGAATCGAGACCCCCTTGGGTGAGTGGGTGCTCCAGGGAACCAAACTGGTCAAGTTTGACGAATCTTTCGACAAGGAACTTGCGAGGAAGCGGGGCAATGTTTTCAAGGCCAACACAATCGATGAATTGGCGAAGCTGGTTGGTATCGATGCGGCTGCATTGAAAAACAGCGTTGAAAAGATGAACCAGGCCGCATCGACCCGTACTGACATCGAATTCGGGAAACGGGCCAAATTCCTGCGTCCGATTGCAACTGCACCGTTCTATGCGATCAAGCTGCAGCCACGTCACCTTGGAACACTCGGCGGGGTTAGAATCACCGCGAAAACTGAAGCGCTCAATGCCAAGGGAGAAAGAATTCCCGGACTGTACGCGGTTGGAACTGACTCCGGTGGTATGTACGGAGACAGCTACGATCTGTTGCTGGGCGGCAGCACGGCGGCGTATGCCCTGAACTCCGGGCGTATCGCGGCGGAAAATGCGCTGGTATTCGCAGGTATCGCTAAAAGCAAGAAGTAGTCTCCCTTGATATGGCAATTTGCAGTCAGCCTGCATGAATCTTGCCTTGTGAAGCCGCTCTATCGGGCGGCTTCTTTTTGTTGTTTATGCCTTGCGGTTCGGTTGGCTGTTTTGCCGGATAAAGCGTGCCCAGCAGTTCGGCGTAATCTGACGCGTGAATAAAGGCGACCGGGTGCTACAGAGTTTTCCGTTTTCAGAAGGCAGGGTATATGGCGGGTCAAAGAAAACTGATCGGTACTTACAGGCCTCAGGTTCTCGGGCCGGATGGACAACCCCTTCTCAAGTCTCCTGAGGGCTGGAAAGGGCTGATACTGGAACGTCTGGTGATACCGACCAGCGCAGAATTCGGGCCTCAGTTTACGGGGATGCCGGTTCTGTTTGCCTCCAAATATTCCCCGGGGCGGCGATGGTACCGGTGTTGCGGGAAAACCCAGGAAGTTCCGCTGATTGCTCCGGGCCTGGATCTCCTGGGAGCGACCTATGAGCGCGATTATGAACGTTGGGAGTGCGACCCGGGAGGTGAAACACTCTGTGTGCGTTTGCACCCTTCGATTATCGAACGCTACATGCAGGAAGAAGCCTTCCATTTTGATCTGGAGCCGAAGTATTCGCATAGAGACGAATTTCTTGTAAGCACTCTTTTTTCCCTGGCCAACGAGATGCAGATGGGGATGCCTAACGGAACGCTTTTTGCGGAAGGGATCTCGCTGATGATCATCGGCTGGCTGAACCATTACTATACAAACAAGAAGGTTCGTGAATTGCCGCGGGTTGGCGTGATGTCGGCAGCAAGGCAGGCGATGATTCGTGAACTTGTCGACACGACTCTCGACGCCAATTTAAGCATTGAACAAATGGCGGCCGAGGTTGGCATCAGTCCGTTTTATTTTTTGCGGTTGTTTCGCGCGACATTCGGGATGACGCCCCATAAATTTGTGCTGCAAACACGTATTTCCCGCGCCTCCAGTCTGTTGCTGCAGACAGACCGCCAGCGGACGATTGCCGATATCGCCCTGGCTACCGGCTTTTCGAGCCAGGCTCATCTCACGTCGGTATTCAAACGGTATATGGGGTGCTCTCCTGCGCGTTGGCGCGCTACCCAGAACGGCAAACCAGAAGAATAGATTTTTTCACGACACGGTGGCTTCCTGGCACGGCTTTGTGATTGATCGCGGCGCAGTTCCGGAATTGCTTCTTGCGGCAGACTACCTGAACGGGGGTGTCACTGCATGTCTGCTGTATATCCTGGAAGCCTCGGTTCAACCACGGCGGCCACGGCAGGCACCGCGGGCACGACGAGATTCCGGGCCTCCGGGTTTGTTGTTGGGGACGTCCGTCGGATGATCCGTCAGGCCTGTGTCTGTTTCTGTTTTCGCTGTGCTCGCGGTGGTTAACTGCTTTTTCAGGGTTTATACGCAATCAGCGCGATAGTGCGCGATGGCCGATGTCGCGGCGGAATTGCATCCCGTCGAAATGGATACCGGTGATGGCGTCGTAGGCCAGTTTTTGCGCCTGCCTGACATTTTCGCCAAGTGCCGTGACACATAGCACCCGCCCGCCCGCTGTAAGGGTCTTGCCGTCCAGCTCGGCTGTTCCGGCGTGAAAGACGCAGACGCTTTCGTTCTCCGCAGGAAGCCCGCTGATGACGTCGCCTTTTCTTGGCGTGTCCGGATAGTTGGCGGCGGCCAGGACAACACCCAGTGCCACGCGACGGTCCCACTCGGCTTCGACCTGATCGAGCGTACCGGCGATGGCATGTTCGACGAGTTCGACGAGATTGGACTTCAGGCGCATCATGATTGGCTGGGTTTCGGGGTCGCCCATGCGGCAATTGAACTCCACTGTCTTGACCGAACCGTCCTTGCAGATCATCAGCCCGGCGTAGAGAAAGCCCGTGTAGGGCATGCCGTCGGCGGCCATGCCGCGCACCGTCGGCAGGATGATCTCGCGCATCGCCTTGGCGTGGATTTCCGGCGTGACGACCGGGGCGGGAGAGTATGCTCCCATGCCGCCTGTATTGGGGCCTGTGTCGCCGTCGAAAATCCGTTTGTGGTCCTGGCTGGAGGCCAGCGGCAGCACGTTCTTGCCGTCGACCATGACGATGAAACTGGCCTCCTCGCCGTCGAGGAAGTCCTCGATGACCACGCGGGCGCCAGCATCGCCCAGTTTGTTGCCGGAAAGCATATCGTCGATGGCGCGATGCGCCTCGTCGAGCGACATGGCGACGACAACCCCCTTGCCGGCGGCGAGTCCGTCGGCCTTGATGACGATTGGTGCGCCTTTCTGGTCGACGTAGGCATGTGCATTCGCTGCATCAGAGAAGGTTTCGAAAGCAGCGGTCGGAATGTTGTGCCGGGCCATGAAGCGTTTGGCGAAGTCCTTGGAGCTTTCGAGCTGGGCCGCCTCCCTGGTCGGGCCGAAAATTTTCAGGCCACGAGAGCGGAAAAGATTGACGATGCCAGCGGCAAGCGGTGCTTCCGGTCCGACGACGGTGAGATGAATCTTCTCCTTCTCCGCGAAATCGGCAAGCGCGGCCGGATCGGTTAGCGGCAGATTCTGCAGTTCCAGCGTGTGGGCCGTGCCCGCGTTGCCCGGAGCGACAAAAACCTTCTGTAAGCCGGGAGCCTTGGAGAGACGCCAGGCCAGCGCGTGTTCGCGACCGCCGGAGCCGATGACGAGTAGTTTCATTTGCAGAACCTTTCACCACAGAGGCACAGAGACACAGAGGAGTGCATGTTCCGGAAAGATGGAAAGCTTTCCGTTCTTTGCCTGTCTGGTTTTCTCTGTGCCTCCGTGTCTCTGTGGTTAATGGTTTTCGATTAGTGACGGAAGTGACGGGCGCCGGTGAAGACCATGGCGATGCCGTGTTCGTCGGCTGCAGCGATGACTTCATCGTCGCGCATTGAGCCGCCCGGCTGGATGACCGCTTTGGCGCCGGCATCAGCGAGCACGTCGAGACCGTCGCGGAACGGGAAGAAAGCGTCCGAAGCGACGCAGGAGCCTTCCAGCGACAGCCCGGCTGCCTTGGCCTTGATCGCGGCGATCCTGGTCGAATCGACGCGGCTCATCTGGCCGGCGCCGACGCCCAGGGTCATGCCGTTGCCGCAGAAGACGATGGCGTTGGACTTGACGAACTTGCCGACGCGCTCGGCGAAGAGCAGGTCTTCGATCTGCTGCGCGGTCGGCTGCGCCTTGGTGACAACCTTCAAGCCGCTGGCTTGTGCGGTGAAATCATCAGCCGTCTGCACCAGCAAGCCGCCGCCGACACGCTTGAGTTCGAGCGTGTTCAGATTGTTGCCGAGCGGCACGACGAGTACGCGCAGGTTCTGCTTGGCAGCGAGCGCGGCCTTGGCTTCGGGGGTGTAGGAGGGGGCGATCAGTACCTCGACGAAGTGTTTGCGCTCGTTCATGGCGTTGACGATGTCCATGCCGACTTCACCGTTGAAGGCGATGATGCCTCCGAAGGCCGAGGTCGAGTCGGTTTTGAACGCCTTTTCGTAGGCACCGAGCAGGCTGCCGTCGATGGCCACGCCGCAGGGGTTGGCGTGCTTGATGATCACGCAGGCCGGCGCATTGAAGGATTTGACGCATTCCCAGGCGGCATCGGAGTCGGCAATGTTGTTGTACGAGAGTTCCTTGCCCTGCAACTGGGTGTAGGCGGCGATGCTGCCGGCGACGGGGTTGATGTCTCGGTAGAAGGCCGCGCTCTGGTGCGAGTTCTCGCCGTAACGCAGTGTTTCGACGCGGTCGAAGGCGAACTGCAGCCTGGCCGGGAAGATCGACGGGGTGGGGGCGGCTTCGTCTGCCTTGGCCTCGACGCCTTCGTCCAGCCCCGTCAGCCAGTTGGCGATCATGCCGTCGTAGCGGGCGGTGTGCGTGAACGCCTTCTTGGCGAGGTTGAAGCGGGTGGCGAGCGACAGGGCGCCATCGTTCGCTTTCATCTCGTCGAGCAGCGCGGCGTAATCTTCCGGATCGGTGACGATGGCGACGCTGGCGTAGTTCTTGGCCGAGGAGCGGACCATGGTCGGGCCACCGATGTCGATATTCTCGATCGCATCTTCCAGCGTCACGCCGGGCTTGGCGATGGTCGCGGCGAACGGGTAGAGGTTCACGCAGACAAGGTCGATGGTCGGGATGCCGTGCTGTTCGAGCGTTGCCATGTGTTCCGGCAGGTCGCGGCGGGCGAGGATGCCGCCATGCACTTTCGGGTGCAACGTCTTGACGCGGCCGTCGAGCATTTCCGGGAAACCGGTGTAATCGCCGATTTCGGTGACGGCGAGACCTGCGTCGCGCAGCAGTTTGGCGGTACCGCCGGTGGATAGGAGCTTGACGCCTTGCGCGGCGAGACCCTGCGCGAATTCGAGTGCGCCGCGTTTGTCGGAAAGGCTGATCAGAGCTTGGCGAATTTTCATGACGAGGACTTTCTCAGATTGAAGTTCGGAACTTTGAAATTCAGGTCTTTGCTCCGGAGTGGAGCGGGAACGAAAAATCAGAACAACTGGTGTTCGGTAATCTTCTTGCGTAGCGTATTGCGATTAATGCCGAGCATTTCGGCAGCCAGCGTCTGATTGCCGCCGGCCTGTTGAAGGGTGATTTCGAGCATCGGACGTTCGACGCTTTTCAATACCATGTCATAGATATTGCTGGGCGTTTCTCCGTCCAGATCCTGAAAATAGGTTTCCAGCGCCCCTCGGATGCAGGCGGCGATGTCGTTGGTCTTTTTCATGCGGCGATCCCCTCGGTATTATTGTTGGTCGGGTCGTAACTCAGCCTTTCGCTGTGTTCGGCCAGACTCAGGAAAAACTCGTTTACTGCGGTTTTTTGCTGAATGACATCCGGTAGCTGATTCATGCGGTGGCGGAACGACGCCGACCCGACCAGTCCCCGGGTGTACCAGGAAATGTGCTTGCGCGCGACGCGCACCCCGGTGTCGATGCCGTAGAAGTCGTACAGGTCTTCCAGGTGGGCGAGCAGGATGTCGTGGATTTCGCTGACGCGCGGCGGCAAAAGGTGCGTGCCCGTATTCAGGTAGTGTTCGATCTCCCGGAACAGCCACGGACGTCCTTGGGCGGCACGGCCGATCATCAGTGCGTCGGCGCTTGTGGCGTCGAGTACCTGTTTTGCCTTTTCCGGCGAAGTGATGTCACCGTTGGCGATGACCGGGATGCACGCCGCAGCCTTGATCGCGGCAATCGTTTCATATTCCGCATGGCCCGTGTAACCACAGGCACGCGTGCGACCGTGCACCGCCAGCGCGCGGATGCCGGACTGCTCGGCGATCTTCAGGATGGAGAGTGCGTTGCGGTTGGTCTTGTCCCAGCCGGTACGGATCTTCAGCGTAACCGGCGTTTGCGGGACGGCCTGGACCACGGCTTCCAGAATCTGGCCGACCAGCGGTTCGTCCTTGAGCAGTGCCGATCCGGCCATGACGTTGCAGATCTTCTTGGCCGGGCAACCCATATTGATGTCGATGATCTGC
The DNA here is from genome assembly GCA_964563685.1 of uncultured Propionivibrio sp. Classification (GTDB taxonomy): domain Bacteria; phylum Pseudomonadota; class Gammaproteobacteria; order Burkholderiales; family Rhodocyclaceae; genus Propionivibrio. Next base: position 9,394 of record CAZLXL010000001.1, read on the forward strand.
GCGCCGCGTTCGACGTTGTGACGCGCCGCCTCGGCCATCATCGCCGGCACCGAACCGGCGATCTGCACGGAGATCGGCTCCACTTCTCCCTCATGGTTGGCGCGCCGTTGCGTTTTGGCGCTGCCATAGAGCAGCGAGTTCGATGTGACCATCTCGGATACGGCCAGCCCGGCCCCCATCTTTTTGCAGAGCTGGCGGAAAGGACGATCCGTCACGCCCGCCATGGGAGCAACGAATAGATTGTTTTTCAAGGAAAAACCGAGAAAATCCATGGTGAACGAGCAGCAGACGGGAGAAGTCGAGGGGCGGATTTTACCTCTTTTGCTGCCTATAAAATAGTCAGTTCAGTATCAGGAAAGATGGGCACTGGACAGGAAGCAACCGTGGCGTGAAATCAGGGGTCATAAATTCTATGCGCGTGATGATTGAACGACATTACAGTACAATCCGTCGCCGCTGTGTGACAGTAGCATCGTTTGACCGGTGCACAGGCCAAGAGAAATCATTCATTGCAACGAGTTCAACGAGTAAGGGAGAAGAAACAGTGAAACTATCGACAAGGCTGGGTCTGATTGTCGGCTGCGCCGCCATTGGCACGCTGATTTTGGTATTCGTTGCTCTGCAAAACGCGCGCTCCTCGATGCTCGCCGACCGGCAGGAGCATATCCGCTCGACGGTCAATCTTGCCGCCAAGCAGGTCAAGGCCTACGTTGCTCTGGAGAAGGCAGGCCAGTTGTCCCGCGAGGAGGCTCAGGCGAGAGCCAGGGAAGCTGTCTCGGGGCTGCGCGACGGCGACGACTATGTTTTCGTCCGCGACACGGCGGGCATGATGCTGGTGCATCCGGACAAGAGCATGGAAGGCAAGGTCAGCCTGGGTGCCAAGGTGCCGGACGGGCGGACCTTGTTCCAGGTCTATCTGGATGCACTCAAGAATTCCGAGCTGACCCAGGTGGAAATCCTGACCAAACGTCCGAAAGGCGACGTGCCGGTGCCCAAGATCAACGGGCTGGCCAAGGTGTCGGAGTGGAACTGGATCATCGGCTATGGCATGTTCATTGATGATATCGACGCCGCGTACAAGGCCTATGCCATACGCTTCGGTCTGATCGGTCTGGTGATTTTTGCGGCGGTGATCGGTGCGGCGATTGTCATGTCGCGCCGCATTTACCGTACGCTGGGAGGCGAGCCAGAACATGCCGCCGCGCTGGCGCTGGCGGTGGCCGAGGGCGATCTCTCGCAACGTATCGAACATACGGGAGTGACCGGCAGTCTGATGGAATCGATCGGGCGCATGCAGGAAAGCCTGCGCGGCATCATCGAGCATATCCAGCAGGATGCCGACCGGGTCGGCCAGGCCTCGCTCGACCTGTCCGGCCAGATGGGCCATGTCAACGATGCGGCGAAACACGCCGCCGATGCCGTTTCCTCGACGGCGGCGGCAATCGAGGAACTGGCCGTCAGCGTTGATCACATTTCCCAAAGTTCGCGCGACACGGAAATCAACGCCACACGTGCCACGCAACTGGCTCAGGAAGGGCAGAGTCTTGTGCAACAGGCCAGCGCACAGGTGCAGCGCACGGCGGGCCAGGTTGACGAGGCGTCTGGCCTGATCGGCGGGCTGGTGGATCGTACACGCGAGATCGGAGGCATCGCCAGCGTCATCAAGGAAATCGCCGATCAGACCAATCTCCTGGCGCTCAATGCGGCCATCGAGGCAGCGCGGGCCGGCGAGCAGGGGCGCGGCTTCGCGGTTGTCGCCGATGAGGTACGCAAACTTGCTGAGCGGACCAGCCAGGCGACCGATCAGATCAGCGGCATGATCCAGGCCATCCACCGGGATACCACCAATGTTGTCAGAGGCATGGAGGCGGTGGGGCCGCAAATGGCGACGGGCGTCGAAATGGCGGCGAAGGCCGGCGAAGCCCTGAGCCAGATCAACGAAGCAACAACGGTGGCGCTGGGCAACGTCAGCGAAGTGGCTGCGGCCACGTCGGAGCAGAGCCAGGCCAGCAGCAGCGTCGCGCGCAACGTCGAGCAGATCTCAAGCATGCTCGAAGAATCGGCGCAGTCCGTGCATGCTGCCAACGAGAACCTGGCGATGCTCGAAAGCCTGGCGGCAGATTTGCGGGAATCGGTGTCGCGGTTCAGGATCTGAGCGTTTGCGCCAACGCTGTTCAATGTGAAAAGAGCCGCGGCAAGCGGCTCTTTTTTATGGTTTTGCTGTCGTGTCGTGCGCTTCAGCGTGGGTCTTCAACCTCCGGAAGCACGATGTTGACTTCCAGAACTTCGTAATTGCCCTGCTTTTCCAGCGAGACCTTGATGTCGTCGGGGTTGATCGCTACGTACTTGGAAATGACGGCGATCAGTTCCTTCTGCATTTCAGGCAGGAAATCCTTTTTGCCCGACAGGCCATTGCGTTCGTGGGCAATGATCAGTTGCAGGCGTTCCTTGGCCAGTGCGGCGGTTTTCGGCTTGTTGCCGAAGAGGAGAGAAAGCAGGGACATTTATTTCCCTCCGAAGAGTCGCTTGAGCAGGCCGGGCTTTTCGTAGTCCACGAAACGCAGCGGCTTGGTGTCGCCGAGGAAACGGTCGACCACATCGAGATAGGCCTCGGAAACGTCGCTCTCTTTCAGGTGGATAGCTGGCGTGCCCTGGTTGGAGGACTGCAGCACGCTTTCCGACTCGGGAATGACGCCGATGATCGGCACGCGCAGGATTTCCTGCACGTCCTTGTACGAGAGCATTTCGCCCTCTTCGACGCGCTTCGGCGAGTAGCGCGTGATCAGCAGGTGTTCCTTGACGGGCTCTCCGCCGGCGATGGCGCGCCGAGACTTGGCCTGGATGATGCCGAGGATGCGGTCGGAGTCGCGCACCGACGAGACTTCCGGGTTGGTCACGATCAGCGCCTCGTCAGCGAAGGTCAACGCCATGACCGCGCCCCGCTCGATGCCGGCAGGCGAATCGCAGACGACGTAGTCGAAGCCCATGTGCTCGAGCTCCTTCAACACCTTCTCGACGCCTTCCTCGGTCAGCGCATCCTTGTCGCGTGTCTGCGAGGCAGGCAGGACGAACAGGTTGTCGTTGCCGCAGTGCTTGTCCTTGATCAAGGCTTGGGTCAGCGTGGCCTCGCCGTTGAGCACATTGACCAGGTCATAGACCACGCGACGTTCGCAGCCCATGATCAGGTCGAGATTGCGCAGGCCGACATCGAAATCGATGACGGCCGTCTTGTAGCCCCGCAGGGCGAGGCCGGAAGAAAAGCTGGCGCTGGTGGTGGTCTTGCCCACGCCACCTTTGCCGGAAGTAACGACGATGATTCGGGTCACGGAAGTCTTTCAGCAAAAAACACGAATTCTACCTGTTGGCCGGCTTTTTTTCCGCCTGGCATCGATGGGAGGCGATACTAATCGGTCTTCAGCGCCATGAGATTCAATTGATTGGCGTCGAGCCGGACCTGCACCGGTCGACCGGATAGTGGTTCGGGGATGCCGGACTCGAAGGTGCGATAGACGCCGGCGATCGATACCAGTTCCGCTTCGAAGCGGGTGGTAAAGATGCGCGCTCCGGTATCGCCGCTGGCGCCGGCCAGGGCCCGGCCGCGCAGGGGGGCGTAGATATGGATGCTGCCGTCGGCGATGACTTCGGCGCCGGCATTGACTGCGGCGAGGACAACCAGGTCGCCGTTGCGCGCGTAGGCTTGTTGCCCTGAACGCAACGGGCGGTCGATGATGAGTGCGGGAGTGAAGGGCTGAGCTGGTGCCTCCGCAGGAGGGGGCGGGGCGGCTTCGGTAGCCGTTTGCGGAGCGGCTTCTGTCGTGCGCGGCGCGCGCTTGAGTGCCGCGATCACGGGCAGTCCGGCTGCCTCCGCCGAGGTCTGAAGGATGTCGTTGCCGCCGCGTACGCCGATGATGTGCAGGCCGTGTTGCAGGAAAAGGGTGCGTATGCGCAACCAGTCGGGAGTGCCGCCTTCCGTTGTTTCAATCCGGTCCAGTTCGAGTACGGCGGCGTCGCCGTCGAAAAACGCTTCGTCGCCGAAGAGTTCATCTGCCGTTGTGGACAACTGCTCGGGGTGCAAGGAATGCAGGGTGACGCTGACGATGGGCAATGTCGTTCCCTTGAATTCGATCAGCATGTGTTTCTTGCTTGCGCGTGCCATGGGGCGTGATATGCAGAAAACCAACAAGTCTAGCTGACTACAGGGAAAGGCGAAAGCTCAGCCTCTGGCGTAGGTTTCGAAATCCGCCAGCGGCAGCGGATGGCTGAACAGATAGCCCTGGAAATAATTGCACCCCTGTTCGGCGAGTTTGAGCAATTGCGCTTCCGATTCAACGCCTTCGGCGACAACGGTCAGACCGAAATTCTCGCCGAGAGAGACGATCATCCCGGCGATGGCCGCATCGTCCGGATCGTTCAGGATGTCCCGGATGAACCCCTGGTCGATCTTCAACTGATCGAGCGGCAGGCGTTTCAGGTAGGTCAGCGAGGAATAGCCCGTGCCGAAATCGTCGAGCGAGAAACTGATGCCTTCCGCCTTGAGCGCGTTCATCTTGGAAATGACCTCGTCCATGTCATGTACCAGAATGCTTTCCGTCAGTTCAAGGCGCAGAAGCTGCGGATCAGCGCCGGTGCTTCTGAGCGCTGCAAGCACGAGGTCAACGAAATTCTTTTGCTGGAATTGTCGTGCGCTGATGTTTACCGCGACATGCAGGCGGGAAAGTGGCGGCTGCGATGCCCAGGAAGCAATGTTTTCGCAAGCTGTTTTGAGTACCCATTGACCAATCGGCAGGATGAGTCCCGTTTCTTCGGCGACCGGCATGAAGGAGCGTGGCGGCACCTGGATGTTGTCGGGACTGCGCCAGCGCAGGAGAACTTCCACGCCGACGACACCGCTGGTTGTGTTGATCTGCGGCTGGTAGTTGAGGGTGAAAAGACCTTTTTGCACGGCCTCGCGCAATCCTTTTTCCAACGCGGCCCGTGCCGAGACCACGACCTGCATCTTCGGATCGAAAAATCGCAGTGCGTTGCGTCCGGAGGATTTGGCCTGGTACATGGCCAGATCCGCGCGCTTCAGCAACTCATCGGGCGAGTCCGTGTTGCTCTGGAACATGGCGACGCCGATGCTTGCGGAACTGTGATGTTCGTACCCGGCGAATGAATAGGGACGATCGAGCGATGCGATGATCTTTTCACCGATGGCCTCGGCCTGGCTGGCGGCATCCTGCAGGTTGCCGCTCAGCGACTCGAGCATGACCACGAACTCGTCGCCGCCAAGGCGGGCGACCGTGTCGGCCTCGCGCACGCATTCCTTCAGGCGTTGCGCAACATTTTGCAGTAACAGGTCGCCCTGGTCGTGGCCGAGCGTGTCGTTGAGCGTCTTGAAATTGTCCAGGTCGATGAACAGCAGGGCGCCGCAGCGATTCTGACGGCTGCTGGCAGCGAGGGCCTGTGTCAGCCGGTCGGCAAGCAGGCGGCGGTTGGGCAGGCCGGTCAACTGGTCGAAAAAGGCGAGATGCCTGATTTCATCCTCGGCCAGTTTGCGCCGCGTGATGTCGTCGATGTTTCCGACGTAATGCGTGATGGCGCCGGATTCGCTTCTGACGCCGGTGATGACTACCCTGCAGGGGAATATTTCACCGTTCTTGCGCCGGCTCCAGATTTCCCCCTGCCACCGTCCATCGTCTTCGAGTGTTTTTATCATGGAGACAATAAATGTCTCGTCATGGCGGCTTGAAGCGAGAAAGTCGGGAGTCTGGCCGATGATTTCGTCGACCGGGTAACCCGTAATCTCGGCGAACGCCTGGTTGGCGCGTACGATCCGATGGCTTGCGTCGGTAATGATCATGCCTTCCTGCGACTCGAAGGCGATTGCGGCAATGCGCTGTTGTTGCTCGGCCAGCTTTTGTTCCGTGATGTCGCGGAACTCCGTTACGCGCACCTGACGTCCACGGTAGGGAATGTTCTTGCCGCGGATGGTCATGGGGTAAATCTCACCATTTTTGCGCAGTCCTTCCGCTTCATACGGTTGATCAAAACCCTCCAGGATGTATTGCATGACCTGATTACGCCACGCCGGTGCAATCAGTTGCAGTCCGGACATGCCGATCAGCTCCTCGTGCCTGAATCCCGTCATGTCCGAGAGTCCCTGATTGCAGTCGAGGATGATGTTCTTGTCGTGGATCGAAATGCCGCCAAACGAAGCGTCGTGCAGCGCTTTGAAGCGTTCCTCGCTTTCCTGAAGGGCCTGCTCCCGTTTCTGGAGATGCTTGATCAATTCGTTGAATGCCGTGATGAGCTGGCCGATTTCATCCGCGCGATCCACCGGCAAGGGTTCGACTTCCTGCGCGGTCCTGCCCATTCTGGCCAGGGTGCTGGCCGTTGTTTCCAGGGGTTGCAATTGCCGCTGCAGCATCCACCAGACGACGGTTCCGGCCACGAATGTCAGGAACAGGGTGGCCATCAGGATGTTTCTGCGGATATCGTGGATCGGCGCGAAGGCTTCGTCGGTGGGCAGCGCGGCGGCAACAAACCATCCCGCAGCCGGTACGCTATGGGTCGAAACAAGGATTTCTCCGCCCTTGGCGCTTTTCTGAATCTGCGTTCCGCGATAGCCATCGATATTCCGGTCGATCGCGCGATTGACTCCCCGCGGCGGGAGCGCTTCCATCGCGCGATTTGTGTCCGTGGCGGTGATGATCATTCTCTGCTCGGGCGAAACCAGGAGGAATACGCCTGTTTTCCCATGCGGGTTTTCGGTGATCGGATCGAGAAAGTTCGGCAGATCGAGTCGCGTTCCGCCACAGAGCGTCCCCATGATCTTGCCATGGGCGTCATGCAGGGGGACCGCGATGACGATGATGGGAGAGCCTGTCACGCGGCCCCGTACCGGTGAAGAAATCGAAGGTTTGTCGTTGCGGATAACGCTCTGGAAATAGTCCCGGTCCTTGAAGTTGACACCGATTCGTCCAGAGATTAACGGGATATCCGCAATCGCCGTGCCTTCGGCATCGGTCGCCCAGATTCCGGCATTGAAGATTTGCGGTGCAAAGTGGAAGCGTTCAAGATGATCCTGCAGCGCTTCATGTTTGAGAAAGGTTGTGCTGCTGATAGAGGCGGCGATGGATTCAAGTTCGGTAAACCGGGTACCGATCTCTTTTTCAACCTGCCCGGCGATGTAAGCCACCGTGGATCGTTGCTGCTCTCCGAGCAAATCCGCAATGTCGTCGCGCAGTGTATGGCTGGCAAAAAAGGACAGCGACCACATCGCAACAACAAAAAGGGCCAATGTTGCAAGGAGGATCCGGGTCTTCAATGAGTGACGGGGAAATGCCTTGAGAAGCATGCCTGTTTCCTCCCTGATCCGGGCAGCAGATCGTCTTGTAGCCCCAGTATAGGCAAGGCATGACCCGTTGAGCCAGTCGCCCCGGATTTATTTTTCAGGAAAGGAAAGTCGCCCGGTTTACAGCCAGGCGCGGGCGCCCCAGATCATGCGCCGGGCGACGAAGTGGCGCAGCGGCGGAGCCAGGTCGAGTGCCAGCAACCCTATTCCGCGTAAGGCCTTGAGCGGTGCCAGGTCGTTCGAGAACAGGCGCACGATGCCGTCGGTGAACACCGCACTGCCGAGACGGTCGACTTGGCGGCCGCGCGCGTAGGTGGCGAGCGGGGCTGGCTGGCCGGGGTCGTTCAGGCTGTGTTCGAGCAGCGTTTCCGCCAGTTCCCAGGCATCGCGCAGCCCCAGGTTGAAACCCTGGCCGGAAACCGGGTGCAGGGTCTGTGCGGTATTTCCCAGCCAGACCTGGCGCACTTGGGTGAGCTGCCGGCGCAGGCGCAGGGCCAGCGGGAAACTGGCGCGCGGCCCGGTGGCGACCAGCCGTAGCCGGCTGCCGAACTGGCGGTTGAGTGTGGCGAGGAAAGCCGCATCGTCGAGCGCCAGGATTTGCCTGGCCTTTTCCGGCGGGACAGTGAACACGACGGCGTACCACTCGTCTGCGGGCAGCAGCGCCAGCGGACCGTCCGGCGTGAAGAGCTCCCAGGCACGGTGATCGTGCGGTTCTGCGGGGGTGGCTTCGCACACGATGGCATGCTGGCCGTAGTCGCGTACCGTGACTCCCGGATCGTCCTGCGGTGTGCCTTCCGCATGCACGATCAGGCGGGTACGGATTTGCTTGGGCATGTTGTTCTGGGACAGGGTAAGCATCGCGCCGGAGGCGTCGGCGTCAATGCGGTCGACCGTGCAGGGGGCGATCAACTGTTCCGGCTTGATCCGGGACGCGAGTGCGCCGACCAGGTCGCGGTAGCGCATCACGTAGCCCAGCGCCGGGATGGCATAGTCTTCGGCCTCGATCAGCGTGCGCCCGAATCCGCTACGTTGCGAGACGTGGATGGTGCGGATGGCAGTGGCGGCCGGCGCGTTCCAGGCCTGCAGCCGTTCAAGCAATTGCCGGCTGCCATGTGCCAGTGCGATGGCGCGCGGGTCCTTGAGCCAGCCATGGGGTGCCTGACGGTCGAGCAGCAGCACGCGCAGCGGACTGTCGGCCAGCGCCAGGGCCAGCGTCATGCCGACCGGTCCCGCGCCGACGATGACGATATCGGTATCCAGCGGAGCGTCGGGTTCAGTCATGACGCATCGTTTCCTCAATTTCGGCGACTGTTTTCGGCGCGCTGGTATAAAACTCGGCACCTCCAGCGGTGACGAAAACGTCGTCTTCGATGCGGATGCCGATGCCGTGCAGGTGCGCGGGAACGTTGGCTGCAGGGCGGATATAGAGTCCGGGCTCGACGGTCAGGGCCATGCCCGGCGCCAGTGCGATCCAGGCTTCGCCGTCCTTGTACTCGCCGGCGTCATGCACGTCGAGGCCGAGCCAGTGGCCGGTGCGATGCATGTAGAACGGCTTGTAAGCCTCGCTTTCGATCAGGCCGTCGATGTCACCCGCAAGCAGGCCGAGATCGACCATGCCCCGCACCAGCACGCGCAGGGCGGCGTCGTGGTAGGCGATGAACGGAACGCCGGGGCGGATCGCAGCAATCGCCGCGGCCTGCGCAGCCAGAACGATTTCGTATACATCGCGTTGTACCGGACTGAACCGGCCGTTGACCGGATAGGTGCGCGTGATGTCTGCGGCATAGCCTTCGAGTTCGCACCCCGCGTCGATGAGCACCAGGTCGCCGTCGGCGAGCGGCTTGTCGTTCTCCACGTAGTGCAGCACGCAGGCATTGCTGCCGCCGGCGACGATTGGCGGATAGGCATGTCCGGCGGCACCGCGCACGCGGAACTCATGCGAGAGTTCGGCTTCAAGCGCATATTCGGCGAGGCCGGGGCGGCAGGTGTGCATGGCCCGGCGATGGCCCGCCGAGGTGATGTCGGCGGCGCGGCGCATGAGAGCGGTTTCGTGCGTGTCCTTGACGAGGCGCATGCGGTCGAGCGGCTGGCGCAGGTCGCAGATTTGCGCGGGCGCGTGTTTCCCGGCGCGCGTCTGGGCGCGGACGGCGTTCAGCGCGGCGACGATTCTTGCATCCCACGCCGCATCGTGGCCGAGCGCGTGCCACAGCGCATCGCGGTTGGCGATCAGCTCGGGCAGTTTTTGCTCAAGTTCGTTGAAGGGGTAAGCCTCATCGAAACCGAACGCATCGCGTGCTGCGGCCGGGCCGTAGCGGAAACCCTCCCAGACTTCGCGCTCCTCGTTCTTCTCGCGGCAGAACAGGATCGAGCGCGGCACCTTGCCGCCGATCAGGACCAGCGCAGCCTCGGGTTCCCGAAACCCGGTGAGGTACCAGAAATAGCTGTCGAAGCGATATGGATAGTGCGAGTCGCGGTTGCGGATGCGTTCGGGTGCCGCGGGGATAATGGCAACGCCGTCGCCGATCGTTTCGATCAGGGCGTGGCGGCGTGCAGCGTGGGGGGCGTAAGTCATGTGCGCGATCTCAACAATCTCAATTCACGATCCAGTTCGGCCAGGCGTTGGGGTGTTCCCACGTCGACCCAGCGTCCGGCATGATGTTCCCCGGTCAGTGCGCGGCGGCCAATGGCGGCGTCGAGCAGCGGGCGCAGCTTCATGACCGTTCCGTCCGGCACGTCGGCGAAGAAGCGGGGAGAGAAGACGCCCGTGCCGGCGTAGGTATAGGTCGGTCCGATGCGGTCGGCGGCGTAACGCACGATTTCGCCGTCGAGGCAGAAATCGCCGCCGGCGTGTTGCGGCGGGTTGTCCACGAAGACCAGGTGGGCCAGCCGGTCGGCCAGCGCGTGCGCGCGCCGGAAATCCCAGTCGCACCAGACGTCGCCGTTGACCACCAGGAACGGTTCCGTCCCCAGCAGCGGCAGCGCGTGGGCGATTCCTCCGGCCGTTTCCAGTGCGCCGGGCGGTTCCGGCGAGTAGCGGATGGTTAGCCCGAAAGCGCTGCCGTCGCCGAGCGCCGCTTCGATCTGCGCGCCGAGATGCGCGTGGTTGATCACCACTTCGCGGAAGCCGCTCTCAGCCAGCCGTTCCAGGTGCCAGACGATGAGCGGCTTGCCGCCGGCCGGGAGCAAGGGTTTGGGCGTGGCGTTGGTGAGCGGGCGCATGCGTTCGCCGCGTCCGGCGGCCAGGATCATGGCTTTCATCAGAAGGTCAGTCCGGTTTCCAAAGTACGGTTCTCCAGCTGGTCGAGCAGCCGGGCCATGGGAGCCAGCGCGTTGTAGCGTTCGCAGGTGCGGCGCAGGTAGGCCATGACGCGCGGCATGTCCTTGAGGTAGCCGTCCTTGCCGTCGCGGTGGAAGAGGCGGGCGAAAATGCCGAGCACCTTGATCTGGCGTTGCGCGCCCATCCACTCGTAATCGCGGTAGAAGGCGTCGAAATCCGTGCCGACCGGCAGGCCTGCCTTGCGTGCCATTTCCCAGTAGCGGATGACGAAGTCGAGCTCCTGTTCCTCTTCCCAAGCGATGTAGGCGTCTCGGTAGAGCGAGACGAGGTCGTAGGTGATCGGGCCGTACACGGCGTCCTGAAAGTCGATGATGCCCGGATTGGCCGGATGGGCGCCGTCGATGACCATCAGGTTGCGTGAGTGATAGTCGCGGTGCACGAAGACGCGGGGTTGCGCCAGGTTGTTGGCGAGCAGCGCTTCGAACACGCTTTTCAGTGCGGCGGTCTGCCGGTCGTCGAGCGTCGCGCCGAGATGTTTCGCGACATACCAGTCGGGAAAGAGATTGAGCTCGCGTTCAAGCAAAGTCCGGTCGTAGTCGGGCAGGACTCCCGGGCGGCTGATGCGCTGGATGCCGACCAGCGCGGTATTGGCGTCGTGGTACAGCCGGGGGGCCGTCGTATCGTTGAGCACATTCAGGTAGGTGGTGTTGCCGAGGTCGGACAAGAGCAGGAAACCTTGCGCAACATCCTGCGCGTAAACCTCGGGAACATGCACGCCGGACTCGTGGAACAGCGCGGCGACTTTCAGGAACGGGCGGCAATCCTCGTGCTCGGGCGGGGCATCCATGACGATGCGCGTGCTGCCATCTTCCAGGGTGATGCGGAAGTAGCGGCGAAAGCTGGCGTCGGCGGATGCCGGTTCCAGCCGGAAGCGTTTTTCTGTGTCATGGGGAAAAAGAATGGGGGTGAGCCAGTCGTGCAACTGCGTGCTGCGCGGCATGCCGCTTCTCCTCGGGCTTAGATGCTAGAATGCCACGATTTTACCACTCGCTCGTGGGGCGCCGTGACCGCGGCCTCCGGTGTGACTTGACCTTGACTGAAATGTTCGGATGACTCGGACTGTACGACGCAAACAATTTGCGCTATCCCTGTGCTGCGGCCTTGCCGGTGCGCTTCTTGGCAGTTATGCCGATGGAGCGGCGGCCCAGGGGAGCGAGCCATTGCGGGTCGACCCGGTGTTGCTGGGTTTGCCGCCGATCAAGGCCGCAGAGTCTCTCCCTCCCCCTCCTTCGCCCGCCGCGAAGCCTGCGCTTCCCCCGGAAAAACAAGGCGCTGCAGAGGTCGGCACGATCGAAGTTCCCGTGGTTGAGGCCCGGCCGGTAGCTTCTCCGGCCGATCCGGCGCAGACCGCGGTTCCGGCGAAGGCATTGCCGGCTGAACCGGCCGCTCCTTCAGTCACCCCGCCGGCGACTCCTGTAGTCGTTGTGCCCGTGCCGTCACGGAACGATGCGTCGATAGCAGGGGCTCCGTCGACGCAGCCGGCCGTTCTCGCCAAACCGGTTCCTCCCGCGCCTGTTCAGCGTCCTCCCGTGGCTTCCGCCGCGGGGAAGAAAATATCCACATTGGAGCCGTTGCGCGTCGACCCGGCCCTGCTCGGTTTGCCCCCCACAGAGCCGGCCGCTCAGCTTGCCGGGCGCCCGGAAACGGCCTTGACACCGCCGCTACGCGCAGCCGATGACCGGAAGGCGGTTTCGAGCCCCGATGCCGGGCTGCGCGACGAGGATGAAATTGCGGATTCGTCGCCCGCGCTGGCGTTGCGTGCTGCCTCGAAAATGGAACCGCCTCCGAAAGACAGTGCCGTTCCTCGCCCCATATTCCTCAGTTCGCAACGCATGTTCGGCGAGGTCGACCGCGAGTTTGTGGCAGAGGGCAGCGCCGAGTTGCGCAAGATCGGCACGGTAGTCAATTCCGACCGTCTGACCTACTGGCCGCTCGATGACGAGCTGGAAGCCGAAGGCAGTGTTCGCCTGGAGCAGGGGGAAGATGTCATTCTGGGCCCGAAGTTGCGCCTCAAGCTGGAGGATCAGGTCGGGTATTTCAATCAGCCTTCGTATTCTCTGAAACGACAACCGCTGGGCGGAAACAGGACGGACGAAGGCGGCAGCAATGTTATCCGCGCCCTCGAACAGGCCACGCGGCAGGCACAACTGAACTCGGGAGCCGCGCAAGGCATGGCGAGCCTGGCTTCCAACCCCTCGGCCTTCAATCAATCCTCCGAAGTCAAGGCCGTCAGCGAGGTGCGCGGCCAGGCGGACCGGCTTGATTTTGAAGGGGAGAATCAGTTCCGCCTGACCAACAACACTTATACAACCTGCCCGGTCGATAACGATGGCTGGTATGTGCACACGGACGAATTGAAACTCGACTATGACCGGGAGGTCGGACAAGGAAAGGGGGCGACGGTTTATTTCCAGAATGTCCCGATCCTCTATTCGCCGTGGTTGTCATTCTCGCTGAACAATCAGCGTAAATCCGGTTTCCTCTCTCCTTCGTTTGGCACCAGCAGCGATAGCGGTGTTGAATATGAGCAGCCGTATTACTGGAACATTGCGCCGAACATGGATGCGACGATTTCGTCGCGGCTCATGACCAAGCGCGGTGTCCAGCTGGGCAACGCGTTTCGTTATCTCAACACCGGCTTCGACGGGTTGTACAGCGGCAAATTGGGGGTTGAATTCCTGCCCGGGGACAAAATGCGCGACGGCGATAACCGCTACGGTATTTCCCTGACGCACAATCAGGTCACGGGCCATGGTTTCAGCGGCCTGATCAATTACAACAAGGTATCCGACGACAACTACTTCACCGATCTTTCGAGCAACGTGGCTCAGACGTCGCGGGCACAATTGCTGCAGCAAGGCATGTTGTCGTACGGCAGCGGCATCTGGAGCGGATCGATCAATTTCCAGCAATACCAGACGCTGCAGCCCGACGATACGGATCCGGTGCTGGAACAGTACCGCATGCTGCCGCAACTTACCGTCAACATGCGCAAGCCGGATTTTTACAGGACGGACCTCAGTTTACTCGGACAGTACACCAACTTCACGATCAGCAAGCGTGAGCAGTTCGGCACGATCTATCCCGACGGAAAACGTGCCGTTCTCTATCCGCAGATTGCCTTGCCCTATGTGCGTCCGGGCTGGTACGTGACGCCGAAGTTCGGTGTGAATTACCGGAGCTACTCGCTGAGCGGGCAGGCTGCCGGCAGTCCCGATTCGATTTCGGTGTCCCTGCCAATATTCAGCCTCGATTCGGGCATGACCTTCGAACGGGCCAGCAACTGGTTCGGCAACGACTACACCCAGACCCTTGAACCGCGTCTCTATTACCTGAATATTCCGTACAAGGATCAGAGCAAGATTCCCTTGTTCGATACGAGCCTGGCGGACTTCAACTTCGCCCAGGTTTTCTCCGAGAACCAGTTCCTGGGCTGGGATCGGGTCAACAACGCCAATCAGTTGACCGCTGCCGTGACATCGCGTCTGATCGAGCCTTCGACCGGTAATGAAATCTTGCGGGCGATGATTGGCCAGCGCTTCTATTTCTCGCAAAGCAGAGTCGCGCTGACCGGTTCTGTGGCGGCAAGCGATACCAAGTGGGACAAGTCTGACTTTCTCGCTGCTTTTAGCGGACAGGTTCTGCCACGGGTCTTCGTCGATACGGCCGTACAGTTTGATCCCAACGATCGTCGCGCCGAACGTTATTCTTTGGGCGTGCGTTACCAGCCCGAGCCGGGCAAGGTGTTGAATGCGTCCTATCGCTATAACCGGGATGCGACGGCGCCGATCAACCAGGTTGATGTTTCCGGCCAGTGGCCGATTGCCGGACGCTGGCATGGCGTGGGACGCATGAACTACTCGCTCAAGGATGACGGCACAGTCCTGGCGACAGGAGGCCAGGGAGGACGTGTCATCGAGTCGATCGCCGGGCTGGAATACAACGGCGGATGCTGGGTGCTGCGCGGGGTGATCCGCAGGCAGGCATTGACCTCGACTGATGCGTCAACAGCTTTCTTCGTCCAGTTGGAATTAAACGATTTTGCGCGCATCGGATCCAATCCGCTCAGCATGCTCAAGCGCAATATCCAGGGGTATAGCCTGATCAACCAACCAACCGGGAATTCCGTCTTTGATGACTAGGGTGTTTCAGATGATGCAGATGATCCGATCGTTCCTGCTGTTGTTTTTCCTGGCCGGGATGGCCTCGGCGCAATCGCTGCCGCGCCAGAACAGCGAGCCGCTGCCTGCGGATCGCATCGTGGCCGTGGTCAATGACGAGGTGGTTACCTTGCATGAGTTGCGTTCCCGGATGGAGATGGCCATCGGCCAGTTGCGGCGGCAGGGGACGCCGTTGCCGCCGCGCGAGGTTTTGGAGCGGCAGATGCTTGAACGCCTGGTGATGGACAGAGTGCAGTTGCAGCACGCGCGCGACATCGGCGTGCGCGTCGATGACGTGCAACTGGATCAGGCGCTGCAGCGCATTGCCGCGGGCAACAAGATGTCGTTGGCACAGTTCCGCGAAGTCTTGCAGAAGGACGGTGTGGTGTTTGCCAAATTCCGCGAGGACATACGCAACGAGATCATCATTTCGCGTGTTCGCGAGCGTGAAGTGGAAGGGAAGATCGTTGTCTCGGAAGCGGAAATTGACCATTACCTGAGCGGCGAATCGGCACAGAACGGGGCGGGCGAGGAATATGAAGTTGCCCATATTCTTCTGCGCTCGCCGGAATCGGCCAGCCCGGAACAGATCCAGACACTTCGTGCCAAGGCGGAGCAGATACTGGAGCGTGCGGCCAAGGGGGAAAACTTCTCCCAGCTGGCTGCGGCCTATTCCGATGCGCCGGACGGGCTGCAGGGCGGCAGTCTGGGGATGCGCCCGCTGGACCGCTTGCCGAACATCTTTTCGGATGTCGTGGCCAAATTGAAGGCAGGCGAGATCGCTCCCATTCTGCGCAGCCCGAATGGATTTCACATCGTCAAGCTGGTGGCCAGGCGAGGGGGGGCAAGCCTCCCAGCCGTGCAGCAGACGCATGCCCGGCATATCCTGATCAAGGTTAACGAGTTGGTTTCGGAAGCCGAAGCCCGGCACAAGCTGGAAGGACTCTACGAGCGCATCAGGCATGGAGAGAATTTTGCCGAACTGGCCCGTCTGCATTCGCAGGATGGATCGGCGACCAAGGGAGGCGATCTCGGGTGGCTTTATCCCGGAGATACCGTTCCCGATTTCGAACGCGTAATGGATCAGCTCAAGCCCGGAGAAGTCAGCCAGCCGATCAAGTCGCCTTTTGGCTTTCACCTGATCGAGGTTCTTGAGCGCCGGGTGCAGGATGTCTCCGCCGAGCGCCAGCGTGCCGCTGCGCGCCAGGTGCTGCGCGAGCGCAAGCTTGATGAAGCCTATCAGGATTGGTTGCGCCAGGCGCGCGACCGGGCCTATGTCGAATTGCGTCTGGAAGAAAACTGATTGTCTCGACCATGAATGTCATTGCCGTAACTTCCGGAGAGCCGGCTGGAATCGGCCCGGAACTCTGCCTGCGTTTGGTTGAGGCATCCGAGAAGTCGGCTGTCCTGCCGGTATCCGCGCGTCTGGTCGTGCTGGCCGACCGGCAACTGATGGCCGAGCGGGCGCGGCAACTGGGCTTCAAGGGCAAGCTGCGCGATTGGCAGCCCGATGCCGATCCCGAGAAGGGAACGCTCGAAATCCTGCATGTGCCTCTGGACGTTCCTTCCCGGCCGGGAATCCTGGATGCGGCCAATTCCGCCTACGTCCTGCGTTTGCTTGACCGCGCCCTGCAGGGATGCCTGTCCGGCGAATTTGCGGCGATGGTTACGGCCCCGGTGCATAAGGGCGTGATCAACGATGCCGGCATCCCGTTTACCGGGCATACCGAATATCTGGCGGAAAAGACAAATACGCCGCGGGTCGTCATGATGCTCGCCGGCGGCGATCTGCGCGTGGCCCTGGCGACGACGCACTTGCCGCTCAAGGATGTTCCGGCGGCGATCACGCAGGAGTCACTGGAACAGACGCTGCGCATCCTGCATGCGGACATGCAGCGAAAGTATGGATTTGCCCGACCGCGCATCCTGGTGGCCGGGCTCAACCCGCATGCCGGGGAGGGCGGTTATCTTGGGGACGAGGAAATCACGGTGATTACCCCCGTGCTCGAGAAATTGCGTGCCGAAGGCATGACGCTCGTCGGACCGTTGCCTGCGGATACCATGTTTACTCCGCCGATGCTGGCACGCGGCGACTGTGTCCTGGCCATGTACCACGATCAGGGACTGACCGCGCTGAAATACGCCACCTTCGGCAACGGCATCAACGTCACGCTCGGGCTGCCGATCATCCGTACCTCGGTTGATCACGGGACGGCACTGGAGTTGGCCGGAACAGGGCGCGCCGATCCGGGCAGCTTGTTCGTCGCGGTCGAGCAGGCTATGCAGATGGCCCGTCGCGCCGGATTGAATTAAGGCACGAGGCATGAGCAAACATATTGCGCGCAAGCGTTTTGGGCAGAATTTCCTGATCGATGCGCAGGTCATCGGCGAGATTGTCGGGGCCGTGGCGCCGCAGCGCGAGGATCTCGTCGTCGAGATCGGCCCCGGCCTGGGCGCGTTGACCGATCCGTTGCTGCAGCGGCTGGAACATCTGCACGTCGTCGAGATCGACCGCGACATCGTCGCGCGTTTGCGCAAGCACTATCCTCCGGAAAAACTGACGATTCACGAGGGTGATGCGCTGGCCTTCGATTTCGGTACGCTGGCCGTGGCGGCAGGACAGAAACTGCATGTCGTGGGTAATCTTCCCTACAACATTTCGACTCCCTTGCTGTTTCATCTGGCGCAGTTCGCCGAATGCGTTCATGACATGCATTTCATGCTGCAGAAGGAAGTGGTGGAGCGCATGGTGGCGGAGCCGGGAACTTCGGACTATGGCCGCTTGTCGGTCATGCTGCAGTACCGTTTTGTCCTCGACTGGTTGCTCGACGTGCCGCCGGAGTCCTTCGATCCTGCGCCGAAAGTGGATTCCGCCGTGGTACGCCTGATTCCGCGATCCCCGGAAGAGCTGACAGTGCGCGACGAAGCGAAGTTTGCGGCGCTGGTGGCCGCAGCCTTCGGGCAACGGCGCAAGATGCTGCGCAACAATCTGAAAGGTAGCGTTGACGAGGCGCTGTTTGAACAATTGGGAATTGCGCCGACGGCGCGTGCCGAGGAACTCCCGCTCGCCGACTATATTCGCCTGTCCAACGCAGTAAGATAAATGCCCGTATTGGTATGGGCGTATGCAAAGGAGTCATGATGGGAAACGGTAATCCGGTGGCTGCTGAAGGCCAAGTATGGTTGATTACGGGATGTTCGACGGGATTCGGGCGGGATCTGGCCCGGCACGTTCTGGCGAGCGGTTGCCGCGCCGTCGTGACGGCGCGCAATCTGGATGACCTGAAGGAGTTTGCGGGTTCAGAACGCACGCTGCTGGTCAAGCTGGATGTGACCCTACAGGCCGATGTCGATGCGGCCGTCAAGGCGGCGTACGGGCGTTTCGGGCGCATCGACGTGCTGGTCAACAATGCCGGCGTCGGTTATTTCGGAGCGGTCGAGGAAAGCGAAGAAGAGGCCGTGCGGCGGATGTTCGACGTCAACGTTTTCGGGTTGGGACGCATGACCCAGGCCGTGCTGCCCGGCATGCGCCAGCAGCGCAGTGGGTGCATCGTGAACATTTCATCGCTGGCCGCAATCAACGCCTATGCCGGGCTCGGCTACTATTCGGCGAGCAAGTTCGCGGTCGAAGGGCTGTCGCATGCCCTGAGCCAGGAAGTCGAACCGCTGGGGATCAAGGTCATCCTCGTCAATCCAAGCGGCTTCCGCACGGACTGGGCCGGACGGTCGGCCAGCGAGAGTCCCCTGCAGATCGAGGATTACGCGGCGACGGCGGGGGCCAAGCGGACCCAGTTGCACAACGTCTCGGGCAAGCAGCCCGGCGATCCGGCGCGCGCCGCCAAGGCCATCGTCGCGGCGGTCGGGTCGCCCAATCCGCCGCGTCGCCTGCTGCTGGGCAATGCGGCCTTCGATGTCTCGGTTGCCCGGCTGGAAGCGATGCTCAAGGAGTTCAGGAGCGGCGAGGACGTTGCGCGGGCTGCGGATTTTCCTACCGCCTAATACCTCTCGCGCCGGCTGGGAGAGCTTTTCTCAGCCGGCGATTTCCGCAGTGACCGGCGCGTGATCGGAAGGGCGCTCGCGCTTGCGCATTTCCCGGTCGATTCCGGCTGCGACGCAGCGCTCGGCTAATGGCCAGGACAACAGGATATGGTCGATGCGCAACCCCTGGTTCTTCTGAAATCCAAGCATCCGGTAATCCCACCACGAGAAACTTTTTTCCGGTTGCTCGAATAACCGGAAACTGTCTTTCAGCCCCAGCGCCTGTAAGCGCTGGAATGCGTTCCGCTCCGCTTCCGAGCAAAGAATCTGTCCGGCCCAGGCGACGGGATCGTGCACGTCCCGGTCTTCCGGCGCGATGTTGAAGTCCCCGGCCAGCGCAAGAGCCGGGTGTATGGCCGTTTCCTCGCGCAGCCAATGCTCCAGTGCCTTTAGCCAGTCCAGCTTGTACGCGTATTTTTCGCTGCCGACGGCCTGCCCGTTGGGCATATAGGCGCAGATGATGCGCATATCTCCTCCGGTGGCGGCAATCAGGCGCTTCTGGGGATCGGAAAAGTGTGGATTGCCGCACACGACATCGCGAATGCCGAGGCGTGAGAGCAGGGCCACGCCGTTATAGGTTTTCTGTCCGGAGAAAGCGACTTCATAACCGGCCGCCTCGATTTCGGCGCGCGGAAAATTGTGGTCTTCCAACTTGGTTTCCTGCAGGCAGACGATATCGGGTGCACTCACGCTCAACCATTCCAGCAGTTGCGGCAGGCGCACCTTGAGCGAGTTGACGTTCCAGCTGGCAATTTTTTTCGATGCGCCCGGCTCTTTGCCGATGTCATGTGATGGTGTCATTTAAACCAATCCTCCGTGTTCAGTCGGGCCATTTCCAGTCGCGGATTTCCGGCATGTCCTCGCCGTGGCGCTCGATGAACTGCTTGTGTTCGACAAGGCGATCGCGCATGGCCTGATTGATGTGCGCGGCACGGTGACTCATCCCGGGCACCCAGCGCATGACGTCCATGACCAGGTGGAAGCGATCCAGGTCGTTCAATACCACCATGTCGAAGGGTGTGGTTGTGGTGCCTTCTTCCTTGTAGCCCCGCACATGCAGGTTTTTGTGGTTGGTTCGGCGATAGGCCAGGCGGTGGATCAGCCAGGGATAGCCGTGATAGGCAAAGATGATCGGCTTGTCCGTGGTGAACAGGGCGTCAAAATCCTTGTCCGGCAGCCCGTGCGGATGCTCTTCCCTGGGTTGCAGCGTCATCAGGTCCACGACGTTGATTACACGCACTTTCAGTTCCGGGGCCAGTTGGCGCAGCAGATCGACGGCGGCCAGCGTCTCCAGTGTCGGCACGTCGCCGCAGCAGGCCATGACCACATCCGGTTCTCCGCCCGCGTCATTGCTGGCCCATTCCCAGATGCCGATACCGCTGCTGCAGTGTTTCACGGCGGCATCCATCGAGAGCCATTGCGGGGCCGGCTGCTTGCCGGCGACTATCACGTTGATGTCATTGCGGCTTCTCAGGCAGTGATCGGCGACCGAGAGCAGGGTGTTGGCGTCCGGGGGAAGATAAACCCGGATGATGTTCGCCTTTTTGTTGACCACATGATCGATGAAGCCCGGGTCCTGGTGAGAGAACCCGTTGTGATCCTGGCGCCAGACGTGCGAAGTGAGCAGGTAATTGAGCGAGGCAATGGGGCGGCGCCACGGGATTTCCTTGTCGGTCACCTTGAGCCACTTGGCATGCTGGTTGAACATGGAGTCGATGATGTGGATAAAGGCTTCGTAACAGGAAAAGAAGCCGTGCCGTCCGGTGAGCAAGTACCCCTCCAGCCAGCCCTGGCAGGTATGTTCGGAAAGAATTTCCATGACTCGGCCATCGGGCGAAAGGTGGTCGTCGAAATCTTCGCGCTCGGCCAGCCAGGTGCGATCGGTAACCTTGAACAGTGCGTCCAGACGATTGGAGGCGGTTTCATCCGGGCCAAAGACGCGGAAATTATTCATGTTGCGAGCCATGATGTCGCGCAGGAAGCAGCCGAGCACGCGCGTGGCTTCAGCCGTGCCCTGTCCGGGATGCTCCACCTGGACTGCGTAGTCGCGGAAATCAGGCAGGCGGAGCTCGCGCAGCAGGATGCCGCCGTTGGCGTGCGGGTTCGCGCCCATGCGCCGCTCGCCCTGAGGCGCCAGATTTGCCAGTTCGGGACGCAGAGAACCATGCGCGTCAAACAGTTCCGACGGCCGGTAGCTTTGCATCCAGGCTTCCAGCAGCTTGATGTGTTCCGGCTGGCTGGCCATTTCGGACAAGGGCACCTGGTGCGAACGCCAGTAATCTTCGGTCTTCTTGCTGTCGACTTCCTTCGGCCCGGTCCATCCCTTGGGGCTTTTCAGAATGATCATGGGCCAGCGTGGACGCGTCGAGTCTCCTGTTTCACGTGCCCGCCGTTGGATTTCGCGAATCTCGCGCAGCACGGTGTCGACCGTGCTGGCCATGGCCTGGTGCGCCGCTTCAGGATTGTCGGGGTCGACCACTTCGACGAAATGGGGGGCATAGCCATAACCGATGAACAGGTTTTCCAGTTCTTCGTGACTGATGCGTGCCAGCACAGTCGGGTTGGCGATCTTGTAGCCGTTGAGGTGCAGGATGGGCAGGACGGCGCCATCCGTTTTCGGGTTGAGGAATTTGTTGGAATGCCAAGCGGCGGCCAGGGGGCCGGTTTCGGCTTCTCCATCGCCTACGACACAGCAGGCGATCAGGTCCGGCGTGTCGAATACGGCGCCAAAGGCGTGCGAGACAACATAGCCCAGTTCGCCACCCTCATGGATCGAGCCCGGCGTTTCCGGGGCGACGTGACTGGGAATGCCTCCAGGGAAGGAAAACTGTCTGAACAGACGGCGCATTCCTTCTTCATCCTGTGAAACGTTGGGATAGAACTCGCTGTAGCTTCCTTCGAGCCACGTGTTGGCCAACAGCGCCGGGCCTCCATGGCCGGGACCCGCGAGAAAGATCATGTTGAGGTCATCACGCTTGATGGCCCGGTTCATGTGCGCATAAATGAAATTCAGGCCGGGCGTCGTGCCCCAGTGGCCGAGCAGGCGCGGCTTGATGTGTTCAAGGGTGAGCGGCTGCTTCAGCAGCGGATTGTCCAGCAGATAAATCTGTCCGACGGAAAGATAGTTGGCGGCTCGCCAGTAGGCGTGCAGGTGCTGCAGTTCATTGACGGATAACGGCGCCGGGTGGTGAATTTTGGTCATTGGCGGATTCTTTCAGGCGTGATTGTGAGGGACGCGCCTTTCGGATAGCCGGCCAGATCGAGCAGGTTGTTCCACGCTCCGGCTTCAAAGCCCGCAAAGCGCTGTGATCCGACCTTGAGTCCCGGAACGAAGGACTCGCTGCCGATTTCCTTGGCCGTATCCGCAATTTCCTGTTCGCTTTTAAGCAGGCGTTCTGCGAAGGGAATGCCGCGTCCGTTCAGGAAAGCCCGTGCATTGGCGCATGCTTCCGTGCAATTGACGGTGGTGTAAAGGGTTACCGGGTGTTTCTCGGCCGCCAGGCGCGTAGCGTAGCTCATTTGTCGTTCGTTGCCCGGCTCCTTGCCTTCGCTGACAGACACCGATTTTGTTCCCGGAGGAGGGGGTTGGTCGGAAAAAACGGTTTTCCCGGTGGTTTTGTCGATCCAGCGGTAGGTGGTTTGAGCTCCGGACAGCGAGCTTAGAGCCAGAGCAACGCAGAATACGGCGGTGCGGGCTGCATACATGGCGGATCCTCCTGATATGCTGAAGTACTAGGCGGGGATCATACCACTGTGCCGGAGCAATGCATCGACCTGCGGGTCGCGTCCTCGGAACGCGCGGAAGTTCTCCAGCGCCGGGCGTGCGCCGCCTGCGGCGATGATCTCGTCGAGGAAACGCTTGCCGACGATCGGGTCGAAGGGATTGCCGGTTTCCTCGAAAGCCGCGTAGCTGTCGGCGGAGAGAACCTCCGCCCATTTGTAGCTGTAGTAGCCCGCCGCGTAGCCGCCGGCGAAGATGTGCGAAAAGCTGTTGGGAAAACGGTTCCATTCCGGAGGGAAAATTACCGCGACTTCTCGCCGTACTTCATCGAGCAGGTCGAGCACGCTGCCGTATTTTCCACCTTCGCCCGCCGGATCGAAATCGCTGTGCAGCCGCATGTCGAACAACGCGAGCTCGATCTGTCGTACCGTCTGCATGCCGCTCTGGAAATTGCGCGCGGCGAGCATCTTGTCGAACAGTGCGCGCGGCAGCGGTTCGCCGGTGTCGACGTGGCCGGACATCTGGCACAGTACGTCCCATTCCCAGCAATAGTTTTCCATGAACTGCGAAGGCAGCTCGACCGCGTCCCATTCGACGCCGTGGATGCCCGACACGCCGAGTTCCTCGACGCGCGTCAGCAGGTGGTGCAGGCCGTGGCCGGCTTCGTGGAAGAGGGTTTCGACATCGCTGTGCGAGAAGGTGGCGGGCTTGTTTCCGACCGGGCGCGGGAAGTTGCAGGCCAGGTAGGCAACGGGCTTCTGGATGCCGTCCGCAACGCGCCGCCGCGAGATCGCGTCGTCCATCCAGGCGCCGCCGCGCTTGGTTTCGCGCGCGTAGGGGTCGAGGTAGAACTGGCCGATCAGCTCGCTGTCAGCGTTCTCGATGCGGAAAAAGCGCACATCATCGTGCCATACCGGCGCGCTGTCCGGCTTGATGCGTACGCCATAGAGCGATTCGACGACGTGGAACAGCCCGGCGAGCACCTTGGGTTCCGTGAAGTAGGGTTTCACGTCCTGCTCGGAGAAAGCGTAACGCGCCTGGCGCAGCTTTTCCGAAACGTAGCCATAATCCCAGGCTTCGAGAGTTTCGAGTCCCAGTTCGCGACGCGCGAAGTCGCGCAGCTCTGCGACATCCTTCTCGGCGAACGGCTTGGCCTTCTTTGCCAGGTCACGCAGGAACCCGAGCACTTGGTCGACTGATTCCGCCATTTTAGGGACCAGCGAGACTTCGGCGAAATTGCGGTAGCCGAGCATCTGCGCTTCCTCCTGGCGAAGTTCGAGGATGCGCCGGATCAGCGGCGTGTTGTCGAGCTTTTCCGGCCCGAATTCCGAGGCGCGCGTGGCCGAGGCGCGATAGAGGGTTTCGCGCAGGCGGCGATTGTCGGCGAACTGCAGCACCGGCCAGTAGGACGGCATGTGCAGGGTGAATTTCCAGCCGGTCTTGCCCTCTTTCTCCGCCGCTTCGCGCGCCGCCTCGATCACGTCGGCGGGCAGTCCGGCGAGTTCAGCTTCGTCGCTGACGACCTCGGCGAAGGCGTTGGTCGCATCAAGCAGGTTTTCCGAGAACTTCGCCCCTAGCGAGGCGAGTTCCTCCTGGATGGCCTGGAAGCGCGGCTTCTGGTCTTCCGGCAGTTCGGCGCCCGACAGGCGGAAGTCGCGCACTTCGTTATCGATGATCTTGCGCCGGGCGGGCGAGAGTTGCGGGTATTCGGCGCTTTTGCGGATGGCCTTGTACCTGGCGAACAGCTTGAGGTTCTGTCCGAGTTCGGCGTAGAAGCGGCTCACTTCCGGCAGCATCTGGTTGTAGGCCTCGCGCCATTCCGGCACGTCATTGACCGAGTGCAGGTGGCCGACAATGCTCCAGGCGCGTGACAGGCGCTCAATGCCGTCAGTCAGCGGCGCGGCGAAGGTGTCCCACGTTGCGGGAGCCGGATCGCCGGCAAGCTGTTCGATCAGCGCGCGATTTTCGTCGAGCAAGCTGTTGATGGCAGGTTGGACATGCTTCGGCTCGATGATGTCGAAACGCGGCAGTCCGGAAATGTCGAGCAGGGGGTTCGTGGCGGTCATCTGTAGTTGGGTCCGGAAAAAAACAGGGCGGCCGTAGCCGCCCGGGATTTGCAAAACGGCGCTATGCTCAATCGACCAGTTTGTGGCCGGTAAGTTGCTCGTAAGCTTCGATGTACTTGGCGCTGGTACGGGCGATCACATCAGCCGGCAGCGACGGGCCGGGCGCCTTCTTGTTCCAGTCCAGCGTTTCCAGGTGATCGCGCACGTACTGTTTGTCGTAGGACGGCGGGTTGCTGCCGAGCGCGTACGATTCAGCCGGCCAGAACCGGGACGAATCGGGCGTCAGCGCCTCGTCGATCAGGTGCAGGGTGCCGCTGGCGTCAACGCCGAACTCGAACTTGGTGTCGGCGATGATGATGCCACGCGTCAGCGCATAGTCGGCGGCCGTCGTGTACAGCGCGATGGCGGCATCTCGGGCTTCGGTGGCGATCTGCGCCCCGTTCTTGCCGGTGCCCTTGAGCACGTCGGCGAGGACGGCGCCGCAGTTGATCTGCGCCTGTTCGAAGGAGATGTTTTCGTCGTGATCACCAATCTCGGCTTTCGTGGCCGGGGTGAAGATCGGCTCGGGCAGCTTGGCGGCAAGTTGCAGGCCGGCCGGCAGCTTGATGCCGCAGACGGCACCGGTCTGCTGGTAATCCTTCCAGCCCGACCCGATCAGATAGCCGCGCACCACGGCTTCGATCGGCAGCGGCTTCAGGCGCTTGACGACCAGACCGCGTCCACGCACCTGCTCGCGCTCGTCGGCCGCGACGACGCTTTCCGGATCGATGCCGGTGAGCTGGTTGGGCAGGATGTTCGCCAGCTTGTCAAACCAGAAGTTGGCGAGCTGTGTGAGCACCTGGCCCTTGGCCGGGATGGGGTTGGGCAGGACCACGTCGAAGGCGGACAGGCGGTCGCTGGTGACGATGAGCAGCTTGTCGTCGCCGACGGCGTAGATGTCGCGCACCTTGCCACGGCCGAGCAGCGGCAGGCTCTTGATGGACGATTCGTAGAGGGCTTGGGTCATGTATTTGCTCCGGGAAGAGATTTGCGAAAACAACGAATTATAAGTCGGTCTGGTGGGTTGGGCGGGACTCTCCCGCCTCTTCGGCGGCCAGCGCCTTGCGCATGCGCTTGATGCCGAACAGGGCCAGTATGGCGATCACCGGAATCGAAGCCGCCGTGACCATTTCCGGCGACAGCCTTGGGAAGAGATGCGCCCCGCCTTTGGCGATATAGAAAACCAGTTGCGAGACATAGTAGGTGATGGCCGCGATCGACAGTCCTTCGACCGTTTCCTGCAGGCGTAACTGTACCCTGGCGCGGTTGTTCATCTGCGCCAGCAGTTCCTGGTTCTGGCTCTCCAGCTCGATATCCACGCGGGTGCGCAGCAGCTGGCTGTTGCGGGCGACGCGGCCGGACAGGTCGAGCTGCCGGTTGGCCATGGCTGCGCAGGTGTTCATGGCCGGCAGGAAGCGGCGCTGCATGAACTCGTGCAGTGTCGGATAGCCCGGAACGCGGTTTTCGCGCAGTTCGTCGATCCATTGCAGAACCAGATTGCTGTAAGCGCGCGACGCGGTGAAACGGAAGGTGGTACGGGCCACCGAATGTTCGACCTCGGCGGCGATTTTCGACAGGTCCGAGAGCACGGCACGTTCGTCCGCGGGCGAACTGGCTTGCCCGATGTGATCCATCAGTTCGGCCAGACGCCGTTCCGCGCCGTTCAGCCAGCGTCCGACTTCGGTGGCCACCGGCAGGCCGAGCAGGGCCAGCATGCGGTAGGTTTCGATGTCGAACAGGCGTTGCACGGCGCGGCCGGGCTGGCGTCCGACCATGCTGTCGTCGAGCACGAGAAAGCGCGAGAACTTGTTGTCGAACATGAAGTCGGTGAATACCCAGGCCGCCCCGTTGGCGATCCGCGAAACCACCATCTGCCGTCCCGAGGTGGGGGAGTGATTGGCCAGCACCGATTCCGGCGAAATTTCCGCGGTCGAGCGCAGTTCGACGTGGGTGGCGACGAGCAGCTTGCCCGGGATGTTGGCCAGCCAGCCGGGAAAGACCGCATCGAGCGCCGTGGTGTCCGGATCGAGCGGTTCGCCTGCAACAAGCGACCTGAAGAAGGTGTAACTCGAGTATTCGGTATGCACTTCCCAGCGCAGCTGAAAGGTTCCGAGATCGACCTGCATGTGCGTCGACGAATTCTCGACGAACCGGCAGGCGGTGGTCTGGCACAGGCTCAGGATGTTGTCGCGCTCGCCTTCCGGTGTGTTCAGTTCGTGGTGGAAAACCAGATGCGAGACCAGCGACGGGCTGGTCAGCGGAACGGGCGAACGGGCGTGGAACTCCTTGTTCAGGTGTTCGCGCAGGGGATGTTCTTCGATTTCGCTCGGGTTGAAACCGGGAAACATGGGGGCTCCAGCAAATAAAAACCGCGATACCTGAACGCTTGCGGATATCGCGGTGTTGTCCAGCTACTTGAAAAATAGTCAGCGGATGGTCTGGGTAAGTTCCCCGTTCTTGTAGCGTTCGGCCATCTTTTCGAGCGGGATCGGCTTGATCTTGCTGGCCTGGCCGGCCGCGCCGAAGGCTTCGAGGCGCGCGACGACGATCCTGCGGGCGGCTTCGCGGGCGGGCTTCATGTACTCGCGCAGGTCGAACTTCGTGGGGTTCTCGACCAGGAAACGTCGGATGGCGCCGGTCATGGCCAGACGGATGTCGGTGTCGATATTCACCTTGCGCACTCCATGCTTGATGCCGGTGACGATTTCCTCGACCGGGACACCGTAGGTTTCCTTCATGTCGCCGCCGAACTCGCGGATCTCAGCGAGCAGTTCCTGCGGGACCGAGGAGGAGCCGTGCATGACCAGATGGCAATTGGGGATGCGCGCGTGGATTTCCTTGATGCGGTCGATGGCCAGGATGTCACCGGTCGGTTTCTTGGTGAACTTGTAGGCGCCGTGCGAGGTGCCGATGGCGATGGCCAGCGCGTCGCAATTGGTTTTCTTGACGAAGTCGGCGGCCTGCTCGACGTCGGTGAGCAACTGCTCGCGGGTCATGTGGCCTTCCGCGCCGTGGCCGTCTTCCTTGTCGCCCTTCATGGTTTCGAGCGAACCAAGCACGCCGAGCTCGCCTTCGACGGAGACACCGATGGCATGCGCGAACTCGACGACCTTTTTCGTGGTTTCGACGTTGTATTCGTAGGAGGCCACCGTTTTTCCGTCGGCTTCGAGCGAGCCGTCCATCATCACCGAGGTGAAGCCGGAGCGGATCGCGCCCATGCACACGGCGGGCGATTGCCCGTGGTCCTGGTGCATGACGATCGGCACGTTGGGGTAGGCTTCCAGCGCAGCCAGGATCTGATGGCGCAGGAAGGGTTCGCCGGCGTATTTGCGGGCGCCGGCCGAGGCCTGCATGATGACCGGGGCGTCAAGTTCGGCGGCGGCATCGACAATCGCCCACACCTGCTCCATGTTGTTGACGTTGAAAGCCGGCAGGCCGTAGTCGTGCTCGGCGGCGTGGTCGAGAAGCTGTCTCAGGGATACCAGGGGCATGATTTTCTCCTTGTGTGAGTGAGAGCCGGTATGGGCAGGAGCCGGCAAGGCCGACTCCGCAGAACGCATCGTTCACATGATAGTCATTATTGTCTGTTCCTGATTGTCTCGCCAACCCGCGCAATGGTCATTGTGTTCGTTCCTCCGGCCAGGCCCATGCGGTCGCCGTAAGACAGGACGATCAGGTCGCCCGGCTTGACGACACCGGCGTCAAGCAGATGCTGTTCGGCGTTGCGGCGCAGGATTTCCCGGTCATCGCTCATGTCGGTCATCAGCAGAGGGAAGACTTCGCGGAACAGGGTCATGCGCGTTTGAGCTGTCGCTTCGTCGGTCAGCGCATAGATCGGGATGCCGCAATTCAGGCGGCTCATCCACAGTGCGGTCGATCCGGTGGAGGTGAGTGCAGCAACGGCCTTGACGTTGAGATGGTACGCGGCAAACAGCGCGGCCATGGCAATCGACTGGTCGATGCGGGTGAAGGTGCGGTCGAGAAAGCTGTGGTCAAGGGTGACCGATAGCGATTTTTCTGCTTCCTTGCAGATGCGGGACATGGCTTCGACGGTATGGACCGGGAACGCCCCGGCCGCTGTTTCGCCGGACAGCATGACGGCATCGGTTCCGTCGAGCACGGCGTTGGCCACATCCGAGACTTCGGCACGCGTTGGAGTGGGCGACTGCGTCATGGATTCCATCATCTGCGTGGCCGTGATCGTCAGTTTGTTGCGCTCGCGGGCACGCCGGATCATCTGTTTTTGCAACGCCGGAACCGCCGCGTCACCGACTTCCACTGCGAGGTCGCCGCGTGCCACCATCAGTCCGTCGGAGGCATCCAGGATTTCGTCCAGTGCGGCAACCGCCTCGACGCGTTCTATCTTGGCGATGGTCAGCGCGCTGCCACCGTTGGCACGCATCAACTGGCGCGCCATGTACATGTCGGAAGCGCTTTTCGGGAACGAAACGGCCAGGAAATCGGCACCGATCTGCGCCGCCGTCTTGATGTCATCCATGTCCTTGGCGGTCAGCGCAGGCGCCGACAGGCCGCCGCCCTGGCGATTGATGCCCTTGTTGTTCGAAAGCACGCCGCCGTGGCGCACCTTGGTGAAGATTTCGTGTCCCGCGACCTGTTCCACTTCGAGGACGATGCGGCCATCGTCCAGCAGAAGGATGTTGCCCGCACTGACGTCGCCGGGAAGATCCTTGTAGTCCAGACCGACGCGCTCCTGGTTGCCGAGTTCGCACTGCGCATCGAGGATCAGGCGATCCCCGCCTTGCAACTGGATGCGGCCTTCCGAGAACTTGCCTATCCTGATTTTCGGGCCTTGCAGATCTGCCAGAATGCCGATGGGGCGGCCAATCTTTGTGGCAATCCTGCGGACCTCTTCCGCCAGCCGGATGTGCTCTTCCGCCGTTCCGTGCGAGAAGTTCAGGCGCACGACGTCTACGCCGGCGCTGAGTAATGTTTCCAGTACCAATGGGTCTTTGGTGGCGGGACCCAGGGTGGCTACGATTTTAGTGTGACGGGGCATGTAAATCCTTTTGACTTGCAACGACACCGAGTGCCAGCTCGATCATTCGTGCAAAGTATCCGATGCTTGTGTTTCACGCTGATGAAGGCCGGGCCGGACGATGAATGGCTGCATGGATAGAGCCTTGTTGCCGCAGTTCATGTCCTGGTCCGGGAGTAGAGGATGATCATTTTCTCATACTGCGGGCCAATGGCGAACTACTTGAGATGAACTCGGCAATGATGTCTGGATTTTATCCGTTTGCAGATTTGTTTTCCCCAGCGGGTCCGTTTTGGGATGACGCAGCTTTTGTCGCCCGTGTTCGGGTTTCCGCAGAATTTAACCGCGGAATGTCTCGGGATCGAGTTGATGACGCGCCAGCTTGTCGTAAAGCGTTTTTTTCGGCAGATGCAGCTGCTCCGCGGCTTCGGCCACGTTGCCGCGGGTGCCCAGCAGTGCTTCACGGATCAGGCTCCTCTCGTAGTTTTCCATGCGCGCGGTGAGGGAGACGGCGGCCGTGCTGATCGGCTCCAGACCGTCGCCAACGCCGAGGCAGAGACGCTCGGCAACGGCCTTCAGTTCGCGCACGTTGCCCGGCCAGTCGTAGTGTTGCCAGCGGAACAGATCCTGCTCGTCGAAGGCGGGGGTTTCCCGGTTGAAGCGTTGGCTGGCCTGGGAGAGGAAGAAGGTCATCAGCGGGCCGATGTCATTGAGGCGTTGCCGCAACGGCGGTAATTCGATGGCCACGACGTTCAGGCGGTAATAAAGATCGGCGCGGAAGCGTCCCTGTTCGGACAGGTGCTTGAGATCGGTCTTGGTCGCGGCGACGATGCGGCAATTGACCGGGATGCTGGCATTGCTCCCCAGCCGTTCCAGATGGCGCTCCTGCAGCACGCGCAGCAGCTTGACCTGCAGGGCCATGGGCATCGACTCGATTTCGTCGAGAAAAAGCGTGCCTCCCGATGCATGTTCGATCTTGCCGATACGGCGCTTGCTGGCTCCGGTGAACGCCCCGGTTTCGTGGCCGAACATTTCGCTTTCGAAGATGGTTTCGGGCAGGGCACCGCAATTCAGGGCGACAAAAGGCCCGGTGCGACCACTCCGCGCATGCAATGCCTGCGCGACGATTTCCTTGCCGGTGCCGGTTTCGCCGTGGATCAGGATGTCGACGTCCGTTGCCGCCAGCGAGTCGATGCTGCGGACAACCCGCTGGATGCTTTCCGACTGACCGATCAAGGGCTTTTCGCGCATGCTGCCCAATTGCTCGCGCAGCACGCGGTTTTCAAGGAGAAGGGCCCGCTTTTCCAGCGCCCGGCGAACGATGTCGACCAGCCGTGCCGAGTTGAACGGTTTTTCGATGAAGTCATAGGCGTGGGCACGCATGGCCTGCACGGCCATCGATACGTCACCGTGTCCCGTGATCAGGATGACGGGAATGTCGCGATCCAGCTTCTGCATTTCGTCGAGGAGTTCGAGGCCGCTCATGCCGGCCATCCGGACGTCGGTAACCACGGTCGCCGGAAGGCTTTCCTCGCAGGCGGCCAGCGCCAGTTCCGCGCTGCGGAACGTGCGCACCTCGATATTGGCCAGCTTCAGCGTCTGCTCGCAGGCGCGCCGAACCACCTCGTCATCGTCGATCAGGAAAACTGCCGGTTGATCTGACGTGCGTCTCGTGTCGTTATTCATGCTTTTTCCAGTACAACGGTAAATTCGGCTCCGCCCGTCTCGTTGTTGCCGACCTCGATCCGTCCGCCGAACTCGGCAACGATCATGCGCGAGATGGCCAGTCCGAGACCGAGCCCCTGACCCGAGGCCTTGGTCGTGAAGAAAGGTTCGAACAGGTGCGGCAGCACCTCGGAAGGAATGCCCGGCCCGCTGTCGCGAACAACGATGAACACCTGCTGTTCGCTGCGGCGAAGGGTGATCTCGATGTTTTTGCTGGCGCTATCCATCACGGCGTCAAGAGCGTTGAGCAGGAGGTTCACCAGTACCTGTTCCAGCCGTTGCGGATCGGCCCAGACCGCGATATCCATGGGCAGCTCCTGCATGTCGATCCTTGCGTCGGTTTTGCGGCGACGCGGCTCCACCAGCATCAGGGCCTGACCGATCACGTCAGCGACCCGCAGGGCTTGGCGTTGTGCCGAAGGCTTGCGGGCAAAGGTCTTGATTTCTCCGACAATGTGGCCCATGCGGTCGGCCATCTGCTTGATGAAACCGAGGTTCTCGCGCACATCGTCGAGCCGGCCCATATTCAGCAGGCTGACCGCGTTGTCGGTAAAGGTATGCACGGCGGTCAGGGGCTGATTGACTTCATGGCTGATGCCCGCGGCCATCTGGCCGAGAACGGCGAGTTTCCCGGCCTGAACCGCGCTGTCGCGTGTTTCTCGCAGGATGCTCTCGGTGGTTTTCAGCGCATCGATTTTTTCTTCGAGCGAGACATTGGTGGCCCTCAGGTCCGCGGTACGTTCGGCAATACGTTCTTCAAGTTCCTTGTTGGCCCTGCGCAGAGCCGCCTCTGCCTGACGCCGCTCGTTGTACCGCTTGATGTTCAGGCGGAAAAAAATATAGGCCAGGAGGACGAAAGACATCGCGAATCCTGCGGCAATGCCTGACAGCGTGGCGTTTTGCTGTTCCTGGGTTGTCTTTGCCAGAAGCACAAGGGACCATCCCAGGGGGCCGGTCCTGATCGATTGCACCAGGTAGTCCTGTGGCCTTGTTCCGGGCAGGGTCAAGCGGATCGTCTGCGGTTCGTTTTTCAGCCACAGATCCGTTTCCAGGGGGAGAAGCGATTGCTTGCCGTACTGCTTCGACAAGTCGAATTGTTGCTTGACGCCCGGATCGAGGGGCTTCAGGAAGTGGTATTTCCACTCGGGAACGGAAGCCAGGAAAATGACGCCGTGGGCATCGGCCAACAACACCGGTTCGCCGCTCCTGACGAGCGCCGATTCGAAATTTTCCAGACTGATCTTGACGATCGCGACCCCGATTGTTTGCTTCTTGTCAGTGACCGGAGCGGCCAGAAAAAAGCCGGGTTCCCCCGTCGTGGCACCGATTCCGTAGAAGCGTCCCAGATTGCCTTGCAGAGCCTGCTGGAAATAGGGACGGAATCCGTATTTTTGACCGACGTAGGAACCGGGCGTATCGAAATTACTGGAAGCCAGCGTCAATCCGTTCTTGTCCATCAAATAAGCCGAATTGATGTCGGCGGCATTCTTGACGCCCAGCAGATAGTTGTTGGCGTCGCGCTGAAGGCTCGCGTTTTCCGGGTTCAGCAGGAGCGCTTTCAGGCGTGCTTCCATGGCGACGATTCTGGGCAGCGATTCGTTTTGCGACAGCAGCGATTCCAGGCTGAGGCGGTAAAACTCGGTATGGTGTCGTGATTGCTGAGCCAGCAAATCCAGCTGTCTCAATAGCACTATGTTTCGTGCTCCCCATCCCGCAAAAAAGCATACGGCGATGGCTACCGCGATTTGCAGCCAGGGACGGGTCCAGGCTTGTCGCAGACGCAATGGAATTGGGGCAAGCATGTTCGTGCGTTCCAGTCCGTTTGTACTTTATCCGGAATGTCAGGTGCAGGCTGATTGGATCATGAGGTCATTCGCGACAGGCATCAAGCACGATGATTGCCGTATTTCCGATTCCTGGCAAATGATCAACCAGTGGGCGGCAGCCGTCGGTGGAGCATAAATCGTAGCCTCGGGTGTAGGGCGAATGCGCCAGATTCAGGTTTTCCAGGGGCGCCAGATCCGGGCGGTAGTGCCAGGCGCCATCCCGCAGGACGGCGCCTGGCGGGGGTTCCATCCCGGCGCCGAAGCCCTTGACGCGTGCAGCGACAAGGTGAAGCTGTTGGCCCTCGATCCGCCAATCCTCCTCCCAGCGGACCTTCTCGATCGAGTGCATCCAGGCCAGCGTGAAACCCTGGATCATCAGGGTGGCCGAGAGTGCCCCGGCGGAAATGCAGAGTGGCATCAGCGGTCGTTCATCTTGCGACTGCGCAGCCAGTGCCAGATGAGGAAGACGGCGGCGGCCGTGAACCCGAGCTGGTCGGTAATCGGTGCGGCGGATACCAGCAGCGCGGCGGCCAGGAATGTGCACCCCCGTTCGACCGTGTTCAGCGGTGCCCACAAATAACCGGTTGCACAACTGCCCCACAGGAAGATCGCCAGCACAGCCTTGAATACGACATAAGTGACCGCCATCACCGTCGGATCGCCTTGTACCATCAAGGCCGGGTCATAAACCGCCATGTACGGCACCACGAAACCGGCAATGGCGATCTGAGTCGCCTTGAAACCGATCTTCATTGCAGGGGCCTTGGCGATCGACGAAGCGGCGAACGCCGCCAGTGCCACCGGCGGTGTCAGGTCGGCCATGATGCCGAAGTAGAAGACGAACATGTGGCTGACGATCAGGGGAACACCCAGCTTGAGCAGGGCCGGTGCAGCGATCGAACTGGTGATGATGTAGTTCGGAATCGTCGGAATGCCCATGCCGAGAATCAGGCAAACCACCATGGTCAGCAGCAGCGATAGGAAGATGCTCTTTTCACCGATGGCCAGCACGAAACCCGCGAAATTGGTTGCTGCGCCTGTCAGGGTCAGTACTCCGATGATGACGCCGACGACTGCGCAGGCAATCCCCACGCCAAGCGCCTGCTTGGCTCCATCGATCAGGCTCGCCTTCATCGTGTGCAGCGTCTTCGATCCGCCCTTGACGAAGTAGTTGGCGACGACCAGTGCGGCAATGACCCAGAGCACCGGCACGATGCCCCATTTGGCGAACGATGCCGCCCCCAGCCCGAGCGCGAACCAGAATACATAGCGCAGGGCGGTGATGGACATGCGTGCCGCGAGGGCCGTGCCGAGAATCAGGATGGCGGTCAATGCCAGTCCCATCATGCCGGAGAACATCGGCGTGAAGCCATGGAAAAGCATATACACGAGGACCACCAGTGGTACCGCCAGATGCCAGCTTTCCTTGAGTGCCTGCCACGGATTCGGGCATTGATCCTTGGGCAGGCCGAGCAGTTTCAGGCGCCCCGCTTCCAGATGCACCATCCAGAAGGCGGTGAAGTAGTAGAGCATCGCCGGGATGATCGCCGCCTTGACGATTTCGGCGTAAGGCACGTTGAGTGTCTCGGCCATAATGAAAGCCACCGCGCCCATGACCGGGGGCATGATCTGCCCTCCCATGGAGGCCGTGGCCTCGACAGCGCCGGAAAACACCGGGGTGTAGCCGAAGCGCTTCATCAGCGGGATGGTGAACTGGCCGACGGTCAGCACGTTGGCCACCCCGGAGCCGGAGATGGTGCCCATCATGCCTGACGAAATGACCGCCACCTTGGCGGGCCCACCTTGCGCATGGCCGACCAGACCGAGAGCCAGCGCATTGAACAGGCGGATCATGCCTGCGTGTTCGAGGAATGTGCCGAACAGGATGAACAGGAAAATGTAGGTGGCCGACACCATGGTCGGGGTGCCGAGAATTCCGTCGCTTCCCAGGTACAGCTGGCTGACGATCTGGTCAAAACCGAATCCCCGGTGTGCCATGGCTTCCGGCAGGTACTGGCCGAAGAGGCCAAAAGCCAGGAAGGTGCCGCAAACCAGCGGCAAGGGCCAGCCCATGACGCGGCGTGCCGCTTCGAAGACAAGAACCGAAGCCAGCGAAGCCACGACCAGGTCGGCCAGGGTCGGGTCTCCGGAGCGCGCGATCAGGTCCGCTTCGAAGATGTGGTGGTAGAACCCGAGCGAAAAGGCGAGCAGGGCAAGTATCACATCGAGCCACGGCAGTTTGCCGGAGTGGCTTCCCCGGCGCATCGGGTAGAGCAGGAAAATGAGCAGCATCAGGAAGCTGACGTGCAATGCGCGGATGACCAGGCTGGAAAATGGGTGAAAGGCTGCAACGGAAATCTGGAAAGCCGAGAATCCCAGTGCGGCCACCATAACTGCACGCGCCGCCCAGCCCGATAGATTGCGCTGGTGGCCGTGTTCTTCGAAATCGGAAGGCCCCGGATGCGCATTCGCCAGGTTCTCCGTCGTGTTCTCGTTCATGTGTTGATCCCTCTGTCTGTTTTCTGGGCCGACGGGAGCTGTGGCCCGCACCTGCGCGGGAACGCAATCTCCTGCGGCGGGCCGGCCATCGGTGATGGCCGGCGCTATCCTGGTTGAAGTCGGAAGGAGGTCTTACTTGATCAGGCCCGCTTCCCGGTAGTACTTCTCGGCGCCCGGATGCAAAGGCGTGGGTGGATTTTTGGGGCCGTTTTCCTTCTTGATCGATTTTCCGGCGGAATGCGCGGCCGCCATCTGGTCGAGATTTTCGAACATCGATTTGGTCATCTTGTAAACCGTGTCCGTGGAAACGCCTTCATGAGTGATCAGGTAGTTCTGCACGGAAATGGTCGTCACGTCCTTGTCTTGTCCCTCGTAGGTCTTGGCCGGAATGACACCGACCACGAACGCCGGGTCATTGATCTTGGCCACGATATCCTCGGGAATCGTCAGGAAAACCACCTTCTGGGAAACCGCCAGGTCGCGCAGGGCGGCCACTCCCAGGCCCGAAGAAAGAAGGGTGACGTCGAGCTGCTTGTTCTTCATGAGTTCGACGGATTCGGCGTAGGACAGATATTCCACCTTGGCGAAATCCTTGTGGCTGATGTTGGCGGCCTTGAGGATCGCGCGTACGTTCAGTTCCGTGCCGGACTTGGGCGCACCGACGGAAATGCGCTTGCCCTTGATATCGGCCAGCGTCTTGATGCCGGAGTCGGCGGTGGCCACGAAATGGATGTAGTTCGGCCACAGCGCGGCAATCGTCCGCAGTTTCTTCAGCGGGGTTTTGAAGCCGGCCTCCTCGTTGCCGTTCCAGGCATCCGACACGGCATCGCCGAGCGAGATGCCCACTTCGCCGCGTCCTGCTTGTAGCAGGTTGAGGTTTTCCGCACTGGCCTTGGTGGCTTGAACGGCTGTCTTCGATCCCGGAATGGCTTTGCCATAAATTTGCGACAAGGCGACGCCCAGAGGGTAATACACGCCGCTCGTTCCGCCCGTGAGGACGTTGATGAACTCTGCACTACTTGCCGGCAGGGCAATACAGAACACTGCCGCGCCGATTGCCAGTTTTTGCTTGATCCTTGTATTCATTTGAACCTCTCCAATAAATTTTTGATCGATTCCGAATCGCTACCGGATGTGCAAAGGACAATCTCCGGGTAGGGACAGGAGATGGCCTGGAATAGGTTCAGCAAGCCCCGTGCCTGGTCCGTGAAGATGTGTTTTTTATGCAACGTGTTGAATTGTTTTTGTTTTTTTGTTTGGCGAAATGCGGGCGTGTGCAATGGTCCGGAATTCAAGATCCCGCTTGTGCGGAAAACCGCACAAGCGGGGCGCTGCATTGAAAGCAAATGCAGCGGGAATTTCCCGTGTGACAAATAAAAAAACCGGGGGAGCCTTGCGCTCCCCCGGTTTTTTGTACGAAATGTGCGAAACGGTTCTGTCAAATATCAGCCGGCAAAGTTCTTCTCTGCGAAGTTCCAGTTGGCCAGGCTGTTCAGGAAGGTCTCGACAAACTTCGGGCGCAGGTTGCGGTAGTCGATGTAGTAGGCGTGTTCCCACACGTCAATGCACAACAGGGCCTTGTCGGCGGTGGTTAGCGGGGTGCCGGCGGCGCCCATGTTGACGATGTCGACCGAACCGTCAGGCTTCTTGACCAGCCAAGTCCAGCCGGAACCGAAGTTGCCGACCGCCGAGGCCTGGAAGGCTTTCTTGAATTCATCGAAGGACCCCCATTTCTTGTTGATCGCATCGGCCAGCGCTCCTGCGGGAGCTCCACCGCCGCTCGGCTTCATGCTGTTCCAGAAGAAGGTGTGGTTCCAGACTTGCGCGGCGTTGTTGTATACCCCGCCGGCCGGGGCTTTCTTGACGATGGATTCCAGATCCAGATTCTCGTATTCGTTGCCCTTGATCAGGTTGTTCAGATTGGTCACGTAAGCCTGATGGTGCTTGCCATAATGGTATTCGAGCGTTTCCTTCGAGATATGCGGGGCAAGGGCATCGAGGGCGAACGGAAGTTGCGGCAGTTGATGTTCCATGATTTCTCCTTTGTTGTTTACTGTGAGCGGTGTGGGTCGTTATCTTCTTTTTGCCGATAAATTCAACCGGCATGCGTTGCGTTCAATGTTGTACTGAAGTGATGGTGGCCTCTGCGCGGCCTGCGTGGAAAGAGACAGTGATGCGGTCATTTGGTTCCAGTGCCCGGCTGTCGCTGAGAATGTTGCCTGACTCATCGGTAACGATGCTGTAACCCCGCGCCAGAACGGAACGTGGGTCGAGATGGGACAGGCTGGCGGCGAGGCGTGCAATATCCGCCGCGCGTCCGTTGAGGGAAAATTGCCAGGCGTTGTGAATTCTTTTCGACACGCTTTCAAGTCGTGCGGAGAGGCTGGTTGTATCCGGGCAAACGCGACTGAACCGTTGGCTCAATCTGGCCAGATCAAGAGCGCGTCGTGAATTCTCCTGGCGCAACGACGTGGTCAGGCGGCGCCGGAGTTCCGACAGGAACTCGTTCTGCCTGTTCAGCCGCTGGCCGGGATGGATCAGCCTGCGGGCCATCCCGTCAAGTTGCTGGCTGCGCTGTTCGATCTGTCGCTCAATGTGGCGTCTCAATGCCTGTTGCACGCTGAGCAGGCGATTCTCGAGCATGTCGCGTTCCGGTGCCGCCAGTTCCGCTGCAGCGGTTGGCGTGGCGGCGCGCCGGTCGGCGGCAAAGTCGGCAATAGTGAAATCGGTTTCATGCCCGATACCGGCGATGACAGGCAGGCTGCAGTTGCGGATGGTCCGGGCGAGTGTTTCATCGTTGAATGCCCAGAGGTCTTCCAGGCTGCCGCCGCCGCGGCAGAGAATCAGTGCGTCGCACTCTCTTCGCTTGCTTGCGCGATTGATGGCGGCTGCAATCTGGGTGGCGGCGCCTTCTCCCTGTACCGGCGCGGGATAGAGAACAATGTCGACATGCGGCGCCCGGCGTTGCAGCGTGGTCAGTACGTCCCTCAGCGCGGCGGCTTGTGGCGAAGTGACGATGCCTAGTCGGTGCGGGAACACGGGTAGCGGGCGCTTGCTTTCGCTGGCGAACAGGCCTTCGTTCTCCAGCCTTTCCTTGAGACGCAAAAACTGTTCGTAAAGGTTGCCGATTCCGGCTCGGCGCGCGGTTTCGACGTTGAGCTGGAAGTCTCCTCGCGCTTCGTACAACGTGACGAGAACACGGGCCTCGATATGCTGTCCGTTTTCCAGCCTCCAGCCGAGCAGTTGAGCTCGATTGCGGAACATCACGCAGCGCGTCTGGGCGCCTTTGTCCTTTAGAGAGAAATAGGCGTGTCCGGATGATGCATAGGTGAGATTGGAGACCTCGCCGGTGACCCAGCAGAGCGGGAAGGACGATTCCAGCCGCTCGCGCACCAGTCGGTTGAGCATGGAAACTGTCAGGACGGGGGCAGACGGGGCAAGGCTTGTGTCAAAGGATGGGCTTTCAGTCATGCATCAATTCTACATCCATGTCAATTCATGCACATCTTTGCTGGCTTTGCGGGGTGCTTTCACCCTGAAGGCCATGAATAGCAAGGGGCTGTTTGCAACTTGTTGTTTTGTAAGAGAAAAATATACAGCCTATTTTTTCTGCAACGCAGGAAAAATCCTTTAGGAAAGAGGGTTTAGCGGGCCTGTTCATGATTCATTCACAATGTTATCCACAGTTTTTGTGGACAAGAAATTTGCCTATTACTTTAGTATGGGGGTTGCCGCTGGTGACGGCTCAGGCTAAAGTTCCACGCTCGAATCGTCCTGAGGGGGAAAGCGTGTTCTCGATCATTCTGGCTGCTGGTTGGCCCATCTGGCCCTTGCTGTTCGCCTCGATTGTGGCTGTTGCTTTGATCATCGAGCGCCTGTCGGCATTGCGCCGTCCCAAGATCCTGCCGGCAGGTCTGTTGCAGCGCGTGATCGCCGAGTACCGGCAACAAGGGGTCAATGAATCGTTGATTGCCGGCCTGGAGCGTCAGTCGCCCCTGGGGCGCGTGCTGGCGGCCGGATTGCGCAATGTCGGAAGTTCGCGCGAGGTGATGCGTGAAGCCATCGAGGAAACCGGGGCCGTGGTGGCCCATGAACTGGAACGCTACCTGACCACGCTGGGTACGATCGCTTCGATCAGCCCGTTGATGGGCTTGTTCGGAACGGTGGTGGGGATGATTGAAATCTTCGGTTCGCAGGCGCCGACGGGGAGCAATCCGGTACAACTGGCGCACGGCATCTCCGTGGCCTTGTACAACACCGGCTTCGGCTTGCTGATCGCCATTCCGAGCATGATCTTCTGGCGGCATTTCCGCGCCCAGGCGAACAGCTTCGTGATCGACATGCAGCAACAGGCCGTGCGCCTGGTCGAAGTTCTGCACGGTGACCGCAAGGCGTGAGGAACCGGGCATGAACTTCCAGCGCGGCCGTGGCTTCGACGAACCTGAAATCAATCTGATTCCGCTGATCGATGTACTGCTGGTGATCATCATCTTCCTGATGCTCACCACCACCTACACCAAGTTTTCCGGACTGGAAATCAATCTTCCAACGGCAGAAGCAAACAAGCAGGCCGAACAGCCCAACGAAGTTGACGTGGCTGTCACGGCGGGTGGCCAGGTGCTGGTCAACAAAACCCCCCTGGGCGCCACCGATGTCCGTTCGATCAGCGAGGCGCTGCGTCGTGCGGCAGGCGATAAAACAGACCCGGTGATCGTGATTAATGCCGATGCCAGGGCCACGCATCAGAGCGTGGTCGATATCATGCAGGCGGCGCAGGTTGCCGGTTATCCTCGTATCTCCTTTGCCACGCAATCGCCGCATTGATCGCGGCTTGAATTCCCGATGAGCCGCAATGGCCTGGCGCAGCGACTGCCGCGGTTGTGGTACCGGCAGCAGTTGGCGCTAGTATTATGGCCGTTGCTGCCTCTTGCCTGGCTGTTCGGCGGCCTCGTTGCCTTGCGCCGCCTTTTGTACCGTCATGGTGTGCTGCATGTCACCCGCCTGCCGGTTCCTGTCGTGGTGGTCGGCAATCTGACCGTCGGCGGCAGCGGCAAGACGCCGCTGGTGCTCTGGCTGGTGGAGCGCCTGCGCGAGCGCGGATGGCATCCCGGCATCATCAGTCGCGGTTATGGCGGTTCGGGTCGGGGAGATGTGCACTGCGTGACTCCGCAATCCGAAGCGGCCATGGTCGGTGACGAACCCTTGTTGCTGG
Organism: uncultured Propionivibrio sp.; assembly: GCA_964563685.1. Classification (GTDB taxonomy): domain Bacteria; phylum Pseudomonadota; class Gammaproteobacteria; order Burkholderiales; family Rhodocyclaceae; genus Propionivibrio. Next base: position 50,349 of record CAZLXL010000001.1, read on the forward strand.
CTCGGCGCAGTGGCGTTCCGGTTTTCGTCGGGCGGGACCGCGCTGCGGCCGGGCGTGACTTGCTGGCCGCTCATCCGGAGTGCGATGTGCTGATCGCCGACGATGGTCTGCAGCACTACCGGCTGGCCCGTTCGATGGAAATTGTGGTGTTCGGTGGGCGAGGTGCGGGCAATGGGCGGTTGCTGCCCGCCGGACCGTTGCGCGAACCGCTGCAAAGGGTGGCGGAGGCATCGGCCATTGTCTTTAATGGTGGAGAAGAAAGTCTGGAAGGCTGCTCAGGAAACATTCCACGATTCCCGATGCGGCTCGCCGGAACACGTTTCTTCTCGTTGCGGAATGAACAGCAGACCTGCTCGGCAGCGGAATTGCGCGGCCAGCGCCTGCATGCCGTGGCCGGCATCGGCGATCCGTCGCGTTTCTTTGCGCAACTGTCGGCCCTGGGTCTTGAATTTTCCGAGCATCCATTTCCCGATCATCATGCCTACCGTGCCGAGGATCTGGACTTTTCCCGGGACGGAGTGCTCCTGATGACCGAGAAAGATGCGGTAAAATGCAGCCTCCTGAATTTGCCCGAAGCCTGGGTTCTGCCGGTCGAGGCCTGCCTGGAGGCGGCGCCGGACGGGCAATCGTTGCTGGATACAATCCTGGAGAAACTGAATGGACGCGCGCCTGCTTGATATTCTCGTCTGCCCGATCTGCAAGGCCAATCTGGAGTATCGCAAGGCCGAGCAGGAGCTGGTGTGCAAACCCTGCAAACTGGCCTATCCGGTTCGTGACGACATTCCCGTTATGCTCGAAGACCAGGCGCGTCGCCTGTCCGGAGAAGATCTCTGATGAACCGGCCGGACGTGCGCTTCAAGGCGGTCGTGCCGGCACGCTATGCCTCGACGCGCCTCCCGGCCAAGCCGTTGCTCGACCTCGGCGGCAAGCCGATGGTCGTGCGCGTGGCCGAACGCGCCGCGCTGTCCGGCGCCGAGGAGGTGTGGGTGGCGACTGACCATGCACAGGTGGCCGAAGCGGTGGAGAGACACGGTTTGTCCGTTCTGCTCACGCGCAGCGATCACCCGACGGGCACCGACCGTCTGGCGGAAGTGGTCGAGGCGCGCGGTTGGGACGACGATACGATCATCGTCAATGTCCAGGGTGACGAACCGCTGATTGATCCGCAACTGATCGCACAGACCGCGCGCCAGTTGGCCGAGAGCGGAGCGGATATCGCCACGGTGGCGCACCCGATCGACAATCCGGCCGACTTCTTTGCGCCGAACGTGGTCAAGGTGGTGTGCAAGGCCGACGGTGACGCGCTGTATTTTTCCCGGGCGCCGATTCCCTATGCCCGCGACCATTTTTCGGCGCGGCGCGATTCGCTGCCGCCCGGTTTGCCGGCCTTTCGCCATATCGGGCTTTATGCCTATCGCGCACGTTTTCTGCGCGCCTACGCCCGTCTTGAGCCCTCGCCGCTGGAAAGCTTTGAAGCACTGGAACAATTGCGTGCCCTGTGGCATGGCTACCGCATCAGCGTTGTCATTTCGGATCACCTTCCGATGCCCGGGGTCGATACGCCGGAAGATGCGGCGCGCATGCAGGAATGGTTTGCCAGGAATGCCTGAATGGCTGGTCTTGGGAGCTGTCCGGGTTTTTGATTTTTATTAGCTGCTAGGAAAAAACATGAAACTGATATTGCTTGGTCCGCCGGGTGCCGGCAAGGGAACGCAAGCCAAATTCATCTGCGAAAAGTATGGCATTCCCCAGATTTCCACCGGGGACATGCTGCGCGCGGCCATCAAGGCGGGCACGCCACTGGGTCTTGAAGCCAAAAAGGTGATCGAGTCCGGTGGCCTGGTTTCCGACGACATCGTGATCAATCTGGTCAAGGAGCGCTTGCTGCAGGACGACTGCCGCAATGGCTATCTGTTCGACGGTTTTCCGCGCACGATTCCACAGGCCGAGGCCATCAAGGCGGCCGGAGTGCTGCTCGATACCGTGCTGCAGATCGACGTGGCCGACGAGGAAATCGTCGAGCGCATGAGCGGTCGCCGGGTGCATTTGCCGTCCGGCAGGACTTACCACATCAAGTTCAATCCGCCGAAAGTCGAAGGCAAGGACGATGTGACCGGGGAAGCGCTGATTCAGCGTGACGACGATTCCCGTGAGACTGTCGTCAAGCGTCTTGAGGTCTATCATGCCCAGACCCGTCCGCTGGTCGAGTACTACACGCAATGGGCGGCCACCGGCGACCCGGTCGCCCCGAGGGTATGCAAGATCTCCGGTGTGGGCAGCGTCGAGGAAATAACGCAGGCCGCTTTCGCCGCGCTGGGTTGATCGCCATGCAGGCGGGAGGTTTGGGCTTCTGCACTGCATGAATACAAGAATGGGCAAGCCGGGCTTGCCCATTTTTCATGGGGCGTCTGGCATATATCGAATCCCGGAGTAGATCATGTCAGTGATGCATTGCTTGCCACGGTCCGTCGTCGACAGGACATTGTTTCAGCGCTGAGCGCGAACGTTAATGCGCCTGCCCATTCTGGCTTTTGCTGCTGGTGTCGCACTCCTGCAGGTGCAGGGCGACTTGCCGCCGTTTGCTGGCGTGTCTGTCTGCGCCTTTGCTGCCTTGGCCGGTTTTCTGCTGGCCGTAAAGCTTCGCGGCCGGATGGCGTCGGTGTGGCTCGTCCTGGGGTGCCTGCTGCTCGGTTTCTCCTGGGCCGCGTGGCGGGCGCACGGACGTTTGTCCGAGGCGCTTCCCGAGAGTTGGGAGTCCAGGGATATCCAGATCACCGGCGTCGTGGCCGCGCTGCCGCAGCGTTTCGAGCGCGGCGAGCGTTTCCTGTTCGACGTTGAATCGGTACAGACCGATGGAGCGAGCGTGCCGGGCCGGATATTTCTCTCCTGGTATCACCCGTGGGACGACCTGGCGGATACGGATACTGCGGCGACCGAAGAAACCGGCGCAGCGTACGCATTGCGGCCCGGCGAGCGCTGGCGTTTCACGGTACGCTTGAAGCGCCCGCATGGGAATGCCAATCCGCACGGTTTCGATTACGAGGCCTGGTTGCTTGAACGCGGCATCCGGGCGACAGGAAGCGTCCGTACGCGTCATGAAATGACCCGCCTTGAAGATTTCGTAGGGCGGCCGGGATACGCTGTCGAACGCCTGCGCGATCTTCTGCGCGAGCGTTTCCTGGCGGAATTGCCGCAAGCGCCTTATACGGGGGTGCTCACGGCGCTGGCCATCGGCGATCAGCGCGGCATTCCTGCGGTCCAGTGGCAGGTGTTCAACCGTACAGGCATCACGCACCTGGTCAGCATATCCGGTCTGCATGTCACGATGCTCGCTGCCCTGTGCGCGGCACTGGCCAGTTTTCTGTGGCGGCGCAGCGAACGTCTGATGCTGTTCCTGCCGGCCCAGAAGGCGGCAGTCGCCGCGGGCTGGATTGCGGCCTTTGGCTATTCCCTGTTGGCGGGTTTCGAAGTGCCGGCACAGCGTACCCTGTACATGCTGAGCGTCGTGGCTGTCTCCCTGTGGTCGGGGCGCAATCTGGGAGCCAGCCGGAGCCTCGCGCTCGCCTTGCTGGCCGTGTTGTTGATCGATCCCATGGCCCTCATGGCCACTGGATTCTGGTTGTCCTTTGGTGCCGTTGGTGTGCTTTTTTTCGTCGGCACCTCGCGTCTGGGTGAACTCCGTACCGGTCAGGAAAGGCGCTGGCGCGCGGGGCTGATGCAATGGGGGACGACGCAATGGGCGGTGACCCTGGGCAGCCTGCCGCTGCTCCTGTTGTTCTTCCAGCAGTTTTCGCTGGTTTCTCCGCTGGCCAATGCCGTGGCGATTCCCGTCGTGAGTTTCGTCGTCACGCCGCTGGCGCTGATCTTTGCCGTGCTGCCGTGGCCGCCCGTGCTGCACTTCGATCATTGGGTAATGTCGCAGCTGATGCTCCTGCTCGAATGGCTGGCGGGCTGGCCCGTCTGGCAACAGCCTGCGCCGCCTCTGTGGGCCATTTTCGCCGCCGTCCTCGGGGTGGCATGGATGCTTTTGCCGCGTGGGTTTCCGTCACGCTGGATCGGTGTGTGTCTGCTGTTGCCGGCGCTGTTTCTGCCACCCCCAAGGCCCATGGTTGGCGAGGCCTGGATCGATGTGCTGGATGTCGGTCAGGGGCTGGCCGTGCTGGTGCGCACAGCCCATCATGCGTTGCTCTACGATACCGGGCCGCAGTACAGCCCCGAAACGAATGCCGGGCAACGTGTCGTTGTGCCTTACCTGCGCTCGGTCGGTGTCCGGCAACTTGATGTGCTGGTGGTTTCGCACCGCGACAAGGATCATGCGGGTGGGCTGGCTGCTGTTCAGGAGCATGCGGCGATTGCGCGCGTCCTCTCGTCGCTTCCCGAACTGGGAGGTGAACTGTGTGCGGCCGGTCAGGGGTGGGAGTGGGACGGTGTGCGCTTCTCGATCCTGCATCCGGATGCGGATGCCTATGCGCAGCGATCAAAAAAGGCGAACAGCCTGAGTTGCGTGCTGCGTATTGAAAATGGCGGCAGGAGTGTCCTGCTGACCGCCGATATCGAAGCCGCGGATGAGCGCGCTCTGACTCGTCGTGTGCCCAATGCGTTGCGCAATGATGTACTGGTCGTGCCGCATCATGGCGGAACAGGGTCCTCTTCCCTGGAATTCATAGATGCCGTGACACCGCGCGAAGCGGTGTTTTCGGCGGGCTACCGCAATGCTTTCAGACATCCGCGGCCCGAGGTGCTGGCGCGTTATGCGGCCAGTCGTCACTGGCGCACCGACCGCGATGGCGCGGTACGCATCGTGCTTGGCGAAGCGGCGGAGTTGTCAGCCTGGCGCCAGGAAAGGCGACGCTACTGGCAGCATCGTTGAGCGGCAAGTGCGGAGAAGTATTTGTATCTCGTCTGTCGCTCCCAAAATATCAGCTATATTTCAATTACCCGACTTAAGTCAGGTAAACGGAAGACACATCGCAGGTTATATTCCTCTCAAGCCGGTTTGCCTGATTGCCGGCTCCGAGGCTGCCGTTCATCCGGTTTTGCGGGATGACCGGTTTCGACTTGTTACCGGTTTTTCAATAGTCGATCCAGCGATGTTTTGTCAGAGAGACTCAACGGAGGATATCAATGATTTCAAGAAAACTTATAGGGGCCGCAGCCCTGGGCCTTTTTGCCACGGTTGCTTCAGCGGCTTATCCGGAACGCGATATCACGGGAACCATCATGTGGGGCGCCGGCGGGGCCATGGACGTTGTTTCCAGGGCGATCCAGCCGCATGCAGAAGCCGTATTGGGCAAAAAGATTGTCATGGTCAACAAGCCCGGTGGAACGGGGGCGATTGCCACCAACTTCGTCAATAACGCGCCTGCGGACGGATACAACCTCCTTTTCGGCGCGGAGAACCCGCAACTGCACAAGGTGCTGGGGGTGGCCCAGTTCGATTACGACCAGTTCTATCCTGTCGCCATCCTGGCGCGCAGTGTCGGGGTGATCGTGGTCAAGGCGGATGCGCCGTGGAAAACGCTGACGGATCTGATCGAAGACGCCAAAAAGCGGCCCGGCAAGATCAAGATGGCCATGACGGGCCCCGGCGGATTGCCGCACACGGTTGCTGCGATGATGACCGCGGTGACGAAGTTCAATACCGTTTCGGTTCCGTTTGATGGCGAGGGGCCGTCGGTGACCGCGGTCATGGGCGGGCATGCCGATTTCAGTCCCGTCGGCGTCGGCGCAGCATCCGAGAGCATCAAGGCGGGCCGGATCCGCGCCCTGGCCGTGGTGGATCTTGAGCCGCTGGCCTCCTTGCCTGGCGTACCGCCGGTCACGAAGGAATACCCCGAGTTCAAGAAGTATCTGCCGTGGGGACCTTTCTATGGCGTGTTCGTCAAGAAAGATACGCCGAATGACGTCAAGGCAACGCTGGCCAATGCATTCAAGAAAGCCGCAGACAATGCGCAGTTCAAGCAGTTGATGGCGGATCGCGGCAATCTCATGATGAATATCTCCGGAGCCGAGGCAGAATCCTTCCTCAAGAAATGGCAATCGACGACGACATGGCTGCTACAGGACGTCGGCGCGGCCAAGATTTCGCCGGAACAATTCGGCATTCCAAAGCCTTGATTTGATAAAAGAGCCCGACTGGTGTCGGTCTCTTTTGTTTATGCAGTTCAGTCGTCGAGTTTACGCACGTGCAGCCGGGATACGGCTGATCAAGCCCGGCAGATGGGAGTGTCTGACTTGTTTTTGAGTGTTTCCGGCGTTTGCCGGGAGATTCCCGAAGAGGAGTATCGATAATGATTAGTGAAAAGGAAATGCATAAGCCAAGGCTGCCCGGGGAACTCGGGTTTTGTCAGGTGCTGCTGTTGTTCAGTTTGACCGCCCTGTATTTTTCATACCAGATTTCCGGATTTTCCTCGTGGAGTTCCGCAGGCTCCCTGCCCCTGGGAACCAGTTTTATCATGACCCTGTGCGCGTTGTCCTTCCTTTTCAGGGAATTGGCCAAGCCAGCCCCGCAGGCGGAACACGGCGAGAATCTGCTGCAAGGGTTCTTCGAGAAAGTTTTCCCCATGCGGCATTTCGTTTTTATCCTTATTCTAGTTGCCTACATGCTTTTGCTGGAACCCTTGGGCTTCATTGCCAGCTCCTTCTTCTACCTCGTGGCGTCCAGCCTGGCATTGGGTGAGCGGCGCTATGTGCACATGATCGTCAGCAATGTGCTGTCGCTGGCCGTGGTGTATCTGGTTTTCCAGACGGCATTCTCGGTGGTCCTGCCGGCAGGCTTCGTGGAAAGGATGTTCCAATGACCGATATTCTGACGAACATCTCGTATTTCGGGATGAGCTTCCTCGACCCCTATCTGATGTTTCTGACTGCGGCGGGGGTGTTCGCCGGCATTTACGTCGGTGCCATTCCGGGTTTGTCGGTGACTATGGCCGTATCGATCCTGATTTCCTTTACCTTCAACTGGGGCGTCAATGAAGCCTTGGCGTTGATCGCCGGGATTTATTACGGCGGGGTGTACGGCGGTTCGCGCAGTGCCATCCTGATCAACGTTCCGGGCGCGCCGGCGGCCATTGCCTCCGCGCTCGATGGTTATCCGCTCGCCAAAATGGGCGAAGCGGGCCGTGCCATCGGTCTGACGACCCTGGTGGGAGTGGCTGGCGGGTTGATCGGGGTACTCTGTTTGGCCCTTGGCGCGCCGTTGCTTTCCGATTTGGCGCTCTCCTTTGCCCCGCGCGATTTCATGATGCTGGCGATTTGGGGCTTGCTGCTTGTCGGAAGCTTGTCTGGCGGCATGATGGCCAAGGGCGTATTTGCAGGCGCACTGGGCATCCTGTTCGGAACGGTGGGGCTTGATCCGTTAACCGCCGAGCCGCGCTTTACCTTCGGCCATGTCCAGTTGACTGCGGGCGCCCCCTATGTGGCGGCAATGATCGGCCTGTTCGGCGTGTCGGAAGTGATGGTGCAATTGCATGAATTGAACTTCCCGACCGTGAAGCAGAAAGTGGATAAATTGCTTCCTTCGTGGAGCCTGATTCGCAAGCACCTGCCGCTGGCGTCGCGCTGTTCGCTGCTTGGCGTGGTTGTTGGCGCCCTGCCAGGGGCCGGTGGGGATATCGCTGCATTGATGGCTTATGATCATGCAAAACGTACCGTCAAAAACCCGGAGCGCCCCTTTGGCGAAGGGGCCTGGGAGGGTATCGTGGCTCCCGAAGCTGCTGCTGTCGGTGCCGTCGGAGGAGCCTACATCCCGATGCTTACCCTGGGCATTCCAGGCGATGCGGTGACGGCGGTGATCATCGGTGCTCTGTATATTCACGGCATGAAGCCGGGGCCGATGATGCTGATCGAGACGCCGCATCTGTTCTGGTTTACCGTCGGCAATTTGTTGCAGTCGTGCATCTGGCTTGCGATTTTTGGATTCATGGGCATCAAGCTGTTTGCCAAGATCGTGGAAATTCCGAAGGCATCGCTGCTACCGATGATCGTGATACTTTCCGCGGTCGGCACCTATGCCATCGAGAACAACCCGGTCCACGTATATTGGATGCTGGGCTTCGGCGTGGCAGGCTATTTCCTGAAAATGTACGGTTTCCAGGTCGGTCCGGTCATTCTGGGCATTATCCTTGGGCCGTTGCTTGATACCAACTATCGCCGGGCGATGATTTCGGCGGGTGAAGATCCGGTGCAGTTCCTGTCCGAATTCTTTACCAGTCCTGTTTCCTTTGTTCTGGTGGTGCTCCTGTCGCTTACCGTGTTCAGCCAGACGCGGTACTGGGCCAGACTCATGGGGCTGTTCTCTCGGTCCCGGGTGAATGCGGCAGGCTGAAACAGGGGTAACTATCAGGCTGCCGGTGCTTCAAGGCCGGCAGCGTTTTTTAGGAGATCTGAACGATGAAAGAAACCCGATTGATCCAGGTTCAGGGTAAACCGCTGGCCGGGGGCGTGCTGCCAGCCATCATCACGCCGCTGGTGGGCAAGACGCACGCCGCCGTTCTCGATGAAGTCGCAGCCATCGTGCCCAAGAAGCCCGATCTGCTCGAATGGCGGATCGATTTTTTCGAGGCCATCGGCGATATCCCGGCGGTGATCGATACCGCATTGGCCATCCGCAAGGCGGCCGGCGGAATTCCCGTGCTGCTCACGCGGCGCAATGCAACCGAGGGCGGGCAACCTTTGTCGATCGACGAGTCGGCGGTGGTGGCCATGTATGTCGCGGCCTGCAAGGCACGGTGCGTAGAACTGATCGATTATGAGCTTTCCAATGCGCTTGAGGATCTGCAGGACTTGCGCGAAGTATCGAAAGCCTGCGGCATCGGCATGATCATGTCGTACCACAACTTCCAGATGACGCCGGACGGGGATACGCTCGACAGCAAGTTCAGCATGGCCGCAAAGCTCAAGGCCGACGTGGCCAAAGTGGCCGTGATGCCGACCAGCGATAGGGATGTGCTGGCCTTGCTGGCCGCCACCAGCCGGGCCCGCGAAGCACTGGATGTGCCGCTGATCAGCATGTCGATGGGCGGAATCGGTTCGATTTCGCGGGTCATGGGCTGGATCTACGGATCGGCCGCAACTTTTGCCGTGGGCAAGAGCAGCTCGGCTCCGGGGCAGATGGCCATCGATGATTTGCGTACGGCATTGGCGATCGTACGCCAGGCAGTCAACGGCAAGTGACGGTCGGCCTGTTTCAGGGTAAAACGGGTGACCGGCGCTGCCGGTCGCCGCAATGCGGCACCATCCTCGCGTCGGTCAATTCTGCTATATCAGACCCAGTTGCCGCGCCCGGGCAATCGCCTGGGTGCGGTTGCGCACGTTCAGCTTGCTGAACATCTGTGTCAGATACCACTTTGTGGTACTGAGGGTGATGCCGAGTTTTTCGCCGACCTGCTGATTGGTCATTCCGACATTCACCAGCTTGAGGATTTCCCGTTCCATGCGCGTCAGGTTTTCATGCAATGCCGCGCTGGGCAGCGTTTCTTCGTCGCGGGCAAAGAATTCAAGCAATCCGTTGACGAAGGCCGGATCGGTGTGGCGTATTTCCCCGAGCATTTCCGCCATGGCCCGGCCTTCATCGAGAAAGACCCGCTGATAGCCTCCCGATGCCGCCAGCGATACCGCCGATGAGAGGTAGCGCCCGGCTGCGGTTTTCTCGCCCAGTGCCTTTTTGCACAGGGCCTGCAGGAGATGAATGGTGATCAGGCTGCCGTGCATACCCTCGGCCTGTGCGCTTTCTTCCAGCGGATTCAGGAGCTTGAGCGCTCGCGTCGGCTGGTGGCGGGCCAGGCAGATTCGCGCAGCGAGCAATTCTTCTTCTTCGCCGCCCGCAGCCGTCGAAGCCCGGATTTCGTCGAGCGTGCGCATGGCTCCGTCAACGTTTCCTTCGCGGAGCTGCAGTTCGGCGATGACCAAGGAGATAAGTCGCCGCCGCCGGGCGCTCTCCGGCCGCTGGGCGATTTCGCTGGCTTCCGCCAGGGTGTTCCAGGCCGCTTCGCGTTCCCCGCATACGTGCTGCAAGCGGGCCAGTGAGCGCAGGCCCAGCAGGGAAAAGAAGACCATGCCCAACTGGCGAGACAGTTCGATCCCAGTGAGCAGGCGATAGCGGGCGGCCTCGAGATCGTTCTGCTCATAGTCGATCACGCCGAGCCGGATATAGAGCAGCGCGGCGACGGGCGCAGGAGAGCCCTTGGCATCGAGATAGCGGCTGATGCTGTTCTGACACATGGCGCGGGCTTCGCGCAACTTGCCCTGGGCCGACATCATGTGGATCAGCGGTCCCATGGCGTCAACGGTCATGAAGTGGTTGTCCACTTGTTGTCCCAATTGCACTCCTTGCGCCAGGGTTTCGGCGGCAAGCACGCGGTCGCCTACCAGAATCTGCGATTGTCCGAGCAGGCTGAGGGCATAGACGCGGAAAAAGGAAGGGCAATCGCCGAGACGTTCCAGGGCCAGTTTGGCGCAGGTGACGGCGTCCTGCGGGTCGCCCCAGCTCAGGGCGATGTAGGCATGAATTGCGGACAGCATTCCGCGCCGTTGGAGCGGATCGTCATCGGATTCCAGTTCGCGCGCCAGTTGTGCATAAGGCTGTGCCTGCGCGGTCTGCCCGCTCAGGTAAAGCGTCCAGGATTTGTAACCGGCCAGGTCGCTGTGCGCGCGGACGAGTTCATCCGGCAATTCGTCCAGCCAGGAACGCATCTTGGACAGTTCTCCGCGGGATAGCACATTGTCCGCAAAGGCGCGGAACAGACGTACCGTGGCGGAGAAATCCCGGCCGGCGAGCGAATGGCGAATGGCTTCTTCCTCGAAGCCGTGGGCTTCGTACCATTTGCTGGCCTTCAAGTGCTGTCGTCGCAACTCTGCGGCATCGCACTCCGCGCGCAGGAAATCGGAAAACAGCTGGTGATAGCGGTACCACTGCCTTTTTTCATCCAGGCGCAGCAGGAACATGTTGGCTTGCTCAAGGTGTTTCAACAGCTTGCTGCTGCTGGTTCCACCGGTGACGGCGTCGCATAGTGGTGCGCACAGGCGGTCCAGGCTTGAGGTGTGCCGCAGAAAATCCTGGATTTCGGGAGACTGCCGGCTGAATACCTCTTCGGCCAGATATTCGAGCACATGCCGGTGTTCCCCGCTGAACGCGGCGATGCGCTGTGCGAAATCATCCATCGACTCGTTGCCGGAGGCATGCTGCAAGGACAGTGCCGCCATTTGCAGCCCGGCAATCCATCCTTCGGTTTTTTCTTCCAGCATGCGCAACAGATCCGGACCGAGCGCGAGGCCGATCGACTGTTCGAGAAACGCTGAAGATTCTTCGAGCGAGAAGCGCAGGTCCTCCAGTCCAATCTCGCTCAGCCGATGCTGCATGCGCCAGCGCGCCAGCGGCAGGTCGGGAACCTTGCGGCCGACGAGGATAAGGCGCAGCGAGGCCGGCATGTGCTCGACCAGAAAACTGATGACCGAATGAATTTCTGGCGACGAGATGGCGTGGAAATCGTCGAGCACCAGCACGATGCGCTTGCTCGTTTCGGCAATTTCGCTGAGCAGCGCGGTAATCAGATCGTTGGGGGCGGGCAGTTGCAGGCGTCCGATGAGGAAGATGGGCGCGCGGCCCACTTCGGGGGCGACTGATTGCAGCGTGGCGACCAGATGATAAAGAAAGCGGATCAGATGGCTGTCCTCCTCATCCAGGGAAAGCCAGGCGACTCGCCATTCGGATTTCTCTGTGCGCAATGCATTGGAAACCATCGTGGTCTTGCCGAATCCCGCAGGGGCCGTGATGACGGTTATCGGGCGTTGCAGGGCTTCGCGCAGCTTTTCGGAGAGCCTCCGGCGAGTGATGATCCGCGTCCCCGGCGCGGGAATGCTGATCTTTGCCTTGATCAGTGCTTGCTGGGTAGGTTGACTCATGCGTCAGTATCGTCAGGGAATTCAGAAACAAATAGCGGAGCCCCGTCTACTTCGGGATATCTCTCGGCTTCTTGATTGGCTAGCTGCCTTGCGGCTCTGTTTTTTACGACATTCTACTCTGTCGGGCAGGCGGACAATTCCGATTCATGAATCATCCCTACCTTGGTCGGGTGACCCCGGGATGTGCGCTCGCTAAATTACCCGCTACCGGATTCATGTCGGCCACTCTGTTGCTCCGCTGCTCCGTTCCTTTGGCAGCGGGCCAGGATAGCGTGGCACGCATTTTCAACTGATAGGGTTTGGAATGGAACAAATCAGCATTGCTGTAATCGGAGCGGGACTTTTCGGGCGCAAGCACATCGAGATCATGCAACAGGAAGCGGCTTGCCGGCTGGCGGCCATAGCCGATCCGACTCCCCAGGCCGAAGCCTATGCAAAGGAACTCGGGGTTCCGTACTTCAAGGATTACATCGAGATGCTCGAGCGGATTCATCCGCAGGCGGCGATCATCGCCACGCCCAACGTGCTGCACGTTCCGGTAGGGCTGGCCTGTGCCGAGCGAGGCGTTCACATGCTGGTTGAGAAACCGGTTGCCGATACGGTCGAAGCGGCCCTGCAACTGGCCGAGGCTGCCGAGCGGGCTGATGTGGCCCTTCTGGTAGGACATCATCGCCGGCATAACCCGATCATCGAAAAGGCGCGCGAAGTCGTGCAAAACGGAAGCATCGGACGGGTGACCGCTGTTTCTGCCCAATGGATGCTGTTGAAGGCGAGCGAGTATTTTGATGCAGAGCATCGCCGTTCTCCGGGGGCCGGTCCGATATTGACCAACGCGGTGCACGATATCGACGACCTGCGATTCATTTGTGGCGACATCCTTTCGGTGCAGGCCATGACGTCGAATTCTGTGCGCGGCTATCCGGTCGAGGATACCGCTGTCATCTCTCTGCGCTTTGCCAACGGTGCGCTGGGTACGCTGACCGTTTCGGATACGGCGGTCGGGCCGTGGAGCTGGGAACTGGCCTCGGGTGAAAACCCGTTCTATCCGCGCAATGAAGGAGAAAACTGTTATCTGATCTCGGGTACCGAGGGGGCGTTGACCGTCCCCCGGCTTGAATTGTGGCGCTATGCCGGTGAGCAAAAAGGATGGGGTGTTCCTCTGGCGTGCGAACGCCTGGAAGTGCGGACCATTGATCCGCTGCTACGGCAGATCGGGCACTTCTGCAGCGTGGTTCGCGGCGAGGCGGAGCCCCGGATTACCGGACGCGATGCCATTCAGACGTTGCAGGCGGTGCAGGCGGTGTTCGAATCGGCACGCACCGGACATACCATCGAACTCGGCGCAGAGTAGGGGTGCCCCCTGATCCGGAATACAAGGCCCTCTTGAAGCAAGCTTGTGGCAATGAGCTTGTGCGACGGCGCCCCCGCCTATGGCAAGGGGCGCTTTTTTTTGCTGCCGTCGGCCGCGCCAGAGATACTCCTCTGGCGGGTGCGGCGACCTGTCAGTCGCCTATCAGTCCGTTCCTCCGCCCAGCGCGGCATAGAGCTGGATCTGGCTGGCCATCCTGGCCAGGCGCAGCGTGGCCAGGCCCTGCCGTGCCGCGAAGTGCGAGCGTTGTGCATCCAGTACGCTGAGATAGTTGTCGATGCCGCTGGTGTACCGCTTGTCAGCCAGGCGATAGGCGTCGCCCACGGTAGCCGTCAGCGACTCCTGAGCCGCCAGCTGTTCGTCGATCGTGCCGCGTACGGCCAGTGCATCGGCGACTTCGCGGAAAGCGGTCTGGATGGTTTTTTCGTACTGCGCGAGAATGATTTCCCGATCGGTTTTGCTCACGCGTAGCGCCGCCCAGATTCGGGTATCGAAAATGGGCATGACGAACTGCGGCGAGAAGAGCCAGGTCCGGGTTCGCGCATCGAAGAGGTTTGACAGATCGTTGCTCGCCGTGCCGACGGAGGCCGTCAGCGAGATGCGCGGAAACAGCGCTGCGCGTGCCGCGCCGATGGAGGCGTAGGCTCCCTTGAGGCGATGCTCGGCCGCCATGATGTCGGGCCGGCGAAGCAGGGCTTCGGAAGATAGTCCTGCCGCGACTTCCTTGGGTGGCGCTACACTGCCGAGATCGGCGGGCAGCCATTCCTCGGGTACTGGCGCACCGGCGAGCAGATTGAGCGCGTTCATATCCTGCGCCACCCGCTGGGTGTAGCGGGCCAGATCGCCGCGCGCAGTGTCGAGCGGGACTTGCGCCTGTTTGAGATCAAGCTCGGAGACCATGCCCACGTCGAAGCGCTTCTTGACCAGGGCAAAGGCGGCCTTCTGGCTTTCCAGGGTGGATCGCGAGAGTTCGAGATTCTCGCGATCCGCGGCGAGGGCGAGATAGGCCCGGGCCACTTCCGAGACCAATGCGATCTGGGCACTGCGCCGCGCTTCGTCGGTGGCCAGATACTCTTCCAGCGCCTGATCGGACAGACTGCGGATGCGGCCGAAGAAATCGAGTTCCCAGGCGGCAAATCCGAGATCCGCGCTGTACTGGTCAACGGTACGCGGTTGTCCGGGCTCGATGAGGTCGGCTGAGCGTCGCTGACGCGTTCTGCCGCCGTCAGCGTTGAGCGAGGGGAAGAGATCGCCGCGCTGGATGCCGTACATGCCCTGCGCCCGTTCCACGTTCAGGGCGGCCAGGCGCAGATCACGGTTGTTCTCCAGGGCCTGCTGGATGACCTTCTGCAAGCGTTCGTCGGTGAAGAACTCACGCCACTTGAGGTCGGCGGCCACAGGGGCTTGTGGCGCGTCTTGGCCGTAGGCCGGCCCATTCGGCCATTGCGTTGGAATGGGCGCTTCCGGACGCCGGTATTCAGGGGCCAGGGTGCAGCCTCCGAGAACGAATCCGGCGCCGAGCAGCGCCGACAACAAAGCCTTATTCATGAACTTCTCCTTCACCCGGAGCGTTGTGTGCGGTGGCGTTTTTTTCGCCATGCCGGGACATTGCCTTATAGATCATCACGTAGAAGAGTGGTGCAAAGAAGATGACCAGCACGGTGGAAGTCACCATTCCGCCCAGTACCGCCGTGCCGATGGCCGTTTGCGCGCCGGCGCCGGCGCCAGTGGCGAGGGCCAGCGGCAGCACGCCGAAGCCGAAGGCCAGCGAGGTCATCACGATCGGCCGTAGACGCAATTTTGCGGCTTGCAGCGTCGCTTCGATCAGACCCACACCGGCTTCGACCTGGGCCTTGGCGAACTGGACGATCAGGATCGCGTTCTTGGTTGTCAGTCCGAGCGTGGTCAGCATGCCGATCTGGAAATACACGTCGTTCGGCATGGCGCGCAGGCTGGAGGCGATCACGCCGCCGATCACGCCCAGCGGCAGCGTAAGCAGGATGGCGATGGGGATCGGCCAGCTTTCATACAGCGCGGCGAGGCACAGGAAGATGACGAAGAACGAGAAAGCATACAGGATCGGCGCCTGCGAACTGGCCATGCGTTCCTGGTAGGACAGTCCGGTCCATTCGTAGCCGATGCCCTGGGGCAGCTTGGCGGCGATCTCCTCGATGGCCTTCATGGCGTCGCCAGTGCTGTACCCGGGCGCCGGTTCGCCCAGGATATTGGCCGACGGGAAGGCATTGTAGCGCTCCAGCTTGGGCGAACCCTGTACCCAGCGTGCCGTGGCGAAGGCGGTGAAGGGAACCATCTTGCCCTGGTTGTTGCGCACCTGAAGCTTTTCCATGTCGCTGGGCAGCATGCGGTGCGGCGTGTCCGCCTGGAGGTAAACCTTTTTCACCCGTCCCGACTGTATGAAGTTGTTGACGAACGCACCGCCGAAGGACGCGGCAATGGTGTTGTGGATCGTACTGATGGGCACGCCCAGCGCACCGGCCTTGTCCCAGTCCACATTGACGTGGTATTCGGCCGTGTCTTCCATGCCGTTGGGGCGCACCCGCACCAGGCGATGGTCCTGTGCCGCCATGCCCAGGAGCTGGTTGCGTGCGGCGATCAGTTCCTGATATCCGACGCCGCCACGATCCTGCAGCTGGAAGTCGAAGCCGCTGGCGTTGCCCAGTTCAAGAACCGCCGGCGGCGTGAAGGCAAAGACCATGGCTTCCTTGATCTGCGAGAAGACGCCCATGGCCCGGCCGGCAACTGCCTTAGCCTTGAGTTCAGGGTCTTTCCGGTCCTCCCAGTCGCGGAGCTTGATGAAGCCGATCCCCATGTTTTGTCCCTGGCCCGAGAAGCTGATGCCCGAGATTTCCATGACGGACTCAACCGCTTTCTGTTCCTTGTTCTCGAAGTAATCGCGCACCTTGCCGACCACGTTCATGCTTTGCTCCAGCGTCGAGCCGGAGGGCAGCGTGGTCTGCATCATCAGGATGCCCTGGTCCTCTTCCGGAAGGTATGCGGTCGGCATGCGTACGAACAAGAAGCCCAGCCCCAGCACGATCAGCAGGTAGATGATCACAGAGCGCAGGCGGCGAGTTATCACGATGCCGACCACTCTCATGTACCAGTCCCGAAAGCCGAAAAAGACACGGTCAAACCACAGTAAGAAGGGACGCAGGAACCAGATGGCCGATTCCGAAGGCTCGTGGCCTTTGGGCACCGGTTTGAGCATCGAGGCGCAAAGCACCGGGGTAAGAATCAAGGCGACGACGACCGAGAGCAGCATGGCCGCGGCGATCGTTACCGAGAACTGACGGTAGATGACGCCTGTGGACCCGCCGAAGAAGGCCATGGGTACGAACACTGCGGCGAGCACCACGCCGATACCGATCAGCGCTGGCGTGATTTGCTCCATGGACTTCGCGGTTGCTTCCTTGGGGGGGAGTCCTTCTTCGGTCATGATCCGCTCGACGTTTTCCACGACCACGATGGCGTCGTCCACCAGCAGGCCGATGGCCAGCACCATGGCGAACATGGTCAGCATGTTGATCGAGAAGCCGAACAGCGCGAGTACGGCGAAGGTGCCGAGCAGCACCACCGGCACAGCAATGGTCGGAATCAGAGTGGCGCGGATGTTGCCCATGAACAGCCACATGATCAGGAAGACCAGGATCACCGCTTCGATCAGCGTCTTGACTACTTCATCGATGGCCACCTTGGTGAAGGGGGTGGTGTCGTAGGGGTAGATGACCTTCATTCCCGGCGGGAAGTAGGGTTCCATTTCCTTGAGCTTGTTCTTGACGTTGTCGGCCGTTTCCAGGGCGTTGGCCCCGGCCGCCTGGCGGATGCCGAGCGCGGCGGCCGGCTTGCCCATGTAGTTGGCGATGATGTCGTAACGTTCGGTGCCCAGTTCCGCCCGACCGATGTCCTTGATCCGGACGGTCGAGCCGTCGGCGCCGGTACGCAACGGGATGGCGGCGAATTCTTCCGGCGTCTGCAGCAAGTGCTGGATCACGATCGTGGCGTTCAGGCGCTGGCCGGGCAGCGCGGGGGCGCCGCCGAGCTGCCCGGCGGACGCTTCGACGTTGTAGGTGCGCAGCGTTCCGATGACATCTTCCATGGTCAGCTGGTACTTGACCAGCTTGTCCGGATCGACCCAGATGCGCATGGCGTATTGCGAGCCGAAGTTCTCGACCTCGCCGACACCGGGAACGCGCGCCAGGATTTTTTCCAGGCTGGATTGCGCATAATCGCGCAAGTCGTCGCCGTTCATGCTGCCGTCTTCGGAAATCAGGCTGGCGACCATCAGGTAGTTGCGGGTGGATTTGCTGACCTTGACGCCTTGCTGCTGTACCACGTCGGGCAGGCTGGCCATGGCCAGTTGCAACTTGTTCTGCACCTTCGACCAGGCGACGTCGGGATCGGTGCCCGGAGCGAAGGTGAACTCGATGCGCGAGGCTCCCGAGGACGAACTGCTGCCGGAGAGATAGAGCATGTCATCGAGCCCGGTCATCTTCTGCTCGATGATCTGGGTAACCGTGTTTTCCACTGTTTCGGCCGAGGCGCCCGGATAGAACGAGTCGACGGCGATGGAAGGCGGCGCGATGGGGGGGTACTGGGAAATCGACAGGCTGCGGATCGCCAGGATACCGACCGCCATCATGGCAATGGAGATGACCCAGGCAAAAACCGGCCGCTCCAGGAAGTATTTCGATAGCATCGAGCGTTCTCCTTACTTGGCCGCTGCGGCCGGTGCATCGGTTTGGGCGGCGGCCGGGGCGCCCTCGGGTGCATAAGGAGTGGCCTTGACCGTGACCGGCGTTCCGGGGCGCAGCATCTGCAGGGTTTGCACACCCTCGACGATGACCCGGTCGCCGGCCTTGAGGCCCTTGGTTACCAGCCAGCGGTCGCCAATTTCCCGTTCGAGCGTGAGCATGCGCATCTCGACCTTGTCCTCCGCGTTGGCAACGAAGGAATAAGGCTCGCCCTTGGTATTGCGCATCACCCCTTGTTGCGGGACGGTGATCGCCTGATCGTTGGCTCCCTCCTTGATTTCCGCCCGGACAAACATCTCCGGCAGCAGGATTCCCTTTGGGTTCGGGAAAACCATGCGCAGATTGACCGAGCCCGTACTGGGATCGACCGTGACGTCCTGGAACTGCAATTTGCCTTCGTGCGGATAGGCGCTGCCGTCTTCAAGATACAGCTTGACCTTGTTCTGGTCCGCATCCTTGTTCAGGTGGCCGGTTTCCAGGCGTCGCCTCAGGCGTAGCAGGTCATTGGTGGACTGGGGAACATCCACATAGATCGGGTCGAGTTGCTGGATGGTCGTCAGGGCGATTTGCTGATACCCCGTAACGATTGCGCCGTCGGTCACGCTGGATTTTCCGATGCGGCCGGAAATCGGCGCAGTGACCTTGGTGTAATCCAGGTTGATGCGCGCGGCGTCGACCTGAGCCTTCCAGGAGGCGATCTCGGCTTCCGCCTGCTTCTGGGCGGCGACGGAGTCGTCGTAATCCTGCTGGCTTACCGCCTTGTCGATCAGCAGTTCTTTCACGCGCTCGGCACGGGCCTTGATCGCATGCAGGTTGGCTTCCGCACGCGCGAGTCCGGCCTGAGCCGTTTCCAGTGCCGCCTGGTACTGCGCCGGATCGATCTGATACAGGATCTGTCCGGCCTTCACTTCCGAACCCTCGGTGAACAGGCGCTTGAGGATCAATCCGTTGACCTGCGGCCGGATTTCCGCAATCCGCAAGGGAGAAGTGCGCCCGGGCAATTGCGTGGAAAGCGTGAGTTTTTGCGCTTCGATGGTCACCACGGAAACCTGGGGCATGGCGCCTGCCGCACCGGACGGTTGCCCTCCCTGTCCGCAGGCTGCCAGTAGCGCCGCGAGAGCGAGGAGGGGGACTGAACGTTTGACCATGAGAATTCCTTTCAGTGGACCGGGTACTGACGCCGGCGAAAAATGGCTAAAACACATTGAATTGATGAGGGTTTATTCTTTGAGAGCATGTTGTTCGGTCCGTCGAAGCCGCGATTTGGAGCGCAAGAAAAATTTTCCAATGGCGTTGCGGTGGCGCATGGCAGCGCACGTATTGAGGGAGATCCTGTCCATGCTGATGAAAAGGAGGGAGAAAGTTGAAAAAAAGATTCGGTATTGTACATACATTCGTGAATGTATGGAATATGGGCTAAAATAAGTGCGGCGTTCATTCAACGTAGTTCAATAGACATCCCGGAGAAAGAAGGTTCATGGTCAGGAAAACAAAAGAGGAAGCACTGGAAACGCGCAATGCGATTCTGGATGCGGCCGAACTCGTTTTTCAGGAGCGTGGCGTCAGCAATACATCGCTGGCCGAAATTGCTGCCGCTGCGGGCGTGACACGCGGAGCGATCTATTGGCATTTCGCTAACAAGGTTGATCTGTTTGACGCCATGATCCAGCGCGTCTTTGGATTGATGGAGGCCAAGCTGGCCGAGTTGCAGGCGGAAAGGCAAGAGAACCCGGTCGATCTGGTGCGCCAGCTGGCGCTTTATTTTCTTGACCGCGTGGCCAATGATCCTCGCTACTACCGGATTCTCGAAATTTCCTGGCACAAATGCGAGTACGTCGGCGAAATGGCGGAGATACGCGACTCGCATCTCGAATGCGGCAATCGCTTCATGGGACTCTGCGTCGAGGCCTTTCGACAGTCCAGGGAGCTCGGCTTTTTCCCGGAACATGTCGATCCACACCTTGCGGCCGTCGGGCTGATTGCCGTGGTTGACGGGCTGGTCACCAACTGGACGCTGGACAGGAATGTGTTCCCTCTGGCGACATACGGCCCGCGGATTCTCGACGCCTATCTTGCCGGGCTGGGCTACACGGGCCAGTTCAAGGTTTAAGCAAACAGAACATTGTTCGCCAGGGCGGCCGCGGCGGCGTCAACTATGGCTGGGGGGCGCTGATTGTTACCGGTTTGTCGTTCCGGCTTTCGCCGGGGTGGCGAATATTTCAGCATTTTCCCGGTTTTGCTGGAATGACTTGCAGCCAGCTTTACATTTGCGATGCCGGTCAGGATACTGGGAGCATTCCCCTGAGATGATGCCTTGCTCCTATCATGAAAAATGCTGTGCCTGCGCTTTCCTTGCGCACTCTCATCATGGTCATCGTCGGGGCGCTTGTCGCAGCCACCCTCTTTTTCGAATCCATCGGCCTGTACCAGAGCTACCGTTCATATCAAAAGGCCACCCAGGTCGTCGAGCGCAATCGCCTGGCCGATGACAGTATGCGGGCGGTCAAGAATTTTGCCTTCGAACGCGGCCGTACCAATGTCGTGCTGCGCGGAGAAGATCCGATCTCGGCACAGAACCGTCAGTTTGTCGATGCGCGGCGTGCTGCCGCAGATCGGTATATCGAAGGACTGCTGGCCCGCCTGCCGGAAAGCTTCCGCACGAAGGGAGGCGATGTGCAGGTCGCCTGGGATAAGGTGAAAGGGTTGCGCAAGGCGGTGGATGGCGATGTGCCTCTGGCGCGGTCAGACCGCGACGCAACCCTTCCTCGAAAATGGATGGAGGCGGCCAACAACCTCGTTGCCCGGCTGGAGTCCTTGCTGATTGCCGTTTCGCATATTCCGGGGTCGGACGATGTGAGTTTCGAGCGGCTGGGCGACTTGCGCATCAACGTGCTGCAATTTCGCGATCAGCTGGGCAGAGTATCCAGCGAACTGGGCGTTGAAATTCATTCGGGCCAAGCGCCGCGCGAGGAGGTGCTGAGCGAACTCAGGCAGATGCGCAGCCGCTACCTCCAGCTCTGGTCGCAGATCGAACGCTGGGCCGGGCAGGTGGAGGATTTCGAGTCGGCCGACGCTTTGGTGAACGCACGTCAAATGGTTTTTCAACGCTTGCGCCCCTTGTTCGATACCTTGCTGGACCAAGCCAGTCAGGGGCAGGTGCTGCCGGTTACCCGGGACGCGTATTTCGAGGCCGCTGTGGCCGCGCTGGATGCCGTGGTTGAACTGACCGACAGTATCAGCCGTGAAACCGAGCGGCACGCCGCGGAACGTTTGGCGCGTGCCCGCTGGAGTGCGTTCGGATTGTTGCTGGCCAGCCTGGCTACCCTGGGCCTGGCTGCGGGAATCTTCTGGTTCCTGCAGCGGCGGTTTTCCAGACCGATGGGGGAAATGCTTCAGCGTATCGGCGAGCTGACCCGCCGTGAGGCGGGTGCTTCGCCATCTCGGACCGCATTGTCCGGGCAGGGAGACGAGTTCAGTCAGGTCGGATATGCTCTCGACATGCTCAGGGAGTCGATGCAAGCGCGCCACGAAAATGAGCGCATCAATAAGTCGATTCTGGACAGCGCTCCCCTGTCGATCGTCGCAGCAGACAAGGAGGGACTGATCACGGTATTCAGTCCGGGAGCAGCGGCGATGCTCGGGTATTCCGCCGAGGAAGTCGTTGGCAAGCATACGACGATGCTGTTCCACGATGCGAGCGAGGTCAGGGCGCGCGCAGAAGAGCTTTCGAGGGAGTTGGGGCGGGTCGTCGCGCCTGATTTCGAAGTCTTTCTGGCCAGGCCAAAACAGGACAGACAGGCCGAAAAGCGCGAATGGACCTATGTCCGCAAGGATGGTTCGCGACTTACCGTGCTTCTGGCAGTGACGGTGTGGATCAATGAACAGGGTGAATATGAGGGCGCCATGGGCGTGGCGACAGATATCACAGCACGGGTGCTGGCTGCTACCGAGTTGTCCCGGTTGGCCTATCATGATCCGCTGACCTTGCTTCCTAACCGGCGCCTTTTTCATGACCGGATCCGGATGGCTATTTCCCAGTCCCGGCGCGAGGGTGGACGTCTTGCTCTATTGATGATCGATCTCGATAAATTCAAGCCGGTCAATGACAGCTTCGGGCATGCCGCCGGGGATACCTTGCTCAAGGAGGCAGCTCGGCGTATGCAGAACTGCCTGCGGGAATCGGATACTCTGGCGCGCCTGGGTGGTGACGAATTCCTCGTGCTTCTGCCATTGATCGGCGATGAAGTCGATGCTATGACGGTTGCGGACAAAATCCGACTTGAACTTTGCCAGCCCTTTGCCCTGGATGGAGAGCATGAAGCAATGATCGCCTGCAGCATCGGTATCGCGATTTACCCGGACCATGGGCGGGATGAAAAGCACTTGTTGGCCAATGCCGACAGTGCCCTGTATGCCGCAAAGGAAAATGGCCGCAACTGCGCGCTTTGGTATAGCGGAGTCCTACCCGGGCGTACCCCGAAGGAAATGGAGCATCGTGAATTACCGATCCTGCAACTGGTCTGGCGCAACGCCTACCGGTGCGGCGAAGCGTCGATCGACCGGGAACATCAGGATCTCTTCGAGCGCAGCAACAGGCTGATTCAAAGCGTCGTGGCGCCCGGAGGTAATGACACGCGCCGACTGGAAGCTGTTGATGAGCTGATTTCCTGCGTGGTGTCGCATTTTTCAAATGAAGAGACGGTGCTCGCGCGGTGCGGTTATGCCGGACTTGAAGCGCATGCCTTGCAGCATCGGCGGCTGCTGGTCGAGGCCCGGCGGTTGTCGGGCCGGGCTGCGGCAGGTGAATTGTCGCTCGGTGAAGTGGTTTCATTCGTTGCGCTGGACGTGGTGGTGAGTCACATGCTTCAAGAAGACAGAAAATTTTTCCCGCTGCTGAAACAGCAGGGCAGCCCGCAACTGGCCGGATCGGCTTCGTGAGCGCCGATGCCTTTCCGCCGGAGCACGGCGAACAAACGCTGGTCTGGACTGAAGGCGGTGAATCCCGGCGGTCCAGCTGGCGCAGCGAGTCGGGCCTGCCTCCACCTCGCCGGGTGCATTTGGCCGACGATACGCTGACGGCAGACGCGGCTTACCGTCTTGCGTGCGAGGGCACCGCACTATTGTGGCGCGGCGATTTCCAGAATGCGCGGCAGCTCCTGCAGGCCATGGCGCGGCGCCTTGACCGCAAGCCGCGTGGTACCGCCAAGCCCGCGCCGGGCTACCCGGAAGCCTTTCACCGCAAACGCATGGCACAGGCGCAGCGCGCGCGCATTCTCGGCATGCTGCTGATTCCATTCGAGGCAGGGCACGTCATCCCGCTGCGCCGTGCGCCCGAGGTGCGCGCAGCCTGCGAGGAGGCCTACGGGGCCGGTACGGGCGAGGCCCCTTATGTGACCTCGTTGCGTGAACTGCTCGGCCTGATCGGCGCGCACGAGTGGCGCAAGAAGGGTGTTGTCATCCCGGCGCTGGGCGGGCCTGCAGCGCGCATTCATCCGCATTACGGCGTGTTTTCGCCGGTGCGCGGCGAATATGTGGCGCTGGTGGCCGATGCGCCCCTGCCCGCAGCCTTGAAGGACAACGGCGTGGCTTTCGATATTGGCACCGGAACCGGGGTGCTGGCGGCCGTACTGGCCCGGCGCGGCATCCGGCGCGTGGTGGCGACGGACCAGGACCCGCGGGCGTTGGCCTGCGCCCGCGAGAATGTCGAGCGTTTGGGGTTCTCCGGCCAGGTTGATGTGCAACAGGCCGATCTTTTTTCGGCCGGTCTGGCGCCGCTGATTGTCTGCAACCCTCCCTGGGTGCCCGGCAAGCCGAGTTCGGCGCTTGAATATGCCGTTTACGATCCCGACAGCCGCATGCTGCGCGGCTTTCTCTCGGGGCTGGCCGCGCATCTCGCCCCCGGAGGCGAAGGCTGGCTGATCCTGTCCGATCTGGCGGAACACCTGAAATTGCGTTCGCGCGAGACGCTGCTCGGCTGGATCGATGCGGCCGGGCTGAGGGTGCTGGGGCGGCTCGATGCGCGCCCGGTCCATGCCAAGGCGGCCGATCCCGATGATCCGCTGCATGCGGCACGGGCCGCGGAAGTGACTTCCTTGTGGAGGCTCGGCCTTAAGCCATAACCCATAACCCATTTGCTGGCCTGGGCCATCGCACTGGCATTCAAAATCCACCGCAAAGGCGCGAAGAAGCAAAGTTTACGCAAAGAATGGCAGATATCATCACATCACTCGCCATTATCCTTTCCGCTCTCCTTTGCGTTCCCTTTGTCCCTTTGCGACTTTGCGGTGGGTGTTCCGCTTGTAAATGCAGTTGCCCGCTTCCTTGACGCAATGCGGCGGTCGGGATTACTTTCCAGTGTTTTCCGGCCGCCGGGCGCGGCCTTTTGTTTGGGAGTTGCAATTGGAATTCGATACGGTGGGGTGGCTTGTTGCCGGGTTTGCCGTTCTGGTGACGGGAATTTCCAAGTCCGGACTGGGCGGGGCGCTCGGCGGACTGGCGGTGCCGATGATGGCGATCTGGATTTCGCCGCGCGATGCGGCGGCGGTGATGCTGCCGATCCTGATCGTTACCGACTGGGTTGGCATCGGCGCCTGGCGGGGCAAGGCGAGCTGGCCCGATCTCAAATTGCTGCTGCCCGCAGCGATTGTCGGCATCGGTATCGGAACGCTGATGTTCGGCATTCTTCCGGACAGCATGGTGAAGGTGACCGTGGGTTTGATCGCCGTCGTCTTTGCGCTCGACCGCCTGCTGCGCAAGAAAACCCCAACGGTGGGCGCCGCCGCGCCACCTCCACGCCGGATTTTCGCCTGGCTCTGCGGTGCCGGCTCGGGATTTACAAGCACGCTGGCGCATGCCGGTGGGCCGCCGATCATGGCGTATCTCCTGAGCCGCCAGATGCCGCGGCAGAATTTCGTCGCCACGTCGGTTTATTTCTTCACGGCCGTCAATCTCGCCAAATTGCCCACTTACATGACGATCGGCATCTTCACGCAGGCGACGCTGCTCACTTCGGCGGTACTGCTGCCCCTGGTGCCGGTCGGAGTCTGGCTGGGCCTGCGCATCCTGGCGAAAATTCCCGAACGGCCGTTCTACTGGTTCGCAACGGCGGCGCTCGGACTGTCCGGCGCCAAGTTGCTGTGGGACGGGTTGGCGGCGATGGCGCTTGTGTAAGGCTGTGTTCTAGCTGCCGGCGATCTGCCGGTCGTGCAGCCGTGACAGGAACAGCAGGGCAGCGATGGCGCCGATCAGCGCCATCAGCATGTCGGATTGCGTGTCCCAGGCGTAACCCTGGGTGCCGAGGAATGCTTCGGCGTCCTGACCGGCCAGCTCGGCGACCCACCATTCGATCAGCTCGTAGAAGGCGCTGATCGCCAGGACCACGCAAAGCACAAGAAAATTCAGCATGCGCCGTCCATGGACATAGGCGCCGCGGATGAAGATTTCGCGCGCCACCAGCGCCGGCACGAAGCCCTGGAAGAAGTGCCCGATCTTGTCGTAGGGATTGCGTTCGATGCCCATCAGGTCCGCCAGCTGGAAACCGAACGGCACCCGGGCATAGGTATAGGCGCCGCCGACGATGAGCACGATGGCATGCAGGAAAATGCACAGATACAGCAGGTGGGTGAGCGGAAACCTGCGCCAGGTCGCGCCCATGACTGCCGCCGCGATGACCACAGGAGCGACTTCCAGCGCCCAGGTCGGGCGGTCGAACGGGGCGAGGCCGGAGTAAATCAGAGCGGCTCCGGTGGCCAGTGCATAGGCCGTCAATAGTCCGGGGGAGGGAGTATTCAGGTTGTGTCGGGCGTACATTGAGCAAGCTGTTCCGGGAAGGTCGGGTTGCGAGATGAGGCGCCTATTTCGGTAGTTCGGCTGGCGCTTGCGGCTGAGCCATCGCCAGCGGATTGAATGGCTTCTCGTTGACCAGCAACTGGCCGTTGCGGAAGCTGACGCGGGATTTGAGCAGGGCGCCGTCAACGATGACATGGCCTTGCTCGACCAGGCGATCCAGCGCCTGCCCGGCCATTGGTCCGGGTTGGGGGGGCGTTTCTTCCACGGTCTTTCCTTCGGGCCCCTCCGTGCTTGCCGGTTGGCCGGATTGCAGAGCCGCAGCAATCAGGGCCCTGGGGAAAGTGATATCGGCGGCGAAGTCGATTTTCCCCGTCAGCGCGACCGGATTGGCAAAATCCTCCGCCTTGGGATCAAGCAGCTTGAGGACCGCGGTGATTTTTGCTTCGCCTTCCGGCGT
The DNA here is from genome assembly GCA_964563685.1 of uncultured Propionivibrio sp. GTDB lineage: Bacteria > Pseudomonadota > Gammaproteobacteria > Burkholderiales > Rhodocyclaceae > Propionivibrio. The sequence continues at coordinate 76,636 of CAZLXL010000001.1, forward strand.
ACTGAAACTGATGCGGTCGAGCGACAGGGAAGGGCTGTCCAGCAACAGGGCGACGAGTTGGTCCTTCATCGGGGTGAAGGCCTGCAGCAGGCGATTCGTGTCCTGCAGCATTTCCGGTTGCGTATAGAGCGCCATGAGGCTGCGGTTCAACGCCATCAGCTTGCGGGCGTTGAGGTGTTTCAGCGACAGATCATAATGGGCCGGGCCGTAATTCTGTTCGCCGACGCGCAATTCCTTGGCGCCCAGTTGCGCGATCAGGTCGATGAACTCTCCGGTTACCGGCATCTGCACATCGTATTTGATTTCCTTGAGCGCTATTGGGTGACCGGTTTCCTGTCCCGGGTCGATGCTCAACTCTTCCAGCGAGAATTGTTGCGATCCCGAATAGAGCGCAGGATCGTCCTCGAAGATGCGTTGCTGGCGGCTTTCCGCGCGCAGTTCCGAAAGCAACATGTGCGTGCCATTCGATTCGTTCATTTCGAAGCGCGGGGCGCTGGCGTGCATGACCATCTGCTGCAAGCCACGGGTGAATTCAACCTCCATTTCCAGTCCGTTGCCGCTCAGGGTGGTCTGGCGGGTTCCCTCGGGATCGGGGATGGCAATCCGGAACGCGGGGCTGGAAAATTTGGTCAGTCCGCCGCCCAGGAAATCGTAGCGTGTCCGGATTTCCAGCGGAGTCTTGCCTGCGAATGCTTCCAGAACCTTTTTCTGGAGATCGCCCTCGAATTCGACGGTTGTGCTCGAACTGCCGGCGGCCAGGCTGTTCAGGCCGGGCAGCGGTCCGTGCTGGATGGCTGTCTTCAGGGTGATGCGCAGGGGTGGCAGGGGAGCGGGCTGACCGGTGGTGGCCGGAGCTGCGGGGGCGCCGGCTTGCGGGGCCTCGGCGTTGCCGGTTTCGGGCTCCGATTCGGGCGTGGTCGTAGCTTCCGCCTTTGGTGTGTCCGGCCTGGACGGCAGCCGGAACAGCGCGGACGGAATCTCCAGCGTGATCACTTCGCTGGCGTCAAACAAATTGCGTTCGTAATCATGGCGAACCAGCTTGAGATAGGGCTGCGCCGTGATCATCCTGACACTCTCGGCATGCGCCGCTTCGATCTGCCTGCCGAAATACCATGAGGAAGCGGGGTAGGCGGCAGCCAGCACGGTTGCCAGTATGGCTGCTGCAACGGTCGCATTTTTTCTGTTCAACGCTGTCTCCTTGAGTGCACGGGCTGGATGCGGTTCTGATGTTTGCGGAATGATGCCGCGGGCATTCTAACCCGCCTTTGGAAAAAAATATCAAATTGGAAAGCGCAGTTAAACCACGAAGACCATGCCGCGAAGCCAATCCCCGTGGGACGAAGTTCACAAAGAAAAACAAGTTATTTCGGGAAACTATTGATTCACCCGCCGAGTGATTTGTCCGGCCTGGTTAACCAATCGATTCTCTTCGTGTTCTTCGTGACCTTCGTGGTTGATTGGGGTTTTTGAAATCGAAGTTTCAGGGGGGTCGGGACTGACGCCGACAGGAGCGTGGCGCGGAAGCGCCGCAGAATTAGTGAACCGTTTTCGGTGTTTCCGGCGTGCGGCTGAACAGCTCGTCGATCGCCTGCTTGTCGAAGCGGTACTCGTTGTTGCTCAGTTCGTCGTGGATGACGATCACGCCATGCTCCTTGACGCTGTCGTAGATTTCTTCGCGACCCAGAGCGAGGAGCATGTTGCGCACCTTGTCCCAGTCCTTGGGGCAGTCGTGGGTGACCGGATGTGCATCGAAGATGCGCACGGTCTCCTCGTGGAACAGGCGCGTCAGCAGATTTTCACTCGTCAGGCCGAGCAGTTCCTCCGCCCTGACCGTGCTGGCCAGTGCCTCGATGCGCGCCCAGCCGTCGGCGTCGCGCTCGTCGGTCGAAGGCATCTTCTGCAGGAACAGCCCGGCAGCGCCGGACGGCGAAGCCGCCAGGAAAATGCGTGAAGCCAGTTGTTCCGACTGGTGAAGGTAGTGTTCGAAAACCTCGGCAACTGTTTTTCCGTTCAACGGCACGACGCTCTGGTAGGGCTCGCGCATCGTCGGCATTTCGAGCGAGAGCAACAGCTGTCCATGGCCGAGCAGATCGATCGCCGGGGCCGCGGTGATGTGCTCTGCGTGATGGGCCATGCAGCGGATGTTCAGTTGTTCGCTGCAATCGATCACCAGCAACGATACCGGACCGTTGCCGCGCAACTGGATGGTCAAGCGCCCTGGCTGCTTTAGGTTGTCGGCCAGGAGCAACGTGGTGGCGCTCATCTGGCCGAGCAGATCGACAACCGGCTCCGGGTAATTGCGTCCGGCCATCAGCTTTTCCCAGACGGAGTCGAGGCGCACGACGGCGCCCCGGATGTCGAGGTCGTCGAACATGAAGCGCTGGACGATGTTGCTCATTGTTTCAGTTCCCTGGCGTAGCGGTCGGCATCGAAGCCGACCAGCAAGGTCGTGCCGGTGTCGAGCACCGGCCGCTTGATCATCGCCGGATATTTTGCCATCAGTGTCAAGGCCTTCGCTTCGTCGACATCGGCGCGTTCCTCGTCGCTGAGTTTTTTCCACATCAGCCCGCGCGTGTTGAGCAGCGTTTCCCAGCCGGCACGGCGGTTCCAGTCCCGCAGATGGCCTTCGGCCACGCCCGACTTCTTGTAGTCGATGAATTCATAGGCGACTCCATGGGTTTCCAGCCAGGCGAACGCCTTCTTCATGGTGTCGCAGTTCTTGATGCCGTAGATTCTGATCATTTCGTTGGGTCAGAGAAATCCGTATGTTGCATGGCGCCGTACCGGCGGCGCGCGTGAAAATGAGGCCCGGGGGCCGGATTGCTTAACGGAGGTATTCCCCGGAACGTTCCGGTTGGTAGGTGATTTCCTCGATGCGAACGTGCAGCATGCCTCCCCCCGGTTTGGGCCACTCGATTTCATCTCCCTGGGACAGGCCGAGCAGGGCGCTGCCCACCGGAGCAAGAATGGATATCGTGCTGGCGTTGGCATCGGCATCCTGCGGGTAGACGAGCGTCAGGAAGAACTCCTTGGCCGTGGGGGCGATGCTGAATCGAACCGTCGAATTCATCGTGACCACGTTGGGCGGCATGTCCTTCGGATCGACGATTTCAGCACGAGCCAGTTCTGCTTCCAGATTTTCCCTGCCTGGAAAGGCCTGGTCCGGGAGGGAGTCCATCAGTTTTTCCAGCCTTGCTGCATCGAGCGATGAAATAACAAGCTTCGGTTTTGTGGTCATAGTCCTTCCTCAATTGAGTGCTGGCCGATAAAAATGCGGTGCCAATATGCCGAATCGGGCATGGGCCGGTTGTCGTTGGGAATATATCGCGACCTGGGCGACGGATGGTCGGCCCGGTTTCACTATGCATGCTGCAGGGGCTCGTTCTGGTTCCGGGCCTGAATCCTGGTCCGGATCATTATACGTAACCTGCCGCTTTTAGTCTGCCTGGCGACGCCTTGCCCGTTTCTCGCCAATCGTCTCGATCGTTCCGTCGATATTCTGCCGTTCGAGTCGCACGGGGAATCCCCACAGCGTACTCACGTGTTCGAGTACGGCATCAAGACTGGAATGCAGGTCACGGCGCTGATGTTCGAAATGGCGCAGGGTCAGCGAGCGGTCGCCGCGCAGGTCGACGTTCCACACCTGGATGTCCGGCTCGCGGCTTCCGAGGTCGTACTGCCGGGCCAGCTGGCGGCGCAGGGTGGCATAACCGGGATCGTCGTGGATGGCTTCGATGTGCAGCTTGTCGCGGGTGTCGTCGTCAACCACCGAGAAGAAACGAAATTCGCGCATCAGTCGCGGCGACAGGTACTGCGCGACGAAACTTTCGTCCTTGAAATTATGCATGGCGAACTCGAAAGTCTCGCGCCAGTTTGTGCCGGCGATTTCGGGAAACCAGGCGCGGTCTTCGTCGTCCGGGGTTTCGCAGATGCGCCGCAGGTCGCGCCACAGGGCGAATCCGAGCGCGTAGGGATTGATGCCCGAGTAGTAGGGGCTGTTGTACGGCGGCTGATAGACGACGTTGGTGTGCGATTGCAGGAACTCGAGCATGAAGCCATCGGACAGGCCGCCCCGTTCGTACAGCGTGTTGAGCAAGGTGTAGTGCCAGAAGGTGGCCCAGCCTTCGTTCATGACCTGGGTTTGCCGCTGCGGGTAGAAGTATTGCCCGATCTTGCGCACGATGCGCACGATTTCCCGCTGCCAGGGTTCGAGCAGCGGGGCATTTTTCTCGATGAAGTAGAGCAGGTTTTCTTCCGGCTCCTCCGGAAAGTGGTGCTCGGCGGCGATTTCCTCGGCTTCCTTGCGTTGCGGCAGGGTGCGCCACAGATCGTTGACCTGCGCCTGCATGTATTCCTCGCGTTCCTTCTGGCGCAGTTTTTCCTTCTCCAGCGATTGCTTGGGCGCGCGCTTGTAGCGGTCGACGCCGACATTCAGCAGCGCGTGGCAGGCATCGAGCAGACGCTCGACGGCCTCGACGCCGTGACGTTCCTCGCACTGGGCAATGTAGTGGCGGGCAAACACCAGGTAATCGATGATCGCGTCGGCGCTGGTCCATTGCTTGAACAGGTGGTTGCCCTTGAAGAACGAGTTGTGGCCATAGGCGGCGTGCGCGATGACCAGCGCCTGCATGGGCAGGGTGTTCTCGTCCATCAGGTAGGCGATGCACGGATCGGAGTTGATCACGATCTCGTAGGCCAGGCCCATCTGACCTCGCTTGTAGCGGTTGGCGGTGGTCAGGAAGTGCTTGCCGAACGACCAGTGGTGGTAATAGACGGGCATGCCGATCGAGGCGTAGGCATCCATCATCTGCTCGGCGCTGATGATCTCCAGCACGTGCGGGTAGCAATCCAGTTCGTAGGTTCGCGCGACCTCGCCGATGGCCGCGTCGTAGGCCTCGATGGCGGCGAACGTCCATTCCGAACTGGTCGGCAGTGCATCATCGGCAGCGCGGACGGTCTCGCTTTTTGTCCTCATGCGGGTCCCCATGCCTGGCGTTTGAACAGTTCGCGGAATACCGGATAGATGTCGCTGACCTCGGCAATGTGCTGCATCGCAAAGTGGCCGGGGTGGGTCGCCTGCAGCTTCTCGTATTCCTGCCACAGGTTTTGCGGCGGTCCGTCGGTAATCTCGATGTAAGCGAAATACTGGCACAGCGACAGCAGCGAATTTTCCAGCAACTCGCGGCAGAGCGGGGAATCGTTCTGCCAGTTGTCGCCGTCCGAGGCCTGGGCGCCGTAGATGTTCCAGGCGCCGCTCGAATAGCGTTCCCTGATGATTTCATGCATCAGGTTCAGCGCGCTGGAAACGACCGTGCCGCCGGTTTCCCGCGAGGTGAAGAAGTCATCCTCCGGGACTTCGGCAGCGACCGTATGGTGCCGGATGAAGACGACGTCGATATGTTCGTAATTGCGCGTCAGGAACAGGTACAGCAGCATGAAGAAGCGCTTGGCGATGTTCTTGCGGTTTTCATCCATCGACCCGGAAACGTCGAGCAGACAGAACATCACCGCCTGCGTGGTCGGTATCGCAACCCGGATGCGGTTGTTGTAGCGCAAATCGAACGGGTCGATGAAGGGCAGGTTGTCGAGACGCGCGCGCAGGCGGGCGATTTCCCGGCGCAGGCGCTCGATTTCCGCGATTTCCGCCTCGCTGCCGGGCTGCGGATCGTCCAGCAGCGCCTTCAGTTCGGCTTCGCGTGCGCGCAGCTTCCTGCTGTACGGGCTGCCGACGGCGATCCGGCGCCCGGCCGCGCCGCGCATCGTGCGTTCGAGATTGATGTTGGTCGGTACGCCCGAATTCGAGTAGCCAGCGCGCACGTTGCGATACTCTTCGATGCGCGCCAGTTGCTTCCTGACCAGGTTGGGCAAGGCCAGTTCCTCGAAAAAGATGTCGAGGAATTCCTCGCGCGACAGGGTGAAGACGAAGTCGTCCAGTCCCTCACCATCCGGGCTGGCTTGTCCGTTTCCCTGATCGCCGCCGCCCTTGCCGGCTTGTCCGTCCTCCGGGCGGTCCACCTGATCGCCGCCGTTGAAACGGTCATTGCCGGGATGCACGGTTTCCCGATAGCCCCCTTGCCCGAAGGTGAATTGCGGCTCGGCGATGTCGCCGCCGGGGATGCTGATCTTCTCGCCGTTCTCCAGGTCGCGCAGGCCGCGGCGGTTGATCGAACCGGCCACCGCCTTGCGGATCTGTCCCTTGAAGCGGCGGAGGAACCGGCTGCGATTGACCGAGCTTTTGTTCCTGCTGTCGAACCGGCGATCAACGATGCGCACGGTCATGAAATTCTCCCTTTGCGGTTACTCCCGGCTCGGTGCTTCTCGTGCCGGGTGACGTTTCACCACGCCTGTGCGGTTACGACGATTTCCTGACACGCAGATACCATTCGCACAGAAGCCGGACCTGCTTTTCCGTGTAACCCTTGTCGGTCATGCGGTCGACAAAGTCCTGGTGTTTCTTCTGCTCCTCGCTGCTCGACTTGGTGTTGAAGGAAATGACCGGCAGCAGTTCCTCGGTGTTCGAGAACATCTTCTTCTCGATCACCGCGCGCAGTTTCTCGTAAGAGGTCCACACCGGATTCTTGCCGCTGTTCTTGGCGCGGGCGCGCAAGACGAAGTTCACCACCTCGTTGCGGAAATCCTTCGGGTTCGAGATACCGGCGGGCTTCTCGATCTTTTCCAGTTCGTCGTTGAGCGCCGTGCGGTCGAGCATTTCGCCGGTGTTCGGATCGCGGAATTCCTGGTCCTGAATCCAGAAATCGGCGTAAAGCACGTAGCGGTCGAAGATGTTCTGGCCGTACTCGGAATAGCTCTCCAGGTACGCCGTCTGGATCTCCTTGCCGATGAACTCGGCGTAACGCGGCGACAGGTATTCCTTGATGTAGCGCAGGTACTGCTCCTCGATCTCAGGTGGGAACTGCTCCTGCTCGATCTGCTGTTCGAGCACGTACATCAGGTGCACCGGGTTGGCGGCGACCTCGCGGTGGTCGAAGTTGAACACGCGCGAGAGGATCTTGAAGGCGAAGCGGGTGGATAGCCCGGTCATACCCTCGTCGACCCCGGCGAAATCGCGGTATTCCTGGAAGCTCTTGGCCTTCGGGTCGGTGTCCTTGAGGTTTTCGCCGTCGTAGACGCGCATCTTCGAGAAGATGCTCGAATTCTCCGGCTCCTTCAACCGTGAAAGCACCGAGAACTGGGCTAGCATGCGCAGCGTGTCCGGCGCGCACGGCGCCTCGCTCAGCGACGAATTCACCAGCAGTTTTTCGTAGATGTGGATTTCGTCGGTGACACGCAGCGAGTAGGGCACTTTCACGATGTAGATGCGGTCGAGGAAAGCTTCGTTGTTGCGATTGTTCTTGAACGACATCCATTCGGCCTCGTTCGAGTGTGCCAGGATGACGCCGTCGAACGGGATGGCGCCGAAACCTTCCGTGCCCTTGTAATTGCCTTCCTGCGTGGCGGTCAGCAGCGGGTGCAGCACCTTGATCGGCGCCTTGAACATTTCGACGAATTCCAGCACGCCACGGTTGGCCAGGCACAGGCCACCGGAATAGGAATAGGCGTCCGGGTCGTCCTGCGAGTAGCTTTCCAGCTTGCGGATGTCGATCTTGCCGACCAGCGAGGAAATGTCCTGGTTGTTCTCGTCGCCCGGCTCGGTCTTGGAGACGGCGATCTGCGAGAGCACCGACGGGCGCAGCTTGACCACGCGGAACTTGGTGATGTCGCCGCCGAATTCGTGCAGGCGCTTCACCGCCCACGGGCTCATGATCGTGTTCAGGTAGCGGCGCGGAATGCCGTAGTCCTCTTCGAGCAACTGGCCATCCTCTTTCGGATCGAACAGGCCGAGCGGCGACTCATGAACGGGCGAGCCCTTGATCGCATAGAAAGGCACGCGCTCGATCAGGTGCTTGAGCGTTTCGGCCAGCGTGGATTTGCCGCCGCCGACCGGGCCGAGCAAGTACAGAATCTGCTTTTTCTCTTCCAGCCCTTGGGCCGCGTGGCGGAAGTAGGAAACGATGTGCTCGATGACCTCTTCCATGCCGTACAGCTCCCGGAAGGCGGGGTAACGGCGCAGCATCTTGTTGGCGAAAATGCGCGACAGGCGCGGGTCGCTGCGGGTGTCCACCATTTCCGGTTCGCCGATCGCCTGCAGCATCCGTTCGGCCACGCTGGCATAGGCCGATGGATCGCGCTTGCAGAGATCCAGATATTCCTGGACCGACATTTCCTCTTCCTGAGCAGCTTCGAAACGGCTCTGGTAGCGGGCGAAAATAGTCATGGCCATCCTCCTTGCGATTGACTGCGGCTCATTTTTTAGAGCAGCGAATCGCAAAAAGGTTTTGGCCTTCCGGGTTATTTGTTGTCTGCGAGTGCAGCAGGTGCTAATGGCCCCCTGCTTGCCGGGCCTGACCTGACAGTCAGGCCGGAAACAGGTGGCCGCCTATTCTGCGAGTTCCGACGCGGCGGGCAGGTCGGGGTTGGCCTCTTCCTCGATTGGTGTCGCCAGTACCGACCCGCACTGTGAGCTGATCCTGTCGATCAGTCCTGCAACTTCTTCGTAGGGTTGTTTGCCGAGAGACAGAAGAACTGCATTGACCTCGCTGGCAGTAAATTCAATGTTGATGTGCGCATCCATGACTCTTTCCCCCTTTTTGACTTCTTCGGAGTTAACAGCAAGGCCAAAGGAGGCTTGCTCGCTGTTGGGTTCAGTATCGGTCAATGCCGGAACAAAATCAAAGTTGCCTGCAGTGCGGCAGGAAAACTTCTGAAAAAACCGGCATTTGCCGGAAGGGCGATTCCTTGTGTGTTCAGCGTCTACCGGGTCGTCGGCACGGGGTTGATTTCAACAGTTATATGCACCAGCTCTTCGTGAATTCCCAGGTGATGGCGAATTTCTTCGGGGTCAACATTTTCCGGTGAGCTTAACGCGAGAATGCACGCATATTTCCCCCGTCCGACACGCCAGACGTGCAGATCGGTAATCTCGGTATTGACCGGCAGGCTGGCGATGACCTCGCGCACTTCCGCGACGACCGGCGCATCCATTTCGGCATCGAGCAGGATGCGTCCGGTATCGCGCAGCAAACCGTAGGCCCAGACCGAGACCAGTCCCGCGCCGACGATGCCCATCACCGGGTCCAGCCACGGCGCTCCCCAGAACTTGCCCCCGGCGAGCGCGATGATGGCCAGCACCGAGGTGGCAGCGTCAGCGATGACGTGCACGTAGGCCGAACGCTGGTTCAGGTCGTGATGGTGATGATGGCTGTGCCCATCGTGTTCGCTGTGCCCGCCGTGATCGTGATGATGGTGTTCGTCGCGCAGCAGCCAGGCGCAGACAAGGTTAACCAGCAATCCCAGGAAGGCCACGGTCATGGCCTCGTTGTAATGGATCTCGGACGGGAAGAACAGACGCTCGACCGACTGGAACAGCATCAGTCCGGCCACGCCGACGAGGAAAATGGCGCTGGTGTAGCCGCCGAGAATCTCGATCTTCCAGGTGCCGAAGGCAAAGCGTGCGTCTCGCGAGAAACGGCGCGCCGCCGCGTAGGCCAGCGCCGACAAGCCCAGTGCCAGGGCGTGCGAACTCATGTGCCAGCCATCGGCCAGCAGGGCCATCGAGTTGAATATCCAGCCGCCGGCGATTTCCGCGGCCATCGTGACGAGGGTCAGCAGGATGGCCCAGCGCGTTTTCCGTTCGGCCAGCGGGTTGCCTTCGTCGAAGACGGCCGTGTGGCAGAGTTTCCCGGCGGGGAAAGTGGTTTGCACGCTTTGCATGATGTTCGTTCCGGACAGGTATCAGTGATATTGGCTATATACTATACCCCAGTATGTATTAGCGCAATGAAAATGGTTCGCAACTAACGGTTATACTTGCCGACAGATTTTGATTCGGGGAAAAGGGGAGAAAGCGATGCCGCATACCGTCAAGGGAAAAAAGCAACTGTTGACCCGCGTCCGGCGTATCAAGGGACAAACCGAAGCGCTGGAGAAAAATCTGGAAATCGGACAGGAATGTTCGGACATCCTGCAACAGATTGCGGCCATCCGCGGCGCGGTGAACGGGCTGATGCTCGAAGTGCTCGAAGGTCACCTGCGCGACCACCTCGGAACCGATGTCATTCCGCCGGAGCAGCGCAGGGAGGATCTGGAACAGGTGGTTGCGGTACTGCGCAGCTATCTCAAGTAGGCGGAAAATGGGTCACAAGATACTCCGGCAAACAATTGACTCTCCCGCCGGGTGAATTGCCCTGCCTGATCAAGCGATTGATTCTCTTCGTGTTCTTCGTGACCTTCGTGGTTAATCGGGGTTTATGGATTAACCGCAATGGGCACAACGTAGCGTAGTCTGCCAGCGCGGCATCAGGCTTGCGCGCAGGCGGTGCGCGTCAACTGTCCCGGATGCCATCCGTCTCGACCCGTGCCGAGGCCAGCAGGCGGGCAACCTCTTCCCGGCAGGACGGGTCGATGCGCAGGCAGACGCCGCATTCGGAACTGAACTGGCGCGGGACGGGAACCAGTTTGCAGTCGATGTTTTCCCGCTTCAGGAGCTTCTCCGCCCGGAAAGCGTGATTGCTGGTGAAAAACAGGACATGGGCGTGCCGCATTTCGTTCATGCGGCGCGTCCGGCAATGGCCTGCACGGCCTCCAGCGCACGCCGGATGTCGTCCTTGCTGGCGGACGCGCCGGGCGCGAAACGGATCGTTCCGGTCGGGAAAGTGCCGAGGGTGCGGTGCGCGGCGGGTGCGCAATGCAGCCCGATGCGGCACTGGATGTTGAAGTCCTCGTCCAGCCAATATCCGGCATCGGAAGGCGATACGCCGTCGATGGAGAACGACACCGTTCCCGTCTGGCGCCGCGGGTCGCGCGTTCCATGGACCGTCACGCCGTCGATGCCCGCCAGGCCATCGATCAGCATTCCCGTCAGCTCGACACTGTGCGCGCGGATCGCGTCGACGCCGCGCGCCAGAATCCATCGTATTGCCGCGTCCAGTCCAGCAAGGCCCAGCATGTTCAGCGTGCCGCTTTCATAGCGGTCGGGGAGCCAGTCCGGCTGCTCCTCGGATTCCGAGCGGCTGCCGGTTCCGCCGCGCGTCAGCGGCAACAGCCGTGCCGTATCGACGCGTTCCCCGATCACCAGCCCGCCCGTGCCGGTCGGCCCGAGCAGCGACTTGTGCCCGGTGAAGGCGAGCAGGTCGATGTTGTCTGCTTGCATGTCGATCGGGAAAGCGCCGGCCGTCGATGCCGAATCGACCAGCAACAACAGGCCGCGCCGTCGGGCGATTGCCCCGGCTTCGGCCACCGGCAGCAGCGTCCCCGTTACGTTGGAAGCATGGCTGAACACGATCAGCGTGGTGTTGGCGCGGATCGCCGGCTCGATTTGCGAAGGATCGAGCGTGCCGTCCGGGCGGCAGGGCATGACGCTCAGTTCGACGCCTTCCTTCTCCAGTTGCCGGAGCGGGCGCATGACCGCGTTATGCTCCATGGAACTGGTGAGCACATGATCGCCCGGACGCAGCCACCCGCGCAGCGCGAGATTGAGTGCTTCCGTGGCGTTGGCGGCGAAGGCCACGCGCAGCGGATCGGGCGCGTTGAACAGCGTGGCCACGCTTTCGCGCGCCGAATCGACAATCCGCCCGGCTTCGATCGAAAGCGAATGACCACTCCGTCCCGGATTGGCCCCGATCGTGTCGAAGTAGCACAGCATGGCTTCGCGAACCGCCGCCGGCTTCGGCCAGGAGGTGGCCGCGTTGTCGAGGTAGAGCGGGACGTTCAACTCAGGCGGTTCTGGCAAGCGTCAGACTGAACTGGCCATTGCATTCTGCAACGCTTACTGCGCAGCCGGCCGCGCGCGCCGCGCGCGACACGTTCTCGCGGGCGGTGACCGCATCGACCAGTACTTCGAGTTTTTCTCCCGGCGGCAGGGCCTTGAGCGCCGCCTGCGTTCTCACCACGGGTTCCGGGCAGGACAGCCCGGTGACATCGATTGTTTTCATGAAGACTCCCTGTTGTCCCTGTTACTCGAAACGTTCACGCATCGTAAAGCCCAGAATCAGGCAGAAGGCCAGTCCGATGCCAACGGCGATCTGGCCGTTGAAGCCCGGGCCACCGAGCTTCGCTACCCCGTCCACCACGCTGTCGCCCACCGACGCCAGCCCGAAGTTGTGCGCGAACGCCGCGCCGACCAGCATTCCGAGAACGAATACCCCGGCGTCCGTGTCGCCTTCCCCGGAGAGGAACAGCTGGCGTCCCGGGCAGCCGCCGGCCAGGGCGAACGACAGGCCGGCCAGCACCATCCCGGCGAAGTTCCAGAGATGGAAACTGTGCGCGATCGGCTGACCGCCAAAGCCCACGTTGACGCGCCCCAGCGCCAGATTCACCGCAAAGGCGGCAACCAGCATGGCCAGCACGCCGTAGAGCAGGTGGAAATCGCGGATCAGCAGCGAATCGCGGATCGCGCCCATCGTGCAGAAGCGCGTGCGCTGTGCGATAAAGCCGATCAGCAGCCCGGCGCCGAGCGAAACGAGCAGCGGCGCGTGCATCGAGCCGGGGCCTTTTTCGCTGGCGAGGATGAATGCCGGTTTGCCGAAGGCCAGCGCGAGCAGGCCGAGCATCAGGGCCGGCATGAGCCACCCCGCGACGGCAAAGGTCGGGCGCGAGCGGCCGAGCGAGAAACCGTTACGGATGAACTGGCCGCCGATGCCGATGCCCGTGGCCAGCCCGGCAATGCCGACGATGGCGTTGAGATCGCCGCCGGCCAGCCGCAGGATCGAACGCCACGGGCAGCCGAGGAAGACCAGCGCGCCGATCATGGCGAACGCGCCGAGCAGGAAGCGGACGAGCGGCGTCGAACCGGCTCGGGCGCGGAATTCGCCGAAAAACAGTGCCGCGGCCAGCGAGCCGAGCACGAAGGCCGGTACTTCCGGACGCAGGTATTGCACTACGGCCGCGCGATGCAAGCCGAGCGCGCCGGCGATGTCGCGCTCGAAACAGGCTACGCAAACGCCCATGTTGGGCGGGTTGCCGAGGACGGCCATGAATGCGGCCAGCGCGCCGATGAGCAGCCCCGCGCAGACGATTCCGGCGCGGGAAGCGAAGAAGGCGGTCAGTTTGTTTTGCATGATTCTCCCTGTCTGAGATTGTTGTTTTGTGGTCTTCAGGTCGAGAGTTTGCGGCCAAGCTGCTTTTCCACGGCCTCGACTTTCGACTTCATGCGGGGGGTCGACCCCTGCCGGTAGTCGATCTTGATCTGCGAGCTGATGCGCGGGCAATCGGTTTCCAGCGCCTTGAAGCAATCGGTGACCACCCCCATCACTTCCGACCATTCGCCTTCGATGATCGTGCCCATCGGCGTCAGCTGATAGGGCAGGCCGCTTTTGTCGATGATGTCGATGATGCGCGCGACGTAGCGGCTTTTGCTTTCCTCGCGGGTTGATGGGGTCATCGAAAATTCAAGCATTACCATGATGAAACTCCTTGCGGATGGCGGTGTTTGAGAGAGGAACCCGGATTTTCTCACGGACGGCCGCCGCAGTCAGGCCGCCGGAGCCGATCAGGTGCGGCCCGCCCGCCGAAGGATGCGGCGACGGCCCGGTCTTCTTCGGCTCGATGAATTCGGCGAAGGCCTGGGAACAGTTGAAGATGATCACGCCGCCACCTCCTCGACCAGCGCGCTGGCGAGGCGGGCTTGCACGGCGCGGGCGTCGGCGAGGCGGGCGCGCAGCGTGCGGGTGAGGGTGAGCAGTTCGTTGAGCTTGGCGACGATGCGGGATTGTTCATCGGGGGGGCAGATTGGGAGTGGAATTTCCCGAAGGTCTGATTGGGATATGTTGACTTGGCTTTCAGCCATGCCAGTTTTTGCCTCCTCAAGCTTTTCTTTTGTCCATCCAGCATTGAGGGATAAAACGATAAAACTCGGGTGAAGTGAAGGGCTTGCTAGGTGAAAGCGAACGATTTTGTCCGATATCATCAGTTTTGGGCGTGTTGTCTCGGCAACGCAGGAAATTCCTACTCGGTTTTTTGGGCCTGCGCGGGTAATAAGGATGTCGCCAGCCTGAACTTCAATTTCTGGCCGCGCCTTTAGATTGGAGGGGAGTTTCTTGTGTTCGAAGGCTCGATACTCCATCACCTGAACAGCCGTAGTTTTGAGTACCCCCCATTCATTGTTGCTTGCAGTTGGGCCTTCTGGACATGCTGGACTCCAGCCCGATCCCATTGCCGCAATGAGGTCGCCTAATCTGGACCAACTCCAACCAAATGGAAGTTGGTACGGTATTTCATCGGCGGCAATCGGCGGCAGGGGTTTGTCGCGCTTGATTTGGCCGGCGGCGATGAGGCGGTCTTTTTCGGCGCGGATTTTCTTGAGGAGTTCACTGGCCGGTTCGTCGTCGGGGTTCTGGGGGACGAGTTTGCCGCGCACGGCGAGTTGCAGCAGTGTGGCGTCGAGGGCGTCGATGCTGGCCGGAGTGTCGAACAGGGTGTCGAAGTGCTCGGCCAGCGCCTGCCAGTTGCGGGCGAACTCGTCGGCGTCGCCGCTCTCGGCCAGTTGGTCGAGAGCGGCCTGCGTCCAGTGCGCCTGCACCCGCGCCGCGTCGCCCTGCTGCGCTTCCAGCCGGTCGCACAAGGCCATCAGCGCCTCGATCTTGGCGACGATGCGGGATTGTTCGGGGAGCGGGGGGAGAGGGATCAGGATGCGCGAAACATCAGCGCCGGAGACTTCCTTGAAAGTGGTTCCTGATGCAGAAGCGTCAATTTCCTTGGCGGCTGATTTGAGAAACCAATAGATGTACTCTGCCAATTCGGGAATCGTTGGAACACATGATTTGAACCCCTGATTGGTTGCGAGTGGGTTATTCGCTATTGCCACATATCCAATCGGTGCCCGACTGGAAAACAAAACGCTTCCAGCGGGAAGCAACTGAGCCGAAGAGTTAGCAAGCCCTTTCTCTGAAATGTCACGGCGTCCTCGACTAATTCCTTTGGCCTTTAGTCCATATAGGTCGGCAGGGGTCAGCCAAGGAATACCATTTTCGGCCCAGTATTCCGGATTGTCTGACTTTGGTGTCCCACCTCCCACTATTTCGCCAATCGCAGCGAATTGCACCCACTCCCACGTATCAGGCAACTCAAACGGCTGATCCTCTTCGCCAATCGCTGGCAGCGTCTTCTCCCGCTTGATCTTGCCTTCGGCCACCAGCCGTTCCTTCTCGGCGCGAATGCGCTTGAGCAATTCGCTCGCCGGTTCGTCGGCCGGGTCTTGCGGCACGAGCTTGCCGCGCACGGCGAGGCTGAGGATCAGTTCGCGCAGCTTGGCGACGCCGCCTTCGCTGGCAGCGAGCAGGGCGAAGTTGTCGATCAGGGGGGCGCTCACGGGGTGGGTTCCTTGGATGGGGAATCTTTAATCCCCCCTGGCCCCCCTTTTGCAAAGGGGGGGATGGTTGTGTCGGAGAGGGTGTTACCCCCCTTTGCAAAAGGGGGGGTGGGGGGGATTCGCCGTTGTACCTTCTCCCCGATCACCTGCATTACTGCTTCGGTTTCCTTTAGCACTTGCAGATTATCGAAACGCAGGACGTGCAGCCCCATTTCCTCCAGCGCGGTGTCGCGTTGCTTGTCTTTGGCCTGATAGGCCGGCTCGAAGTGCTGGCCACCATCGAGTTCGATGACGAGGCGGGCGCTGGCGCAGTAGAAGTCGACGATGTACGGGCCGATGGGTTTCTGGCGGTAGAAGGGTTGGCCGTGGATTTGTTTGCGGCGGAGACGTTGCCAGAGGAGTTGTTCGGCGTCGGTTTGGTTGTTGCGGAGTTCGCGCGCGAAGGTTTTTTGTGCGGGGTTGTAGGGCTTCACTTGTGGTTCCCCGTCGGCGTCTTTAATCCCCCCTGGCCCCCCTTTTGCAAAGGGGGGGATGGCGGGTGCTTGCGGAACTGGGTCATGGCTTTCCCCCGAGGGCGGCGGCGAGGATGGCTTTCAGTTCGTCGCGCGTGGCCTGGATCTGGCCTTGCAGCGTCTCGTAGTGCGCTTTCAGTTGGGCCGGGTCGTGGATTTCTTCGTCCGGGCGGTGCGGGTTCTTGATGTCGAGGTTGAAGTTGCGCGCGCGGATGTCGTCGATGCTGACCTTCCAGGCGAATTCGTTTTCCTCACGGCTGGCAAAGTTGTCGTCGGCGCTGCCCCACCAGGCTTTTTCGGCGGCGAATTCCTCGATGCGGATCGGCTTGGTCTTGGAGTAGCTCTTGTAGCCCGCCGGGTAGGGGTGTTCGTAGTACCAGACCTGCTGGGTCGGCGTGCCCTTGGTGAAGAAGAGCAGGTTGGTCTTGATGCCGGTGTAGGGGGCGAAGACGCCGTTGGGCAGGCGGACGATGGTGTGCAGGTTGCACTCGGTGAGCAGGCGTTCCTTGATGCGCGTCTTGACGCCTTCGCCGAACAGCGTGCCGTCGGGCAGGACGACGGCGGCGCGGCCGCCATCCTTGAGCAGATGCATGATCAGCACGAGAAAGAGGTCGGCGGTTTCCTTGGTGCGGATATCGGCCGGGAAGTTGGCTTCGATGCCCGGTTCTTCGGTGCCGCCGAAAGGCGGGTTGGTGAGGATGACGTCGACGCGTTCCTTCGGCCGGTAGTCGCGCAGCGGGCGGGCGAGGGTGTTGTCGTGGCGGATCTGGCTGGGCACTTCGATGCCGTGCAGCAGCATGTTGGTGACGCACAGGAGGTGCGGGAGCTGCTTTTTTTCAACGCCGTGGATGGCCTGCTGCCAGGTCTGGTGGTCGTCGACGGTCTTGATCTGGCCGCGCAGGTGTTCGAGCGCGCAGGCGAGGAAGCCGCCGGTGCCGCAGGCGGGGTCGAGGATTTTTTCGCCGAGGCGCGGGTCGAGCTGGTCGACCATGAATTGGGTGACGGCGCGCGGGGTGTAGAACTCGCCGGCGTTGCCCGCGCTCTGCAAGTCCTTGAGGATTTTTTCGTAGAGGTCGTTGAAGAGGTGGCGTTCGTGCTGGTTGTTGAAGTCGATCTCGTTGATCTTGTTGATGACCTGGCGCAGGAGCTGGCCGGACTTCATGTAGTTGAAGGCGTCCTCGAACACGGCCTGCACGACGGCGGCGCGCGGATCGCGGGCGATGTCGGCGTTGAGGCCCTTGAGGGCGGCGAACAGGCGGTTGTTGACCAGGTCGAGCAGCGCGTCGCCGGTCAGCCCTTCGGCGTCGGCCGCCCAGTGGCGCCAGCGCAGGCCGTCGGGGATCGGCGAGGCGTAGTCGTCGCGCAGAATTTCGAGTTCGGACTCCTGATCGTCGAAGATCTTGAGGAAGAGCAGCCAGCTGATCTGCGATAGCCGCTGCGCGTCGCCGTCGATGCCGGCGTCCTGGCGCATGATGTCCTGGATGGATTTGATGAGGGTGGTGCTGAGGGCCATGGGATTCTTTGCTGAAAAGGGTCAGTCGATACGCGTGGCGGCTTCCGGGTAAAGGTCCGGTAGCAGGAATTGCAGCGCGTCGAGCGGGAAGGCGAAGCGCACGGGAGCGGTATGGCTTTCGCTGCTCACGAGCCCGGTTTCAATCAGCCGGGAGAGCAGGCTGCGGGCGGTTCGTTCGCCGAGGCCGGTCATTTGCAGGAATTCACCACGGGGCGTTGGGCCGGCCAGAAACAGGTGGTAGAGCGGCACGATGGCTTCGGGTCGAATCTGTTTGTCGTGAGCCGCGCGAAAGGTGATCAGCGCTTGAATCCGCGTCTTCATTTCGTCGAGATTGAACATGCGCGTCATGAAGCCGACCTGGTCTTCGCAAATGCCGATGAACCATTCGCACCAGCGGCGCAGTTCCCTTTCGCTGAGGTTGCCGCGTCCGTCGAGGTCGCCCTGGCGCGGCGCATCGGCGGCGTCGAGGCGTTCGTAGTATTCGTCCCGATTGCGGGCCAGCCCACGGCTGACGGACCACAGACCGTGGCTGAGCGGCCACAAGGCGCAGTGCGTTTGCAGGCGTGTGGCGCGACCGTTGCCGTCGACGAAGGGGTGAATCCAGGCCATACGCTGATGCGCCGATGCGGCGATCAGCAGTGTGTCTTCTAGCTGGCCGGTGCGAGCGTAGGCTTCGTCGAATCGTTTGAGGAACGCTGGGAGCGCTTCGGGCGGAGGCGGTTCGTGGCGGCCGACGGCAACCTGAACGGTGCGGAATTGGCCGGGTTCGATCGGCTGGTTTTCCGTTGTCAGGCGATCTTCGGCGTTGAGGCGGCCGTAGAGCGCCGCGTGTGCCTTTTGAATGAAGGCGGCCGAAAGCGCCGAAGTGTTTGGCGCGTCGTCGGGGCCGACGAGGCTGGTTTCCAGTTCTTTTTCAGCTTCGATATGCGCCAGCGCGATGCGCTGCAAACGCGCGACATCGGGCTTGTCGGAAAAGTCACGGTGCAGCGCGCGGCTGATGTTGCGAGGGTGCGTGCTTTGGCCCTCGATCCGGTTGGAGTAGTAGGAATTCATCTCGCGAACCAGTTCACGCAGACTGGCAATCGTGTCCGGGTGGGCTGAAGCGCTCAGCTTCCAGGATTGCTCAATCACGACGCGGGAACGTGCGCGTAGCGGTTCGAGGTTGAACTGCGGCAGCAGGGGCTCGAACTGGTACGGTTGCGTATATTGCGACAGGAGTGTCTTCCGCATGTTTTTTTGCCGGTTAATTTTCCGGTCAGAAAAATTATGTTGTAAATAATAACATATTGAATATTGTAATGTTTTATTGCATTAATATTTGATTTGTCTTTTAAATGTGGTGAAAATTTTCCGGTTATTATTCCGGTTGTTTTTCCGGCTCGGTTGCCGGTCGGTATCGCCAGCTTCCGGACTATTGATAAAGCGAACGTTCCAGCTCACGGATCGCAGCAAGATACTGAGGTTTTCCGCCAAAGGCCTTGACGATTTGCGGCACCGAGCCGAGGGTGTCGAAGGGTTTGAGTTTGAGCACGTCGAGCGACTCGATCTCGCCGATGCCGGCGTCGGCGTATTTGTCGAGCAGCAACTCCAGCACCTTGCGCGCGGTGCCGCCGTAGCGCGTGAAGTAGTCGCGCTTCTTGACCTGTTCAGCGCGTTCGTGGCGGGTGAGCGGCTTCTGGCCCCAGGCGACGTGGCAGATGAGGTCGAAGGGGTCGAGCGCGGCGCTGCGGCTGCCGATTTCCTTGGCCAGTTCGTCGAAGAAGACGCCTTGCGCTTCGAGTTCGGCGACGATGGCGGCTTTCTTGTCGGCGTCGTTCCAGGTGCGCAGGAAGTCGTCGAGCGAGCGAAAGCGCTTGCCGAGCTGGATGCGCGTGTAGTCCTTGAGCGATTCGGTGATCAGCTTGCCGTTGGCGCCGTAGTACTGGACGCGCTCGTTCACCACGTAGACCGGCACATCGTCGATGACGTACTTGATGCGCGGCACGGGGTCAGGTGACGGCCCTGGCGGTGTGTCGGGCGGCGGCACGACATCCGGCGGCAGCACGGGATCAGTCGGCTTCGGGATGTAGATGACGACCGGCTCGCCGTCGAAATCGGGGTCGGCGAAAAGTTCGGTGGCTTTCTTGAAGTCGAGGATGGTGAACCAGAGCTTGCCGTAGTCTTCGTCGATGCGCGTGCCGCGCCCGATGATCTGTTTGAACTCGGTCATGCTGTTGATGGTGCGGTCGAGGACGACGAGCTTGCAGGTCTTGGCGTCGACGCCGGTGGTCATCAGCCGGCTGGTGGTGGCAATGACCGGGTGGGTTTTCTCGGGGTCGATGAAGTTGTCGAGTTCGAGCTTGCCTTCGAGGTTGTCGCCGGTGATCTGCATCACGTATTTGGGATTCCTGGCGGCGAGGTCGGCGTTTTCGTTGATCAGCGCCTGGCGCATACGCGCGGCGTGGTCGATGTCCTCGCAGAAGACGATGGTTTTGGCGAAGCGGTCGGTGGCCTGGAGGAATTCGCTGATGCGCCGGGCAACGGCGAGGTCGCGCTGGGTGAGGACGAGCGACTTGTTCATGTCGCTCTGGTTGTAGATGCGGTCCTCGACGAGTTGGCCCTGGGTATCGACCTTGCCGGCCGACGGGCGCCAGCCGAAATCCTTGTCAAGGTCGACGCGGATGACCTTGTACGGGGCGAGAAAGCCGTCTTCGATGCCTTGCTTGAGCGAGTAGGTATAGACCGGTTCGCCGAAGTAGCCGATGTTGGAGATGTCGGCGGTTTCCTTGGGCGTGGCGGTCAGGCCGAGGTGGATGGCGCCCGAGAAGTAGTCGAGGATGGCGCGCCAGGCGGAGTCCTCGGCGGCGCTGCCGCGATGGCATTCGTCGATGACGACGAGGTCGAAGAAGTCCGGGCTGAACTGCTTGTAGATGTTCTTCTCTCCCTCGGTGCCGGTCACGGCCTGGTAGAGCGAGAGGTAGATTTCGTAGGCCTTGTCGACATTGCGGTTCTCGATCTTGGTCATTGCGCCGGCGAAGGGCTTGAAGTCGTTGCTCTTGGTCTGGTCGACGAGGATGTTGCGGTCGGCGAGGAAGAGGATGCGGCTGTTGGGGTGCGCTTTCCAGTAGCGCCAGATGATCTGGAAGGCAGTGTAGGTCTTTCCGGTACCGGTGGCCATGACCAGCAACACACGATCCTGCCCCTTGGCGATGGCTTCGATGGCGCGGTTGACGGCGGTGGTCTGGTAGTAGCGCGGCGTTTTGCCGGTGGCGTGGTAATCCTGCTCGAACACCGGCTGCGCTTGAGGCGTGATGCCTTTCCAGGCGAGGTAGCGCCGCCAGAGTTCGGCGGGAGCGGGGAATTCGTCAAGGCCGATTTCGCGCTCCAGCTCGCCGTCGGTGAGCGTTTTGTCATGAAAAATGAAGCCGTCACCGTTGCTGGAAAAGGCGAACGGTACGTCGAGCATGGCGGCGTAGTCGAGCGCCTGCTGGATGCCGGCGCGCAATGTGTGCGTGGCGTCCTTGGCTTCAACCACGGCGAGCGGCATGCCAGGTTTGAAGTACAGAACATAGTCGGCGCGGCGGATGGTCGATTTGTCGCGCGCCGCCCGGTTGCCGCGCACGACGACACGCCCCGCGGTGAGCACCACTTCCTCGCGCATTTGCGAATGGGTGTTCCACCCGGCGGCGGCGATGGCCGGGGTGATGAACTTCGTGCAGATGTCGCGTTCGCTCAGGGTGTCCTTGGCGACGGTGTCGTGGCCTGCGGTATCCATAGGGGATTCCGGGAAAACGATATTTCGGCAGTTTATCGTTTTCCAGTTGCGGATGCTTCGACAAAGGCGATTTGGAGCGGCAGGGCGGTTTGTTCAGCTTCCCCGCCGGTTACGGATCCGGTCTGGCCGGCTACTTGCTGTGTCTGGCGACCAGCGCCTCGGCTTCGGTTCCGAGTCCGACGGCCGTGGCTTGTTCGATGAACGCATTGACCTGCGCCGGGTTGGCAACGTTGAAGGCCTTGCAGGTGCGACCGTCGTCGCTGAGTTTCAGAACGGATGCCTTGAGTTTTTCGCCGGGCATCCAGTCTCGCGACCAGGTGAGGGTGTCGCATCCGATGCTCCCCGCTACCTTGCCGGTGCCGATCAGTTCAAATCCGGCGAAGAACTCCAGGTCCTCGTTGCTGGCGCGGCACTCTGCTTCGGCTCGCGCGATCACTTCATCTTCCGTTGTGACCGAAACTTGCCAGGTGACCGGATCGCCGGTTTCGTCGCTGCTACCGATGAGTACATAGTAGTTTGAGCTCATGAGGGTTTCCTTCTTCCAATTCAATGTGTTATTGCAATTTTATCAGTCGTTCGCATCGGCCGGACGTTTAGCGTTTCAGCTTGGCGAACGCCGCCGCCATCGCGCCGGCCGGCTCGGGTTGTCGCGCCTGCTGCTGTTTCGCCTTGTTGCTCAGCGGGACGCCGCCGCTTTTCTGGCTGGGCGCCGGGTCGTCAGTCAGTCGCATGGTCAGGGCGATGCGCTGGCGCGGCAGGTCGACTTCGAGCACCTTGACGCGCACCACGTCGCCGGCCTTGACCACTTCGCGCGGGTCCTTGACGAACTTGTTGGCGAGCGCGGAGATGTGTACGAGGCCGTCCTGATGCACGCCGATATCGACGAAGGCGCCGAAGTTGGCAACGTTGGTGACGACACCTTCGAGGATCATCCCCGGCTGCAAATCCTTCACTTCCTCGATACCGTCCTTGAACACGGCGGTTTTGAACTCCGGGCGCGGGTCGCGGCCGGGTTTCTCCAGTTCCTTGAGGATGTCCTGCACGGTCGGCAGGCCGAACTTCTCGTCGGTGTATTTGGCCGGTTGCAGCGATTTGACGAGGCGCGAATCGCCGATCACATCCTTGATGCCCTTCTTGATGTCGGCGAGGATGCGCTCGACCAGCGGGTAGGCTTCCGGGTGCACGGCGGAGGCGTCGAGCGGGTTGTCGCTGCCGTTGATGCGCAGGAAGCCGGCCGCTTGCTCGAAGGTCTTGGCGCCCATGCGCGGTACTTCAAGCAACGCCTTGCGGTTGGGGAAGGCGCCGTTCTTGTCGCGGTACGAAACGATGTTCGCAGCGAGCGTGCTGTTGAGGCCGGAAACGCGCGTGAGCAGCGGCACGGACGCAGTATTCACGTCGACGCCGACGGCGTTCACGCAATCCTCGACCACGGCGTCGAGCGCGCGCGCCAGCTTGGTCTGGCTGACGTCGTGCTGGTATTGGCCGACGCCGATCGATTTCGGATCGATCTTGACCAACTCAGCCAGCGGGTCCTGCAGGCGGCGGGCGATCGAAACGGCACCGCGCAGGCTCACATCGAGTTCGGGGAATTCGCGCGCGGCGTATTCCGAGGCGGAATAGACCGAGGCGCCGGCTTCGGAAACGACGATCTTGGTCATGTGCAGTTCCGGCACCATTTTTATCAGGTCGGCCGCGAGCTTGTCGGTCTCGCGCGAGGCGGTGCCGTTGCCGATGCTGACGAGATCGACGTTGTGTTTCTTCGCCAGTACCGCAAGGGTATGCAGGGCGCCGTCCCAGTCGCGGCGCGGCTCGTGCGGGTACACGGTGGCGGTGTCGAGCAGCTTGCCGGTGGCGTCGACCACGGCGATCTTGCAGCCGGTGCGGATGCCGGGGTCGATGCCCATCGTCGCGCGCTGGCCGGCCGGCGCGGCGAGCAGCAGGTCGTGCAGATTGGTGCCGAAGACGCGGATGGCTTCCTCTTCCGCGCGTTCGCGCAGGGCGTTCATCAGGTCGAGTTCGAGGTGCAGGAAGATCTTGATGCGCCACGTCCAGCGCACCGTGTCAGCCAGCCATTTGTCGGCGGCGCGGCCCTGGTCGGTGATGCCGAAATGCTTGGCGATGCGGCCTTCGCACGGATTCGGTCCGGTCGGCTTGCTGGCATCGTCAAGTTCTGAGTCGAGCATCAGGGCGATCTGCAGTGCGCCTTCGTTGCGGCCGCGCAAGAGGGCCAGCGCGCGGTGCGACGGCACGGTGCTGATCGCTTCGGAATAGTCGAAGTAGTCGCGGAACTTGGCGCCTTCGGTCTCCTTGCCCTCGACGACGGTGGATTTGACGATGCCGTGCTCCTCCAGGTATTCGCGCAGCTTGCCGAGCAGTGTGGCGTCTTCCGAGAACTGTTCCATCAGGATCTGGCGCGCGCCGTCGAGCACGGCTTTCACGTCGACAAAACCGGCATCGGCGTTGATGAACTTCTCGGCTTCGTCCTCCGGCTTCAGCGCCGGGTCGGCGAGCAGCGCCTCGGCCAGTGGCGCGAGTCCGACTTCGCGGGCGATCTGCGCCTTGGTGCGGCGCTTGGGCTTGTACGGCAAATAAAGATCTTCGAGACTCTGCTTGGTCTCGGCGGCGTCGATCTGCGCGGCGAGTTCCGGCGTCAATTTGCCTTGTTCCTCGATCGAAGCGAGGATCGCGGCGCGACGTTCTTCAAGCTCGCGCAGGTAGGTCAGGCGTTCGTCGAGCGTGCGCAGTTGCGTGTCGTCGAGTCCGCCGGTGACTTCCTTGCGGTAACGGGCGATGAAAGGCACCGTAGCGCCTTCGTCGAGCAGGCCGACGGCGGCGAGGACTTGTTCCTTCTTGCAGCCGATTTCTTCGGCGATTCTCGGAATGATGCGGGTTTCGGCAGCGGACATGGGCGATTCTTGAACGGGAAAAACGGCGAACTATGCGCAATCGAACCGGAAAATTCAAGCGTGACGGGTTTTTCCGATGATGCATTTCGTGTTGCGCCGCTTATCCGGATGGGGTTAAATGGTTCGTTCTTTTTCCAGTCTGGGCCATTCAGGGAGGGTGCATGAAAATCGATATCGAACGTCTGGGGCTGAAGGATGTCGGGGTTGATCCGGAAACCCTGTTCTCGTTTCCCAAGGGCGTCGCCGGGTTCGAGCAATGCAAGCGCTTCAAGCTGTTTCACGAAGAAGGCAAGCCGACGGTGTTCTGGCTGCAGTCGGTCGATGACTCGGCCCTGATGTTCCCCGTCGTGGCACCCGAGCAGCTCGATCTTGAGTACCAGATCGAACTGTCCGACGACGACTGCGCCTTGATCGGCCTGCAGGATGCTGCCGATGCCGTGGTGGCGGTGATCATCTATCGCGATGCCGCGCAGGACGGAAAAATTGCCGCCAACACCCATTCTCCCGTGATCCTGAACCTGAAGAGTCGCAAGGGGATGCAGAAGATCCTGCAGGACGTGCAGCCGACCCTGGTCTTCCGCGGACACTGATCGAACCGCAAGGCGTTGGGCCTCATCCGGCGCCGTTGTAACGCTGCCTGTTTCTGGATCGAGGCCAATCATGGCGAACGAATCGGCCGGAAGTCATGCCCCGGTGCGGCTGCTGCCTCTGGGCGACACAGCCTGGACGCTTGAGTTCGGCGACACGATCGATCCGGCCGTGCATGCCCGGGTTCTCGGGCTGACCGGTGCGCTGGCCGAGGCGCGCCGTGCAAGCGGTGCGTCGGAGTTCGCCGCCATCGTCGATGTCGTGCCGGCCTTTCGTTCCCTGACCGTGCACTACGACCCTCGGCGCTGCGCCGGCGATCGACTGGGCGAGTTGCTGCTTCAGTTGGCGGCAACGGCAGGGGAAGCCGGAGTGCAAGGACGGCAATGGCAAATCCCCGTCTGTTTTGCAGAAGAGTTTGCCCCGGACCTGAACGAGCTTGCGCGACTTGCGGATCTTGAACCGCAAGCAGCCATCGGCCTGATGACGTGCACCGAATTCCGGGTATACATGATCGGATTCATGCCCGGCTTTCCCTACATGGGCGGGTTGCCTGCCGCATTGCAGAAGCCGCGCCTGGCCGTGCCGCGCAAGGCCGTACCGGAACGCTCGCTGGCCGTCGCCGGCGAAATGTGCGCCGTGTATCCGTGGGAAAGCCCGGGCGGCTGGCGGCTGATCGGGCGCACGCCGGTCCAGATGTTTTCTGCTGCCGATACCGAACCGGCCTTGCTGGCCGCCGGCGACCGTGTGCGCTGGCAGGCCATCGACCGCGCGACGTATCTGGAAATGGAAACCGCCTTCAGGAAAGGTGCGCTGGATCGCCGCGGTTTGCTCGTTGCGGCAGAGGATGGCGGTCGATGAACGGCCTGATCGAAGTCATCCATGCCGGACTCGGCAACAGCATCCAGGATGCCGGGCGTTTCGGCTATCGGCACATGGGCATTGCCGTTTCCGGCTGGCTCGATGCGCTTCTGGCACGTTGCGCCAATGTGCTGAGTGGCAGCGCTGAGGATGCCGCCTGTATCGAGATGCGCGTCATCGGGCCGTCGCTGCAGGTGCGGGAAGGGCCGCTGTGCCTGGCTGTCGTGGGGCATGTGACGCCGCGGGTGCGCCGGGTGGATGGCCGCATGGAAGAAGTGCCGGCGTGGCGAAGCATTACCCTCGCTGCCGGGGATGTCGTCGAAACCGGAACCGTGCGCGGCGGCGTGGCTTATCTGGCCGTGAGCGGCGGCATCGAGATCCCGTTGCAGTTGGGTAGCCGGTCGACGTACACGCGGGCAAGGATCGGCGGCATCGATGGCAATCTGCTGAAGAATGGCGATCTCCTGCGTTGCGAAGCGCGGACCGGCGGCCAGCAAAATGAGCGGCAGGCCGCCCCCTGGCGCCATTCCGAAGGCCCGGTGCGCGTCATGCTCGGTCCGCAGGAAGGAAATTTCAAGCCCGAATCCGTGCAGGATTTTCTGCGTGGAGACTACCGGGTCACGCCGCAGATGGATCGCATGGGCATGCGTCTGGAAGGAAAACCGCTGGAACATCGGACGCCGGAAGCCGCGGACATCGTTTCGGACGGCGTCACCTCCGGTTCGATCCAGGTTCCGGGCAGCGGGCAGCCGATCATCCTGCTGGCCGATTGCCAGACCATCGGCGGCTACCCCAAGATCGGCACGGTCATTTCTGCCGATCTGCCGCGTTTGGCGCAGATGAAGCCGGGCGATACGATCCGCTTCGCAGCCGTCGACGCGGCGTTGGCGCGCGAGGCGCTTGTCAGACAGCAAGCGCGCTGGCAGGACTGGGTTGCCAGCGTGGGCATCGTTCCGGCACTTGCAGCCGATGACCGCGGCGCCGATGATGTCGATTGGGTTGCCGTTTAGGGGAAATAAGGCCATGTCCGGATTGCTCAATCTCAATGCCGATCTCGGCGAAAGTTTCGGCGCGTGGAAAATGGGCAGCGACGGCGCCATGCTCGGCATCGTCAATTCGGCCAACGTCGCCTGCGGCTACCATGCTGGCGATCCGCTGGTGATGCTGAAGACCGTGGCGCTGGCCCGCGACAACGGTGTCAGCGTCGGAGCCCATCCGGGCTTCCCGGACCTGCAGGGTTTCGGGCGGCGGCGCATGGATATTCCGCTCGACGAACTGGAGGCGATGGTGATCTGCCAGATCGGCGCGCTCGATGCCTGTGCCCGCGTCCAGGGGGCGCGGGTTACCCACGTCAAGCCGCATGGAGCGCTGAGCAACATGGCCTGCGCCGAGCGCAAGGTAGCCGATGTCATTGCCCACGCCGTGCATCGTCTTGACCCGTCACTGATTCTGCTGGCGCCTGCGGCGTCGCAACTGATCCTGGCCGGCCGGGCACGGGGCCTGCCGATCGTCGAGGAGATTTTCGCCGACCGCGCCTACCTCGATGACGGCAATCTGGTGCCGCGCAGCCAGCCCGGGGCGATGATCCATGGCGCCGAGGCCAGCCTGGAGCATGTCATGCGCATGGTCGAGGAACGGGCGCTGATTTCAATCAGCGGCAAGCGCATCCCGGTCAATCCGCAAAGCATCTGCGTGCATGGCGACAATGCCGAAGCGGTGGAGACAGCCAGGGCGCTGCGCGAGGGGCTGGAAAAGGCGGGATACAAAATGGTCGGCATTCCGGAGCTTGTCTAGAAGCCTTTTCAGGGATAGCCGTAACCATGATGAATGAAAGGTGACTTTCGCCCTTTCTCAAGATTTCGGTTGGCGTATGGAACTGGGTGTCAGACCCGTGAACCGACGAAACACGCGCGTAAAGTGCGCATGGCTACAGAAGCCCAGCTCAACGGCAATCTCGGCCAATGACTTATTCGATATGGACATCATTTTGCGGGCACACTCGATGCGTTGCTGCAATATGTAACGGTGCGGAGGCTGGCCGAATGTTGCAGTAAAACTTCGAGCGAAATGATGGGCACTTAATCCGGCGATCCCAGCGAGCTCGGGTATGCTCAATTCTTCTCCAAGATTTGCTTCAACGTAATCAAGCACGCGCTTTCGGGCGGCTGGAGAAAGTCTTCCTCCGCATTCTTCGAATGTCTTCCTGTTACCATGCTCTCTACCCAGATAAGCAATCAGTGCGCACGATAGGCTCTCTGCGTAAAGTGGGCCGTCGGGAGCGCCGCGTTGGGCTTCTTCCATCAGTTCGTGTACGAACCATTCAATTTTGGGGTCAAAAAACTCGAATTTCGTGGCTACATCAAAATCCGATACGCCTTTAATCAAATGATCAACAATCGATGGAGTAAATTTGACACCGACAGTGAACCCCCGCGTGCCATCCCACCTTGCCCATTCCCGCTGGTAGTCGCGCCCTTTCAGTTCTATCCCTCCGGGCTTTGTTTCAAGATTGATTACATTGCTGTTATAGCGGTAACGGCGGTGGCTATAGCCGCTTAACACAAGAAACAGCATCGGATCCACAACATGTGCAGCCCCTCGTTCTTCATTTGATGGCAGAGGATAAATATTGAGATGTAACCCTCTCCAGTTTTGAGGCAAAACTAGTAAGGGTTGTTGGTTTGCATCTTTTGCCACTGCAGAATCAGTGGCTATCTCTGTTGATTCCTTAATCGCCACGATCCACCTCCAGTAAGTATCAACGGCATTATTGTAGTTGGCCCAGCGGTGAATTTTCACCTACTGGTTTTTACTGGGCTATAGTCACAGCGCCGGTTTGTTGAACCGGCGCTGTCCCTGAACGAGTTACCGAAGCAGGTTTTACTTACACGTGTAGCTTGATGCAGCCTTCACGTTACCCGTTCCGTTGTAGGCAGCTTTCTGCGGATATACGCAGATCGGCATGCTGATCGAACTATCTGCCGAGCTGACTTCGATCCGGTCTGGCGTGGTGCCTTTTTCCACCCAGTTCATCAGTGCGGAGAACAATTCGTCTCGACCTGTTGAGGCTTGTGGCAGAGGAACCTTGTTCTTGTCAACCGCTTCCGTGACAGGGTCGATCTGGCCGCTGCGCCCGAACGTTGAATCGTGAGCATACCCAGGTATCATGTAGAGCCTGTTGAATTTCTGCAGTTCCGTTTTGCCACCCATGTAAGCAGCAACGCGTTCCCAGTAGTTTATCGAACCAGCGGGAGCGATCACTTCGTCGTTCCACCCATGGTAGTGCAGCACCTTGCGGTTGCTGTTGCGCGCGGCGGTTAGGTCGGGATTGTCGGTATTGGCTTGGCTGAAGTAAAGATCGTTCATTGCCAGCGCCTTGTCGTAGGCATAGGCGAAACTCGTGAAGTTCAGTTCCAGGAACTTGTTTTGGCCATTACCGGTTGCGTTGGTGAAGTAGCCCGTCCAACCGTAAGCCGGGTTTTCCATCACGAGTGCCAGATAATCCGTCGCCAGTGTGTTGGGCGAATTGTCCGGCTTGAACACGGCGAGATTTGGCCCACTTGGAATCACGCCCGATTGATTGATCGCGGTCAGGTTCGTGCCACGCGTAATGCCATACCACAACTGGCCCTTATCCGCTGCCAGGGTGGTTCCCATGCCGTTACCGTAGGTTGCCGGGTCGGGAACGCTGCCGTCGCGGGTCCAACCGTACCAGATTTTGTTATACACGTCGGCTTCGGCCAGAGTGACGCACTTGCTGGTGTTCGTATTGGTTCCGATTACGCCCCCGTTGCCTGCAACGCCGTTACACAACGCAGCTGCGTCCTTGGTTGGATCGTATTTGCACGACAGCGGATCGATGACGAGGCCGATGTTCAACGGGTCGCATGCCTTGACCGCTTGCGCACTGATGAAGTTCGATTTTGCGGCAGGGAAAACCGTGCCCCCGAAACCAGCATTCATCAGAACCTGTGGCCAGAGATGGTTCAACTGCATCTTGCTCTGGTTGATGGCAGGTGCTCCAAGCAGATATCCGTCGAAATCTGTCGGGTATTTCTGGACGAGCTTGTAGCCTTGGCGTCCGCCCATCGACTGGCCGTCCCAGTAGGCGTATTTTTGTTCCTTGCCGTAATAGGCCTTGGTTAACGCCTTCGTTGTGATCGCCTGTACGTGCATGCTGCGTTCGGAATAATCTTTCCAGAGAACGGTGTTGGGTGTGCCGTCAACCTTCATCGCCCAGGCCAGTGTTCCGCCTGTAAAGTTGCCCAGGATCCCTCCCACGTGGCCTGCATCGGAATGGCTGACGACATAACCTTTACCCGCTGCAGCAACGTGAAAGGCATTTCCTTCCCCCCGGTTCGGCCCGAGACGCGTGATGTCCGTGTGGAATCCGCCGCCTGCGCCACCCGTGCCGTAGGCTCGGATGCGCTCGTTCCAGGTTGATTTCTCGGGAAGCCAGACTTCGATACCGATACCCTGCGACCATGAAGGCGCAGTTGTCGGCTCCGTCGTCAGGCCGGGCCCCACCACAAGTTTGATCAGGCAGAGGTCGGCGGGAGCCGTCAGTGGTGTGATTCCGGAGGCCAAACTCGAGTTGGGTAGCACCAGTTGGTCACCTTTCTTGAATTGCTTGACCAGCAGCACCTTTGTTTCCCCACCGAGAGTTGCAGTGTCTTGCGTAAATTTCGTTTTGATACTGTCGTCGCAGCTAAGTGTAGTCACCGTTGATGTTGCATCATCGCTGTCACCGCCGCCGCATGCAGAAAGCAAAGCCGAAACGCCGAGGGCTCCGTACAAAGCCATCAGACGCAAACTTGTTTTCAGCCGAAAACGCCCCTCAGTCACCGTACCGCCATCAAATGGCTGAAACATGGTTGATCCTCCTTTTCGTGTTTGGACGGCTCAATTGCCGTCAGAAAAGGATACGAATCCGGGGCGTTGCTGGCTCCTACAAAACCGGCGAATGATTTGCACAAATTTGGCGTTATCAACCGGTGCCGTTCGCGACCGAGAGCGAGCGCTGCTTGAGTTGTTAAACCCAGTCCGGAGTGGCTTTATTCCGCAATCAACAATCCACGAATCCCCTGTAGAATCGCCCTCGAACGTCTCCGCGATGGTGGAAAGATGACGCGTGGAGCAATCAGAAGCTGTCAGGATAATTCAGGCTGGAAAGGGAGCTACTCGTGACGCATATCCTCATTGTTGACGACCAGATGAATGTACGTACGGCCGTCGTGCAACTGCTGCTTTCATGCAACCGTCCCGATCTGAACATCGATCAGGTGAGCAACGGCACGGAAGCGCTGAGGAAGCTGCAATCCAGGAATTACAATCTCATGATCACCGACACCCAGATGCCGGGCATGAGCGGCGCGGA
This sequence comes from uncultured Propionivibrio sp., assembly GCA_964563685.1. Lineage (GTDB taxonomy): Bacteria > Pseudomonadota > Gammaproteobacteria > Burkholderiales > Rhodocyclaceae > Propionivibrio. The sequence goes on from CAZLXL010000001.1 coordinate 107,508, forward strand.
ATTGATGCGCGCCGTGCGCGCGGATGACAAGCTGAAATCATTGCCGGTCATCATGATGCTTGCTGTCGGGGCCGGGAAACAGGACGTGCTGGATGCCGTGGGACTTGGCATCTCAGGCTTCGTCATCAAGCCGTTCCGGCCCGCTCCGCTACTGGCCCAGATCAAGAAAGTCCTTGGCTGGTAACTCCCTGGGCGGCGTTGTTTTTGTCCGGAGCAATCCGTTTTCGTGGGTGTGAACGCTTGGAAAAAGTCGGGTTCTGACCTGTTGATACGGCAGCAGGGGACCCTGTGCCGTATCAATCATTCTGCCTGAGCTTATTGCTGGCCTTGCTCCTGGGTGCTGCCTTGAAACGGAGAATTCGAAACGGCCTCCTCGTTACTCACTGAAGCCGCCGGGGTACGCGGTTTTTCGGGCTGCGTTTGCGATATCCCCTCGCCGCAAGCGGTTAAAACGACACCCAGAATGGCGATGAGAAAAATGTTTTTCATGGTTGCTCCTGCTTGGTTTTCAAAACTAGCGTCATAAATGCATCCATGTGACATGGCGATCGCGATGCACGGCAAGGATTGCTGCCCACGGAACCGGTGTGCATCAGGCGGGGGCTGCGTGTCGTTTGAAGGAGATGAGGGGGCTCATGCTTCAACTTCAATCCGAACCTTGGCAGGCTTTATGACAAAGGCCGGCAGTGTCTACTTCTTGCCCCGTTGTGTTTGTTGTTGCTTTGTCGTTCTTTTGTAACGCACTGTTACGACAACGGGAAGTCACTGCTGTTGAACGCTTTTTCCTCAGGGCGGAAATTCGAGCGGTGGCAATTCCAGGCGTGGAATCCGGAGGGATTCAGAGGAGCGGAACGCGGGGCTGCCGGCTGCGGAAGGTTCGGCCCATAAGAAAGCCCCGCAAGTCCATGAACTCGCGGGGCCAATCACATTACGCCTGAGGGTGTTTCCCCAGAGGAGGTTAAGGGCTGGCCAGACGGCCGCCGTTTTATTGTGGGGTTACGCCGACTTTTCCTTGCGCCGTCTGATGGCCAGTCCGGTCAACGCCAAGCCGAGCAGAGCCAGCGTGGCGGGTTCGGGAACATCATTGTCTCCGTCGCAACCGCCGGGGATCGTGCACAGACTGTCGGTGGTGAGCCTGAAATTATCGAATGTCCAGGCGCCGCTTTCGTTCAGCGGTTCCACTTGCAAGCGAATGCCCAACGAGTCTTCTGCGGCGAGGAGGGTTGAATTGAAAATTGACGTGATGTCGAAGCTCAGGATGTTACCGACCAGGAGTCCGATGGTGGAGAACGATCCGACAAGCCCCAGGCTCGCGGCCTGGTAATCGGAAATGTCTTCCAGATTGTTGCCGCCGTAGGCGTAAACCGAAATGGAGCCATTGAACGGAAAGTCATTGGAGCCTGCAAAGAGCCCCCCTGCCTTGAAGACGTTGAAAGTCACGAACGCGCTGCTGGCCTGCGCGAGACCGGTCAGGCTGTATTCTGAAAGTCCGCGGACTTCTTCCGAGAAGTAGCGTCCAACTTCGGCCTTGCCGGCCGGATTGCCGAACGAACCTCCGGTATTGCTGTGGTAATGGCTACCCACACTCGTGTCGGAAGCGCTGGCGACGGCAAACGTGAAGCCGTTGGTTATCAAGTCAGCCGAGGCTGTTGAACAGAGGACAGTGGTAGCCAGTGCAGCGACCACTTTTGTAAAACACTGTCTGGTAAACATCAGAACCTCCTGATTAGTAAAGTTGTTCGGTTCTTGCGGCGGTTTGAAACGAGTTTCCGCGGCTGTAGGGTTCAAGCAATACACATGCCAAATAATTAATTCAAGCATAACATATTGTATTCACATATGTTTTTGGTGGTTAAAACAAATAACCCTGATGGAATCATGGATTGCTCTCAATGGCTGTAAATAAATCCGACAATGTGTTTTGGGGTGGAAAGCGATTGCCTGAACTGGAGTGCAGGGTGTGTGGTCAGACTTGCGAGTGTTGGTTGCCGACTATCTCTCGGTTTCGTCGTCTGAACGTCCTGGTGCCATAAAGAATGAAACAATTTTTCTGCGTTGCTCCCCAATATTGCTTGCAGCGGCTTGCGCGTGCGGCCTGCGCCACTGTTCTCGTCTTGTTGGCGGCTTTTGCGGTGAGGCCTGGCCTGGTGCTGGCGGAGAATCCGTCCTGGCGCAGCGTGACCGTGGTCGAGGGCCTGGAATACCCTTGGGGACTAGCGTTCCTGCCGGATGGGCGCATGCTGGTCACCGAGCGGGCGGGACGTTTGCGTCTGGTGTCTGCCGATGGCCGCCTGGACCCGCAGCCGGTCGCGGGCGTACCTGCCGTCGCTGTTGTCGGGCAGGGCGGACTCCTGGATGTCGCTGTGCATCCGGAGTTTGCAAAAAACGCCTGGATTTACCTTTCCTACGCGGCTCCCGGAGAGGGCGGTTATGGCACGGAAGTGCTGCGCGCTCGACTGGACGGCCATGCGCTGCGCGACCCGAAGATCATTTTCTCCATGCGTCCGAAAACCACGACCGGGCATCACTTCGGATCGCGCCTGGTGTTCGATCGCAAGGGCTTCCTGTACATCACCCTGGGGGATCGCGGCGAGATGGAACGGGCGCAACGGCTCGATGACCACGCCGGCTCGGTCATCCGCGTGCACGACGATGGCCGGGTGCCGGTGGACAATCCGTTCGTGGCGCAGCGGAACGCCCTGCCGGAAAAGTTCACGCTGGGCAACCGCAACATCCAGGGGGCGGCGCTGCATCCGGAGACCGGCGAATTATGGGCGCACGAGCATGGTCCGCAGGGCGGCGACGAAATCAACATCATCCGTGCCGGCACGAACTACGGCTGGCCGGTGATCACCTATGGCCGTAACTACGGTATCGGAACGCGCATCGGCGAAGGCACGGAAAAGCCGGGCATGGCCCAGCCGATCTGGCAATGGACGCCGTCGATCGCCCCGTCCGGAATGGCCTTCTACACCGGCGACAGATTTCCGGCCTGGCGCGGTAATCTGTTTGTCGGGGCGTTGCGCGGGCAGATGCTGGTCCGCCTGGAGCTCGACGGCAACCGTGTCCTGCGCGAGGAACGCCTGCTGCAAGGACAGATCGGACGCATCCGCGATGTGCGCACCGGCCCGGACGGTCTGCTGTACCTGCTGACCGACGAGGCGCGCGGGCGCATCGTGCGGATCGAGCCGGGATCCTCTGGATAGACGGCGGACAGTTCCAGACAATTCCGCTGATATTCCGCATGCCGGTTGCGCCGGTATGACGTAGACTTGCAGCTTTCCCGGACGGGGTATTGCATGATCAGAAACAATCTGAACGACCTGCTCGCGCGCATCCAGGCGCTGCAGGAGGATGTCGAGGAAGAATATCGCAAGGCGCGCGAGGAACTGCAGGAGAGGCAGGCCCGGCTGGCCGAAGAATTCCTGCGCCAGCAGAAGCGCTACAAGACCGGGCTCTTCCGTTTCCTGATCCGCACCCGTTTCCTCGTCGTCCTGACTGCGCCCATCATCTATCTGGGGTGGATTCCCTTCCTGCTGATGGATCTGTTTGTCACCGTTTACCAGGCCATCTGCTTTCCGGTGTACCGCATTCCGAAAGTGAAGCGCTCCGACTATCTCGTCTTCGACCGCGAAGACCTGCCCTACTTGAACATCATCGAGAAGTTCAACTGTTTCTATTGTTCCTACGGCAACGGCGTGGCTGCCTATACCCGCGAAGTGGCGGCGCGCACCGAGCAGTACTGGTGTCCGATCAAGCATGCGCGCCGGATCAAGTCGGCGCACGAACGGTATCCGAAATTTTTCGATCACGGCGACGCCGAGGCCTTCAGGCAGGGGCTGAACCGGTTGCGCCGGCAGTTCGACGACGCTCCGGGCAACCTTCGGGGAGAGAAGGAATGAGCCAGATCCGGCGTTACCGTGACAATCTGCAGGACGAGATCGACGGCGCCGCGCTCTATGCAGCGCTGTCCAGCTACGAGAATGATCCGACGCGCAGGGATCTGTTTCTCCAGCTGGCGCAGGCCGAGAACGAACACGCAGACGTCTGGCGCGACAAGCTGGCGGCCGCCGGGATCAGCGATCTGCCGCAGGCGCCTTCGCTGAAAACCCGGCTTCTTATCCGCCTGGCGCAGCACTTCGGGCCGAAATTCATCCTTCCCGTTGTCGCGGGCAACGAGTTTGCCGACCGGAACAAATATGCGAACCAGCCCGATGCGCGCACCCTGACCGCCGACGAACGCGGCCATGCCGCTGTGATCCTCGCCGCCGCAGGGCATGGTGGGCCGGTGGATGGCAGCGATATTGCCGGTGCAGAGCGTTGGCATCGCGGCGGTTCCGGCAACGAGTTGCGCGCCGCAGTGCTGGGTGTCAATGACGGGCTGGTCTCCAATTTTTGTCTCGTCATGGGCGTTGCCGGCGCGGGGGCTGCTTCGCCGACCGTCTTGCTGACCGGATTGGCCGGGCTGGTCGCCGGTGCTTTGTCGATGGCGCTGGGTGAATGGCTGTCGGTGACCAATGCCCGTGAACTGGCGCGCACGCAAATCGAACGAGAAGCCGAAGAACTCGAACAGACGCCCGAAGCCGAGTTGAAGGAGCTGGCCCTGATCTACCAGGCCAAGGGCATCGAGCGTGAACAGGCCCGGCTGATCGCCACCAAGGTCATGGAAAACCGCGATACGGCGCTGGAGACGCTGGCGCGCGAGGAACTCGGTATCGATCCGGCCGAACTCGGCGGCAATCCGTGGAGTGCGGCGGGTGTGTCGCTGCTGCTTTTCGCCGTGGGAGCGATCTTCCCTGTAGTGCCGTTTTTTTGGCTGGAGAACTCGGTCGGCATCGTGACCAGCATCGGTCTGAGTCTGTTTGGACTTGGCGCCGTCGGCGCGGTGACATCCTTGTTCAACGGACGCAGCTTTGCCTATTCGGCGTTACGCCAAATCCTGTTCGGCGGAGCCGCAGCCGCAGTGACGTTCGGTATCGGCATCCTGTTCGGCGCGTCGATCGCCTGATGCTCCCGTGCCGGCCCGGCCGGCGAAATCCTTGAAATCCTTCATGGGCGATGCCATCTTGAACAGGTGACGGCCACTTGAGAGCCCGTAGAAATGGAGCTTTCATGCAATTCAAGGATTACTACCAGACGCTCGGGGTGAAGCGCGATGCGACGGCGGAAGAAATCAAGAAATCCTTCCGCAAGCTGGCGCGCAAGTACCACCCGGATGTTTCGAAAGAAAAGGACGCCGAGCAGCGCATGCAGGAAATCAACGAGGCCTATACGGTTCTCTCCGATCCCGAGCGGCGCGCGGCATACGATCAGGTCGGCAGCGGTTACCAGCCCGGACAGGAATTCCGCCCGCCGCCAGATTGGGATGCCGGTTTCGAATTTTCCACGCACGGTTTTTCGCCCGGGGATGCCGCCGGTTTCAGCGATTTCTTCTCCGGGCTTTTCGGGCGCATGGGGGCGTCCGGCGCGGGCGGTGCATTCCATGCCGGAAAGGCTTCCGGCGGCTTCCGGATGCGGGGCGAGGATCATCACGCGAAGGTTGTGCTCGATATCGACGATGCCTTTCATGGCGCCACGAGGCAGATCAGCCTGCGCGCTCCCAGCGTGGATGTGCAGGGGCACGTGACTGTCGAGACGCGCACGCTCAACGTGAAGATTCCGGTCGGTGTGCGCGAAGGGCAGATCATCCGGCTGGCCGGGCAGGGGGCGCCGGGATACAGCGGCGCACCAGCCGGCGATCTGTTGCTCGAAGTGCATTTCCGGCCGCACGACCGTCTGCGCGTTGACGGACGCGATCTGCTGCTCGATCTGCCTGTCGCCCCCTGGGAATCTGCGCTCGGTGCTGTCGTGGCGGTTGATGTGCCGGGCGGATCACTGAAGGTTCGCATTCCCGCGGGCGCGCAAAGCGGCGCCAGCCTGCGCGTGCGCGGGAAAGGCATTCCGGGCAATCCTCCCGGCGATTTGATCCTGACGCTTCAGGTCGTCCTGCCCTCGGCCGATACGCCGAAGGCGCGCGAGCTTTATGCCGCCATGGCGCGTGAACTGGCCTTTGACCCGCGCCGTGCTTCAGGGAGTTGAGCCATGCATGATGAAGACGTTTTGATCGGTACGCTCCTGGAAGAGAGCTGGCTGACGCTGGAACAGATGGCAGCGACCTGCCGCGTCGAGCCCGATTGGCTGGTGCGCCATCTGGACGAAGGGCTGTTTCCGGGCGCCGAAAGCGTCGTCGGTGTATGGCGATTTTCGGCGGCATGTCTGATACGCGCGCGCCGCATGCACGACCTGGAACGCGATTTCGACGCCGTTCCGGAACTGGCGGCACTGGTCGCCGATCTGCTCGAAGAACTGGATGCCCTGCGAACGTACCCCGGCCGGGTGCGGCGGAGCTGAGAAGGGAGTGCTTGCAGACAGGCTTGGCTCGTCAGCTCCGGTCGCCCCGTCGGCCTCCGGCCGATCGTGGAGACAGGTTTCGTGGCTTTGCCGTTCGCGCCAGGGCCATTGCCACCACCACTGCGCTGCCGCTCAGCAGCATCACCCACACCAGCACCGACATCGAAGGCCGGTCGGCCATCAGGCAGGCCAATAATGACAAAAGCAAGGCCGTGACACCCAGAACGCGCAGCAGGCGCCGCGTCCGGTGCGCCTCGCCCACGGGCTGATGCATCACCTGGCCCCAGTGCGCCTCCATCGCCAGCGCCAGCCCGGCCATGCCCGCCAGGCTGAGGACGGCTGCGGTCGCCAGCCACAGCGCTTCAAACATGCGCCACCTCCACCGCGGGCTGTGCAGTACTCGATATGACGCCGCCGCGCTCGCGCAGCGCCAGCTTGCGTGCCGCCCACGCCGCGATGGCCGCCGTGGCCAGCAGGCTCAGGTCAACGCCGGCCACGGGCCAGTAGGTGTCGGTGAACACGGTCTTGAGCAGGTGGTCGCCCGTGGTGATCGCGTTGAGCGCCACCGCCGCCACCGCCAGGCCGGCCAGCGTCCAGCATTGCTCGCGCCAGGCCGGGTTCATGCGCGCCTCCTGCACGGGCGCGCTGCGCACGAGGGCGTGCAGCAGCGCCAGCACCCAGAGGCCCCAGAAGGCCAGCTTTTCCCAGTCGCCTTTGCCAGCCAGATCGGCCGGCAGCAGCCGGTTGGCCACCAGCATGCCGACGGCGGCAATCACCATGCCGGTGACGGCGGTTACGGCCAGGGCATCGACCCATCGGCTGCACGGGTCTCCGACCTGGGCGTGCTGTTGTTTGCGCTTGCCGACGAAGAAGATGAAGCCGGTGGCGATGCACACGCAGCCGAGCAGGCCGCCCAGTACGTAGAGCCAGCGCAGCAGCCAGTGCTCGAAATGCTGTAAATGCAGGCCGGTGAGGAATTCGTTGGTTTCGGAGACCGCCGTGCGCGGCGGATCCTCGTGCAGCACTTCACCGGTGCTGGCCTTGAAATGGATGCCTTCACCCACCAGCGCGACACGGTCACTGCCGGCGCGGTAGATGCTCACGTAGCCGTTGGCGTCGCCGAAGTGATGCAGTTGCAGGAAGCCGACTTCGCCGGCCATGTCGCGCGCGGCCCAGCGGCGTCTGGCCTCGGCCATCATCGCGTCGACCGAAGCGAGCGCCTCCGGGATGCCCGCGTGCTCATGCGGCAGGCCGGTTTCACGCGCCTCGATGACTTCGTGCCGGTCGTGCAGGGGCTTGAGCTGGAACTGTGAAACCGGGAAGTAGTAGGTGCCGGCGAAGATCAGGAGGCCGGTGAAGGCGAAGAAAAAATGGAAGGGCAGCGCCACCACGCCGCTCAGGTTGTGCAGATCGAGCAGGCTGCGCTGGGACTGCCTGTCGGGGCGGAAGGTGAAGAACTCGCGGAAGAACTTGCGGTGCATGATCACGCCGGTGACCAGCGCGGCGAGCATCACCAGAGCAGCCAGGCCGACCGTGAAGATGCCCAGGTTTTTCCAGTTCCAGTTCAGGCTGTAGTGCATCGGATAGAACCACTGGCTGCCGATCCTGAGCTGGTCGGAGCGCACGAAATCGCCCGTGCGCGGGTCGATCGTGGCGCTGCCGTGGATATGGTTGTGGGCTTCGGCGTCCTTCGGCAACGGTACGCGGAATCCGGCGCCGATGGCCAGCACCGGATCGCGGTGGGTGGTGTAGGCCCAGTATTCGTCGGCTGGCAGTTCCAGGCGCGGGGTCGGTGGCCCCTTGGCCGCGTCGTGCATCGTGGAGATATTGGCGGCATACTCGGCAGGGTCCGCTTCGAGCCTGGCGAAAGCGGGTGCTAACACCTTGTCGAAGGAAGGCATGGGCTGCGGCGCGAAACGCGTATCGGGCAGCGCCCAGCGGTCGATCTCGCGGTCGAACACCGACAGAGCACCGAAAAAGAAGCAGGCCATCAGCACATAGCCCAGCACGAGGCCGAACCAGGTGTGCAACCAGGCCATCGACAGGCGGAAGCTCGCGAACATGGGAGAACCTTTCAGGACAGGATCGCGCGCTGCAGCAAAATGGCCGCGCCGTTGAAGAACAGCGCGCCACCCAACAGCACGGCACATACGCGCGGCACGCTGCGCGCGGCGAAGGACTACAGGAAGATGCCGAGAAAGACCAGCAGGCCCAGCATCAGCAGGGCCATCTCGGCATCGTGGAATTCGACGCCCAGGCCCGCCAGAGCGGCGGTGCCACAGGCGACGAAGCCCCAGGAAAAGGCCCAGCCGCCGAGAATGGCGGCCGCGCTGCGCAGGGCGATGCGCGGTTTCCGGGCTAGGGTCACACTCAAAGCTTGTACTCAAGCGTGAGGTAGGCGCTGCGCGGTTCGCCATACAGCGCGCCGTAGGCAATGCCGGTCACGTATTTCTTGTTGAACAGGTTGTTGATGTTGAGCCGTGCGGTGAAATCCTTGCTGAGCTTGTATGTGGCGAAAGCGTCGGACACAAGGAAGGAATCCTGGCGGGCGCCGCCTTCCTTGTAAACATCGGACTGCCAGCGTGTGGCCAGGCCCAGGCGCAGGTCGGGCATGCCCGGCACGCGGCTGTCGAAGCGCACTTTGGCGGTGGTGCGCGGTACCCATTCGTAGATGTCATCGCCGTCCGGACCGGTCAGCTTGAGGCGGGTGAAGCTCAGCGCGAGGCGGGCATCGCGGCCGACCCGTCCGCTCGCCTCGAACTCGAAGCCTCTGGATTTCACATCCTTCGGCACGTAGACATACTGGCTGCCATTCATGCCGGCATAGGTGGCCAGGCCTTCCTGCTCGGCCCGGAATACGGCGAAGGTGGTCAGCAGGCGCTTGTCGAGCCAGTCCGCCTTGACGCCTACCTCATGATTGACGCCTTTCATGGGATCCAGATAGGCCCCGTTGATGTCTTTCTGGTCCTGGTTCTGGAAGATCTCCGAGTAGGACGCATAGCCCAGCAGAGTGGGCGTGAAATCGTAGGTGAAGCCGAGGTAGGGGCTGGTTTCGCGGGTGTCGGGGTAGTGGGTGGTGGTCGTGACTGCGCCGTAGCGCGAGTCGCCTTCGCGGGCCAGCTTGACCGCGTTCAGCCCCAGGATCGCGCGCAGCCTGTCGGTCAGGGCCAGCCGGGAGGCGGTGTAGAACCGGGTCAGGCTCTGCTTGCCGGCGGAACTCGGCGTACGGGAGCCCCAGTTCGGCTCCGGATAGACGTCGCCGCCATACGGGAAGGCGGGCAACGGCTGGAGCATGTAGGACGCATCGAAGGGATAGGTATCGGTTTCGTTTTCCTCGACGGAATGGCTCACCCCGGCGATCAGCTCGTGCTTGCGCCCGAACAGGTCGAACTTGCCGCTGAGGTTGGCGTCGAGAAGGTTGCTGTCGGTGGTCGTGTAGCTGCCGTAAGGCCAGCCGACCAGCCCGGTATTGTCGGCATTCAGGCCGCCGCTCGGGGAATAGGCGTAAAGCAGGCGGGTCTGCTCGACGGCGCGACGCTTGTTGTAGGTGAGCTTGCCTTCCCAGTTGTCGTTCAGGTAGTGGGTGTATTCGACGAAGGCGCTGTTGGACTTGGTGTTCCAGTAGGTCCAGTCCTGCGACGTGGAGGACGAGGTGCCGAACTCCGCCTGTCCGCCGGTCAGGTAATTCAGGGTCAGCGACCCCCACATCGGCGACTTCTGGCGATTGTCCTGGTGTGTGAAGCCAAAGGTCAGCACGCCGCTGTTGCCGATCTGGCTGTCGATCGCGCCATACAGCGTGGTATTGCGGTCGTTCAGGCTGCGGATGTGCGAGTCGTTGTCCTGATGGATCATCACGAACCGGCCGGCGACGGAGCCGTCTTCGGTGAATACCTTGTTGTAGTCGAGCGCCAGACGCTTGGTGTCGTGCGAGCCCGTCTTCAGGTTGATCTCGCCCTGGTCCTTGTTCGTGGGGCGCTTGCGCACGTAGTTGATGGTGCCCGAGGAATTGCCGACCCCGGTCAGCAAGGCATTGGCCCCACGGATCACTTCGATCTTGTCGAACAGGAAGGTGTCCTGCTGGCCGACCACCGTCCCCCAGCTGTTGGTCATGCCCAGTCCGTCGACCTGCGTCAGCTGGATCTCGAAGCCGCGTGAATTGAAGGTGGCCCGGTTGGTCTCGTATTGCTCGACATTGAGGCCGGTAACCATCTGCAGGGCCTTGTTGCCCTCCGTGACGCCATAGTCGCGCATCTCCTCGGCGTCGAGGGTGCTGATGCTCTGCGGCGTTTCCTTGATCTCCATCGGCAGCCCGGTCGCTCCCTTGGAAACGCGGTTTTCACGCAGATTGGTCACCACCACGGCTGACAGCTCCTTGTCCTCGGCCGACGAACGCTGTGCCTGCGCTGCCTTCTTCACCAGCACCGCATTGCCGTTGATGCTGGCCTCCAGTTCGCTGCCGGCGAGCAGGCGATCGAGAACCTGGCGCGGGGTGAGCTGGCCCGAGACGGCCGGCGCCGTTTTGCCGGCCACCAGATCGGCCGGAAAACTCAGCTGCAGATTGGCCTGTCGTGCCAGCTCGTTGAGCGCCTGACCCAGGCCTTGCGCCGGAATGTTGATCGCCACGGGAGCCGGCGTGATGTTGCCCTGGGCGTGAACCGGGGCGATCTGGAGGGCGGCCAGGGCCAGGGTAACTGCGGCTGCCAAAGCCTTGGGAGCCGGGGTGAAACGTTTCAACTGCGGCGCTGCGCGCATGGGTAAACTCCTGAATCGGTGGTTGAATTCCGGATCCGGCGCGAGGCCGGAGATCCTCCTACCGATGAAGACGCAGCACCTGCTGTGAATCCTCATGTTGCAAATGAGAATTCTTCCACTTTTTTTATCGCGGCTGTGCAACCACCTCCGTAAGGCTGCCGCGGCGCACCAGGCGCACCGGCAAAAGCTGCGGCAAGGCCCTGGCAAACTGCTGATGCTGGCGTGGGGAATAACTGCCGCCCACGGGCAGGGTGGCCACTGCCGGGTCGCGCACCACCAGGCCGGTGTGGCCGTAGCGCTCGAACTCGGCGATGGCCTGAGCCAGTGGCGTCTGGTCGAAGTTCAGGCGTCCGTCGCGCCAGGGGGCGATGTCGCCGGGCGGCAGGCTGGCTACCGGGCCAAGCCGACCCTGCGCGTCGGCCGTCGCCGTCTGGCCGGCGCTGAGTTCCACCGTGACGTCGGCGGCAGGCATTCCGGCTTCGGTTGCGCCATGATCGGCTGCGGCCACGCGCACACGGCCTTCTTCCACCGACACCACGGTCCGGCCCGCATCCAGTCCAGTGCCGGAGTGGCGTACCGAGAAGCGGGTGCCGGTCACGGTGATGCGTAAACTGCCGGCGTAAACGTAGAAAGGCCGTTGTGCGTCGGAACGCACGGTGAACATGGCTTGCCCTTCCTGCAGGCGTACTTCGCGACGGTCGCGGTACAGGCGGATTTGGGCATGGGTGGCGGTATCGAGCTGCAGGGTGCTGCCGTTGGAGCCTGACGGTTCATCGGCATCGGGCAGCTTGGCGGTAAGTTGCTGACCTCGCGCGGTGGCGTAGGTCTGCTCGAACACCGGCTGCCGGCGCCAGTGGTCCCAACCCATCCAGCCCGAGCCAGCCAGGATGAGGGCGATGGCTGCAGCGGCGGTTTGGGGGAGAAACACCCGGAAGCCACGCCTCATTGGTGTCGACAAATTCAATACGCCAGTTAGCCGTGGGGATGGGGGCGTAACGGCGGTGCGCTCCCGGTCCGGCAGGCCAGCCTTCAGCCGGGCCACCTCGTCGCTGGACAATTGCTGCAGGTCGCCAAGGGTGGCGGCCATGTCTTCAAACGCTTCGGCGTGGCACGGGTCGGCATCCAGCCAGGCCTGCAACTCGGCTTCGCCCCGGGCATCCAGGCCGTTGCGATTGCGCGTGACCCAGGTGGCCGCCTGGATGTCCAGCGGATCCTGGGTCCGGGAAAACGCCGCGAAATCGCGTTCGTCGCTCTCCGCTGCGGATGCGGGATCGGGCTGTCCATTGGATGAAGAATGGGGATGACGTGAATGTAGGGTGGAAGGCATGGCGGTGGCAATGGCTTGCTCTTGTTATGTTGACGCATGAGGGTGGTTTTCCCTCACCCTGCCAATCGCAGTCCGGTTGGGTGGTGTTCTGCTAGGGTTGCGCTTCCTCCCCGTTTTGCGTCTTGCCCGGTGCCATATTCTTCTCTTCGCGCAATCGGCGCTGGCACAGCTTGCACGCCACCATGCCGCGCACGATATGCTTTTCGACCATGCTGACCGAAATACCCATGCGTTGGGCAATCTGGGCGTGGCCCAGTTCGTCGAAGACGTGCAGCACGAAGGCCTCGCGGCAGCGGGCCGGCAGGTTCTCGACGGTGGTCAGATAGGCGCAGATGACCTGCCGGGAGGCCAGCACTTCCTCAGGCTGCAGGTGTTGCGGGGCCGGGGGGTACTGATCTTCGGGAATGGCGTCGATGTCGTCATGTCGGCGTACCTCGGTGCGGCGGTACCGGTCGACAACCAGATTGCGTGCGGTGCGGTAGAGCAGCGCGCGCGTGTCCAGCACGGCCTGGCCGGAAGACTGGACGCCCAACACCCGGACGAAGCTTTCCTGCGCCAGGTCGGCCGCGGTGTCGCGGTCGCCAACCTGGCGCGTCAAGAAGTTCAGCAGTTCGCGGTGATAGCGCTCCAGCACGGACATGTCCCATTCAAGCAAAGCTCCCCGTCCGGACACCCTCGCCAGTCCGGATCGGAAAGCGATCCGGGTCATGTTTGCGAGGGTTGGAAAGATGGGGGAACGGGCGAATTGTAAATGAGAGCCATTCCCAAGTAAAGCGTTGGATTGTTTTACGACCATCAGCTTGAGTGCGCGCTTTCAAGTCCCGTCACGGCAAAGTGCCGTTTGAAGAGGGTGTCGTGGCCGCCTGCTCCACAACCCGGATGCAGCAACGTCTATGGGATATGTGATGAATTTCGCTTGATCAGGTCGACATACTCTCCGACCTCATCTTCATCATCTCCCGAGTCTGCAAGAAGGTCTTCAGTCCAGGCCAGTTCGTTGTATGCAGCCCAGGATGACGTCATGATTACGCCCTTGATGGATAACTTTTGACTTCACCGGCGCTACGCAGCTTCATCGCTCGGCGTCCAGTGAGCGCCTGTCAAGCCCCGGATTGAATGAGGGTTTGCTCATAGGCTTGCAGATCGTGTGATGAAAAACAGCAGAAGACCACCTCTTGCATGAAAACGAATTCTTTAACGGCTAAGCGCACGGTTGAGACAGCAACTTGTACAGCAAGCTCAATCGGATAACCGTAGATACCTGTACTGATGCTCGGAAACGCGAGCGTTTTGATTCCATTGGCCGCAGCAAGCGCAATGGAATTGCGATAACAGGACGCCAAAAGCTCAGGCTCTCCATTTGTACCGCCACGCCATACCGGGCCGACCGTGTGGATGATGTGTTTTGCGGGCAGCCGATAACCCTTCGTGATTTTGGCGTCTCCCGTCTTGCAACCGCCAAGAGTACGACACTCGTGTATTAGCTCTGGGCCAGCCGCTCGGTGTATTGCGCCATCAACGCCACCCCCTCCTAGCAGCGAAGAGTTCGCGGCGTTGACGATGGCTTCAACCTGCAAAGTGGTTATATCCCCCCGGATTGCGCAAAGTGTTGCGGTCATGAGATTGAGGTCTGACGTTTGAATTCATCGGCCTGCGCGGATTTTCGCGCAGGTCCGGTGGAATGAGTTGTTAGAGCACTAGACCAACTTGATAAGTGCGCCATTTGGAATGGTCGTTATGTCATAGATGAAGCCCTGCCATCCTGCTCGTTTAGCACTCGCGGACAAGGGCGTTCTGGGTACAAACAACTGTGGCGTCTGAAAGTCAGTGGATAAATAGTAGATGGCTAACCCAGATGGGGCTTTCAGTACCAGATACAAAGGAAAGTAAATTGCGGAATCCATTCTGTCTTTTTGCGGACCCCATGCAGCACCTAATACCTGTTTTGGAAGCGGAAGCAACACCTTGACGTTCATCGCCTTAACTTGCGCCAAGAAGCCGCAGAAGTCGCAAATGAGATCTGCGCACTTGAAATTGGTAGGCAGTCGTTTGAACGTTTTTGTTCTCTTGCACTTTGGACAGTGACAGAGCTTGGCGACTTGCTCCTCTCCCCATTTGCCCAAATCTTGTTTAGCGGTTGCCATGTAGGTGCTCTACTGTTATTCAGGCGCAGAAACGTCCGGGTTATTGCTAATAATACGGACACGATTGAGGTGCATTTAACGTATTGAATGACAAAGAGATTAGCCAATCCCGGTCTCCATATCAACCGCTAATCATACAGACAGAGCCAACGTCTGCCATGCCGCGCCTTCTTGAGGGTCTGCTTCTGGCCGATTCTTGCCTGTCGAACATCGCTGGTCAAAAAAAGGGTTCGTTGCTGTAGTTGCGAGAAGAGGCGCAGGTCTGATCGTTTGCGGTTCCGCGTAGTATTCCCGATGGGTGCGTCAGGCAAGGTGTAAAAACGCAGGCGGTTCGTCGCGTTGAACCGAAAGTTTCAGGACGATTCCGGCTGCAGGGTTGCCTGGATTTCCTGCTCGCGGCCGTCGCGCTGGATGCTGAGGGTCACGGTTTCGCCGATCGCGAAATCGTCGACGCGGGACAGGTGGCGTCCAACGCTGTTGATGGGCTGGCCGTTGATTCCCGTGATGATGTCGCCCGGAATGATGCGTCAGGTGCAGATCCTTGCTCGCCAGGGTCATGCTCAGCAAGCGGCCAGCAGCTTCGAAGGC
Source organism: uncultured Propionivibrio sp. (assembly GCA_964563685.1). Taxonomy (GTDB): domain Bacteria; phylum Pseudomonadota; class Gammaproteobacteria; order Burkholderiales; family Rhodocyclaceae; genus Propionivibrio. Next base: position 122,709 of record CAZLXL010000001.1, read on the forward strand.
GCGCAAGGTTTGGAGTGGAGGAAGATGGTTTAACATGGTCGGGTGAACGTGTGAGCAATACTCACCTGCCATGTGACAACAAGTCGTTTGTCAACAAACGAATTCGCCATCACTATCCCAAAATATTCCCAAAAATCGTTATCCCTATCTTCAATGTCTGTGTGCCATGTCCAGCAATCATTCCTCCCGAGAAATCACTGTCCATCCCATCGGCGGCCACAGTTCGCGACAGCTTGGCGAAATGCTTCTCCTGGCGCTTATATGGGGGTTATCGATTCCCGTCACCAAACTCGGACTGGCGGATCTGCCCCCGTTGACACTAACTGCAATGCGTTTTGCGTTTGCCGTTCCGCTAATGCTGTTTTTTACGTTGGGTCGGCGGTCGATTCCGAAACAGGCGTTGCTCCCTGTTGCTGCGCTCGGCACGCTGGGCATCGGCATTGGGCAGGTCGCTCAAACCTTTGGCGTAGCGGGTACGTCGGCCTCGGTCGGTACCATTATTTCGGCCACCATTCCCTTGTTTACTGTGATTTTTGCCGCAAGACGCCTGGGCCAGCATGTGACTCCGTTGCAAACGCTTGGACTTTTGACTGCTTTTGCTGGAATAGCCGTGGTGGCATTTGGGGAATTGGGCGCCGAATCATCCGGCACTACGAACACGATGCTCGGTGTGGGCTGGATGCTGATTTCGTCGGTAGCAATTGCGTTCTACTACGTTTGGAGTGTTGACCTGACCAACGCATATGGCACAGCCACCGTGGCCGCGTGGAGCACGATGTTCGGCTTTCTGGCTCTGTTGCCCTGGGCGGGTTGGGAAATGTCGAATCGATCGTTTCAATTCACTGCTCAGGGTGTCGGCGCCGCTTTATATCTTGGCGTTGCGGTCACTGTGGCCGGACTTTTCATGTGGCTGAGATTGTTGCGGGTTGTTCCGGCACGAATTGCAGCCAGCGTCCAATATCTGCAACCCGTTTTTGGTATCGCCGCTGCAGCTATCATCTTGGGCGACTACCTCGGGTTGGCTTTCGTGTTTGGATCGCTACTGGTACTCGCCGGCCTGATAGTTACGCTCTCGTCACGGTAACGAATTGACTGGGTTCTTCGGATATGGGCGGCTCAGGCCGTCCAAGCTGACATTGAGCCCTGATTCGACTACAAGTCAGCTTCAGAGGTTGGCCCTAGTGGTGCGTGGATTTCAGGACGATTCCGGCTGCAGGGTTGCCTGGATTTCCTGCTCGTGGCCGTCGCGCTGGATGCTGAGGGTCACGGTTTCGCCGATCGCGAAATCGTCGATGCGGGACAGGTAGCGTCCGACGCTGTCGATGGGGTTGCCGTTGATTCCCGTGATGATGTCGCCCGGAATGATGCGTCCGTCGCGCGTGATTTGCGCGCCCTTGAGCCCGGCGGCTTCGGCCGCCGATCCGGGGCTGACCTTGAGGATATAGACCCCTTTGGTGCCGAGGGAACGGATCAGGCGCTCGTTAAGGCCGTCGTCGATCTGGATGCCGAGCACCGGTCGGAGGTATTTGCCCTTGGCGATCAGTTGCGGCACGACGCGGGCCACGGTGTCGACCGGGACGGCGAAGCCGATGCCGGCGGAAGCGCCGCTCGGGCTGTAGATGGCGGTGTTGATGCCGATCAGCCGGCCGGCGGAGTCGAGCAGCGGGCCGCCGGAATTGCCGGGATTGATCGCGGCATCGGTCTGGATCAGGTGTTCAACGCTTCTCCCTCCGTCCCCGCCGAGCGAGCGGTCGAGCGCGGAGACGATGCCGCTGGTCAGAGTCCAGTCGAGGCCGAAGGGGTTGCCGATGGCGAACACCTTCTGGCCGACGCGCAGATCGTTGCTGGTGCCCAGCGGAACCGGCGGCGGGCGCTTGAAGCCGACGCCGATGCGCAGCACGGCGATGTCGTGCGCCGGGCTGGTGCCGACCAGCGCAGCCCGGTAGTCGCGTCCGTCGGAGAGCCGGACGATGGCTTCGCTGGCGTTCTCGATGACATGAAAGTTGGTGATGACGTGTCCTGCGTCGTCCCAGATGAAGCCTGACCCGGTGCCGCGCGGCACGGTGAACACGTTGCGCGTCCAGAAGTCACGCACCTGCGCGCGGGTGGTGATGAATACCACGGTATCCTTGGCATTTTCAAACAGGGCAATGGTCGCCTTTTCGTCGGCGGCCAGGTCGCCGCGCGCCGTCACCGTGCGCGGCACGGCATCGGTAGGAGCGAACCAGGCTTCGATGCGCGGCAGGAAATGGTTGAGCAGGATGAGCAGGACCCCCGCTGCCATGAACCAGAGGACGCGGGAAGAGGAGCGGGCGTTGCCGCGCGAGTTCATGCCTTCGGCACTCAGAGCAGTTTCAATTCCTCGCGATAGCGCTGCCAGTTTTCAACGTAGTGTTCGTTGCCGTGCGCTATGCGGTTGATTTCCTCGTCGGTCAGCTGACGCACGATACGGCCGGGAGCCCCGACGACCAGCGAGCGGTCCGGAATGACCTTGCCTTCGGGAATCAGGGTATTGGCGCCGATCAGACAATATTTTCCGATGACCGAGCGATTGAGCAGGGTCGCGCCCATGCCGATCAGGCTACCGTCGCCGATCGTGCATCCGTGCAGGATGACGCGATGCCCGATGGTGACGTTGCGGCCAACGATGACTTGCAGCCCGGGGTCGGTATGCACCACCGATCCGTCCTGGATGTTGGTGTTTTCGCCGATGTAGAGCAGATCGGTGTCGCCGCGCAAGGTGCAGTTCCACCAGATTGAAACGTTTTTCGCCAGATGAACCTGGCCGATGACTGAAGCATTGGGGGCGATCCAGCTTTGTGGATCAACATGTGGCGTGTGCACGCCGAGAGAGTAAACGGGCATGGAAAATCCTGAATTCGGGGAAACGGTAAAACGGGAAAGCGCAATTAAACCATGGCCGGGGCGGTGGCGGGTATCAAAAATCGCAGGAATTAGTCAGTGTGTACAGTGACTTGCCGGGCAGTAAAAGGAATTATTGATAACGCAAGGCCTCGATCGGGTCGAGCGCTGCGGCCTTGCGCGCCGGGTAGAAACCGAAGAATACGCCGACACCGGCGGCCACCGCGAAGGCCACCAGCACCGAGCCTCCCGAGATGACGATGACCATGTCGGTCAGCGCGTTGACCAGCAGCGCGCCGCCGATGCCGAGCACGAGGCCGATCAGGCAGCCGGTGATCGAGAGCATGATCGCTTCGAGCAGGAACTGGGCGAGGATGTCCTTCTGCCGCGCGCCGATGGCCATGCGGATGCCGATCTCGCGCGTCCGCTCGGTGACCGAGACGAGCATGATGTTCATGATGCCGATGCCGCCGACGAGCAGGGAAACCGAGGCGATGGCGCCGAGCAGCAGGGACATCACGCGCGTGGTCTCTGCGGCCGTGTCGGCGGCTGCCGCGAGGTTGCGGATGTAGAAATCGTTGTCTTGATCCTCGCGCAGGCGGTGACGTTGACGCAGCAGCGCGGTGACCGATTTTTCCACCAGCGGCATGGCTTCCGCGGAAGCCGCCTGAACCATGATCGTGCGCACCGAGCCCGCGAACGGAACGCCAAAGACTTTCCGCTGCGCCGTGGTGAGCGGGATGATGATGGTGTCGTCCTGGTCCCGTCCGTCGAGATTCTGCCCTTTCGGCGCCAATGTGCCGATCACGGTGAAGGGCGTGTTCTGCACGCGGATGGTCTTTCCGATGGGGTCTTCGCCCGGGTCGAAGAGGTTGTCAATGACCGTCTTGCCGAGCAGTGCCACGCGCGTGGCCGAGCGCACGTCGGCGTCGCCGAACACATGGCCGCCGGTCAGGGTCCAGGAGCGGGCATCAAGATAGCTGGGCGTCGTGCCGACGACGGTAGCGTTCCAGTTCTTTGCGCCATAAACCAGTTGCCGGTTGCCTTGTTGCACCGGAGCGACGTAGGTGACGTCTTCGAGTTCGGCGATGGCCTCGGCGTCGGCGACACGCAATGTGAATCCGAAACCGCCGCCGGTTCGCACTCCGCCGGCATGGGTGGTGCCGGCGATGATGATGTACAGGTTGCTGCCCATGGTGCTGATGGTTTGTGCCACGGCATATTGTGCCCCCTGGCCGATGGCCATCATCAGCACCACCGAGCCGACCCCGATGACCATGCCGAGCATGGTCAGCGCCGTGCGCATCTTGTTCGAGCCCATGGCGTGCCAGGCCTCGCCGAGCATCGGTCTCAGCATGGCAGCACTTCCCGTCTGGAGGTCGCCCCGTCGCTGACGATCAGCCCGTCGAGAAAGCGCACCTGCCGCTGGGCATGGTCGGCGATGTCGTGCTCGTGCGTGACCAGAACGATGGTGATGCCTTCTTCGTTGAGCTGGCGGAACAGGGTCATGATTTCCTCGCTGGTGTGGCTGTCGAGGTTGCCGGTGGGTTCGTCGGCAAGGATCAGGCTGGGCGAGTTGATCAGGGCACGGGCGATGGCCACGCGCTGCTGCTGGCCGCCCGAGATGCGCGCGGGCAGCGACTGGGCGTATTTCTCCAGGCCGACCTTGGCCAGCATCTCGCGCGCCCGGGCGCGGCGCGGCTCGCGTTCGACGTGGGCATAGACCAGTGGCATGGCTACGTTGTCCTCCAGCGACATGCGCGGGAGCAGGTTGAATCCCTGGAAGACGAAGCCGATGGTGCGATTGCGCAGGATAGCCAGCTCATCGCCCGGCAAGTGGGCGACGTTGCGCCCGACCAGGAAATAATCGCCCATGGTCGGCGTGTCGAGGCAGCCGAGCAGGTTCATGAAGGTCGATTTTCCGGAACCGGACGGGCCCATGATCGCCACGTACTCGCCGCGGCGGATGGTCAGGTCCACCCCCTTCAATGCCGGGAACGGACCGGCCGCCGTGACGTACGACTTGCCGAGGCCGACGACGCGGATGACTTCGTCGCGGGGGTCGTTCATCAGAACAGCCTCATGCCGACGCTGCTGGGCTTGGTGGCGGCGGCCGGGGCTTCGCTGACGACGATCGTGTCGCCTTCCTTCAGATCGCCGCCGATGACTTCCGTGTTGCGGTTGTCGGTGATGCCGAGTTGAACCTGTACCGGCTTGAGGTCGCGACCTTCGACGACATAGACGCGGCCGCTCGATGTGCCTTGTGCGTCGCGTTTCTTGCCTCGGCCCTTGCCTTCGCCATTTCCGCCGGCCGCAGTCCTGCCCGGCGCCCCTGCTTGTTCATCGGCATCGGCCGGCTTGAAGCGCAGTGCGGCGTTGGGTACCAGCAGCACGTCCTTGCGCTGCGCCACCGCGATGTTGACGTAGGCGGTCATGCCCGGCAGCAGGATATGTTCCGGGTTTTGCAGCGACACGCGCACGTTGTAGGTGACGACGTTCTGCGTGTTCGTGGCGTTCATGCGGATCTGCTGCACCTCTCCGATGAAATTGCGGTCGGGAAAGGCGTCCACCGTGAAGCGCACCTGCTGGCCGACCTGGATCTTGCCGATGTCGGCTTCGGCAAAGCTGGAATCGATGCGCATCTCGGAGAGGTCTTGCGCGATCTTGATCAGGGTCGGTGTCTGCAGACTGGCGGCGACGGTCTGTCCGAGATCGACGACGCGGTCGACGACAATGCCGGAAACGGGCGAGCGGATGATCGTGTAGTTCAGGTTGACCTTGTCCTTGTCGGCCGCGGCGCGGGCCTGCGCCAGTTGCGCTTCGGCTGACTTGCGCGCCTGCATGGCCTGGTCGAGCTCCTGGCGGGAAACGTATTCCTGCGCGAACAATTCCTTCATGCGCGCCTCGTTGGCGCGCGCCAGTTCGAGCGTGGCCGAGACGTTGCCGACGTTGGCCGCCGACTGGCGGGCCTGTGCGGAGAGCAATGACTGGTCGAGTTCGAGGAGTGGCTGGCCTTTCTCGACCTTGTCGTTGAAATCGACATAGAGCTTTGTGACGGTGCCGGAAACCTGCGTGCCGACATTGACCAGCACCACCGGGTTGAGCGTGCCGTTGGCCGACACGGTTTGCGTCAGGTCGCCCTTTTCCACGGTTTGCAGACGGTAAAGTTTCTCCGGAGCTTGCGCCTGGTGATTGCGCCAGTAGTAATAGGCGCCACCGCCCAGGGCGATGACGAGCATGGCGAGGATGGAATTTCTCAGAATAGGTTTCATGGGATCGGTATCTCGGCGGCAGGGGTCAGCAAGCGGTTGTCGAGGGTTCCCACGGCCCGGGCCAGTGCGGCGCGCGAGACGTGCCAGTCGAGCGCGGCCTGGATGCGCTGGACGCGGGCGGTGGCGAGGGCGCTCTGGGCATTGAGCACGTCGAGGATGGTGCCGACGCCGGCCTTGTAGCGGCCCAGTGCGACGCGTTCCGATTGTTCGGCGCTGGCCAGCAGGTCGGTGGATGTCTTGATCGTCTGCGTGGCAGTTAGCAGGTTCTGGTAGTTCGTCCAAACCTCGAGCGCGACCTGCTGGCTGATCAATTCGTGCCGGGCGCTGGCCGCTTCCACGCGTGCCTGCGCGGCACGCACCTTGTAGGTGGTGTCGAAGCCCGAGAACAGCGGCAGGGTCAGCGTCAGCCCGATCGAATTGCCGTGCGTGGTGATGCTCCCCGTGTCCTGCCAGCTCGGCCCGGTGCCCAGCGACAGTGTCGGCCGGCCGGCGGCCCGGGTGTAATCGACGTTGGCCTGCGCTGCCTTCACCTGGGCTTCGGCGGCCAGCAGATCAGGGCGGCGGCGTTTGGCCTCGGCAATCAGGGACTCGATGTCGCGTTCGAATGCGGCGCTCGGCGAAGCCTCCTGGAGGTCGGCAAGTCTCAACGGCACGCTGGCGCCGAGACCCATGACGTTGGCCAGGGTGCCCAGCGCGGTCTTTAGGGTTCCCTCGGCCCGGATGCGGTTGAGCACGGCCTGCGACCATGCTGTCTGCGCCTGCAGGCGGTCGGCCGGAGTGCCGGTGCCGACGCGGTAGCGCGTTTCCGCTGCGGCCAGGCTTTCCCGGCTGGCCCGTTCGGACTCCTGCGCGGCGCTCAGTGCGGCGCGCGCGGCCTGCGCATTGTAGTAGGCCTGCATGGCCGCAAGGAAAACCGACTGCACGGTAGCATCGAGCGTCGAGGTGGCGGCACTGAGCAACTGACGCGCGTTTTCCAGATTGGCTTCGCGCGCGCCGAAATCGTACAGCAGCCAGGAAAGGGTGAGCGAGGCGCTGCGCGTGTTCAAGTTCTCGCCGTCGCTGCGGTTGCGGGCGGCCGTTGCCCTGGCATCCAGGTTGGGCAGGTAATCGGAGCGCGCAACGCCAACCTGCGCGGCTTGCACGCGGGCATTGGCCCAGGCCTCGCGGGTTTGCGGGTTGCGGCACAAGGCCTGGTCGACCGCTTCCAGCACTCCATAGGCTGCTTCGGAGGCCAGTGGCTGGCAGGGCACGAAATCGCGGTTGTCCGGCACAGCCAGAAGCACGCGAGGAGGGCTCAGCGATTCCGTATCGAAGGGATCGGCCAGGCCGCTGGCAGCAGTCCTAGCCGATAGCGCCGTTGCCAGCGCGGCGAATGCCGCGAATGCCGGGAGCGAATGACTGTTGCGTCGTGGTTTCATTGAAACAAGGTCCGAGCCGGATTTCCGCTAGTATAGCGGCCTTGTTTCTTAACCGCCCTTGACCCGCCGCGCAAGTTGTTAGCAAGTGTTTCAACACCGGAGGGAGGGGCGTCACTCGCGCGACAATCATTCATGGCACTCAAGGCAACCATCTTCAGGACCGAGCTTTCGGTCGCCGATCTCGACCGCAATGTGTACGAGAATTTCTCGCTGACGCTGGCGCAGCATCCTTCGGAAAACGATGCCCGCATGATGGTGCGCCTGCTGGCGTTCATGCTCTTTGCCGATGAGCGTCTCGAATTCGGCAAGGGACTGTCCACCGACGACGAGCCCGACCTGTGGCTGAAAGACCTGACCGGAGCCATCGATCTGTGGATCTATGTCGGCCAGCTCGACGAACGCTGGCTGCGCAAGGCTGCGGGGCGCGCCGAACGCGTTGTGGTCATTTCCTACGGTGATCGCGTCGCCGATGTCTGGTGGGAACAGAACCGGGCCAGGCTTGAGAAGTTGTCGAACCTTGCCGTCTACCGGCTTTCTTCAGCCGACATGCAGGCCCTGGCCGGCCTGGTCAGCCGTACGATGAATCTGCAGTGCACGATTCAGGAAGGCGAAGTGCTGATTACCGGGGAAGGCGAGCCGGTGCGGGTGATGCCCGTGCCGGTTTATGGACAACGGGCCTGATTGCGTCGAGTGACTGCTGATGTTCATCGCGCCCGGTACCGAACGTAGCGCTTGCGCGTATGGCAGCTTTGCTGCTTGACGTATACTTTCTGCCCGTCAATTTTGCAGCCCAAGCGCATCATGCCAACCGATCTTCCCTTTGAAATCGTCGCAGACGAACTGGCGCGCCTGCGCGCCGTCAATCCGCTCGTGCATCTGCTGACCAACGAGGTCGTGCAGGAAATCACCGCCAATGTCCTGCTGGCAGCGGGCGCATCCCCGGCGATGATCGTGGCCGAGGAGGAGGTCAGCTCTTTCGCGTCCATCTCCGGTGCGTTGCTGATCAATGTCGGCACGCTCTATCCGGCGCGGCTGGCCGCGATGAAGCAGGCCGTGGCGGCGGCCAACCGGGCCGGAGTGCCGTGGACACTCGATCCGGTGGCCGTGGGCGTGCTCGATTACCGCACGCAGGCCTGCCGCGAATTCCTGGCGAGCAAACCGGCGGCGATTCGCGGCAATGCCTCGGAAATCCTGGCGCTGGCCGGATTCGCCGGCAGCGGGCGCGGGGTCGATACGACCACCGGTTCCGCAGCGGCGGTGGATGCGGCCAGGCAGCTGGCGCGGGCGACCGGTGCCATCGTGGCCGTGACCGGCGAAACCGACTACATCACAGATGGAGCAAGGACCTGGGCAACCCCCTGGGGGCATCCGCTGATGACGCGTGTGGTCGGCACCGGCTGTGCCCTGTCCGCGCTGGTGGCGGCCTTTACCGCGCAGGCGCCGGACCGCCTTAACGCCGTGGCGGCGGCGTGCGCCGTGGCCGGCCTGTGCGGCGAACGCGCGACGGCGACGAGCCACGGCCCGGGATCGTTCAAGGCCGATTTCCTCGATGCCCTGTATCTGCTGACGCCGGAGAAACTGCGTGAGCAGGGGGCATGAAAGTTGAACCTGGAAAAAGCTGTTGAACCACGAAGGTCACGAAGAACACGAAGAGAATCAATTGCTTGATCGTATAGAGCAATTCACCCGGCAGGAGAGCCAATGGTTTGCCCGAATAACTTGTTTTTCTTCGTGAACTTCGTGTTCTTCGTGGTTAAAAAGGGGTTTCTCATGAATCTCAATCCCATCGATCTCTCGTTCTATCTGGTGCTCGACCCCGACCTGTGCGGCGGGCCGGCGGCCATGGTGCGCACAGCCCGGATGGCGGCGGAGAATGGCGCGACGGTCGTGCAGTTGCGCGCTCCCGCCTGGAAAAAGCGGCAATGGCTGGAAACAGCGCGCGAACTCAAGGTGGCGCTGGCGCCGCTCGGCGTGCCGCTGATCATCAACGATCAGGTCGATGTGGCGTTGGCCGTCGATGCGGAGGGCGTGCACATCGGCCAGGATGACTTGCCGGTCGCCGAGACGCGCCGCCTGATCGGGCCGGGCAAGATTCTCGGGCTGTCGGTTTCCAACGCGGCCGAACTGGTTTCCGTGCCAGAAGGCGTCGATTACCTGGGCATCGGGCCGGTTTACCCGACCGGTACCAAGCCGGATGCCGGAGCAGCCACGGGCCTGCCGCTGTTTGCCGGGCTGGTGGAGGCCACCCTCTTGCCGGTGGTGGGCATTGGCGGCATCCATGCCGGCAACTGCACACCGCTGTTCACTGCCGGCGCACGCGGTGTGGCCGTGGTGTCGGCCATTTGCGGCCAGGCCGATGTGGCGCGGGCCACGGCCGGATTGGCGGAAATCATCCGTGCCTCTTTCCCTGCGCAATAGCCGGTTCAGGCGATGAACGCAACGCGCTGAAACTGTTAAAGTACACGCCGCTTTACCACCTTCAGTTCCTTTTAATAATTCATTTTTCCGGGAGAATCGAGCATGTTGCTGTCACGTCTCAAAACCCTGACAACCGTTGCGGTCATGGCTGCGTCCTGCCTGTCCGTGGCCCACGCCGCGGATCCGCTGAAAGCAGGTTTCGTCTATATCGGCCCGACGGGCGATCATGGCTGGACCTATTCCCACGACCAGGGCCGCAAGCGGCTTGAAGCCGATTCGGCCGGCAAGGTGAAAACCACCTTCGTCGAGAACGTGCCGGAAACCGCGGATGCCGAGCGCGTCTTCCGCGATCTGGCGCAAAAGGGACACAAGGTGGTTTTCGGCACCTCGTTCGGCTACATGAACCAGATGGTCAAGGTGGCCAAGGCCTTCCCGAATACCGTCTTCATGCACGCTACCGGCTACAAGACGGCGAAGAACCTCGGCGTGTACGACGTGCGGACCTATGAAGGGTCGTACATGCTGGGCGTTGTGGCCGGCAAGATGAGCAAGAACAACAAGCTGGGCATCGTCGCGTCCATCCCGATTCCGGAAGTCATCCGCAACATCAACGCCTTCACCCTCGGCGCGCGCAGCGTCAATCCGAACGCCACGACTCGCGTGATCTGGGTGAACTCCTGGTTCGATCCGGGCAAGGAGCGTGAGGCCGCATTGGCGCTGATCGCGCAAGGCAGCGATGTCCTGATGCAGAACACCGATTCTCCGGCCGTCGTCCAGACGGCCCAGGAGAAAGGCGTGCTCGCTTTCGGCTGGGATTCCGACATGAGCAAGTTCGGTGGCAAGGCGCATCTGGCGGCCTCCATCCTGAACTGGGACGTCATCTACAAGAAGGTCGTGAATGAAGTGCAGGCGGGCACCTGGAAGAGCGGCGACCTGTGGTGGGGTGTCAAGGAAGGCGCCGTGAATATCGACAACTTCGGCGCCGTGGTGCCGGCCGACGTGAAGAAGCTGGCCGAAGAGCGCCGCGACGGCCTCAAGACGGGCAAGCTGCATCCCTTCACCGGTCCGCTCAAGGACCAATCCGGCAAGGTGTTCCTGGCCGCCGGCAAGGTGTATACCGACCCCGAGCTGAAGAAAATGAACTTCTACGTCGAAGGCGTCGAAGGCAGCATTCCCAAGTAATGCACCCGTTGTTCCGGAAAACGCGGCCGTTGCGCCGCGTTTTTTTTTGCTGCATCCGGCTTGTACGGAGCCTGTTGGACGCTACAGGACGAATGGACGGAGACGCGCGGGCCATCCCGCGCCGTAATCGTCCGCATTGAAGGCGGTTTTACGAGCCCAGGGCCCATCCTCCCGCAGCAGCCAGGATGACCACGATAAGCGGTGATGCTTTACCGAAGACAAGCAGGCCGTAAGCTGCCAATGCCAGGCCGAAGTCCGCTGTGGTGTTGATGGCGCTGGTCCAAACGGGGTTGTACAGTGCTGCTCCGAGTATGCCAACCACCGCCGCGTTGATGCCTGCCATGATTCGTTGCACGTCAGGTCGTTGACGCAATTGTTCCCAAAACGGTAATGCGCCGATTACAAGCAGGAACGCGGGAAGAAAGATTGCGCATAGCATGCCTAAGCCGCCGAACCAGCCGCCTAAGGGGGGCTGCATCGATGCGCCAAGGAAGGCGGCGAACGTGAATAACGGCCCGGGGACTGCTTGCGCTGCGCCATAGCCGGCCAGGAATGTGTCGTTGTTAACCCATCCCGCCGGTACAACGCTGGTCTGCAACAGCGGCAAAACGACGTGTCCCCCTCCGAACACGAGCGCACCGGCCTGGTAGAACGCAGCGGCCACGGATAATTCTTCAATGCCGGTCAAGGATGCTGCTGCCGGCATGAGCACCAGGATCAAGCCGAAGACAACCAGAACCACGGCTCCTGTTTTTCTGCTTATCCCGTAGTCGCGATGTTCCAGGGAGGGAAGTTGAGGCGTCGAAAGGACGCACCAGCCGATCAAGCCGCCAAGCAGAAGAGCGCCTATTTGTCCCCAGGCCGTTGGCAGGAGCAGGACGAAAAGGGCGGCTCCCACCGCAATGCCTCCGCGTTGGCGGTCCGGGCAAAGTGACCTGGACATTCCCCAGACGGCCTGGGCTACCACAGCTACGGCCACAACTTTCAAGCCATGAACGGCACCGGATGCGGACAATTCGGGCCAATGGGTCACGCCCTGGGCGAACAGGATCAGCGCTATGGCTGAGGGAAGCGTAAACCCCAGCCATGCCGCCAGGGCTCCAAGCCAGCCCGCGCGCCCCAGGCCAAGGGCGATTCCAATCTGGCTGCTGGCTGGCCCGGGCAGAAACTGGCACAGCGCGACCAGGTCGGAATAGCTCCTGTCGTCAAGCCATTTTCTGCGTTCCACGAATTCAGTGCGGAAATAGCCGATGTGCGCGATGGGGCCGCCGAACGAGACCAGACCCAGCCGGATGAAGGCGATCAGCACCTCAATGGGCGAACCCGCGTTGCTGCCGGTATCCAGGGAGTTCTTGCGGGAGGAAGGAGTCATCCGTCAAGGCCGTCAGTGGGTTAAAGGAATCGGGTGCAGGATAACCGGCAGCGATACGGTGATCACCTTCCGGGTGGCAAACTTCAGGCCGTGGCCGCCATGTTGCCTGCGTAATGATCTCATGCCCCGGCACGATCGGATAAGTCGTCCTGCCTCATGGCAAAGAATGCCCCGTCAGGAAGACACCCTCTCCCGGCTTATCCAGCGGACCGCTACCCACTATAATTCGATCCTTTCATTTTCCATTAGAGGAATGCGGCATGGAATCATCTTTCATCAGCCCGTACCGCGACGATATCGTGATCTCCTGGCCCGAACTGCACCGGGATACCCGCGTGCTCTGCCATGCGTTGATGGAGAAAGGCCCGTTCAAGGGCATCATCGCCATCGCTCGTGGAGGATTGATTCCCGCCGCGCTGGTGGCGCGCGAGCTGGAAATCCGGCTGCTCGATACCGTTTGCGCATCGAGTTATGAAGAGTCGGTCGAGGCGGGAGCGCAGAACATGCGTTCGCAGGTGAGAATCCTCAAGGGGGTTGATCACGATGGAGAGGGCTACCTGCTGATCGACGATCTGGTCGATACCGGCAACACCGCCCGCGTCATCCGCAAGCAGTTGCCCAAGGCGTATTTCGCCACGCTCTATGCCAAACCGATGGGGCGCGAGATCGTCGATTTGTGCGTCAAGGAATTCAGCCAGGACAAATGGATTTATTTCCCCTGGGACATCGACTACAAGTTTGTTCCCCCGCTCAAGAAAAAGCCCTGATTGCAACGATGGCGCGTGCTGATAGGGGTATCCTTGCGCCATAAACATTGTCGAGGTAAACGCCATGCCCATGCGTAAACGGAATGCTTCCCTCACGACCGACCAGAAGGCCCTTGCCCTCAATCTCGATAAATACAACTATGGAACGATCGTGGAAATCGGCGCCGGGCAGGAAGTGGCGCGGCGCTTTTTCCAGGTTGGTGCCGCCGCAGGCACCATCGCGAAGACCATGTCGGCGTACGACATGGCGGTCAGCGACGACATCTATGGACAGGTCGACCGCTATGTCAGCCGGGAGCGTCTGGTACAGATGCTGGATCGCGAATTCAGCCGGGTGGTCGACCGGCTGACTCCCTTGCGTTCGAAGAACACCAGGTTTTTCGCCTATGCCGCGACAGTCACTGCGCGCAGTTTCAAACAGAAGAATGAATGCCACGGCTGGATCGGCATTCGCCTGCAGGCCTATCCGGGCGCTGAACCGAGTGACGTGATCCTGCATGTGCGCATGCTCGACAACGAGAATGCGCAACAGTGCGATGCGCTCGGCATCCTGGGGGTGAACCTGATCCATGGTGCGTTCTACTATCAGCAGCGGCCGGAGTGGATTGTCGAATGCCTGTCCGATGGCCTGGGGTCGGAACGCATCGAAGTGGATCTGATTCATTTTTCCGGCCCGGCTTTCCCGGAAGTGGAAAACCGCCTGATGAACCTGCAGCTGATCCGCAGCTGGCTGACGCGCGCCGTGATCTTCAACCCTTCGGGCGAAGTCGTGGTGCCCGGCGAATTGTTCTACAACAAGCCGGTGATGGTGATGCGCGGCCATTTCAAGCCGGTGACCCGGGTCAATGTGGACATGATGGACTCCGGGCTGAACCAGTTCAGCCAGTTGGCCTCGGTTGAAGACGATCCGGGCCGGGTCGTGTCGCTGGCCGAGGTCACCATGAATTCGCTGATCGAAGGCGACGAGATTGATGGCGCCGATTTCCTGGCGCGTATCGACCTGCTGGCTTCGCAGGGCTATACCGTGATGATTTCGGACTACCTGCGCTTCTTCCGCCTGCGTGCCTACCTGAGGCGCTACACGCAGAAACCCATCGGTTTCGTGCTATCGGTGCGCGACTTCCAGTACCTGTTCGACCTGAAATACTACGAGGGTCTGGAAGGCGGCATCCTGGAGGCCTTCGGCAAGCTGTTCCCGGATAACACCTACGTCTATATCTACCCGTCGCGGCCGCGTGGCACGGAGCCTTCGGCGCAGATCACGCTGGATAATGTGCAGGTGCCGGCCAAGCTGCGCTACCTGCTCGAACATCTGAAGGTGAACAAGAAGATGCGTGCGCTGACGCCGCTCGACGACAGCCACATGCATATCGATGCTGCCGAAGTACTGGAAGGCTTGCGTCGGGGGCGCGGTACGTGGGAGAACGACGTGCCTGAGGAGGTGGCACGCCGCATCATCGAAGGGCGGCTGATGGGTTACGCAGCCCGGTAGGGAACAGGTGATTCAATTCGGATTTGTCATTCCGGCGACCGCCGGAATCCAGGAAAATCAACACACTGATCACCCCGGCCATCGCCGGGGTGACGAAGGTTTTAGTGCATGTTGCTCCTGAAGAAGTCCACAAAAGCTTCGCGCTGCAGGGGCCGGCTGAACAGGTAGCCTTGCAGGATATTGCATCCGATCGTTTCCAGAAATTCAGCTTGCTCTGCGGTTTCGACGCCTTCGGCGACAACATTGATGCCCAGAGCTCCAGCCATCTGAATGACGGCGGATACGATGGCTGCGTCATCTGCGTCTTCAGGGAGGCGCCTGATGAAGGATTGGTCGATTTTCAGGGTGCCGACCTGGAAACGTTTTAGATAGCCGAGCGACGAGTAACCCGTTCCGAAATCATCGATGGCCAGGGAGAAGCCTTCCCGGCGAAGTGCGTTCAGAATATCTGCGCCGTGCTCGGCCATCAAAGCATTTTCGGTGATTTCAAACTGGAATATTCCCGGGTTTTTGCCGAATTTCCTGAGGGCCTGACGTGCATTTTCAACGATCGTGCTGTCCTTGGTCAGTTCTTTTGGTGAAACGTTGATGGCTACCTTGTCGAGAACAATGCCTTGCCCCTCCATCCATGATATGTCTTCGCAAACCTGGTGGATCAACCATGCTCCAAGATCCACGATCATTCCGCTCTTTTCCGCCACGGGGATGAACTCGCCCGGCGAAATCGATGTTCCGTCGGACCGCGTCCAGCGCGTCAGCGCTTCAACACCGATAATCTTTCGGGTTTTTGCACATACCTGGGGTTGGTAGGCGACGTGCAGGCCTTTGTTGGCTCCGATGATGGCCTGTCGGAGTTGGGCTTCAAGATGCAGCGACGCATGGATTTTTCGGTTGATTTCTTCGGAAAAGAATTGAGCCCGGTTCTTTCCTTGTCTTTTGGCCTCATACATGGCCATGTCCGACCAGCGAATCAAGGTCTCTGGATCGTCGCTGTCCTCAGGCAACATGGCAATCCCGATGCTTAACCCGACATGGCTCGGGATCGGCTGCGTCGGGAAGGGCGGAGCGATGGCTTTGATCATTCTTTCGGCCAGCATGCCCGCATTTTCGGGGTCCCCCACCAGGAACAGGATGGCGGCGAATTCGTCGCCACCGACGCGGGCGAGTACATCGTCCGTACGGATTGCGCGTTTCAGGCGGGAAGCGATCATTGCGAGGACCTCGTCGCCCACGAGATGGCCGCAAAGATCGTTGACGTTCTTGAAATTGTCCACGTCGATCATCAATAGCGCAGCGCTATTCCCGTCGCGTTTGACCCGAACGATGGCTTTTTTCAGTTCGTGTTCGAACAGGCGTCGATTCGGTAGTCCGGTGATTTGGTCATACAGAGCCATCTGTTCGAGCTGTTCTGCCGTCAAAGCCATTTTCCTGCGCAGCGCCGAGGTGAACCGGCGGGCCAGAAACAACGCGATCAAACCGACGACAATCAGCCCTCCGGCATAGGCAGATATGCTCAGATACAGCGGCTTGCGGTTGCCCAGCAGGAGCAGCGAACCGACTCGTGTCCCGTCCTGAAGTACCTCGACCCGCATGAGAAACTTGAACGCACCGGTGTCCGTGAATGGTCTCGGGGGTGTTTCGGGATTTTCAGGATCGATTTTTACGGGGAAAACGGCACCGGGATCGTCAATCAACGTAAAAAGATCACCTCGCTCATCGTACAGAGCGGCTCCGAGGATGCGTCGCGTCTTGCGGATTGCAGCCAAGTTTTCATTGGCGGCATCGTGGTCATCGAAGGCCAGGGCCGCCGCACTATTGGTGGCGATGATTGCGGCTTGTGCCTGAAGTTCTTCCTCGAATTGCCGGTGCCCTGAAATGTATTGGTAGGTGATCAGCAGCAGGAACGTGATCGTTCCCGCAATCAACGAAGTGATCAGGCTGAGCCGCCTGGTGTGCCGGTTGTGGGCGAGAACTTCCATGTTATTCGATGACCTGTCTGGCCAGACGGATCGCTTTCGAACTGATCTGCAGCCGGGCCTTTTTTGCAGCGCGCAGGTTGATGTCGAAGACGACGTGGCCGGCGCTCAGTTCCAGATTGAGCATTATCCCTCGTGCGAGCAATTCGGAAGAGTCACCGGCGATCAGTATCGGGATATTCTGAAGCGCCTCGGATACCTGTGGCAATTGTGAACGCTCACCGGAAGACAGGTATACAACGTGGCATTCAGACAAGGATTCGGGATCAACCCTGCTTACCGTGATCGTCCGGTTGCGCAGATTCTTTCCTTGTGATTTGCCGAGCGCCCTGGCTACGGGCGAGTCGTCGAGAAAACAGATGTTCAACCGATCGGTTGGAAGGGCGCTGTTCGTCGGCCAGTCGACGAACAAGGTCATGTTGATGATGATGGCGGCCTTCAGGTCGGGTTCGCTAGCCTGGATTTGCGGCCAGGCATCCTCGTTTGTAGTGCAAAGTCCCACGGCCAGGAGGGCCGGAATTGCGGCTTGCCAGATCCTGGTTTTTACGGGGGAGCCCATGGCGTGATCAGAAAGGGATCGACCAGCTTGCAAGAACCTGGCGCCGGTTCTGTTCGACGCGGCGCAGGTCAAGGTATGAACTGGCGGGGTCGTGGTATCGCCGATCGCCTGCGTTGTATATCGCCAGGCTGAACTGACCGAGCTTGTGATCGGGGGGAGAGATGATCTTCAGATTGACGAGACCGTACCCGGACACATCACCGCTGTTCCCCTTTCTGGACGAAAGCCCCAGCACCTCGCCGGATGCGATCCAGCCCAGTGCGAGCGGAGCTTCTGCAATCAGTTTCCCCATCAGTCTGGGGGAGTCCGCCACGGGAGCCCCGTTTTCCTGGCGGCTCCGTTGCCAGGCCAGGCTGCCGCGCAGGCGATAACCTCTTGTCCAGCGGTTTTCAGCGGACAGTTCGATACCATGGGCGTGAACCTTGTCCAGGTTGGTGTAGGTTGAAACGCCGTTGGTGTCGGTAATCTGATCGATCATGTTGATGATCGTGTTGTCGTAGATGCTGATGCCCACGCTGCCGTTTGCACCAATGGCGTAGCTGGCGGTCAATTCGCGGCTCCTGATCTGTTCAGGGTCGAGGGCCGGATTGGCGGATTGGGTCACGTCGCCGTCATGGTAAAAGCGCTCGTAGGAATTCGGAAAACGGTAGGCGCTTCCTGCGTTGGCTTTAAGTGCGAGACGGCGGGTGGCTTGCCAGATGAGCGCCGCGCGCGAGGATGTGACTCCGGCGAAATCGCTGTGCTGGTCGCGGCGCAGGCTGACATTCAACCGCCAGCCGGGATGAAACAGCCATTCATCCTGGAGAAAAACACTGGCTACGCGCGAAGGTTCGTTCCTGTCGAGAATAACGTGCTTTGGTCCGGTTTCGTAATAGACCTGTTCGACCTTGGTGTTCCACTGCGAATCAATCCCGAAAACCAACCGATGATCCTTTATCCCGGCGTACGATAGCCGGTATTCCGCCCCATGCCAGGTGGTGGATGCACGGTCGCGCGAGTCCGGGTCGTCCTCGTAGTGGTAGTTGCCGTCGTAGCGATAATTTGCGCTGTACAGCCGAAAGCCCGTATGCCAGATTTCGTTTTCCTCGCTGGCGTAGCGCAGTTCAACCAGGCTTGATTCATCGCGTGTCCAGGTGCCACTGGCGCCAAACATCGTTCCCCAGGGCGCTGTCGGGAGATCTTTTTTGCGGGAACCGAAGTTTGCGGTCAGTCGCCAGTTTCCTGCCCTGAATTTGGCATATAGCTTGCTGTAATCTTCTCCATCGAGGCCTCTGGCTGTACCGTTGAATTCCCGAAAATACAGATTGTCCCCATCGGACTTGTAGGCGGAGAAGCCGACAAACCAGTCGCGGTCACTGTCCAGTTTCTGTCCGGATACCAGGCTGAAACGTCGTGTTTTTTCCGACCCCGCATCCAGTCTGAGACGCGATCCGTTGATGTCGGCGCCTTCCAGCATGATCGTGTTGACCGTGCCGAAAAGGGCATTCGGGCCGTATACCGACGAGGCCGGGCCGGAAACGAATTCAATGCGTTTGATCCAGTCGACCTCGATTGGAGATTCATTGCCCAACAAGGCCTGATCGTACAAGGGATCGTTGCGTCGGGCACCGTCAGTCAGCATGAGGATGCGCGTGCCGTAGTCACCGGGACGGTTGAAGCCGCGAATGCCGAGATAGGTGTAGTTGCGGTCGTTGCTCGAATAAACCCCTGGAACGGTCACCAAGGCTTCGGCAATGTTTCGATAACCGTGATGCCGCAATTCATTTTCGTCGATAACAGTGACGTTTGCCGGAGCCTCTGAAACCGATTGGGAATAGCGGGATGCGCTGATTACCTCGACCTTGAGAAGTTCTTCCAGTGACAGTGTGCTCAGTTCGCTATTTCCGGTGGACGCGATGACCGGATTTGTGACAGTCCAGCACAGGCCTAATGAAATCAGGCATTGAGGGAATTTCATGGAACGTTCTGTTGGATTGATCTCTGCCAAATCATAACAGTTGCGATGGAAACCGGAATAGGGAATCAACGGCTGTATCGGCAGTCCGAAGATTGACTTGATGGTCCTTGTTACGGCAGGAAGGGCTTGCCGAGTGAGGCCGGCAGGTTGTTCTGCAGCAGTTTTCGGTCGCGAGAAATGAGGACCAGCACGACGATGGTCGCCACGTAGGGCAGGGCGGCGAGGAACTGTACCGGCACCATGATGCCTAGTCCTTGTGCATGGAACTGCAGGATGGTGACGGCGCCGAACAGGTACGCTCCGAGCATCAGTCGGGCCGGTTTCCACGAAGCGAACACGACCAGCGCGACAGCGATCCAGCCACGTCCGGCGCTCATGTTCTGCACCCACAGCGGGGTATAGACGGTGGACAGGTAGGCGCCGGCGATACCGGCCATGGCGCCGCCGAAGGCGACCGCGCCGATGCGGATGAGGATCACCGGATAGCCGATGGCATGCGCCGATTCGGGCGATTCGCCGATGGCCTTGAGCAGCAGGCCGAGGCGGGTACGCGTCAGGGTCCAGGCCACCCCGGCAAAAACCAGGAACGAGAGGTAGACCACCCAGTCCTGCGTGAACAGGATCGGGCCGAGCACGGGGATATCGGAAAGCAGCGGGATGGCGATGGGCTTCAGGCCGGGCAGGCTGTAGCTGATGTAATGCTGGCCGATGAAGGCCGACAGACCGATGCCGAAGATGGTCAGCGCTAGTCCGCACGCCGCCTGGTTGGCGGCCAGCGAGAGGGCAAAGAAGGCGAAGATCATGGCCGTGGCCGCTCCGGCGAGGGCTCCGGCGGGCAGGGCAATGGCCGCGCCGTGGCCGGTTTCGGCCGCCGCGGCAAAGCCGGCGATGGCGCCGACCAGCATCATGCCTTCGACGCCGAGATTGATCACACCGGTGCGCTCGGTCACCAGTTCGCCGAGCCCGGCAAAGATCAGCGGCACGGCCGCGCCGAGCGTGCCGGCCAGGACGGGGATGAGGTGTTCGATCATGGATTTCTCGCCAGAGACAGCCAGGTGCGGCGCAGCCGGTTGTCGATGAAGACGTCGGAGCCGAGCAGGAAGAAAAGCAGCATGCCCTGGAACACGCCGGTGATGGCCGAGGGCATCTGCAGGGCGACCTGCGCCGCTTCGCCGCCGAGATAAATCAGCGCCATCAGGAAGCCGGCGAGGACGATGCCGAGCGCGTGCAGCCGCCCGAGGTAGGCGACGATGATCGCGGCGAAGCCATAGCCCGGCGAGATATTCAGGTTCAGCTGGCCGACCGGACCGGCCACTTCGCCGACTCCCGCGAGGCCGGCGGTCAGGCCGGACATGACCAGGCAGAACCAGACCGTCTGCTTGGCCGAGAAGCCGGCATAGCGCGAGGCGGCCGGTGCCTGGCCGCCGACTTCGATCTGGAAGTGCATGAAGCTGCGCGCGTTGAAGATCCAGAAGGCGAGCACGGCGAATCCGGTGATGAAAATCGAGGTGTTGACCCGCGAGCCTTCGAGCAGGATCGAGAACAGGGCGTTGTCGTCGAACATGATCGACTGCGGGAAGTTCATGCCCTCGGGGTCGCGCCACGGGCCGTTGACCATGTAGGACAGGATGAAACCGGCGACGTAGGTCAGCATCAGGGTGGTCAGCGTTTCCATGGCGTTGAAACGTGTCTTGAGCAGTGCGGGAAGGGCGCCCCACAGCGCACCGCCGATGGCTCCGGCAACGACCATGGCCGGTACGACCCAGGCGGAGTCGCTGCCTTCCATGGCGATGGCCACGCCGCCGCCGGCCAGGGCGCCGACGATCAGTTGCCCTTCGGCGCCGATGTTGTAGATGCGCGCCTTGAAGCCGATGGCCAGTCCCTGCGCGATGAGGATCAGCGGGCAGGCCTTGATCAGCAGTTCGCTCCAGCCATAGCTACTTTCCAGCGGCTGGATGAAAAAGACGTGGAAGGATTCCAGGACCGGCTTGCCGAGCGCCCAGAACAGGAACGAACCGGCGAGCAGGGTGGTCACGACGGCGATCAGCGGCGCTGTCCAGCGCATCACGCGCGAGGGGTGCGGCCGGGGCTCAAGCAGGTGCATGATCGGGTTCCTTGGCAGGCCGGGAAGGCAGCGCGTCCGTGTTGTCGAACAGGCCAGCCATCTGCATGCCGACGGTTTCGGCGTCAAGTTCGGCCTTCGGCCGGGCGGGAGACAGGCGACCCTGGGCGAGCACGGCGATGCGGTCGGCAATCTCGAACAGTTCTTCCAGCTCTTCGGAAATCACCAGGATCGCCACGCCGGTGCGTGACAGGTCGAGCAACGCCTGGCGCAGGATGGCCGAGGCGCCGACATCGACGCCCCAGGTCGGCTGGGCGACGATCATCACCTCCGGCTTGAGCATGATTTCCCGGCCGACGATGAATTTCTGCAGGTTACCGCCGGACAGGGCGCGTGCATTGGTCGATGCGTCGCCGCCGCGCACGTCAAAACGGTTGACGCATTCATCGGCGTAGTTCCTGGCGCGGCCGTAACGCACCAGCCCCCAGTATTTCATGCCCAGGCGGTGTGCCGTGAGCAGCGCATTGTGGCTCAGTGAAAGTGGCGGAACCGTGCCCCGCCCGAGTCGTTCCTCGGGTACATAGACGATCCCCTTGTTGCGTCTCTGGCCCGCATTGAGATGGCCGACCGGTTTTTCGCCAAGATGAATGACGTGCTTTTCCACGGTGATTTCGCCTGACAGCGCGGCCAGCAGTTCCGCCTGCCCGTTGCCGGAAATCCCCGCGATACCGAGGATTTCACCGGAATTGACGGTCAGCGAAATGTCCTTCAGCGATGTGCCGAAAGGCGAGCTGGATTCGACGCTGAGCCCGCGCACGGTGAGCATCGGCCGATGTTCGCCTGCATAGACCGGCGCTTCGCATACCGGCAGTTCGCGCCCGATCATCATGCGCGCCAGGCTGGCCGAGGTCTCCTCGCGCGGAATGGCCGTGCCGGTCACCTTGCCGTTGCGCAGGATGGTGGCGTGGTCGCACAGCGACTGGATTTCATGCAGCTTGTGGCTGATGTAGAGAATCGAGACGCCTTCGGAAGCCAGTTGGCGCAAGGTTTCGAACAGGCTCAGCACGGCCTGCGGTGTGAGCACCGAAGTTGGTTCGTCGAGGATCAGCAGCTTCGGGTTCTGCAACAGGCAGCGGACGATCTCGACGCGCTGGCGTTCGCCGACGGACAGGCTGTGTACCATCCGTTGCGGATCGAGGGGCAGGCCGTAACGTTCGGATACCGAGCGCACCCGTTCGGCGAGAACCGGCAGGTTGAACGGCTCGTCCAGCACCAGGGCGATGTTTTCGGCGACGGTCAGCGTTTCGAACAGCGAAAAATGCTGGAACACCATGCCGATGCCGAGACGCCGCGCCTGCGCCGGGTTGGCGATGTTCACCTCGTGGCCGTCGAGCAGCACCGAACCCGAATCGGCCTGGACGGTGCCGTAGATGACCTTCATCAGGGTGCTTTTGCCGGCGCCGTTTTCGCCGAGCACGGCGTGGATTTCGCCGGGCATGACCGTGAGGCTGACATCGTCATTGGCCACGATGGTCGGGTAGCGCTTGGTGATGTTCAGCAGTTCCAGGCGGGGAACGGGGTGGGTCATGCGTGCTCCGGCAGGGTTTTGTCGGTATCGGGGTCTGGCGCCAGTCGGATGAAAAAACGAATAAAAAACCTGCCCGGGCATTTCCTGCCAGGCAGGCGAAGACCGAATGATACACGTTTGCGTGCTGTGGCGATCAGTGGACGAAAACCGGCAGTGGCCGGTTGTTTTGTTCTGGAAAGCTCTGTTCAACCACGGCGACCACGGCAACACAGCGCAAAAACAGGAGCTTATACAGGTTTGGTTGATTATCCGACGGAGGAACCCTGCAACAAGCCTGGAGCCTCGTGGTTGAACCGGGGGATCTGTTTTTCTACTGCGAGCCTGACGGGACCGCATCCAGCGGCACCGGCCTGCCCGTGAGGTAGCCCTGGATCAGCCGGAATCCCATGGCGACACAGATGCGGGCTTCTTCTTCGTCCTCCACGCCTTCGGCGAGCGGAATTGACCCCGTGGACAGGACCAGCTGTACCAGGCTGCGGACGATTTCCTGTTTGCGCGCGCTGGCATTGTGCAGGCCGCGGATCAGCGACATGTCGAATTTGACGAAGTGCGCGGGAACGTCGGCCAGTTCGAGAAGGCGTGCCTGCCCGGCCCCGAAGTCGTCGTAGGCGAAGCGGATGTTCAGCCCGGCCAGGCGGTCGGCGAAAGCTTTCAGCTGGGCGATGTTGGTCACCGCCGATTCGTGGATTTCGACAACGATGCCCATTTGCGGGGATGTGCGGCGAAGGCGCTCGAGGGAGGCGAGGAAGACCTCGCTGAACATTTCCTTCGGATGAGCGTTGATGAACAGCGTGTTGCCCATGATTCGGTGGGCCAGCTTGTTGATACCAAAATCGCGAAAGGCCAGGCTCAGGTCGATCTCGCGATCCATTGCTTCGGCCAGGCAGAACAGTTCGATCGGGGTGTTTGGCAGACGGGGGTGATTGGCTCGCCCCAATAATTCATAGCCCACGATTTGCCTTGTCTGGGCGTCGACGATGGGCTGGGCTGCGCCCGACAGGCCGTTGCCCAGGATCAATTCATCGAATTCGGCCTCGTTGGCCAGGAAGTTGTCCGAAAGGATCATGTTTTCAGGCATGATCTTCGTATGCATTTCGTCGAAATTCAATACGTTGGGCTGTTCCACCATGCTCAGCCGCAGTTTGAATTCGGCGCTGGCAAAATGCACGATGTCATTTTCCTGGAGCAGACAGTAGCCCTCGATCCGGGTTCGATTGACGAAGGTTCCGTTGGTACTGTTTTTGTCGATCAGACGGAGCTGCCCCGTGATGTCGCGCGCAATCACGGCATGCAAGCGGCTCAGGCCAAGATTGGAAATGACCAGGTCGTTTTCCTTGCTGCGGCCTACCCGGCAAGGCAAGCGGGCGATCACGAAATGGGCGTGGGTGCCGTCCGGGTCAATAGATTCCAGAGACCATTGTTTTTCCAAAACACTGCCTCTTTATGCGTTGTGTATACGAAGATTAGCAGAAAAATTGGGCATCGCCTCGGCGGATGGATTTTTCGCAGTTGACTTCGGGAAAATCTAAAGCGGCGGATCGTGTTCGGGGGGAACTGGGAAGGCCGCATTTTGTCGACTGCATTCGTTGCCGGATTCAATGGATCAGGCAATGTGGAATGTGCGGTACATCGCGGCGGGATAGGGCATGACCGTGGGCATGACCGTGTTTTCGGTGATGTACGCAAATCGAACCGTTGCCAATTTCTCAAGGAGCACAGCACATGAGCCAGGTTGAAGTTTTGACCGGAAGCAAAACCGGTGCGTCGGATGGCAGTATCACGCAACAGGAGATCGACCAGCGCGTGTTCGACCTTTACGACGAATACTGCCACGGGCGGATTGATCGTCGCGAATTCCTGTCGCGCGCGGCGGCACTGGCCGTGGTCGGCGGGTCGGGACTGGCCATGGCGCAGGCCTTGCTGCCGCGCTATGCGCAGGCCCAGACGATTTCGTTCACCGATACGCGCCTGAAAGGGAGCTACGTTACCTATCCCTCTCCCGGCGGCAATTCGGGAACCATGCGCGGTTACCTCGTGCAACCGGCGGGAACGGGGCCGTTCCCGGCCGTGCTGGTGGTGCATGAGAATCGCGGCCTCAATCCGTATATCGAGGACGTGGCGCGGCGCCTGGCCGTGGAAGGATTCCTGGCGCTGGCTCCCGATGGCTTGCATCCGCTGGGCGGCTATCCGGGCAACGACGACGACGGCCGCGCCCTGCAGGCCAAGCTGGATCAGGCCAAGCTGCGCACCGATCTGATGAACAGCGCGCTGTTCCTGAAAAGCCATGCGCTTTCGACGAAAAAGCTCGGCGTAACCGGCTTCTGCTACGGCGGCGGCATCGTCAATTATCTGGCGGCAACGCTCGGTGCGAACATGCAGGCCGGGGTGCCCTACTACGGCGTCGCAGCGGACACGGCGAGCGTGCGCAACATCAAGGCGCCGCTGGTGTGCCATCTGGCCGAGAACGATGCGAATATCAACGCGACCTATCCGGCCTTCGAGACGGCGCTGAAGGCCGCCGGAGTCGATTATCAGGTGCATGTCTACCCCGGCACGCAGCACGGCTTTCACAATGACTCGACGCCGCGCTACAACGAAGCGGCCGCCAAACTCTCCTGGGAACGCACCCTCGCGCACTTCAGGAAGCATCTGGCTTGAAGTTCGCTTAAGGAGTCAATTTCTCCCGCAGAGTGGAGGCGGCGTTCGCCGCCTTCTCAGGCTCGCGGAATTGCACGGGTCAGCGCCGGGGCTGCGCCTTCATCATCTCATTGATGTTGAATCCGCCCATGTTCGGAAGGATCACGTCGCCCGGTTTCTGGCCGGCCTTGCACGGGCCGAGCCAGCGTGCCTGCTGCGTCATGTTCGATTCGCTCATGCCATGCAGGGGCGGATTGAAGCGGGTTTTCAGCGTGCCTTTGTAATTGGCTTCGAATGAGCCCTCGAAGATTCCATCGGTCGTCGCTGTCGAGCCTTCCACCTTGCATACGGTGTGGATGGCGATGCGGCTGCCTGACGGCTTGACTTCCAGCACGCTGCAGTCGGGCTTGTTCTTCTGGGCCTCTTGCTGCAACAGGTTGTCGGTGTTCTGGTCGATGCATTGCTGGATGGCACCCAGGTTCGGCGCGCCTTCCATCTGCATGCTGATTTCCCAGAGGCCGGGTTTGCGCTTGGGCAATTCGGCAGCAAGGATTGAACTGGAGGCAAGGGCAAGGACGGCCAGACCGAGGATGGGCAATGAAGGGGCACGGTGTTTCATTGAAACTCCTTGGGGTAGCAAGCAAAGCAAGAAAAGATGGAAGGCATGTTCATTTTTCGAGCAGTTTTCCGAGGGATTCGCCAATACTCCTGGCCGTTCCGCCTCCGACGCTGCCAACGCCTCTGGCCAGCGATTCGACGCTGATGCCCAGGGTGTCCGCCAGCGATGTCCCCAATCGCGTGGCAAATTGTTCGTTGAGCGAGAAACGCGGGTCATTGATGTCGCCCTCGAGAACGAATCGTACGGAGATTTTTCCCTGCTTGTCCTTCAGCAGTCCGATGGCCGCGCTGCGCGGAACGCCCATGAAGGTGCCTGAATCCGTTGAAAGCTCCAGGTCGGAAAGGGTCAGGGTGCCGGGGGCGCGCAATTTTCCTTCGGATACCGAGGAATTGAGATCGAGGTTGAGCGTTCCCCGCCTGACACCGGTTTCCGCGGCCTGGATCAGGTAGGGTTGCAGGACGGTCATGTCTACACCGCGCAGTTTGGTGGTCAGGCCGGATTCCTTGCTCGCCAGTTCGATCGATCCGTCAATGGCGATATGTCCGTCCTGGCGGTTCCCTTTCAACAGACCGTTGATCTGGATGGCCGTCTGGCCGCTCAGATCCGGAAGTTGCACTTTGCCGATACTGGCTTCGATTTTTTCCAGCCGCAGTTTGACGGGGGTAGCGCGCACGCTGGCATCGAAGAACTCGATCGTTCCATCGGCCAGGATAATCTGGCCAATAACGATGTGCGGGCCGGAATTTCCTGCAGCCTGGCCGTTCGCGGAAGGGGTGACAGGCTGCGACTGGCGGGTCAGCAGGCTGGGAAGAACCTGCATCTGGCCGTTCTTGCCGCGCAGCATGGAAATATAGGCTCCCTCGATACGGATGCTGCTGATCACCAGTCTGGCCGTGAGCAGATCCATCAGGCTGGGAGTGATCAGGATGCGTCGGGCGCGCAACTCATCTTCGCCGGGCCAGCGGGGAGTTTTTCCGGAGACGGCCCTGATGCGTACATCGGAGATTTCCAGGCCAGTCAGCCCGACGCGGATGTCGCGTACTTCACCTTGCGGACCGAGTGCCTGTTCGACCTGGGTCTTGAGCGACCGGGTGGCGAACTGGAGGGCGGCCAGACCGCCCAGCACCAGAGCAGCAAGCAGGCTGGCTATGATCAGCAGGCGGCGGGAACGGGGTTGCATGGTGTGTCCTCGACTGATGAAAGGATATTGGCGTGCGACTGCAAACCCCGATTCTGGGATTTTCGGCAGCGTTTTGCAAAGGCTGAAACTGTCTGAACGTGTCTGGCGGGTGCCTTCAAGGCAAAATCCGCCGGATTGGTCTATGATGAGTCTGTCAGCTTTGGCTTACTCCAGAGCAGGAAGGGGTTTTCATGGAAATCAACTCAGCGTCTTCGAGCCTCTATTCGGCACTGAATGCGAACGCCCAGGCTTCCCAGGCATCCCAGGCCCGTACCCGCCAGCCCGAACAGGATCAGCAGCAGAACGTGCAGGCGCAAGCCCCGCAGGCTCAGCCGCAGGCCGCAAGTGCAGCGCAACCTGCGCCGGCTGTGAATGAGATGGAGTTGGCGGCCCGTGTGCGGGCCGCGGCGGAAAACAACCGGCCCGTGGTCAACACCAGCGGCCAGCTGGTGGGTACCCGGGTCAATACGACAGCCTGACTGAATACCCGCATCCTGTGACTCAGGCCGGAAGCCTCAGGAAATCCGGCCGAGAGTCCATAAAACGCCGCCGGCTGTGGCGGCCAGCCACGCGATGATCAGCACGATGCGGGTCATCGCGTATTTTTTTGGCTGGACGGAGCGATCGGCGAGGGCGAAGATGTGCAGCGCGCCCCAGGCCGTTGCCAGGCCGAGCAGCAGCGGAATCCCGGTGACTTGCAGTTCAGCGGCGCTCATCGAGAGCATGCGTCCGTTATGCCAGGGCACGACGACGAAGACGCCGAAGGTCCAGAACAGCCCGGCGCTGCCGAGGGCGCAAAACAGGGCGACGATGCGGGTCAGCCAGTTCTCCATGCAGTATTACTCCGCTTTGTCTTCAGCCGTTTGAAGGATGAAGCGGTTGCGCAATTCCTCCAGATTCAGTTCGCGCAGGATGGCTTCGAGCCGTTCTGCCGCATTGCGTCGCGGCTGTCCGGTGTGTCGTGCAACGATCAGTTCGTTCTTCATCGAATGCTCCCAGCCGACCAGTTCGGTGACCGTGACCTGGTAGCCGTGGGCTTCGAGCATCAGGCAGCGCAGGGCATTGGTGAGCTGGCTGCCGAATTCGCGGGTATGGATCGGATGGCGCCAGATTTCCGAGAGCGGGGTCATGGCGAACGACGCGTTCTTGTGCTTACGCAGCACGGCAGCGACCTCGGCCTGACAGCAGGGCACCAGCACGATGAAGCGGGCCTGTTTGTGCAGGGCGAAGCGGATGGCGTCGTCGGTGGCCGTGTCGCAGGCATGCAGGGCGGTGACGATGTCGATCCGTTCCGGCAATGCGGGCGAATGAATCGATTCCTCTACCGTCAGGTTAAGAAAATCCATGCGTCCGAAGCCCAGCCGTCCGGCCAGTTCATGGGATTTTTCGACGAGTTCCGGGCGGGTCTCGATGCCGTAAATCCGCCCGGTTGCGCGGGGCTTGAAGAACAGGTCGTAGAGGATGAAGCCCAGATAGGACTTGCCGGCGCCGTGGTCGGCCAGGGAAATGTCCGGAGTTTCCTGGAGCACCTCTGCAAGCAGCGGCTCGATGAAGTTGTAGAGGTGATAAACCTGTTTCAGCTTGCGCCGGCTGTCCTGATTCAATTTGCCGTCGCGCGTCAGGATATGCAGTTCCTTGAGCAATTCGACGGATTGACCGGCGCGGATTTCGGGCGGCAGCGGGGCGGGAGCGGTGTGGTTCTTTTTCATAAGCCGGACATTTTAGACGCAATGAAGATGCAATGAGGGAAGCAATAGCGCGAACCGGCTCAAGCAATGGGATAATGGCGACCTTTTCATCGGCTCGGATTTTTCATGGCAATTCAGTGGTTTCCCGGACACATGACTTCGGCGCGCAAGAAGGCGGCCGAGACCATGGCGGTCACCGACGTGGTCATCGAGGTGGTCGACGCACGCCTGCCCGAGGCCAGTACCAATCCGCTGGTGCATGAACTGCGCACTTTCCGCCAGCGGCCCTGTCTCAAGGTGCTGAACAAGTCCGATCTGGCCGATCCGGCGGTGACCAAGGCCTGGATCGCCTGGTACAACCAGCAGCCCGGCGTCAAGGCCGTGGCCATTTCCAGCAAGATCGCCGGCGAAGTGGCTCGCCTTCCCAGCCTCTGCCAGAGTCTGGCGCCGCATCGTAGTGACAACACCAAGCAACTGCGCATGATGATCATGGGCATCCCCAACGTCGGTAAATCGACGCTGATGAACGCGTTGGTCAAACGCAAGATCGCCAAGGTCGGCGACGAGCCGGCGGTGACCAAGTCGCAACAGATTTACCAGCTCAGCGTGCGCCAGTCGATCACTGACACGCCTGGCCTGATGTGGCCGAAGATCGAACATGACAGTGACGGGTACATGCTTGCCGCAAGCCACGCCATCGGCCGCAATGCCATCATCGACGAGGAAGTGGCGGTGTTTCTCGCCAACCTGATGCTGGCGCGCTATCCGGATCGACTGGCGGAGCGCTACGGGCTTGCAATGGATGGAATCGATGCCGTGGCCGTCGTTGAAGGCGTGGCCCGGCGGCGTGCCTTGCGCACACGCGGCGGCGATCTGGACTTCGAGAAGGCGTCAATGGTGTTGCTGCAGGACTACCGTGATGGCAAGCTCGGCCGCATCAGCCTGGAGACGCCCGAGTCACGCCGTGAGATGCTGGCGCGCGCCGCCGAAAAAATGAAGGCACCGGAACCGGATTCGGAATAGGCTGTCATTCCGCCAGCTGGTTTTTGCGGCTCAGCGGCGGCTGTTTTGTGCGGGTTCGGGCTGGGGTTTGACGATCAGTTCTCGGGCCATCGGAATGAGCGTGTGCGTGACATACCAGGCTCCCCATCCCAACAGACAGGCAATGACGATGAACTGGATGGCCCAGGCGATGGTATTGCGTTGTTGACGGCTGAGTTTGTGTGCCGGATCGGTGGCGCCGCATTGCGGGCAGGCGAGCGCCGAAGTGTCGACCGAGTGGCCACAGGCGCGGCAGGGAACGAGAGGCATGGCGAATCCTTCTTGCGAATGCTGCAAATTGCGGTTTTCCGCATGACAGGGCCTTATGTTACCTTGCCTTGAAACCGCGCTGCATGTCGGAGAGGTGAAAGAGCGAAGCATGGATGATCGACTGAACGAACTGGAAATCAAACTGAGCCTGACCGAGGATCTGGTCGAAGAACTCAATCGAACGGTTTTCCGCCAGCAGGAGCAGCTTGATCTGCTGCAGGAGCAGTTGCGCCTGCTGTACAAGCAGATGCAGGCGGGCAGCGCTCCGGCCGAGGCGCGCAGCCTGCGCGATGAAATCCCGCCGCACTACTGATCGTTTCTCGCCGTGTCCGGTGCGCCCACGTAAGTTTTCAGGTTAAAGGAGCTGACGATGGCTGTCATTCGCATTGCCGAACCGCGCATCATGCCGAAAACACCGCCGAAGGGGTTTGCCCTGTTCGCACTGGGGTTTCGTCCGTTTTTCCTGCTCGCTGCCGTGCTGGTGCCGCTGTGGATTGCCTTGTTTTCCGGGGCGTTGTCGTTGACGCCGGTGTTGCCTGGCCTGCTCTGGCATGGGCACGAAATGGTGTTCGGGTTTGCTGCCGCCGTGATCGTGGGCTTTCTGCTGACCGCCGGACATAATTGGACAGGTTTGAAAACGCCCTCCGGTGGAAGCCTCGCCGCCTTGGCCGCGCTCTGGCTGCTCGGACGGCTGGCGATGTTTTCCGGGGTGCCGGTCCTGGCTGCGGTCGTCGATGTTGCCTTTCTGCCGGTGGCTGGCGTCGTGCTGGGCCGGGTGCTGATTCGCGCGAAAAGCCGGCGTAACTATTTTGTCCTGCTTATCCTGGGTGTGTTGGCGCTCGCCAATACCCTGGTTCATGCCGGCGTGCATGGCTGGCTTGACGTTTCACCGGTGACGGCGCTGTATCTGGCGGTGGCCGTCATCACGGTGCTGGAAACCGTGATCGCCGGGCGCATCGTCCCGAGTTTCACCGCCAATGCGCTGCGCACGACGCCGTGGAGAAACCCGCATGTCGATCGCCTGGCCATTGGCGGTATGGCCGTCGCGCTGGGCATGTGGGCGCTGGCTGTCCCGGCCGGAGCCACTGGCGCAGTCGCCTTGCTCGCGGCCGGGGTGCAGATCGTGCGCATCCGGGGATGGCGTCCACTGCCGACCTGGAATACGCCGCTGCTGTGGATCCTGCACCTCTCGCATGCCTGGATCGTCGTGGCCCTGCTCATCCTGGCCGCGGCCGGCATCGGCCTGGCCGAAACGACGGCTGTGCTGCATCTGCTTACCGTAGGCGCCATGAGTGGCCTGATCATCGGCATGATCACCCGCACGGCGCTCGGCCATACCGGGCGGCTGCTCAAAAGCGGACGGCTGGAGGCGTCGTGCTACATCCTGCTGCAAGTGGCGCTTGTTTTACGCGTGCTGCCGATGCTTGGTCTGTCTGCCGCGCTTTATCTGCCCTTTATGTGGGGTTCCGCCACTGCCTGGTCGGCATGTTTCGCGCTCTACCTCTGGAAATACGCGCCGATCCTGATCAATCCTCGCGTGGATGGACAGCCGGGCTGAGCGAGGTGTCTAGCGCTGCTGGATTGGAATCGGCCGCTTTTTTACCGGTCGTCCGACGACGTGCATC
Organism: uncultured Propionivibrio sp.; assembly: GCA_964563685.1. Lineage (GTDB taxonomy): Bacteria > Pseudomonadota > Gammaproteobacteria > Burkholderiales > Rhodocyclaceae > Propionivibrio. The sequence continues at coordinate 154,694 of CAZLXL010000001.1, forward strand.
TCGCAGCGCTTGCAGTCGAAACGCAGGGTCAGCCGGTCGTTGCCTTTGACCAGGACCAGCGGGTCCGGGCGCAGGCCCTTGACCTGTTTTGGGCAGAGATTGAAGCTGTAGCGCAGGCAATGCTTGGTGATCATCAATGAAAGTTCACCCGCGGCCGTGACATTTTCCTGGCCGCATTCAAAGGCCGGCTCGATCAGTTTGACGCCGTGCTTTTCGTAAAATGCCCGCGCCTTGCCGTTGTAGACGTTGCCCAAATAGCTCAGCGTATCTTCGGGATAGGGCATGGGTGGTTCGCTGGCCGGGCGGCGCTGCGGCCGTTCGTAAGCGGCCTGTCGGGAGCGGTCGAGGGCTTCCACAGCGTCTCGGCGCAAGGCATTGAGGGCCGAGACGGGGATGAACCAGGGGGCGGAGAACGCGATCTCGATTGCTTCGGCGCAGTAGATCGTGTTGCCGAGTTTGCCCAGGTTGTCGCGCAGCCCGGCCAGTGTGCACTCCGGGTTTTGCGCGGCTTCGTGGGCGTGTATGAGCGTGGCGCTGGCGGTGACGCCGGCATCGTCTTGCAGATGCAGTGCGAAACCTTCTGCGTTTTCCTCCAGGCGCAGGTGCAGCGGGATACGCCGTTCGGCGCTCTTTTTTTCCAGCTGGCGTTCGAAATCCTGATCGTGGTTGCGGTAGAGCGTTGTGCCGATTTTCAGGTCCGGTGGCAAGCGGCCATCGACCAGCGAGGGATGCAGGCGCCAGCCGTCGCCGACGCGTTCCGCGAGGTTGATACGCAGGCCGGTGAGTTCGTTCGCGGCGTTGAAATAGGTGATCCCGTCGCCGTTGTTCAGGTTGAGCGGGGTGTCCACTTCGAAACTGTTGCGGGTCAGTTTGCCGATGCGACCAATTTTCTCACCGACGAACTTGGGCGAGGCGAAGGCGCCGATTTCGGCGCTGCGCTGGTGCAGGAAATAGTCGGTTGAGCCGCGGTTGAAGGTTTTTTCCGGTTGCGGGGTGAAGAAGAAGGTGCAGCGCCCCGACGAACTGTTGCGATAGCCTCCGGGCGTTTCCAGAATCGCGTCGAGTCGCTGCCGGTAATGTGCGGTGATGTTCTTGACGTAGGAAAGATCCTTCAGCCGGCCCTCGATCTTGAATGAGCGGATGCCGGCGTCGATCAATGCCTGCAGGTTGTCCGTCTGGTTGTTGTCCTTCAGCGAGAGAAGGTAACTGTCCTTGGCGATGATTTGTCCCTGGGGATCGGTCAGCGAGTAGGGCAGGCGGCAGGCCTGCGAGCAGTCGCCGCGGTTGGCGCTGCGCCCGGTGCGTGCGTGACTCAGGTAGCACTGGCCGCTGTAGCTGACGCACAGTGCGCCATGGATGAAGAATTCCAGGGTGGTCGTGGTGCATTCGGCAATCGCCCGGATCTGTTCCAGCGAAAGTTCGCGCGCCAGCACCGTCTGGGAAAAACCTGCGCCTTCGAGGAAACGTGCCTTCTGCGGCGTGCGGATGTCGCATTGCGTGCTGGCATGCAGCTCAATCTGCGGCAGGTCGAGTTCGAGCAGCCCCATGTCCTGCACGATCAGCGCGTCGGCGCCCGCGTCATGAACCTGCCAGGCCAGTTGCCGGGCGGCCTCTAGTTCCTCGTCTTTGAGGATGGTGTTGAGCGTTACCAGGACACGGGCGTTGAAGCGGTGCGCATGATGCGCCAGCCGTTCGATGTCCGCCACCGCGTTGCCGGCTCCGGCGCGCGCCCCGAACAATGGTGCGCCGATATACACGGCATCCGCGCCATGGTTGATGGCTTCGATGCCGAAGTCGGCGTTCTTGGCCGGGGCAAGAAGTTCGAGAGCGTTACGGTTGTCGGACATGGATGTGCAGCGGTTGATGTCGGGCTGCATTGTAAGGCCGAGGGGGCGCTGTATCGGGAAAATGTAGGTTGATTGCTGCTGCCGGAAAGACTTCCTGGAAGGGAATTACACTTGTTTATGTCAAGACGTCATATGACTTGGGTTTTGCGGTGGCCTTCGATCCTTACTTTTCTTTGTTCTGCGGAGCATCCTCGTTAATCGTGAGGCTGGTTGCCTCGCTGGCGCGTTTGAGTCTTTCGCGGCTATTGGTGAGGTGCATGCGCATGCCCGCGCTGGCGGCCTGCGGATCGCCGCGGGAGATGGCTTCGAAGATGTACTGGTGCTCGCGATTGGTTCGCAGCAGGTAGTCCTGACCGGGTTCCTGGGAGAATTTCCAGGTGTCCAGGCGGGTGCGGGGGATGGTGGTTGTTCCCAGGTGGCGGTAGAACTCCTCGAAATATTTGTTGCCGGTGGCCAGTGCGATTTGCAGGTGAAACTGGAAATCCGAATCGACTGAGCTTCCCCCTTGTTTCACGTCTTCCTCGAAGGTGTTTATGGCCTCCTTCATCAGGGCCAGTTGCGCATCGGTGCGGCGCATGGCGGCCAGTCCTGCGGCCTCGGTTTCCAGGCTGATGCGCAGTTCCAGCATGGCCAGTACGTCACGGATCGTGATTGTGGTCGAGAGATCTAGTGCGTTCGAGTTGCTGATGGCCGGCGGTTCGAGTACGAAAGTTCCGATACCGTGCCGGGTTTCGACGAGCCCCGCGGCCTGTAGCCGTGATATGGCTTCGCGGACCACGGTGCGGCTCACGCCCTGTTCGGCCATGACTTCCGGCTCGGTGGGGAGTTTGTCGCCCGGTTTGTAGATGCCGTCGCGAATTTTTGCCGTCAGCTCGTTCATGACTTTCTGGGCCAGGCTGACGGAGCGTTTGCGCGGAATGGTGTCGGGCTCCGATACGTTCATGGGTTAAGGCGCTTGCAAAAAGGTACGAGTTCATTATACTGCAGAAAGTCGTACGACGACTGATGAATTTTGTGGAATTGGTCCGGTAGCATGGGCATGTGGTGAGGGTAAGGCGGATTGTACGGTTGTTTGTCAGGCGTTTCGTTTCAACACATTTTTCCCCGGAGGAAATCTTGAGTCAGGCACAACAAAAGGTCAGTGGAGCACCCACCGTCACGGAAATGCGGGTGATTCCCGTCGCCGGCCAGGACAGCATGGAACTCAACCTGTCCGGCGCACACGGGCCGTTTTTCACGCGCAATATCGTGATCATGAAGGACAGCGCGGGCAACACAGGTCTCGGCGAGGTCCCGGGCGGCGAGAAGATCCGCCAGACGATCGAGGACGCCCGTCCGATGATCATCGGCAAGACGCTCGGCGAATACAACAACGTATTAAACGCCATGCGCGCTGCCTTCGCCGACCGCGATTCGGGTGGCCGTGGCCTGCAGACCTTTGACCTGCGTACCACGATCCACGCTCTGACCGCCGTCGAATCGGCTTTCCTCGACCTGCTTGGCCAGTTCATGAACGTGCCGGTCGCCGCGCTGCTCGGAGAAGGAATGCAGCGCGAAGCTGTTGAAATACTCGGCTACCTGTTCTACGTCGGCGACCGCAGGAAAACCAATCTCAACTACCGCAGCGAAGCGAACGCCGAACACGAGTGGTATCGCCTGCGCAACGAAGAAGCGTTGACCGTCGAATCGATCGTCCGCCTCGCCGAAGCCACGCACAAGCTCTACGGTTTCAACGACTTCAAGCTCAAGGGCGGCGTCCTCTCCGGCGACGAAGAAATGGAAGCCATCGTCGCCCTGCACGAACGCTACCCGCAGGCGCGCATTACCATCGATCCGAATGGTGCCTGGTCGCTGGCCGAAGCCGTCCGCCTGTGCCGCGACAAGCATGGCGTACTGGCCTATTGCGAAGACCCCTGCGGGGCCGAGGCCGGCTTTTCCGGCCGCGAAGTGATGGCTGAATTCCGCCGCGCCACCGGCCTGCCGACGGCGACCAACATGATCGCCACCGACTGGCGGCAGATGGCGCATTCGATCCAATTGCAGTCGGTCGACATCCCGCTCGCCGACCCGCATTTCTGGACGATGCAGGGCTCAGTACGCGTCGCGCAGTTGTGCCAGATGTTCGGCCTGACCTGGGGCTCACACTCGAACAATCACTTCGATATCTCACTGGCGATGTTCACGCATGTCGGCGCGGCCGCACCGGGCCAGGTGACGGCGATCGACACGCACTGGATCTGGCAGGACGGCCAGCGCCTGACCAAGGAGCCGTACCTCATTCGCGACGGGCTGATCCGCGTGCCGAAGAAACCCGGTCTCGGCCTCGAAATCGACATGGCCGAAGTCGAGAAAGCGCACCAGGCGTACAAGGCCATGGCATCCGGTGCACACGGCGCACGCGACGACGCGGTGGCCATGCAGTTCCTGATTCCCGGCTGGAAATTCGACAACAAGCGTCCGTGTCTGGTGCGCTGAGCAACAAGGGAGAAGCAGATCATGAGTAGCACACCCTATTGCGGAATACCCAACCGGTTCCGGAGGGATTTGATTGAACACAAACGGCTGATCGGCTGCTGGTGCTCGCTGGGGAGTCCGATTACCGCTGAGGTTCTCGGGCTGGCCGGCTTCGACTGGCTGTTGCTCGACGGAGAGCATGCGCCGAACGACGTACTGGGTTTCATTCCCCAGCTCATGGCCTTGAAGGATAGCCCCAGCGCCCCGGTCGTGCGGCCACCGTGGAACGATCCGGTCGTGATCAAGCGTTTGCTCGATATCGGTTTCTACAATTTCCTGATTCCGTTCGTCGAATCGGCGGATGCCGCGGCGCGTGCGGTGGCCGCGACACGCTATCCGCCGCAAGGCGTGCGCGGCGTGTCCGTTTCGCACCGCAGCAACCGTTACGGCACGGTGCAGGATTACCAGCAGGTGATCAACGACAACATCACCGTCATGCTGCAGATCGAAAGCCGGGCCGGTGTCGAGGCCATCGACGGAATTTGTGCCGTGCCGGGCGTCGACGGGCTGTTCATTGGTCCGTCGGATATGGCTGCAGGATTCGGCCGGCTGGGCGATCCCCTGCATCCGGAAGTGCAGGAAGCGATGCACAAGGTATTTGCGCGCGCCAAGGCGCACGGCAAACCGGTGGGGATTCTCGCGCCGGTCGAGGCCGATGCGCGCCGCTATCTCGAGATGGGCGCAACCTTCGTTGCCGTTGGCAGCGACCTGGGGGTATTCCGCTCGGCAACGCAGGCGCTGCGCGACAAGTTCTGCTGAAGGAAAAACGCCGAAAAGACAGCGCCAAAATCCAGAATGCCGAAGTGTTAAGTGTTCGGCGACATGACTGACAAGGAGAAAACGAATGAGCAAAATTGGTTTCGTGGGACTGGGCATCATGGGAACGCCGATGGCCGGGCATCTGATCAAGGCCGGGCATGAAGTGTTCCTGTTCAGCATTCCCAGCATTCCCGCCGAGCTGGTCGACGTGGGCGGCAAGCCCTGCGCCTCGGGCAAGGAAGTGGCGCAGAACGCCGATGTGATCATCACCATGGTGCCCGACACCCCACACGTCGCCGCGGCCCTGTTCGATCCGGACGGCATCGCCGAAGGATTGACCTCCGGAAAGATTGTTGTCGACATGAGCTCGATCTCCCCGGTGGAAACCAAGAAATTTGCCGAACGCATCAACGCGTTAGGTTGTGACTACATCGACGCGCCTGTTTCGGGCGGCGAAGTCGGCGCCCGAAACGCCACGCTCTCGATCATGTGTGGCGGCGAGGAGGCCGTGTTTGCCAAGGTCAAGCCCTTGTTCGAACTGATGGGCAAGAACATCACGCTGGTCGGTGGCAACGGTGACGGGCAGACCTGCAAGGTCGCCAACCAGATCATCGTCGCACTGAACATCGAGGCCGTCGGCGAAGCACTGCTTTTCGCCTCGAAGATGGGCGCCGATCCGGCCAAGGTGCGCGCCGCGCTGATGGGCGGATTTGCCTCGTCGAAGATCCTCGAAGTGCACGGCGAGCGCATGATCAACCGCACCTTCAACCCCGGTTTCCGCATCGAACTGCACCAGAAGGATCTCAACCTGGCCCTGTCGAGCGCCCGCGCCATCGGCGTCTCGCTGCCCAATACGGCTACTGCGCAGGAACTGTTCAACAGTTGTGCTGCACACGGCGGCAGCGCCTGGGATCATTGCGCCATGGTACGGGCGCTCGAAATGATGGCCAACTTCGAGATCGGGCAGAAGAGCTAGTTTCAGTCACGATGAATCAAAGGAATCTCACAGCATCCGTCATTCCGGGCTTGACCTGGAATCCAGTGGTGCTCCTCTGGATTCCGGCTTCCGCCGGAATGATGCGGCTATCCTTCGTTCTCAGGGCTGCAGGATAAAGGGCCATGCACATGGGCACTGCACTCGGCGTAAAGACTCCGCGCGAATTGCTGCAAGAAATGTTCGCGGCCGCCATTGAAGCGGCGCAACCCGTGCATTGCCTGCCACCGCACCTGGCCGCCATCCGTGTCACGCCGGGGGGACGACTGGTCGTCATCGGAGCCGGCAAGGCCTCGGCGGCAATGGCTCGGGCGGTCGAGGACCACTGGCCGGGAGAACTTTCCGGACTGGTCGTGACCCGCTACGGCTACGCCGTTCCTTGCCAGCGCATCGAAATCGTCGAAGCCGCGCACCCGGTGCCCGATGCGGCGGGGCAGGCCGCGGCGGAGCGGATCATGGATCGGGTCGGCCAACTCACGGAAAAGGATACGGTGCTTTGCCTGATCTCCGGCGGCGGTTCGTCCTTGTTGCCTTTGCCGCTTGAAGGCATCTCGCTCCAAGACAAGCAGGAACTCAACCGCGCGCTGCTCAAATCGGGGGCGAGCATCAGCGAAATGAACTGCGTGCGCCGCCACCTTTCCGCGATCAAGGGCGGGCGCCTGGCGGCCGCGTGTCATCCGGCACGGGTGTTGAGCCTGTTGATCTCCGATGTGCCGGGCGACAGTCCGGGCGACATTGCGTCCGGCCCGACGGTCGGTGATGCGACTACCTGCGCGGATGCACTGGCTATCCTGCGCCGCTACGCCATCGACGTGCCGGTTCATGTGCGCGACGTGCTCGAAAGCGGCCGGGGCGAATCGGTCAAACTGGGAGATGAGCGTCTGCAAAATGCCGAAACACGGCTGATCGCCACACCGCAAATGGCGCTCGAAGCCGCTGCGCGCGTGGCGCGTGAGGCGGGGATCATTCCACACATTCTCGGCGACAGCATCGAAGGCGAAGCACGCGACGTGGGGCGGGCGATGGCCGGAATCGCGCTACAGGTGGCACAGCGCGACCAGCCGTTCGAGAAGCCCTGTGTGCTGCTATCAGGCGGCGAAACGACCGTCACAGTCCGCGGTCACGGCAGCGGCGGCCGCAATGTCGAATTTCTGTTGTCGCTCGGCGTGGCCCTACAGGGACAGCCGGGAGTCCATGCGCTGGCCGGCGACACCGACGGCGTCGATGGACAAATGGAAGTTGCAGGCGCCTATCTGGCGCCGGAATCGCTTCAACGGGCTTGGCAGCGCGGCATCAATCCACGCGACAGTCTCGGCAATAACGACGGCCACGGCTTCTTCGGAGCGCTTGGCGATGCCATCGTCACCGGACCGACGCTGACCAACGTCAATGATTTCCGGGCAGTCCTGATTACTTGACACACACCTTTTCGTCACCCAGAAGGAGGATTCACCCATGAAAAAACTCGCCATCGGCCTTTGCTTTGCCGCTTCGACCTTAGCGTCTGGCGTTTCTGTCGCCGCAGACGGCCCGATTCCAGGCAATCTGCGCATCGTGATCGGTTCAACTTCAACCGGCGGCGATACCTACCAGGTGTCGGCCATCGTTGCGGAGGCCCTGTCGAAGAAGCTCAACATCAACGCCAAGGTCGACTCGGTCGGTCCGACCGAAGCACTCAAGGCCATCGCCAGGAGCGACGACGGCAGCACCATCATGTTGTTCCATGATCAGTCCTATGTTGGCTATCTGTACAAGGTGCGCGGCTTCACCGACATTTTCAAGGAATTCAAGATCGGTCCGACGCTCGCGGTCAATCCGGGAGATGCCTTCCTGGTCTCCACCCGATCGCCCTATAAGTCCATGGAGGACATCCTCCAGGCTGCAGGCAAGGGTCAGCGCATCCGCGTTGGCATCCAGCCTGGCGGTACTTCCGCGCTTGGTTTCACGGCGATGAAGAATGCCGTTGAAGTGCGCTTCCCCGGCAAGGAAGGCAATATCGCCGCCGTGAATACCGGTTCGCAGTCCGACAAGAACCAGCTGTTATTTGATAACAACGCCGACGTGATCAATGGCTCGGTACAAGCCAACGAGCAATACACGCGTCTGCCGGCCGATGACCAGAAGGCGATGCGCTTCATATGGATCACCGCGAAGAAGGAAACGCTCGAGCAGGCTAATCCGGAAGGCCTCGGCCAAACCTCGCGCGACCAGCTGGTCAGTTTTGCCACCCCGAAAGTATCCGTGACCCTGGACGGCAAGCAGGATTGGGCGTTCGACAAGGAATTTTTCTTCATTTACAACAAGGACATGAAGCCCGAAGTGGTGGCTGCGCTGGACAAGGCCTTGTCGGAAATCTACGCCGACAGCGCCATCAACGCTTCGCTCAAGAAAGCCTTCTTCATTCCGAACTTCAAGCCCTCGAAGGACGCACAGTCCTATCTGTCGGCCAAATACGAGATAACCAAGAAACTGATCGAAAAGATCAAATAAGCCTGACAGCGCTGCCTGCCGCTCAACTGGTGGGTAGCGCTGCATAACAAATAATCGAGGAGGAAAGAGGGTATGGAAAAAATCAACGACCTGTTCAGGGTCGAGGTCGACTTCAGTCAGTCGCACCTGATGTTCCCGTCGATCGTTGCGTGGGTGATGGCGGGGTTGTTCGTTGCCATCCTCATCGTGCATGGCAGCGAACTGGTGGCGCAATGGCGTGAAGCGTCGCTGCTGGAGCGGCTGAGAAACTGGGAATTCGACAAGCGCCGTCTGCTCGGCTGCCTGATCCTGACGCCGATCTATTTCGCCTTGATGGAGCCGGTCGGACGGCTTTATCCAAACAGCGGCATCGGTTTCCTGCTGACTTCGATGGCCTATGCTTTTGCGCTTTCCTGGCTGTTCGTGCGCGACAACAATCGCCGCAAGACGATGCTGATGAGCCTCAACGCGTTAATCACGCCGACCGTCGTCTGGTTCGTGTTTTCGTACATTTTCCGCATCACCCTGCCGTAAGCCCTGGAGCCTGACATGGAAGCGCTTTTATCTCTCGACCTCACCTATTACCTGCTGGTTGCACTCGGGGTGCTGATCGGCATCATCTTCGGCGCCATCCCCGGCATGACGGCGACCATGGCGGTCGCCGTGTGCCTGCCGATGACCTACGCACTCGATCTGAATCATGGCCTGGCCCTGCTGCTCGGGCTGTACGTGGGCGGTATTTCCGGGGGGCTCGTGCCGGCAATCCTGATCAACATTCCCGGCACGCCATCCTCCATTACCACCTGTTTCGACGGCTACCCGATGACACAGCAAGGTAAGGCTGAACAGGCGCTCAAGATCGGCATCGCCTCTTCGCTGTTCGGCGGCCTGTTCAGCGCGGCAATCCTGTTCTACTTTGCGCCGACCCTGGCCGACTGGGCGATCAAGTTTTCCTACGTCGAGAAGTTCCTGATTATCCTGTTCGCCCTGACCGTTATCGCTTCGCTGACGAAACGGTTGCTGGTAGGCATCTTCTCCGGGGTGCTGGGAGTCTATGTCAGCCTGTTCGGCGTGTACAACATGGGTATCGGCGGCAACGGCGAACTGCGCATCATTTCCGAATCGATGGCCTCCTACATGGAGAGCGGGTTTTCCTTGTTGCCGCTGCTGATCGGCCTGTTCGGCTTGACCGTGATCTTCGATGAGGCGGAAAAGGGGGTTCACGACGAGGCAACGGGGGCTTTCAAACTCGCCGGGAAAAAGCGTTTCGAGTGGTCGGTGTTCAAGGGGCAGTTCGTTAACCTGATACGCTCGTCAAGTATAGGTACCTTTATCGGCCTGCTGCCCGGCGTCGGCGGCAGTGCGGCCTCTGTCCTGTCCTATACGCAGGCAAAGAACTTTTCCCGGGATCACGACAAGTTCGGTACCGGGCATCCGCCTGGGGTGATCGCCTCGGAATCGGGCAACAACGGTTTGACGGGTGGTGCCCTGATTCCCCTCCTGTCGCTTGGCATCCCCGGTGACAGCACTACGGCAGTGCTGATCGGCGCCTTCACCCTGCAAGGCATCCAGGTTGGCCCGCTGTTTATCGGTGAAAACCCGAACACCTGGAATACCTTGATGATCGGCCTGGTCATCGCCAACTTCGTGATGTTCATGATGATGTGGTTCGCCATCCGCCACTTTGCCAAGGTCATCGCCGTGCCGAAATATCTGCTTTATCCTTGCATCATAATGATGTGTGTGGTTGGCGCCTACGCGATCAACAGCGGCATCATGTTCGACGTGTGGACGCTGCTGATCTTCGGCCTGGTCGGGTTTGTCGGCGTCAAGATGGGACTGGAGATCGCGCCCTTCATCATCGGCTTCATCCTGGGGCCGTCAGCCGAGATCTACTTCGTCAAGAGTCTCGAGTCCTTTGGCAACCTCACGATCTTCTTCACCAAGAGTCCGATTGCGGTCTTCCTCTGGGGCCTGATCGCGATCTCGGTCGGTTACTCGATCTACAGCGTGCGCAAAGTTAAACAGCGTGGTGAAGCAAGCTAGCCAAGGCATGCCGCCAATCCTTATCCGGATGCACGCGGCCGACAATGTCGCCATCGTCGGCAACGATGGCGGCCTGCCTGCCGGCACAGCCGTGAATGACCGCCTGACGTTACGCGATTCCGTGCCACAGGGCCACAAGGTCGCGCTGACCGACATTCCGAAGGGCGGGGCGGTGATTCGTTACAACGTGACAATCGGTCATGCGAAAGAAAATATCGAAGCAGGCCGCTGGGTAAACGAGGCCCTGCTCGACATGCCGCCGCCGCGCGCCCTCGACGACCTGCCCCTCTGCACTGTTCACCCCCCGGAGTTGTCTCCGCTGGAAGGCTACAGCTTTGCCGGGTATCGCAATCCCGACGGCTCGGTCGGCACGCGTAACATCCTGGCGATCACCGAGACCGTGCAATGCGTGTCCGGCGTGACGGCCCATGCCGTCGCGCGCATCAAGCGGGAACTGCTGCCGAAGTATCCGCATGTCGACGATGTGGTGGCGCTCGAGCACGGCTATGGCTGCGGCGTGGCGATCGATGCGCCGGATGCGCCGATTCCGATCCGCACCTTGCGCAACATTGCGCGCAATCCTAACTTCGGTGGCGAGGTGATGGTGGTCAGCCTTGGCTGTGAAAAGCTCCAGCCCGATCGGCTGTTGCCGCCCGGGACGATTCCGGTGCAGCCTGGGGTGGTGTGTCTCCAGGACGAGCGGCATGTCGGCTTCGTGACCATGGTCGACGCGATCATGCGCCAGGCCGAAACGCATCTGACCCGGCTGAATGAACGCCGGCGCGAGACGGTGCCGGCGAGCGAGCTCGTGGTCGGCGTGCAATGCGGTGGCAGCGATGCCTTCTCGGGATTCACGGCCAATCCGGCGGTTGGTTTCTGCACTGACCTGCTGGTGCGTGCCGGAGCGACGGTGATGTTCTCCGAAGTCACCGAAGTGCGCGACGGCATCGACCAGTTGACCGCCCGTGCCGCAACCCCCGACATTGCAGCGGCGCTCGTGCGTGAGATGGCCTGGTACGACGCCTATCTGGGACGCGGCGGGGCGGATCGCAGCGCCAATACCACGCCGGGCAACAAGCAGGGCGGGTTGTCGAACATCGTCGAGAAGGCGATGGGCTCGATCGTCAAGTCCGGAAGTGCGCGTATTGCCGGCGTCGTCGCGCCGGGTGAGCGCGTGGCCGGCAAGGGCTTGCATTTCGCTGCCACGCCAGCCAGTGATTTCATTTGCGGTACGTTGCAGCTCGCAGCGGGCATGAACCTGCATGTATTCACCACCGGTCGTGGCACCCCTTATGGTCTCGCCGAAGTGCCGGTCATCAAGGTGGCCACGCGCAACGACCTGGCCCGGCGCTGGCACGACCTGATGGACATCAATGCCGGCACCATCGCTACCGGTGAGCAGAGCATCGCGGATGTCGGCTGGCAGTTGTTCACCCTGATGCTCGATGTGGCCAGCGGCAAGCGCAAAACCTGGGCCGAGCACTGGAAATTGCATAATTCCCTGACGCTGTTCAATCCTGCACCGGTGACCTGAACGGAAGATCGGTCGCATCAAGCCATGCGCGTTGTCGCTAAGGGCTTCCCGTATTTTTTGTCAATTTGTGTCAACCGCCGGTTATATACGGCGTTAATTGGCACACAAAGGTTCTTCCTTGAATTGACGGAGTTGATCATGGGCAGTCTGAGTAACGAATCGTTCGACCAATTTCTGGACTCGCTGAAACAGGCCGGAGTGGCCATCAGCAACGAGCGCGAATTGCGCGAGCGCCTGGCGGAAGCGCAGCGCTGGCGTTTTGCCTTTGCCACGCTGGCATCCAACGGCCGTCCGCTGGGCATCCGCTTCCAGAATCAGGGCGAAAGCGTGAATGAGGACGTGATCCATCGCACGTTTGCCGAATATCAATTCCCGGAAAGCCTGGAAGCCGCCTTTGCCGCCAGTTTGCGCGCCGAACACTGAAATACCCGTGGCCGCGCAATTCGCGCGGCACTCACGTAAATCCGCTGATTTCCCGCCTTGGGCGCGATTTCAGGGAAACAGAAAGACCCGCCGCGGCGGGTCTTTTACTTTCCGGACGTCGAGATTCAGCGGCTGATCGGCCGGTAGCGGATGCGCTTCGGCTTGGCGCCTTCTTCTCCCAGGCGCTTGATTTTGTCCTGTTCGTATTCCTGGTAGTTTCCGGCGAAGAAACTCCATTGCGAATCGCCTTCGCAGGCCAGGATGTGCGTGCAGATGCGGTCGAGGAACCAGCGGTCGTGCGAGATGATCATCGCGCAGCCGGCGAATTCGAGCAGCGCGTCTTCCAGAGCACGCAGCGTCTCCACGTCGAGGTCGTTTGACGGCTCGTCGAGCAGCAGCAGGTTGCCGCCGGTCATCAGCGTCTTGGCCAGGTGCAGGCGGCCGCGTTCGCCGCCGGAGAGCTTGCCGACGACCTTCTGCTGGTCGCCGCCCTTGAAGTTGAAACGGCCGATGTAGGCGCGGCTCGGCATCTCGAACTTGCCGATCTGGATGATGTCCCGCCCTTCCGAGAGTTCGTCGAAAACGGTCTTGGTGTCGGACAGATTCTCGCGGCTCTGGTCGACGTAGGCCATTTTCACCGTCGGGCCGATGTCGATGCTGCCGCTGTCGGGCTGCTCGGTGCCGGTGATCATGCGGAACAGCGTCGATTTACCGGCGCCGTTCGGGCCGATGATGCCGACGATGGCGCCGGGCGGTACGGTGAATGAGAGGTTGTCGATCAGCAGGCGGTCGCCGAAGCCCTTGGTAACATTCTTGAATTCGATGACCTTGTCGCCGAGACGCTCGGCGACCGGGATGAAGATTTCCTGCGTCTCGTTGCGCGCCTGGTATTCGTAGCTCGACATTTCCTCGAAGCGGGCGATGCGCGCCTTGCTCTTGGCCTGGCGGGCCTTCGGGTTGGAGCGCACCCATTCGAGTTCCTGCTTCATCGCCTTCATGTGCGCGTCGAGCTGCTTCTGCTCGGTCTCCAGGCGGGCTTCCTTCTGTTCCAGCCAGGAGGAATAGTTGCCTTTCCACGGAATGCCATGGCCGCGGTCAAGTTCGAGAATCCACTCGGCGGCGTTGTCGAGGAAGTAGCGGTCGTGGGTGACGGCGACGACGGTGCCGGGGAAGCGCACCAGATATTGCTCCAGCCATTCGACCGATTCGGCGTCGAGGTGGTTGGTCGGTTCGTCGAGCAGCAGCATGTCGGGGCGCGAGAGCAGCAGCTTGCACAGCGCGACGCGGCGTTTTTCACCGCCCGACAGCTTGCCGATCACGGCGTCCCACGACGGCAGACGCAGCGCGTCGGCGGCGATTTCCATCTGGTTTTCGGTGTCGGAACCCGATGTGGCGATGATCGCCTCCAATCGCGCCTGTTCCTCGGCCAGCTTGTCGAAATCGGCGTCCGGCTCGGCATAGGCGGCATAGACCTGTTCCAGCTTGGCCTGGGCTTCCATCACTTCGCCCATGCCCGATTCGACTTCCTGGCGCACCGTCTTTTCCGGATCGAGCTGCGGCTCCTGCGGCAGGTAGCCGATTTTCACTCCGGCGAGATGCTGTACTTCGCCGTCGTACTCCTTGTCCTCGTTGGCCATGATGCGCAGGACCGTCGATTTGCCCGAGCCGTTGAGGCCGAGCAGGCCGATCTTGGCGCCGGGGAAGAAGGAGAGTGAAATATCCTTGATGATTTGTCGCTTCGGTGGAACGATCTTGCTGACGCGCAGCATCGACATGACGTACTGAGCCATTACTTATCCTGTGGTTCGTTGATCGGCTGGCCTGCATGCGCGTTACCCGGCGCAAGGAAAGCCCGCCACGGGCCATGGCCCGGAGTTGAGAAAAGCTGCATTCTAGCGCAGCACGGCCTTTCCTCGTTATGCTATGCCGCATGGGGCGAGGTCAGGATAGGCCGGCCCGGCGCAAGGAGCCGTGCATGCAATCGATGCCATCTTCCGCGTTTTTTCCGACCACCGGTCTGGCGGGGCTGGACGCCGTGCTGCGCGGTGTTCAGCGCGGCGACAACATCGTCTGGCAGGTGCAGTCGCTGGAAGAATATGCGGCCCTTGTTGTCCGCTATGCCGAGGGAGCGCGCCAGCAGCGGCGCCGGTTGATCTATTTCTGCTTCGCGTCGCACCCGCCGTTGCTGGGCGAGAATGCCGGCGCAGAAATTTACCGGCCACAGCCAGCGGATGGCTTCGATGCCTTTGTCGACCAGGTGCATTCGGTGATCGAGGGAGCCGGGCCGGAAACCATGTACATCTTCGATTGCCTTTCCGATCTTTCCGATGCCTGGCAATCGGACCAGATGATGGCCAATTTCTTTCGCCTGACCTGTCCGCGCCTGTTCGATCTGGATACCGTGACCTATTTCGGGATTCGCCGGAATACCCATACCCGCTCGGCGGTGGAGACGATCACCGGCACCACGCAGTTCATGCTCGACGTATTCCGTAGCCGGGAGCGGCTCTATATCCGGCCGGTCAAGGTGCAGCATCGTTCGGCGGCGGCCATGAACCTGATCCACGCCTGGGAAGACGGGGACAGCTTCCGGCCGGTGGCCGACAGCGCGACCGTTTCGGAAATCCTCGCTGGATCGGGCTGGCCGGGCCTGGAAAGCAACGCCATCATCGGCCACTGGCGGCGCCATTTTTCCGCGGCCCGCGCCCTGGTCGAGCGGCGCAATGCCGGGTCGATCGATACCGAGGCCGAAAGCCTGTGGTTCGAGCGTCTTGGCCAGCTGGTTTTCCCCGATGATCCGGTCATGCGGCCCCTGATCCGGAACTATCTCAGGCTCGACGATGTGCTCGCGGTGCGCGACCGCATGATCGGCAACGGCAGCATCGGCGGCAAGGCTCTGGGCATGCTGCTGGCGCGGGCCATCCTGCGCCAGGAGGTGCCGGAACTGCATGCGCGGCTGGAAGTGCATGATTCCTTCTTCGTGGGCACCGAGGTGTTCGACACGTTCTTCGTGAGCAATGGCTTGTGGTGGATTCGCCGGCGTCAGCGCGATCCCGCCACGTTCCTGCAGCAGCTTGACGAGGCGCACGCGCGCATCATGCAGGGAGTCTTTCCCGATTCGATCCTGCATCAGTTCGAGGGCATGCTGGATTATTTCGGCGAATGGCCGTTCATCGTGCGTTCCAGTTCCCGTCTGGAAGATCTCTACGGCAATGCCTTCGCCGGGCAGTACGAAAGTATTTTCTGCGCCAACCGGGGATCGCGTGAGAAGCGGCTTGACGATCTGCTCGATGCGGTGCGCCGGGTTTACGCCAGCTCGCTTGGCGAGAAGGCGCTGCGTTATCGCCAGCGCCGCGGGTTGCTCGATGCACATGAGCAGATGGCGCTGTTGATCATGCGTGTTTCAGGGACCGCCGGGCACCGCTATTTCCACCCGCATGCCGCGGGGGTCGGGCTGTCGTTCAATCCCTACCGCTGGAATCCGCGCATCGACATGCAGGCGGGGGTGGTCCGACTGGTGGCAGGTCTCGGCACGCGCGCGGTGGATCGCACGGACGATGACTACACCCGGCTGATCGCGCTCAATGAACCGGACCTGCGCCCGGAAACGAACTTCGG
This sequence comes from uncultured Propionivibrio sp., assembly GCA_964563685.1. Classification (GTDB taxonomy): domain Bacteria; phylum Pseudomonadota; class Gammaproteobacteria; order Burkholderiales; family Rhodocyclaceae; genus Propionivibrio. Next base: position 170,898 of record CAZLXL010000001.1, read on the forward strand.
TGCGATAGCCCGTCACGCCCAGCGGCGCATGGATGTGCTCGACCTGCAGGAGAATCGGGTGGTTTCCGGACCCTTTGCCGATCTGCTGGGCGATGCCGCGGATTTCCCCATGGTCTTGTTTACCAGCCGCGAACAGCCTGATCGTCCACCCTTCCTGACCTTCGACGGGCTGCTCAAGGATACGGCCTTCGTTGCGGATATGCGCGCCCTGCTGGGGGGGCTGGATGCTGCGTACCGGCATCCGGTGGAAATCGAGTTTGCCCTCAATGTCCTGGACGGTGGGAGCTACCGCATCAACCTGCTGCAGTGCCGTCCGATGCAGGTGCGCAATGCCGATGGTCTGGTGGCCGCAGAACCGCCGGACGAAGTGCCGCGAATCGTCTCGGCGCGGGGAGCGGTGATCGGCCCCAGTCGCGTGATCCATCCGGAGCGCGTGGTGTATGTCCGCCCGGCGCGCTACGGCCAGCTGAATCCTGCGGACCGCCTGACGGTGACGCGCTTCATCGGCAAGATCAATCGCCTCAGTGCCGGCAAATCGCTGTTGCTGCTCGGCCCCGGCCGCTGGGGTTCAAGCGATCTGTGGCTCGGCATTCCGGTCGCCTTTGCCGAGATCAATCACGTCGCGGCCTTGTGCGAAATCGTGGCCATGCATGACTACCTGGTTCCCGACGTCTCGCTCGGGACGCATTTCATCAATGAACTGATCGAGGCCGACATGCTGTACTTCGCGCTGTTTCCGAAATTGGCCGGCAACCGGATCGACGAGGAGACCATTCTGGGCTGGCCCAATCGCCTGGGCGAATTGCTTCCGGATACTGGGCGATGGGGGGAAGTCCTGCACGTGGCCGATGTTCCTTCCGGCACGCTGACCCTCCATGCCAGTGCCGAAACGCAGCGCGTTGCCGTTGTTGCGGAGCACGCACCGTAACAGAGGGATGGGCCGGATCGAGGTGTCCGCAAATCAGCTGCGGATGGTTTCGTCGAGGGTGATGTCGACCATCAGGTCGTTGGAAATCTGTTCCAGGTCGCGGGTCAGGGCACGCGTGTCCAGGGCCGGAGACGCCGTCAGATCGGCGGTGGCATGGAACAAGGTCTCGGCCGACATCGGCGCGCTGGCCGTATGCGTGTTCAGTTCCTCGACGTTGACCGCATGCCGGGCCAGCACCTGCGATACCTCGTGCACGATGCCGATGCGGTCATGGCCGACCAGTGCCAGCCTGAGCCGCCGGCGTTCCGGCGCCGAGACGCTTTCCGAGACTTCGGCCGTGATGCGCAATCCCTGCAGGGCAGCCAGTTCGGCCTTGAGCGCATCGAGTCGGCCGGATTCGATGCCGACGCAGACAATCCCGGCGAATTTCCCGGACAGGTGCGACATCGAGGATTCCAGCCAGTTGCCGCCATGCCGGCTGATGCTCGAGGACAATTGTTCGACGAGACCCGGGCGGTCGTCGCCAATCACGGTCAGGATGAGGGAAAGGCTCATGATCTACTCCTGTCTGGAAGACGCAGGCATTGTAGCGTCTGGCGGCCTGGCGTCCATCGGTTATGAACTCACGGAGCTTGCGGTAGTTCCGCCAGTCTGGAACACAGGCTTTCCATCTCCAGTGCGAGGTTGTCCAGCGTCTGCCGGGCCGTTTCCTTTTTCCGTGCCAGGCAGGTTTCTTCCAGTTCTTTCCCCAGCTGCCCGAGCTGTTCGGCGCCAATCGTCCGGGCAGCGCTTTTCAGAGAGTGCGCGAGGCGGGTGGCCTCGTCCCAGTTTTCCTCTTCCAGCGCGGCACGGAACCCCGTGGTGAAGTTGCGGCCATGGGTTTCGTTGAACAGGTGCAGGATCTTGAGGTAATTGGCGACTCTGCCGTTGGCGTAATGCAGACCGGCAGCATAGTCGATGCCGGGGATTTCCGGAAAATCCGGATGCTTTTTCTCAGGGGGAAGGATTGATGGCGGAGGGAGGGTGTGCGCCTCCTGGTAACCTTCCCGAAGGGGCGTGTGCTTGGCCAGGATGGCCAGCAAGTCAGCCGATTTGACCGGTTTGACAAGATAATCGTCCATGCCTGCGGCGCGGCATTTCTCGCGTTCCGAGGTCAGTGCGTTGGCCGTCAGGGCAATCACCGGCAAGTTGCGGTACTGTGGTTTCTCACGAATTCTGCGGGTGGCTTCGTAGCCATCCATCACCGGCATCTGGCAATCCATCAGGACGCAATCGGGAATCCTGGCGGTGATGGCGTCGAGCGCTTCGCTGCCATTGCCGGCGACACGCACCCGAATGCCGACATCCTCAAGCATGTCGCGCACGACTTCCTGGTTGAACAGAACGTCGTCGACCAGCAGCACATCGAGTCCCCGCAGCTTGTGCGGATCGACATGACTGCGGCTGCGCGGAGAAAATTCCTCCTCGACCCGGATGCCGAGAAACGGAGCGATTTCGGTAAACAGCCGATTGGCTGTCGTGGGCTTGGTCAGGATGCCGTCGAACATGAAGGCGTCGGTTTCCATATCCATGTCCAGTGTGCAGGTCGTGACCAGAAATACCGGAGGAATGGAGCCGCGGGTCCAGGATTTGCGCAGGCTGCGGATGGTTTCGATGCCGTTGCGTCCGGGCATGTGCAGGTCGACCAGAATGGCCAGGTAATCGGGGTGGCTGCTTCGGCTGACCGCTGCCACGCCCTCTTCGCCGGATGCCAGCGTTTCGCTGGACAGGCCGATCTGGTGCAACTGCGCGGCCAGTGCCTGCCGGTACACCGGATTGTCGTCGATGATCAGTACGGGGCGCTGCGCAAACAATTGCAGTTTTTTCTGTACGGCGATGAAGCCCGATTTTTGCCCCGGGTCGAAGCCGAGCGCGATGGAAAAGGAAAAGGTGCTTCCTTCCCCCAGGGTGCTCTGCACTCCGATGCGGCCTCCCATCAGCTCGACAAGGCGTCTGGAAATGGCCAGCCCCAGCCCCGTGCCGCCATAGCGCCGGGTCGTCGTGGCGTCCGCCTGAACGAAGGCACTGAACAGACGTGCCTGTTGCTCTTCGGAAATGCCGATGCCTTCATCGCTGACCGTGAAGTAAAGCCGCGCCGATCGGGTCCCCGTTTCTTCGCAGTGCGCGCGGACAATGATGTTGCCCCGTTCGGAGAACTTGATGGCATTGCCGATCAGGTTGATCAGCACCTGTTCGAGACGCAGCGAATCGCCGACGAAAATCCGGTTGCATGAGTCGTCGACGTCGAAGGCGATTTCGATGGATTTTCTTTCGGCCTTGCCCGAGAGCAGATTGCCGACGTCGCCGAGAACCCGGTCGAGATCGAACGGTGACTTTTCCAGTTCCAGCTTGCCGGATTCGATTTTCGAAAAATCGAGAATATCGTTGATGATGCGTAGCAGCAGATCCGAGGTCTGCTGGATCTTGCTCAGGTAGTTGCGCTGCTTCTCGCTGGGCTGCGAGGCCAGGCACAGTTCGGTCATGCCGATGATGGCGTTCATGGGGGTGCGGATTTCATGGCTCATGTTGGCCAGAAAGTCGCTGCGCGCCTGCGCCAGGCGTTCGGCTTCGGTTTGCGCCATGATGCGCAGGTTTTCCAGGCGGCGACGCTCCAGCATGTCGAGGAATGCGACCAGAATCACGATGAACGGAATGATCGCGGCCGCGATCAGGAACAGCCGTTCCGTGCCTTTCTCCACCGTTTGCGCGGCAGAAATCGAAACGAACGTGATGGGTGTCCCTGCGATATCGACGCCGGCAATGGCGTGATTCTTTCCATTATGTTCATAGGAAACCGTGCGTATGCCCTTCCCCGTGTCGGTTTGATTCTGCAGCTCGTTCCAGTAGGCGTCCGGCAGCAAGGGGCTGCCGGTTTCGCGCTGAATCGGTTTTCCGGTCTCGTGGTTTACCAGCACGCTGTGTCTGGCCGAGCGGACAGACCCGAACTGGGCAAAACTGGTTTCCGCATCGATCCAGGCCAGGATTTCTCCGCGATAGATGTTGTTGATCCAGACCGGAGCCATGGCTACGATATCGCCCTCCCGGGCTCCCGGGTGTGTGCGGGTGTCCCGGTTTCCCGGCAGGAGCCAGTCCTTGAGGTCGGGCAGTGGCTCGGGGGCATTCCACCGGGCCACCGGCAATCCTTCGCCGTCGATGAGCATGAAGCCGGAAAATACTGGACGGTCACCGCCCCGTTTCTTTCTGGCGAGATATTCGAAACGGTCCTCGATGAGCTGGACATTGACCCCCAGACCGTACTGGAAACTCATGCCCAGATCGCGGTTGCGGAAAAAATTGACGACCGCTTCGGATTCCGCCAGTTCGGCCGCTTCAATCTTGCGTTCGGAAAAAAAATAGGAAATGGCCGAAGCCTGTTTTTCCGTCTCAAGCCGGAACTGGATCAGCGCATTTTCCTGCACCTTCTGCAGTGACTGGTAGTTGCTCCAGAAAACAGCGCCGGCGTAGGCAATGAAAAGCAGGAAAGTGAGAACACTTTTCTTGTGCCGGCCGAAGAAACGAAAAATACTGCTTTCTTCCAGCATCTCAGGCGTTACGGCTTGATCGTGGGATCACGGAAAAAATCGGGCAGGTAGCGCGGTGCGGAACGGTAATATTTTTTCACCAGCTGCATGTAGGTTCCGTCTGCCTTGATCTTCGTGAAGAATTCGTTGAACGCATTGCGCAGTTCCGGCGAAGACTTCCGGAACCCCGCGGCCATCAGCTGTTCTTCAGAGATGGGGCCGATCACCTTGACCTGGCCGGGCCATTTTTCCATGGAAACGATGATGTCGGGAACGTCGAGCAGGGTCATTTCGCTCTCTTTCTTGAGAACCGCAGGAACGATGTCGTTCAGGCTGGCCTGGGTGGAGAAGCGGCGCAGGCGATAGCCTTTTCCTTCAAGATCGTAAATTCTCGGATCCAGGCAGGAGTTGTCCATGACGAACGTGTCGCCTTCGCTGAGCTTGGCCTTTGTGATGCTGATGTCCTGGGCCAGGTTTCCGGTCGGGACAATCGGCTTGACCCTGGAATCGGAGCGCGCCAGCAACCAGACCGCCGAAGGGAAGGTCGGCAACGAGTAGTCGATGAGCTTTTCCCGGCTGTGCAGAATGGTCAGTCCATTGGCGATGATGTCGCCGCGAATCGCACGCCTGCCGGTCGTGCGCACGTTCGGCTTGTATTCGATGTCATGGCCGATCAGATCCTCGATGACGTTATACCAGTCGGCCTGGACGTATTCGTAGCGCACGCCGATGTGCCGGGCGAAGCGCTGCACGATCTCGACATCGAAGCCTTCGTCCTGACCCATGACGAATCGGGCATAGGGCACGCCGAGATGCCGCAGCACTCCACGCTCCCGGATTTCTCCGAGGTCCTGGGCGCTGGCAGGCATGAGCCATGCGGCGGCCAGCAGAGCCCATGCCACGCTCCTGAGCAGGGTGCCGAATATTCCTGGTTTGTGTATGCCCGCCTTCATAACGCCTGCTCCTGCGAAGAGTCCGATGCAATACGGAAAAACGTTAGGAATATAGCATTATTTGAGGGGTTTTCCGGGCGGTCATTACCCGATCCATGCATCCATTTCATGGGAGGCTGCTATGATCGCATCTGAGTTTTCCATTCCATTACCCACGATCTGCGCGAACCGATGACCATGAGCCAACATCTCGATGAAGACAAGGTCGGAGAAAATCTCAAGGCGCAGCGTTTCCAGATGCTTGAGGACATTGCCAGGGAACTGGCCGGGGAAGTGGTGTTCCCGACCTGCTTCGATGCCGCACTGCGCCTGCGCAAGGAGTTGCAGAACCCTAATCAGCCGCTGGCGCATATCTCCCGGGTCGTGAGCGTCGAGCCGCTGATCGCCGCCAAACTGATTCATCTGTCCAATTCGGCGATTTATGCCGGCAGCGGCAAACCGATTCGCGATCTGCCAAGCGCCATAACCCGGCTCGGTCTCAATCTCGTGCGCGCAACCGCGTTGGCGATCGCCATGAACCAGATCCTGAATGCCAAGGAAATGGCCGTCTTCTCCAGCCTGGCCCACAACCTGTGGGAGCATTCCATTCGTAGCGCGGTCGCAGCCCGGACACTGGCCAGGACCTATACCCGCATCAATCCTGAGGAAGCCATGCTGGCCGGGCTGGTGCACGACCTGGGTGCCTTCTACATGCTGTACCGTGCCAGCCGTTATCCGGAACTGCGCGACCGGCCGGATACCGTCAAGCACCTCATCATGCAGTGGCATGAAGGGATTGGCGTGACCTTGCTCGAAACCCTCGGTCTCCCCGAGGATATCGTGCAGGCATCCATCGATCACGACCATCCGCGCGCGGTGCCGGAAATACCCAGGACGCTGACCGAGATCGTTTATATAGGCAACATTCTTGCCGGAGCGCATTACGAATGGCTGTATCAGGATTTCGATCCGCAAGCGGAGTCTTACAAGTCCGTTCACGCCAAGTTCTCCAACCACCTGCCGGAAATCGAGAGCGAGGGTCGTGAGATGCTCTCCGTGCTGGGTTGAGCGCGCGGCTTCTAGTATCAAGGAGAAGAATGATGGAAATGGAACCGGATGTGAGCAATGAACCGGAACGCAGCGAGATCGACGCGCTGTCCGGACCCGCGGTAATCGAATTCGGCGCTACCTGGTGTGGCCATTGCCAGGCGGCCAAGCCTCTGATCGAGGGTGCACTCTCCCGTTATCCGGGGCTGCGTTTCATCTGGGTTGAAGACGGCAGGGGGCGGCCGCTCGGAAGATCGTTTGGCGTCAAACTCTGGCCGACGCTGGTGTTTCTCAAGGACGGCCGGGAAATCGAGCGGCTGGTTCGCCCGGTGACATCCGGACCGATCGAGCAGGCGCTGGACAGGATAGCGTCAGTGAAATAAGTAGTTAAGGTTTTTCGCAGACAGGCGTAAATTCCATTCAGGATCGATGTCCAGTCGTGCACGGGCATCGGTCAAGAAGCGTTTCGCTGAGTACAAAAATCGCTTTGGCGCGCCACATGCACAGTATTCCGGAACGTTGTCCCGGAGTTGAAGGCGAGCCTGGCAAGGGGGTGTGATGAACGAATGTCCGGGCCTGGCTTTTTCAGTAAACGAGAACCTTCTGCTGGCGAAGGTTAACCCGTCACCCGGACATCCCGTCCTGGATCAGGATTCCGTACGGGCTTTGCTCGATCAGGCGGGCTTCGGTGAGTGGGCGGTTTCTGGCGAATCTCTGGAAAAACTGGTTGCGCTCTACAATGAGGGCGCGATGGAATCCGAACTGACGATTGGTGAACGTCGCGATGCCGGTTTCTCCCTGGAAATTTCTCCCGACGCCATGCAGGCATGGGTTGCAGTTGTCCCGGCCCGGGGCGGAAAACGGCTTGAACCCGAGGAAATTTTCCTGGCCCTGGGCGAGGCAGGAGTGACTTACGGGATCGATCAACCCGGGATCAGGTCTGCCTGCGCCGCGAATGCGGAGTGTCGGATGTTGGCCGCGGCAGGAACGCCGGCTCAACAGGGCGAGGATGCCCGCTTCGAACTGCTGGTGGCCGAGGTGCGCGACCGCGCGCCGCAAATTGCCGAAAACGGCCTGATCGACTTCCGCGAATTGGGAGCGAACCCCACCGTGGCCGCCGAGCAGGCGCTGATGCGGCGCTTCCCGCCGACGCCGGGTACGGCCGGGCACAATGTGCGGGGCGAGGTGATCGAGCCGGTTGCAGGAAAGGACGTGTATTTCGCCGAGAAACTGGTGGGCGCCTACGTGGATCCGAACGACGCCAACCTGTTGCGCGCCACCTTCAGCGGGCAGCCGGTGTTTTGCGGCAACGCGGTCAGCATCGAACACGTGCTGCATGTGCGCAATGTCGATATCGCATCCGGCAACATCAATTTCGACGGAAGCGTGGATGTCGAAGGAGAGGTGCTGCCGGGAATGAAAGTGCATGCAACGGGTGATATTGTCGTCGGCGGAGTCGTCGATGGCGCCGAACTCGAAGCCGGAGGCGACATCCGGATCGGCGGCGGAGTCATTGCCAAGTCGCAGGTCCGGGCCGCCGGGGCCGTGGCCGCGCGCTTCGTCGAAAATGCCCAGATACAGGCCGGGACAACCATTGCCATTGACGATATGGCCCTGCAGGCGGATCTGCAGGCGAACAACCAAATCCTTGTGGGTCTCAAGTCGCCCCAGCGCGGGAAGCTGGCCGGCGGTTCGGCGCGGGCCATGATGCTCATCCAGGCGCCGATCCTGGGCACGCCGACCGGCGGCGTCACGCGGCTACAGCTTGGCGTCAACCCGGTGCTCGAAGCCCGGTATCAGGAGTTGTTGCACAGCATTGAAAAGCAGCGCGAGGAGGAAGGCAATCTCGAAAAACTGGTCAAGCACCTGACCAAGCTGGGCGACAAGCCCGAGATGCTTGAACGCGCCAAAAATTCCTGGCAGCACGCATTGCAAGCCTGGGCCAAACTGCTACCGGAAAGGGAAGAGCTCGAAAGGCAACTGGCCTTGATTTCCGGCGCGCGGGTTGAGGTCGGGGTTGGCGTGGCCGGTGCCGTGGACCTGGCTTTCGGCAAGAAGATCCTGCACTTGAGACGCACATACGGCGCCGGTGCTCTGTCGCTGGCCGAGGATCGGGTGGTGTTTACGGACGGTTCCGGCAACGAAAGTCCAGCGGGATAAAGAGAGCGGGGCGGGCCAGCCGGAAAGCAGGCCCATGGCTTTTCAAAAGCGTTCCCGGCGGAAGGTGCCTTCGTTCAGCCTTTGCGCGTTGCCAGCGGCGACATGCGCGACATCAGGCCGTCCCTCAGGATGAAATGATGGTAAAGCGCGCCGCATGCATGCAGGCCGACAATTCCGGCCAGCAGTCTGGCCATGAATACATGCAGCGTGTGCAGCGGAATATCCGCGAAGCTGTGGGGCAGTAAGCCGTTTCCGCCCAGCAAGATGCCGGGCAGACCGGCGAGGAGGGCCACGCCGATGCCGCTGCCGACCATGACGAAGACCATTCCGTCAAAGATCCGATGCACCAAAGGCACAATCCGGTCGGCAATTGCGATGCCCGAAAGCATCGGGGCGGGCCGCCGGGTTTTGGGCCGGATGATCCCTCGTAACACGGTCAGACCCAGAACAAGCAGGCCGGCCAGCATGTGCTTGAGCAGGATGAAAATTTTTTCCGGGTCGGCATTGGATGTCGGCGCCATCACCAGCGTGCCCATGATCAGTGCCGCGATGATCAGCGCGGCGATCAGCCAGTGCAGGACACGTAACGAAGGATGGTAGCGTTGGGGTGACACGTTCGGTTCTCCTGTTGAATGTCGATTGAATGAAATCAGTGCCGCACCCGGATTCGTTGCGCTGGCAGGCAGCGCGAATCCGGAGGGGCAATAGGTCAATAGGTCAATAGGGCTATGGGGCAACGGTGATGATGTGGCCGCTGGTCTGTCACAGATAAGGTCGCAACGTCTCCCACAACATCTTGATCAGCATGATCAGCGCCAGGATGAGAAACAGGCGCCTGATCCAGCGGTTCCCGCCCTTCAGGGCCAGCCGGGTGCCGACGATGGCGCCGCAGGCGCCGGCGATGCCCATCGGAATGCCGAAGCGGTAGAGTACGGTGCCGGCCGGTACAAAGAACGCCAGCGCCGCAAGATTGGTCGAGAAGTTCACGATCTTGGCGCAGGCCGAGGCACGCAGGAAATCGAAGTGAAAAAATCGCACGAACAGGAATACCAGGAAGCTTCCCGTGCCGGGGCCGAAGAAGCCGTCGTAGAACCCGATCAGCGCCCCCAGCGCAACGCCGCTGATCAGGTCGCGGCGCGACGGTTCGCGTGCTGTGTCCTGATGGCCGAAGTGCGGCCGGAACCAGGTATAGACCAGCATTAAAACCAGCATGACCATCACGATCGGCCGCATCAGGGTGACCGGCAGCAGATAGACCACCCGGGCGCCCAGGTATGAACCGCAGAATGCCGCTGCGGAGGCGGGCAGCAGCAGGCGCCAGGGGATCCGGATATGGCGCGCATACTGCCGGAGCGACGAAAGATGGCCGAAGATGGCGGAAAGCTTGTCCGTGCCCATCAGCGCGGCCGGCAACTCTTTGGGCAGGACGGAAAAGAGGCCCGGGAGAATGATCAGCCCGCCGCCGCCAATGGCCGCATTGATGGCTCCCGCGATGAAAGCCAGTGGAATCAGGATGAGGTATTCGTTGAGCATGCAGTTTTCGGCCGAGGCTTGATGTGTTTGTGCTAAGGATGGAGGGTCAGGCGCTCAAGGCTGCTCGCATCCAGCCACATCCACTCGCCCGGCTTGAGTGTTGGCGGCAGTTCAAAGCCGCCGATCGAAACGCGGTGCAGCGCTTCGACGCGATTGCCTGCCGCCGCGACCATGCGCTTGACCTGATGGTATTTCCCTTCCGTGATCGTTAGCCGCAGCAGGTTTCCGGCGATCTGTTCGCACGCCGCGGCGGCGATTGCTTCCGGTTCGTCGTTAAGCTGCACGCCTTTGCGCAGGGCGTCGATCTGCGCATCGTCGATGGCATGTTTCGTCGTGACATCGTAGACCTTGGGCACGACTTTCCTGGGAGACGTGCAGCGATGGATGAACTGGCCGTCGTCCGAAAGCAACAGCAAGCCGGTCGTGTCCTCGTCCAGCCGTCCGATGGCCTGCACGCCCCGGGTGACCAGCGGGCGCGGCAGCAGGGTGTAGACGCTCGGGTGAAACTGCGGTTTGTGCGAGCACTCGAAATGGGCCGGCTTGTGCAGCGCGATGTACGCCTTGGCGCAAAATGTCCAGGGCACGCCATCGACCGTGAACGTGAGTCCTTCCGGGGCGAAATCCTCGAATGGATTGTCGCAGGGCCCTCCCTGCACGCACACGCGGCCCGAGCGGACCAGCGCACGGCACTCCGCGCGGCTGCCGAAGCCTTGCGATCTCAGAAGACGTTCGAGTTCCATGCTAGGCCGGTGTGCTTTCGTCCGATTCGGCAAGACCGCTGATTTCGGGGTTGTTCACCAGTCCCACGGCCGCGCCGCGCCGCGCACGCTGGCCAAGGTGCTTTTCTTCCGACATGAGTTCCTTCGGCTTGTTGCGGAACATGCCGCTGATGCGCGCGACCGGTCCCCGGATGGCGATGGCGGCCTTCAGGGTTTCCTTGCCCTTGAGTCCGATGATCTGCACGCCCTTGCCGCCGGAGAGCTTCTTCATCTGGTCGAGCGGAAAGACCAGCAAGCGGCCATCGTCGGACAACGCCGCGACGTGGTCGGCGCCGGCGGCCGGCGAAGGAGCCAGCACGCTTGCGCCGTCTTCCATCGTCAGGAAGGACTTGCCCGCCTTCTGGCGCGAGAGCAGGTCGCCGTAGGTGAAGATGAAGCCATAGCCGGACGACTTGGCGACGAGGAACTCGTCCTCGGGCTTGCCGACGATCACGTGCGCGATCCGGCCCGCGCCGATCTCGATGAACGACTGGAGCGGCGCGCCCATGCCGCGGCCGTCCGGCAGCGCCGACACGGGTACGGTGAAGGCGCGGCCTTCCGTCGACAGGATGATCAGCGAATCGACCGAGCGGCACTCGAACGACGATCCCGGCCCGTCGCCATCCTTGTAGGCGACGTTTGAAAGATCGAGGTGATGCCCCTGGCGCACGCGCGCCCAGCCTTTGTCGGAAACGATCAGCGTCACCGGCTCGTCGGCCACCGCCGCGACCTCCGAGCGCGAGATGACGGCGGCTGGCTGGATCACCGTGCGCCGCCCGTCACCGTACTTGGCCGCATCGGCCTTGATTTCCTTGATCACGAGTTTTCGCATCAGCGTGTCGCTGGCCAACAGCTTTTCCAGATCCTCTTTTTCCCCGCGCAGCTTTTCCAGTTCCTGCTCGATCTTGATGCCTTCGAGCCGCGCCAGTTGACGCAAGCGGATTTCGAGGATGTCGTCGGCCTGACGCTCGGAGAGCAGGAAGCGTGCGATCAGCGCTGCCTTCGGCTCGTCCGACTCGCGGATGATGTGGATCACCTCGTCGATGTTGAGGAAGACGGTGTGCCGGCCTTCGAGGATGTGGATGCGGTCGTTGGCCTTGGCCAGGCGGAATTCACTGCGCCGGCGCACCGTCTGCAAGCGGAAGCGGCACCATTCGCCGACGAGGTCGAGCAGCGTCTTCTGGCATGGCCGCCCGTCGAGACCGACGGCCACGAGGTTGATCGGCGCATTTGTTTCGAGACTCGTGTGTGCCAGCAGCAGCGCGACGAACTCGTCACGGTCCAGGCGCGAACTGACCGGTTCGAAGACGAGGCGGATGTCGTCGTCCTTGCCCGACTCGTCGCGTGCCCGTTCGACTTGCGAGGAGAACAGCGCCTTGAGCTGCGCCGCCGATTGCTCGATCGCCTTCTTGCCGGGCTTGGGCTGCGGGTTCATCAGCGCGCCGATTTCGGAAAGCACCTTCGCCGTCGACACGCTCGGCGGCAGTTCCTTGATCACGAGCTGCCAGGCACCGCGCGCCAGTTCCTCGAACTCGTAGCGGGCGCGCACGCGCAGGCTGCCGCGGCCGCTGGCATAGGCGCCGGCGATCTCGGCCTCGGTCGAGATGATCTGGCCGCCGCCCGGGTAATCCGGCCCCGGGATGTGCTGCATCAGCTCCGCGAGGTCGGCGTCCGGATTCTGGATCAGGCAGATGGCCGCGCTGGCGACCTCGTTCAGGTTGTGCGACGGAATCTCGGTGGCCATGCCGACGGCAATGCCGGAGGCGCCATTCAGCAGCGAGAACGGCAACCGTGCCGGAAGAAAGACCGGTTCGTCGAAGGAGCCGTCATAGTTCGGCTGGAAGTCGACCGTGCCCTCGTCAAGCTCGCCGAGCAACAGTTCGGAGATGCGTTGCAACCGCGCTTCGGTGTAGCGCATGGCCGCCGCACCGTCGCCGTCGCGCGAGCCGAAATTGCCTTGCCCATCGACCAGCGGATAGCGCAGCGAAAAGGGCTGGGCGACGCGCACCATCGCGTCGTAGGCCGACGAGTCGCCGTGCGGGTGGTACTTGCCGATCACGTCGCCGACGACGCGCGCCGACTTCACCGGCTTGGCGCCGGCCGCCAGCCCCAGCTGGTGCATGGCGAACAGCACGCGGCGCTGTACCGGCTTCTGGCCGTCCTTCACGTCCGGTAGCGCACGGCCCTTGACCACGGCCACGGCGTATTCGAGGTAATCGCGCGCGGCGGTCTCGTGCAGCAGGATGCTGTCGCCATCGTCGCCCGTCGTGGCGGCAGGAGCCGGGGGGACGGGAGGCGGGGGCGGGGTGGCCGCGCTCGTCGCGCTATCCGCGAACAGGTCGGGGGTCGTCGTGTCTTCGTAGTGATGCGTCATTTCAGTCGATCCAGAAACAGCAAAGGCCAGACAGGGCTGACTTTTGACGGGTGAGGGCGCAGTTTACTACCGAATCGCTATCGGAGGGTTTTGGTTGAAAGGCGGTTCAAGCGGTGTACAAGATCGCGGCAGTCGCCGGAAGTCGCGGTCGTCGGGTATGTCCGCCGCCGTCGGCCCACCTCAAGCCGCGCGTCGGCGCGCACGCAACAGCAGCGCTACCCCAATGCCGAAAAGAGAGAACGTGGCCGGCTCGGGGACGGCGGCGTGGTCCAACCCCAAACCGTGCCCGACTTCATGCAGCGCCACGTGGTAGAAGTCGAGTTGGTTGGCCGCGGGCGCGTCCGTGGTCGTGTTCCAGTTCACACGGGAGTTAAAGAGGATCACATCGTGTGCAAAATCGTGGGGCAGAAAGAACATGTTCTTGTTCTGCAGGATGATCTGTTCCGGAATCCATACGCCAAGCGTGCCGTCGACAGCAATCCCTGTTGGATTTCCGTTGGCGTCTTTCGCACCGATAATCGCGCCGTTGGCATCTTTCTGAAGCCCGGCGGTCCGCGAATCCCAATTCTGCCATGGGCCAGGAGGCTTCCCCGGCCAGAGCATGTCCCGGAGCAGGGCGTCTATCGCCGCATGGCCGAAATCCTCAAACATGAAGCTGATATTGGCTGCGGCATCGGGGGCCACATTCCAGAAACTGGCCCCGGCGAAGTAGGCTGTGCCAAAAGCTTTCGTTTCGCCCGCCGGATCGAAATAACGGCCTGTTTTCCCCGCGGGAAGGGTCGGGTTCATGACCTGGGTGCCGCCGGGGATAGGATTCGCGCCGCCCTGCCAATCAAGAAGGACTTCGTTGTCGATGATCTGTTTCGCCCACTGTGGAAATGCCTTTGGATTTCCATTCGCGTCTTTCAAGCTTGTCGAGGGCACATACCGGTAATCGACGGGCATGAAAACGGATTGGTAGACGAATTTAGCCTGGATCAGATCCCACGTGCTGCCCAGGCTCTGGCCTTGCTGCGCGCCTCCCTCGATCGAGACATACGGCACGGGCAACGCAACTGCCGTCCTGGCGGCAAGCAAGCCAAGGAAACAGGCCGTGATTGCAAACAGCCGGAGGCCGGAAGTTATCGACCAGTCATTGCTCCATGCCATCATGAGCGGACGCCTCCCCCTCAATGAAATGCGACCGTCGAAGGCGCGATGGGCCTTGCATGATCCTGTTCACTCTTCCGTTCGCCTGCGCGCCCGAAGCACGAAAAAAGCAACGAGCAACCACCCCGTCAACAGCAGCGCCGACGGTTCCGGTATCGGGCTGAAAACGACCACCGCATCGATGTAGCCAGCGCCGCTTGCCCAGGTCGCCAGATTGATGCGGTCGGCCCCAAACCCGAGGATGTCGATGGAGAGATATTCGCCGCCCCAGTTGTGGGTCGTCCCGTTGGTGGCCGGATCGTTGATCAGGATGCGCTCATCCCCTCCCGCCGATGGATCGTCGTAGTAGCCGGTCATGCTGATGGCGTGGCCGCCATCCGAATTCCACGATACGAGCGGAATGACGCCTTCGTTCTGGCTCACATTGTTGCGCATGAAGTTCCAGAGCGCCGCGCCTCCGCCCAGTCCGCTCGCGTAAAGAAGCTTCACGTCGAAGCGAAAGGGGTAGAAGAAATCCAGATAGGAGGCGAGACCATTGCGAATATCGTTGTCAGCAGTGCCCGTGGCCGGGTTCGTGTTCATGAGCGTACCCAGGCTGGTGATCATGGCCGTCGCCGTGACATCGCTGCCGGGAGTTCCGCCTTGATTCAGCAACGGGAAGCCTTGTTCACCGAACCACCAGACGTTATCCGCTGCCGAAGTCGGCGCGCAGTAGCTGGTGCCCCAGCTCGAATCGACATACTGTCCGAAATCAGGAACCCCTGATTTCTGGTAGCTGATGGGGATCGCCCGCGCAAAAGAAGCCGCGAAACACAACACGCAGGCGAGCAAGACAGACGCAAGATTGCGGCCGGTCAGAAGTTGTCGGAAGCCCATGTCGAGTTCCTTTCCATCCGAACAAATGACGCCTTCCCCGAAACGCCGGGGATACGAAAATTTGTTGAACATCAAAGCACTGCAACAAGGATATCAAGCATAACCAATGCCGCCTGAAGAAACATTAGCCTTTTCAGACAGATGGGATGCAAGGGCCGGAAAGGGCTCCATTCATATGTAAGCCATTTCGACAGAAATCCTTTTTGAGCGCGGGACATCTGCAAGCGCAACGCGCAGCGTCTGGAGGTCGCTCCAAGGGATGGTGTTCCTAAATCTCCGCGCCCACCAGCGCACCATTGGCTTCCATCCAGGCCCGCCGTCCGGCGGATTCGTTCTTGGCCATCAGCATGTTCATCACCGGGTTCGCCTCGCCGGGCGACGGCAGGCGCACGCGCATCAGGCGGCGGGTGTCGGGCGACATGGTCGTCTCCCAGAGCTGTTCGGGGTTCATTTCGCCGAGGCCCTTGAAGCGCGAGATGGCGACCGCCTCGGGCTTGAAGCCTTCCATTTCCAGCCGGTCGAGCAGCGCCTGGCGCTCGGCGTCGTCCAGCGCGTAGAGCTTGCGCGGCGGGCGTTTCTTGCCTTGTGCCGGCACGTCGAGGCGGTACAGCGGCGGCTGGGCGAAGTACAGGTGGCCGTGTTCGATCAGCTTGGGGAAGTGGCGGTAGAACAGCGTGCACAACAAGACCCGGATATGGCTGCCGTCGACGTCGGCGTCGGTCATGATCACCACCTTGCCGTAGCGCAGGTTGTCGAGCACCGTATCCGGCGCCTCGGGCAGGTGCGGGTCGATGCCCAGCGCCACGGCGATGTCGTGCACCTCGCGGTTGGCGAACAGGCTGCCGGGTTCGACTTCCCAGGTGTTGAGCACCTTGCCGCGCAAGGGAAGAATCGCTTGTACTTCTTTATCGCGCCCCGATTTGGCGGAGCCGCCGGCCGAGTCGCCTTCGACGAGAAAGAGTTCGTTGCGCGAGAGGTCCTCGCTCTGGCAATCGGAGAGCTTGCCAGGCAGGATGGCCACGCCGGACTGTTTTTTCTTTTCGACCTTCTGGCCGTTGCGCGTGCGCGCCTGCGCGGCTTTGATGGCCAGCTCGGCGATTTTCCTGGCTTCGTCCGGATGCTCGTTGAGCCATAGTTCGAGCGGGTCGCGTACCATGCGCGCGACCAGTGCGACGGCGTCGCGCGAGTTGAGGCGTTCCTTGGTCTGGCCCTGGAACGAGGGGTCGAGCACACGGGCTGCGAGCACGTAGCTGGCGCGCGAGAAGACATCCTCGGCGGCGAGTTTGATGCCCTTGGGCAGCAGCGCGTGGTGTTCGGCAAAACCCTTGACGGCATCCAGTGCCGCTTGGCGCAACCCCGTCTCGTGCGTGCCGCCGGCCGGCGTCGGAATCAGATTGACGTAGGACTCGCGCGCCAGATTGCCCTCGGTGCTCCAGCAGATGGCCCACGCCGCGCCGGAGCCGGCGGGGAAGTTTTCGTCGCCCGCGGCGGCGTACTTCTCGGCGGTGAAGATCGGGCCGGCCAGCTCGCCGTCGACCTGCTCGGCGAGATATTCCTGCATGCCGTTGGCGAAGCACCAGGTCTTCGTCTCGCCGCTTTCCGCATTCCTCTCATTGACCAGGGAAATCTCCAGACCGGGCAGGAGCACGGCCTTGCTGCGCAGCAGGCGTTCGAGTTCGCCGAGCGGGATGTGCGGTGAGTCGAAGAATTGCGCGTCCGGCCAGGCGCGTACGCGGGTGCCGCTGGCGCGTTTGGGGGCGTCGCCTGTGCGTTGCAGCGGTTCGATGACGGAGCCGCCGGAGAAGGCGATCTGGAAGCGCCCGCCGCTGCGCACCACTTCGACCTCCAGCCGCGTCGACAACGCGTTGGTGACCGATACGCCGACACCGTGCAGGCCGCCGGAAAACCGGTAGGCCGAGGTGCCGTCGCCCTTGTTGAATTTGCCTCCGGCGTGCAATTGGGTGAATACGACCTCGACCGTCGGCACGCCCTCGACCGGGTGGATCTCGACCGGAATGCCGCGCCCGTCGTCCTGCACGGTCACCGAGCCGTCGCTGTGCAGGATCACCAGAATGCGTTTGCAGAAGCCCCCCAGCGCCTCGTCGGCGGCGTTATCGATGGCTTCCTGGATGATGTGCAGCGGGTGGTCCGTGCGCGTGTACATGCCGGGACGGTGGCGAACGGGTTCCAGCCCCTTCAATACGGAAATGGATTCGGCGGTGTAACTCATGAAACGGGGTTCTCCAACGGGTCCGGGGCGCGCATCAGCAAGCAAATTGGCAAACAATAAAGGCCAGAACGGTCGGTCTGGCCTTGCTGACGGGCGCTCTTGAACAAAGTGGCGGAATTATACGGCGAGTTGCAATCAGGAGCCTATTTCAGCCGAGGGAGCAGGTGATACCGGCTCTTCTGTCGAAAAGCAGTATCCGGGTTGCCCCCCGGTCTTGATGCGGTACATTGCGTGGTCGGCAGAGGCCAGGAGCTCGGCCGCCGTGTAGCCGTTTTCCGGATAGCTGCTGATGCCGATGCTGGCTCCGACGTTGAAGACCCGGCCGTTGAGCAGAATGTCTTCGCCAATGCTGTCGACAAGACTGGCCGCAATGGCCGACACGGCTTCCGGATGCGGCGTGCCGACCAGGAGTACGACAAATTCGTCACCCCCCAGACGGGCTACGGTATCCGTGATGCGCACTTTCTCCTGCAGGCGATGGGCGACAGTCACCAGAACGGTATCTCCGGCATCGTGCCCCTGGGAGTCGTTGATGCCCTTGAAATCGTTGAGGTCGACAAACAGCAGGGCGATGCCGGTATTGCCGCGCCGGGACAGGGCAATCGCCTGCTCCAGCCGTTCCTGCAGCAGCCGCCTGTTGGGCAGGCCGGTCAGCGGGTCGTGCCGCACCAGTTGTTCAAGCTCGATCCTGTTTTTTTGCAAGGCCACCAGCTGTTCGGAAATCTTGTCCTGCATCTGCTGGAAACTGCGCGCCAGGTCGCCAATCTCGTCCTGTCGCTGCAAGGGCAGTTCGCCGGTGGGCTTGCCGTTGGCAAAGCGCTGGCTGGCTTCGGTCAGGCGGTTGATCGGCCGGCTGATCAGGCGGGCCAGCAGGATTGCCGCGAGCAGGCAGATGGGCAGGAGGATGAGGATGCTTTGACTGATGCTGAGTTTGAGCTGGCGGGATTCTTCGAGCACGCTGGACAGCGGCTGGGTCAGTCCAAGATAAAGCTGTTCGTCCTCCGAGGACATCTCGATCTTCTGTTTGACGAAAGCCGCGACCAGGGGCATGGAGCGGACACTATGGCCTGTTTCAAACAGGACCCTGTCGGTCTGTCCGGCCAGAAGGGCCTGGGTGGCGGGAAATTCCTCCTGGATCAGCGAGCGCTTGCCGCTATCGAAGCCGAATGTGCGCGTCTGGTCGGGATGAATCAGGATATCCCCGCGTCCGTTGGCCAGATACAGCTCGAATTCGTCTGGCAAATCTTCTGTCAGCGAGCTGAAAGCGTAGTTGACGTCGACCGTGATGACAATGACGCCGACGGCTTGTCCACGCGCTGAAAAAACGGGCATGGCCAGGTGCACGGACGGGGCTCCCGACCCGGCATCGACGGCCGGCTCCTGACGGCCGGAAATGCGCGACATGTAGGCGGATCGGGGCGCGAGTTTCAACGTTTCCGAGACGTAGGGATAGTGTCCCTTTTCTTGCAAATCATCTCCCCGTATTTCATCGAGAGAATTTTTCCTGCGGTCGAGGCGCACGAGCTCCAGTCCGTGGTTGTCGGCCGAAATCAGGCGAATCTGCTCGTAAGCCGGGTGCGTGTCCATGATCAGCCGGAACAGGGCGGACAGGTGGGCCGTGGAATGGCTGTCAGGATTGTTCAGGGAAATTTGCGTGAGCGGATGCTCGGCAATGATCTGCAAGTAGCGAATCGCTTCCTGACGCGAGGCAACCAGGCGCCGGTTGAGGACATGCGTCGAGGTCAGCAGCTTGTTCTTGGCTGATCGGATCAGCAGGTTCTGGCTGATGTCATAGACAAAAAAACCGGTAATTCCGGCCGCGCACATGCCTGCCAGAATCAGAACCAATGCCAGCTTGGTGGCTATGTGGAACTTCACGGCTGCAATACCTTGCCGATGCGGTCACCGGAAATGATGCGTCCCCACAGCAGGTTGCGGCGATCCTCGTTTTCCGCCGGTTCCAGCCAGACGATCCGGGCTTCAGGTTTGAAATACGGGGATTCGGAGGTGGTATTGGCCAGTCCGTGGCGCTGCAAAAGCACTTCGCCCGGCTTCTCTTCCAGCAGGTAGTTGATCCAGGCCGCCGCCAGAGCGGGATTGCGGGCCCCGCGCGTGATGGCCCAGCAATCGAGCCAGGCGAGCGCGCCTTCCCTGGGCAGAACGTAGCCGACATCCGCGCCGGCTGCCTTGAGCAGTTTCAGTTGTTGCGATCCGAAATTGGCAAACATCAGCGCCGCCTTGCGCCGCATGAACAACGCAACGGACTCTTCGGGCTGCGTGTAGAACCCGACGGCATTGCGGCGCAGCTGGATCAGGCGTTCCGCCGCGCCCGGCCAGTCCTTGTCCCCGATCCGGAAAGGCGAGCTCAGGCCGAGCTGTTGCGCAGCCAGGGAAAAGTTGTGTGTCCCGCCGTTGTAGGCGATGACCCTGCCGTTGTAACGGTAATCCCACAGGGCGGCCATTGAATCCGGCGGCGTGGGGATTTGCTGCGGATCGTAGATCAATCCCATTTCCGAGTAGGTGTAAGGCACCGCGTAAAGCTTGCCTTCCCGCTCGATTCCCGGCACCGCATGGGTGTCGCGGAAACGCGGGATCTGTCGGGAAAGATTGGGTACGGCCTTCCGGTCGATGGGGACGACCAGATCCTGACGGATGTAGCGTTGCAGTTCCGCCGTGTTGACAGCGAACACATCGAAATCCCGTCCCTGGTTGTTGCTGATTTTTTTCCAGAGATCCAGATCGGAATCAATGATGGTCACTTCGGCGCGAACGCCGTTGCGCTGCTCGAATGTCTTGACGATGTCGGGGTCTGCGTACCCCGCCCAGGTGAGGATGCGCAATTTCTCGAGGCCCAGTGCCTGCCCCGACATCAGCGCCAGGAGCAGCAATGTCAGGGGTAATGCGCGTAAGCTGCAGATCATGCAGGGGTACTCCCCGGGCTGGTATATACATGAACAAGGGAATCCCTGAGATACCCGACACTCCGGCTCTCGCCGGAGTGTCGAATCTGCAGTAAATAAGCGATTCCCTAAGCGTTATTTCGTAAGTAAGGCAGAAAATCGTTCACTTTGTTCCGCAATTATTATGCCAGCCATTGCATTGAAACGACGTTCAGCGAGCATTTTCGGCAACAAAGATCTCGACGCGGCGGTTCATTGCCCGGCCTGCGGCCGTGGCGTTGTCCGCGATGGGTTCGTGTGAACCGCGGCCGTCGATACTGATGCGGTTCATGGCCACCCCGCGGGCGACCAGATAGTCGCGCGTGGCACTGGCGCGATTGACCGAGAGCGGGCCGTTGACCGCGTCGGACCCGGTGCTGTCGGTGTGGCCGATGATTTTTATCGTGGTCACGGGGTTCTGGTTCAGCGTCGTGGCGAAACGGTCGAGAATAGGACGCAAATTGGGCTTGATATCGTAGCGGCCCGAGTCGAAGGAGATGTCGCTCGGGATTTCGAGCTTGAGCTGATTGTCTGCCGTCTGGGTGACGTTGACTCCGCTGCCTTGTGTCGCCTGTTCCATTGCGGCTTTTTGCTCCTGCATCCGCTGCGACCACAGATAGCCGCCTCCCGCGCCCAATGCCACGCCGATTGCGGCGCCTGTGGCGGCGCTCTTGCCCTTGTTGCCGCCGGCCGTAGCTGCGCCGATCAACCCGCCTGCCACGGCGCCAATGGCTGCGCCGGTACCGGTGGTGCGCTGGGTTTCACTCATGTTGGCGCAGCCGGCCAAGCTTCCCGCTCCGATGGCCATTGCGGAGAAAACAGTAATGATTCGGTTCATGGCATGACCTTTCTGGTTGTGACTGACGAATCCAGTATAGGCGAAAGTCAGGAGCAGTCCGTTTGAGAACGGTGACAGGGTGCAACAAAATGGTTCAGAAGCCGGAACGCGCTTTCGGTGCGCAGTTCGGATGAGAAGGACGTTGGTGCTTGCAGTTTCGGAAGCAATGAAGACGGCATGTCCAGGGTCGGGCGCGAGCAGCCGGATTTGGCAAGCCTGGCTTGCTTAGCACAGAGGTTTGCCGATCCGATTGGCGACAAAGGGAGTTTCTTTCTAAAATAAAAATCCGTGTTGCCTCGTATCAATCCTATACTGAATCAGCGACAGTCCGCTGACACTTGATCGGGAGACCTCAAATCATGGGAAAAGCCAAGGAAAGCAGCAAGGAAGCAAAGAAAAAACCGGCAAAAACCGCAAAGGAAAAAAGGGCGGATAAACAGGCTAAAAAGCACGCGTCGGATGTTGCGCCGTTGATAACCCCCGGCAAGCATTGAATGGCATCATCATCAACCCGGCATGGCCGGGTTCGCAGCAATTCAGGTGATCGCTGCGTACATCGGGCGGGTTTTTGCACTCGCCCGGCCGCGTTTTCCTGACTGGACATGTGATTTCTGGAGACAGCCATGACCCTTTCGATGTATCAAGCCAGCGTTCCTGTATTCGTGCGCATGCTCAAGAACCTGAGCGCCATCCTCGACAAGGGGCTGGCGCATGCCGAGGCGAAGAAGATTACGCCGAACGTGCTGCCCGCCACGCGCCTGGTCGCCGACATGTTCCCGCTGAGCAAGCAGGTGCAGATCGCCACCGATCACGCCAAGGGCGCCGTGGCCCGGCTGGCCGGGGTCGAGGTGCCGAAATACGAGGACAACGAACAGACGCTCGAAGAACTCAAGGTGCGCATCGCGCGGACGATCGGCTTTGTCGAATCCTTCAAGCCGGTACAGATCGACGGTTCGGAAGAGCGCGACATTGCGTTTACGCTCGGCAGCCACGATCTCAAGTTCAAGGGCCAGGAATACCTGATCGGCTTTGCGCTGCCGAATTTCTATTTCCATATGGTGACGGCGTACAACATCCTGCGCGAAAACGGCGTGGATATCGGCAAGCGCGATTTTCTGGCCAGATAATGAACTTTTCAGCGCTCGCATGCACTGACTGGAAAACAGGCCAGGCCGAGGCGACTTGTTTGTCCGGGATTCGGACGCGGCCATAACCCGGAATCTGCGCCGGGCAAGCACCGGCAACCGTATCGTCAAGCTCGCAATCATGCGACGCATGTCATGAAGGAGGAGGAAATGGATACCAGGGATGCTTTCGATATTTCGTCTCTCCGTGAAAAGATGCTGGCCCATCTTGGCGACAAATCCGATGCGTACCCGCGCCAGATCGAACAGCGCTTCCCGCGCATTCTGGCGAAACTGGTGGGACTCTGGGGAAAGCCGGAGGGCACTGCCTATCTGAACGGACTCATGTTCAGCGACGATCGCCCGAATCGGGAGGGCTTCCCCGTCGATGTAGCCAGCGAACTGCTCAAGCTGTCGATGATCCATGGCGCGTTGCAAACGCAAACGCCCAAAAGTGCCTCGTCACAAGCGGGCTGGTCGGACGGTGACCTGGGCGCGGACGTCGATGATTCCTTCAGCCGGCGGTCGAGCCGCTGATTGCGGGGGCGTCGGGACAGGAACTTCTTCGGCGGCAGGGTTTGGTCCCGGTGTCATGCGCAGAGCTGGATAATAAAAAGGCCGGAAACCCAGGTTTCCAGCCTTTTTGATTGCCGTGAATATCTTTGGTGGAGACGGGCGGGATCGAACCGCCGACCTATTGATTGCGAACCAATCGCTCTCCCAACTGAGCTACGCCCCCATGAATCGGTGCAGATTCTACGCGGGCGGTGCATGAGCGTCAATTGTGTCCAAGGCCTGTTCACGCTCATGGCGAGGACGTTAACGAAAAAAGGCTTGCCTGACGGCAAGCCTTTTCCGGAATCAGGAGACCTTATTTTTTCTTCTTGGTTTTGGCAGCAGCGACCGTGGCCTTGAATGTGGCGCCAGCGGAGAACTTCGGAACGGTGGTTGCCGGAATCTTGATCTTTTCGCCCGTCTTCGGGTTCTTGCCTTCGCGAGCTGCGCGTGCAGCCGACTTGAAGGAACCGAAGCCAACGAGACTCACGCCATCACCCTTGGCGACTGCCTGAACGATTGTTTCGATAACGGCGTCAAGCGCCTTGCCTGATGCAATTTTGGACAGTTCGGTTTTCGCTGCAATTGCGTCGATCAATTCAGACTTGTTCATAGTATCTCCTGTTGTTGATAGTTGAGAGTCGAACGAAAACTCCGCCACGATTCTTGCACTTCATGAACTTGAAGGGAAGGGGGTGGAGCACTGAAAATGCATCAAATCATAAAAAAATGTTGTTTTTTGGCGTGAACGGAGGGTTGCAGGAACTACTGGCGCGTCATTTTCTTCCCAGCAAGGGCTTCAGAAAGCGCGCCGTATGACTGCCTTTGTGACTGCAGATGGCCTTGGGTGTTCCCGATGCAAGTATCTGTCCGCCTCCGTCGCCACCTTCCGGACCGAGGTCGACGATCCAGTCGGCGGTCTTGATGACGTCCAGGTTGTGTTCGATGACCACGACGGTGTTGCCATGGTCTGCCAGCCGGTGCAGCACCCTGAGCAGCATCTCGATGTCCTGGAAGTGCAAACCGGTGGTCGGTTCGTCAAGGATGTACAGGGTACGGCCGGTGTCGCGCTTGGAGAGTTCCAGAGACAGTTTCACGCGTTGCGCCTCGCCGCCCGAGAGCGTGGTGGCGGATTGCCCGAGCGTGATGTAAGAGAGTCCGACGTCGACCAGCGTTTGCAGCTTGCGCGCGACGACCGGCACAGCGTCGAAGAATTCGCGCGCCTGTTCGACGGTCATGTGCAGGATGTCGTGGATGCTCTTGCCCTTGTAGTGGATTTCCAGTGTTTCACGGTTGTAGCGTTGTCCGTGGCAGACGTCGCAGTCGACGTAGATATCCGGCAGGAAGTGCATTTCCACCTTGATCGCGCCGTCGCCCTGGCAGGCTTCGCAGCGTCCACCCTTGACGTTGAACGAGAAGCGTCCCGGCCCATAGCCGCGGGCGCGCGATTCCGGCACGCCGGCGAACAGCTCGCGGATCGGCGTCATCAGACCGGTGTAGGTGGCCGGGTTGGAGCGCGGTGTGCGGCCGATCGGCGACTGGTTGACGTTGATGACCTTGTCGAACTGGTCGAGGCCTAGAATTTTGTCATGCTCCGCCGGTTCGGCGGACGATTCGTAGAGGTGCTTTGCGGCCGCGGCATACAGCGTGTCGTTGATCAGCGTCGACTTGCCCGAACCGGAGACGCCGGTGATGCAGGTGAACAATCCGATCGGCAATTCCAGTGTGACATTTTTGAGATTGTTGCCGCGCGCGCCGATTACTTTAAGCACCCGTGCCGGGTCGAACGGACGCGGGGCGCCCGGTGCCGCGATGCGCCGGCGTCCGGCGAGATAATCTCCGGTCATCGATTGCGCATTGGCCATGACCTGCTCGGGCGTGCCCTCGGCGACGACGGCGCCGCCGTGAATGCCTGCGCCGGGGCCGATGTCGACGACGTAATCGGCGCTGCGGATGGCGTCTTCGTCATGCTCGACGACGATCACCGTATTGCCGATGTCGCGCAGGTGCTGCAAGGCTTCCAGCAGGCGGTGGTTGTCGCGCTGGTGCAGGCCGATCGAAGGTTCGTCGAGCACGTACATCACGCCGGTCAGGCCCGAGCCGATCTGCGAGGCCAGGCGGATGCGCTGCGCCTCGCCGCCGGAGAGCGTTTCCGCCGAGCGGTCGAGCGAGAGGTAGTTGAGGCCGACGTTGATCAGGAACTGCAGGCGGCTGTTGATTTCCTTGAGAACCTTTTCGGCAACCTGCGCCTTGTTTCCGGTGAGTTTGAGGTTAAGGAAGTAGTCGCGCGCCTCCTTGAGCGGCATGCGGCTGATCTGGTGCAGGGTCAGTGAGTCGGGGCCGTTGCCGATATGCACATGGCGTGCCTCTTCGCGCAGGCGTGCGCCGCCGCAACCCGGGCAGGTCTGGTTGCTGATGAATTTCGCCAGTTCCTCGCGCGTCATCGCCGAATCCGACTCGCGGTAACGGCGTTCGAAATTGTTGACGATACCTTCGAACGGATACGACTTGTCGTAACGCTTGCCGCCAAAATCGCTGACGTAGCGGAAACGGATGGACTCCTGGCCCGAACCGTACAGGATGGCGTTGCGGATTTTTTCGGGCAGTTCATTGAACGGCGTGTCGATGTCGAAGCCGTAATGTTCGGCCAGGGCGTTTGTGAACTGGAAATAGAAGTGGCTTTTCCTGTCCCAGCCGCGGATCGCTCCCGCAGCCAGCGAGAGATCGGGGCGGACGACGATGCGCTTCGGGTCGAAGAACTGGATGACGCCGAGGCCGTCGCACTTCGGGCAGGCGCCCAGCGGGTTGTTGAACGAAAAGAGCCGCGGCTCGAGTTCCGGCAGCGAATACGAGCACACCGGACAGGCAAATCTCGCCGAGAAGACGTGTTCCTTTCCTGTATCCATTTCCAGGGCGATGGCCCTTCCATCGGCATGGCGCAGGGCGGTCTCGAAGGATTCGGCGAGGCGCTGGCGGATGTCGTCGCGCACTTTCAAACGGTCGACGACGACGTCGATCGTGTGTTTCTGCGTCTTGGCCAGTTTGGGCAGCGCGTCGATTTCGTGAATTGTTCCATCGACGCGCAGGCGCGCAAAGCCCTGGGCGCGCAGCTCGGCGAAGAGATCGAGCTGTTCTCCCTTGCGGTTGGCGACGACCGGGGCGAGGATCATCAGCTTCGTCTCGGCGGGCAGGGCCAGCACGTGATCGACCATCTGCGAGACGGTCTGCGAATCCAGCGGTTGCTGGTGTTCGGGGCAGAACGGCGTGCCGGCGCGGGCAAAGAGCAGGCGCAGGTAGTCGTGGATTTCAGTGACCGTGCCGACAGTCGAACGCGGGTTGTGGCTGGTCGCCTTCTGCTCGATGGAGATGGCGGGTGACAGTCCCTCGATCAGATCGACGTCGGGCTTGTCCATCATCTGCAGGAACTGGCGGGCATAGGCCGAGAGCGACTCGACGTAACGGCGCTGACCTTCCGCATAAAGCGTATCGAAGGCCAGCGAGGATTTTCCGGAACCGGAGAGCCCGGTGATGACGATCATCCGGTTCCGCGGCAGATCGAGGCTGATGTTTTTCAGGTTGTGCGTGCGTGCGCCGCGAATCCGGATTTCCTTGAATTCTTCCATGGGAGGGTGATGCCTGAGGGGAAAGCAAACCTGTTAATATACGCAACAATTTTCGCAAATACGACCGCCCGGACAAGATTATCGTTCCCCGGGCGGCTTTCCTTCACGACCTGTTTCGGTCAATCAGAATCCTGCCGGCGGCTTTCATCCTATGCTTTCTCCAACCCATGATCCAATGAATTCCGATGAGCGCTATGCGAGCGCTGTCCTGGGATTTGTTTTTGCACTGCGCATGCTGGGGCTCTTCCTCATCCTGCCGGTGTTCTCGGTGTACGCACGCGACTTGCCCTCCGGCGGCAATGCCATGCTGGTCGGGATCGCGCTGGGTGCATACGGCTTGACGCAGGCGCTTTTCCAGATTGCTTATGGTGTCGCTTCCGACCGTTTCGGACGCAAACCGGTGATCTTCTTCGGCTTGTTCGTGTTTGCCGCCGGCAGCTTCGTGGCGGCGGTATCGACGGACATCTACGGCATCATCATCGGCCGCGTGCTGCAGGGGGCCGGAGCCATTTCAGCCGCGGTAACAGCGCTCGCCGCCGATTTCACGCGCGAGCAGCATTTGACCAAGGTCATGGCGATCATCGGCTCCTCCATCGGCCTGTCGTTTGCCTTCTCGATGGTCATCGGGCCCGTGCTTTACGGAAATGTCGGCATGCCGGGCATATTCCTGCTGACAGGGACGCTATCCCTGTTTGCCATCTACATCATCAAGAAACTTATTCCCGACGTACCCCTCGCGCGCAAGCAACCTGACTGGCCGGGGTTCTCGCAAGTGCTGGTGAATCCCCAATTGCTGCGTCTGAATTTTGGCGTGTTTACCCTGCATTTCGTGCAGACGGCGATGTGGGTGCTCCTGCCTCCGGCGCTGGTGGACAAGGGAGGGCTCCCGGTTGCCGAACACTGGATGGTGTATCTGCCGGCCGTGCTGCTGTCATTTGCAGTTGTCGTTCCGGCGATCATGACGATCGAAAAACGCGGTCGGATGAAGCTCGTCTTCAACCTGTGCATCGTCCTTCTGATGGCCGTGCAGTTTGGCTTCGGCTGGCTGGGTCACAGCTCCATGGCGCTGTTCGTATGGTTGATCCTGTTCTTTATCGCCTTCAACATCATGGAAGCCGTGCAGCCTTCCCTGATCGCACGTTTTGCTCCGCCCCACGCCAAAGGAGCGGCGCTGGGGGTGTATAGCACCACCCAGTCGCTCGGCCTGTTTTTCGGCGGGGTGGCCGGCGGAGTGATGGCCAGCGTGGGCGGGGCAAGCACCGTCTGGCTGGCTTGTGCAGCGCTGCTTGCGCTCTGGCTGGTCCTCGGCGTGAGCATGAAACTTCCGGAGCCTGGCAACAGGCAACCGAAGGCATAACTCTTTTATAATTTCCCGTTTCAGACACCCTTCAGGGAGGCAGCATGGCTTCGGTCAATAAAGTAATCCTCGTCGGCAATCTCGGTGCCGATCCGGAAACCCGTTACATGCCCAATGGCGATGCAGTAGCCAACATCAGGCTGGCGACCACCGAATCGTGGAAGGACAAGGCCAGCGGCGAGAAGCGCGAAATCACCGAATGGCATCGCGTCGTCTTCTATCGCAAGCTGGCGGAGATCGTCGGCCAGTACCTGAAAAAAGGTTCGGCCGTGTACGTGGAAGGCCGTATCCGCACCCGCAAGTGGCAGGACAAGGAAGGCCAGGAGCGTTATACGACGGAAATCGAAGCCACTGAAATGCAGATGCTCGGCGGCCGGCAGAGCGCCTCTTCGTCCGGCGGTGAAGTCGAATACGGCGGGAGTATGCCACCCTCCGCGCCTTCCGGCGGTTCGCGCCCGGCTCCGGCGAAGAAGGCGCCGAGCTTCGAGGATATGGACGACGATATTCCGTTCTGACCCGTAGTTTTTTTATTGGTAAACATAATCCCGGCAAGCCAGGTGCTTTCCGGGATTTTTTATGGTCCAAACTTTTACGCCGCGGTAGCCAATGCGGTATTAACAATAAGCAAATCGATTTGCCGGGAGGTAAGAATGATTCAATCCAGCCGTGATGGTTTTACCAGCACATTTGGCGTTTTGTTGGCCACGCTAGGTTCCGCCGTGGGATTAGGTAACATATGGAAGTTTCCGTCACTTACCGGAACCAATGGCGGCGCTGGCTTTCTTTTGGTTTACCTGATTGCCACCTTGCTCGTCGGATTGCCCGTCATGATCGCGGAAACAATGCTCGGACGGGCTGCGCGTGCCAATGCGATCACCACGTTCGAGCGCGTGGCTCCCCCTCATCACTGGTGGTGGAAAATCATCGGATGGATGGGGTTCGTCGCAGCCCTGTTGATTATGTCGTTTTACTCAGACGTCGCGGGCTGGGTCTACGCCTACATCTTCAAAGCTGCCTCCGGCGAAATTTCTACCACTGACCCCAAACTTGCTGGCGAAGTGTTCGGCAAACTGGTCTCGAACCCCTGGTCTTCGCTCATTTGGCAATGGGTCGTGCTGGGCATCACCGGCGGAATCATCATGCTGGGCGTTTCGAAAGGCATTGAGGCGGTTGCTCGCAAGCTGATGCCGCTTCTGTTCATCCTGCTCCTCGTCCTTTGCCTGCGTAGCCTCACACTGCCTGGTGCGATGCAAGGACTGTCTTTCCTCTTCAGTCCGGATCTGGCAAAAATAACGTCGGCCGTCGTTCTGACGGCGCTCGGTCTTTCTTTCTTCAAACTCTCGATCGGCATGGGCACCATGCTCACCTATGGGAGCTATTTCAGGGAGGACCAGAATATTCCAGGCACAGCGACACGGGTCATGCTGGCCGATCTTTCCGTGTCACTGCTCGCTGGAATTGCGATCTTTCCTGCCGTTTTCGCCTTTGGCTTTGAGCCAGCGGCTGGTCCGTCGCTGGTGTTCATGACCATCCCGGCCGTTTTCACCGCAATGCCCGGCGGCATTGTTTTCATGGTCATTTTCTTTATCCTGACCGCCATCGCCAGTGTCGGCGCGATCCTCTCGCTTCTGGAAGTGCCCGTGGCGATATTGTCCGAGCGTTTCGGACTTGGGCGAAAGCTGGCTTCACTCTGCACGATTCTGGCGATCGCCGCACTCGGTGCGCCAGCAACACTTTCCCAAGGAATCGGAGCAGCATGGAAGATCTTCGGATTGAACCCATTCGATCTCTTTGATTTCCTCAGTTCGAATATTCTTCTTCCCCTGGGTGGAATTTTGATCTGCCTCTTCGTTGGCTGGGTCTATGGTCTCCCCCAACTCGACAAACAGCTGAGCAACGATGGCGCGTTGAATAACCGGGCACTGATCCGGATGGTTTTCTTTCTCGTTCGGTTCGTCACGCCGCTTTCAATCGCGCTGGTGTTGCTTCATGGACTGAAACTGATCTAGCAAGGACCGGGGGTATGGATCCCCGTGTTGTGTCAACTCAGGGATCGGCCCACCAGCGGGTGCGCCGATCTCTCGTCAAATATAGTTTGATATACCCCCGCACGTATGCCCAAGATGCCCGCGATCTGACGGCACGCCGCAGTCTGGAGATCGTGCGCCGGCACCAGAGCATGGTCTGATGACGTTACAGGAGTCGCTGATTTAGTGCGGATTCGTCATTCGGGAAAATGCCAGAATCCGGGAAATTCAACGAACCGGACCCTGAATTTCGCCGGGGTGACAATTGTTTCAGCATTTGTTCGTTTGTTTACGGTTTTAATTCCATACAACCGTTCTGAAGTGCAGCTTTTAAGAATTAGTCAAAAAATTAGCGGAGCCGTTGATTCGGCTCGGCTAATTTTTTGCGCCGTGCCAGGCGAAAAAAACCGGCTGGACTACAGCCGGTTCAAAGGGCAAACGCATGAAATTACTTGCGGCTGCTACGGTACTTTTCCAGCTCGCTCATCATGAGTCCTACGAAGGTCGGGCCAATGATCTGCGTATGCTTTTCGATGACCGGTTGCAGACGCTCGCGCATCTTGGCCAGTTCGGATTCAGGCAGGACGGTCACTTCCATCTTCTTCGCCTTGAGATCGTCGAGTGACTTGGTTGCGACATCGCGTGACAGCTTGCGTTGGTATATCCCCGATTCCGTGGCGGCTTCCTGGACGATTCTCTGTTCATCGGCGGAGAGCTTGTCCCAGGTCTTCTTGCTCATGCCTAGGAACGAGGGCTGGTACACGTGGTTGGTGATCGCCAGGTACTGGGTGACTTCGTGATATTTCCCGTCCATGACGTTGATCAGCGGATTGGACATGCCGTCGATGGTTCCCTGTTCCAGCCCCGTGTAAGTTTCGCTGAACCCCATCGGAACAGCATTGGCGCCCAGCGTGTTCACCAGATCGACATAGACTGCGGTTGTCTGGACGCGCAGTTTCTTGCCTTTGAAATCGTCTGCTGTTTTGATCTGGTGCCCTTTACGGGTATGGAAATGCCGGAAACCGAGTTCATAGTAAGAAAGAGGTATGACTCCTTTGTCGGTCATCTTGTCCCTGATGGTTTTTCCGATTGGTCCGGCCATGACAAAGTCGGCTTCTTCTGCCGATTTGAACAGGAAGGGAAATTCCAGAGCCAGTGTTTCCTTGACTGTGCCACCGAAGTTGTTCAGCGTGCCGATCATCATGTCCAGCGTGCCGCCCTGCAGGCCGGCGAGGCTTTGCGAGTCGTTACCAAGGACTCCGCCCGAATACAGCTTGGCGGTTATCTTGCCACCGCTTTTCTGGGCGACCAGTTCGGCAAACTTCACGCCGCCCTGGTTTTGCGGATGGGTTTCGCTGTTGGCCGCAGAAATCCTGAATAAACGAGTCTGAATCTGGGCGGATGCGTCGTTGATCCCGATCAGCATCAGGCTGGCCGGAAGAATCAGGGCGGCGAAGAAAGTGGATATTTGTTTGGTCATGGTATTTCTCCTCTATCGTCATTGAACTACCTGTTGCTTCTCCAGGGATTCGGTCTCTGAATTATTCAGAGGCACGAAACTGTTTTTCGCCGGGTGATTGCTTTGGGCTGCGATCATTGCGGCGGAATAAACTTGAGGATGTGCTGGGCGACCGTGCATAGTTCGCCCCTCTGGTTGTGTACTTCGACCTTGGCAAAGGTCTTCATGTTGGCTTCGTCGAGTTCAAGCACCGTGTAGGTGGCTGTGATCGTGTCGCCGAAGAAAATCGGCTTGACGAAGCGCAATCGGTCGTAACCATAGGAAACGCTTGGAATGTCTGCTGTCTGCTGAATCTGGATCAGGGTCGAGGCGGTCGACGAGATGGCCAGCGACAGGATGCCGTGGGCGATACGCGTCTTGTACGGCGTTGTTTTCATGAACTCCTCGTTGGTGTGCATCTGCGAGAAGTCGCCGGTAATGCCGGCGAAAAGGTAAACGTCGGATTCGCTGATGGTCTTGGTAAAGCTGCAGGTGTCTCCGATCTTGAGCGGCAAGCTGTTAGCCATTTCTTACCCTTTCTGTTGAATAACGTGCTTATGCCATTCCGCGCCAAGCATCCTTGATGCCCATGGTTTCAGGGCGGAACATGCGTGAATCCATGACCTTGATGGTCGCGGCCATCTTCGGCCTAAAACCCATGTGGGCCAGGATGTCGCGTTCGATATCGATGCCGGGAGCAGCCTCACATAGTTCGATGCCCTGCAGGGTCAGGCGGAATACGGCGCGTTCGGTCACGAAAACGACTTCCTGTCCGCGCCGGACGGCATCAGTTCCGTTGAAGGTTACCTCCGGCACTTGGGCGATGAGTTTGCGGAACTTGCCTTCGTTATTGATCTTCAGCTTGCCGTCGGCGAACGAGACTTTTAATCCGCCGGCCGTCAGCGTGCCGCAGAACACGACCTTGCGGCTGTTCTGCGAAATCTCGATAAAGCCACCGGTACCGGCGATCTTGCCATTGAAGCGGTGCACATTGACGTTGCCGGCTTGGTCGAATTCGGCAAAGCTGAGGAAGCTGGTGTTGAGTCCGCCGCCATCGTAGAAATCGAACTGCGACGGCATGTCCATCAGCGCCTGCATGTTGGCCGTAGCGCCGAAGAATATGCCTTGCGCTCCGACGCCCCCGACGGCTCCGGTTTCGACGGTTAGCGTGAAATCTTTATCGATACCTTCTTCACGGGCGATCACGCCGATGCCGTCGGCAATCCCGACGCCGATGTTACCGACGTCGCCGGGGCCGATTTCCATCAATGCCCGGCGTGCCACCAGCTTGCGCTCGGTCAGGGGAAGTGGCACGGCTTCGCCTTCTTCCATGATGAAGTCGCCGGAGAAAAACCGGCTGGTGCCGGTATAGAGTTGGGACTGTTGCGGAACGACGACCAGCGCATCGACGAGAAAACCCGGGATGCGCACGCTGCGCGGGTGTAGCGTTCGGGCTTTGACGATTTTTTCCACCTGGCAGATGACGAGGCCGCCGTTGTTGTGTGCGGCCTGAGCCATGGCCAGCGTGTCGACGTAGCAGATCTCGTCTTCCATGCTGATGTAGCCGTCGGTGTCGGCGGTGGTGCCGCGAATGAAAGCCACGTCGATGGGAATGGTCTTGTAGAACAGGCATTCCTCTCCGTCGATTTCCATCAGTTTGACGAGATCTTGCGTGGTGCGCGCGTTCAGTTTTCCACCGGTCTGGCGCGGGTCGATGAAGGTGCCGATGCCGATGCGGGTGAGGAGGCCCGGCTGTTTCGCAGCTGCGGCGCGCAGCATCTGGCTCATCACTCCTTGCGGCAGGTTGTAGCCTTCGATTTCATTGTTTTCGGCCATATCCGCGAGGCGCGGCGATTGCGCCCAGTGGCCGCCGATCACGCGGCGAACCAGGCCCGGTTTTGCGAGGACGGACATGCCGCGTTCGCCGCGGTCACCCATGCCGGTGGTGTGATAGAACGTCAGGTCGCGCGGCAGCTGTGTGTTCACGAAACGGCGCTCAAGCGCCTGGATCAGCGCTGTCGGTTCGACGACCCCGCCGCCTGCGCCGCAGATGGCCAACGTTGCGTCTGAAGGTATAAGTTCGATGGCCTGGTCTGCGGTGACTTGCTTAACTCGGGTTCCATTCCTTTTTTGCATTCTTGCGTTTCCTTGCTGAATTTTGAAATCACGTTAGCACGAACACCTGGTGATACAATCGGCTTAAATATTGATTCACTGTTAACGTATCGTGGATAATCTGCCGCTGCTTTCCGACCTCAGCTTGTTCTGTGAAGCGGCCCGTCGGGCCAGTTTTGCAGCGACTGCCAATGAAGTGGGAAAATCATCGGCGTTTGTCAGCAAGCGCATCGCCATCCTGGAAAAAACGCTGGGTGTCAGGTTGTTTCACCGCACCACACGCCAGGTGGCGTTGACCGAGGACGGCGAATCCGTGTATCGCTGGGCGCAGAAAATTCTCGAAGATGCGCAGGGGCTTGCGGAAAGCGTCGGAGGCGATGATGCCGAATTGCACGGGGTCTTGCGTGTAACGACCAGTTTTCGCATGGGGCGCCGGAATGTGGCCCCTGTCCTGTCCGAGTTGGCGCGTCGTTATCCGGCGCTGGAAATCTGGCTCGAAGTGATCGACCGCCCGGTCGATCTGATCCGTGAGGGCGTGGATATCGATATCCGTATCGGCGAAGTGAATGAGCCACATGTCTTTGCTTACCGCATCGTTGAATCGCGACGGATTCTCTGTGCCGCGCCGTCCTACCTGGAGCGTCACGGCGTACCCAGATCGCTGACGGAACTGTCCGGGCATCATTGCCTGGTGTTGCGCGAACGCGACCAAGCTTTCGGGGTGTGGCGCCTGGAAGGCCCGAACGGCACCGAAACAGTAAAGGCTGCCGGCAATCTCTCGACCAACAATGCCGATATAGCACGCATCTGGGCGCATGCCGGGCATGGCATCTTGCTCGTTTCCGACCGGGATGTGCGTGAAAGTATCGATTCAGGCGAGCTGGTGGCGTTTCTCCAGGATTACTGGCAGCCGGCAGATGTCTGGGCAGTTTGCCGGACACGCCTGGCCGATTCCATGAAGCTGCGGGTGTGCGTGCAGTTCCTGCAGGAACAGTTGGCACAGGGGCCTTATTCGCTGTTCGGCACGAAAGCCGATCTCGGAGAATGAAAAAGGCATGACCGTTTCCGGTCATGCCTTCGTGAAAGGCGGGGGTGGAGCGCTATTTGACGCTATGCTCCTTGATCAGGCCCTCGCGATAGGCGTGAAGCAGGGCCTGCAGGTCGTCGATGAGGCTCTGCATTTCACGTCCCCGGTCGGTATCGCGTACGCGCAGCCGATGCGGATGGGTGTGGATGCTCTCCGTTTCGCTGTCGATGTCCAGTTCCTCGGAAACGGCTTTCTGCGTCGACTCGAAGGGCTGGTGAGCGGCCAGCAGGACGCCGCGCGAGTTGGAGATCAGCGTGTAGCCGGCGATCCCAGTTTCCTTCTGGTAGGCGCGCGAGAAGCCGCCGTCGATGACGATCAGCCGGCCGTTGGCCTTGATCGGACGTTCGCCCTTGGAAACCTTGACCGGCACATGGCCGTTGATGATGCAGCCGGTGTCGGGATTGAGGCCGAATTCCTGCAGGATCTTGCGGGCGTTTTCCACGTTGTCGCGCAGGGTGTAGTAGGGATTGCGCTTTTCCGCATGGGTGGCCTTGTCCGCCAGGAAATAGCGTTCGAACGTGGCCATCTTTTCCTTGCCGAAAAGCGGTGACTGGGGCGCGCACCACAGGAACCACATGGAATCCATGCCGTATTTCTTCTGGGTCGGGTTGGCCGTGGCGAAATAGCCTTGCCGCGCAAGGCGATCCATGCGGTCGAGAAAGGCCTTGCCGCTGTACGTCTTGCCATCGACGAGGAAATCGCGGAACTCGCCGTCTTCGTTCATGGCAATGCAGCCGTGGTAGAGCAGGTTGCCGTCGTGAATCAGGTAGAGGCTGCCGGTCGAGAACAGGAAGCGGGTATGCTGCTGCAGCTTCTTGCTGTTGGCGAAGGACTGCTTCAGCTTTTCCATCACCACCGCCTCCTCGGGCGACAGGGCTTCCGGGTTCTTCGGGTCGATGGTCGGGAAGTTCGTGTCGAGCAGCGGGTGTTCCGTTCCGTTGAGCGTGATCACGCCGCGCTTGTAATCGATCTTGTCCAGCAGCAGGCGGTCTTCCATCCGGTAATGCGGACGCCTACGGATGATCTGGCTTTCCAGCTTGAACTGCATGATGGCCATGGCTTTCTGCATCTGCGCCATGAGCCGGATTTCCTGCGCGGTAAAGTTGCCGTCCGGCGGCAGCTTGGGAGTGAACAGCTTGCACGGATCATCCTTGTAGGCCTGAAGGGCAAAGGAGGCCAGCGGCAGCAGGCTGATGCCATAACCGTTTTCCAGCGTTTCCATGTTGCCGTAGCGCAGGCTGGTTCGGATGACGTTTGCGATGCAGGCCTCGCTGCCGGCGGCAGCGCCCATCCACAGAATGTCGTGATTGCCCCACTGGATATCCACGCCATGGTGTTCCATCAGCATGTCGAGGATGATGTGAGCTCCCGGGCCGCGGTCGTAGATGTCGCCGATGACGTGCAGGCGTTCCACGGCCAGGCGCTGGATC
The DNA here is from genome assembly GCA_964563685.1 of uncultured Propionivibrio sp. Classification (GTDB taxonomy): domain Bacteria; phylum Pseudomonadota; class Gammaproteobacteria; order Burkholderiales; family Rhodocyclaceae; genus Propionivibrio. Next base: position 207,038 of record CAZLXL010000001.1, read on the forward strand.
AGTTCGGCCAGGGTGGTGATGAAGAGCAGGGCGCTGCCGGTGGAGACGATGGTGTCGATCTGGCTCTGGTAATAGGCCGCCTTGTGCTCGACACCTTCCTGGTCATACAGCAGTTCCTCGATCGTTTCGACCATGTGCGCGGGCAGGAAATTGCGCACCGTCTCGCGCCGGTATTTCGCGCTGAGAAGACGGCAGAACCGGACCAGGCGGACCAGCGTCAATCGGCTCCATTCCGCCTGGTCGGGAACGGATTGCAGCATCAGCGGCGCCTTCAGTTCAGGGTAGTAAATCAGCGTGGCCAGGTTCCTGCGTTCGGACTTGGACATCGAGTTGGCGAACATTTCCTCGATCTGTCGCCAGATCGCGCCGGCGCCGTTGCGGATGACATGCTGGAAGGCTTCGTGTTCGCCGTGCACGTCGGACAGGAAATGCTCGGTACCCTTGGGCAGCTGCAACTGGGCGGAAAGATTGATGATGGCCGTCGATGCGGCCTGGATCGATGGGTATTTTTCGGACAGGAGCTTCAGGTATTTGATGGGTTGTTTGGACATGACGGGCTCGTGTAGGTTGGCATGTTGTTTGCAGACAGGCGCTGGGCGGTTTTGTTCCGGATGCTGCGGCGGGGTGATTGTAAAAGTGATTTGCTTTCGGGAAACGGGCGGCGTTATGCTCCGCCTCGCTCCGTCCGATGTTTCTCCGGCTTGTCGGCTAGTGTAAGACAAGGGGGGGGTGCGGATGCAAAATACAAAAATAGAAGGTGAGGCGCATCAAATGCAACACATGTCATCACGGTCACGTTCGCAGCAGGCTGCGCTGGCGCTGGCGGCGCTGGGCGTCGTGTACGGCGATATCGGGACCAGCCCGTTGTACACGATCAAGGAAGTCTTTGCCGGAGTGCATCCGATTCCGCTCAATCCGGCCAACGTCATGGGCATCCTGTCGTTGATCCTGTGGTCGTTGATCATCATCGTCTCGATCAAGTACGTGGTGTTCATCATGCGCGCGGACAACCGCGGCGAAGGCGGCATCATGGCCATGATTGCCCTTGCGCTGAATTCGTCACGGGATAATCCGCGGCGCAGGAAGGCGATCATGCTGGCTGGTCTGCTCGGAGCCGGCATGTTCTACGGTGATGGCATGATCACGCCGGCCATTTCCGTGCTGTCGGCGCTGGAAGGCCTGGAAGTGGCTACCCCCGTGCTCAAGCCCTACGTCTTGCCGGTAACCCTTGTCGTGCTGTTTTTCCTGTTTTTCTCCCAGCGCCGGGGAACCGGTTCGGTCGGAGCCATGTTCGGTCCGGTCATGATCGCCTGGTTTTCCACGCTGGCGGTGCTGGGCGTGGCGAATATCGTGGCCAACCCTTCTGTCCTGGGCGCCGTCAATCCATGGTATGGCCTCCATTTCATGTTCGAGAACCGCGGCTTGGCGCTGGTGGCCATGGGCGCCGTGGTGCTCTCCGTGACCGGCGCCGAGGCGCTGTATGCCGACATGGGTCACTTCGGCAGCCGCCCCATCCGGCAGGCCTGGTTTTTCTTCGTCCTGCCGTCGCTGATGCTCAACTACTTCGGCCAGGGAGCCCTGATCCTGGCCGAACCTACTGCGGTACAGAATCCCTTCTACCATCAGGCTCCGGAGTGGATGCTCTACCCGCTGGTTGCGCTGGCCACGGCAGCCACGGTGATTGCTTCGCAGGCCGTGATTTCGGGGGCGTTCTCGGTGTCGCGGCAGGCCATGCAGCTCGGTTTCGTGCCGCGTTTCGAAGTCCAGCATACTTCCGACAGGGAACAGGGGCAGGTCTATCTTCCGGGCGTCAATTGGGGGTTGTTCTGTGCCGTGGCCGTGCTGGTACTTGGTTTCCAGTCCAGTTCGCGCATCGCCGCAGCGTACGGAATCGCCGTGACCGGCGACATGGTGATTACCTCCTGCTTGGCCATCTTCGTTGCCGCCAAGGTGTGGAAGTGGGGCTGGGCGCGCGCGGGCGCGCTGTTTGCCGTGTTCCTGGTACTTGAAATCACCTTCCTTGCGGCCAACATCCTGAAGATTCCCGATGGCGGATGGTTCCCGCTGGTGGTCGCCGCGCTGATCTTCCTGTTGATGAGCACCTGGAAGCGCGGCGCGCAGCTGCTCAAGGAACGGACCAGCGGTGAGGCTGTCGAGCTGGATCTGTTCATCGACGCCCTGCTGGTTTCCATGCCGCCCCGCGTGCGCGGCACGGCGGTGTTCATGACCGAGAACAACGAGCGCGTGCCGAATTCGATGCTGCACAACCTGATGCACAACAAGGTCCTGCATGAGCGGGTGCTGGTTGTGGCTGTAGAAGTCTTCGATGTGCCCTTCGTTCCCGAAATCGACCGCGTGGAGATCCGGAAGATGAAGGGAGATTTCTACCGGGTGACCGTGCAGTACGGTTTCAAGGACGACCCCGATGTCCCGGCCGCGCTGGCCTTGTGCGCCGAACAGGGGATAGTCATCGACATGATGGAGACTTCCTTCTTCCTCGGTCATGCCTCCCTGATTCCGAAGCACGGGTCGAGCATGGCGTTCTGGCGTGAGAAACTCTACGTGTTCATGTATCGCAACGCGAGCAGCGCGACGAGCTTCTACAAGATACCGGCCAACCGGGTCGTGGAACTGGGCACGCAGGTTGTCCTGTAGCCTCCGGGCATTCAGTACAGCAGGAACTTCGCACGTGCCGCTGTCCAGGCGGCTTCGTCGGCGTCGGCCAGAGCGTCGAGGTCGCGCGGTACAGTGGCCGGGTCGTCGACCCACTCGCGCAGGAGCGGGCTGCCGTTGATCAGGTCGATGGCCAGCCGCTCATGCTCGTATTCGTAGGAAAAATCCCGCCATAGCGGGTAATCGGGGCGAACCCGGCGCACGGCCTTGAACGCCAGCGCCTGCAGGCGCCACGGACGGAACGCGTGATGTCCGTAACTGCCGTCCTCGACGTGAATCTGCACGCCGTTGCACAGTTTGCCGGCATGCTTGTGGAAGGTCGGCTCGAACCAGCAGTCGCGTAGCCGGCACCCGGCCAGCCAGTGCGGAGCGAGCGCCTGCATTCCGTCGATCACGGCGCGGGCGTCGAAGCCCGTCTCCGGCGGCGCGCCGAAGAGTTCGAGCGGGCGCGTCGTGCCCCGCCCCTCCGAGAGCGTGGTGCCTTCCAGCATGACCGTTCCGGCGTAGCAGCGGGCCATCGAGAGATTGGGCGCGTTCGGGCTGGGGTTGATCCAGGCACGCTCGCCGAGCGGCCAGCCGAAGCCGGGCGCGGCCTCGGGCTGCCAGCCGCGCATGGTGACGATTTGAAGATCGACATCGAGTTTTAATTCCGCGACGAACCAGCGCGCCAGTTCACCCATGGTCAGGCCGTGGCGCATGGGCAGTGGGCCCGCCCCGACAAAACTCTCCCAGCCGGGACGCAGGGTCAGTCCTTCGACCGGGCGCCCGGCCGGATTCGGACGGTCGAGAATCCAGACGGACTTGCCGTGCTGCGCCGCGGCCTCAAGCATGTAGCGCAGCGTGGTGATGAAGGTGTAGATGCGGCAGCCGAGATCCTGCAGGTCGATGAGCAGTACGTCGAAGGTGTCCATCATCGCCGTCGTCGGACGGCGCACTTCTCCGTACAGGCTGAACACCGGGATGCCGAGCCGCGGATCGAGGAAGTCGGGCGATTCGACCATGTTGTCCTGCTTGTCGCCGCGCAGGCCGTGCTGCGGGCCGAAAGCGGCGGCGAGTTGCAGGCCGGGGAACGCCGCCAGCGCGTCGAGGGCGTGCGTCAGGTCGGCGGTGACCGAGGCCGGGTGGGCAAGCAGGGCCAGGCGCTTGCCGGCCAGGGGCTGGTGCAGGGCGGGTTCGGTCAGGAGGCGGTCGAGTCCAAAGGCAATCGGCATGGCATTCATTCGGCGGTTTTCGGGCGGGGGAAGTGTACAGCGAAGTCGCGTCGCTGCCCATGCTGCAATACATGCTTAACATTGCGTCGCTAAGGTGAACTCCGGACAGCCAATTTACGGGAGACCGACATGACGCCCAAGCTGATCGTGAATGAACTGGAACAATTCTTCGAGCGCCTGTTCGACCGGTATTTCTACGGCGAATGGATTATCCCCTGGCTACCCGACGATCTGTGATCCTGCTGCGGCTGTTTTAACCACGGCGTGCACGGCGGACACAGCGAAAAACCAGGGGAAATTGAGCAAAATATTTGCGCCATGTTCGCCATGTTCGCCGTGGTCAGTGGTTTCAATGACGCCCAATGTGTTGCAAAGCGTTCAGCATCTGGCCGGTGGCCGTGGCCCAGGAGAACTCTTCCGCCCGGCGGCGGGCCTGCTCCCGCGGCAGGTGCAGTGCCTGCAGGCAGGCTTGGCGCAGATCCGCATGCATGACCCCACCTTGCGATGTGCCGATGACGTCGACCGGTCCGGGTACCGGGAAAGCGGCGACCGGCGTGCCGCAGGCCATGGATTCGATCATCACCAGGCCGAAGGTGTCGGTCACGCTGGGAAAGGCCATCACGTCGGCAGAGCGGTACAGGCGCGCCAGCGCTTCCCCGCTGAGCACGCCGAGCCAGCGGGCTTCAGGGTGTCTGGCCTGCAGCCGTTTGCGTTCCGGGCCTTCGCCGGCCACCCATTTCTCTCCCGGCAGGTCAAGGCCGAGAAACGCATCAACCTGCTTTTCGACGGCAATGCGGCCGACGTAGAGGAATACGGGATGATCCGCCGGTCGTTCCATGCGTTCGCCGTGCGGACTGAATGTCTGAAGATCAACCCCGCGCGACCACAGCCGTGCGCCATTAAAACCGCGTGCCTTGAGATCGCCGACAATGGCGGGGGTCGGCGCCAGGGTGGCGCGGGCGGCATTGTGGAACCGGCGCAGCAGCGCATACGTCCAGTTTGTCGGGATGCGGAACCGCGCAGCAACATATTCGGGAAAGCGGCTGTGGTAGGCGGTGGTGAACGGCCAGCGGCGGCGCAGGGCAATGCGCCGGGCCAGCCAGCCTAATGGCCCTTCAGTAGCGATATGCAGGCAGTCCGGAGCGAACTGGTCGATACGCCTCGCCAGTTCGCCTTCGCGGGTGATGGCCAGGCTGATTTCCGGATACGTTGGGCAGGGAATGGAGCGGAATCCTAGAGGCGAGATGACTTCGACCTGGTGTCCCAGTCGCTCGAGCTCGCGGCGCGTCATCTTGAGCGTGCGCACGACGCCGTTGACCTGTGGTTCCCAGGCGTCGGTGACGATCAGGATTTTCAGGCTGTTCATGTGATTCCTTCCGGTTGCGTTTCGCTGTCGCTATCCAGACATTCCTCCTCGGGCGGGAATTCTGCTGCGGGTGCGATGCCTGCGTGGACGTGGGTATCGTCTGCGCCCAGGCCGAGCGAGTAGGCAATGGCTCCACGGGCCATGGCTGCCAGTGCGCGGCGATCCAGAGTGTTCCCTGGAACGATCGAGGGTGTCGTACGCAGGCGCACGCTCAGCGCACGGCAGGCGATGATTGCCGCGACGCATTCGGCCAGGGTGGTTTCGCCCGCATAGGCTGGCGCCAGGCTGCGCTGGCCGTGTTCGTCGAAGTAGGCCAGGGAAACCGGTTGGATCGGGTACCCGCCGTCGATGGCAGGTTGCAGCAGCGCGCCGTGGAATGGCAGCAGCCGGGTGCCGTCGGTGGTGGTTCCTTCCGGGAAAACCGCGACATCCGCGCCGGAGGAAAGCAGATGCGCGACTCGCTCGTTGACTGTCCGGGCGTGGCCGCGCCGTCTGCGCTGCAGGAACAGGGTGTCGGTGTGCGCGGCCAGCCAGCCGAACAGCGGCCAGTCGCGCACCTCCGATTTGGCAACGAAGGCCATGGGCCGGGCCGCGTTGAGCACGAAAATGTCCAGCCAGGAAATATGGTTGGCGATGAACAGGCCGCCGTGCGGCAGATGCCGGAAATTCGCCTGGAAACGGACGCCAAGCACTTCCAGGAGTTGCCTTGACCAACGCTGTTTCAACCAGCGTCTGGGGCTCCCGCTCAGGAACGGATAGAGGCAGGCGACGGTCAGCGCGCCCCAGAGCAGATGCAGCGCCAGGCGCGCATAGCGCGCCGCGCGCAGCAGATGGGGCGCCGGTTTGCTGGTTGGCGTGCTCAGGCCTCTTTCCCCATGAAGTGCCTGGCGTAGCGCGGGTCGATGCGCGAAACCGGCATCAGGATGGGCAGATCGGCGGTGTTGAAATCCGGATCCCAGGCCGGTTCGCCGCAGATATAGGCGCCCGCGCGCAGATAACCCTTGATCAGCGGCGGCATCTCCGCGGGCACATCCTTGCGCAGAGCCTCCAGCGGCAGGGGGCAGCGCGGGAAGACTCGGTATTCGAGCGGGCTCATGTATTCGCCCAGCCGGCTGAACAGGCTGGCTGCCGCGTGTCCGCCGTCGGCCATGCTGATGCTCGCGCAGCCGATCAGATAGCCATGGTTGTTTTTCAGCATGTAGCTGGCGATCCCGTTCCAGAGCAGGGCGATGGTCGCACCGTTGCGGTAATCGGGATGCACGCAGGAACGCCCGATTTCGACCAGGCGTGGCCGCAGCAACTGCAGGCGCGTGAGGTCGAATTCGTTCTCCGAATAATAATTGCCGACGCGGCGCGCATTGTCCGGCGACAGGATGCGGTAGGTGCCGACCACGCTGCCGAGATCATCGTCGCGCACGATCAGGTGTTCGCAGAAGGGGTCGTAGATGTCCTGGTCGACGCCGGGCACGGCGGTGGGCAGGTTGGCGCCCAGTTCCCCGGCAAAAACGCGGAAGCGCAGGCGCTGCGCTTCCAGGATGTCCCACTCGGACTGGGTGAGGCTTGCCGAAAGCTTGCGCCGTTGGGGCTTGGCCTGCGGGCCGGTCTGGAGGTTCGTGCTGGTCATGGTCTGTCCTCGGCTGTGAATGCTACGGACAGGAATTTAGGCGGGCCGTGTTACGTGTTTATTGCAGGTAGATTTCCGTTCTTTTGAAACGTTTTCTCCGGGCGATTCGAGGCCTTGCAACGGGCGGGATTCCGCCCTTTTGTGCCCGCTGTTTCCGGAAAAAAACCGGTGGAATCCGTTATGTAACAATTCCTTAATGGTTCCGGCCGGAGGTATAATGCGCGCCGTTCCCCAACTACAGAAAAAACAAGATGCTTTCGCGATTCATGCCCCGTGAAGGGAAGTTCTTCGACCTGTTCAACTCACATGCCGAGCAGGTGGTCCTGGGAAGCAAGGCGCTGGTAGACCTGCTTACGGTATTCAACGGTTCCGACGAAGAAGCGGCAAAACAATGCAACCTGGTCGATGTGGCTGAAAAAACGGGCGACAAGATCACCCGCGAGACGATGCATCAGTTGCACAAGTCGTTCATCACGCCGCTCGAGCGTGAAGAAATCCACCAGCTGGTCAACAACCTCGACGCCATCCTCGACCTGATGCAGGATGCCGCGCATACCATAACGCTGTACAACATCCGGCATATCACGCCGGAAGCCATCAAGCTCAGCCAGATCGGCCTGCAATGTGCCGAAAGAGTGCGTGCGGCGGTGGCGTTGCTCTCGTCGATGGACAACGGACCGCAAATCCTCAAGCTCTGCGGGGAAATCGGCGATCTCGAATCAGAGGCCGATAGTGAAATGCGCGGCGCCATGTCGCGTCTTTTCCGGGAAGAGCCGGATGTTCGCGAATTGATCAAATACAAGGCTATCTACGAATTGCTCGAAACGGTGACCGATTGCTGCGAGGACGTGGCTGACGTCATCGAAGGCATCGTCCTGGAAAACTCCTGACCGGCCCCCGCTCATGGATACTGTAAATATCAGTATGGGCGTGGTCGTGCTGCTCGTTGTCATGGCACTGGCCTTTGACTTCATGAACGGCTTCCACGATGCCGCCAATGCCATCGCCACGGTTGTTTCGACACGCGTCCTGCGGCCGCAGACCGCTGTGCTTCTGGCCGCATTTTTCAATTTCGTGGCCATTTTCGTCTTTCACCTGAAGGTGGCGACAACCGTCGGCAAGGGAACGGTCGACCCCATGATCATCGATCACTACGTGGTCTTCGGTGCGCTGGTCGGAGCGATTGCCTGGAACATCATTACCTGGTACTACGGGATTCCTTCCTCTTCATCGCACGCCTTGATCGGCGGCCTGGTCGGAGCGGCGCTGGTCAAGGCCGGGCCGGGGGCGCTCATTGCCTCGGGCCTGATCAAGACGGTGCTCTTCATCTTCGTTTCCCCCATGCTGGGGATGCTGCTTGGCTCGATGATGCTGGTGCTGGTGTCCTGGTTATGCAGGAGGGTAACGCCGAGAAGCATGGATATCTGGTTCCGGCGACTGCAACTGATTTCCGCGTCGTTGTACAGTCTGGGGCATGGCGGCAACGATGCCCAGAAAACCATGGGTATCATCTGGATGCTCCTGATTGCCGCAGGGCTGTCGAATTCGTCCGATCCCTTGCCGATGTGGGTGGTTATTTCATGCTACCTGGCGATTGGGCTGGGCACGATGTTCGGGGGCTGGCGCATCGTCAAGACCATGGGGCAAAAGATTACGAAGCTGAGGCCCGTCGGCGGTTTCTGCGCGGAAACGGGCGGTGCGATGACGCTTTTCCTGGCCACGGCGCTGGGTATTCCGGTGTCCACGACGCACACCATCACCGGCGCCATCGTCGGCGTTGGATCGACCAAGCGCATGTCCGCCGTGCGCTGGGGAGTGGCCGGCAATATCGTCTGGGCCTGGGTGCTGACCATTCCCTGTAGCGCCCTGATCGCGGCCCTGTTCTGGTACGTCGGCCGGCTCTTCCTCTGACAACTGCGGGCTTGACGGGAATTCTCGGGCGGTAAGACCGCCCGGCTTCCGGCACGCCGCTGCCGGATGAGCGCGAGCACTCAGGCCAGGATGTCAGGCACCAGCATTTTCTCAAGCTGGTAAATCTTGTCCTTCAACAGCAGTTTCCGCTTCTTGAGCCGCTGGATCAGCAACTGGTCCTGTTCAGGCAACGGCGTGCTCGAAAGATGTTCGACAATCAGATTGATATCCCGGTGCTCCACCTGAAGTTCATTCAGGGTGGCGCGGGCATCGGCGATTTCCTCTTCGGTCAGCATTGTGCATTATCCTTTGGCAGGTAATCGGCTAACTCAATATGGAGCCTGCAGTCCTCGTTGCGAAGCCTTCCCCGGGAGTGCAGTCACAACCTGCTGCGTCTTGCGGCAACCCTAACCGCCAGGCAGAGAGTCAGGAACATGTTAGGCGTCTCGCCGGGAAAAAACAATGCCGCCGCAGCGACAAGCAGGTGGTCCGCGTGAAACGCAATCGGGGGTAAGATTACAGGTCTGTTCCTGAATCCGACTGGGGTATTTCATTGCATGAACAAGGCCTTCACCCGCGAAACCGATGACGATGACGACGAAGGCGTCGATCCTTCGTTGAGTCTGCCGCAAGGAACCCGCAACTACATCACGCCGGGCGGCTATGCGCGCATCAAGGAGGAACTCGAGCATTTGCTGCGCACCGAGCGTCCGCATATCGTCGAGGTCGTGCATTGGGCCGCCTCGAATGGTGACCGTTCGGAAAACGGCGATTACATCTACGGCAAGAAACGCCTGCGCGAGATCGACCGGCGTATCCGTTTTTTGACCAAGCGACTGGATCTGGCGGAAGTCGTCGACCCGGCAGCGCGGCAGGATAGTTGCGACCAGGTGTTTTTCGGCGCGACCGTCACGCTTTGCGATGAGCAGGGCGAAGAACAGACCTACCAGATCGTCGGGATAGACGAGACGGATTTCCCACGCGGCCGGATCAGCTGGATTTCACCGCTGGCGCGCGCGCTGATCAAGGCGCGGGAAGGCGACCAGGTGCGCTTCCAGAGCCCGGCCGGCTGGCGCGAGATCGAAGTGGTCAGCGTGGAGTACGTAACCATCGAGCCGTGATCGGGAAGGCGCTGAGTTATTTCTCACTCCGGCCGGGCTGGCGGAATCCGGTGCCTTGAATTTCAGGCATTCCGTTACCGGTCTTCCGGATAGATTGCGCCGGTCAGGTACGCTCCCCAGTTCTTCTCGAAATATATCTTGCCGGTATCCTCGATCGGGCGGAGCGGGCGCTTGCTGACCTGCATGCCGGTATCGGGGTGGTAGCGCAGCAGGATTTTCTCCTGCCGGTGTTCGGGGTTTTCCGGCAGGAAGCGGAAGCCGTCGAGTTCGCCGAGACGCGATGCGGGAATCTGCTGGCCATCGCCAGAACACAACATGCGCGCCCCGCGGCTGCCACCGCCATCGCGGATGTAATAGTCCAGCGCGAAGAGGACAGCCTCGGAAAGCAGCGCCGTCTGGGCGCGCAGGATGCCCTCGTAGACATGCTTGTGATCGGTGATGTTGACCCCGCGTTCGGAGATGCGGCGGTTGAGGTCGCGCGCCGCATCGAGAGCGCCGGGAACGGCGTCGACGTGGCAAATGAAACCCGCGCGGTCGCTCATTCGCGCCTGAATCTCGCGGGCCACGTCATCGAGTGCGAGTCCGGTTTCGTTGCCGACGTTGCGGGCGAACCAGGCCAGTGAGCGGCGCACGTCGGCTTCCAGTGCTTCAGGGGTTTCGAGAGTGTCCCGATGGCGCTTCAGGCGTTCGCCGATATGCGCGGCGCAGCGTCGACCGAATACCTGCCCGGCGTTCAGCGCGGCTCCGCCGGGCCGGGTGACGCCGTGCGTGCCGGCGATCTCGCCGACGGCATAGCAGCCGGTGAGGCTGCTGCGCGCATGCGCGTCGACCTCGACGCCGCCGTTCATGTGCTGGTGATTGACGTTGAACGGAATCGGTTCGCTGGCGATATCCATGCGGTATTGCCGGTAGAGTTCGATGGCCAGCGGGTTCATGCAGCGCAGCCGCTCGATCGGTGTGGCTTGCAACGCCTGGTTGTTTTCGAGATAGGCACGCACGTCCGGATCGAGCCGGTCAAGATCGAAGGGCAGGTCGCCCGGAACCGGCTGCGGATTGCGGTTGAAATCGAGCCAGACCGTACGGCCTTGCTGCGTCTCGCGGTAGATCGCCAGGTCGACCAGGCTGGAGCCGAAGTCGACCGTGCGCGAGGCGTGGAAGGGCCACTGGTAGCCCTTGCGGAAGATGTTGGAAGCCAGTTCCTGCGTGCTGCGGTAGTAGTCGGCCAGGAAGTTGTATTCCGTTCCGTCAGCGTCCGTCGAGTAGACGTAGGGCATGACCTGCACGTAGGTGCCGGAGAGGTTCCACGGGAACTCGGTGCGCCGGGTGCCGATGCCGAACTGGTGCTCGGTCAGATTGGTCAGTTCCAGCCCAGCTTCCAGCGCCATGCCCAGCGAGCCGAAACAGTTCTTCGGATAGACGCTGTCGCGGTAGAGTTCGCCGGGGCCGCCGCTGGCCAGCACGACGTTCGGGCTGAGCACCACGCACAGGCCGTAGGGGTTCTCATGATGCGTGCGCGTGTGCAGGATCAGGCCGGCGGCCTTCTCCGCGTCGCCGGAACCGCTTTTCAACAGTGCCATGCCGGTCGAGTGGTCGAGGAAGGGAATGCCCAGCCGGATGGCTTCCTCGGCCAGCACCTTGACCATCAGGCGCGAGGTGCGCGGGCCGCAGCTGGTGGCGCGGCCGAATTCATCGTGGTCGGTCTGGTAGCGCAGCACCGCTCCGTAGGCATCTTCGGGCAACGGCAGGCCAAGGAATTTCAGGCCCGAGAAGGCGTCGATCGAACCGACGGCCTCGACGTAGGCCACGTCGGCATCCATCGCTCCGCCAGCACCGAGCGCCTGCGCCATCTTCGTGAAATCGTCGCCGCGATATTTGGTGCAGGCCGTGTGCAGGGTCTGCTTGTCCGATCCGGAAAACGCCGAGGTACCCCAGAACATCTTGCGCGTGACGATCAGCACATCGACGCCGCGGCGCTTGAGTTCGACGGCCGCGCGCAGTCCGGCGGCGCCGCTGCCGAGCACCACGGCCGGTGCCCTGTAGACAGGAATCGTGAAGCCGTCGATTTCCCGTACTTCGCTGACCACGGGATGAACCACGTTGCGGGGCAAATGGACATCGGTCAGTGCGTCGAGGATGTGCTGGGGAATAGCATTGCTCATGGCGGCGTTCTCGTGAATGCTGGGATTACAACCGGCGGATATGAAATCCGCCGTCAACGTTGATGACCTCGCCGGTCGAGAAATTCAGTTTTCCGGAACAGACCACCGACACCGCGTCCGCCACGTCCTGTGGCTGTCCCCAGCGCTTGATCGGGGTCAGGCCGCTGGCGATCAGCACGTCGTATTTGTCCTTGACCCCCGAAGTCATGTCGGTATTGATGATGCCGGGGCGGATTTCGTAGACGTTGATGCCTTCCTCGGCCAGTCGGTCGGCGAAGAGCAGGGTGATCATGCTGACGGCAGCCTTCGAGATGCAGTATTCGCCGCGCATCGTGGAGGACGTGTAGGCGGAGATCGACGAGATGTTGACGATCCTCGGCGCGAAACCGGCAACCTCCGGCCGCAGGCGGCGCATGATGTTGGCCACGCTCTGTGTGAGGAAGAAGGTGCCCTTGAGATTGATGCCGAGCACGTGGTCCATGCTCTCTTCGGTGGTCTCCAGGATGTCCATGCGCACCTTGGGTGCCACGCCGGCGCAGTTGACCAGCACGTCGATGCGCCCGAATTGCTCCATGGTGCGGGAAATGATGCGTGCGCGGCCCTCGGGACTGGAAACGTCGGCCTGGACGTAGATCCAGGGTTGCCCGTGGCGGGCGATGGCCTGCATGTTCCCGGCGACAGTGTCCGGCGCCGAGGTGCCCACAGCGACCACTGAATGGCCTTCGCCGGCCAGCGTGGCGGCAATCGCGTTGCCGATGCCACGCGAGGCGCCGGTGACGATCGCAACTTTCTGTTCAATCATGGATGACTCCTGAATGAGGTTTGTTGGTGCTCAGCAGCATTGCACATGGCGCTGCTTGCAGATTTGCAGGACTTCGTCGGGCGGGCGTTTCCACCAGTTGCCGGCGGAGAATATTTCGACTTCATGGAAACCGGCGTAGCCTTTCGCCTCCACGGCTTCGCGCAGGCCGGCGAGGTCGATCACGCCGTCGCCCATCATGCCGCGGTCGAGCAGCAGGTCGGTCGTGGGCACCAGCCAGTCACAGATGTGGAACGCCAGCAGCCGTTTCTTCCCGGCCCGGCGGATCTGGTCGCGGAGTTCGGGATCCCACCACACGTGATAGGCGTCGAGTGCGATACCCAGACCGTCGTCGCCGAGTACGTCGCACAGGTCGTTGGCCTGGCGCATCGTGTTGACGCAGGCGCGGTCGGCGGCGTACATCGGATGCAGTGGCTCGATGGCCAGTGGCATGCCCATCCTGCGCGAATACTGCAGCAGGTTGGCGATGCCCTCATGCACCTGCTGGCGTGCTCCGGCGATGTCCTTCGAGTCTTTCGGCAAGCCGCCGACAACCAGGACGAGGCAGGGAGCGCCGATTTCCAGCGCCTCGTCTACGGCGCGGTAGTTGTCGTCCAGCGCAGCCTGTTGCCCGGCCTTGTCGGCGGCCGGGAACATGCCGCCGCGACAGTAGCCGGTGACGGTCATGCCGTGCGTGCGGATGAGTTGCGCCGTCCGGGCCAGCCCGATTTCGGCCACCTGGTCGCGCCACGGCGAGATGCCGCGGATGTCGTGGCGGGCGCAGCCTTCGATGATCTGGTCAAGGCGCCACTGTTGCTTGACCGTGGCCGTGTTGAGCGAGAGCTTTTCCGCCGGAGGCGGGGTACGTGTGTTCATCTCCGTCCCCGGCTCAGGCGTCGAGTCTTGGCAGGTCAATCCAGCGGCGCTCGGCCCAGCTTTGCAGTCCAAGTTCGACGAGCTGCACGCCCTTGGCGCCTTCGAGCAGGTTCCACTTGAAGTCGCCTTCGCCCCACACGTGCTTGAGGAACAGCTCCCACTGGATCTTGAAGGCATTGTCGTAGGTCGTGGTTTCCGGGACCGGCGCCCAGTCGTCGTTGAAATTGTGCGTCTGGCGGACATCCGGGTTCCATACCGGGCGTGGCGTGTTGACCCGTGCCTGAGTCCAGCAGTCGGTCAGTCCGGCGACCGCGGAGCCGTGGGTGCCGTCGACCTGGAAAGTGACCAGGTCGTCGCGGCGCACGCGCACGCACCACGAACTATTGATCTGCACGATGACGCCGTTTTCCAGCTCGAAGGTGGCGTAGGCGGCATCGTCGGCGGTGGCCTTGTAAGGGGCGCCTTTTTCGTCCCGGCGCTGCGGGATATGCGTGGCGCCAAGGCAGGAGAGGCTCTTGATCGATCCGAAGATGTTGTCGACGACATAGCGCCAGTGGCAGAGCATGTCGAGGATGATGCCGCCGCCGTCTTCCTTGCGGTAGTTCCAGGACGGGCGCTGGGTCGGTTGCAGGTCGCCCTCGAAGACCCAGTAGCCGAACTCGCCGCGCACCGACAGCATCTGGCCGAAGAAGCCGGCCTGATTGAGCATCTGCAGTTTCATCAGGCCCGGCAGCCAGAGCTTGTCCTGCACCACGCCGTGCTTGATGCCGGCGGCCTTGGCGGTGCGGTAGAGGTCGAGCGCTTCGGCGAGATTGGTGGCCACCGGCTTTTCGCAATAGACGTGCTTGCCCGCGGCGATGGCGCGCTTGAGCAGCGCCGGGCGGGCCTGCGTGGTGGCGGCGTCGAAGAAGACCGTGTCGTTCGGGTTTTGCAGCGCCGCGTCGAGGTCGGTGGTACAGCGCTCGATGCCGTATCGGGCGGCCAGCGCCTGGATCTTTTCAGCATTGCGGCCGACCAGGATCGGGTCCGGCAGCAGGCGATCTCCGTTGGCCAGCACGACGCCGCCCTGTTTGCGGATCTCCACGATGGAACGGATCAGGTGCTGGTTCATTCCCATCCGCCCGGTAACGCCGTTCATGATGATGCCGATTCGATGTTGCGCCATTTCAGATCCTCTCCTTGGTAATGCGTTGGTTTTCTGCGCGGTGTGCAATGAGGCTGTTTTTGCGAAAGACGGCAGCGTATGCCGGGAATACGGGTTCAGGGCTGCGGATGACGCTGTCTTTTCTGGAAAAGACCTCTCTGTTCTGGCCGGGGGGCAGATATTCCCCGGCCTTTGATTGAATGTTGCAAAATGTTACCAAACGGTTAATTGGAAAATAATTTATCGGATTCGTTTTGGGGTGTCAATGTGCGGAGTGCGTGTTCGATAGGGGGTGGCGAAGCGGTCTTGACGTCCTGGGTAAGTAAGAGTGCAAGGCTGTTAATGTGATTGGTTCGACAAACTTTTTCCGGGTGTTTGCAGTTTCCTCAAAGAGAAAGGCAGATGGTTTTTAGAAATTTTCAGGACGTCAAAAAAACCATTGAAATGCTATTGCGTGTTACTGGACAGTTAATTAGAATCGTCGCCATCGGTTGGATTCGAGTCGCGATAACGTCAAATAACGCGGGGCTTGACGGGCTTCAGTCCAGCCGAGAAAGTGAATCAGAACGACGCAGGCGAAAAAAATCTCGGGGGATGCGGAAGTCATCGCGAGAGCTTGTCCGCCGGTCTGGTCAGCTTCAGTGACCGGTCTGGCACGCATCCAATAGCTACAACGCGTAAATGGAGGGTTGTCATGCGGATTCGGGGAAAACTGATTACAACGTGCTTTGCCATGTCACTGGCGTGGACCGGAATGGCTTCGGCGGGCGAAATTGTCCTGGGCAATCTCCAGGATCTGAGCGGCCCGACCTCGGTGCTCGGCAATGCAGTCACCCGCGGCGCGGAACTGGCGGTCGAGCGGATCAATGCCGCCGGCGGTTTCAAGGGCGACAAGATCAAGCTGGTCACGGCGGACACCAAGGGCAACGTGCAGGAAGCGATCAAGGCCTTCACGCGCCTGGTCGATCATGAAAAGGCCGTTTCCGTCCTTGGGCCGCCCGTATCGAACATCGGCCTGGCCATTGCACCGATCGCCAATGAGAAGAAAGTGTCCGTCGTCGGCAGCTTCATCGATCCGCGCGTGACGGTGCAGGAAAACGGCGAACCGCAACCGTCGATGTTCCTGGTCCAGCCGACCAGCGTCCAGTATGCGGAAATCATCGCCAGCTACGCCAACGAGAAGCTCGGCTTCAAGAAGTTCGCGGTGCTCTATGACCAGTCGAACTCCTTCGCCGTATCGATGCTCAAGCCGTTCAAGGCCTACATTGAAAAACGCGGCGGGACGATTGTCGCCGAGGAGACCTACACCAAGAGCGACAAGGATTACCGCGCCCAGCTGAACAAGATCAAGGCGGCCGGCGCCGACGTCCTGTATGTGCCGAACTACACGCAGGATCTGGTGATTACCGTCAAGCAGGCCCGGCAGATCGGCCTGGGGCTGCCGATGGTCAGCGGCCTCGATGCGGCGCCACCGTTCGCCACGCTGGTCGGCGATCCGGAAGCGGCAAACAACATCTACTTTGCCAACAACTTCTCGGATAGCGAGCCGCAACTGACCGAGGTGCGCAACGCCTATCGCGCCAAGTACAACGAGGATCCGATCAACAAGGCTTATCTCGGCTACGACAAGGTCACCACGATCCTGAAGGCCATCGAACTGGGCGGTGGCGCCACCGGGTCGCAGATCATCGCCGGCTTGTCGAAGGTCAAGGATCTGCAGGGTACCACCGGGGTGATCACGCTCTCGCCGAAGACGCACCAGCCGGTGGGACTGTCGATGGTCATGTACAAGATCGAGAACGGCAAATACAAGGAAATCGGCCGTTACGTGCCGGATGCCCACAAATAAGCCGGCAGTAGTCTCATAAAGAGAAAAATCGGGCGCGGCACAGGTATCAGGCCGCGCCCATTTCATGACGAAGGCACGCCATGCTGCAGAACATCTTTTACGGGTTGTCGCTGGGAGCCGTGTATTCGCTGATTGCGGTCGGCTTTGCGCTGGTTTTCAACATCCTCAAGTTTTCCAACTTTTCCCATGGCGGGGTGATGTCATTTACCGCCTACGCCGGCTACCTGGCCTACATCCTGATGTTTGACGGCCACATCAGCGGGCCGACGATGTTCATGGCCATCGTGCTGACGGCTGCAGTTGTCGGGGCGATCACCGCGATCGGCATCGAGCGGGTCGGATTCCGCCGCCTGCGCCGTAATCAGGCGCCGGTGATCTACTACTTCATCTCGTCGATCACGCTGGGCATCCTGCTGGAAAACATCATCACCATCTTCGCCTCCAGCAACTTCTACTCGTACCCGGTGTTCTTCGCCACCAGCAACATCACCCTTCTGGGCATCTCGTTTTCCGTGGCCGATGTCGTGACGCTGTTCTTCTCCTGCGTCGCGCTCGGACTGCTGTTACTGGTGCTTTACCGCAGCAAGCTTGGCCTGGCCGTGCGCACCGTGTCCTTCGACGTGAATACAGCCAGTCTGATGGGCATCGACCCGGATCGCGTGGTGATGGCCACCTTTGCCATGTCCGGCGCGCTGGGTGGCATCAGCGGGGTGTTCCTGGGCATGAACTACTCGCTTTACCCTCAGCTCGGCCAGCTCGTCGTCAAGGGCTTTATCGCCTCGGTCATCGGCGGCCTCGGCAGCATCACCGGCGCGGTGGCCGGTGCCTTCCTGCTTGGCATTTGCGAGGTGGCGCTGATCGGACTGGTCGGTTCGGGCTGGACGCCGGCCTGCGTCTTCGTCGTCATGCTGGTTTTCCTTCTCCTGCGGCCGCGCGGCATCTCCGGCGTGATCGTGCAGGAAAAGGCCTGAATGCGAGCATAAGCCCCTCTGAGGATTCGGACTCATTCACATGGATTACATCTACTCGATACTGACCCTGACCGGCATCACCATGATCGGGGTTATGGGCACCTACATGGTGACCGGGCTGACCGGCCAGTTCTCCTTCGGCCAGGCGGCCTTCATGGCGGTGGGCGGCTACGTGTCGGCCATGCTCATGCTGACCTTCAAGCTGCCGTTTCCGGTGGTTGCCGTCCTCGGTTCGCTGGCCGCGATGCTGGCCGGGCTGCTGGTGGGCATGCCGACGGTGCGCCTGCGGCGCGACTACATCTCGCTGGTCACCTTCGGTTTCGGCGAGGCGATCATCTCCGTACTCAACAATTCGGCGCAGCTGACCGGCGGCGCGGAGGGGCTGGTGAATATTCCGAAGCACGTCGATCTGCCGCTGGTGACGGCGAGCGTGGTCGTCTGCCTGTTTCTCGTGGCTTGCTACAAGAACTCGAAGTTCGGGCGGCAATGCCTGGCCTTGCGCACCGACGAACTGGCGGCGCGGTCGATGGGCATCGACGTGCATCACCTGAAGCTGGTGACCTTCCTCTTCGCCAGCGCCATCACCGGCTACGCCGGCGTGCTCTACGCCTTCTATTCGCAGTACCTGGAGCCCGGGTTCTTCAACTGGACGGTGTCGGCCGAGTGGCTGATCATCGTCTTCGTCGGCGGCATCAACAGCCTGACCGGAGCCATGGTCTCGGCGGTCATTCTTTCCACCCTGCCGGAACTGCTGCGCTTCGCGTCGGCCTGGCGGATCATCATCTACTGCGTCATCGTGCTGATCATCATCAACTACCGGCCCAACGGCATCTTCGGTGACTGGGAAATCAGCCGCCTGTGGAAGAAGTCGAAGCGCGAAACGAAGAACGAATCAAAAAACAAATCGAAAAGCATCGAGGGAGGCCGGGCATGAGCGACACCACCACACGCGGCCTGCTCGAAGTCTCCGGTCTCTCCAAGGCGTTCGGCGGGGTGCAGGCCGTCGATGACTTCAGCTTCAATGCCCGGCCGGGCGAGATCGTCGGCATCATCGGTCCGAACGGCGCCGGCAAGACCACGGTGTTCAACCTGGTGACGGGCGTCTATGTGCCGGATCGCGGCGAAGTCGTCCTCGACGGCGTCAATCTCTCCGGACTGCGCCAGGATCAGATCGCGCGCAAAGGCATCGGCCGCACCTTCCAGAACATCCGCCTGTTCAAGGGGCTGACGGTGCTGGAGAACGTGATGACGGCCTCCGATCCGTACGCGCCGTACAACTTCTTCTCGGCCATCTGCTCGGCGCCAGCCAAGCGTGCGTCGGACCGCCAGGCGGCGGAGACGGCGCGCGAATACCTCGATCTCGTCGGCCTCGCCGGCATGGAGGAAGACCGCCCGGAGTCGCTGCCGTACGGTCTGCAGCGCAAGCTGGAGATCGCCCGCGCGCTGGCCATCCGGCCGAAAGTCATCCTGCTCGACGAACCGGCGGCGGGGCTCAATCCCAGCGAGGTGCGCGACTTCATCGACCTGGTCCTGCGCCTGCACGAACGCTTCAACTTCACGGTCGTGTTCATCGAGCATCGCATGGAAGTGGTGATGAACCTGAGCCACAAGCTGTTCGTGCTCAATTTCGGAAAACTCCTGGCCAGCGGTGAGCCGGACGAGGTTCGCAAGAACCACGCGGTCATCGAAGCCTACATCGGTGAAGAGGAATAAGCCGTGACCACGCTGACCGTTCAAGACCTCCATGTCTCCTACGGGCCGGTGCAGGCCCTGCGCGGCGTCAACCTGAAGGTGGAAGAAGGCTCCATCGTCTCCATCATCGGGGCCAATGGCGCCGGCAAGACGACCCTGCTCAACACCCTCTCCGGCATCGTCAAGCCGAAATCGGGCACCGTCCTGTTTCGCGGCAAACCGCTGCCGGAACGCGCCTGCAACATCCTGCGCGAAGGCATGGCGCATGTGCCCGAGGGACGCAAGATATTCGCCGGATTCACCATCGAGGAAAACCTGAAGGCCGGCGCCTACATCGTCCATGACAAGCATCTCGTCGAAACGCGGCGCGATGCCATGTTTGCGCGCTTCCCGATCCTCGCCCAGCGCTCGCAGCAGCAGGCGGGCACGCTCTCGGGCGGCGAGCAGCAGATGCTGGCCATCGCGCGCGGGTTGATGTCCGATCCGGGGCTGGTTCTGCTCGACGAACCGTCGCTCGGTCTGGCGCCGCTGGTGGTCAAGGCGGTTTTCGAACTGATCCGGGAAATCAACCAGAAGCACGGCAAGACCATCCTGCTGGTCGAGCAGAACGCCCAGAAAGCGCTCGGTTTGTGCGACTACGCCTACGTGCTGGAAAACGGGAAGATCGTGCTGGAGGGGCAGGGCAAGGACCTGCTCAGCAACCCGGCGATCCGCAAGGCGTACCTGGGAGCGGCATAGCGAGCCGTTGCCGCGCAGGCGGAAGGGTGGAAGCCTTCCGGCCTGTGAGGTTCAGGACGCCAGCATGAGGTAGCCGAGCACCACGTCGATCATGTGCTGCAGGCGCTCGACCTTGGCCTTGGGGGAGCTCAGGTCGCGCACGAAGATCGTGCTCAGCGTGTCGTTGTTCGACAGGTAAAAGTAACTCAGCGCCGCAATCGAAATGTAAAGCTGCAACGGGTCCACGCCGCCGCGGAACAGCTTTTCCCTTTGCCCCCTAATCAGGATTTCGTTGAGCGTGCCGATGAGCTTCGAGTTGTAGACGCCGATGTTCTTCGATTTCTTGATGTGCGAGGCGTGGTAGAGATTTTCCGTGTTGAGCAGGTGCAGGAACTCGGGGTGCTGGTTGTAGTAGTCCCAGGTGAAGGTGATCAGCCGCCGGATGGCCTCGACGGGATGCAGGTCGAGCAGGTGAAGTTCGGATTCGGCCTCGCGGATCGTCTTGTAGGTGTTTTCCATCACCGCCAGGAACAGGTCTTCCTTGTTCTGGAAGTAGTAATACAGCATGCGTTTGTTCGATCCCGAGCGTTCTGCAATCCGCTCAATGCGCGCGCCGCCGAATCCCTGTTCCGAGAATTCCTCGGTGGCGGCGGCAAGAATGAGGCTGCGTGTGCGTTCCCGGTTGCGCGTGGGGGGGGCTTTTCGATCCTGCTCTGGCATGGCCGGGCGATTCCGCTGATGACAATCCTGTAATTATAAATTGCAGTTAACCACCCGGTGAATTAAATCCGTGTGCAACCCGTTCGACTTGCGCTCAAAGGCTTCTATGGGGGCTTGAAAAATCCGCCGGCGTCCCCACCTAGCCGCTCATCTTCCAGTGCCGGTTCTTGATGGGCCTCCGGTATCTGTGGATTTCAACCCTCAATTCAACACAACACACCATTCACGCTTACGGAGTTTTTTATGGGCGCCAACAAGGAAACCCTGGGTTTTCAGACCGAAGTCAAGCAATTGCTCCACCTGATGATCCACTCGCTGTACAGCAACAAGGAAATCTTCCTGCGCGAGCTGATCTCCAACGCTTCCGACGCCTGCGACAAGCTGCGCTTCGAGGCGCTGAACAACGGGTCGCTCTACGGCGATGATTCCGAGTTGAAAATCCGTCTTTCCTTCGACAAGGAAGCGCGCACGATCACCATCTCCGACAACGGCATCGGCCTGACGCGCGATGAGGCCGTCGAGCATCTGGGCACCATCGCCAAATCCGGCACGCGCGAATTCTTCTCGGCGCTGACCGGCGACCAGGCCAAGGATGCGCACCTGATCGGCCAGTTCGGCGTTGGCTTCTACTCCTCGTTCATCGTTGCCGACAAGGTGACCGTCGTTTCGCGCCGCGCCGGCGTGGAGGCCGGGCAGGCCGTCAAATGGGAATCGGCCGGCGAAGGCGATTTCAGCGTCGAAATGGTCGAGAAGGCCGGGCGCGGCACCGACGTCATCCTGCACCTGCGCGAGGGCGAGGATGAATTCCTGTCGAGCTGGAAGCTGCGCCAGGTGGTGCGCAAGTATTCCGACCACATCACCCTGCCGATCCTGATGAAGCAGGAAAAGTGGGACGAGGAAAAGAAGGAACAGGTCGTCACCGACGAAGACGAGACGATCAACCAGGCTTCCGCGCTGTGGGCGCGCCCGAAGTCGGATATCACCGACGAGCAGTACAAGGAGTTCTACAAGCACGTTGCGCACGACTTCGAGGAGCCGCTGGCCTACGTGCATGCCAAGGTCGAGGGCAAGCAGGAATATACGCAACTGCTCTACATCCCGCAGAAAGCCCCGTTCGACCTGTGGGACCGCAACGCCCGCCACGGCGTCAAGCTCTACGTGCGCCGCGTGTTCATCATGGACGATGCCGAACAACTGATGCCGCTGTACATGCGCTTCGTGCGCGGAATTGTCGATTCCAACGACCTGCCGCTCAACGTCTCGCGCGAGATCCTGCAGGAGTCGAAGGACATCGAGACGATCCGTGGCGGCTGCGTCAAGAAGGTGCTGGGCATGCTTGAAGGCCTGGCTGATAGCGAGGACGCCGCCGAGAAGGAAAAGTACGGCAAGTTCTGGACCGAGTTCGGCCGCGTGCTCAAGGAAGGCGTGGGCGAGGATTTCGCCAACAAGGACCGCATTGCCAAGCTGCTGCGCTTCGCCTCGACGCACACCGACACGCCGGACGAAACCGTGTCCCTCGCCGACTACGTCGCGCGCATGAAGGAAGGCCAGGACAAGATCTACTACGTCACCGCCGAGACCTTCACCGCGGCAAAGAACAGCCCGCACCTGGAAATCTTCCGCAAGAAGGGCATCGAAGTGCTGCTGCTCTCCGACCGCGTCGACGAGTGGGTGACCGGCTACCTGACCGAGTTTGACGGCAAGCAGCTGCAATCCGTCGCCAAGGGCGGCCTCGACCTCGGCAAGCTGGAGGACGAAGCCGAGAAGAAGGAAGCTGAACAGGCGGCCGACGAGTACAAGGAACTGCTGGAAAAACTGAAGACCGCGCTGGGCGAAAAAATCAAGGACGTGCGCATCACCCATCGTCTGACCGATTCGCCGTCGTGCATCGTCGCCGACGAACACGACATGGGCGGCAACCTGGCGCGGATCCTCAAGGCCGCGGGCCAGAAGGCGCCGGAGATGAAGCCGATCCTCGAGATCAATCCCAAGCACCCGGCCGTGCAGCGGTTGAAGTATGAAGGAAATGACGCAAATTCGCGCTTCGACGACTGGGCCAACCTGCTGCTCGAACAGGCCACGCTGGCCGAAGGCGGCACGCTCGACGATCCGGCCGGCTTCGTCAAGCGCATCAACGACCTGATGCTGGCCCTGTCGGCGAAGTAAAGCCGACGCGTCCGCGGGGCGCATGACAGAAAACCGCCGGAATCATGGGGAATGTTCCGGCGGTTTTTTTGCGCCTGAGCTTGCGGGGTTCCCTTGTTCTGAAAACATCCTTTCAACCACGAAGAGCACGAAGAACACGAAGAAAAGCAAAACACGCAGGCAAACCATTGACGTATCCACCGGGTGATTTGCTTTCCTGATCAGGCAATTGATTCACTTCGTGCTCTTCGTCCCACGGGGATTGGCTTCGCGGCATGACCTTCGTGGTTCAACTGCTGTCCCAGTCGCGCGAACGTTCCACAGCCTGCTTCCAGCCCTTGTATTTTCTGTCGCGGACTTCCGCGCTCAGGGCCGGCTTGAAGCGGCGGTCAACGGCCCATATCGCGGCGATTTCGGCCTGGTCCTTCCAGAAACCGACCGCGAGTCCGGCGAGGAAGGCGGCGCCCATCGCCGTGGTTTCCGTCACCACCGGCCGGTCGACCGGAACGCCGAGCATGTCGGCCTGGAATTGCATCAGGAAATTGTTGGCGACCGCGCCGCCGTCGACCTTGAGGGCTTTCAGGCGCAGGCCGGAATCGTCTTCCATGGCCTGCAGTACATCCATGGTCTGCAAGGCGATGGATTCGAGCGTGGCCCGCACGATATGGTTGCGATTGGCGCCACGGGTCAGGCCGACAATCGCGCCGCGCGCATACATGTCCCAGTAGGGCGCGCCGAGCCCGACGAAGGCCGGAACAACGTAGACCCCGTTGGTGTCCGGGACGGCGTTGGCCAGTTCCTCGGATTGCACGGCGCTGTCGATGAGCTTCAGTTCGTCGCGCAGCCATTGCACGGCGGCGCCCGCGACGAAGATGCTGCCTTCGAGCGCGTATTCCACGCATTCGACCCGGGCGTCGCAGCCCCAGGCGATGGTCGTCAATAACCCGTTGCGCGAGGGAACCGGCTTGTTGCCGGTATTCATCAGCATGAAGCAGCCGGTGCCGTAAGTGTTCTTGGCCATGCCGTCCTCGAAACAGGCCTGGCCGAAGAGGGCCGCCTGCTGGTCGCCGGCATCGCCCGCAATCGGAACAGCCGAGCCGAAGAGTTGCGGGTTGGAGTGGCCGTAAACGCCGCTGGAGGGCTTGACCTCGGGCAGCATGCAGGCCGGGATGTCCAGCGCTTTCAGAAGTGTTTCGTCCCACTGCAGCGTCCGGATGTTGAACAGCATCGTGCGCGAAGCATTCGAATAGTCGGTGACGTGAACCGCGCCACGGGTCAGGTTCCAGATCAGCCAGCTATCGACGTTGCCAAACAGCAGTTCCCCTTTTTCGGCGCGTGCGCGGGCGCCTGCGACGTTGTTGAGGATCCACTGGAGCTTTGTGCCGGAGAAATAGGCATCAGGCACCAGGCCGGTGTGCTCCCGGATGTAGGCTTCCAGGCCACGGTGCTTGAGCTCGTCGCACAGGCTGGCGGTACGGCGGCACTGCCAGACGATGGCGTTGCAGACGGGGCGCCCGGTGGCCTTGTCCCAGACGATGGTCGTTTCGCGCTGGTTGGTGATGCCGATGGCGGCGATTTCCACCGCACGGATTCCCGTTCTTTCGAGCACTTCACGGGCCACGCCGCTCTGCGTTCCCCAGATTTCCATCGGGTCGTGTTCGACCCACCCGGGCTTCGGATAATGCTGCGTGAACTCCTTCTGGGCGGTGCCGGCCACTTTCCCGGAGCGGTCGAAAAGGATCGCCCGCGAGCTTGTGGTGCCTTGGTCCAAGGCCAGAATGTATTTCTTTGTCATTCCGTTTTCTCCTGCTACCCCTTTTTTCACGCGCCGATTGCGTGGTGCCTGCCGCACGGTTCAACGGGTGTATTATCGCCGCGAACGACCGTCCGGAATCCTTTTCGATGTACCAAACCACACCGATTTCAAAGCTCCTTTCCGGTTTGCCTCCGATCCTGGACGGTGAAGTCGAGATCTTGATCCTCGGCAGCTTTCCTTCGCCGGCGTCGCTTGCCGCGCAGCACTATTACGCGCATCGGCAGAACCAGTTCTGGCGGGTGATGGGCGAAGTGCTGCGCGAGCCGCTGGCGGACATGGCCTACGCCGAGAAACAGTGTTGCCTGTTGCGGCACCGCATCGGCGTGTGGGATGTCTATCGGACCTGTCTGCGTGAAGGTGCGCTCGATGCGGATATCCGCGCGGCCGAAGAGAACGATTTTGCACGGCTCAAGCGGGACGCGCCGCGTTTGCGGCGCATCTGCTTCAACGGCAAGACCTCGGGCAAGTTCGAGCGGCGCTTTCAGGAGCAAGGCTATGAAACCCGTGTCCTGCCGTCCACCAGTCCGGCCTATACGCTGGCGTTTCCGCGCAAGGTGAGTCTGTGGCGTGCGGCCTGGCCGGAATCGTTCGGCACTGCCTGATTATTTTTTCTGGCGGTGCAGGTGCGCGTCGAAGCTCTGACGGTAGGCTTCATCCCGCTTGCCTTTGCATGCCGCGCGCGCCTTGCTGCGCGCTTCCTGGCGGGCAACGCACTTATTCACGTTCTTGGACTTGGCGCAGGCCGGTGGGATGCTCGGTGCGGTTTGCGTCGCGCTTGTCGGCGGTTGCTGGGCCGGAGCAACCGGAGCGGGAGCCAGCCCCGGCGCGCCGGGAACGCCCGCCGGGCCGAGCTGGGCAAAAGCCGGGGGCATGCTGAGGGCCGCCAATGAAAGCAGAAGAAACAAGATTCTCATCGGTACTCCTCGATACTCCTGAACGTGGAACGTGGATTTCGACCCGTAAGGTTATCCGGGGGGGCAATGGATTGTATCTGCTTGCGCTGCCTGCGTCACTCCGGAGCATATACGAAATGGATTTCTTGATGTGTTTCATCATTGAGCCTGCGGGAGCTTGTCGGGTATAGTTCCCGGATTGCATTTCCGGAAGTTTTCCATGGCTGCCATGTCTGCCCATTCGTCGAAGTCCGCACCCGATCACCGGCTGACTGTGCCCGAAGTGCTTGGCATGCTGGTCAGCGATGGACATGTCGACAAGGCGGAAGCCGATGCGCTGATCGCCGAAGTGCGCCTGAAGCGCATGGCGATGCATCCGCTGGCCATTATCGCCGACCAGAAGTGGAAATCCCTGCAGGCGCCGTTTCGCCCGCTGACCCTGGAAGATCTCGGGGAATGGTTCGCCGCGCGGGTCGGGCTGGAGTATTTTCACATCGACCCGCTCAAGGTCGATTTCACCTCGGTGACCGACGTCGTTTCCAGCGCCTACGCCACGCGTTTCGGTATCCTGGCCGTGCAGGTGACGGCCAGCGAAATCGTTTTCGCCACCACCGAACCTTTCCTGCGCGAGTGGGAAAAGGAAATCGAGTCCATCTCCAAGAAGCGCATCCGGCGCGTGATCGCCAATCCGCTCGATGTGGCGCGCTACCTGGTCGAGTTCTACAACCTTGCGCGTTCGGTCAAGAAGGCTTCGCAGCAGGGCAATCAGAGCGCCGGGCTGTCGTCCTTCGAGCAGCTCGTCGAACTGGGTCGCGCCAATCGCCAGTTCGACGCCAACGACCAGCACATCGTCAACATCGTCGACTGGCTCTGGCAATACGCCTTCGAGCAGCGCGCCAGCGACATCCACATCGAACCGCGCCGCGAAGTGGGTATCGTGCGCTTCCGCATCGACGGCGTGCTGCATCAGGTGTACCAGATCCCGATGAGCGTGATGGCGGCGATGGTCAGCCGCATCAAGATTCTCGGACGCATGGACCTCGTCGAGAAACGCCGCCCGCAGGACGGGCGCATCAAGACGCGCACCGCCGACGGGCTGGAGGCCGAGCTGCGCCTGTCCACGCTGCCCACCGCTTTCGGCGAAAAACTGGTGATGCGCATCTTCGATCCGGAAGTGCTGGTGCGCAACTTCACCGAACTCGGCTTTTCCGACGATGATCGCAAGCACTGGCAGGCCATGTCGGAAAGCCCCAACGGCATCATCCTGGTCACCGGGCCGACCGGCTCGGGCAAGACGACCACGCTGTACTCCACGCTCAAGCAGCTGGCCACGCCGGCGGTCAACGTATGCACCATCGAAGACCCGATCGAAATGGTCGAGTCCTCGTTCAACCAGATGCAGGTGCAGCCGGCCATCGACCTGAGCTTTGCCGAAGGCGTGCGTTCGCTGATGCGCCAGGATCCGGACATCATCATGGTCGGCGAAATCCGCGATCTGGAGACGGCAGAAGTCGCCATCCAGGCTGCGCTCACCGGCCACCTCGTCCTGTCCACGCTGCACACCAACGATGCGCCGGCCGCCGTGACGCGCCTGCTCGACCTGGGGCTGCCGTCGTACCTGATCAGCGCCACCGTGCTCGGCGTCATGGCGCAGCGCCTGGTGCGCGTGCTCTGCCCGAACTGCAAGGAATCCCGCCCGGCCACCGCCGAGGACAACGCCATGTGGGATCGCCTCGTCGCGCCGTGGAAGGCCAACCGTCCGAGCCAGTTCCATCACCCGGTCGGCTGCCTCGACTGCCGCATGACAGGGTATCGCGGGCGCATCGGGCTGTACGAAATCCTGATGATGTCGCCGGACATGAAACAGCTGGTTAGTGAAAACGCCGAAGTTTCCAAGATCCGCGATCTGGCCTACCGCGAAGGCATGAAACCGCTGCGCATTTCCGGTGCCATGAAGGTGGCGGCGGGCATGACCACGCTGGCCGAAGTATTCAAGGTCGCGCCGCCGTCCGAGCGGGCCTGAGGGCGTGAGATAGGCGCGGCAGTTGCCAAAACAAAAAAGCCCGCCAGTCGTCTGGCGGGCTTGAACAAACCAGCTCTCTTACAGCTTGCGGCGGCGGCTTGCGCCCAGGCCGGCCAGTGCGATTCCGAGCAGCGCCAGAACGCCCGGTTCCGGCACGTCGATGATCTGTTCAGCATCGCCCACGACCATGTCGTCAAACCCGAATACATCGGTGCCGGCGGCTGTGTTGCCGAAGGTGATCGAGGTATAGGAATTGTCGGCATCGATGAAACCGAAGAAGGCCAATGAACCGTTTGGAGCATTGATCGTGGTCGGCACCGTCAGCGTCACGGTATCGGTGCCTGCAAGCGTCATCGTGATCTGCCCGTCGAAGTCACCGATGTCGGTCATGTAGAAACCGAAGGCCGAGATCCCGGTGCTGAAATTGATCGAGAACACGTCCGTCGTGTGATACCAGTTGGAACCGGAGGTTGCATAGCGGCCATAATCGAAGCAGCCGATGCTGCCCACCGTACCCGCTGCCGAATTGCAGACTCCGCCGGATGACGAGTTGATGGTCGCTGTGATGTTGCCTGACGACCCGGGGAAAATCAGCGCCAGCGGCGGAACCGTTCCCACCGCAATTCCTTCGAAAGTTTCGGTGCCGACGCCGGAAAGGCCGGCAACGAAGTTTGATCGGGCCGTTACCGGATCGCCGGAAACGCCGGATGCCGGGGCCGTGTTTTGGCCGAAATACGTGACTGGCGCGGCCTGCACCGAGGTCAGCGCAAGTGCGGCGCACAGCGCGGCAAACAATTTGGAAAGCGTCATGTTTTTCTCCCTCAAAGAACCGGCCGGCCAGATTTTCGATGCCTGCGGCAGGAAAGTACAAATTGATAAAATTCGCAAAAAAACAGCGATTATCATGAAAGCATGTTTTGTTCCATATTTAAATTGCTTTAATAATCAATTGGTTGAAATGCTTTCATTGCTTTGCATCTGTCATGTGTAAAGTTTTTCGACGCTACTCCGGGGTGCGCGCGGTGCGCCACGCAGCGGCGAAGGCCAGGGCATCGGGCAGGAAGGCCCGGAAGTCCGCCTCGAAACCTGCGGCATCGGCGAGGAATTCCTCGATGCCTCCGGCCAGGGGATTGGCCCGCCGCAGGCGATGCACCGCCATGCGGTCGATTGCGCCGCCGACCGCGGCCACGTTGCGGTAGGAACACAGCCAGTCATGCGCGCGCATCAGCCGCGCCACCTCGCGCGCCCTTTCCGGCAGAACGACCGCGTGGTCGTGCAGTACCGAATAGAGCCCGGCTGTGTAGTTTTCGAGGCTGGCGGAATGGTAGTCCGTCCAGTCGCGGGCCAGCAGGTGGTCGTAGAACAGATCGACCAGCACGCCGCTCACGCGCCGGCGCAACGGGCTGACCCGCGCCCGGCTGGCGGCGAAGGCGGGATGCTGGTCGGCAAAGCTGTCGATGGCGCGATGCAAGGCCACGCCGGAAGCCAGATCCGGCGGCAGCCCCGCCGGCAGCGGCCCCTTGACGAAGTCGCCCATCAGGCCGCCGATGCGGTCGGCATCGGCGTTTCCGGCGAGCAGGGCGTGAGCGAGAAAGTTCATCCGGGAAACCTTTGTTCAACCACCGCGAACGTAGCGAACACAGCTAACATAACGGGCACGGCGAAAACCTTGAGAGAGTTGACGGAATCGTTGGCGAGTATAGCTTCGGCCCGTTCGCCGGACTGCCAGTTCCCGAAGGCACAGGAAAAGAGGCTGGGAGTGCGCCGCTTAATTTACAGTCTCCCGGCGAGTGCGTAAGATGGCCGAAAAACACAAGCCAAACGGGGAATTCAATGAATCTGGAAAAAGTCATCTTCGGTTTTTTCGTCATCCTCGCCTGTACCCTGAATTTCGGTTTTTTCATCGGCGATATCGGCGATAGCACGCTGCACCAGCCCGGGCATCTCTTTGCGGCCGTGGTCGTCAATCTGATTGCGCTGATCATGAAATTCGGCGACCGCACCCATCTCGGCGCCACGCATCTGGCGACCAGCCTGGTTGCCATGCTGCAATTGCTGGCGGCGTCGATCGTCTGGATGTGGCACGTCAACATCAGCCACGCCGCGATGGACCCCTACACCATGTCGTCGATCGTCTCGCTCAGCGGCGGCGCCTTGCTGGCCAATCTCATCTCGGTGGTCCTGCTGATCAGCGAAACCCTGCGCCAGACGCGCTGATCCCGCAAACCGGAAGCGCGCGGCGTGAACGATCTGCTTTTCGTCATCCTGCGCCGGCTGCGCCGGCCGCTGATCGTCCTGATCATCGTTCTTTCCGTTTCCGTCTGGGGGCTGGTGCTGATCCCCGGCGTGGATGCGCAAGGCAACCCCGTGCAGCTTGGCATTTTCCACGCCCTGTACATCATCAGCTACACCGCGACGACCATCGGCTTCGGGGAAATTCCCTATACCTTCACCGACGCACAGCGGGCATGGACCGTCCTGTGCATCTACGCCTCGGTCGTCAGTTGGGCCTACGCCCTCGGCAGCATCTTCCACCTCTCGCAGGACCAGACCTTCCGCAGCGCCGTGACCCGGCGGCGCTTCGCCGCGCAGGTCGCCGCGATGACGGAGCCCTTCGTCCTGATCGTCGGCTACGGCCAGAGCGGAAAAATGCTCGCGCGCATGCTCGACCGCATGGGCCTGCGCATGGTCATCCTCGAAGTGCGGGCGGATCGCGCCGCGAGCGTGGAGATCGACGAATTCGAGCATCCGCCGCTCTTTCTGGCGGCCGATGCCCGCCTGCCCGATGTCATCGTCGATGCCGGCGTCACCCACCGCAAATGCCTGGCCCTGGTGGCGCTGGCCGGGAGCGACGACGCCAATCAGGCCGTGGCCATCGGCGGCACCGTGCTCAACCCCGCGCTGCGCATCATCGCCCGCGTGCATACCCCGATCGCCCGCGCCAACCTGGAAACCTTCAAGAAGATCGAGCTGCTCAACCCCTACGAATCCTTCGCCCGCAACATGCGCCTCGATTTCGGCTCGCCGGAAAAACTGCGCGTCATCGAATGGCTGACCGGCCTGCCGGGCGGCGTGCGCCCGAGTTCGCTCAACCTGCCCAAGGGGCACTGGGTCATCTGCGGCGAGGGCAGCTTTGCCGACTACGTGGCCGATGCCTTGCGGCAGGGCGGAAATACCTGTTCGATGGTCGATAACGACCCGCTGGTCGGCTCCGGCTCCGGCTCCGGCTCCGGCCGCCGAGCCGACGGCGTTTATGCGGACCAGATCCTCGCCGGCATCCAGACCGCCGTCGGTCTGGTCGCCTGCACCGACGACGATCCGGTCAATCTTGCCACCGTCACCCGCGCCCGCGCGCTCAATCCAGGGCTGTACGTCGTCATCCGCCAGGTCAACATGGCCAACGCCAGCCTGATCGACGCTTCGATGGCGCCGCTGCGCTTCATCAAGTCCGAAGTCGTCGCGCACCGCGCGCGCCAGTTGCTCACCTCGCCGCTGCTCATCCGCTTCCTGCGCCACATCGACACCAGCGAGGATGCCGATGTGCTGGTGCGCCGTGCCGCCGAACTCCTGGAAACGCACGTCGGCGACCGCGTGCCGTTCATGTGGGGATTCGACTGCTACGGCGCCTACGACGGCATCCGCGAAGCGCTGGAGCTCGACATCGACCCGCCGTTTTGCGTCGGCGACCTGCTCATCAATCCGGAACATCCGCCGGAACGCCTGAATGCTTTCCCGCTCCTGCTCCTGCGCAAGAAAACCGAAATCCCGCTGCCGCCGGACGACACCCCTCTGGTTTCCGGCGACCGCATCCTTTTCGCCGGCCGGCGCGGCGTCGAAGCCCTGCAGAAGCGCTTCCAGCTCGAACCCAGCCCGCTCATCTACGTGCGCACCGGCATCGAACCGCCGCGCAGCTGGCTGTTCCGTAAGCTGCTGGGGGAAAAGGGCGATTAGGCCGATTAGGCGTTGAAGTGTGTTCGTCGCCCCGGCGAAAGCGCCCCGAAGGAAGTGCCCTTGGGGTGCCAGGGTCCAGTTTGTTGAATTTTCTGGATTCCGGCATTCGCCGGAATGACGAAGCGGCCTTGAAGTTTTGGCCCGTCTCGGGTGAAGCAAAAATTGCTGCAAACGTAGCAAAAAATGCTTCATCCGGCCGATGCGGCGCACCCACGGTCTTTCCGGAAACGGGCGTCAGTCCGCTTGCTTCTCCGACCGTTCGAGGTTCAGCGCCAACAGGCGGCGCAGGATTTCCTCGTCCGGCATGTCCGGAGCATAGTCCGTCCAGCCATAGGCGGCGGCGACGGCGGCGTCGAGCGCCCGGTGCGCGTTGTCCAGCCAGGCCGGACGCTGGTTGTAGAGGTTGGTCAGCGTGCGCTTCTTGAGTTCCGTTTCCTTGCCCGGCTTGGCCACCGGGCGCTTCGGGAAACCGGCCGCCTCTTCCTCCGGCGTGATCACCCAGTCCACCCATTCGGGCGGATTCAGCCAGCGTTCGCGCAGTTCGTTCAGTGTTTTCGCGGCGCTGGCGATGGCATCGGCGAGCGAGCCGGAGGGCGCACCCTGGACCGTGTCGCGCGGCGTCAGGCCGGCGGGGAAGGGGAAGGTTTCGAAACACGTGGTTGGTGTGTAACGTGGGTCGTTACCCGCACCATGCCAAGAGCAAACAGCCAATGCCCAGAGTTCATGGAAGTAACAGTGGAGGATGCCAAAGGTGCAATCGTCCGAGTGTGCGATTGCAATGAGTTTCTTGTCCGGCAGAACCGTGCCGTTCATCCAAACGAAAATTCGATGTTTTGTTACTTCAGGTGTGGCGATATAACGTGGCAATCCTTTGAGAGCGTCTCGCATGGCTGGTTGAGGGTCACCATGTCTCCACCAGTATTTTGCACGGACCGGGCGAGGATTCAGTATTCGTTCGGGCTTGACGTATTTAACGACGTACTCAAAAGGAACTTCATAGAGAGATGCATCAGACTCATTCATGGATGGGCCGAAATCGATAATCCACCCATCGCGAGGACGGCGAGCCACATCGAGTCCATTCCACGAAGGCTTCAGTACATCGCTGTTGAGAGAGCCGTTCGGATTCGGCAGGCCAAGCCATTGTCTTGCAAGTTCGCCTTCGATATCGAAGGCGCCTATTTTTTGCGACCCCTGGAAACTGACGCCCGAATTCTCTTTTAGTGGTTTTGCCGCCGAAAGATTGAGTCCATCGCCTGAAGTCAGATCGGCGTGAATTGTCGAAATGACTTCCCCGTTTAAAAACGCCGTCATTCCGGGGGCCGCAGGCAACCCCGAGTCCAGTGCGGCGCCGGCTGGATTCCGGCTTTCGCCGGAATGACGGAGCGGGGCGGTGAAGCTGACGAGGGATACGCGCACGGCCGCGCCGTCGTTGATCCACGGTTCATCGCTCCATGCGTCGAAGATGCGCCCGCTTTCGACAATGCGGTCGAGCACCGTGCGATTGGCGCCACCGCGAATGCTGTTGGTGGCGACCAGTCCGGCCGCTGTGCATTTGCCGGTGGCGATGTGGGCGCGGGCTTTCTCGAACCAGTAACAGACGAGGTCAGCGCCGCCCGGCACGCGTTCATCGTAAATCCGGTTCAAGGCGTTGAAGGTGTCGCGCCCCAATTCGCCGCTTTTCTTGCTGCCGCCGAGAAAGGGCGGATTGCCGACAATCGCGTCGCACACCGGCCATTCCGCTTCGCTGCCGTTCGGGTTGAGCAGGGCATCGCGGTTTTCCACGTGGTCGAGCCGGTCGAGGATGGGGTTTTTGCGCACCGGGTAGCCGTGGGCGCGCATCCATTGCAGTTCGCCGATCCACACGGTGACGCGGGCGAGTTCGGCGGCGTATTCGTTGAGTTCGATGCCGAGCACGTTGGCCGGGCTGGTTTCGATGCCGACCTGCCGTTGCAGGCCGAGCGCCTCGGCGTCGAGGTTGGCTTTGTGTTCGAGGTCTTTCAGCGCCTTGAGCGCGAGGTAGAGGAAGTTGCCGGAACCGCAGGCCGGGTCGAGCACGCGGAAATTCTTCAGGCGTTCGAGGTGGGCGATGAAGGCAGCCTGCGCTTCCTTGTAGGCCTTGTCGCCGGCCTTCTTGCTCTTGCCGAGTTCGGCGGCGATTTTCGTTTTCGCGGCTTCCCATTCGGCGGCGAGCGGCCGTTCGATGACGGGTTCGACCAGCCGCATGATCGTTTTCGGGTCAGTGTAGTGCGCGCCGAGCTGGCTGCGCTTTTTCGGGTCGAGGCCGCGTTCGAAGAGGGTGCCGAAAATGGCCGGGTCGATGGCGTTCCAGTTGAGCCGGGCGGCGGCCAGCAGGGTCTGCGCTTCGCCGTCGGTGAGCGGCAGCGGGTCGATGGTTTCGAACAGGCCGCCGTTGAAGTAGGCAATGTCTTCCAGCGCGAATTCGCCGCCGCGTTGCATGGCGGTGAACAGGTCGCGCAGGCGGCCGGTGAGCCTGGCGGGATCAGTCTGGCTCTTGTCGAGCAGGCGCTGGAAGAGGCCGCGCGGGAGCAGGTCGGCGTCTTCGGCGAACAGGCAGAACAGGCATTGGGTGAGAAAGTGGGCTACGCGCTGGCCGTCGGCCGGGGCGGTGTGGCGCTGGCGCAGCGCTTGCGCGAGTTCGGCGAAGACGCGGGCGGCTTCTTCGGTGATCTGGCGGTTGTCGCGGTTGGGGCGGAAACGGTCG
The DNA here is from genome assembly GCA_964563685.1 of uncultured Propionivibrio sp. Taxonomy (GTDB): domain Bacteria; phylum Pseudomonadota; class Gammaproteobacteria; order Burkholderiales; family Rhodocyclaceae; genus Propionivibrio. Next base: position 241,424 of record CAZLXL010000001.1, read on the forward strand.
GGCGACTCGAACAGCCAGCGCAGTTTCTCCAGGTTTTCCGGCGTGCCGGTGTCCTCGATGCGGATGGTGTGGACTTCGGACGGGGTGCCGGTGAAGTGGGTGTGGATGTGGATCAGGCGGCGGTCGGAGACGACGAGCAGCGGTGGGTTGTCGAGCGCCAGCGCGTAGGTCATGAGTTGTTTCAACGCCTTGCCGAGGTCGCCGCCGGGCGCCTTGTATTCCCAGGCGAAGTGGCCGCGCTTCCAGACATCGGCCCAGCCGTGCGCGGCGCCGGTGCGCTGGGCGCCGCGCTCGAAGCAGTAGTTGTCCGGGTCGGCCGGCTTGTCGACGCCGAGCAGGTCGCACAGGTCGAGGAAGTGGGCCTGCGCGCCAGCGCGCTCGGACAGCCCGTCGGCGCTGCCGCCGGTTTGCCATTTGGCGAGGAAGGTGGAGAGATTCATCGTCCGATTTTCCCGGGTTGGGTGAAGCGGGAGAGTTGCAGGATGGCGTCGAGGGGTGGCATGACTTCGATGTCTTCGGCGAGCCGGTAGCTTTCGTCGCCGGGGTAGATGATCAGCTTGCGCTCGGGCTGGAGGTCGGCGCAGGCGGAGTGGAATCCGCGCTTCGGCTTGGGGGTGAGGCTGCGCTTGATTTCCACGGCCCACAGGCGGTTATCCGGCCAGGACAGCAGCAGGTCGATCTCGGCGCCGCCGCTGCTCCGGTAGAAATGGCCCTGTACGCTTTCCGGTGCGTTGTTGAGCAGGTTCTCGATGACGCAGCATTCCCAGCTGCCCCCGATGATCGGGTGCGCGAGCAGGGTTTCCTTGTCCGGAATGCCGAGCAGCGCGTGCACCAGCCCGCTGTCGCGCACGTAGACCTTGGGCGACTTGACCAGGCGTTTGCCCAGGTTGGCGTGCCAGGGCGGCAGGCGGCGCACGAGCAGGAGGTCGACCAGCAGATCGAGATAGGCCGCCGCCGTCTTGGCATCGACGCCGAGATTGCGGGCGAGTTGCGCGGTGTTGAGCAGGCCGCCTTGCTGGTGGGCGAGCATGCCCCAGAAACGGCGCAGCGTTTCGGCGGCAATGCGCGGTCCAAGTTGCGGGATGTCGCGTTCCAGATAGGTACGAATGAAATCCTGCCGCCAGCGCAGGCTGGTTGTGTCGTCGGGCGCAAGCAGGCTTTCCGGAAAGCCTCCGCGTATCCACAGCGTGTCGATGGGTCGGGGGCGGGTTTCCAGCAGCGTGAAGGGCGCGAGTTCAAGGTAGGCGATGCGCCCGGCCAGGGTTTCGCCGGATTGCTTGAGCAGGTCGAGCGAGGCCGATCCGAGCAGCAGGTATTGCCCGCTTCGCCGGCCGGCGCGACGGTTGCGGTCGATCTGCCCGCGCAGGACGGGAAAGAGTCCGGGGGCTCGGTGTACTTCGTCGAGAATGACCAGCTTGTCGGCGTGGTCGGCGAGGTAAAGCTCGGCCTGCGCGAGCTTGGCCCGGTCCTGCTCGGATTCGAGGTCGAGATAAACGAACGGCCGTCCGGCCGATTCTGCGGCTTGCAGCGCCAGCGTGGTTTTCCCCGACTGGCGCGGGCCAAGCAAGGCGACGGCCGGCGAGTAGGCAAGTGTTTCGAGCAGGCGAGAAGTTAGTGTTCGTTCAATCATCATTGCAATTATGGAAATCAATTCCCGTTTTTGCAAGGATGTTTTGTTTTCAGGGGTCGCTCATGCTCCGGATCAAATCCGGAATGACAGCCTCAAGCGTTTACTGAACATGGAAAAAGCGGTTAAACCACGAAGAGCACCAAGAACACAAAAAGATCTATTGCTTGATCAGACAGGACGCTTCACTCGGCGGACAAGTCAGTGGTTTTGTGGAATATCTTGTTTTTCTTCGTCCCACGGGATTGGCTTCGCGGCATGAACTTCGTAGTTAATTGAGTCGTTCAGGCGGAATCAGCTCCCCGCCTTGCGCCGCACGCTTTCGATGTAGGCTTCGCCGTCCATCGGCTTGCCTTCGCGCTGGGAGCGCCAGATGGTTTCGCCGAGGCATTCCATGAGGGCGTGCTCGGCGTCATGAACTTCCATTTTCTGGCGCAGGGCGAAGTAGGCGGCCTTGATGCCGTGCGGCTGGTCGATGCTGACCTGCTCGGCGATGGCGAGGTGCAGCGAGAGGTGCAGGAAGGGGTTCATCTGCCCACCTTCCGGGGTGAATTCCTGTTCGATCGCGGCTTCCGGGTTTTCCAGCAGGGCGTGGTATTCCGGGTGCTCGGTAATGAGGTCGGCGGCAGTGGCTTCGGCGCCTTCGAGGATCAGCCGTTCGCGGTGCTTGCGCCAGGATTCGCAGAAGAATTGGCGGACCTGTTCGCGGGAGGGGTTAAACATGATCGGTTTCCGTGTGCGGGGTGACGAGCGCCGTGACGACGGCGTTCTGGATTGCGCTATTGCGGGCGGGGCCGGATGTTCCGGATGTCCTGGATGGGGCGATCTGGCCGGTGCCGTACACGCCTATGACGGGCAGGCCGGGGAAGCGTTCCGTCAGCACGGCGAGATCACGGTCCTCGCCCCCGTAGAAATAGGGGCCGCGGCCGATGCAGGAGAACACCACCGCGCCGGCTGGCCGGGTGGCGGGTTTGATGTGGCGCGCGGCCAGCTGCTCGATGCACTGGCGCATGTCGGCCGCGGCCGCGTCAGGGTGGCGGATGGCCCAGCTCAAGTGTCGTCCGGGGGCGATGCGCCCGGTCAGCGTCAGCGCGCCGTCGGTCGCGGCGGCGATCACGGCCAGTGGACGGAAGGTGGGTTCAGCGGGTGCTTCGCCCGGGGGCATGGCCGGTGCGTCGGAAACCAGGGCTACGATCTGGTGCAGCATTCGCTGGAGCCCGGCGGGGTCGCCATGAGCCGTCGGTGGGAGCGCCTGGGTCAGGCTTTCCAGGGCGGACTGGCCGCCCAGCGTCTGCAGGTCGTAGCCCTTGCTGCTTTCGACGCTTTGCGGAGCGCTCAGAATCTGCCAGTCGCGGGAAACGCCGATATCCATTCCGGCGCCATGAATCTGCACGCTGCAGCCGTTTTCTCCGGCCTGTCGTGCTTGCTGCCAGGCGAGCGATTCCGCATCGGCCGCGCGCACGTCCAATGAGTTGCCGAAAGCGCCGCCGTAGCGCCTGCCGGAATACGCCCAGTCGGGTGGAATGCGGCTGCCGGCATAGCTCAGGATGGCTTCGTCGGAGGCGTACGGGTGGCCGAGCGCAAAGCGGTTGCCGAGAACCATGACCGCCGCCGCCGGGCGGTCGAGCGCCCAGCCGGATTCGGTGAATACGCCCGAGGCGATGCCGCCGGCCACTTGCAGGCACTGCGTGCGGCGAGCCACCGCCGTGACGATGGCCGGGGCATGCCGGGCGAATTCGGGTGTGAGGAACAGCAGCACGCCCTGGGCATGGGCCAGGCCGGATTTCTCCAGCGCCTGTTCGGCAGCGGCTTCGGCGAGACGCGGTTCGGGATCGTTGCCGGAGACGAGTGCTGTGGCGAGGGTCATCGGGAGGATGGGGACGAAAGGGAGAAGGGGATTATCCTGGAAAAAGCAGTTAAACCACGAAGGCCACGAAGTTCACCAAGAAAAACGAGATGCTCCGGCAAACTATTCACTCACCCGCCGGGTGAATCGCCCTGGCTGATCAAGCAATTGATTCTCTTCGTGTTCTTCGTGACCTTCGTGGTTAATTAAGGTTTTCAGGATTATCGCACTCAGGCCGCGAACTGCGTTTTTTCCTTGAACTCGCACAGGTCGGCGATGATGCAGCGCCAGCATTCCGGCTTGCGCGCCTTGCACACGTAGCGTCCGTGCAGGATCAGCCAGTGGTGGGCGTCCTGCCGGAAGGCCTCGGGAACGGCCTTGAGCAGCTTGAGCTCGACGGCCAGCGGCGTTTTCCCCTTGGCCAGCCCGATGCGGTTGGCGACGCGGAAGATGTGCGTGTCGACGGCGATGGTCGGTTCGCCGAAGGCGGTGTTGAGTACGACGTTGGCCGTCTTGCGCCCGACGCCGGGCAGGGCTTCGAGCGCTGCGCGGTCGTGCGGCACCTCGCCGCCATGCTGTTCGAGCAGCTGCCGGCAGGTGGCGATGACGTTCTTCGACTTTGTGCGGAACAGGCCGATGCGGTTGATGTACCCGGCCAGCGCTTCTTCGCCCAGCGCGAGCATGGCCTGCGGCGTCGGCGCGTCGGCAAAGAGCCTGCGCGTGGCGCTATTGACGCTCCTGTCGGTGGCCTGTGCCGAGAGAATGACGGCGATCAGCAACTGGAACGGCGTGGCGTATTCCAGTTCGGTGGTCGGCGCGGGATTGGCGGCCTTGAGGCGTTCGAACAGGGCGATGCGCTGGGCGGAATTCATTATTGAAAAAGGAAATTAACCACAACGGGCACAACGAACACAACGAAAACCAGAACCGGGGAAAACGTTGTGCCCGTTGTGTCGTTGTGGTGAAAAGATTTTTGTTCCTTTCAGTGGCAGCCGCCCGCGGCTACCGGGGCGGGCGGGGGCGCTTTCCTGCGCTCGGCGGTGCGGGCTTCGATCCAGTTTTTCCAGGCGATCAGGCAGCCGAGCACGATGAAGGCGCCCGGCGGAAGCATGGCCAGGAGAAAGCCGGGGTAATCGTCGGGCAGGAGTTGCAGCGGCTGCAGGCCGGGGAATACCATGTCGATGCCGGAAAACAGGGTGCCGATGCCGATCAGCTCGCGCAGTCCGCCGAGCAGGGCCAGGGTCCACAGCATGCCGGTGCCCATGAACACGCCGTCGAACAAGGATTGCAGCGGCGGGTTCTTGTTGGCGAAGGCTTCGACGCGGGCGAGCACGATGCAGTTGGTGACGATCAGCGGGATGAAGATGCCGAGCACGAGATAGAGCTGGTGCAGGTTGGCGTTGAACAGCAGGTCGACGACGGTGACCAGCGAGGCGACGATGAGGATGAATACCGGGATGCGGATTTCGTGCGGGATCAGGTTGCGCAGACTGGCCACGCCCACTCCGGAAATGGCCATGACGAGGATGGTGGCCAGCGAGAGCATGACGCCGTTGACCAGGTTGGTGGTCACGGCGAGCAACGGGCACAGGCCGAGTATCTGGACCAGGCTGGTGTTCTGCTTCCAGATGCCGTTGGTGGCAATCTGGCGGAGTTCGTCGCGGGTCATGATGTTTCCTTTCGCTGTTTACTGAGACGCGAAAAGCCGTTCGCGGTTCGCTTCGACATACAACGCGGCTTTGCGCACGGCCTTGATCACCGCGCGTGGCGTCACCGTGGCGCCAGCCACGGCGTCAAAACGGCCGCCGTCCTTCTTCACCTTCCATTCGCGCTCTTCGATGGCCGTCGGGTTCAGGCCGTTGAACTGGGTGATCCAGGGGCGCTCCTTGTTGCGGTCCTTCTTCGGTTCGATGTAGTCGCCGAGTCCCGGCGTTTCCTTGTGGGCGATCACGCGCACGCCGATCAGCGTGCCGTCGGCGCCGAGAGCGATGAGCAGGCGGATCTTGCCGGCATAGCCGTCGGGCGCCACGGCTTCGAGGACCAGCGCTGCAGGGTGGCCGTTGCGCCGGGCGCGGTAGATGTCCGAGGGGTCGCTCTGGCCGAGTTCAGGGGCCGGGGGGTTGCGCAGGATATCCTTGAGCAGGGTGTTGTCGTAGCGGTCGCGCGGCAGTACCTCGTCGATCAGGCGCATCTTTTCCTCGATGGCGGCGGCTTCGATGGACGTGCGGGTCCACAGGTAAGCGCCGGAGAGGAGTGCCGTGAAGATGGCGACAAAGAGAAAGAGGATGACCGCCGTGCGCAAGGCCATTTTCGTGGCGGAAATCGGTTTTTTCGCGGGAGGTGTCATTTCTTCATCCCGAAAATCGGCGGTTGCGTGTACAGGTCGATGAGGGGGACGCACAGGTTCAGCAGCAGCACGGCGAAGGCGACACCGTCCGGGTAGCCGCCGAAGACGCGGATGATGTAGGCCAGGAGACCGGCCGAGAAACCGAAGATCAGCTTGCCGCGGGGAGTCGTGCTGCCGGAGACCGGGTCGGTGACGATGAAGAAGGCGCCGAGCATCGAACCGCCGGAGAACAGGTGGAACAGCGGATCGGCAAACTGGGCCGGGTTGATCAGCCAGAGTGCGCCCGAAATGACCGCGATGCCGCCGATGAAACTCAGCGGGAGATGCCAGGTGATGACCTTGCGCTGCCACAGCCAAACTCCGCCGAGCAGATAACCGAGTGAAACCCATTCCCAGCCGTGCCCGGCGATGCGCCCGAAGATGGCCGTGTCGGCCGTGATTTCCCGTACGGTGGACTGCCCCTCGCTGAGCTTGAGCGCGGTTTTCAGGGCGTCGAGCGGGGTGGCTCCGGTCACGGCATCGATGCGCGGCACCTGGCCGAAAACGAGGGCGAGCTGGTCGGCAAAGGCCGTGTGCAGGTTGGCGGGCGGCCATTGCGACATGAGCGCCGGGAAGGAGACGATGCATACGGCGAAGGCGACCATGGCCGGGTTGAACGGATTCTGGCCCAGTCCGCCGTACAGGTGCTTGGCTACCACGATGGCGAAGAAGACGCCGACAACGATCAGCCACCACGGGGCGAGCGGCGGGAAAGCGAGGGCGATCAGCCAGGCGGTGACGATGGCGCTGCCGTCGCCGAGGAAGAGGGCGAGCGGGCGGTTCAGCAGGCGCAGCATGGCGGCTTCGGCGATCAGCGCGGCGGCGGTGGCGATGCCCAGCTGCACCAGCACGATCGGCCCGATCAGCCAGGCATAGGCGGCGATGCCCGGCACCAGGGCGGCCAGCACCTGCAACATGACGCGGCGCACGCTGACATTGGCGGTAAGGTAGGGCGGGGTGATGAAGTCCATGGAGTCGTTAGCCATTGTGGACGCTTGTTCCTGCGGACGACGCGTTGAGCGCTTCGTCATTCCGGCGAATGCCGGGATCCAGTCGGTGCTCCGAAAATCCGGATTCCGGCTTGCGCTGGAATGACGTGCGTACGGTGTGCATCATTGTTGATCTCCCGTCGAATCCGGAGTTTTTACTCTGTCCGTGGTCTGCTGTTGCGCCAGCAGCGGCGCCCGGCGCGCTTCGATTTCGGCGATTTCCTTGCGCTGGGCGACGGTCAGTCCGGCGGTGTTTTTCGGTTGCGCGGCTTCGCGTTGCAGGCGGGCGCGTTCCATGGCGGCCGCGATGGCGGCCTTCTTGGCGGCTTCGGCATCGACCGGAGCGCTGGCCTGTTCCGGAGCGGCGGTTTCCGGTGCGGCCTCCGCAGGCGTTTCGGACGGCGGCGCTTTTTTCTCGGCGGACTTGGCGGCCGCGGCCTTGGCCAGGCGTGCGGCTTTCTCGGCTTTTTCGCGTTCGTCGCGCTCGTTGCGGAATTCAAAGCGCGCCTTGGCGGCGTCGGCCTTGTCCTTGTCGCGCTCGCGCGCCCAGATTTCGCTCTTGGCGAAACGGAAGTACTGCACGAGCGGGATGTGCGACGGGCAGACGTAGCTGCAGCAGCCGCATTCGATGCAGTCGAAAATGTTGTATTCCTGCGTCTTGCCGAAATTCTTGGCGCGGGAGAACCAGTACAGCTCGAACGGCTGCAATTCGTGCGGGCAGGCTTCCGCGCACGCGCCGCAGCGGATGCAGGGCATTTCCGGTTCGGGCGGCGGGAATAGCGCCGGCGAGCCGGCGATGATGCAGTTGGTGGCCTTGACCACCGGCGACGACAGGTCGGGCAGGTCGAAGCCCATCATCGGGCCGCCCATCACGTAACGGTTGGTGTCGGCCTTCGGCCGGGCCAGGGCGATGACTTCACGCAGCGGCGTGCCGAGCAGGATTTCCCAGTTGCGCGGCTGCTCGACGTTGCCGGTCAGCGTGACGATGCGCGAGATGACCGGCTCGCCGTGGGCGATGGCGCGCCAGGCGGTGTAGGCGGTGGCGACGTTGAAGCATTGCACGCCCATTTCCGGCGAGCGTTTGCTGGCCGGGACTTCCTTGCCTGTCAGCACACGGATCAGCTGCTTGGCGCCACCGGCCGGGTAGCGCGTCGGCACGGTGATGACTTCGAAGCTCTCGCCGGTGGCCTGCACGGCGGCCTGCATTGCGGCAATGGCTTCCGGCTTGTTGTCCTCGATGCCGATCAGCACGCGCTTCGGCTGGAGCAGGTCGCGGAAGATGCCGATGCCGCGCACGATGTCCCCGGCGCGTTCGCGCATGAGCATGTCGTCGCAGGTCATGTACGGTTCGCATTCGGCGCCGTTGATCACCAGTTCGTCCATCGGCACCGCTTCGGCGGTGGTCAGCTTGACGTGGCTGGGGAATACCGCTCCGCCCAGGCCGACGACGCCCGAGTCGCGCAGGATCTCGCGCACCTGTTCGGGTTCGAGCGCCGCGTAGTCGAGCGGCTGGCGTGCGATCCATTCGTCGCGCCCGTCGGGTTCGATGACTACCGACAGGGTGGGCAGGCCGGAGGGATGCGCCGTGACCCGTTCCTCGACAGCGATGACGGTGCCCGAGGTCGGCGCGTGGACTGCCGAGGAAACCCATTTGTCGGCTGCGCCGATGCGTTGTCCCTTCAGTACGCGTTCGCCGGGTTCGACGAGCGGTACCGGCTGGCCGCCGATGTTCTGGTGCAGCGGCACGATCAGCAGCGAAGGAATCGGCGCGATGCCGATCGGCTCCTGTGCCGAAGGGGTCTTGTTGGTGGCCGGCTTGACGCCGCCCTTGAATTTGAAAAGTTGCTGGAACATTGGGGTTCTTTGCGATCAGGCGACGCGCTTGACGGTCTTTATCTCGAAAACCGGATACTTCCATTTCCAGTTGTCGATTTTTTCCGGGACCGGCTCCATGCGGATGCATTCGACCGGGCAGGGGCTGACGCAGAGTTCGCAGCCGGTGCATAGCGGGGCGACGATGGTGTGCATCTGCTTGGCCGCGCCGACGATGGCGTCGACCGGGCAGGCCTGGATGCACAGCGTGCAGCCGATGCACAGCTGCTCGTCGATGATCGCCACCTGCTTGGGTTTCTCTTCGGCGTCGAGCGGCTTGACCTCGCGCCCGAGCAGGTCGGCCAGCTTGGCGACGCCTTCCTGTCCGCCCGGCGGGCAGCGGTTGATGTCCGCCTCGCCTTCGGCGATGGCCTCGGCGTAGGGCTTGCAGCCCGGGTAGCCGCACTGGCCGCACTGGGTTTGCGGCAGGATGGCCTCGATCTTTTCGACCAGCGGGTTGCCTTCGACCTTGAACTTGATCGAGGCATAGCCCAGCGCGGCGCCGAGAAGGATGGCGCCCAGCGCCATGATGAGGATGGCGGTCAGCATTATTGGTATCTGTCGAGGCCGGCAAAGCCCATGAAGGCCAGGCTCATCAGCCCGGCGGTGACCATGGAAATGGCGACGCCGCGGAAAGGCACGGGAACGTCGGCCCCCTCGATGCGCTCGCGGATGCCGGCAAACAGCACCAGGACCATCGAGAAACCGATGGCGCTGGCTGCGCCGAAGAGCAGCGATTCAACGAAGTTGTACTGGTTGGCGACGTTGAGCAGCGGCACGCCGAGCACCGCGCAGTTGGTGGTGATCAGCGGCAGGTAGATGCCCAGGACCTGATGCAGCAGCGGGCTGGTTTTCTGGATGACCATCTCGGTGAGCTGCACGATGGCCGCGATGGTGACGATGAACGACAGCGTGCGCAGGTATTCCAGCCCGAAGGGCGTGAGCATGAAATGGTCGATGACGTAGCTGGCGCCGGTGCCCACGGTGAGCACGAAAGTCGTGGCCGCACCCATGCCGAAGGCCGTATCCAGTTTTTTGGACACGCCCATGAACGGACACAAGCCGAGAATCTTCACCAGAACGACGTTGTTGACCAGAACGGCGCCGATGATGATGAACAGATAGTGGGTCATTGTTCCTGCAATAGGAAAAAAGGACGCTGCGGGCAGCAAAGACGGGAATTATCCTCTTTCGCCTAATGCCGTTCAACCACGTTGGCAGTATATGAATATTCGGGAGAGTTATATCGGAAGGGCGCGGTCGCGTGCGGCCGCAATGGCTTTCGCCACTTCGCCGATCAGTTCCGGACCGCGGTAGATGAAGCCGGTGTAGAGCTGGACCAGCGTGGCGCCGGCATCCATCTTGGCGACGGCGTCGTCGCCTTGCATGATGCCGCCGACGCCGATGATCGGGACTTCGCCGTTCAATGCCGAGGACAGCGCTCTGAGCACGGCGGTGGAGCGCTCGAATACGGGCATGCCGGAAAGTCCGCCGGCTTCTTCCGCGTGCGGCAGTCCTTCGACGCCTTCACGGGAGAGCGTGGTGTTGGTGGCGATGACGCCGTCCATGCGGTGCTGGCGCAGCAGGTCGGCGATCGACTGGATCTGCGCGTCTTCGAGATCGGGGGCGATCTTCAGCACCAGCGGCACGTATTTGCCGTGCCGGTCGGCCAGCCGCATCTGCTCGGCCTTGAGGCTGGCGAGCAGGGCGTCGAGAGCCTCATCCTTCTGCAGTTCGCGCAGGTTCCTGGTGTTCGGGCTGGAAATGTTGATCGCCACGTAGCTGGCCGCACCATAGACCCGCTCCAGGCAGATCAGGTAGTCGTTAGCGGCCTTGTCGATCGGAGTGTCGAAATTCTTGCCAATGTTGATGCCGAGGATGCCGCCGCGGCGGGCGAATTGCGAGCCGGAAATGTTGCCCAGCAGCTTGTCCACGCCGTCGTTGTTGAAACCCATGCGGTTGATGATGGCCTGCTTCTCGGTGATGCGGAACATGCGCGGTTTGGGGTTGCCCGGTTGCGGGCGCGGCGTGACGGTGCCGATCTCGATGAAACCGAAGCCGAGTCCGGCCAGCGCATCGACGTGCTCGCCGTTCTTGTCCAGCCCGGCGGCCAGACCGACCGGGTTGGGGAAGGTCAGCCCCATGACCTTGACCGGATCGGCCGGCGGATTTTTGGCCAGCAGGCAGGCGATGCCCGCACGGTGCAGGAAGTCGATGCCCGTCATGCCCAGGCCGTGAGCGGCTTCCGGGTCGAGCGAGAAAAATGCCTTGCGCAGCAGTGGATAGATCATCCGGCGATTTTACCGCATGAGGTGCCGTTGGCGAGTGTTCGGAGCGGTTGCCTTTAAAAGCGGAACACCCACCGCAAAGACGCAAAGGGGCAAAGGGAACGCAAAGGAGAGCGGAAAGGATGAAGGCGCGCGACGTGTTGATGATGTTATCTGCCATTCTTTGCGCAAACTTTGCTTCTTCGCGCCTTTGCGGTGGACTTTGAAGTCCAATGCTGTGGCTCTGTGCTACCGGAATGCCGGGAATGCGGTGCAAAATACTTCGACATGAGGAATACGGGGAGAACATCGTGCTGATCAATTGTGTTGCCTACGAAAACGGAGCCCGTCTGGCGGACCTGCCGATCGAGGAAATCAGCGATTACCTGGCGCGGCCGGGGTGCTTTGTCTGGGTGGCGCTCTGTGACCCCCTCCCGGAAGAGCTGGACGTGATGAAGGAGGAGTTCGCTCTCCACGAACTGGCCGTGGAGGATGCGCGGCATGGCCATCAGCGGCCGAAGATCGAGGATTACGGAGATTCGCTGTTTGTCGTGCTGCACCTGCTGGATTTCTCGCCGGACGGAATCAGCGTGGGAGAGGTGCACATCTTTGTCGGAAGCAACTATGTCCTTTCGGTCAGGCATCGCAGCCAGCAGAATTTCATGGCCGTGCGCGAACGCTGCGAACGCGAGCCGCATTTGCTGCGCCATGGCGCAAGTTTCGTGCTTTATGCGCTGATGGATGCCACCGTGGACCGTTATTTTCCGATCACCGAGCAACTGGAGTCGGATCTGGAGGAAATCGAAGCGCAGATTTTCACGAAGGGCGCGGCGCGCGCCAATATCAGGCAGCTTTACGAACTGAAGTCGCGCGTCAAGGTACTCAGGCATGCCGTCATGCCACTGGTGGAGGAAACCAGCAAGCTTTTCGGCGGACGCGGCGCCGCCGTGTGCGCCCACAACCGGGAATATTTCCGCGACGTGCATGACCATCTGATGCGCATCCACACGTCGATCGACAATGTCCGGGATACCATTGGCACGGCCATTCAGGTCAATCTGTCGATGGTGGCCATCGATGAGAGCGAGAACAACAAGAAGCTGGCGGCCTGGGCCGGTATCTTCGCCGTGGCCACGGCCTTTGCCGGCATCTGGGGCATGAATTTCAAGGCCATGCCGGAACTGGACTGGAAGTACGGTTATCCGGTGGCGCTGCTGGTCATCTCGCTTACCTGCATTGTCCTGTATCGGCGTTTCAAGCGCGCCGGCTGGCTTTAGAAGCTGCCCCGGCAGGGCCCTGAGGCTCGATTTCCTGCCACGCTCCGTCGATGAGTCCTTCGATGGGGCGGAAGCGCGCCTTGTAGTTCATTTTCCGGCAATCGCGAATCCAGTAACCGAGGTACAGGTGTGGCAGGTTGCGGGCCAGGCATTGCCCGATCTGCCAGAGGATGCTGTAGGTGCCGAAACTGGCGCCCGGGATGTCGGGGTCGAAAAAAGTATAAACCGACGAGAATCCGTCGTTCAGCACGTCGATGATGCTGACCATGCGCAGTATTCCGTTCTCGCGGAATTCGACCAGCCGGCTGTCGACGCGGCTTTGCAGCAGAAACTGCGCGTACTGTTCCTGATTGTCCAGATCCATGCCGCCGCCCGAATGACGGCGGACCTGGTAGCGCCGGTAAAGCTGATAGTGCTCTTCGGAGTGGAGCAGCGGCAGTTCGCGGGTTTGCAGCGCGGCCAGCGATTGCAGACAGCGTCGCTGGCCGCGGTCGGGCACGAAGCTCCGTACCGGCACGCGCACCGGAATGCAGGCCTGGCAGGAGCGGCAGATCGGGCGGTAGGTGAAGTCGCCGCTACGGCGGAAACCGCGCTTCACGAGGTCGCTGTAGATGCCTGCGGTGATCAGCTGCGGCGGAATGGCGACCTGCGACACGGACAAGCGGTCCGCCAGGTAGCTGCAGGGATAGGTCGCCGTCTCGTAGAACTGCAGGAGCGAGAAGGGCAGGTCGGAGTCGTTGAGCCGGGTCATGACGATCCTCGCCGTTCCACCCTATTCCCAGGCGCCGGCCGCCGCATCGACGGGCCAGCGGCCGCACAGCGGAGGAATGGCGGTGAGTTCCTGCAGGCGCGTGACAAATTCGCCGCGCGGAATTTCGCGCGCGCCGAGCGAGGCCAGGTGGGACGTGTTCATCTGGCAGTCGATCATGCCGAACCCGTTTTTTTCGAGGAAACGGACCAGATGGGCAAGGGCGATCTTCGAGGCGTCGGTGATATGGGCGAACATGGATTCTCCGTAGAACATCTTGCCGATGGCGATGCCGTACAGGCCGCCAACGAGCGTGTCATCAACCCAGGTTTCGACCGAATGCGCATAGCCGAGTTCATGCAGCCTGCCGTAGGCGCATTGAATTTCCGGGGTGATCCAGGTTCCCGGTTGATCCCTGCGCGGGGTGCCGGCGCAGGCCCGGATGACGGAGGCGAAGTCGCTGTCGAGGCGGATCCGGAAGTTTCCGCTGCGCAGTTTCCTGCGCAGCGAACGCGCGATGCGGAATTCGGCAGGAAACAGCACCATGCGCGGGTCGGGACTCCACCAGAGTATCGGCTCTCCCGCGGAGTACCAGGGAAAAATGCCGTTCAGATAGGCTTGCACGATGCGTTGCGGCGTCAGGTCGCCGCCGGCGCAGAGCAGGCCGTTGGGGTTGCGCAGCGCCAGTTCGAGCGGCGGAAAGCTCTCGGAATTTCCCAGCCAGGGAATCATGCGGCGCGCCCGGAATGGAGTTCCGGAGTGTTTTCGCCGGGGAAGGCGATGACATGGTCGATGTCGAGCCGGATGCCGATTTTTTCTCCGATGGCGTGATTGTGGTGTGAGGGCACCAGCGCCAGCACTTCGGCGCCGCTGTCCAGGCGCAGTGTATAAAGGAACTCGGCGCCGCGGAAAGAGCGATGAACCACTTCGGCCAGCAGGGGGCTGCGGTCGTCGTGGACGACGTCGTCGGGGCGCAGCAGGACCTGGACCGGACAGCCCTTGCCGCAGGCGGCGCAGCCTTGATGGCACTCCAGCGGCAGATCCGGTTCGAGGTGGCCCAGTTCGATACTGACCCGCCGGCTGTCCAGAACGGTGCCCGGCAGGAAAGCGCCCTGGCCGATGAAATCGGCGACAAAACGGTTGGCCGGGCGGTGGTACAGGTTGTACGGCGTGTCCCATTGCTGGATGCGGCCTTCGGCCATCAGGCCGATCTCGTCGGCCATGGCGAAGGCTTCATGCTGGTCGTGCGTGACCAGGATGGCGGTGACCCCCTGGCTCTTGAGGATGCCGCGGACTTCCAGCGACAGCCGTTCACGCAGTTCCACATCGAGGTTGGAAAACGGCTCGTCGAGCAGGATCAGCTCCGGGCGTGGAGCCATCGCGCGCGCCAGAGCGATGCGCTGCTGCTGGCCTCCCGACAGTTCGTGCGGATATTTGCTTTCCAGCCCTTCCAGTCCGATGGTGACGAGCAGTTCCTGTACCCGTGCCGCGCGCTCCTGTGCGGGGAGGGCATCGAGTCCGAAGGCGATGTTGCCGGCGACGGTCAGGTGCGGGAACAGCGCGTAATCCTGGAAAACCATGCCGATGCGTCTTTTTTCCGGCGGCAGGCGGAAGCCCGGCCGGCTGACCGGTGTTCCCTCCAGGCTGATCGTGCCCTCGGCAATCGGCTCGAACCCCGCGATGCAGCGCAACAGCGTGGTTTTGCCGCAACCGGATGGGCCGAGCAGGCAGGCGATGCTGCCTGTGTCGAGGCGGAAGCTGATGCCATTGACCACGGTATGCGGGCCGTAGCGCTGGACGATGTTGTCGAGTTCGAGATGGGACATGAATGATGAATGGTTTGTGCGTGGATCGTGAGCCTGCCGAAAATCCTGCCGCGAGTCTGGCGCTTGTGCTGATTATAAGGCCCGATTCGCCTGCCGCGTTTGGCCGGGATGTTGTCATGCTTTACCATGCGCGCCAGGAGGTAGGCCCGCACATGAACCGTTTTATTCCATCCAGCACGCTGCTGGCCCTGGGCGTTGCCATTGGCGCGCTGATCGGGCTGCCGGTAGCCAGCGTGCTGGCGAACATTGCCAGCGGCGGCACGTCGGACGTCTGGCAGCATCTGGCCTCGACCGTACTTCCCGAATACGTGGGGAATACGCTCTGGCTGTGCCTCGGCGTGGGCCTGGGGGTGGTTGTCGTCGGTGTGGCGACGGCGTGGCTGACGGCCATGCATGACTTCCCGGGGCGGCGGTTCTTCGAGTGGGCGCTGATCCTGCCACTGGCCGTTCCGTCCTACGTGCTGGCCTATGTCTATACCGATTTCCTGCAGTTCGTCGGGCCGGTGCAGAGTTTCCTGCGCGAGACCTTCGGCTGGACGCGCGCCGATTACTGGTTCCCGGATGTGCGCAGCCTGGGGGGGGCGATTGCCCTGTTCATCTTCGTGCTCTATCCCTACGTGTATCTGACGGCGCGCACGGCTTTCATCGAGCGCGCGAGCGGCATGCTGGAGGCCGCGCGCACGCTGGGAGCTGGGCCGTGGCGCAGCTTCTTCCGGGTATCCCTGCCGCTGGCGCGGCCGGCGGTGGCCGCCGGGACGACCCTGGCCCTGATGGAAACACTGGCCGATTATGGCGCCGTGTCCTATTTCGGGGTGCAGACCTTTACCACCGGCATCTATCGCGCCTGGTTCTCGCTCGGCGACCGCATCGCGGCGGCGCAGTTGGCTGCCTCGCTGCTGGGCTTCGTGGCGCTGCTGCTGGTGCTCGAACAGATCTCGCGCGGACGGGCGCGCTTTCACAACACCACGGGCCGCAATCGTCCGATGGCGGGGCGCATGCTACGCGGCGGCTGGGCTGCCCTGGCCGTGATGGCCTGTGCCGCGCCCGTGGCCATCGGTTTTTTCCTGCCCGGCGGACTGCTTTTGCGCCTGGCCCTGATCGAGGGCGATGCGCAGTTCGGCTTTCAGTTCATCGGGCTGGCCCGCAACAGTCTCATCCTCGCGGGGGTGACGGCGGTGTTGGCTGTTTTCCTGGCACTTTTACTGGCTTACGGCGCACGCCTCTCGAAGGGCCGCCTGGCCGCAGGACTGAACCGGCTGGTCGGGCTGGGTTATGCCGTGCCCGGTTCGGTGATCGCGGTCGGCGTGCTGATTCCGGTGACGCGGTTGGACAACTGGCTGGCTGCGCAATGGGAAGCCTGGTTTGGCAGCAACCCCGGGCTGTTGCTCACGGGAGGGATTGCAGCGCTGGTCTATGCCTATCTCGTGCGTTTCCTCGCCGTGGCCCTGCAGTCGGTGGGCGCCAGTCTGGCCAAGGTGACGCCTGCAATGGATGAAGCGGCGCGCAGCCTCGGCGAAGGGGCTCCCGGAATCCTGCGCCGCGTGCATCTGCCCATGCTGCGCGGCAGCCTGCTGACGGCGGCGCTGCTGGTTTTCGTCGATGTGATGAAGGAGCTGCCGGCAACGCTGGTGATGCGCCCGTTCAATTTCGATACGCTGGCGACGCAGGCCTATACCCTGGCCTCCGACGAGCGGTTGGCCGAGGCCTCGACCGCCTCGCTGGCGATCGTGGCGGTCGGGCTGCTGCCGTTGATCTTCCTGTCGCGGCAGATTTCACACAGGCGGCGCTGAGGCTTCTGAAGCGCTGGATTCGGCGCAGACAGGATGTCGCCTTTTGTCGAATTGGTTATATGATGTGTCCCGTCTGCCTCGGTGATCAGTTTCTTCCGCCATCCTCGGGCACTCTTCCATTTCCTGTTTTCCAATAAAAATGAATAACCCGCGCCCAGAGCGCCAGCAAGTACTTCGCGGCATCCTGCTGGTTTCAATTGCCGTGATGATGTTCGCAATCATGGACGCGATGTCGAAATACCTGACGCGCTTTTATCCCGTGACCTACATCGTCTGGGTACGTTTCCTCATTCATACCATTTTGCTGGTCGCGTTTCTCGGTCCGCGACTGGGCCTGCGTTTCCTTCGCACGTCGCGTCCCGGCATCCATGCGCTGCGCGGGGTATTGCTGCCGTTTTCCGCGGTGTGTTTTGTCCTGGCCACCAAGTACATGCCGATTGCCGAAGCCAGCGCCATCACGTTTGTCGGCCCATTGGTGGTCACGATGCTGGCCGTTGTCTTTCTCAAGGAAAAAGTGACGCGCGGCCACTGGCTGGCCATCTTCCTGGGCTTCGTGGGGGTACTCATCATCATCCGCCCCGGAAGCGGGGTGTTCACCTGGGCTTCGCTGCTGCCGCTGTGCACCGCTGTCAGTACAGCCTGCTATCAAGTGCTGACCCGGCGCATTGCCCACGTGGAGAGTGTCTATACCTCGATTTTTTATCCGGGGTTTGGGGGCATGCTGATTTTCGGCCTGCTCCTGCCTTTCTCGTGGACGCTCCCGCAAAGCGCATTGCACGTCGTGCTGCTGGTGCTGGTCGGGGTTGTCGGGACGTCAAGCCATCTGATTCTGATCAAGGCCTTCGATCATGCGTCCGCGTCACGCCTGGCACCGTTCACCTATAGCCAGATGATATGGGCGACGGTGATGGGTTATTTTGTCTTTGGCAACTTTCCGGATTTCTGGTCGCTTACCGGCATCGCCATCCTGGCGGCTTGCGGAATTTATCTCGTTACCCACCTGCGTCAATCGAATGGCTGATCATCCGCAGCTGCCGGTTTTTTAGGCAGGTGGAACAAAGCCTGACAAGTCAGCCACCTACGTCTGTTATCCCTGGGTTATGCACAGGGTTGCCCATGCATTCTGTGGAATGCGTCTGTGCTCATGAACCCGGTTCCGATTCCAGATCGAACTTGGCGTTGAATTCCTTTTCCTCGCGCACGCAGACCAGATCCGGTTTGTCTTCCGGCGAGTAAACGATAACCGGCGTGCCGTCACGTTCGTTGGTGCAGTCAATGCCGCGGGCAATGACGAAGTAGCGCTTGCCGTTTTTTTTGTTGGTGTAAGTGGTCATTCAGCGCTCCAGGGATTGCAGGATTTCCTGGCGTACATCGGTGATGTCACGGGCTCCGGTCGCATGCGCGCCTTCGCAGTTGCCGCCCCGGGCGCAGCGTGTGTTGCGCGGACAGATGATGCGCGCGCTATGGCCCAGCGATTCTTCTACCCAGGCGATGTTGAGTACTTTGGCGATCGTGCGGATGGCCTCGGTTTCCGCCTTGGGGATTTTCGCGCTTCCACCGTGGCGCCGGCACTCTTCGGCAATGTGATCGACAATCTGCGTTGCCTCCATGCCGTTGGCTTCGAGTGCAGGGGTCAGGTCAACGCCGACCGAAAGCACGTGCGGATTTCCTGCCATGTCGCGCGTACGCAGCGAATGGCAGCAATAGAGGAGCCAGCGCTCTTCGTCGCGCAGTACAGAAATCTGCGAACCCGCCTCGGCGCTACTGTCGCCGATGAGACGGAATACGGCCCAGTTGGGGCATGGGTCCGAGACTTGCGTCATGTTGCCCCAGGGCAGCGGGATTCCGTTGCCACGATAAACCGCGCGCAGCAGGCCGGGCGGATAGGCGTCGAAGAAATGCCAGTAAGGGTAGGGGGATACCT
This sequence comes from uncultured Propionivibrio sp., assembly GCA_964563685.1. Lineage (GTDB taxonomy): Bacteria > Pseudomonadota > Gammaproteobacteria > Burkholderiales > Rhodocyclaceae > Propionivibrio. Next base: position 259,976 of record CAZLXL010000001.1, read on the forward strand.
TGGTCATGCGGCGCATGACAACGGCCGGCGTGAGCTCGATCTTCTTTCCCACTTCGACGCGGTAGCGCTCGCGCGTGAGCAGTTGCCGGAAAGGTTGTTTCGGACACAGCAGCGCACCGGCGAAGAAGCTGCATTCGAAATCGCGCCAGGCATGCAATACATCCTTGGGGTCCATGCCGGCGACATTGCCTGCCGCTTCCGGGCAACTGCCAATTTCTCCGCCCGTCGCGTGTTCGGATTTCAAGCCGTCTCCGCCGTGCAGCACCTTGTGCGCGATATTCGTGGCGAGATCGAATTTCAGGCGGGCGGGGTCGGCTTGCAGGGCCTTGTTGAGATACACGGTGCCCGGCGCTTCGTAAAACGAGCGCACCATGCTGCGCAGTTCTCGCCCCTGATTGAGAGCCAGAACGGGTTTGCGTTCGAACCAGCGCAGCTCCAGCCCGTGGGCTTTGCATAGCCCGATCACATCGTCGACGGTCAAAGGAAAGGCGCGCTTGCCGACTTCCTCCGCGGCACGCTCCAGATCGGGGAATTCGTTGTGCGAGCTTTCCTGGTACGAACGAATCAGGAGATGTGCGAACTGGCGGCCCGAAGTGCCTGTCTGCGAGAGGAGTTCCGGAATCGCCGACTGGAGCAGCTCCCTGGAGAATAAAAAGGAAGGTTCGAGCGGAACACGTGCCGCACCGCCATTTTCAGGCGAGGTTCTGGCCGGGGTGATTGCGGAGTTCTGATCGAAAAACCAGGCCGCGCTGCGTTGGAAGACCCGGGCGACGAGTTCCAGTACCTGCTCCGAGGGAACGCGGCGACCGCTTTCGATCATGCTCAGGTAGGACACCGAAGGGGCGGAGGGCGCGTCGATCTGGATGCACCGCTGCGAAAGTTCCTCCAGCGTCATCCGGTTTTGCTTGCGCAGGGTGCGCAACTTGGCGCCGAGAAAGTGACTGTTGCGGCCTAGACGTGCCATGGCTCCTCCCGCGAATCGAGCTTGTGCCAATCGCTCGAGTGGTTTTGTCAACTTAACATTGTGAAATTTCTATTTGTCAAATTTGCAAAATCATGGGGCTAGCATAGCCCTGCGATCTCGTCCGATCAACCCCATGAAAGGAATTTTCGAAATGTCCACAAAGCAGACAAGCCAGACAAATGCCGCGGATGCCGCGGCCGCGCTCCGGAGCAAATGGAGAACCGACGAGCGCTGGGCGGGCATCAAGCGCGGTTATAACGCGGAAGCCGTTATCCGGTTGCGCGGCAGTGTGCACATCGATTACACGCTGGCCCGCCTGGGCGCGGAGAAACTCTGGAAACGCATGCACGAACTGCCTTTCGTCAATGCTCTGGGCGCGCTGACCGGAAATCAGGCGATGCAGCAGGTCAAGGCGGGGCTGCCAGCCATCTACCTGTCCGGTTGGCAGGTGGCGGCGGACGCCAACGACAGCCTGTCGATGTATCCCGACCAGTCGCTCTATGCGGTTTCCAGCGTGCCGACCGTGGTCCGGCGCATCAACAATACGCTGCTGCGCGCGGATCAGATCCAGCACATGGAAGCGTTTCAGAATGGAACGGCGCCGGCGATCGAATATCTGGCGCCCATCGTGGCCGACGCCGAAGCAGGGTTCGGCGGCATCCTGAATGCGTATGAACTGATGCGGTCGATGATCGAGGCGGGAGCTGCGGGTGTGCATTTCGAAGATCAGCTCGCCTCGGCCAAGAAATGCGGGCACATGGGCGGCAAGGTGCTGGTGCCGACGCAGGAGGCCGTGCAGAAGCTTGTCGCCGCGCGGCTGGCTGCCGATGTGCTCGGCGTGCCGACCGTGCTGCTGGCGCGCACCGATGCGGAAGCGGCCACCCTGATCACGTCGGACATCGACGAAAACGACAAGCCGTTCCTGACCGGGGAGCGTACGGTGGAAGGATTCTACCGCGTGCGCAACGGCCTGGAACAAGCGCTGTCGCGCGGTCTGGCGTATGCCGAATATGCCGATCTCGTCTGGTGCGAGACCGGCAATCCCGATCTCGACTTTGCGCGGAAATTCGCGGAGGGAATCCACCGCGAGTTTCCCGGCAAGTTGCTGGCCTACAACTGCTCGCCGTCGTTCAACTGGAAGCGCAACCTCGACGATGCCACCATCGCCCGCTTCCAGCGCGAGCTGGGCGCCATGGGCTACAAGTTCCAGTTCATCACGCTGGCCGGCTTCCATGCGCTGAACTATTCCATGTTCGATCTCGCGCACGGCTACGCGCGCAACAACATGACTGCTTTCGTCGAGTTGCAGGAGCGCGAATTTGCCGCCGCGCCGCGGGGTTTTACCGCCGTGAAGCACCAGCGCGAGGTCGGCACCGGCTACTTCGATGAAATAACGCAAGTCGTTCAGGCGGGCCAGTCCTCATTGACCGCGTTGCATGGCTCCACCGAGAACGAGCAATTCCTGGCCGCGAACACTGCGGCCCTGGCCGGTTGAGCCGGAAGCGATGCCATTTCAAGCGAGGCCAGGCTTTATTGGCCACCCATCCATGTTCTGATAGGAGAGTCATCATGAGAGTCCAACTTGAACGTAGAAGCGGCACGGATCGTCGGCAAATCGCGCAGTTTGCGGCTGTCATTCCCGGGCCGGGGCGGAGATGGTACGAGGCATCCTTCGGTCCCGGGGCAGGGGAGCACGTGGAGTCCTACGATCCGCGCGATCCTTACTGGGAGCCGATGAAGGATCAAGGCGAGGATTGAGATTGCCCGAAGCCCGTTTTCTGCGCCGGAGAAAGCGCAGGCGGTCCCTGATGCCCATCTTCCGGCAGGGTGCAGAATCAGCGCAATCTGCGGAAGGTGGGCCTTCAGGGTGGGCTGACTGAGGAAATTCTGACAAGGAAGAAAACACATGAATCGCATCGAGCCAATCGGTCTGCCCGCCGGCGTGGAAATCGGCGCCGCGATCAGGCCAGAATACAAACGTATCCTGTCGCCTGATGCGCTGGCGCTGGTCGCCAAGTTGCACCGCGCCTTCAATGGCCGTCGCCGGGAATTGCTGCAAGCCCGCGTCGCGCGCCAGGCGCGCATTGACGCGGGCGAAATGCCCGACTTCCTCCCGGAAACCCGGGCGATCCGCGCCGGCATCTGGAAGATTTCACCGTTGCCCGAGGCGCTGCTGCGCCGGCATACCGAGATTACCGGCCCGGTCGAAGCCAAGATGATCATCAACGCCTTCAATTCGGGTGCCGATTCCTACATGGCGGATTTTGAGGATTCGAACAGTCCGCAGTGGGACAACCTGATCCAGGGACAGGTCAACCTCTACAAGGCGATCCGCCGCGAGTTGACCTTCACCAGCGAAGCCGGCAAGGAATACCGGCTTAACGACAGGATCGCGACGCTGCAGATCCGCCCGCGCGGCTGGCATCTGGACGAGAAGCATGTCACCGTCGATGGGCAGCGCGTCTCTGGCGGCCTCTTCGATTTCGCGCTCGTGTTTTTCCACAACGCAAGAGAACAGCTCGCGCGTGGCGCCGGCCCCTATTTTTATTTGCCCAAGCTGGAGTCGCACCTTGAAGCGCGCCTATGGAACGATATCTTCATCATGGCGCAGGAATACCTCGGCCTGCCGCGTGGAACGATCAAGGCTACCGTGCTGATCGAGACGATCCTTGCCACCTTCGAAATGGAAGAAATCCTCTACGAACTGCGCGAGCACTCGGCCGGACTCAATGCGGGACGCTGGGATTACATCTTCAGCTGTATCAAGAAGTTCAAGAAGAACCGCGATTTCTGTCTGGCCAATCGCGGTGCGATCACCATGGAAGTCCCGTTCATGCGCAGCTATGCGCTGGCGCTGGTCAAGACCTGCCACAAGCGCGGTGCGCCGGCCATCGGCGGCATGAGCGCGCTGATCCCGATCAAGAACGATCCGGCCGCCAACGAGAAAGCGATGGCGGGCATTCGCCACGACAAGGCGCGCGATGCCGGCGACGGCTTCGATGGTGGATGGATCGCTCATCCAGGATTGGTGCCGATTGCCGCCGAGGAATTCCGCAAGGTGCTCGGCGAACTCCCGAATCAGTGGGAGAAGCAACGGGATGAACTATTCGCCGCAGCGGATTTCCTGAATTTCCAGCCGGAGCAGCCGATCACCGAAGTGGGGCTGCGTAACAATATCAATGTCGGTATCCACTACCTCGGCAGCTGGCTCGCCGGCAACGGCTGCGTACCGATCCACAACCTGATGGAGGACGCGGCAACGGCAGAAATCTCCCGGTCGCAGGTCTGGCAGTGGGTGGTTTCCCCGAAGGGAGTTCTCGACGACGGGCGCAAGGTCAGCGCGGAAATGGTGCGTGCGATGATTCCCGAAGAACTGTCCCGTGTGATGGCCACTGTCAGTGCACAAGGCGAAGGCACGGCGAGCTACGAACAGGCGGCTGTGATTTTTGAGAAGATGAGTTTGACCCCCGACTTTCCTGAATTCCTGACCTTGCCGCTTTACGAAGAAATGAATTAGGCCGTGTCCGAACAGGCGACCGGGGTACGGTGCGCCGCAAATCAGCGTCGCTTCTGCGCATGCCGGGTTATCGGCACGCCGCAGGACATTTCTTTTTTCGGGCATGCGGGCATGTTTCGCCGGTCGTGCAGGTATCTTCCCGCGCAAGGGTGTGCCAGAATCCCTGCCGGGAATAAGGAGATTGCACAGCATGGCGGACGGCTATTACTTATGATTTCCCTGATGGCGCAAGTGCTCGTCGTTTTCGGGGCATTGACGCTGGCCTGGTCGCTGGTGCCCTTCGGGAAACTGATCGGCCGATTGCCGGCTGACGACGTGCGCCGGCGCTGGTATGCCATGGTGCTCCTGATTGTCGTGTTTATTGCGGGTTACCTCGGATATGCCGGGGTGTTCTGGCACAAGCACGCGGAATTGCACGACCTGATCGTTCCGGGCGTGTTCTTTTTGGGCTCATGGTTCGTCCTGCTGACGGCGAAACTGTCGCTGCTCACCGCCATGGATGTGATGCGCGTCAGCCTCCTGGAACAGGAAACGCTCATCGACCCGCTGACCGGAGTTTTCAATCGACGCTATCTGGATCGCCGTTTGTCCCAGGAAGTCGAGAGAGCACTCCGGTATAAAATTCCGTTGTCCGTGCTGCTCATCGATATCGACCATTTCAAGCAGATCAACGACGGATACGGTCACCCGGTCGGCGATCAGGTGCTGGCGTGTCTGGGAAAGATTGTCGCCGCCGAACTGCGGGAGTCCGATGTTTTTTCCCGCTACGGCGGCGAAGAATTCATGATCATCCTTCCGAATACTCCGTTTGCGGGAAGCATCGACATCGCCGAGCGGGTGCGCCGGCGTGTGCAAACCCATGTTTTTTTGCCGGTCGAGCAGGAGGGCGTGGGTGGAATCAATACGACCGTGAGTATTGGCGTGGCCAGTCTGGCTGACGCGACAGATAGCGCAGAGAAGCTGATCCAGGCTGCGGACAGGAATCTTTACGAGGCCAAAAACTCCGGGCGCAACCGGGTCATGGGCTGCCGTCCGGCCGTGTTGTCCACTGCCTCTCCGTAAAACGTCTGCGCTCAGTCCTCGATCTTTTGCGCCGGCATTGAATCGCTATAACATTGCGCTGAATTTTTTTCCGGAATCAAGCGGGACTACACCCCTGGGAGTATCGATGCGTCTGCTGCTCGTCGAAGACGATCCGATGATCGGCGCCAGCGTTCAGCGCGGCCTGAAACAGGATGGCTATACGGTTGACTGGGTGCGCGACGGCGCAGCGGCCGAGTTGGCGCTGGCCAATGGTGTGCATGAAGTGATCCTGCTCGACCTTGGCCTGCCGCGCAAGAGCGGCCTGGATTTGCTGGCCAGCCTGCGCCGCAGGGGCGCAGCGACTCCCGTGCTGGTGATCACCGCGCGCGATTCGGTGGCGGACCGGGTCAAGGGGCTGGATGCAGGCGCCGATGATTACCTGGTCAAGCCGTTCGATCTCGACGAACTGTCGGCGCGCATCCGGGCGCTGATGCGGCGGCGTGATGGGCGCTCCAGCCCGGTGATCGAGATCGGGGCGCTGGCGCTCGATCCGGCGACGCACGCGGTGACTCTGGACGGTGCTCCGGTGGCGCTTTCCAAGCGGGAGTTTTCGGTCCTGCACGCGCTGATGAAGCAGCCTGGCATGCCCTTGTCGCGCTCCCAGATCGAGGAGAGCCTGTACGGCTGGGACGAGGAAATCGAGAGCAATGCAGTCGAAGTGCATATCCATTCCCTGCGTCGCAAGATCGGTAGCGAACGGATTCGCAATGTGCGCGGGGTCGGTTACATGGTGCCGGCCGAATCATGAAGTCAATTCGCCGCAATCTCCTGCTGGCTCTGCTCGGCACGATGTGCGCGGCCATGCTGCTGGCCGGTTGGGCCACCTACAAGGCTGCGCGCGACGAGGCCGGGGTGCTGTTCGATTACCATCTGGAGCAGATCGCTCTGTCGCTGCGCGATCAGCGTTTCCAGGGGTCGGCCGAAGCGCTGGCCAGCGATGAAAGCCTGGACTACGTGATTCGCGTCTGGGACAGGAACGGTCTGACGGTTTTCTTCTCCCGGCAGCATTACACCCTGCCCGAGCTGACGCGGCTCGGCTATTCGACCACCGAGACGCCCGAGGGAGCCTGGCGGCTCTACGCCATCCAGTATCACGGGCAGACGATTGCCGTGGCCCAGCCGATGCGTGTGCGCGACCGCATGGCGGCAGGAGTGGCCTGGCGCACCCTGAAACCTTTCTTTGTCCTTCTTCCGGCGCTTGGCCTGCTCATTTGGTGGCTGGTCGGACGTGGCTTGCGCCCACTCGGAAAACTGGCCGAATCGGTGCAGACACGCACACCGGATGCGCTGAATCCGCTGTCGGAAGTGGATGTGCCGCAGGAGGTCCGGCCGCTGGTTGAATCGCTGAACAGGCTGCTGGCGCGGCTCAAGGCTGCGCTGGATGCGCAGCGGGCGTTTGTCGCCGACGCGGCGCACGAACTGCGCACGCCGCTTACCGCGCTGCAATTGCAGACGCAACTGGTCGAACGTTCGGCAACAGGAGAGGAACGCGCCGTTGCACTCGGCGAACTGAAAAGCGGCTTGCAACGCGCGACGCACACGGTGCAGCAAATGCTGACGCTGGCCCGTCAGGAACCCGGCGCTTTCGGGTCGGACTTCGTCCAGGTCGATCTGGCGGCGCTGATACGCGAATCGGCGGCTGAACATGCCCGTCTGGCCGAGACCCGCAATATCGATCTGGGTGTGGTGCAGGCCGATGAGGCTGCAAAGGTTTCCGGCGACGCCGGCGCCTTGAAAATCCTGCTGGCCAATCTGGTCGGGAATGCCTTGCGCTATACCCCGCCAGGAGGCCGCGTCGATGTGTCGTGCGGAATATCCGAAGGGCAGGCCTTTCTTGAGGTGGTGGATACCGGTCCGGGTATTCCTCCTGAAGAACGCCAGCGGGTTTTCGATCGTTTCTACCGCTGGAATGGCGGGATGGGTGAGGAAACGGGCAGCGGTCTCGGGCTGGCGATCGTGAAGACGATTGCCGACCGTCATGGCGCCTCGGTCGCACTGCTGGATGCGGAGGCAGGCGGACTGCGCGCGCGCGTCGTGTTTTAAGTTGTTCTTAAGTTTTTCTGCCGTAAGCTTGATGCGTCGTGAAGCAACTTCCTGACTTGAATCGAAAAGGAGAATGTCCATGAAGCTGCAAGCCTTGAAAAGAACGGTATGGGTCGCGGTGGTCACCGCAGCGTTGACCGGCGCTTATTCGATGGTGTCGGGGTCATCGCCCTGGTCGGCACATGCGGCGGGGAACCCCGTTGCGGCGCCCGCTCCCGGAGCTGCATTGCCTGACATGAGCGAGATTGTTGCCCGCAACAGTGCGGCGGTGGTCAATATCAGCGTAACCGGCAAGGTCAAGGGTCCGGCGGCCATTCCGGATTTCCCGGGGCTTGACCCGAACGACCCGTTCTATGAATTTTTCCGTCATTTCCGGATTCCACAACCGCGTGGTGAACAGCAGGTGCGCGGGCAGGGGTCGGGGTTTGTCGTGCGCGATGATGGCGTCATTCTGACCAATGCCCACGTGGTTGATGGGGCTGATGAGGTGATCGTGCGCCTGAATGACAAGCGTGAATTCAAGGCCAAGGTGCTGGGCACCGACAAGGCCACCGATGTTGCCGTGCTGCGCATCGAGGCGCGCAACCTGCCGACGGTGAGGATTGGCAACCCCGCGGGCGTCCGCGTCGGGGAATGGGTGCTGGCCATCGGATCACCCTACGGTTTCGAGAGCAGCGCCACCGCCGGCATTGTTTCGGCCAAATCGCGTTCACTGCCTGACGACAATTATGTCCCGTTCATCCAGACCGACGTGGCGGTCAATCCCGGCAATTCGGGCGGCCCGCTGTTCAACATGTCCGGCGAGGTGATCGGCATCAATTCGCAGATCTACAGCCGTACCGGCGGCTATCAGGGGTTGTCCTTCGCCATCCCGATCGACGTGGCCATTTCCGTGCAGGATCAGATACTCAAGCACGGCAAGGTGCAACGTGGCCGGCTGGGAGTGGCGATCCAGGAAGTCAATCAGTCGCTGGCGGAATCATTCGGTCTGGGCAAGCCGACAGGAGCGCTGATCAGCTCGGTCGAGAAAGACAGTCCGGCGGCCCGGGCCGGCCTGCAGTCGGGGGATGTGATCCTGGCCCTGAATGGCAAGGAGATCCAGTCTTCGAGCGAGCTGCCTCCCCTGGTGGCCAATATCCGGCCCGGCGAAACCGCCAGGCTGCAAATCTGGCGCAAGGGCAGCAAGCGTGAGATCGAGGTCAAGGTGGGCGGTTTGAAAGAGGAAAAAACGGCCAGCGTGGAAGACAAGGAGATAGCTCAAGGGCGCCTGGGGCTGGCGCTGCGCCCCCTGACCCCGGCGGAGCGCCGGCAATTGGACGGAAAAGAGGGGCTGCTGGTGGAAAATGTCTCGGGCGCAGCCGCGCGCGCAGGCATCCGGCCGGGAGATGTCGTTCTGTCAGTCAACGGCGAAGCCGTGAGCAGCGTCGAGCAACTGCGCAGTCTCGTTGGCAAGGCCTCCAAACGTGTGGCCCTGCTCATCCAGCGGCGCGATGCCCGGCTGTTCGTGCCGGTTGACCTGAGTTGATGTCCTTGCGGGTGCGGGGAGAATCACGCCCTGCGCCCGGCCGGCACCTGACGACACGGCGCGCATGCGCAGGCCTGCACGCTGCGCAAGGGCAGAAAGCAGGCTATTTTCTTCCTCCGTGCGATCCGCCCTTGTCCCACCCATAACGCGCCGTTCGCTGCCAACGGTTGTGTGGCTGTCGTAACGGGTTTTCGGCGAACGGACGGATCGGGGCGGGCCTGGGCTGCGCGGAGGGTTTCGGATGCGGCTTGGGTTTGTTGCGCATGGCCGGAACTCGTCGTCGAATGGAAGGGCGTGCTAGACTTTCCACAAATTCTATCGCTCCCTGGAAAAACATGTCAGGCAATACATTCGGCACCCTATTCACGGTCACTTCCTTTGGTGAATCGCACGGCCCGGCCATCGGTTGTGTGGTCGACGGCTGCCCGCCGGGACTGGAAATCTGCGAGGCGGACATCCAGGCCGAGCTGGATCGCCGCAAACCGGGAACCTCGCGGCATGTGACGCAGCGCCGCGAACCCGATACGGTGGAAATCCTGTCCGGCGTATTCGAGGGCAAAACGACCGGTACGCCGATCGCTCTGCTCATCCGCAACCAGGATCAGCGCAGCAAGGATTACGGAAATATTGCCGAAACCTTCCGGCCCGGCCACGCCGACTATGTTTATGACCAGAAATACGGGTTTCGCGATTACCGTGGCGGCGGTCGTTCCTCGGCGCGCGAGACGGCCGTGCGCGTGGCGGCCGGGGCGATTGCCCGGAAATGGCTGAGAGAGCGCTATGGAGTGACGATCCGGGGCTGGATGAGTCAGCTCGGGCCGATCGAGATTCCGTTCGTCGATCCCGGGCAGATCGACCTGAATCCGTTCTTCGCGGCGAATGAGCAGATCGTTCCGCAGCTTGAAGACTACATGGATGCCTTGCGCAAATCCGGCGATTCGGTGGGGGCCAGGATCAGTGTGGCAGCGAGCGGCATCCCCCCGGGCTGGGGCGAGCCTGTCTATGATCGCCTCGATGCGGATATCGCCTATGCCATGATGGGGATCAATGCCGTGAAAGGCGTCGAGATCGGCGCCGGATTCGCTTCTGTCATGCAAAAGGGCAGCGAGCATGGCGACGAGATGACGCCGGAGGGCTTCCTGTCCAACAACGCCGGCGGAATTCTGGGCGGCATTTCGACCGGGCAGGATATCCGGGTCAGTCTGGCCATCAAGCCGACCTCAAGCATCCGTCTGTCGCGCCGCTCGATCGACCGGAAGGGCGAACCGATTCAGGTCGAGACGCACGGTCGTCACGATCCGTGCGTGGGCATCCGCGCCACACCGATTGCCGAAGCCATGCTGGCGCTGGTGCTCATCGACCATGCCTTGAGACATCGCGCGCAGTGCGCTGATGTGCATTGCCAAACGCCGAAAATTGGAGGCAGAATCTTGTAGTGTTGTCCGTTTCTGCTGCTTTTTGATTGGGAATCTATAAGGAGGAGTCAACATGCACATCGATCACCATGATCTTCACCAGGAATTTCCCGACATGCAGGATGCGATCAATAACCTGCGCAATTCAAATCCGCTGTTTGCCAGCCTGTATGGGTCATACCACCGCCTCACCGGGAAAGTTGAAGATCTGGAAGAGCACGATATGCCGGTCCATGATTTCACTCTCGAAGACATGAAAAAGCAGCGCGTAAAACTCAAGGATCAACTGTATAACCTGATGCTGGCCTATCGTGTCGGACAACAATCTGTAGGACAGTCTGTAGACAAGTAACACGGCTCCGGCTTCTCCTGCGGGACATCCGGTAGAATTTCTGGATGTCCCCCGTTCCTTACTGGCGCCTTTCGAGCTATTACTTTTTCTATTTCGCCTTTATCGGCGTTTTCACCCCTTATTTCGGGCTTTACCTTCAGTCGCTCGAGTTTTCGGCGTGGGATATCAGCGTTCTGATGACGCAGATGCAGTTGATGCGTCTGGTCGGCCCGTATTTCTGGAGTGCGCTGGTTGACCGCTTTGGCCACCGCATGCCGGTCATCCGCCTGACCGGCCTGGTTACCCTGCTGGTTTTCGGCATCTTCTTTTTTGCTAGTCGTTTTGAAGTCCTGCTGATTGCCCTGGGACTTTTTTCGTTTTTCTGGGTGGCGGCGTTGCCGCTGGTGGAGACCCTGACTTTCGACCATCTGCGCGAGAATCCAGCCCGTTACAGCCGCATCCGCCTGTGGGGATCAATTGGCTTCATCGTTGCCGTGCTCGCGGTTGGCGCCTTGCTTGATCACTGGCCCTTGCCCAGTCTGTTGTGGGCGATTCTGTTTTCCCTCGCCGGCATCATGCTGTGCGGGCTGAGCCTCCCTGAGGCTGCAGCGGCACCGGGGCATGAGGTGCATCCGCCTGTCGCCCGCATCCTGCGTCAACCTCGGGTCAGGGCGCTTTTGACGGCGTGTTTTTCCATGTCGGCGGCTCATGGCGCGCTGCACATTTTCTATTCGATCTTCCTCTCCGCGCACGGCTACAGCAAATCGTTTGTTGGAGGCTTGTGGACGCTGGGTGTGCTTGCCGAAATCGCCGTTTTTGTGGGTATGGCGCATATCATGCGCCGCGTCAGCCTGCGACAGATATTGCTGGTCAGCTTCGCCGCGGCAGCCGTGCGTTTCGTGGCCATCGGGTATGCCGTTGACTACGTTGCCGTACTGGTGCTGGCGCAACTGCTGCATGGACTGACTTTCGGCGCCTTCCATGCGGCGGCCATTGCAGCGATCAACCGCTGGTTTCCGGGCAATACCCGTGCGCGCGGACAAGCGCTTTATTCCAGCCTGAGTTTCGGCGCCGGCGGGCTGGTGGGCGGATTGGTCAGCGGCCTGGTCTGGGATCGGCTGGGCGGCGGGCTGACTTTTTCCCTGGGAACGTTGTTCGCATTGATCGGTCTTGTTGTTGTCGCGTTTTGGGTTTTCGACAAGGATGTCAGCGAAAACAAGGGAACCTGCGTTGTAAATCCTTCCAACGACTTATGAGGGTGTATGAAAAACGATTTCCTCGCGAATTGTCGGCTTGTCCTGCTTGCGCTGCTGGCGATCCTTGCCACCGCCTGCACTCCAACGAACACGACTTCGGCGGGCGCGGTCGGCGTCGATCGCGAGCAGACCATGCTGGTTTCGGCCGCGGAAGTGAATCGCTCGGCGGAGAAGGCTTATGCGCAGACCCTTCAGGAAGCGCGCGCCAAAAACCGGCTGAATCGCGATGCGGCACAACTCGAACGGGTGCGCCGCATTGCCGGGCGGCTGATTCCGGCCACGGCGGCTTTTCGTTCGGACGCCCCCGGCTGGAGATGGGAAGTCAATGTCATCAGCTCCAATGACCTGAACGCATGGTGCATGCCGGGCGGCAAGATGGCCGTCTATACCGGCCTGATTGAAAAACTTGGTTTGAGCGATGATGAGCTGGCGGCGGTCATGGGCCACGAGATTGCTCACGCGCTGCGTGAACACGGCCGGGAGAAGGTAGGGCAGGCTACAGGCGTTGGCCTGGCAGCGGCGATTGGCGGTGCGCTGATCGGAGCCTATTACGGGGTGGATGCAAGCCTCGGCCAGAACGTTCTGGGTGCTGCCGGAGAACTGGCTTTCATGCGCCCGAATTCGCGCGGGATGGAGCAGGAAGCGGACCGCATCGGCGTCGAGCTGGCGGCGCGCGCGGGATTCGATCCGCATGCCGCGATTTCGCTCTGGGAAAAGATGGCCCGCGCTTCGGGAGGCAGCCCACCGCAATGGCTGTCAACGCATCCTTCCCACGATTCGCGGCTGTCCGATCTGCGTGTGTACGCCGATCGGGTGCAACCGCTTTACCGCGCCGCGCGCGCAAGAAATTGACTTTGCATTTTCCTCGGGGGTTGTCCGGGCTGACATGCCATGTGTCGCATGAGATAATCTTCGGTTCTGTGAGTAGTAGATCGGCCGCAAAATGTTCAGGAGACTAACCATGAAAAAATTTGCATTTGCCTTGTTGGTCATCGTTTCCGCTGTGACGTCGATGGCCTGCAATACCGTGCAGGGAATTGGCCGCGATATCGAGCGTGGTGGCCAGGCGATAGAAAAAGCCGCCACCAAGTGAGCCTGAATGAAATCCGGGCTTTTGCGCGAGACGGCATCGGCTTTCAAGAATGAATTTGTGTAACGTGTGCAGCACCACTTCGCCCTTTTGATCGTTTTAAGGAAACTATTGTGAAAATCTGTGTTTTGCCCGGCGACGGGATCGGCCCCGAAATTACTGCCCAGGCCGTACGTGTCTTGCAGGCTTTGGACTTGAAGTTCGAGATGGAAGAAGCCTTGCTGGGCGGTTGCGCCGTCGATGCGGCGGGCAGTCCGTTCCCGGAGGCGACCCAGAAGATGGCGCTGGCTGCCGATGCCGTGCTGCTTGGCGCTGTCGGCGGGCCGAAATGGGATGTGATGGCCCGCGAACTGCGTCCCGAGCGGGGGCTGCTGGGCATCCGCAAACTACTTGGACTGTTTGCCAATCTGCGTCCGGCCGTGCTCTATCCCGAACTGGCCAATGCCTCGACGCTCAAGCCCGAAGTGGTTTCGGGCCTGGACATCCTGATCGTGCGCGAACTGACGGGCGACATCTATTTCGGCCAGCCGCGCGGTATCGAAACGCGCGAGGTCGATGGCGTAATGCAGCGGGTTGGCGTGAATACGATGATCTACAGCGAGAGCGAGATCCGCCGCATTGGCCGGGTGGCGTTCGAGGCGGCACGCAAGCGCAACAAGAAACTGTGTTCGATCGACAAGATGAACGTGCTCGAAACGACCCAGCTCTGGCGTGACGTGATGATCGAAATGGCTCCGGAATATCCTGACGTCGAGCTTTCCCACATGCTGGTGGACAACGCTGCAATGCAGCTGGTGCGTGCCCCCAAGCAGTTTGACGTGGTCGTGACCGGCAACATTTTCGGCGACATCCTGTCCGACGAGGCGTCGATGCTTACCGGCTCCATCGGCATGCTGCCTTCCGCTTCGCTGAGCGAAACCGGCAAGGGACTGTACGAACCCAGCCATGGCTCGGCGCCGGATATCGCCGGGAAGAACCTGGCGAACCCGCTGGCCACCATCCTGTCGGCGGCCATGATGCTGCGCTACAGCTTTGCCAATGAAGAGGCTGCGCTGCGCATCGAGAACGCGGTGAAGAAAGTGTTGTCTCAAGGCTATCGCACGGGCGACATCTACGAGCCTGGAACAACCAAAGTCGGCACGAAGGAAATGGGTGATGCGGTGCTCGCGGCGTTGTGATCGTCCCGAAGAATTCTGTTTTTGACTTGAGGTAACTTAAATGAAGAAGGTTGGTCTGGTTGGTTGGCGTGGCATGGTGGGCTCGGTGCTCATGCAGCGCATGGTAGAAGAGGGCGATTTCGCCTTCATCGATCCGGTTTATTTTTCCACCTCGTCGATCGGCGGCCCTGCACCGACGCTGGGCGGCAAGGAAGGCGGCGTACTGCAGGATGCCATGTCCATCGACAGGCTCAAGCAGATGGATATCGTCATCACTTGCCAGGGCGGCGATTACACCAAGGACGTCTTTCCCAAATTGCGCGCAACAGGCTGGAATGGACACTGGATCGATGCGGCCTCGGCGCTGCGCATGGACAAGGATGCCGTCATCATTCTCGATCCGGTCAACCTGAACGTGATCGAGGGTGCGCTGGCCAAGGGCGGAAAGAACTGGATTGGCGGCAACTGCACGGTGTCGTTGATGCTCATGGGATTGGGCGGGCTGTTCAAGCACGATCTCGTCGAATGGGTGTCGGCCATGACCTACCAGGCGGCCTCCGGCGCCGGCGCGCAGAACATGCGCGAGCTGCTGGAGCAAATGGGCGCCCTGCACGACGCGGTGAAAACCGAACTGGCCGATCCGGCTTCGGCCATACTCGAAATCGACCGCAAGGTGGCCGAGACGATGCGCGCTGCCAGCTTCCCGACCAAAAATTTCCGCAATACCGCGCTGGCCGGCAGCTTGATCCCATGGATCGATGTGCCGGTCGAAGGCGGGCAGTCGAAAGAGGAATGGAAGGGCGGTGCCGAGTGCAACAAGATTCTCGGGCGTCCGGCGTTCCGCACTCCCGGCAGTATCCCCATTGACGGCATCTGCGTGCGCATCGGCGCCATGCGCTGCCATTCGCAGGGGCTGACCATCAAGCTGAAGAAGGATGTGCCGCTCGACGAGGTTTCGGAAATCATTGCCGGCGGCAATCAGTGGGCCAAGGTGGTGCCCAACGAGCGTGAAATCAGTGAACGCGAACTGACTCCGGCGGCCGTGACCGGTACGCTCACGGTTCCGGTCGGGCGCCTGCACAAGCTGGCCATGGGGCCGGAATACCTTGGGGCCTTCACGGTGGGCGACCAGTTGCTGTGGGGTGCTGCCGAGCCATTGCGGCGGATGTTGCGCATTCTTCTGGACAAGTAGGGGAGCTGTACTAAAAAAACCGGGGTAAACGCCCCGGTTTTTTTGTTGCTTAATTGGCATGTCACAAGCAAGTTTAGCTTGCATGGCTAACTCCATGATGTTATTTTAATATTTCCGATTTCGACGCTCAGGGTGGCGCCGTGGCAAATAAAACATATCTATCCATCAAGCATTTCGGGATGCGTTCCTCCGTTGTGGCGGTCGCAACATCTCTGGTTCTCTCGGGAGTGCCGCTTGCGGCCCATGCCGCAGGACTCGGGAAACTGGTTGTTTTCTCCGCGCTAGGGCAACCCTTGCGGGCCGAGATCGATGTGACCGCAACACGTGAAGAACTCGCCGACATGAAGGCGCAGCTGGCTTCGCCCGAAACATTCAAGCAGGCCGGACTGGATTACGCGACAACCTTGCTGGGCATCCGGTTTGCTCTGGACAAACGCCCGAACGGCCAGGCGGTCATCAAGCTAAGCTCGGAAAGGCCGATCAACGATCCTTTCGTTGATATGTTGCTTGAACTGAACTGGTCTTCCGGCCGGCTTGTGCGCGAATACACTTTCCTCCTCGACCCTCCGGAGTTCGCAGCCAAGGCCGCATCGCCGGTAACTCCTGCAGCGACCGGAGGTGAACCCGCGGGCAGGCCGGGTGCTTCGCAGATTGACAGCGAAGTGCGGGCCAAGGCGCTCTCCAGCGTACGCACTCCGGAGACGGTAAAAAAAACGGACGCACCCGCTGCCGCTGCGACAGGTGAGCATCAAGTCAAGCGTGGTGAAACCCTGCATCGGATCGCCAGCGGGGCGAAACCGGAAGGAGTGTCGCTGGATCAGATGCTGGTGGCGCTCTTCCGTGCCAACCCCGAGGCGTTTGAAGCCAACAACATGAACCGGTTGAAAGCCGGAAAAATTCTTTCGTTGCCGGAAAAGTCGGCCATCGAGTCGGTAGCTCCCGGAGAAGCCAGGAAAATCGTTCTCGCCCAATCTTCCGACTGGAATGCGTACCGACGCAAGCTGGCCGGCGCGGCAGCCAGGACCGAAGCCGTTGACGATTCCGGCAGGCAGGATGCTGGCGGGAAGATTACCGCCAAGGTTGACGATAAAGAGGAAGCCGCTGCGGCTTCCAGGGATCAGCTCAAAGTCTCGAAGACCGAACCGGTCGGCAAGGCAGGCGGTGCTGCTAAAGGCAGCGCTTCCGAAGAAAATGCGATTGCCAGGGAGAAGGCGCTCAAGGAAGCCAATGAACGCGCGGCGCTTCTCGAAAAGAATGTTGCAGATTTGCAAAAGCTTCTCGAGCTGAAGAACCAGAATCTGGCGGAGTTGCAAAAACAGGCGGCGGCCACGCCCAAGCCCGCTGCTGCCGAATCTGCTGCTGAGACGAAGCCTGAGGGCAAGCCTGCTTCGGCGTCTGCCGCAGCCGTTCCGGCTCCAGCGCCTGTAGCAGAGGCACCAGCCGTAGCGGCAGCACCCGTTGCCGAAGAGAAACCCGTGGAAGCTCCACCCCAGGCTCAGCCATCCGAAGCCAAGCCTGCTGAAGAACCCAAGCCCGCGGAAAAACCCAAGGTTGCACCGCCACCACCACCTCCTCCTGCCGAGGAGCCGGGGTTCTTCGAAGAACTGCTGGGTAATCCCATGGCGCTGGCGGGCGGCGGCGGCATTCTCGCACTCCTCGCGGCCTATTTCGTGGCACGTCGGCGCCGTTCCAATGCAACGCAAGCCGAACAGGATCTGAGCAGTACGCTGACGCCGCCTAGTACGACGGCAGGGCTGTCGGCCAATTCGGTATTCCGCAGCACGGGCGGCCAGAGCGTCGATACGTCATCGCAAACTCCGGCGCAGACCGATTTCAGCCAGGCCGGACCGGGAAGCATCGACACCGATGAAGTCGATCCGGTAGCCGAGGCGGATGTGTACATGGCTTACGGGCGTGATGCACAGGCCGAGGAAATCCTCCTGGAAGCGCGTCAGAAGGATCCGAAACGTCTGGCCATCCATCTGAAACTGCTCGAAATCTATGCCGGTCGCAAGGATCTGAAACAATTCGAGACCCTGGCCACCGATCTGTATGGAGAAACCAGCGGTGCCGGTCCTGACTGGGAAAAGGCTGCCGCGATGGGGCGCCAGCTGGATCCTGAAAATCCCATGTACCGTGATGCTTCGCAGGGGCACGCTGCCGAAGCCGAACTGTCTAGAGGGAAGGCGGGCGATGAAATTCAGGAGGAAACTCAGGTTTCCAGCGAGCCGGCTCCGATGATGCCCCCGCTTGCAGAAGAGACGGCTGAACTGACTACGCTCGATTTTGATCTGAGTGTCGACGAGAGCAAGCCTCAGGACACTTCCTTGCCGTCGAGCAAGGGAGTCGCAACTCCGGCAACTCCGCACGAAGCGGCGGCACCTTCTGCAATAGCTCCTGATTTCAAGCTTCCGGAAATTTCTGCGGCTGCAGTTTCCAAGGCGGATTCCCTGAAGGAAACACTGGTCAATGTGGATGCTCCGGACCTTGACTTCGATCTTGGAGTAAAGAGCGAGGCAGATGACGAGAAGACGAATCCGCAGGGAATCAATATTGGCGCCCTGCCTGATCTCGACTTCAATCTGGGAGGTCCCGCAACGGTCGACAGCGCGAAACCTCAACCGGAGACGCAGGATTCCCGGGCGGATGATGTCCAGTTCGATGTTAACCTGACCGAATCCACTTTCCTTGGCCGCACCGAATCCGGATCCGGAACGGACGCCAATCCGTTCGACATGTCTTCGATTGATCTCGATCTTTCGGCCCCCGAGCCCGGGTTGCCCGCGCAGCCTTCGGCTCCCGTTGCAGAGTCCCGGCCGTCTGTGGAGGAAACGGTGCTGGTGTCTCCGTACGAGACGGCTCAGGTAACGACTGCGGTCAATCCTGATTTCGCCACAGAGCAGATGGAAACGCTGGTCGTTCCTTCGGGGTTCTCAGCCGGGGCTGATATTGCGGCCGGTTCCGATTTTGCCTCGAGCCAGGCTGAAACCGTGGTTAACCCGACGTTCGAGTCTTCCTCAGACCTGATGCCGGAACTGGATATCAACGCAAGCGAAGAAGTCGCAACAAAGCTTGATCTGGCCAAAGCCTACGAGGAAATGGGTGATCTTGAAGGGGCGCGCGAACTCCTGCAGGAAGTCCTCAGAGAGGGCGATGCAACTCAGCGAGAGGCCGCACAGAACCTGCTGTCCAAAATCGGCGGCTGATTCGTCCATAGGAGAAGTTGAACTATGGCCGTAGCCCTGCCAAGGGCTGCGGCCTTGTTTTTTGATATTGCGTAGCAAGAAAATCTGGTTTCATGCCGAATCTGCCCATTCATCCGGCGACGCGCCTGCTGGCCTGGCTCATGTTGCTGATCGCCGTCCAGTTCCTGAGCGGAGCGATGCTGACTATTGCCTGTCTGCTGACCCCGGCGCTGGGGATGCCGGTGTTGCGGCGCGGCAGCCGCCTGATCTGGCGGACGCGCTGGCTGCTGCTTTCGTTGTTCGTCATATTTTCTTGGGGCGTAGATGGCGAACCGCTCTGGAGCGGGGCGCTTGCTCCGACCCTCGAGGGCCTGCAGGAAGCCGCCAAACACCTGGGGCGCATGTTGCTGGTGCTGATTGCCGTGGCCGCATTTCTTGAATACATGCCGTTGTCGGACTTGCTCGCGGCTACCCATACCCTGTTTTTCCCCCTGCGTCGTTTCGGAATCGACCCGGATCGCGGTGTGGTGCGACTGATGCTCGTCCTGCGTTACGTCGAGACCCTGCCGCGTCCGCGCGACTGGAAAACCCTGCTTGATGTGCCCGAAGCCGAGGGCAACGAAGTCATCGAACTCAACCGGCAGGCGTTGGGTTGGATGGATGCTGTGGTTGTGACCGGATTGCTGGGGCTGGTCGTGTATTTTTGCTTGCGCTAAGGATCGGATGTCCGCGATGAGAGTTGCACTGGGTGTGGAATATGACGGCAGCGCCTTTCGCGGCTGGCAGACGCAGCCGGGAGGCGGCACGATCCAGGACGAACTGGAAGCGGCGCTCGCGCAGATCGCCGGGCAGCCTGTTCCCGTGGTTTGCGCCGGGCGTACCGATGCCGGCGTGCATGCCACGGGGCAGGTGGTGCATTTCGATGTGCCAGGGGAACGGCCGCTGACGGCCTGGGTGCGCGGCGTCAATTCCTTTCTGCCGCCCGCCGTGGCCGTACGCTGGGCGCAACCCGTGGATGACGCATTCCATGCCCGCTTTTCGGCCTTCGGACGCAGCTACCGCTACCTGCTGATCAACCGGCCGCAACGTACCGGCGTCTGGCATGGACGGGTAGGGTGGTATCACCACACACTCGATGAATCGGTCATGCGGCGCGCCGCAAACCTTCTCCTCGGCGAGCACGATTTCTCGGCTTTCCGCGCAGCCGACTGCCAGGCCAGGTCGCCGGTAAAAACCATTCGACGCGCGGAGGTCAGGCGTTTCGGGGATATGATCGTCTTCGATTTCCAGGCAGGGGCTTTCCTGCATCACATGGTGCGCAACATGGTTGGGAGCCTGGTCTATATCGGACAGGGTAAGCATCCGCCGGAGTGGATAGCGGAATTGCTGGCGCACGGCGACCGGCGGCTGGCGGCGCCGACCTTCTCCGCAGCCGGACTGTATCTGGTTGGTGTCGACTACGAAGTACACTGGGGCTTGCCGTCGACGACCGACTCCCTGCTGACGGCCTTGTCCGGGGTTTGAAGCCATTGATTCGAAACAACAGAATGCATCGTTCATGACAAACAGGAATTCAACTTCTCCGACATCACAAGAAGCTCATCTCTCGATACTGACTCTGACCGCGCCGATCGCCATGGGCTACATCCCGCTGGGGACCGTGTTCGGTTTTCTCTTCGTGCAGGCGGGAGCGGACGCATGGCTGGCGGTGCTTGCCAGCCTCCTCGTATATGCAGGCGCCGCCCAGTACATGATGATTCCGATGATCGCAGCGGGCTTGCCCGTCGGCGCCATCGCCCTCGCCACGCTGGTCGTGAACCTGCGGCATGTGTTCTATGGACTGTCCCTGCTCAGGAAAATGCCGCAGGAACGGTGGCTGCGCTGGTACATGGTGTTCGGGCTGACCGACGAAACCTATTCGGTGCTCACCTCGCTGCCTGAAAGCACGCCGCCGCGAAAAATGGCGGCGGTGACCTTGCTCAACCACGGCTGGTGGGTGCTTGGCACAGCCATCGGTGCGCTGGCCGGAGCTCAGGCCAGAATGCCGCTGGCCGGACTCGATTTCGTGCTGGCGGCCTTGTTCGCCGTTCTGGCTGTCGAGCAATGGCGCACCCGGAAAACTCCGGTTCCCCTGTGGGTCGCGCTTGCTTCCTACGCCGTAGCCAGCCTCCTCTCGCCGCGGCATGCGCTGGTGATTTCCATTGCCATCAGTGTGGCGGCCGGAATGCTCTGGCAACCGCGCAGCGGGCCATCCGTCCGTGAGGCGCAGCCATGATCGACAGCGTTTACGTGATCGGGGTCATTGCCGCCATGGCCGCTGTGACCTTCGCCCTGCGCGCCTTGCCCTTCGTGGCCGCACAATGGCTGGGCAAGCACCGGATCATCGATGCGCTGGGTCAATTCCTGCCCCTGGCAATCATGGTGCTGCTGCTGGTGCATACACTGGCCGGTGCTGCCCGGGAACATGCGGGCGGGCCGTGGCCGGAACTGCTCGCCGCCGCCCTGGTCGTGCTGGCGCAATGGTGGGGCAGGAATGCCTTGTTGAGCATCGTGTGCGGAAGCGTTGTCTATGTGATCATCCGTAACTTCCTGCCGATGTGAGCAAACAGGTGTCACAGGTGTCTATCGGATGATTATGGAAGGTGGAACAAGGAAAATGAGCCAATGAAACCACGCATCAAGATTTGCGGCCTGACCCGGCCGGAGGACGTGCAGGTGGCGGTGGACGCCGGTGCCGATGCCATCGGACTGGTTTTCTACCCGTTCAGCCCGCGCTATGTCGAAACAGCCTTGGCGGCGGAATTGGCGCGGCGTGTGCCGCCCTTCGTCACCATCGTCGGGCTGTTCGTCAATGCCGATCCGCAGTTCGTGCGCGAGACGCTCGCGGCCGTGCCGATTCACCTGCTGCAGTTTCACGGTGACGAGGACGAAGCGTATTGCCGGCAGTTCGACCGGCCCTACGTCAAGGCGGCCCGGATGAAGCCCGGAGTCGATTTGCTACAATACGTGTCCGCTTTCCCCTCAGCGCAGGCCATTCTTCTCGATGCCTTCGTCGATGGCTATGGCGGCGGCGGCAAGGTGTTCGACTGGTCCTTGATTCCGCCGGAGTTGGAGAAGCCTTTGATCCTTTCGGGCGGCCTGGATGCCGAGAATGTCGGCGAAGCCGTCCTCCGCGTCAGACCGGCGGCGGTCGATGTCTCGTCCGGTGTCGAAGTGGCCAAGGGGATCAAGGATGCAGAAAAGATTTGTGCTTTCATATCGGCCGTACGTTCGGCCGGAATGACGGTAGCCGGTTGATACGGATTGGCTGGATGGATCGGAACCCATAATGCGCAAGACCTGTGGTGGACTCACCCGCACCTGCTGGAGGCGCTTTCTCGCCGACCACACTTGAGGCCGAAGATCGCTCGATACTTCGCGGTTCCCCTTTTATTGCCTCAAGGAAAATTCATGACCACCAAAACTTACGATCTCCCTGACGCCCGCGGCCACTTCGGCCCCTACGGCGGTATCTTCGTCGCCGAAACCCTGATACCGGCGCTTGCTGAACTCAACGCAGCCTACGCCGAGGCTCAGCGCGACCCGGCGTTCATCGCCGAATTCGAATACGAACTCAAGCATTACGTCGGCCGGCCCAGCCCGGTGTATCACGCCAAGCGCCTGTCCGAGGAGTACGGCGGTGCACAGATCTACCTCAAGCGTGAAGACCTCAACCACACCGGCGCGCACAAGGTGAATAACTGCATCGGCCAGGCCATGCTCGCCCGGCGCATGGGCAAGAAACGCGTGATCGCAGAGACCGGCGCCGGCCAGCACGGCGTCGCCACGGCCACCGTGGCCGCGCGCTACGGCATGGAATGCATCGTCTACATGGGTTCCGAGGACGTCAGGCGCCAGGCCGCCAACGTCTATCGCATGAAGCTGCTCGGTGCGACGGTCGTGCCGGTCGAGAGCGGCTCGAAGACGCTCAAGGACGCGCTCAACGAGGCCATGCGCGACTGGGTGACCAACGTCTCGTCGACCTTCTACATCATCGGCACCGTCGCCGGGCCGCATCCGTACCCGATGATGGTGCGCGACTTCCAGGCGGTGATCGGCAACGAAGCCATCGTGCAGATGCAGGAACAGTGCGGCCGCCAGCCGGATGCGGTGATCGCCTGCGTGGGCGGCGGCTCCAACGCCATGGGCATTTTCTACCCATACATTCCTCATGAGGACGTGCGCCTGATCGGCGTCGAAGCGGCGGGCGACGGCATCGAGACCGGCCGCCACGCGGCCTCGCTGACCGCCGGGCATCCTGGTGTGTTGCACGGCAACCGCACCTACCTGCTGCAGGACGCCAACGGGCAGATCATCGAGACGCATTCCATCTCCGCCGGGCTCGACTATCCCGGCGTCGGCCCCGAACACGCCTGGCTCAAGGATACCGGGCGCGCCGAATATGCGACGATCACCGACACCGAGGCGCTACAAGCCTTCCATACGCTGTGCCGCCTGGAGGGCATCATCCCGGCGCTCGAATCGAGCCACGCCATCGCCCACGCGCTCAAGCTGGCGCCGACCCTGCCCAAGGACAAGATCCTGCTGGTCAACCTCTCGGGCCGCGGCGACAAGGACATGCACACCGTCGCCGAAAAATCGGGCATCACCTTCTGAGGATCCGCCATGTCAAAAATCCAAGCCACATTCGAGCGCCTGCAGGCGCAGGGGCGCAAGGCGCTGATTCCGTTCATTACCGCCGGTGACCCCGATCCGGCACTGACCGTGCCGCTCATGCACACGCTGGTCGAGGCCGGTGTCGACATCATCGAACTCGGTGTGCCGTTCTCCGACCCGATGGCCGATGGCCCGATCATCCAGCGCGCTTCCGAGCGTGCGCTGGCCAAAGGCGTCAGCCTGCGTCAGGTGCTGGAAATGGTCGCCAACTTCCGCGCCGACAACAACGAAACCCCGGTCGTGCTGATGGGTTACGCCAACCCGATCGAAGCCATGGGTGTCGAAACCTTCGCCGCGGCGGCCTTCGATGCCGGCGTCGACGGCGTGCTGGTCGTCGACTATCCGCCGGAGGAGAGCATCGATTTCGCCAAGGCCATGCAGGCCAACGCGCTCGATCCGATCTTCCTGCTTGCGCCCACGTCCACGCCGGAGCGCATCGCCCTGGTCGCCGAACTGGCCAGCGGCTACGTGTACTATGTTTCGCTCAAGGGCGTGACCGGTTCCGCGCAGCTCGATGTGCAGGCCGTCGCGCAGCGCATCCCGGAAATCCATGCCGCTGTCGGCGTGCCGGTCGGCGTCGGTTTCGGCATCCGCGACGCGCAGACGGCAGGAACGATTGCCTGCTTTGCCGATGCCGTGGTCGTCGGCAGCCGCATCATCGAGGAAATCGAGAAATCGACCGCCGGGAACGTCTGCGATAAAGTGCGGAATCTGGTGGCCGACCTGCGCCAAGGTATCGACCAGGCGACCAAGGCCTGATAACAAAGGAGAAACAATGAGCTGGCTGAAGAAACTCCTGCCGCCCAAGATCAAGCGCAGTGAAACGGGCACCGAGCGCAAATCCGTCTTGCCGGAAGGCTTGTGGAGCAAGTGCCCGTCCTGCGACGCCGTGTTGTACACGACCGATCTGGAAAAAAACGCGCAGGTCTGCCCGAAATGCGGCCACCATAACCGCCTGAATGCCCGCCAGCGCATCGACCTGCTGCTCGATGCCGAAGAGCGCTACGAAATCGGCGTGGAAGTCCTGCCGGTCGACGCACTGCACTTCAAGGACAGCAAACGCTACAGCGACCGCCTGGCCGATGCCGCCAAGAGCACGGGAGAGAGCGACTCCCTGGTGGTCATGCAGGGCACGCTGAAGACGCTGCCGGTGGTCGTGGCTGCCTTCGAATTCGACTTCATGGGCGGCTCGATGGGCTCCGTGCTCGGCGAACGTTTCGTGCTCGGCGTGCAAACTGCCGTCGAGCAGAAAATGCCCTTCATCTGCGTCTCCGCCTCAGGCGGCGCGCGCATGCAGGAAGGACTGTTCTCCCTGATGCAGATGGCCAAGACCACCGCGGCGCTGACGCGGCTGTCGGAAGCAGGCCTGCCCTTCATCTCGGTCCTCACCGATCCGACGATGGGCGGCGTCTCGGCCTCGTTCGCCTTCATCGGCGACATCGTCATCGCCGAGCCCGGCGCGCTGATCGGCTTCGCCGGCCCGCGCGTCATCGAACAGACGGTGCGCCAGAAGCTGCCGGAAGGCTTCCAGCGCTCCGAATTCCTGCTCGAAAAAGGCGCCATTGACATGATCGTCGACCGCCGTGAAATGAAGGACAAACTGGCCCAGTTGCTGGCCATGCTGCAAAAACTTCCCGCCGCGGCCTGAAATAGCTCGGCCGAAAATCCGGATTCCGGCAAGCGCCGGGTCCGGAAATCGCAAAACAAAAAAATGATCACCAAGCTGACCGAAACCGAAGCCGCCCATCTCACCGCAGCCGATGTCGGCTGCTACCTCGAATCGACGCGGAAGATCAACGTCCTCTACCGCAACCGCTCGATTCTGGAAATCAGCGCGTGCGACGACCGCGACGCCAAGACGCACCCGGAGGCGGCCTACAAGGTTGTCTACAAGGACTACGAACCGCTCGGCTGCTGCGACGACTGGTCGATCATGGGGGCGCAGTATTTTGATTTGTCACAAAAGGACGAAGCTGTTATTTGTTTTCTTGAACGTTTGCGGAATGATCCCGAAGAATGCTGGGCGTGTTGCGCGAGTAAATGAAAGTTGGATGGCGGTAGTCGGGCAATCCTAGTAAAAGGGTATTCGTGCCGAAAGTAGTAATCGTCTAATGGAAGAAGGTTGTACGACGTGACGAAATATCGGAGCAACTTAAATTTTTTTACAAGTCGTCGAAAGATTGTCGGACTCTCTTGCCGCTTGAAAAAAGTGGAGTCCACTTTTAGTTAGCTATTCAAGGATTACTATGCCCATCTCATTTGCTAAGGTTACAAAAGGTGCCACCTACTCGCGCCAAGAATTAGCCGAGCTGTGGGGTTATTCCAGCTTTCATGCCATAGCTCGCGGGGTGGTAACACCGCGTGACGACAATAAGGTCGTTCTCTTCGTCACAGAAGAAAAGCAATCGTCCGCGGAGCAATACGCCGACCGTCTATCCGATGGCAAGCTCGAATGGGAGGGGCCAACCGATCATTTCGCCGAAGATCGAATGCTCAATGCAGCTTCTACCGGCGATGAAATACACCTCTTTCATCGTGAGAGACATCACACTGACTTCACATATTGCGGTCGTCTTCTCGTGATAAGCCATGTGCGTCGTACTGCCCAGCCGAGTCATTTCACATTTAAAGTCGACTGAGCAGAGGCTATGGCTTATTCAGCCCTCAACCGTGCTGCCTCCGATCGATCTGGTAACGAAAAAAACGGTGCGTCCGTAACTGCGTTCCTTTGTCAAAAAAGAGACGGTACATGTCTGATGGAGCACTACGCGAATTGTGTTTTTATATCGACGAAATGATCGGTTTTGCTGAAGAGGTCGTCGCTTAACGCTTATAGCATGCGTGATATTGACGACCTGTTCACCGCGCTGCCCAAGTCTCGTTTCCGCAGCAGCTTTTCCTTGAAGTTGCGTGAGCGCGAATACCTCGCGGCGAAGGGGCGGGAAACGGTTGCGGGGCATGCGCGCGATTTTGTGGCGCAGCGGCTGGCGTCGGCGGTGCCGCATAATGATGGGAAGCAGACGCCGTTTCGCGGGCATCCGGTGTTTGTCGCGCAGCATGCGACGGCAACATGCTGCCGGGGCTGTCTGGAGAAATGGCATAGGATTCCGGCGGGGCGCGCGTTGACCCCGGAAGAGCAGGCGCACGTGGTGGAAGCGATCATGCGCTGGCTCGATGCGCAGACGGTACAAAACCCGGTGGCGCAGCCAGGCACCGCATCACTGTTCGATTGACGTCCGCACTGAATTGAATCAACTTCTTTTTTTACCCATGGTTCTGCATCGAGAGTTCTTGTGAAATCGCTTTCCGATTGGCTGGTTTTTCTGGAGGGGCTGCATCCCAAGGGGCAGTCCGGGATCGAGCTGGGGCTGGAGCGCGTCGGGCGCGTGCGGGATGCGCTCGGTCAACGCGCGGCGTGTCAGGTGATCATCGTCGGCGGCACAAACGGCAAGGGATCGACCTGCGCCCTCCTGGAATCGGTCTATCGCGCGGCGGGTTACCGGACCGGCTGCTATACCTCGCCGCATCTGCTGGCCTACAACGAGCGCGTGCGCGTCGATGGCGCGGCGATTGACGACGCCAGCCTGTGCGCTGCGTTCGCCCGAGTCGAGGCAGCACGTGAATTGGCAGGTGATTCGACCGGCGCGGTGTCGCTGACCTATTTTGAATTCGGTACGCTGGCGGCCTGGGAGGTGTTTGCCGCGCGGCAGGTACAGGTCATCATCCTGGAGGTGGGTCTGGGCGGGCGGCTGGATGCGGTGAATATCTATGAGCCCGATGTTTCGGTAGTAACCGGAATCGCCCTCGACCACACCGACTGGCTGGGGCCGACGCGCGAATCAATCGGCTTCGAGAAGGCGGGCATTTACCGTTCCGGCAAACCTGCGATCTGCGCCGATCCGCAGCCGCCGCAATCACTGCTCGATCATGCCGTGTCCATCGGCGCCGACTTGCGCCTGATCGGCCGTGATTTCAGCGGTTCCAGTGACGGACAAAGCTGGTCGTTCCGACAACGCGACGAGGCGCTGTGGAGCGACTTGCCACTGCCCTCGCTGAACGGCGCATATCAGCTCGGGAACGCGGCTGCGGCGCTGGAGGCCGTGACGGCCTTGCAGGATCGCCTGCCGGTCGCGCAGGCGGCGCTCAAACGAGGGCTGTGCGAGGTCCGGCTGGCCGGGCGCTTCCAGAAGGTGCGTTCGCGGCCTGAGGTCATTCTCGACGTGGCGCATAACCCGCAGGCTGTTGCGGCGCTGGCAGGAAACCTCGAGGCCTCGCCGTGCGCCGGACGGACCTTCGCGGTGGTCGGCATGCTGGCCGACAAGGATATTCCCGGCGCGCTGGCGGCGCTGGCCGGGAAGGTGGATGTCTGGCTGCTGGCCGGGCTGGATGTGCCGCGCGGCGCGGCGGCCTCGGCGCTGTCAGGCGTAGTGGCCGGCGACGGCGATTCTGCGGGGCTGGGCGGGGTCGTGGAGTGCCTGGATTCTCCCGCCGAAGCATTCCGTCGTGCTGTCGGCCTGGCCGGGGAAAATGATAGAATCCTCGCTTTCGGATCGTTCTACACGGTGGCTGCCGTTCTCCGCGCCATCGAGCAGGGCGCCTGATCAACCCGACTTCGCAATCGAATTCCATACGCCATGTCCGATTCGCCTGACGCGCAACTGCAATTGAAGAAACGGGCCCGCCGCCGGCTGGTCGGAGCCGTGGCTTTTGCCGGACTGGCCGCGGTGATCCTGCCGATGGTCATGGACGAAGAGCCGAAGCAGCAGGTGCAGGATATCCAGATCCGCATTCCAGGCCAGGATGCAGCCCCGTTCAATCCCCGGCTCAAACCGGCGGATGCCGCCAAGAATGTGCAACCGGAGAAGGCGGAGCGTCCCGCTCCGGTACCGGTAGCGCCGCCCGTGGCGGCTCCCCGTCCCGCGGAGGCGCCGGTCGAGAAACCCGCCGAAAAGCCTGCCGCCAAACCGGTTGAGAAACAGGTTGAGAAGGCGGTTGAAAAACCGGCCGGGAAAGCCTCCAACGGAGACGATGCGAAGCGTGCGGCAGCCATCCTTTCCGGCAAGGCGGCCGCCGATGCGGCGCCGGCCAACGGCAACGGACAGTTTGTTGTCCTGATTGGCGCCTTTGCCAATCCGGCCAACGTCAAACAGCTGCAAACCAAGCTCGGCGAGCTCGGCATCAAGGTCTATACGGAACCGCTGGATTCGCCGGGAGGCAAGAAAACCCGGGTACGCGCCGGCCCCTTCGCCAATCGCGCGGCCGCCGACAAGGCGCTGGATAGAATGAAGCGCATCGGTGTCAACGGCGTGGTCGCAGCGAGGCAATGACGCCCTTCGATTACGTTGTACTGGCCGTCCTGCTGGCTTCCATGGCGCTTGGCGCATGGCGTGGCGTGGTCGGCGAAATCATCGCGCTGGCCGCCTGGGTGCTGGCCTTCTTTGCTGCCAAGTGGTGGGGCGAGGAGTTCGCCCGGCAGTTGCTGACCGGCACCATCGCCGATCCCGTTGTGCGCATCGTCGTGGCCTGGGTGCTGGTGTTCGTGATCGTGCTGCTGGTGATGGCACTGGTCCGGCTGGCGGTGCGCGGGCTGCTCAAGGCGCTCGGCCTGAGCCTCAGCGATCGCGCCCTGGGCGTGGTATTCGGTACGGCGCGGGGCCTGCTGATCGTGCTGGCGCTGGTGGCGCTGGGCGGCATGCTCTCGCTGGCGAAGGAGAAATGGTGGAGCGAGGCGTACTTCTCGGCTCCGCTGGAAACGGCGGTACTGGCTTGCAAGCCGTGGTTGCCGCCCGATGTGGCTAAACGGATTCGGTTCAGGTAGGAAAAAACTATGTGCGGTATTCTCGGAGTCATGGCGAACACGCCGGTCAATCAGCTGCTCTACGACGGGCTGATGGTATTGCAGCATCGCGGGCAGGATGCCGCGGGAATTGCCACGGGCAATGGCAGCGCCTTTTTCATGCATAAAGGGTCGGGCATGGTGCGCGACGTGTTCCGCACGCGCAACATGCGCGCCCTGCCGGGCAACATGGGCATCGCCCATTGCCGTTACCCGACCGCCGGGTCGTCCTCCGATTCCGCCGAATCGCAGCCGTTCTACGTCAATTCGCCGTTCGGCCTGGTGCTCGCGCACAACGGCAACCTGACCAACACCGAGCAATTGCAGGACGAGATGTATCGTCAGGATCTCCGGCACATCAACACCAGTTCCGATTCGGAAGTGCTGCTTAACGTGCTGGCGCATGAACTGCAGGGATCGGCCAAGGGACTCCAGCTCGATCTGGACGCGATCTTTGCCGCCGTGGCCGGTGTGCATCGCCGCTGCAAGGGTGCCTACGCAGTGGTCGTGCTGATCGCCGGTTACGGCCTGCTGGCCTTCCGCGATCCGTTCGGCATCCGTCCGCTGGTCGTCGGCGTCAATGAAACGCCGCAGGGGCCCGAGTATCTGGTGGCCTCCGAATCGGTCGCGCTCGATACGCTGGGCTTCAAGGTGCTGCGCGACGTGGCTCCGGGCGAGGCGCTGTTCGTGGATATGTCGCACCAGCTGCACTTCCGCCAGTGTGCCGAGAACCCGGTGCTCTCGCCGTGCATATTCGAATACGTCTATCTGGCGCGCCCGGATTCGGTGATCGACGGCGTTTCGGTCTATGAAACCCGCCTGCGCATGGGTGAGCATCTGGCCGACAAGGTCGCCCGCAAGCTGCCGGTCGACGACATCGACGTGGTCATCCCGATTCCCGATTCGAGCCGTCCGTCGGCGATGCAGCTGGCGCAGCGTCTGGGCATTCCCTATCGCGAAGGTTTCGTGAAGAACCGCTATATCGGCCGCACCTTCATCATGCCGGGGCAATCGATCCGCAGGAAGTCGGTGCGCCAGAAATTGAACACGGTGGGGCAGGAATTCAAGGGCAAGCGCGTGCTGCTGGTCGACGATTCGATCGTGCGCGGCACGACCAGTCACGAGATCGTCGAAATGGCGCGTGCCGCCGGTGCGCTCAAAGTCTATTTCGCTTCGGCGGCGCCGCCCGTGCGTTTCCCCAATGTGTATGGCATCGACATGCCGACGCGCGGCGAACTGATCGCCACCGGGCGCTCGGAGGATGAGATCGCCAGCGAAATCGGTGCCGATGCGCTGGTCTACCAGGATCTGGAATCGCTCAAGGCGTCGATCCGCGAATTGAAACCGACGCTGTCCTGCTTCGACAGCTCCTGCTTCGATGGCAAGTATGTGACCGGCGACGTGACGCCCGAATACCTCGACGCCATCGAACAGGCGCGCGAGGGCAAGATCGCCGCGGCGGTAATCGACGGCGGCGATACGCGTCAGCTCGACCTCAATCTGAAGACGGCCAATTGAAATGACCGAGAAATATCGTCCCGAAACGCTGGCGGTTCGTGAAAGCGAGCCGCGCAGCCAATACAACGAGCATTCGGAAGCGCTCTACCTGACTTCCAGCTACGTGTTCAACAGCGCGGCACAGGCGGCGGCACGCTTCTCCGGCGAGGAAGAGGGCAACGTCTATTCCCGCTTCACCAACCCGACCGTGTCCAGCTTCCAGCAGCGTCTGGCGGCGCTTGAGGGCGGCGAGGCCTGCGTGGCCACGTCCTCGGGAATGTCGGCGATTCTTTCGCTGGTGATGGCGCTGTGCAGCGCCGGTGACCATATCGTGGCTTCCACGGGACTGTTCGGCGCCACACAGCAACTGCTCGGCGGCATCATGCCGCGCTTCGGCATCCAGGTCAGTTTCGTTTCGCAGACCGATCCATCTGCTTGGGAGGCGGCGATCCGCCCGGAAACGAAACTGTTCTTCCTCGAAACGCCGTCCAATCCGCTGACCGAGATTTCGGACATCGCCGCGCTGTCGGCCATTGCCCGCGCGCGCGGCGTGCTGGTGGCCGTCGATAACTGCTTCTGCACTCCGATCCTGCAGCAACCGCTGAGCCTGGGCGCCGATCTGGTCGTGCATTCGGCCACCAAGTTCCTCGACGGACAGGGGCGGGTGCTCGGCGGCGCGGTGGTCGGGGCGAAGAAGCTCACCGACGAAGTCTTCAAGTTCCTGCGCACGGCGGGACCTGCGCTTTCGCCGTTCAACGCCTGGGTGCTGCTCAAAGGAATGGAAACCCTGAAGATCCGGCTCGAAGCACAGTCGGCCAATGCCCTCGAACTGGCGCGCTGGCTCGAAGCCCATCCCAAGGTTGCTCGGGTGTATTACCCCGGACTCGCCTCGCACCCGCAATTCGACCTGGCCAGATGCCAGCAGAAAAGCGGCGGCGCCATCGTGTCCTTCGAAGTGAAGGGCGCGCGTGCGGAAGCATGGAAGGTCGTCGACAACTGCCAGCTCCTGTCGATCACCGCCAACCTGGGCGACACCAAGACCACGCTGACGCACCCGGCGTCGACCACGCACGGGCGCATCACGCCGGAACAGCGCGCTGCCAGCGGCATCACCGAAGGGCTGCTGCGCATTTCGGCAGGGCTGGAAGCGACGGCCGATCTGCAGGCCGATCTGGAGCGCGGCCTGTCGCTGATCTAGGGGCGGGTTTCGGTTCGGATAATCAGGCGGGCGTCGGGAAACCGGTGCCCGCTTTCTTTTTTAGCGAATCCACGCGTTGAAGCAGGCGCGGGCGCTGTCGATCAATTCGCCGGCGGTCAATCCGTACGGTCCGATTCCGTGTTCGACCAGGCGCTCGGCGGCGCAGCCGTGAACATGCACGGCGGCCAGCAGCGCCTGCTCTGCCGGCCAGCCCTGGGCGAGCAGGGCGGTGACGAAACCGGTCAGTACGTCGCCGCTGCCCGCCGTAGCCAGGCCCGGGTTGCCGCTGGTGTTGATGAACCAGCGCCCATCGGGCGCGGCGATGACCGTGCCGCATCCCTTCAGGGCCACGCGGGCGTTGAAGCGTGCGGCGAGTTCGCGGGCCGCGGCGAGGCGGTCGCGCTGGATGTCACCGGTTCTGCATTCGAGCAGGCGGGCAGCTTCGGCCGGATGCGGTGTGAGCAATGTCGGCGCGGAACGCGCCGTGAGCGCGACATGCAACTCTCCGTTTTCGGCGATGCGGTTCAGGGCGTCGGCGTCGAGCACCAGCGGAATATCCAGACCGCAGGCGATTTCCAGCAGGGCAATCACTTCGCCGTTGTTGCCCATGCCGGGGCCGCAGGCCAGCGCCGTCAGGTCGGTGGCGAGCAGCCGGTCGGAGTGGCGGATCATCAGTTCCGGCTGTTGCGGATCGAACGCCGGCGCGCGTTCGTCGAGCAATCCGAGATAAACGCGGCCGCTGCCCAGACGCAAGGCGGCGAGGGCTGCGAGCAGGGCGGCGCCAACCATGCCGGAAGCCCCGCCGAGAATGCCGGCATTGCCGAAATGTCCCTTGTGCGAGTTGAGCGGGCGCGGGCGGAGCAGGTCGCTGAAGAGGGTGAGGTCGACGAGGCTGCCTGACGGCCCGGACAGAAGCTGCTTATCTAGGTCGAGCGTGGCGATGGCGATCTTTCCGCAGTGATCGGGGCCGTCGGCGGTGTACAGGCCGGGCTTGCCGGCGATGAAGGTGAGCGTGTGGCTGGCGCGGATGGCGGTTCCATGCAGCGTGCCGGTGTCGGCGTCGAGCCCGCTCGGGCAGTCGAGGGCGAGCAGCGGGCAGGCATCGCGCCGGGCCAGCGCATTGGCCCGGTCGATCAGGTCGGCATGCGCCCCGGTGATATCGCGGGTGAGACCGATGCCGAACAGGCCGTCGATGATCAGCGACCAGCGCCTGTGGTCAGGAATCGAATCGCAGATCGAACCCCCAGCCTCCATGAAGCGCCGGAAGGCATCGGCCGCGTCCTGCGGCAGGTGGGCTGCATCGCCGGTGAAGACCACGCAGGTGTCGAAGAATTTTTCGCGCAGCAGGCGAGCGGCCACGAAAGCGTCGCCGCCGTTGTTGCCGGGGCCGGCAAGGATCAGGATGGCGGCTCCCCGTCCGTCCGCGTCGCAGAGTTCCGCGGCGAGTTCGGCGGCGGCCTGTCCGGCGCGCTGCATGAGGGGAAGGCTGGATGCGGAGGCTTCGATCCGGCGGATGTCTTCGGTGCGATAAAGCGGTGCGGTGAACATGGCGACTGAACGTGATTCGACGCGATTCGGGGCATTCATTCTAGCGCGAAGAATTCCGTACCGTCATTCCGGAAAAAGCCGGACGTTCAGGCCGCGAACGTTTTGCCGCGAAAGGCATCAGAGTCAGCTGTGACATCCTGAGCTGAAACCTGAATGGAGCGTAAAATCCTGACTCCCGATTTACCTGGCCCACCCGTTTCGCCCTGTATCAACGTGTGCCAGATGGACGCGCGAACCGGCTTGTGCCGGGGCTGTTACCGTACGCTGGATGAAATTGCCGCGTGGAGCGAAGCAACGGACGATGGGAAACGGCTGATCCTGAAAAACGTCGCGAAGCGGCGAGAGGAATTTTGTTCATGAACGATTCGACAGCACATGACGATGCATTTTATTTCTGTGCCGGGATCTGCCGGGTGAATCCGGAAACCAACTGCTGCATGGGGTGCGGACGTCCGTGGGATTTGTCCGAAGTGGTGGCGCCGGAATTGGCCTCCGCGCCGCAACGGGATGCCGGCGCGCCGGAGGCCGGGACACTGCAGGCGAACGGGATATCGTCCGGTTCCGCCTGATTCCATAAGCGGCCCGGGGGCGCCCGCTCTCGGCTATAATGTCGGCTTCTCCTTGTTTTCAGGCAGTTTTCTGCATTTTCTGCCGCTCTTTTCCAGGTAGACCATGGCCGACATCCTTTTTCTGCGCGGGGCTCCCGCTTTTTCCGTTTTCCGGTTGCAAGGTTTGCAGCAACGCCTGCAAACCCGGGTTCCCGGCGGTGTCATTGCGAGTGCCGAATACTGGCACTTCGCCAAGCTGAATCAGGCGCTGAATGACGAGGGTCGCCACCAGCTGGCCGCGCTGCTCGAAGAGCGACCGGCCGACGCCACGGAAAAGGGGATGCTTTTCCTGGTCACGCCGCGTGTCGGCACGATTTCGCCATGGTCGTCGAAGGCCACCGACATCGCCTGGAATTGCGGTCTGCAAGCCATTGAACGCATCGAGCGCGGCATTGCCTTCCGCATCGAGGGCGTGGCCGAAACACAGCGCGAGGCCGTGGCGGAGCTGCTGCATGACCGCATGGTCGAGGCGGTGCTCGGCGATTTCGGGCAGACCGTTGAACTGTTCCGTCACTTCACGCCGAAACCGATGGACAGCGTCGATCTGCTCGGCGGCGGACGCGATGCGCTGGTCGAGGCGAATACCCGTCTGGGCCTGGCGTTGTCGGAGGATGAAATCGACTACCTCGTCGATCTGTTCGTGACCAAGACCGGCCGCAACCCGACCGACGTCGAACTGATGATGTTCGCGCAGGCCAACTCCGAGCACTGCCGGCACAAGATTTTCAACGCCTCGTGGATCATCGATGGCGAGGCCAAGAAAGAGACGCTGTTCGGCATGATCCGCGAAACCCACGCGGCACATCCGGAAGGCAACGTGGTGGTTTATTCGGACAACTCTTCCGTGTTCGAGGGAACGGAGGTCGAGCGCCTCTATCCGGCGGCGGACGGCGGCTACGCTTACCGCAAGGAACTGACCCATATTCTGGCCAAGGTCGAGACGCATAACCATCCGACGGCGATCTCGCCCTTCCCCGGCGCGGCAACCGGTTCCGGCGGCGAGATCCGCGACGAAGGCGCAACCGGGCGCGGGTCCAAGCCCAAGGCCGGCCTGTGTGGCTTCTCGGTGTCCAACCTCTACCTGCCCGACGCGCAGCAGCCCTGGGAAGCGCCGATGGCGTCCTACGGCCGTCCGACGCGCATCGCTTCCGCGCTGTCGATCATGCTCGAAGGGCCGATCGGCGCGGCGGCGTTCAACAACGAATTCGGCCGTCCGAACCTGACCGGTTACTTTCGTACCTACGAACAGCGTGTCGGGGTTGGCAAAGACGGTGTCGTGCGCGGCTACCACAAACCGATCATGGTCGCCGGCGGCGTCGGCAACATCGCCGATTGCCAGTCGCACAAGGAACCGAAGTTCGCGCCCGGCACGTTGTTCATCCAGCTGGGCGGTCCCGGCATGCTGATCGGGCTTGGCGGCGGTGCGGCCAGCTCGATGAGCACCGGCACCAACGCCGAAGATCTCGATTTCGCCTCGGTGCAGCGCGGCAACCCGGAAATGCAGCGGCGTGCGCAGGAGGTCATCGACCGCTGCTGGCAGCTCGGCAAACCACAACAGGACATCACGCAGCCCGGCGACGGCAACCCCATCCTGTCGATTCACGACGTCGGTGCGGGCGGGCTCTCGAACGCCTTGCCGGAACTGGCGCACGGCGGACAGGTCGGCGCACGCTTCGAGTTGCGCGACGTGCATATCGAGGAGCCGGGGATGTCGCCGGCCGAAATCTGGAGCAACGAGTCGCAGGAGCGCTATGTGCTGGCGATTCCGCCGAGCCGCCTGCCGGAGTTCGAAGCATTCTGCGCACGCGAGCGCTGCCCGTTCGCCGTGGTCGGCACCGCGTCGGACGACAACCGACTGATTGTTGCCGACCGTCATTTCGGCAACAACCCCGTCGATATGGACATGGATGCGCTGCTCGGCAAGCCGCCGCGCATGACGCGTGACGTGGCGCGCCTGCCGAGTGTCACCGTGCCATTCGACCCGGCGAGCATCGACATCAAGGAAGCCGCTTACCGCGTACTGCGCCTCCCGGCGGTGGCCGACAAGACTTTCCTTATCTCCATTGGCGACCGTTCGGTGGGTGGCATGACCGCGCGCGACCAGATGGTCGGTCCGTGGCAGGTGCCGGTGGCCGATGTGGCGGTGACCACAATGGGCTACAACACGCTGCGCGGTGAGGCGATGGCCATGGGCGAGCGCACTCCGGTGGCGGTTCTCGACGCGCCGGCTTCCGGCCGCATGGCGGTCGGCGAGGCGTTGACCAATATCGCTGCCGCGCGCATTGCCAAGCTCGGCGACGTCAAGCTGTCCGCCAACTGGATGGCGCCGGCCGGCGTGCCGGGGGAGGATGCGCGCTTGTTCGACACCGTGCGCGCGGTGTCCGACCTGTGCCAGACGATTGGCGTGTCCATTCCCGTTGGCAAGGATTCGCTGTCGATGCGCACCGCCTGGGAAGAGCAGGGCGAAGCCAGGCAGGTTGTCGCGCCGCTTTCGCTGATCGTCAGTTCCTTTGCCCCCGTGCTGAATGCGTGGCAGACCCTGACGCCGCAGCTTCAACTCGATGTCGGTGAAACCGATCTGCTCCTGATTGATCTTTCGCACGGCCGGAATCGCATCGGCGGTTCCGCGCTGGCCCAGGTGTTCAATGCGACGGGTTCGGAGGTGCCGGATGTCGATGCGCCGGAAAAACTCGCGGCGTTCTTCACGACCGTGCAGAAACTCGCGTCTGACGAAATGCTGCTGGCTTACCACGACCGTTCGGATGGCGGCCTGTTCGCCTGTCTCGCCGAAATGCTCTTCGCCTCGCGCTGCGGTGCGGTCATCGACATCCACGGTCTGTGCGACGGTACCCGCGCCGGCCAGGTCAGCGTCCTGTTCAGCGAGGAGCTTGGCGCCGTGGTGCAGGTGCGCCGGTCGGTACGTAACGCGGTGTTGTCCACGCTGCAAATGGCTGGCCTCGGCGCGCAGGTGATCGGTACGCCCGTCCCGAACGGCGAGTTGCGCATTCTCTGCAAGACCGATGTTGTCTTGTGCGAGCAGCGCGTCGATCTGCATCGCGCCTGGTCGGAAACCAGCTATCGCATGCAGTCGCTGCGTGACAATCCGGAATGCGCGCAGCAGGAATACGACCGCATCCTCGACAGCAACGACAAGGGCTTGTCGGTCGCGCTGAGTTACGAACCGGCGGAAGACATCGCCGCGCCGTTTATTGCTACTGGAGCGAAGCCGAAGATGGCCATCCTGCGCGAGCAAGGCGTCAACAGCCAGTTGGAAATGGCCGCCGCGTTCGACGGGGCTGGTTTTGCGGCAGTCGACGTGCATATGAGCGACATCCTGTCGGGTCGTGTCTCGCTGGCCGGCTTCAAGGGGGCCGTGGCCTGCGGCGGCTTCTCTTACGGCGACGTGCTTGGCGCCGGCAAGGGCTGGGCGCGCACGATCCTGTTCAATCCGCGCGCGCGCGACGAATTCTCGGCCTTCTTCGGGC
Source organism: uncultured Propionivibrio sp. (assembly GCA_964563685.1). Lineage (GTDB taxonomy): Bacteria > Pseudomonadota > Gammaproteobacteria > Burkholderiales > Rhodocyclaceae > Propionivibrio. Next base: position 297,622 of record CAZLXL010000001.1, read on the forward strand.
GCGGTGATACGTTTGCGCTGGGCGTCTGCAACGGCTGCCAGATGATGAGCGCGTTGAAGGATCTGATTCCCGGAGCCGACGCCTGGCCACGTTTCGAGCGCAACCGCGTCGAGCAGTTCGAGGCGCGCTTCACGATGGTCGAAATTCCCGAATCGCCCTCGCTGTTCTTCGCCGGCATGGCCGGCAGCCGCATGCCGATCGTCGTCTCGCATGGCGAAGGCCGTGCCGAGTTCGATTCGGCGGAACAACAGGCCAAGGCGCTGGTCGCCATGCGCTACCTTGACAACGCCGGCAATGCCACCGAGGTTTATCCGTACAACCCGAACGGTTCACCCGCCGGCCTCACCGGTGTCACGACCGCCGACGGCCGCTTCACGATCATGATGCCGCATCCGGAACGCGTCTTCCGCACCGTACAGATGTCCTGGCATCCGGAAACCCTCGGTGAGGATTCGCCGTGGATGCGCATGTTCCGCAATGCGCGGAAGTGGGTGGGGTGATTCCGCCGGGAACGGAGGAAGCGGAATTCAGGGGATTCCGGGCGCAATAGCGCAATCCCACGAAAAACGCCGGGAGGCTGATGCCGTCCCGGCGTTTTTTCGTTGTGCAGCAGGTGATTACTCGATCTTGGCCTTGGCGCGCAGCGCTTCAACCATTTTGGTGATCTGCTGCGCCTGGGCTTGCTGCAGCAGGCGTGGCTTGATTTCGTCGAACGCCGGGAACGTCGTCGGACGGGTGTCTTCCAGCAGGATGACGTGATAGCCGAAATTCGACTTGACCGGGGTTTCGGTGTACTTGCCTTTGGCCAGCGAGGTGAGCGCGTCGGCGAAGGGCTTGACGTAGGTATTGGGAGCGGCCCAGTCGAGCGCGCCGCCATTGTCCTTGGAACCCGGGTCGATCGACTGCTTGGCCAGTTCGTCGAACTTGGCGCCTTTCTTGAGATTCTCGATCACGGTTTTGGCTTCCGCTTCCTCCTTGACCAGAATGTGCTTGGCCTTGTATTCGGTGCCGCCGACCTGAGCCTTGATCTTCTCGTAGTCGGCCTTCAGCTGCTCATCCTTGATCGGATGCTTTGCAACATAGTCCTGAACGTAGCTGCGGATCAGCACGGCCTGCCGCGCTGCCTCGGCCTGGGCCGAGATGTCGGGCTTCTTGTCGAGGCCGGACTTTTTCGCTTCCTGCAGCAGGAGTTCGCGGCGGATCAGTTCTTCGCGCACCGCATTGCGTAGTTCGGCATTGTCGGCAGCGCCCTTGGACTTCTGCTCGGCGATGAAGGCATCGGCGAGATTCTGTGAAACGGCGGCGCCGTTGACCTTGACAAAAGTCTTGTCGGCGGCCTGTGCTGCAAACGACACCATTGCGCCAAGAATCAGGGTTGCAGCGAGTTTCGATAGTTTGTGCATGTGACGTATTCCTAGTGAGTTTGCGGTCGTGCAGGAAGGCTGCGCCTGTGACCATGAAAAACCAAGACGCTCGTTCATGGCGCTTCTTCAGGCGTCAATGAGCGAATGCTCAGTGCATGTATTCTACTACGCATCAGTTCGCCCAAAGCGTCGTAAATGATCCGGTGACGTTGCACCGTCGATTTTCCGGCGAAATGTTCCGAAACAATCAGCAGTCGGTAATGTCCGCCGCCGCTGCGCGCGCCCGCGTGCCCGGCATGCTTTGCCGAATCGTCGATGACTTCGAGGCTGAGCGGGGCAAGGAAAGCGAGCCTTTCCCGCAACACGGTCTCGATGTCGCTCATGCCGGGAAGGCCTTTTTGAAGGGTTTGACCGTTACCTTCGCATATACCCCTGCAGCAACGTAAGGGTCGGCGTCAGCCCAGACCCGGGCGTCGTCCAGCGAGGCGAATTCGGCAACGATCAGGCTGCCGGTGAAACCGGCCGGACCGGGATCCGGGCTGTCGATGGCCGGGCAGGGGCCGGCGACGATCAGACGCCCTGCATCCTGCAACATCCTGAGCCGTTCGATGTGCGCCGGACGTGCGGCGAGACGCTGCTCCAGCGAGTCGGCAACATCTTCTCCGATGATGGCGTAGAGCATTATTCCTGTTCCTTTTCCTCGATGTATTTCGACAGCATCAGGCCCTGGATGACGGCGAATACCAGCATCAGTCCGATGCCGCCGAACAGCTTGAAATTGACCCAGGTCTCGGTGGACAGGTTGAAGGCGAAGGCCACGGCCAGGTTGGCGAATCCCATGAACACGAAGAAACCGATCCACGCCCAGTTGAGCCGCTGCCAGACGAAGTCCGGTACTTCGAGCTGGGCGGCGAGCAGGCTGCGGATCAGGTTCTTGCCGAAAAACAGGGAACTGCCGGCAAGCCCGAGCGCCAGCGCCCAGTACAACACGGTCGGCTTCCATTTGATGAAGACTTCGTCGTGGAGGAGCAGGGTCATGCCGCCGAACACGGTGATGATGACCAGGCTGACCCAGAGCATCGTGTCGACCTTGCGGTGTCTCATCCACACCCAGGCGATCTGGGCAAAGGTGGCGGCGATGGCCACCCCGGTGGCGATGAAAATATCTCCGAGCTTGAAGGCAGCGAAGAAGAGAATGACGGGAAAGAGATCAAAGAGAAATTTCATGGCGAAACCGGCTAGAATGGCCCGGAATTATTGCCGATTTGATGCGGCGCGTCCATGTTCCCGCATGGGCGTGAATCGGGGGGCGTGCGAATGCCGGTGCGCATGCAATCGCAATGAACCAGCCAGGACGGGAAAGAACTGATGACAGCCAGCGAACGGATGTATGACAGGGCGCGTGCAATCGCGCTGCTGGATGGCGACGCCGCACTTTTTGACGAAATCTGCGCGCTGTTCATTGCCGAATGCGATACCTACTGTTCGGCCCTTGAGTCCGCTCTGGCTTCCGGTGACGCGCCGACCCTGCGCCGCGAGGCGCATACGCTGAAGAGCCTGTTCGCCAGTTTTGCCTGCGAAGCCGGGCGGGAAATGGCCTTGCGTCTGGAACAGCGTGCCGCTGCAGGCGAGTTCGAGGACGCGCAGAACGGGGTTGCCGCCGTGGTGTCCGCGGCAAGACGCCTGGCCGCTGAGCTGAAGCAGGACGCCGGCTAGGAGCTCCTCAAGGCAGGCGCAGGCCTTGCGCTGCGGCTTTGGGCGTGCTGTCGGGCGGGATGATGCCGAGCAGGGGGGCGTCGATGCGTTCGCGCAGTGCCGACAGATTTTCCTCCCAACGCGACATGGCCGGGTCGATGCGGTTGGCGATCCAGCCTGCCAGTTTCAAACCGCGCGCGGCGACGGCTTGGTAGGTCAATAAGGCATGATTGATGCAACCAAGGCGCATTCCGACGACGAGAATGACCGGCAGCGCCAGCCTTTCGGCCAGATCGGCGGTGTCGCAGCAGCTGTCGAGCGGCACGCAGAAGCCTCCGACGCCTTCCACCAGGACGGCATCCGCCATCGCTTGCAGTTCCCGGAAAGCGCTGACGATGCGGCCGATGTCGATGGCCGTTCCGGCTTCGGCCGCGGCAATGTGCGGCGCGATCGGCGGCTCGAACAGATAGGGGTTGATCAGTTCGCGGGGCGCCGTTACGCCGGCGGCGGCGATCAGGCGTTCGACGTCGTCGTTGCGTCCTTCTGTGTCGGTGCCCGCGGCGACCGGCTTCATGCCGATGGCGCGGTAGCCTTGTTGGCGCAGTACCTCAAGCAGGGCGCAGGTGGCGAACGTCTTGCCGACTTCGGTGTCGGTGCCGGTGATGAACCAGGCGGAGCTGTTGGGTGGATTCATGGGCAGGCAATCGTTTAATTGGCAGTAAAGGTTTTAACCACAACGACACAACGAAACCCAAAAAAAACTTTCCGGCAATTATTTCGCTATTGATTCTCGTTGTGTACGTTGTGCCCGTTGTGGTTATGTTCGCAATCTCATTTGCTCGCATACCCCAGCAGGACGTCGTAGCTGGCAGGAAGTCCTGCCGGTTCGCGGAATTGTTCGTAGGCCGCCTGCACCTTCTGCCAGGCGGTGCGGCCCAGCATGCCGTTGCGCCCGCCTTCGCCGACATTGTGCGCGCCGATGTCCTTGATCGAGCGCAACAGGCTACGCAGATCTGGGTAGAAGACCGTGTGTTTTTCCCGCAGCAGGCGGATGTGGGTCAGACCGGCCTTCTCCAGGGCTGTCTTGATGGCGTCCGGTTCGTCGAAGGGCAGCGTGTGGCGGTGCCGGTCAATTCCTGAAAAAGCCGTGCGCAGTTCGGCGAAGGTGGCCGTGCACAGCGTGCTGAAAGCAAGGTGTCCTCCGGGGATGAGCACGCGGGCCGCTTCCCGGAAAACCGTTTCCGCATTGCACCACTGGATGGACAGGCTGGACCACCACAGGTCGAAACTGGCCTCCGCGAAAGGGAGTTTTTCGATGTCCGCGGCCTGGCAGCAGTCGGTGGCTGGGCCGGCCAGGGCAAGCATGGCCGGGGCGAAGTCGATGCCGGTGATGTGCGCCTGCGGCCAGCGCTTGCGCAGCTGGCCGGCGCCGTAGCCGGTGCCGCAACCGGCGTCGAGGATGCGCTGCGGGGGAAGTGCCGGATGGAGTTCTTCCAGCAGCCGGTCGCAGACGCGCCGTTGTACTTCCGCAGCGCCGTCGTAGGTGGCGGCCGCCCGGTCGAAGGAGTCGCGAACGCGCTGTTTAATCGGGGTTTGCTGCATGGAGAAAATCACCGACAAGGCGGGCGAAACGTTCAGGATCGTTGAGGAAAGGGGCGTGGGCGGCGCCGGGGAAGACCTCCAGCCGGGCCTGCGGCAGGCGGTCCACCAGCCAGCGTGCAGCCGGCAAAGGCATGAGCGGATCATTTTCGCCATGGATCAGCAGGATCGGGCAGGTGATGCGCGAAATCTGCTGTCGCAGGTCGACATCGCGTATCCACTCCAGTCCGCTGAGCAGCGATGTGGCCGGCGGGAACGGCGATGCGAGCAAGCTGCGGTTGATTTCGCGCCCAAGCGTCCGGGCTTTCGCATCGCCCTGATTGAGCAAGGCAATGAAGCGTTGCAGCGTGGCGCGCGGATCGTCCGACAGGGCCTGCATGAAAGCGTCGAGCAGCGATGCCGGTTGCGCCTCGGACCAGCCCTCGCGCTGGGTGAAGCTCGGCGTGCCGCCGACAAGGATCAGGCGCTCGACACGTTCCGGCGCAAGCAATGCCGCCTGCAGGGCGAGCAGGCCGCCGAGCGACCAGCCGCAGAGGGTCACTCCGGCGGGCAAGCGGCGGATCATGGAATGTGCCGCCAGCTCGAAGGATTCCCCGTTGTCGGGCGTGTTGCCATAACCGGGCAGGTCGATCCAATGCAGGCGGGCGTGTCTTTCCAGCGCGTCGATGCACGGGGTCCAGACGGAATGGCCGAGTCCCCAGCCATGAATCAGCGCGAGATGCGGATGTGTCATGCCAGTTCCCGCAGGGCGTCGATGAGCCGCTGCAGGTGTGCTTCGCTGTGTGCGGCGCTGAGCGAAACGCGCAGGCGGGCCGTTCCCTTGGGTACCGTCGGCGGGCGGATCGCCGGCACCCACAGACCGCGTTCGAATAGTTCCCTGGCCACGCGCAGGGCTTCGTGGTTGTCGCCGATGATGACCGGCTGGATGGCCGTGGGCGAGGACATGAGCTGCCAGCGCGTGCCGCTCAGTCCGTCGCGCAGCCGGTGAGTCAGGTGGATCAGGTGGCGCCTCCGGTCGTCGCCTTGCCGGATCAGGTCCAGGCTGGCGAGTAGCGCGCAGGCCATGACCGGGCTTGATCCGGTGGTGAAGATGTAGGTGCGGGCGCGCTGCAGCAGCCATTCGACGACCGTGTCCGAAGCGGCGACAAAGGCGCCGGAAGCCCCGGCCGCCTTACCCAGGGTGCCCATATAGACAATGCGCGGGTTGGCCGGGATGTCGAAATGCCCGAGGCTGCCGCATCCGTGTTCGCCGAGAACGCCGAAGCCGTGCGCGTCGTCGATGACCAGCCAGGCGTCGAAACGCTCGGCGAGTTGCAGCAGACGGGGAAGCGGCGCGAGGTCACCGTCCATGCTGAACACGGCGTCGGTGAGGATCAGCTTGCGCCGGGCGTTGCTTCCCTCGAGAAGGCGTTCCAGTGCGTTGAGGTCGCCGTGCGGATAGCGCACATGGTCGGCACGGGAAAGTTGCACGGCGTCGATCAGCGAGGCATGGTTGAGCCGGTCGGCGAACACCGCGTCGCCGCGTCCGGCCAGCGCCACGACAATGCCCAGATTGGCCATGTACCCCGTCGAGAAGAGCAGGGCGCGGGGGAAACCGGTGAATGCGGCGAGCCTTTCTTCGAGCTCCGCGTGTGGGGAAAAATGTCCGCTGACCAGGTGCGAAGCGCCGCTGCCCACGCCCCAGGTACGGGCGCCGGCACAGGCAGCCTCGATCAGCGCCGGATCGTTGGCCAGCCCGAGATAATCGTTGCTGCAGAAACTGATCAGGTCGCGGCCGTCAACGCGCGCCAGCGGGCCGCACGGCGCCTCCAGCGTGCGGCGCAGCCGCCTGAGCCCGTCGCGTTCGAGTTCGGCGAGGTTGGTTTCGAGTTCTTCCCAGATCATGATGCGAGCGAAGCGTCGAGTGCGCCGGCGACGGCCCGGCCGAGGTGGGCGATTTCCGCGTCGTTTACGATGTACGGCGGCATCAGGTAAACCGTGGTGCCGATCGGACGCACGAGGATTTCGCGCTCAAGTGCGGCGCGGTAAAAATGGCGCGAGAACTTCGGGTCACCGGTGGATACGTCGAAGGCGAGGATCATGCCGCGCTGGCGCAGATGCCTGACCTGCGGGTGCTCCGCCAGCGGTGCCAGCGTGTCCGCAAGTTTTTGAGCGCGCCAATGGTTCTGTTCCAGGATTCCATCGGACGCGAAGATGTTCAGCGTGGCCAGCGCGGCGCGGCAGGCCAGCGCATTGCCGGTGTAGGAATGCGAGTGCAGGAAACCGCGCGCGGTGGCGTCGTCGTAGAACGCTTCGTAAACCCTGTCGGTGGTCAGGACGATCGACAGGGGCAGATAGCCGCCGGAGATGCCTTTGGACAGGCACAGGAAATCCGGCCGGATGCCTGCCTGCTCATGCGCGAAGAAGGTGCCGGTGCGGCCGCAGCCGACGGCGATCTCGTCGCAGATCAGATGCACCTCATAGCGGTCGCACAGGGCGCGGGCGAGGCGCAGATATTCCGGGTCGTACATGACCATGCCGCTGGCGCACTGGATCAGCGGCTCGACGATGAAGGCGGCGATGCTTTCGTGATGCGCTTCCAGATGCCGTTCGAGCGCTGCTGCGGCGCGGCGGGCGACGTCGGCGGGCGTTTCTCCCTTCTCGGCCCGGCGCGCATCCGGCGTCGGGACGGTCGCCGCGCTGCGCACCAGGGGGGCATAAGCGTCCTTGAAGAGGGCTACGTCGGTGACGGCCAGCGCGCCGACTGTTTCCCCGTGATAACTGCCTTCGAGACAGAGGAAATTTTGCTTCTTCTTGCGTCCGCGGTTGCGCCAGCTGTGAAGTGACATCTTGAGTGCGATCTCGGTCGCCGAGGCGCCGTCCGAAGCATAGAAGCAGTGTCCGAGTGCGCCGCCGGTCAATGCCGACAGGCGCTCGGAGAGTTCGACCACAGGGCGGTGCGTGAAGCCGGCAAGGATGACATGTTCGAGTTCGTCGAGCTGCTCGCGGAGCGCGGCGTTGATGCGCGGATTGGCGTGCCCGAACAGGTTGACCCACCAGGAACTGATGCCGTCGAGGTAGCGCCTGCCATCGACATCGTACAGCCAGGCGCCTTTGCCGCGGGCGATCGGAATCATCGGCAGGTCGTCCGCGTGCTGCTTCATCTGCGTGCAGGGATGCCAGACGGCGGCCAGGCTGCGTTGCAGCAGATTCTTGTTGCTCATGTGTCAGTGCAGGGTTTGCGATGGGGCATTGTCAAGGTCGGGCATTTCCGCATGCACGGTCTCGCCTTCCGCGTTGGGATACAGCGGAGCGCCGCAATCGTCGCAGAACTCGAAGGGAAACTGCTGGTTGTGCACCACCACTTCCTTGATGCCGCATTCGCGCAGGATGCTTTCCGCTTCACCGGCCACATCCGTCGTTTCATCCTCGCTGCCGAGCAGCGGCCAGATGATGCCGTGGTAGATAACATCGTCGTTGCGCGGGCCGAACCCGATACGGTATTCCTCCAGGCGCTTGTCATGGAATCCGCCGATGACGGCGCGCAGCGATTCGGCCGGCTTGCCGAGGGTGGTTTGCAGGAAGGCTACCGAGGCGCGCAACGAGTAGGGACGCGAGGCCATGTCGGCCAGGCGGCAGGCAGCATGGTAGGAATCGGCGAGCAACGGCTGGAAGGAGCAGCCGGCCAGCAGGGGTTCCAGTGACGGGCCGCCCTGCTTGATCCATTCCTTGAGCGCGGATTCGCGCGTGCAGGTATCGGATTCGTTCCAGGCGAAGATGGCCATGCCGCGCGGCACCGCGACGGCCCCCAGCAGATAGCGCGTGTCGGAAAGAAACTGGTTGGTTTCCGGCATGGCGGAAATGTCCAGCCTGGGAGGCTTTCCGCACAGCGCCGCGCCGCCGAGATTGCGCATCAACTGCCAGGTGTCGACAAAACTGCGCGGCAGCTGGTCCGGGCTGTACAGGTAGTCGACCAGGACGACCTGCGCTGCCGCCGAGAAAACGTGCGCGCCGAGCTGCACCTTGAGCGTCTGCAACGTGCTGGCCGGCATCGGGCCGGCCGGGATCGAGAAGCGCGACCAGGCCAGCAGCGGAACGTTGAACAGCAGGATGTCGTACTCCTGACCCTGGTGCGACATGATGCAGGATTCGGCGCGCGCCTCGATGGTGTCGGCCAGGCTGTCATGGGCGGCCGCGTGCGAGTCAAAGAGCCGGTCGAGCGCGGCGTTCAGATCTTCTTCCAGGCCGTCCTGCAGCGCGCGGTCGACGAGTTCGACGAGCTGGCTTTCCCAGTAGTCGCGTTCCAGCTTCCCTCCGGATTCGGCCAGGCCGATGGCCAGCCTGCCCAGTTCGGTGGCGTCGGAAGACATGCGTTTGCGCGAGGAAAGTCGATTGCGTTTCATGGCGGGTTTTCTACGGATCGGAGAATCCGTTATTGTAACAAGTGCAGCGCCTGGCTTTTGCTTAAATGGCTTGCAGGGCCGGGCGGCTGCATTCGGCCTGGCCCTTCGCCCAGGCGCGAAGTTGAAAAATTGCAGAATTCCGTACAGAAAGGCGTTTTTCCCATGCTCATGCTGCTCTCTCCCGCCAAATCGCTGGATTTCGAGAACCCGCCGGCCGTCAAGGAATTTACTCTTCCCGATTTCCTGGATCAGTCGCAACTGTTGATCGAGCGCTTGCGGCAGTTTTCTCCTGCCGAGGTGGCGACGTTGATGGAGATCAGCGATCCTCTGGCGCACCTGAATGTGGCGCGCTACGCCGAGTGGCGATTGCCGTTTTCACCTGGAGCGGCCAAGCAGGCGGTTCTGGCGTTCAACGGAGATGTGTATGAGGGACTCGATGCCCCATCGCTTTCCGCCGCTGATCTGCGCTTTGCCCAGTCTCATTTGCGCATCCTGTCCGGTCTGTACGGTGTGTTGCGTCCGCTCGACCTGATCATGCCCTACCGGCTGGAAATGGGCATCCGGCTGGGCAATCCGCGTGGCAAGGATCTGTACGAATTCTGGGGAGAGCGCATCACCGAGGCGCTTAAACGGGCCGCGCAGGCCGCCAGGGCGAAAGCGCTGATCAATCTGGCTTCCGCCGAGTATTTCCGGTCGGTCAAGTTGAAGAAACTGGATGTTCCGGTGATCCAGCCGGTCTTCGAGGACTGGAGCGGCGGGAAGTACAAGGTGGTGAGTTTTTACGCCAAGCGCGCACGCGGGCTGATGGCGCGCTATGCCATTGCCGGACGACTGAAACAGCCCGAGCAACTCAAGGCTTTCGCCGAAGCCGGTTACGCCTTTGCCGGGGAAGCTTCAGATACGTTGCGCTGGGTCTTCCGCCGCAGGTTGTAATGGCTGAAGCAGGAATCCTCCGGCTGCCTCTGCCGTAACGATGGCGAATGGCGGCGGCAAACTGCGGTGCCGTGCCAGCCTGAGCAGCATCTTATCGCGGGTGATGAGCAAGTCGGCATGGCAGCGGGCGGCCAGGGCCAGGAATTTCTGGTCGTCGACATCGCGACAGCGAGGCAGGGCATAAGGTTCTTCCTCGCCCGCCGGACATTCGGTGACAAATTTTCTGTATTCCTGCATCAGAGCCTGACGGGCCTGCGTGTCGAGCCCGAATTCCGGGTAGCGGGTGACCCGTTCCAGCTCGGCCAGGCAGTCGGCGTCACTGAAACAGCGAATCCGGCCGTCGCGGATGGCGTTCCCCAGGATGTGTGTGCGTGCATCGGAGAAGTGCAGCAGATCGATGACGATGTTCGTGTCGAGCACCGCGCACAGCGGCTGCGCAAAAGGTGGGTTGGGCATTGATTTGGGTTGTATTGGATGTCATACACACTTAGAATTGCCAGGATTATTACATGCTGTTGAGTGACCGGCCCCATTACCAGATGCGAGATCGTGCCATCCTTGCTGCAGAACATTGAGTCCATTTCATCCTGCCGGGACCGGGGGAAATTGCCGTCCGCGCTATTGCGCGCCGTGGTTTCCCTGCTGGGCAAGGAGGCCGATGTCGGGATTTTCTCGCGCGATCCTCAGGGCGAGGCGGTATTACGCCTGTTCTCCGGTCCGACCATCATGAATTCCGCCGTGGAACTCTGGCCGGAATTGCTCGGGAAAGTGGGCAATGACGGAAAAATAGTGCAGCATGTCGCGGACGGACGAACCTGTGGCGCCATGATGCTGCATGCTTCCGAGCTTGGCGGCGATCCGCTGATCCTGGCTTACGACGTGGGTTCGTCCTGTACGCTTGCTCATGCGGAAGACGTATCCAGCCTGGCGCGCATCTACGCCAACCAGATCGGAATGCTCGACTATAGCGAACTGGATACCCTGACCCGGCTGCTCAATCGCAAGACGTTCGATGAAACCTTTGACCGCTTGCTGACAGCCCCCTCTACTGAATCGCAGGATGACGAGGATATCGATGACCGGCGCAACCTGCTTCGGGAAGATACGCCTGCCTGGCTTTGCGTGGTTGATATCGATCATTTCAAGCGCATCAATGATTCCTTCGGCCATCTGTTCGGCGACGAAGTGCTGCTCCGGCTGGGCGAGCTCATGCGCAAGACCTTCCGCGACGGCGACCGCCTGTTCCGTTTTGGTGGAGAGGAATTCGTGGTGATCCTCAACGCCCCGGACGAAAAGCTGGCCGCCGTCAGTTTCGACCGCTTTCGCGGTTCGGTGGAAAACCACGAATTTCCGCAGGTGGGGAAGGTGACCTGCTCGATCGGCTTCACTGCGGTTTCCGCCATGGATGTGCCTACCGACGTCGTCGGACGGGCGGATGAGGCCCTGTATTTTGCCAAGGAGCATGGCCGCAACCAGGTCTGCTGCTACGAAAAGCTGGTGGCCGAAGGCGTGATTGTCAAGACGCAGAGCGAGTCCGCCGCGCAAACGGACTTCGATATCGACGCGCTGTTTGGCTGAGTTCGCCGTTTTCCTTCTGCATTCCATGAACAGGTGCGTGCCGCCATGAGCAGGATTTTTCTGGCCCCCATGGAAGGGCTGGCCGACAGCCTGTTGCGCGATCTGTTGACGCGGATGGGCGGCTACGATGTTGCGGTTTCGGAATTCGTGCGGGTTTCGGGAACCCCTTTGCCCTTGCGCACTTTCCGGCGCATCTGCCCCGAGCTCGAAAACGGCAGCCGGACGCCTTCGGGAACCCCTGTCCTGGTGCAACTCCTGGGCAGTCATCCGGAACGCATGGCCGAAACCGCCGCACGGCTATCCACGCTGGCGCCCGCCGGTATCGATCTCAATTTCGGCTGTCCGGCTCCGACGGTCAATCGTCATGGCGGCGGCGCCATGTTGCTGGCCGACCCGGACCTGATGCGGCGCATCGTCTTGTCGGTACGCCAGGCCGTGCCGGCCGGGATCCCCGTTTCGGCCAAGATGCGCCTGGGGATCGAGGATACGCAGAAAACCCTCGAATGCGCTGCGGCGCTCGAGTCCGGAGGGGTGGCCTCGCTGGTGGTGCATGCACGCACGAAGCTTGAAGGGTATCGGCCACCGGCGCATTGGGAATGGATCGCACGGGTGCGTGAGGCGGTGTCGATACCCGTCGTGGCCAATGGCGAAATCTGGACCGTCGATGACTACTTGCGTTGCCGTGCAGTAACCGGGTGTGCCGATGTGATGCTCGGACGAGGTGCCGTGGCTGATCCTTTTCTGGCGCGGCGCATTCGCGCGACGTGCACCGGCGCTGAACCGGAGGCCTGGCCCGCAGCGGAGTGGAACGAACTCTTGCCCGGGCTGGGCGAATTCTGGCTGCGGGTACAGCAACGCGTTACGGCACGGCATGCGCCGGGACGGATCAAGCTTTGGCTCAATTCATTGCGCCGCACCTATCCGGAAGCGGAAGCGCTCTATCACCGTGTGCGCGGATTGCGCGACATCGGGGAGGTTAGCAGGGTGCTGGCCGTCGAGAAAGCGCTTCCGGTGCCTGCGGAATTTTCCTGAACGTCCGTCATGCGTGCCAATTCCAGCGTTCCAGTCAGCGCCCAGACCGGCGTTCATGAGCACCTTCCGGCGCTGCTCGAACGTCATCGCCGCTCTCCCTTTCTCAAGCCGTATGCCGATTACAACCGCGCCGCCTTCGCGGCCAGCATGGAGCGCCGGCAACGGGTTGCCCCGTGCGCGCCGTTGATCCTCGACTCGTGCTGCGGCGTCGGTGAGAGCAGCCTGGCACTGGCCAGACAGTTCCCCGATCATTACGTGATCGGTGTCGACCAGTCCGCCGTCCGCCTGCGCCGTCACCTCGAAGGCCGGGAACCTTCCCCGGATTGGCCGCCGAATGTTGATTTCGTGCGCGCCGATCTGGTTGATTACTGGCGGTTGATGCGCGATGCGGGCATCCGGCTGTCCCGGCATTATCTGCTGTACCCCAATCCCTGGCCGAAAATTGGACATCTTTCGCGGCGTTGGCACGGGCATCCCGTTTTTCCGGCGATGCTGGAACTCGGCGGCGTGCTCGAGTGCCGCAGCAACTGGCGCATTTACATCGAGGAATTCTGTCTGGCTGTCGAATTGCTGGCGCAGCGTCGGATGGACTGCGAGATCTACGCGCCAGATCAGGCGCTGACAGCCTTCGAGCGCAAATATCTTGACTCGGGGCATGTGCTTTATCGGGCGGTTGCCGTTCTCTAGCTGCCGGATGGTGAGAACCGGGGCCTGCTTGTTCTGGTCGAACAAGCACGCTAGACTCTCTCGCGTTGGTTCCGGACTTATTTTGGCGCACCCTTTGATTTTCTTGTATCGCTCATCCGAATTTCGTCGTCTTCTCGTGGCACTGCTTGCACTGATGGTGCTTGCCCTGCCGTGCGTGGAAGCTTTTGCAGGCACGAAATCGGCATCAGCGTCCAGCGACAGCGCGCAACGCATCCTGCTCGTGCATGAAGGGGAGGCGCCGGTTCAACATCTCCCCGATGCGGATCCTCTGGCTGGCGAGACGTTTTCCAGCGACCTTTCCCATGAAGCCGACAAGCTTCTATCCTTTTTTCGCATGTACTGGGATGCGCCGGTGACTTCCTGGGGTGGCGTTGAATCTTCCGTCCTCGTCTCCGGCCCCGTCTTCCCCTTCGAGCGACCTCCCAAAGCATAAGAGCGGCGTCCGGATCCGATCCGGCAAGGCGCCTGGATGCGGGTCGCCTGGTATTTCCTCAATTCATGTCCCCGGGGAAAACGCCGCTCATACCTATCTGTTCCGGCCTGTTTCATGCGGAGGTTTTGTCCGCCATTTCCTGATGGCCTGCTTGGCGGTCCATGAACATGCGGAAAGTGCCCCGATATTGCGATTCTGACTTTTGATGGAGTAGAGATGAAAAAGATAGTGATGGCTTTTTTTGTATCGTTCGTGGCCTTGGGCCTGAGTGTCGGTGACGCAGAGGCGCGGCGCATGGGCGGGGGCAAGTCGGTGGGCATGCAGCGCCAGGCAATAGCGCCGAAACCGGCCGCTCCGGCACAGCAGGCCACTCAGGCCGCGCCATCCACGCCAGCTGCGGCTCCTGCAGCCGCCCCAAAGCGTAACTGGATGGGACCGATTGCCGGTCTTGCGGCCGGGTTGGGGATTGCCGCACTGCTCTCGCACTTCGGGCTGGGAGAGGGCATGGCGAATCTGGTAATGATCGCGCTGCTGGCAATGGCTGCGATTTTTGTCTTCAAGATGCTGTTCCGGCGCAATGCGTCCGCAACGCAAGCCGCCCGGCCAGAAATGCAGTATGCCGGTGCCGTCCACTCTCCGCTCAACGTCCCGCCGCAGGCCGCACCGCAAGGAGGAATGGCGGCGTCCTCCGCGACCGTCCCGGCTGCTGCGCACATTCCGGCGGATTTCGACACGCCAGCTTTCCTGCGCGTCGCGAAACTCAATTTCGTGCGCCTGCAGGCGGCCAACGACGCCAGGAATCTCGACGATATCCGTGAATTCACCAGTCCGGAACTGTTTGCCGAGATCCGGATGCAAATGGAAGAGCGCGGCGATGCGCCGCAACAGACCGATGTCGTGAGTCTGGATGCGGAGCTTCTTGAAGTGGCTACTGAATCCGGACGATATATTGCCAGCGTGCGATTCAGCGGCCTGATTCGCGAGGAAGCCGATGGCGCTGCGGATTCCTTCGATGAAGTGTGGAATCTCAGCAAGCCGGTTGCAGGAGACAAGGGTTGGGTCGTTTCCGGCATCCAGCAGCCGGGTTGAGTCAGTCGGCATGAGGGCTGGGTGGGTGCTGCCGTCGCGTCAGGGCGGCAGCGCCCGCATCCTTGCACTAGACTGTATCGTTCGAGCGTTCATCGATAGGGGTTCGCCATGAAACGTGTTCTGCTTTTTCTCGGCACTAACCTGGCCATCGTCATGGTTTTGTCGATCACCATGCGCCTGCTTGGCGTGGAGCCGTATCTCGATGCGAATGGCCTGAATCTCACCTCGCTGCTGATTTTTGCCGCAGTCATGGGATTTGGCGGTTCGCTCATCTCGCTGGCCATGTCCAAATGGTCTGCAAAGCGGGCGATGGGTGTTCAGGTTATCGACTCACCGGCGAATTCCACTGAATTCTGGCTGGTCGAAACCGTCCGCAAATTCGCCGGCGAGGCGGGAATCAGGATGCCCGAAGTGGGAATTTACGAGGCGCCGGAGGTCAATGCCTTTGCCACAGGAATGAGCAGGAACAGTTCGCTCATCGCCGTTTCCACCGGCTTGCTGCGCCAGATGTCGCGCAGCGAGGCCGAGGCGGTGCTGGGGCACGAGGTGGCCCATGCCGCCAACGGGGACATGGTTACCCTGGCGTTGATCCAGGGGGTTGTGAATACCTTCGTCATGTTCCTGTCCCGCGTCATCGGTTCGCTGGTGGACCGGATCGTGTTCAAGACGGAACGCGGGCACGGTCCGGCTTTTTTCGTCACAATGATCGTCGCCGAGCTGGTATTGGGCGTTCTTGCATCGATCATCGTCATGTGGTTTTCCCGTCAGCGCGAATTTCGCGCCGATCGCGGCGGAGCAAGCCTGGCAGGGCGCGAGAACATGATTGCCGCCCTGGAGCGCCTGAATTCCCTGCACCCCCAGCCTTTGCCGGATAAAATGGCCGCTTTCGGTATTTCAGGGGGAAGGGCCGGTGGCTTCAAGCGCCTGTTCATGACCCATCCGCCCCTGGAAGAGCGGATTGCCGCGCTCAAGGCCGGAGCCGGACGCTGATTCCGGTCGGGAGGCGTTCATGGGATTTGCAGCCGCCCTGGTAGTGGGAGACAATCGCGCATCCTTTGCCGAGGGATATATTTGTCGTGTCTGAATACGCCTGTTTGAGCTGCGGAGCTTGTTGTGCCGCATTCCGCGTTGATTTTCAC
Organism: uncultured Propionivibrio sp.; assembly: GCA_964563685.1. GTDB lineage: Bacteria > Pseudomonadota > Gammaproteobacteria > Burkholderiales > Rhodocyclaceae > Propionivibrio. Next base: position 313,574 of record CAZLXL010000001.1, read on the forward strand.
CGCGACGATCTGGCAACGCCCGGGAAAAGAGGGGTGCCCGAGGATCTGACCATTGCCCTGACGCCCACGCTGGTCCGCATGTGCGGCACCGACGATGCGCCGCCGCGCTGTGTTGCGCTGGAAGGCGAGATTGGCAAGAGCGTGCGTTGTGCGATTTACCGGGTGCGGCCCGGCCCTTGCCGCGATTTTGCGCCCTATGCCCCGTTGGGGATTGGCGACGACGCCTGCGATCGCGCGCGGCGTCGCTACGGGCTGCCGCCCCTTGAACTTTGAAGGAATGCACGTGTCCACCTGCTTCACGATTCAAGGCGAGTACATCCAGCTCGATCAGCTGCTCAAGACAACCGGCCTGTGCCATTCAGGAGGCCGGGCGCATGCCGAGATCGATGCCGGAAAGGTGCAGGTCGATGGTCGGGTCGAGACCCGGAAGCGTGCCAAGCTGCGTCCGGGTCAGCGTGTGGACTATGCCGATGAGACGGTGTTGCTTCTATAAGCAGGGGTTTCGTGCACAATTTGCAGTATCTCCTGAAATAATTTCACGTTGCCCGCTCCATGCAAGGTTGCGGCTCGCGGTACAATGTGCGCCCCATACATTTAGACTTTTCCCGTTTTTGACTTTTGTGAAAGGACGTTCTCATGCTGGAATCGTATCGCGCCCATGTTGCTGAACGCGCAGCTCTCGGTGTTCCGCCGCTGCCGCTGAGCGCCAAGCAAACCCAGGAGTTGATCGCGCTGCTGAAGAATCCGCCGAAGGGCGAAGAGCAGACGCTGGTCGAGCTCATTACCTACCGTGTTCCCGCCGGTGTGGATGATGCCGCCAAGGTCAAGGCGGAGTTCCTGGCCAAGGTGTCCAAGGGCGAGGAATCCTGTCCCCTGATCTCGCGCGCCAAGGCGACCGAACTGCTCGGTACCATGCTGGGCGGCTACAACGTCAAGCCGCTGATCGACGTGCTGGGCGACGCCGAAGTCGGCGCTGTCGCTGCCGAAGCGCTGAAGAAGACGCTGCTTGTTTTCGATTACTTCAACGACGTCAAGGCCCTGGCCGACAAGGGCAACGCCAATGCCAAGGCCGTGATCCAGTCCTGGGCCGACGCCGAGTGGTTCACCTCGCGCCCGGAAGTTCCGGCCAGCCAGAAGCTGACCGTGTTCAAGGTCACCGGCGAAACCAACACCGACGACCTGTCGCCGGCGCCCGATGCCACCACGCGTCCGGATATTCCGCTGCACGCCCTGGCCATGCTCAAGAACCCGCGTCCGGGCATCGAGCCCGAGCAGCCCGGCGTGCGCGGCCCGATCAAGCATCTGGCCGATCTCGCCAAGAAGGGCAACCTGATCGCCTACGTCGGTGACGTGGTCGGAACCGGTTCTTCCCGCAAATCCGCCGCTAACTCCGTGCTGTGGTGGACCGGCGAGGACATCCCCTTCGTTCCGAACAAGCGTTGCGGCGGTGTGACCCTCGGCGGCAAGATCGCTCCGATTTTCTATAACACCCTCGAAGACTCGGGCGCTTTGCCTGTTGAAATCGACGTCAACCAGATGGAAATGGGCGACGAGATCGAGCTGAAGATTGATGCCGCCACGACCAAGGTTGTTGCGTTCAAGAACGGCCAGGTCATCGCCGAATCGCAACTGAAGACCCCGGTGATCCTGGACGAAGTGCGCGCCGGTGGCCGTATCCCGCTGATCATCGGCCGCGGTCTCACCGCTCGCGCCCGTGCTGCCCTGGGCCTGCCGGCTTCGACGCTGTTCAAGACCCCGCAAGAGCCGGCCGATACCGGCAAGGGCTTCTCCCTGGCCCAGAAAATGGTCGGTCGCGCCTGTGGCCTGCCGGAAGGCAAGGGCGTGCGTCCGAATGCCTACTGCGAGCCGAAGATGACGACCGTGGGGTCACAGGACACCACCGGCCCGATGACCCGCGACGAACTGAAGGATCTGGCCTGCCTCGGCTTCTCCGCCGATCTGGTCATGCAGTCCTTCTGCCACACCGCCGCTTATCCGAAGCTGGTCGATATCAAGACCCACCGCACCCTGCCGGGCTTCATCACCACCCGCTCCGGCGTTTCGCTGCGTCCGGGCGACGGCGTCATTCACAGCTGGCTGAACCGCATGTGCCTGCCGGATACGGTGGGAACCGGCGGCGACTCGCACACCCGCTTCCCGATCGGCATCTCCTTCCCCGCCGGTTCCGGGCTGGTGGCTTTCGCTGCCGCGACCGGCACCATGCCGCTCGACATGCCGGAATCGGTGCTGGTGCGCTTCAAGGGCAAGATGAACAACGGCATCACGCTGCGCGATCTGGTCAATGCCATTCCGTTCTACGCCATCAAGCAGGGGCTGCTGACCGTCGAGAAGAAGGGCAAGAAGAACATCTTCTCCGGCCGCATTCTCGAAATCGAAGGTTTGCCGGATCTGAAGGTCGAACAGGCCTTCGAACTGACCGACGCTTCGGCCGAGCGCTCCGCCGCCGCCTGTACCGTGCAGCTGAACAAGGAACCGATCATCGAGTACCTGCGTTCGAACATCACGCTGCTCAAGTGGATGATCGCCAACGGTTACAGCGATGCCACGACGCTGGCCAACCGTGTCAAGGCCATGGAAGCCTGGATCGCCAAGCCCGAGTTGCTGAAGGCCGATGCCGACGCCGAATACGCTGCCGTGATCGAGATCGACCTGGCCGAGATCAAGGAACCGATCGTTGCCTGCCCGAACGACCCGGACGACGTCAAGCTGCTGTCCGAAGTGGCCGGCACCAAGATCGACGAAGTGTTCATCGGTTCGTGCATGACCAACATCGGCCACTTCCGCGCGGCCGGCAAGGTGCTCGAAGGCAAGACCGACATCCCGACCCGTCTGTGGATTGCTCCGCCGACCAAGATGGATGCCATGATCCTCACCGAGGAAGGCTACTACGGCGTGCTCGGCAAGAGCGGCGCGCGCATGGAAATGCCGGGCTGTTCGCTGTGCATGGGTAACCAGGCGCAGATCCGCAAGGGCAGCACCGCGATGTCGACCTCGACGCGCAACTTCCCGAACCGTCTGGGCATCGACACCAACGTCTTCCTCGGTTCCGCCGAGCTGGCTGCGGTGTGCTCGCTGATGGGCAAGATTCCGACGCCGGCCGAGTATCTGGAACAAGTGCAGGCAGTCAATGCCAAGGCATCCGATGTTTATCGCTACATGAACTTCGACCAGATCGCTGAATTCCAGGAAGCTGCGGAAAGCGTGACGATCTGAGCGTCGTCGTCTGGCATCGGACCCTGGATTGAATCTGCCGGGGTTTGATGCGCAATGTCACGAATCCCCGCCCTGCGTAGCGCGTTGGGCGGGGGTTTTTATTGCAGTTCCGGTTGAGTGAACAAGCTCTTGCTATCGCTCTGGCGAATCTGTACAATTACGCGTTTTCGATTAACTCATCAGCTTTTTTGGGGATCAACTCATGGCCAACAGCGCACAAGCCCGTAAGCGTGCCCGCCAAGCCGTCAAGCAACGCGCCCACAACGCAAGCCTGCGCTCATCCTTGCGCACGGCCGTAAAGCGTGTGCAAAAGGCGATTGTCGCTGGCGACAAGGCTGCCGCTCAAAGCATTTATCAGGAATCGGTGTCGGTGATCGACCGTATTGCCGACAAGAAAATCATCCACAAGAACAAGGCGTCGCGTCACAAGAGCCGTCTTTCGGCCCAGATCAAGGCGTTGGCCGCCTGATCGGCTTCCCTTTTTCTGGTGCATCGACGGCGTCCATGGACGCCGTTTGTTTTTGCAGAGCCATGAATCGCGCAGTGCGGAAGCGAGGCGGCAATGCCGCAGGATATCCCCCGATTCCGACGGCGCTATACAATCCCCCTGTTTTCTCTTAGAATTTCCCCTCTTGCATTTCCGGCACTTTGTCAGTGGCAGGCGGTGTCTGCAGATACCGGCAGGTACCGGGTGTCCCGGCGGCGGCGTAAGCCGCCGTTTCAGTTTATGAGCCTCAACTAGGGGTTGAATATGTCTCACCTGATGAATACCTATGCGCGGTTGCCCGTAGCTTTCAGTCATGGAAGCGGAAGCCGGGTGACCGATACCGAGGGCAAAACCTATATTGACGGATTGTCGGGGATTGCTGTCAACACGCTGGGGCACAACCATCCGGCGCTGGTTGCTGCAATTTCAGCTCAGGCCGCACGCCTGCTGCATACGTCGAATCTGTATCGCATGCCGCAACAGGAGCAACTGGCCGACAAGCTGGCTGAATTGTCCGGAATGGAAGAGGTTTTTTTCTGCAATTCCGGGTGCGAAGCCAATGAGGCCGCCATCAAGCTGGCGCGTTTTTACGGCCATCAGCGCGGTGTGGACAGCCCGGCCATCATCGTCATGGAGCATTCGTTCCACGGGCGGACGCTGGCGACGCTGTCGGCGACCGGCAGCCGCAAGGTGCAGGCGGGCTTCGAGCCGCTGGTGGCGGGATTCGTGCGCGTGCCGTTCAACGACCTGGACGCGGTCCGGGCCATTGCCGAGCACAACAAGAACATTGTGGCCGTGATGTTCGAGGTCGTGCAGGGCGAGGGCGGCATTCATGTTGCGGACCTGGATTATCAGCGCAGCCTGCGCAAGCTGTGCGACGAAAACGACTGGCTGTTGATTTGTGACGAGGTGCAATGCGGCATGGGGCGGACCGGCACCTGGTTTGGCTTCCAGCACGCCGGCATTCTTCCCGATGTGGCCACCATGGCCAAGGGATTGGCCAGCGGCGTGCCGATTGGCGCCTGTCTGGCTGCCGGCAAGGCGGCCGGGCTATTCAAGCCGGGCAATCACGGCTCGACTTTCGGGGGTAATCAGCTGGCTACAACCGCAGCACTGACCACGCTCGACGTGATGGAGAAAGAGGGGCTGCTGGCCAATGCCGATTCCATCGGTCGCCTGATTCGCGATGGGCTGACGCAAGCACTGGCAGGTATCCCGGGCGTCGTGGCCATTCGCGGCCATGGCTTGATGATCGGGGTCGAGCTGGACCGCCCTTGCGGCGAGCTGGTCCAGCGCGGACTGGATGCCGGTCTGTTGATCAACGTGACTGCGGATTCAGTGGTGCGTCTGTTGCCGGCTCTGAATTTCAGTGCGGAAGATGGGCGCGAACTGGTCGAACGGCTGTCCGCGCTGATCCGTGAATTTCTCACTTCCTGAGCGGAGGTCGATATGACAGCAGCCAAACCTGCACTCAGGCATTATCTCCAGTTCAAGGATCTGACGCGTGAAGAGTATTTATACCTGTTCGACCGCACGCGCTGGATCAAGGCCCAGTTCAAGGCGTACCAGCGCTATTGGCCGCTCAGCGACCGCACGCTGGTGATGATCTTCGAGAAAGCCAGCACGCGCACGCGGCTTTCCTTCGAAGCGGGAATACAGCAGATGGGCGGTTCCGCGATCTATCTCAACACACGCGATTCGCAGTTGGGGCGCGGTGAATCGGTAGAGGATGCGGCTCAGGTCATTTCGCGCATGAGTGATCTGGTGATGATCCGTACCTTCGAGCAATCCATGGTTGAGCGTTTCGCGGCGATTTCCCGCGTGCCGGTCATCAACGGGTTGACCAATGAATACCACCCGTGCCAGATCATGGCCGACATCTTCACCTACATCGAGCATCGCGGCTCCATCGAGGGCAAGACGGTAGCCTGGATCGGGGATTCGAACAATGTCTGCAATACCTGGCTGCAGGCTGGAGAAGTGCTCGGATTCAGGGTACATGTGTCGACCCCGCCCGGCTATGAAGTGGAAGCGGAACGCGCTGGCCTGCATGGCACCGGGCATTTCAGGCAGTTCGCCGACCCGATGGAGGCCGTGCGCGGTGCCGATATCGTGACCACCGATGTGTGGACCTCGATGGGCTTCGAGGCCGAGAACGAAGAGCGTATGCGCGCCTTTGCCGACTGGCAGGTGGATGGCGCGATGATGCAGGCCGCGCGCGAGGATGCCATTTTCCTGCATTGCCTGCCGGCGCACCGCGGCGAAGAAGTGACCGCCGAAGTGATCGACGGCCCGCAAAGCTTTGTCTGGGATGAGGCGGAGAATCGCCTGCATGCCCAGAAGGCGCTGATGGAGTACCTTCTCCTCGGCCGGATCAATTCGTAAGCATGGAATGGAGTAGCGGAAATGAGTGATATCAAGAAAGTGGTGCTGGCTTATTCGGGTGGCCTGGATACATCGGTCATTCTCAAGTGGTTGCAGGATGTCTATCAGTGCGAGGTGGTGACCTTCACCGCCGATCTGGGTCAGGGCGAGGAACTCGAACCCGCGCGGGCCAAGGCGCTGAAGTTCGGCATCAAGCCGGAAAACATCTTCATCGACGATCTGCGCGAAGAATTCGTGCGCGATTTCGTTTTCCCGATGTTCCGCTGCAATGCCGTCTATGAAGGCGAGTACCTGCTTGGCACTTCGATTGCCCGGCCGCTGATCGCCAAGCGCCAGATCGAGATCAGCAATCTGACGAATGCCGATGCCATTTCGCACGGCGCGACCGGCAAGGGCAACGATCAGGTGCGTTTCGAACTGGGGGCGTATGCGCTGAAGCCGAGCATCAAGATCATCGCGCCCTGGCGCGAGTGGGATCTGCTCTCGCGCGAGAAGCTCATGGCCTACGCCGAGAAGAACGGCATCCCGGTTGAAATGAAGCACAAACAGGGCGGCTCGCCGTATTCGATGGATGCCAATCTGCTGCATATCAGCTACGAAGGACGTCACCTGGAAGATCCGGCTGCCGAAGCCGAAGCCAGCATGTGGCGCTGGACGGTTTCCCCCGAAGCAGCGCCGGATGCTGCGGAATATGTCGATCTGGAATTCGAGAAAGGCGATCTGGTCGGAATCAATGGTCAGCGCATGGCGGCGCACGAACTGCTGGCCAAGCTCAACGAGCTGGGAGGCAAGCACGGTATCGGCCGTCTCGATCTTGTAGAGAACCGTTACGTCGGCATGAAATCGCGCGGTTGCTACGAAACTCCCGGAGGAACGATCCTTCTCAGGGCGCACCGGGCTATCGAATCGGTCTGCCTCGACAGGGAAGTCGCGCATCTCAAGGACGATCTGATGCCCCGTTATGCCAGCCTGGTGTACAACGGCTACTGGTGGAGCCCCGAACGCAAGGCGCTGCAGGTGCTGATCGATCACACCCAGAGCGTGGTCAATGGCTGGGTGCGGGTCAAGCTGTACAAGGGCAATGTCATTGTCACCGGCCGCGATTCGAAGACCGATTCGCTGTTCGATCCGACCATTGCCACTTTCGAGGACGATGCGGGTGCATACGATCAGAAGGACGCGGGCGGGTTCATCAAGCTCAATGCCCTGCGCATGCGCATTGCGGCGAATCTGGCCAATCGCAAGAAAGGCTGATCGGCAAAGGGAGCTTGGCCGCTGATGTTCGGTTTTACGGAAGAGCAGATTTCCGGTTTCGGCATGACCTTCGGGATCGGTGCCTTCATGCTTTTCATGCTGTTCATCATCGGCGAGCTTGCCTGGCGGACGAAGGCCGGAAAGACCGGAACCTTCGTCCTGTTTTTTGTACTGGCCCTTGGCATGTCCGGTTTTATTGCCAAGCACGCCTTGCAGGGATTTCTGGAATTCTGAAAATGTCTCAGTTCGATAATGTCAGCATCGTCAAGCAGGCCAATGTCTATTTCGACGGCAAGTGTGTCAGCCATACCGTCCAGTTTGCCGATGGAACGAAAAAGACCGTGGGCGTCATCCTGCCTGCAACGCTGCTGTTCAATACCGGTGCGCCGGAGATCATGGAAGGCGTCGGCGGTTCGTGCCGGGTGCGCCTGAAGGGCGAGAGCGAATGGACGACCTATTCCGCAGGGCAGTCGTTCAATGTTCCGGGCAACTCATCGTTCGAGATTGCCTGCGACGAGCCCTACCACTACGTCTGCCACTTCGGTTGATGTGTACATGACGGCTTTCCAGGCCGTCGTTTTTGCTGCAAGACGAGGAGAAAGCATGCCATCCTTCGATTTTTCATCGGAAGCCGATATCGTTGCCCTGAAGAATGCGATTGACGTCACCAGCCGACAGATCGACGCGCGCTACGATTTCAAGGGAACCTCGGCGAAGGTTGAACTCAACGAAAAGGACAAGATCATCACGCTGCACGGTGATTCGGATTTTCAACTCGACCAGATCAAGGACATCCTGTTCCCGGCGATGGAGAAAAAGGAAAAGGAAAGCGTGAAGCGTCTGGATCATCAACCGATCCAGAAAATCTCCGGCAACAAGGTCAAGCAGGAACTGAAGATCAAGATCGGGATCGAGACCGAACTGGCAAAAAAGATCGTCAAGCTGGTCAAGGACTCGAAGCTCAAGGTGCAGGCATCGATCCAGGGAGATACCGTGCGCGTAACCGGGGCCAAGCGCGATGAACTGCAGGCCTGCATTGTCACCGTGACCAAGGCCATCACTGATTTCCCGATCAAGTACGGTAATTTCCGCGATTGATGCAATCGCACACCCAAGGGCGCCTTCCCGACGGCGAGGATGGTCGGCGCAAATTCCGGGCGCAGGGAAACGGTAGTTTCAGGAAATGTTTCCGCGCCTGTTGTGATCTTCGCCAAGCGAATTTAGTTGTTCATGTCGTCAAAGACCGCTGAAGATCTGCAAGAAAAACCCAGCAAGGCCCCGCCAGGGCTTTCCTGGGTGGAGGAATTGCGCCGCGTGTCGCTGGCCGTCAGTCAGAACGGCAGCAAGCCTTCAGCCAGTCGCACTCAGCTTTTCTATCTTCTGCACTGGACCCCGGATGCCTGCAGTTTCGGCATTACGGTCCACCGTGGGCGGGAACCGGATGAGTCGGAAGCCTGGTGGGATATCGACCGTGCTTTTGCCAAACCGCTTCCGTTCGTGACCGAGCAGGACGTCGAGATTCTGCGCCTGCTCTGGGGCGGGCGAATCAATGATACGGGGCTGCGCGCCTTCGGCCTGGAGCTGCGCCATGGCGGCGATCTGCTGCAACGCCTGGTCCGTACGGGGCGTTTTGCCCTGGCCACGGATTATTCACCCTTGCTTCTCGGGGATGCGCGTCCGGGAAGCTTCGGCTGGAGAATCGATAGCCGGGGTAATCAGCGAGCCTGTTTTCGGGCTATGTCGGAAGCCAGTCTGGTAATTCCCCTGCAACCTCCCTGGTATGTGGATCTCGACAAGAGCGTGATCGGCCCGCTGGATGTGCCGGGGGATCCTGAGGTCATTGCCCGCCTCTTTTCGCTTCCTCCGCTGGGTGACAGGCAGGCGTCGCTGGTGGCCGAGATGCTTGCCGAACTGGAGCCGGGTTTGACCCCTCCGGCATTGGATGCACAGGCATCGCTGCGCTGCATTGTCACCGAACCGCTGCCGGTACTGCGCTTGCAGACACTGGAAACCAACGGTCATGGCGCCTGGCGAGGTTATGCCCCGTGTCAGGATGTCGCTGGCTTTGATGTGATCCTGCCTGCATTCCGTTACGAGGGGGCCGAGGTCGGTCCGGAAGATGAGCAGGAATTCGTTATCCTTGCCGATGGTGAAACGGTACGCCTGGAGCGTCGACGCGATCTGGAAATTTCCTACATGAAGTCCCTGGCCGCCTGCGGGATACAGAGGATTCCGGAATTTGTGCTGCATACCTTCGGCTGCCCGCCGGAACATGCCTTCGGTCTGGAAAGCGAAGCGGCCTGGGTCGGGTTGATGCAAAACGAACTTCCCGTCTTGCGCAAGGCCGGCTGGCAGATTGAATTCGATCCCGAATTCAGGCATCACGCCTTGCAGGTGGATGCCTGGGAGGCCGAGCTGCTGCCTTCCGAGAACGGCTGGTTCGATCTTGACATGGGCATCATTGTCGACGGGGAACGCCTGCCTCTGGCTCCCCTGCTGGCTTCGCTGTTTCAACGGGATGCGCGCTGGCTGGAAACCGTCGAGCTGTTGCGCATTCCTGACGACGAACTGATCGAACTGCGCACCCTGACCAACCAGAAACTGCGCGTTCCTGCAGGCCGTCTGAAGCCGCTGGCGGCGACCCTGATCGACCTTTTCGACGGATATGAGGGCGGCCGGTTGCGCGTTTCCCGATTCGATGCGCAGCGACTGAATGTCCTGAATGACACCAGCCGCTGGCAATTTCGCGGACAGCAGGAAATCATGGCCTTGGCGGATCGCCTGCAGGCTGCGCAGGGAGTACGCAACATCGAACCGCCTGCGGGCCTGGAACTTGAACTTCGGGAATATCAGAAGGAAGGCGTTTCCTGGCTGCAGTTCCTGCGCGAGCATGGCCTGTCGGGCATCCTGGCCGACGACATGGGTCTGGGCAAGACAGCCCAGGCGCTGGCGCACCTGCTGCTGGAGAAGGAGTCCGGGCGTCTGGATCGTCCGGCGCTGGTCATTCTGCCGACCTCGCTCGTTTTTAACTGGATGAACGAGGCGGCGCGTTTCGCGCCCACGCTGTCTCTCCTTGCCTTGCAAGGGGCGGACCGGAAATCGCGTTTCAGCGAAATTCCCCGATACGACGTGGTGCTGACGACCTATCCGCTGCTTTGGCGCGATGCGGCTGCATTGACACGCCATGCCTATCACATGCTCATTCTCGACGAAGCGCAAACCGTCAAGAACGCACGCAGCAAGGGGGCCGAGGTGGTGCGCCGGATCGAGGCCCGGCACCGCCTGTGTCTGACCGGAACTCCCTTGGAAAATCATCTGGGTGAACTGTGGAGCCAGTTCGATTTCCTGTTGCCTGGTTTCCTTGGCGACAGCAATGCCTTCACCAAATACTGGCGCAACCCCATCGAGAAACAGGGCGATGAGCAACGCCGCAACTTGCTGGCGCAGCGCATCCGGCCGTTCATCCTGCGCCGCCGCAAGGAAGAAGTGGCGCCGGAATTGCCGCCCAAGACGATCATCCTGCGCAAGGTGGAACTGGCCGGAAGCCAGCGCGACCTCTACGAGACGGTCCGTGCGGCCATGGATACGATGGTGCGCGAGGAAATCGCCAGCAAGGGATTCGGGCGTAGCCAGATCGTCATTCTCGACGCCTTGCTCAAGCTGCGGCAGGTGTGCTGCGATCCGCGCCTGGTCAAGGCACTGGTAGCCCAGCGCGTCAAGGAAAGGGCCAAGCTGGATCTGCTCATGACCATGCTGCCGGAACTGGTGGATGAAGGACGGCGGATACTCATCTTCTCGCAATTCACCGCCATGCTCGCCCTGATCGAGAACGAAGTGCGGCGTGCCGGAATCGACTACGCGTTATTGACCGGCGATACGGTAGACCGGGAAGCGGTTGTCAGCCGCTTCAAGTCCGGCGAAGTTCCGGTCTTCCTGATCAGTCTGAAGGCCGGTGGCATGGGGCTCAATCTTACCGCCGCTGACACGGTGATTCACTACGACCCCTGGTGGAATCCGGCCGTCGAAAACCAGGCGACCGACCGTGCGCACCGGCTTGGACAGGACAAGCCAGTATTTGTCTACAAGCTGATTGTTGCCGGTAGCATCGAGGAAAAGATTCTTGCCTTGCAGGAGCGCAAGGCCGATTTGGCGGCCGGAATCCTTGCGGCGGACAGTAGTGCCGCACTGAAATTCGGGGAAGACGACATTGCGGCGCTGTTCGCTCCGCTACCGCCCTGACAGGGTGCGTTTCGTCCTGGACAACATGTCGAACCGAAGCGGTAAGCGCTTCGAGTTCCATGAAATATAAGGATTTTATGCATTCAACCCGGATTTTAAGTGTTTGACCATGCAACAGATGATGGAGGATAATGTGCGTTTTTTACGCTTCTCCTTCCGCCTTGCCTGCGCCAATATCAAGGCTGTTCGGCCTCCCGACCGGTAGTGTGAGAAGTCTCTACAGATAGGACACATAATGACCAAGAATCACTCGTCACTCACCATCGATCCCTATTACGAGGGCGTACCCGCCTACATGACCGAGGTGTATGACTGGGCCTATGTCGATCCCAAGTGGGTACATGCCCTGGATCGCAACTGGGTAGTGCGCGTGCTTCTGTTTCTGAACGACCAGCGTTTGATGCGTGCTTACCTGAACGAAATCAAGGAAGGCATGCGCGTCTGGCAGCTGGCGCATGTCTACGGTGATCTGGTCACGCGCGCGGCCCGCAAGGTTGGTCCCAAAGGCGTCTTTCACCTGACCGACATCACTCCGGTGCAGATCGAGCATGGCACCCGCAAGCTGGCCGGGATGGAATGGACCAAGGTTATCCGCAGCGATGCCGCAAGTTTCGCCGTCGGTGAAGACGACCATTACGATCTCATCTGCAGCTTTTTCCTGCTGCATGAGGTGCCGGAAGAGAAAAAACACGAAATCGTCAATCACATGCTGGAGAAACTGCCCAAGGGCAGCAAGGCGGTGTTTGTCGATTATCACAATCCGGCCAAATGGCAGCCGATCCGCTACATCCTCAAGGTGGTCAATCGCTATCTCGAACCTTTTGCCGAGGCTATCTGGGACAACGAAATCCAGCACTACGCCAGCAAGGCCGATCAGTTCGTCTGGAACAAGAAAACCTTCTTCGGGGGGGTGTATCAATGCGTGGTTGTCGAACACAAAAAATGATGATGTGCATCGGGTGATGCATTCAAGGAAAAACGCGGCCGTAGCCGCGTTTTGTTTTTGTACGTTCAGTTACGCGACAGGCCGCTGATCCAGACGGTATAAAGCTGTTCGGCAACATGGCGCATGACCGGAATGCGTTCTTGCATTTCCCGGATCATCGTTTCGGGTGTCTGGACGCTTGGAGGCAGTTCAGCCATGCCTTCTGTTTCCCTTGACCAGGACTGGCTCCAGGTTTTGATCATGGCCTCGGTCATTTCCACGTGGCACTGCATGGCCAGGTGCTGGCCATAAACGAACATCTGATTGGTGCAGTCAGGTCCGGACAGGATGCGCGTGGCACCCGGCGGAAGGCTGAATGTCTCGCCGTGCCAATGGAATACCGTGATGGATGGGTTGGTGTCCGGTCTTTCCCCGAACCAGCGTCTTGCTGCATCGTTGTCGTCCGGTTGCGCCGTGCCCCAGCCAATTTCCTTGACCGGGTTGCGCGTGATCCGGCCGCCGAGCGCCTTGCTCATCAACTGTCCTCCGAGACAATGCCCGATGACCGGGATGTTCCGGTCAATGGCGGTGCGGATCAATCGGCAGCTCTGTTCGATCCACGGCAACGGATCGTTGACACTGACGGTTCCGCCCATCAGGCAGATTCCGGAAAAAGCGTCGGGTGTATCGGGAATGGCTTCTCCGCGGTCGACGGCGATCAATTTCCAGGGGATCGAGTGCTTGTCGAGGAATGTGGCAAAATAACCCGGTCCTTCGGTGCTTGTATGGCGAAATATGGCGACTGGTTTCATGTATCGACACTTCTGGTTGGGGCGCGTGGGCGAAGGCGGCCGGTACGATTCTACGCACGCCGCGCGACGTTGCCTATGCCTGGTTGCGGCGAGCCTGTGGGCACCGCTGGTTGTCGGCGCGGACGTCGGACTGGCGGGATTGTTTCCGGGCAAAGCTTTGCTGACCATCAACGGCGGTGCGCCGCGCATCGTTGCTTTGGGTGCCAGGACGGATGAAGGCGTCAGGGTGTTGGCCATCGAGGGCGAGACGGCAACGCTTGAGATTGATGGCAAGCGTCGCGTCCTGCGTGTCGGGCAGAACGTCGCGGCGCAGCCTTCGGGAAAAGGCCCGGCCAGCGTCGTACTGACGGCCGATGCGCGCGGACATTTTTACTCGACCGGCAACATCAACGGTTCGAGTGTCCGTTTTCTGGTGGATACGGGAGCCTCGATGGTTTCCATCGGCGCGGGGGATGCACGACGTATCGGAATCGATCCGGCCAGGGGTGAGCCCGGGGTCGTGAACACGGCCAATGGTCAGGCGATGGTGTCGCGTGTCAAGCTGAATTCCGTTCGCGTGGGCGACATCGTGTTGAACAATGTCGATGCCCTGGTGCACCAGCATGATCTGCCGGTGACTCTGCTCGGCATGAGTTTTCTGAACCGTATGGAAATGCAGCGGAATGGCGATACCATGACGCTGAAACAACGCTACTAGGGAGAAATTGATGCCGCATCGCGATCAGGAAATTGCCTTGTTGCGCCGTGAGGTCGAAATGTTGATGGGCGAGCGTCAAAGCATGCTGCACGTCGTGGGGGCCAGCGCCGCGCTCATTGCCTGTCTGGATAGCAAGCAATTGCCCTCTGGCGCCATTGAAGCCGCCGATCTCGTGGCAACGTCGATCAACGCACTGTCGGAAGAAACGCTGCAGGATGCCCTGGGGGCCGTGCATGCGGAAATCGAGGATGAGGATACTGGCAAAGGAAACTGATTCTAGCCCGCTTCCTTTGGACAGCGGAGCATCGGGTACGGTCGATCTCGCACGTTTGCGGGCGTCGCTTCTGACGCAACCCTCGCGTGTGGAACATGTTGATGAGGCAGGAATCCGGCCACCGGAAGAACAAGCGCTGGTTGCTGCCTCGGTGCTCTTTCCTATTGTTCTGCGCGAGGCGCCGACGGTGCTGCTGACGCTGCGTACAGAGCATCTGCGGGACCATCCGGGGCAGATCAGTTTCCCCGGGGGGCGTGTCGAGAAGGAGGATGTGTCGCCCGAGCATACGGCGTTGCGCGAGGCACAGGAAGAGATCGGCCTGTCTCCCGGACACGTCGAGATCATCGGCTTTCTCCCTGAATACAGGACAGTGACGGGATACCGGATCACTCCCGTAGTGGCTTTCCTTACGCCACCTTTCGAGTTGCGCCCGGATCCGTCCGAGGTTGCCGAGGTCTTTGAAGTGCCGTTGTCTTTCCTGATGAATCCGGCCAATCATCAGCGCCATGCCAGAGAACATCAGGGGGTCATGCGGCATTTCTTTGCCATGCCTTACGGCAGGCATTTCATCTGGGGGGCGACGGCTGGGATCATCGTTACCCTTGAGCGGGCCCTGTCCGCTTGAACTGTCCCGGTCTGTATTTGTGCTATCTTGCGCACCTTGAATCTGTTGCATGTTGCCGTTTCTGGACGTGTTCTTTCAACAGGGGGTTGCCGTGGCTCTTTTTTCCTTGATTGCAGTATTGCTCATTGAGCAAATCCGGCCTTTGCCCTATCGCCAGCTGGTCTACAAGCCGCTTGCATTCCTTGCCGGCTTCCTGGAAGAGCGTTTCAATGCCGGTGAACGAAACCATGGCATGGTTGCCTGGCTGATCGGCGTCGGTGGGCTGGTGCTCGTTGCAGGCAGCGTTTACGCCGTGTTGAACTCCTTCAGCCCACTGCTGGCCTGGTTGTGGAATGTCCTGATGCTGTATCTGACCCTGGGTTTTCGGCAATTCAGCCATTACTACACCGAGATCCAGCTTGCACTGCGCATGGATGATTTGCCGCATGCCCGAACGCTGCTCGCCGAATGGCGCGGTGTTCCGGCAGAAGCCTGGTCTTCCCGTGAAATTGCCCGGCAGGCCATTCAGGAGGCCTTTGCTGCGGCACATCATCATGTCTTCGCAGTGCTGGTTTGCTTCATGGTGCTGCCCGGACCATGCGGAGCCGTGCTCTATCGTGCCGCTGCTTTCTTTGCGCGTCACTGGGGAGAGCGTGCCGGGGATGACGAGGTTGAGGTTTTCGGCAGTTTTTCCCGGCAGGCCTTTGCCGTGATCGACTGGTTACCCGCCCGTTTGACCGCAGCCGGTTTCGCTATCGTCGGAAATTTCGAGGACGCAATTTACTGCTGGAAGACGCAAGCCGGGCAGGGGATGGAAACATCGGGAAACGGAACCCGGATCGTCCAGGCGAGCGGCGCAGGTGCGCTTGGTGTGCGTCTGGGCATGCCGGCCATGGAAGCAGGAAGTTCTGCACCGGGTGATTCGCTGCGTTATGCAGTCGGCGAAGAGGCGGATGCGGATTTCATGCAAAGCGCGGTCGGCCTGGTCTGGCGGGCTTTGCTGCTGTGGTTGCTGCTCTTGTCCTTGCTCGCGCTGTCCGCGCTCGCCAGGTTGTGAAGGTTTTTTCTTCCGAAGGACGCCGGATCGACTAGTCCTGCCTGTGCGAGAGCTTTCTGATATCCGCCAGTAGTGCGTCGACACTTTCCTGCGTCGTATCCCAGGCGCACATGAAGCGAGCGCCACCAGCGCCGATGAAGGTGTAGAAGCGCCAGCCGATACCCCGCAAGTTTTCCAGCACGGCCGTGGGCAGCGAAACGAATACGCTGTTGGCTTCAACGGGGAACAGGAGTCTGGCTCCGGCAATTTGGGCCAGGCCGCGCGCCAGACGCTTTGCCATCTCGTTGGCATGCGAGGCGTGGCGGAGCCAGTTGCCGTTCTCCAGAATGCCCAGCCAGGGAGCTGACAGGAAACGCATTTTCGAGGCCAGCTGGCCAGCCTGCTTGCAGCGCCAGGCAAAATCTTCGGAAAGCGCGCGGTTGAAAAAAAGGATCGCTTCGCCGACCGGCAGGCCCATCTTGGTTCCTCCAAAACACAGGACATCGACTCCGGCGCGCCAGCTCAGGTCGGCCGGACTTGCGCCGAGCGTGGCCGCGGCATTGGCAAAGCGGGCCCCGTCCATATGTACGCGCAAGCCATGACGATGCGCGAGGTCGGCCAGTTCGGCGATTTCTTCCGGGCGATAGACAGTGCCTACTTCGGTGGCCTGAGTCAGTGTTACCACACGCGGTTTCGGATAATGGATGTCGTTGCGCCGGGTGATTATTTCCAGCATGGATGCCGGCGTCAACTTGCCGTCCTCGCCCCGGGCCAGGAGCAGTTTCGAACCGTTGGAGAAGAACTCCGGCCCGCCGCACTCATCAGTTTCTACGTGCGCCAGTTCATGGCAGATGACGCTGTGGTAGCTCTGGCACAGCGATGCCAGCGCCAGGGAGTTGGAGGCGGTTCCGTTGAAGGCGAAATAGACGTCGCACTCGGTGGAGAAAAGCTCGCGCAAGCGATCCGATGCGCGCAGCGTCCAGTCGTCCTCACCATAGGCCGGGGCTTGCCCTGCATTGGCTGCGATCAGTGCCTGCAGGGCTTCAGGGCAGATGCCCGCATAGTTGTCACTGGCAAAATGCTGCATGCCGGCTCCATGGAAAGTTGACGCCAGAAAATTCGCGCAGGTTCAGAGGAGTGCGCCGCGCAGCAGTTGTGCGGGCGAATTGTCAGGCCACCGTTTCGGCTTCTTCCTCAAAGGCCAGTCGGACTTTGCCGTCATCGCCGAGGTCGACCGTCACGTGCCCCCCGTTGGCCAGTCTGCCGAACAGAAGTTCATCCGCCAGCGCCGCACGGATGGTGTCCTGGATCAGGCGGGCCATCGGACGGGCGCCCATCAGCGGGTCGAAGCCCTTTGTCGCCAGATGTTCCTTGAGACGGTCGGTGAATACGGCATCAACTTTTTTCTCGTGCAGTTGCTCTTCCAGTTGCATCAGGAACTTGTCGACGACGCGCAGGATGATGTCGTGGTCGAGCGCACCGAAGGAAATGATGGCATCAAGGCGGTTGCGGAATTCCGGGGTGAACAGGCGCTTGATCTCGACCATCTCGTCGCCGGCCTGATGCGTGCCGGTGAACCCCATGGTTGATTTCTGGATCGCTTCCTGCCCGGCGTTGGTCGTCATGATGATGACTACATTGCGGAAATCGGCCTTGCGCCCGTTATTGTCGGTCAGCGTGCCGTGGTCCATCACCTGCAGCAGGATGTTGTAGATGTCCGGGTGGGCCTTCTCGATCTCGTCGAGCAGCAGGACGCAATAGGGTTTCTTGGTGACCGCCTCGGTGAGCTGGCCGCCCTGGTCGAAACCGACATAGCCGGGCGGCGCGCCGATCAGGCGCGAGACGGCATGGCGTTCAAGATATTCGGACATGTCGAAGCGCAACAGTTCGACGCCCATGCAGTAGGCCAACTGCTTGGCGACTTCAGTCTTGCCGACACCGGTCGGGCCGGAAAACAGGAAACTGCCGATCGGCTTGCCCGGAGTGCCCAGTCCCGAACGCGCCATCTTGATGGCCTTGGACAGCGCATCGATCGCCGTATCCTGGCCGAAAACCACGGCTTTCAGGTCGCGGTCAAGATTCTTCAACGCATTGCGGTCGTCGGAAGACACCTGGGTCGAAGGCACCCGGGCGATCTTGGCGATGATCTCCTCGATGTCCTGCTTGCCGATGATTTTTTTCTGCCGGGATTTCGGCAGGATGCGCTGCGCGGCACCGGCCTCGTCGATGACGTCGATGGCCTTGTCCGGCAGATGCCGGTCGGTGATGAAGCGCACCGAAAGATCGACGGCCGAGGTAATGGCCGCTGCCGAGTACTTGATGCCATGGTGCGACTCAAAACGCGATTTGAGACCCTTGAGAATTTCTATGGTGTCGCTGACCGAGGGTTCATGCACGTCGATTTTCTGGAAACGGCGCGACAGAGCGTGATCCTTTTCGAAGATCACCCGGTATTCGTTATAGGTTGTCGCGCCGATGCATTTGATCTGGCCGTTGGACAGCGCCGGCTTGAGCAGATTGGAGGCATCCAGCGTGCCGCCGGATGCCGAACCCGCACCGATCAGCGTGTGGATTTCGTCGATGAACAGGATCGCGTTGGGGGTTTCGCCCAATTGCTTGATCACGGCCTTCAGGCGCTGTTCGAAGTCACCGCGATACTTGGTCCCGGCCAGCAGGGCGCCCATGTCCAGTGCAAAAACCTTGGCGTTGGCCAATACTTCAGGAACTTCGTTTTCGACGATCCGGCGCGCAAGGCCTTCGGCGATGGCCGTTTTGCCGACGCCCGCTTCGCCGACGAGCAGCGGATTGTTCTTGCGCCGGCGGCAGAGTGTCTGGATCACCCGTTCAAGTTCGCTGGCCCGCCCGATCAACGGGTCGATCTTGCCTTGCAGGGCTTGTGCATTGAGATTGACCGTGTAGCTTTCCAGCGATCCGGGGCTGGCCTGCTGTTCGCCTTCCGTTTCAGCTTCCGGCTCGCCGCGCGTCGGCTGTTGCGGCACCTTGCTGATGCCGTGCGAAATGAAGTTCACCACGTCGAGACGCGTAATTCCCTGCTTCTGCAGATAATAGACAGCGTGTGAGTCCTTTTCGCCGAATATGGCCACCAGCACATTGGCGCCATTGACTTCCTTCTTTCCCGACGACTGGACGTGCAGGATGGCGCGCTGGATGACCCGCTGGAAGCCTAGGGTCGGTTGCGTATCGATGTCCTCCTGGCCGTCGATGGAGGGCGTGTGTTCCTCGATGAAGCGGGTCAGGTCCTTGCGCAGGGAGTCAATGTTTCCGCCGCAAGCGCGCAGGGTGTCGGCAGCCGAGGGATTGTCCAGCAGTGCGAGCAGAAGGTGTTCAACCGTGATGAACTCGTGGCGCTTTTGCCGGGCATCGACAAAGGCCATATGCAGACTGATTTCAAGTTCTTGCGCGATCATTCAATTTTCCTCCATTATGCACGCCAGCGGATGCTGGTTCTCCCGTGCAAAGCTCGACACCTGCTCAACCTTGGTGGCTGCGACATCGCGCGGATACACTCCGCAGATGCCTCGACCTTCCATGTGAACTTTGAGCATGATTTGCGTCGCTTGTTCGCGGTTCATGGAAAAAAATTTCTGCAGCACTTGCACGACGAAGTCCATCGGAGTGAAATCGTCGTTGAGCAACAATACGGTATAAAGCGGCGGCGGTGCGAGCTTGTTCCGTTGCGCTTCAAGTACCGTGCCTGCTTGCTGATGCGGTTTTGCCATTGGGCCATTCTAACCAGTCTTGGCCGGGGCGAAAACTGCTTTATATGCGGTGTTTTGTGCATAAACGATACAGTTTCCGGATGTTTGGCGGCAAAATGCTTGACGCATCCGATAAAACTAGCGTACAAAGATCGCATGTTTTGGTTCAGCGAATCGTTGATATCCAAGCATGCAAGTCGGGCTTGGCCCGGATTTAGTCTATTTTAAGGAAGTCGCAATATGGCAACTGGTACAGTTAAGTGGTTCAATGACGCCAAGGGTTTCGGTTTCATTACTCCGGATGATGGCAGCGAAGATCTTTTCGCGCATTTTTCGGCGATAACCATGAGCGGATTCAAGACTCTCAAAGAGGGCGAAAAAGTTTCATTTGATGTAACTCAGGGTCCGAAGGGTAAGCAGGCTTCGAATATTGGACGTGCTTGATTTTCTCGACCACGCTGAAAAAACCCGCCTCTGGCGGGTTTTTTTTCGTTCTTTAAAAGCGTTCGTTTGAGTTCTGCAACAAACCGAAACAACACCCGATGCGTACGTCAGCTATGATGGCGCATGGTCTTACGTGTGTTTTTGGCAACCATGAATTCCGTGTTTATCCTTTTGCGGGCTATAGCCTGCATTGCCGTCCTGACGTTGAGCCTGGTCTTGTCTGTTTCAGGACAAGTTTCTGCCAACGAGCTTCCCGATCTCGGCGAGTCGGCGCGTGCCGAGCTTTCGCCGCAAATGGAACGCAGGATCGGCGAGAGCATCATGAACGAGATTCGCCTGCGCGAGCCGAGTTACGTGGATGATCCCGAGATCAACGATTATCTTGGTCGTCTGGGTCGCCGCCTGGTCGAAGCCAGTGCGAATCCGACCGGTGATTTTCATTTTTTTGCCATTCGCGACAACAGCGTTAACGCCTTTGCCATGTTCGGAGGATTCATCGGGGTCAATACGGGTACGATCCTGACTGCTCAGAGCGAGTCGGAACTGGCCGGGGTGGTGGCACATGAAATTGCGCATGTCACGCAAAATCATCTGGCCCGGCAGATTGCCCGGGAAAAACAGAACACCATTCCCAGCCTGATCGCCATGGCCGTCGGAATTCTGGCGGCACGCTCGAATACTTCCGTGGCCGGCGGCGCCATCACGTCCGTTCAGGCGGCTCTGGTTCAGCAGCAGCTGGCCTATACCCGAGATTTTGAGCGCGAAGCGGATCGCATGGGCTATCAATCGCTCGAGAAAGCCGGATTCGATGTGCGCGGCATGGGCGATTTTTTTGAACGTTTGCAAAAAGCTGGAAGGCTCTACGAAAACAACGCCCCGGTCTATTTGCGTTCGCACCCGCTGACCGTCGAACGGCTTTCCGACATGCAGAACCGGGCACAGGAATCGCCGTATCGCCAGGTGCTGAGCAGTCTGGATTTTCATCTGATCCGTGCCAAGCTGCGCGCCCAGTCGGGAACGCCAGGCGAGGCTGTCGCCGAATTTGAAAAACTGTTGCAGGAAAAGAAATACGCTTCACAGGCCGCGGCACAGTATGGGCTCTCGCTGGCGCTGTTGCGCGCTCGGGATGTCCGGGGAGCACAACGCGTCAGTGCAAACCTGCGTACGCTCAGGGAGGCTTCGCCCATTATCGCCGGACTGGCTGCCGAAATCAGCATGGCTTCAGGCGATCTGCCGGGGGCGCAGGAGGTTTACCGCGAGGCCTTGCAGCGTTTCCCGCAGGCCAAATCGCTGGTCTATGGCTACGCCGAATCGCTGTATGCGGCGCGTGCCTACCAACAGGCACTGACCTTCCTCGATGCACAAGTTTTGCGTGATGCTTCCGATTTCAAGCTTTACGGTTTGCAGGCCAAAACCTATGCCGCCATGGGTAAACGCCTGCAACAGCATCGGGCCCAGGCCGAGCACTATCTGCTGCAAGGACTGCTTGGACAAGCCATTGAGCAGCTTCAGTTTGCCCAGCAGGCAACGGATGGCAATTTCTATGAACAGTCGGCCGTCGATGCCCGTCTGCGCGAATTGCGCAAGCTGCAGATGGAGGAAGATAAGCAAAGGAAGAATGGCGGTTAAAATGCCGCCCTTCGTTTGACAGGGGATGATCATGCAGGCTGATCGAGAACTGGACGTCAAGGGACTCAATTGTCCACTGCCGATTCTGCGTACCAAGAAGGCGCTTTCCGAAATGAGCTCGGGTCAGATTTTGCGCGTATTCGCCACCGATGCCCATGCCGTCAAGGATTTCCAGGCGTTTGCCAAACAGACTGGCAATGAGCTGCTGACGACCACCGAGCAGGATCAGGTCTTCGAGTTCCTGTTCAAGCGCAAATAGGCCTTTGTACTGATGCTGCCGAGAGACGACCTTGGAGCTTAGCCCTCCGTCGGGTCCGTTTGCGCTTTTTGACGGGGATGACGGAAGTGCCTTGCTGCTTACGGAGTACCGCCGTTCCTTGTCTTTTGCAGGCAGCGCGGAGGATGGTGCGGCTCTTGCGACAGTTTTTGATGCGCTTGAGCAGGCTGCCGAAGCAGGAGAATGGGTCGCCCTGGCGGCCGATTATGAATTGGGAGCCTGTTTCGAGCCCGCTGTTCCCCGCCTGAACAATGATCGGCCCTTGCTGCGTGCCTGGGTTTTCGGCCGGGCTGTCCGGCTCGAGAAGGACGCTGTGGATGCCTGCCTGGCCGCATTGCTGGAACAATTGCCCGAGCACGAACGCGTGGCTGGCGTTGCGGAAGTCCGTCCTGCGCTGAATGCCGGTGACTATGCTCTCCGGGTCGAGCAGATCAGGCGCTGGATTGCCGAGGGCGATTGTTACCAGATCAACCTGACCTTTCCGCTGGGTTTTCGTCACTACGGACATCCTCTGGCGTTGTATGTGGCATTGAGGCGGCGTCAGCCCGTGCGCCACGGAGCATGCCTGTTCGCTCCGGGAGAAACATTGCTTTCCTGCTCGCCGGAACTGTTTTTCGAGCGCCATGGCGGGCGCGTCGTTACCCGGCCGATGAAAGGAACCGCACCGCGGGGCGAGACTCCCGAAGCGGATGAAGTGAACCGGCAAACCTTGCTGGCTTCGGCCAAGGAGCGCGCCGAGAACATCATGATCGTCGATCTGCTGCGCAACGACCTCGGCCGTCTGGCCAGGGCGGGGGGCGTGCGGGTCGATTCATTGTGCGAGGCGGAAGCCTATCCGACCTTGTGGCAGATGGTCTCGACGATTTCGGCCGAATTGCCGGAGACACGGCTGCGGGAGATCTTTCGCGCCCTGTTTCCATGCGGATCCGTGACCGGAGCGCCGAAAATCCGTGCCATGCAGTGCATTGCTGAACTCGAGGGAGTGCCGCGCGGCCTGTATACCGGGGCGATTGGCTGGCTGGCGCCGGGAGGCGATTGTCACTTCAACGTCGCCATCCGTACGCTGGAAATCGACAAGGAGGGGCAGGGTCGGCTTGGCGTGGGCAGCGGCATTGTCATCGATTCCGTTCCCGAGCGCGAATACGCCGAGTGCCTGCTCAAGGCGAACTTTCTGACGGGACTCGACCCCGGCTTCGAGTTGATCGAGACGCTGCGCCTGGAACAGGGCCGTTATCCCTTGCTGCCCCTGCATCTGCAACGCCTCGGCGACTCAGCGAAAAGCCTGGGTTTTCAGTGCCCCGAAGGAGAGATTCACGCCGCGCTGCTGTCGCACGCCGCGCAAAACTCAAAAGGAGTGCATCGGGTGCGTCTGACGCTCACGCATGGAGGAAAGTGGGCGATCTCGTCGACCGAACTGGCGGCGGAGCCTGTGGCTGGATTGGCACTCGTTTCTGATGAAATGCTGGATCCCGATGACTATTTGCTGCGCTACAAGACCACCGCGCGCAGCCGCTACGACCGGGCGTTGCAGGCGATCGCCTGTCGTGCCGACGTGTTCGACACGATCTTTCTCAATGTCCGGGGTGAAGTCTGCGAGGGAGCGCGCAGTAACGTTTTCATCGAACGCGATGGATTGTTGCTGACGCCGCCTCTGCATTGCGGCCTGCTGCCAGGTGTATTGCGCCGGCAGCTGCTGGAGTCGGGAAAAGCCGTCGAGCGGGTGTTGATGCGCGATGATCTGTTCAACGCCCCGAAACTCTACCTGGGAAATGCCCTGCGAGGATTGATTCCGGTGTCCCTGCTATAGCGAACCCGCGATCAAGGCCGGCGTGGCGACGATGAGCAATATGGAAATACGAGGTTCGTGCTCGCTTCAGTACGTCATTCCCCGTCAGCCTTTCCCGGTGCTGCCGAATCCTCCCGCGCCGCGTGAACTGGTGTCGAATTCATCGACGACGTTGAACGCTACCTGCATGACCGGAACGACGACGAGCTGCGCGAGGCGGTCGAGCGGGTTGAGGGTGAAACTCTCCTTGCCGCGATTCCAGGTCGATACCATGATTTCGCCCTGGTAGTCCGAATCGATCAGTCCGACCAGATTGCCGAGCACGATGCCGTGCTTGTGGCCCAGCCCCGAGCGGGGCAGGATCATTGCTGCCAGACCGGGGTCCTCGAGGTGAATGGCCATGCCAGTGGGGATCAGGTGCGTCTCGCCGGGGTGAATCTTCATCGGCGCTTCGATGCAGGCACGCAGATCGAGGCCTGCCGAACCCGGCGTGGCATAGTGGGGCGGCGAATCCTTCAGGCGCGGATCGAGGATGCGGACATCAATGCGGTGCATGCGTTTTCTCCAGCAGGGTAGCAATGCGCGTGATCAACTGGCGCGCGAGTTCGAGTTTAGGGGCGGGTGCCATGGGGTGCTTGCCGTCGTCGTCGAACAGGATCAATGAATTCTGGTCACCGCCGAAGCCGTCCTGGATCAGGTTACCGGCGATCAGCGGGATTTTCTTGGCGCGGCGCTTCTTTTCCGCGTATTCGGCCAGGTTCTGGCTCTCGGCGGCAAAACCGACGCACAGCGGCGGACAGGGCAGGGCGGCGACTTCGGCGAGGATGTCGGGGTTCTGCACGAGTTCGATCGCCGCGGGGGCATTTCCGTCCTTCTTGATCTTTTGCCCGGCAGCGAGTTTCGGACGGTAGTCGGCAACGGCGGCCACACCGATGAAAACGTCCTGCGCCTTAGCGCGTTTCATCACCTCGGCGTGCATATCGAGTGCGCTAATCACGTCGATGCGCTCGATGCCGTGCGGGGTCGGCTGGCTGACGGGGCCGCAAATCAGCGTGACCTCGGCGCCGGCTTCCCGTGCGGCGCGTGCGATGGCGAAGCCCATCTTGCCGCTCGACAGGTTGGTGATGCCGCGCACCGGGTCGATGGCCTCGAAGGTCGGTCCGGCGGTCAACAGAACTTTCCGGCCTTTCAACAGCTTCGGCTGGAAGAATGCGATCAGTTCCTCGAGGATTTCCTCCGGCTCGATCATGCGTCCGTCGCCGACTTCGCCGCAGGCCTGTTCGCCGCTGGCCGGGCCGAGAATCGTCACGCCGTCGCCTTGCAAAGTGGCGACATTGCGCTGGGTCGCCGGGTTCGACCACATCTGCCGGTTCATCGCCGGCGCGACCAGCAGCGGGCAATTCCGCGCCAGGGTCAGCGTGGTCAACAGGTTGTCCGCAATGCCGTTGGCCGTCTTGGCCAGATAATCTGCCGAAGCGGGAGCGATCAGCAGCACATCGGCTTCGCGCGAGAAATTGATGTGCGCCATGGCATTGCCGGCGCTCGTGTCCCATTGGTCGGTGAAGACGTGATTGCCTGAGAGCGCCTGAAAGGTCGTCGGTGTCACGAAATGCGCGGCGGCCTCGGTCATGGCGACCTGCACACTCGCGCCTTGCTTGACCAGCAGGCGGACGAGTTCCGCCGATTTGTAGGCGGCGATTCCGCCGGTGATGCCGAGCGCGATGCGTTTTCCTGATAATTCCATATGAATTACCCGCTAGAATGCGAAAAAAGCATTCTAACCGAGATCGCATCATGGCAATTACCGACTGGCCCGAAGATGAACGACCCCGCGAACGCTTGCTGGCAAGAGGGGCGGGCAGCCTTTCGGATGCCGAGCTGCTGGCGATTTTTCTGCGTGTCGGGGTGAAAGGAAAGAGTGCGGTCGATCTGGCGCGCCAGCTGATCCAGCATTTCGGCAGCCTGAACCGGCTGTTTTCAGCCTCCGAAGCAGAGTTCTCGGCCATTCACGGAATGGGATCGGCAAAGTATGCCCAGTTGCAGGCCGTGCTGGAAATGGCCCGGCGTGCCCTGGCCGAAACGCTGCGCGAGCGCAGTGCCTTCTCGACGCCGGAAGCCGTTCGCGACTATTTGCGTCTGCATCTGTCCGGCCTGCCGCACGAAGTGTTTTTTGCCCTCTGGCTGGATGCGCAGCATCGCCTGCTGGCGACTGAGGAGCTGTTTCGCGGTACACTGTCGCAAACCAGCGTTTATCCCCGCGAGGTGGTCAAGAAGGCGCTGGCGCATAACGCGGCGGCGGTGGTGTTCGCGCACAACCATCCGTCGGGAGTCGCCGAGCCTTCGCCGGCGGACGAGACACTGACCCGTAATTTGAAGCAATCCCTGGCGTTGGTTGATGTGCGCGTGCTCGATCATTTCATCGTGGCCGGGCAGGCGAGTCCCTTGTCTTTCGCAGAACGCGGGTTGTTATAGGCCATAATTCAAAAATGTCTTGAAATCTATGGCCGGTTCAGGATAGAATCCCCGCCTTTCTCCCCGAGACCAACTGGAGTATTGATCATGGCACGTGTCTGCCAAGTGACGGGTAAAGCCCCGATGGTTGGGAACAACGTTTCCCACGCCAATAACAGAACGAAGCGCCGCTTCCTCCCGAACCTGCAGTATCGTCGTTTCTGGGTGGAAAGCGAGAACCATTGGGTGCGCCTGCGCGTGTCCAACGCCGGTCTGCGCATCATCGACAAAAACGGTATCGACGCTGTGCTCGCTGATTTGCGTGCACGCGGCGAAATCTGACAAGGAGCCGAACCATGCGCGAAAAGATCAAGCTGGAGTCGAGTGCCGGAACCGGCCATTTCTATACGACGACCAAGAACAAGAAGACCACGCCCGAGAAGCTTGAGATCAAGAAATACGATCCCGTTGCACGCAAGCACGTGGCCTACAAGGAAACCAAGTTGAAATAAAAACCCCGTTGGGGTTGAAACAGAGTAAAGCCTCGCAACTTTGCGAGGCTTTTTTTATGCTTTTCCGATTTTTGTGCCCCTGATAGGGGCGTGAGAAAATTGCTTTTTCTGCGCGACCGGAGAGGAATATGAGCGAGCGATTTTTTGTGATTTGCCAGGAAGAGAGCGGCGAGATGGTATTCGCCACACATGGTTATTTCACAACACGAAAAGCAGCAGAAAGTTATGCCAGAACCCTGGTTCCCGGCCGCAACCCCCTGGTCGTGGTCGCGACCAGCGAGTTTTATCAAAGGGATTCTGTACAGGCTTGCGGATCCTGATTCCGGAATAGGTGCTGTCAGGGACTCGCGACAATAATCCGGAATGCACCCATCGTCGTCCGCTGCTCTTCCTGATCAGGTTTGCCTGACTTGTCTGCCGTGATGCGTCTCAACGCTCATCTGCCGAGATAGTCCTTCTTGCCGATTTCTACGCCGTTATGCCTCAGGATGTTGTATGCCGTGGTTACGTGAAAATAGAAATTCGGGAATACCCAACCGAACAGATAGTCTCTTCCTTTGAATTCCATTTGTGTTTCATGAACCTGGAAGACGATATCGCGATCTTCGCTGCCATTAACCTGATCGGCTTTGATGCTGTCGAGGAAAGCGACGGTTTTGGCAATCCGGACCTGCAATGCGTCGAAAGTTGTATCGTTGTCCTCAAACTTCGGAATCTCGATGCCGGCCAGCCGCGCGGCGCAGCCCTTGGCCTGGTCCGTGGCAATCTGGATTTGCTTCGCCAGAGCGAACATGTCCGGAAACAGCCGGGAGTTAACCAGGACGGCAGGTTCAAATTTTTTGCTGGTGGCGTAGTCAGCACCCTTTTCAAGAATGGCGGAAAGGTTGTTCAGCATGTGCTTCAGGTGTGGGATCGAAGCGTCGTACATCGAAAGGCTCATGTTGTGTCTCCATTAAGGTGATCTGATTCGTGATTGTAGCGTCCGGCAAAGGTGAAACTCGACACTTGGGGCAATCACATTCCCAAGACGAAAAATGCACCGGCTAGCGTGAACGACTTCGTCAGCAAAAAAATCCCGGGAAGCCGAGGCTCCCGGGAATGATTTTGGTGTGATGGAACAGGGTGTTAATTTATTTCAGCGAGAGTATCCAGGCGATAAGGTTATCGATTTCGGTTTTGTCCTTGGTCTTGAGCATTTTGTGCTCTTCCTCGGTACCGTCCTCAAGCTTGACCTTGGCGCCGGTGGTGACCTGGGCGAGGATTTTGGCCTCGGCATCGGGCTTGCCGGTGAACTTCTTGGCGATGTCCTTGAGGGACGAAGCATCCTTCTTCTTGTCCACGGCATGGCACTTCAGGCAGCCCTCCTTCTTGGCCAAGGCCTGGGCGGCGGCGGCATCGGCGGCGGTCGCCAGCGGCGAGAAGACAAGGGCGGCCGTCAGGCCGGTAACGCTCAGAATCAGTCGGGTTTTCATATCAGGGTCTCCAATGAAAGCGGGTAAAAGCAGCGTGTTGGCCGGCACAATGGTTCTGCAAAGTAACGGGGCGGCGCTCCTGGAATGGACAACCGCTCCCTTGGTAGAACCGGCAATTGAAAAAATGATTTTCAGCTCTTGATATATTTCAGCGCCTGTTCTCCGGCAACCATGCCCGTCACTCCCGAATATACATAGGCATCGCCCGATCGGTAGCCTCTGCCGAAGTGCTCGCCAAAAGCCACAGCGCCCGCTGCATAAAGGCCCTTCATCACGGGTTCGTTCCTGAAATTAATTACCTCGGATTTTTCGTTGATCAAGATTCCACCGACCGTCTCTATCATGACCGGCCAGATTTCGACCGAATAAAATGGCGCGGTAATTTCCTTCGCAAAAGCGGTTCTGCCGAATCTGTCCGACTTCACTTTCTCCCGGGTATTTTTGTTGTGCTCTTCTATCGTTGATTTGATATTTTCAACGGACACCCCCATGTTCTTTGCGAGATCCTCGAATGAGGTTGCCTTGATGAGAGCGCCATCCTTGATCATTTGCTCCATTTGAGGATGCATTCCTTCGCCGAGAACCGCAAACACCTTTTGCTGTTTGACAATGGCTCGGGGAGTGTCGGTGTATGTGACCAGTTCGTTGACGAAGCGATTTCCATCCTGATTGACGATGATTCCGCCTGCGAGCAATGGTGCGGTCGAATAAAAAACTTTGTTCGAGACAGCCATGGTAGAGACAACCATGGCTATTTGAAGGTTTGCGGATCCTGCACCGTGAGATGTTGCGAGGAGGAAACCGTCACCTTTGGCTTGCAAATCCATGATTCGCAACGTGTCTTTCCACTCGTTGGTATATTTGGTAACAAGGTCCTTGTTCCTGCCAAAGCCGCCCGTAGCCAGAACGAGGGCACGGCATTTGATGTTGACGTCATCATCGTCAACAACTGCCTTGACGCCGATGAGGGTGTCTGGCGTCACGGTTTTGTAAACATCGAGTACTTTTGATTCTGTCTTGACAGTGATTCCCTTTGTTTTTTTCACAACATCGGAAACTCTTGCCATCAAGGCGCCGCCTCTCCCATCCGTCTTGACTACGCGCAGGGTCTCTCCGCCATTGACCTTGTCTTCTTCGTTGGTGAATTTCACACCGTAGTCAATCAGCCGGTTAACAAATGGCCCCGACTTTTCAGCCAGAACGCGAAGCTTCTTGGGATCCCGTGTTCCGGCGCCGTAATCCAGACCGTCCTTTACGTAGGCATCAACCGTATCCTTGACGCCTCTCTCTTCGTGCCATTTCGTATTCAGTGCCCGGATCCATCCTGTTGATATGGCCGAGTTTCCTCCAATCTTTGTGTCGGCTTGCAGCAGCAGGACTCTGGCTCCATTGTTGGCCAGTTCTATAGCGGCCATGCAACCGGCAATCCCTGCTCCCGCAACAACCACATCAGTTTCAATATCCCATTTTTTTGGAATCGCCAAAGTTTCTGCCGAGCTGGAGTTCGGCAACATGCTCGCGAGAGCCAGTCCCGAACCCGCAAGCGTGGTATTGCGCAAAAAGTCTCTTCTGGTCAGTTTTGTATCAGACATGACGCTCTCCTTTTGGACTATCAGCTATTGAAATTTGTAGTTCTGAAAATCATGACACTCATTGCAGTAAAGCTTGTTCGTTTTATGGGGTCGATGGCACTGGTAACACTGGAGTTCGCCTTGATGCGAGTCATGGGGGTTCGGATGTTTTTGTTCGGTCAATTTGGCTAGCGCTGCATAACTTTTATGGCAGTCAAAACAGGCATCCATCCGGGCTCGTTTTGTCGGATTGTCGACTCCATGGCAATCCGCGCATTCCATGTTCCGTTTTCCATGCGCATCGTTAAGTGGGTAATCCTCAGCCACGACCGGTGTTGCCAGGCCAAGCATTAAACAAATTATCAGTAATGAAAATCTCACCCGCTTCCTCCCTGTCAAAGTGAATACACATGGCTCTCGATTATATGTTTGGCATAATGACTGTCTTGAATTTACCCGGAAGCAACGGGAAAATTGGAACCCCGCGCGATGCTTTTTTCATAAGACGGACTCCCTGAGAAAAGAACAAAAACATGAAAACATCATTTTTTAGCGGGCTGCGTGGTAGGTCTAAATTATTGTCGCGTTGCCGCTTTGCCGATGCTTGAGTCGAGTATATAGAGCCATCCGGGAGAGTTTATGCGCCTCTGAGTACGAACTCTTTTTCCCCAAAGTCAAAGGTTCGTAAACCCAATGTCCAAAAAGTTATACTGAGAACTTCTTGGCCTGGATTTGATAATGGAAGAACTGGTCGGACGCTTTTCTGGAATTGAGCCCTTTATTGCTACAGCGCGTCTGGGCAGTTTTTCAGCGGCCGCAGCCAGCCTGGATATGACACCTTCAGGGATAGCCAAGGCTGTGACCCGGCTGGAAGTGCGTCTGGGCTTGAAGCTCTTTCACCGGACGACCCGCAAGTTAACGCTGACTCCGGAGGGGAGCGAATATTACGCCACCTGTCTTCACGTACTCGACGATCTGGAAGTTGTTGAAAGCGACTTGGCCCCAGAGGGACGAGAGCCTCAAGGCCGTGTACGGATCGAACTGCCAGGAGCTTTTGGGCGGAGGCACATCTTGCGCCCATTACTGGATCTGACTAAAAGATATAGCAAACTTGATCTTTCCATTTCTTTCTCTGAACGAACGGTCGATTTCGTTCAGAGTGGTGCGGACGTAGGGGTGCGTATCGGCAAGCTGGGTTCCGATCCAAATTTGGTTGCTTTTCGCTTGGGGGCACAACGTTTGGTGATCTGCGCTGCCCCTGCTTACATTGAGAAGCGCGGTCCTGTTCATACCCTGGAAGATCTGAAGGGCCATGATTGCATATCCGGTGTGCGCCCGCATCAAAGGACAACGTGGGTACTTAGGTCAAAGACCGGTGATCAGGTGTCGACGGAGGTAAAAACCCGCCACGAATTTACTGACGGCGAGGCCATGCTCGAAGCGGTACTCGATGGATGCGGAATCATGCAAATGCCGACATGGCTAGCTGCGGAGGAGATCAAAAAAGGGAAATTGATTCCGCTGCTGCAGGAGTATGCCGGAGGCGAAATGCCCATACACGCGATCTGGACCGCCTCTCGCTATGTCAAGCCCAAGACGCGTGCCATCATTGATTGTCTGAAAAGCATTTCTGCGTGCCCCGACTCCGGGTTTCATCTCTAGTCGCGATGCAAGACTCCGCGACCAGTGCGACGCGGACGATAAATTTCGTGATCCTGTTGCTTGGCGCCTAACATTTTCATATTATTGGAAATATGGAAAATAAAGATGCTGTGAACGCCTTTGCCGCGCTGGCTCAGGAGAGTCGCCTCGCGGTTCTGCGCCTGCTGGTGCAGAACGGGCCGGACGGGCTGACGCCGGGGGTGATCTGCGAGGCGTTGGAGATGCCGGCGCCGACGCTGTCGTTCCATCTTAAAACGCTGGCGCAGGCCGGGCTGGTAGTTTCGACGCAGGAGGGGCGCTTCGTGCGCTACCGCGCGGCGATGCCGGCCATCCGCGCGCTGGCATCCTTTCTGACCGAAGACTGTTGCAATGGGCAGCTGTCGCGCTGCCAGCCCGAAGAGGAGATTCCATGACCGCGAAACAACCGTTCAACGTGCTGGTGGTGTGCACCGGCAATTCCGCCCGCTCGATTCTTGGCGAGGCGCTGTTCAACCACCTCGGCCAAGGCCGCGTGAAGGGGTTTTCAGCCGGCAGCAAGCCCTCCGGGCAGGTCAATCCGGTGGCGCTGGAAACGCTGGAAAAGCATGGCGTGCCGCTGCCGGAGGACGTGCGCAGCAAGTCCTGGGACGAATTCGCCGTGCCTGGCGCGCCGCACATCGATTACATCTTCACCGTCTGCGGCAGCGCGGCGGGCGAGACCTGCCCGATCTGGCCGGGGCATCCAACCACGGCGCATTGGGGTATCGCCAATCCGGCGCACATCGAGCCGATGGAGGCGCGGCGCGAGGCGTTCGAGAAGGCGTACCAGTCGCTGGAAAAACGCATCAAGGCCTTTCTTGCGCTCGACCTGGAGACGATGTCGGCGAAGGACGTGGCAACGGCCGCGCGGATAATTCATGAAGCCGTAGCGGAAAGTGAAAAGTGATGAGCGCGCAATGTGAAGTGGCCGTAAAACAAGCGGCGGGTGCGCCGATGAGCGTTTTCGAGCGCTACCTGACGGTA
Organism: uncultured Propionivibrio sp.; assembly: GCA_964563685.1. Lineage (GTDB taxonomy): Bacteria > Pseudomonadota > Gammaproteobacteria > Burkholderiales > Rhodocyclaceae > Propionivibrio. The sequence goes on from CAZLXL010000001.1 coordinate 346,046, forward strand.
TGGGTGTTCCTGTGCATCGTTGCCGGCGTGGTGCTCGGGCAGGCCCTGCCGGGCGTCTTTCAGGCGATCGGCCGCATCGAGTACGCGCAGGTCAACCTGCCGGTCGGGCTGCTGATCTGGGTGATGATCATTCCGATGCTGGTCAAGGTCGATTTTGGCGCGCTGCACGAGGTGCGCCAGCACGTGCGCGGCATCGGCGTGACGCTGTTCGTCAACTGGCTGGTGAAGCCGTTCTCGATGGCCTTCCTCGGCTGGCTGTTCGTTCGTCAGGTCTTTGCCCCCTACCTGCCGGCCGACCAGCTCGACAGTTATATCGCCGGCCTGATCCTGCTGGCGGCGGCGCCGTGCACGGCGATGGTCTTCGTGTGGAGCCGGCTGTCGAACGGTGATCCATTGTTTACGCTGTCGCAGGTGGCGCTGAACGACACCATCATGATCTTCGCCTTCGCGCCGCTGGTCGGCTTCCTGCTCGGCATCTCGGCGATCACCGTGCCGTGGGCGACGCTGTTCACCTCGGTGGTGCTGTACATCGTGATTCCGCTGATCCTCGCGCAGCTCTGGCGCAAGTCGCTGCTCAAGGGCGGGCAGGCCGCGTTCGACGCGGCGATGGAGAAGATCGGCCCGTGGTCGATTTCCGCGCTGCTGGCCACGCTGGTGCTGCTCTTCGCCTTCCAGGGCAAAGCCATCATCGAGCAGCCGCGGGTCATCGCGTTGCTCGCCGTGCCGATCCTGATCCAGGTGTTCTTCAACTCGTCGCTGGCCTACTGGTTGAACCGGAAGGTCGGCGAGAAGCATTCAGTGGCCTGCCCGTCGGCGCTGATCGGCGCGTCGAACTTCTTCGAACTGGCTGTCGCGGCGGCGATCAGCCTGTTCGGCTTCGAGTCCGGCGCGGCGCTGGCGACCGTGGTCGGCGTGCTGATCGAGGTGCCGGTGATGCTGGGGGTGGTCAAGGTGGTCAATGCGAGCAAGGGATGGTATGAGCGGGAAACAGCCTGAGTTGCGCCGGGCGCAAGGTGTGGATTTGCCGGCGATCGTGGCGCTGCTCGAAAGTTGCGGCCTGCCGACCGGCGATCTGAATGAAGCCTGGCTGGCGCCCTTCTACGTTGCCGAGACAGGCACAACACTTGTTGGCGTGGCGGGACTGGAGGTCTTCGGAACCTGCGCCCTGTTGCGCTCGCTCGCCGTTGCGCCCGAACGAAGGGGCAGCGGGCTCGCGGCGCGGCTGGTCGATCGGTGCGAGGCCGAGGCGCGCCGTCTGGGGGCGGAAACGACCTATCTGCTGACGACAACGGCGGCGGACTATTTCAGGAAACGCGGCTACGCCGACGTGCCGCGCGATACGGTGCCGGCCGCCATCGCCGGGCATGCGCAGTTCCGTAGCCTGTGTCCGGCCAGCGCGAAGTGCCTTGCGAAACGCCTCGCCTGTTCATTCGCTGGCCGAGATGCCCGCCGGAATCCCGCAGTCGGATGCCATGAGGACGCCGCGAACTGGCCGAGGCCACGCCGCCAGGGCCCAAGTCCATGAACGTCTCGCCATTCACCTCACTGGCCTGTCCCCTGGACGGGAAGCCGTTGCATTGCAACGGAACGGCATGGCAGTGCGCCAATGGTCACAGTTTTGACATCGCCAGCCAGGGTTACATCCATCTGTTGCCGGTCCAGAACAAGCGTTCGCGCGATCCCGGCGACAGCAAGGAGATGGTGGCTTGCCGGCGGCGTTTTCTCGACGCCGCGCATTACCAGCCGATTGCCGAGGCGGCGGCGCGGGCCGTTCTGGCGGATACGATTCCGGGCGCGGCGATCCGCTGTCTCGATGCCGGTTGCGGCGAAGGCTACTACCTGCGCCAGCTTGCCGCTGACGCCGACGAGGCAAGGCTTCTGGCGCTGATTGGTCTGGATATCTCCAAGTGGGCGGTTCTCTCGGCCGCGAAACAGGATAAGCGGATGGCATGGGTCGTCGGCAGCAACGCCAATCTGCCGGTGTTGCCTGGGACGCTGGATCGCGTCCTGTGCATGTTCGGTTTTCCGGTCTATGCCGAGTTCGCGCGAGTACTGGCACCCGAAGGCCAACTGGTGCAGATAGACGCTGGCCCCGATCATCTGCGCGAATTGCGCGAGATCATCTATCCCGTTCTGAAAGCGGAGCGGGCGATCGAAACACACGCACCGAGCGGGTTTACCTGTTTGTCGAACGAGACGGTGCGCTACCCGGTCGAGATCAGCGGGCAGCAGCAGATCGCCGATCTGCTGGCCATGACGCCACACCTGTTTCGCGCCAGCAGCGAAGGCAAAGCCCGGGCGGCGGCCCTGCAGTCCCTGTCGGTGACGGTCGACATTCGGCTGGTACGCTACCGGAAAGACTGAGTCTTCATACCGTGCATCCTTTTTGACCTTCATTCGTCTCCTTGGCCGAGTGCCGCTATTTATTTGATGGGAGTTGTTCTGTGTCTGCCGAATCTCAAACTGTTCCTTCCGCTGCGCTCGGCCGCTGGCTGGCTGCAATCGCCGTCGCGGGTGTCCTCTGGTTCGTGACTTACAGCAACCTGACTGCGTTTGCCGATGGGGTTGTTGCCGCGCTCGGGTTGACGCGCGCCACGCACTTCGGCGAGGCGGTGCATTTCTTCGTCTACGACACGCCCAAGGTGTTGTTGCTCCTGGTGGCGGTGGTATTCGTCATGGGCATCGTGCAAACCTTCTTCGCGCCGGAACGCACGCGCGCGCTGTTGTCCGGAAAACGTGTTGGTGTCGGCAACGTGCTGGCGGCGACGCTGGGCATTGTCACGCCGTTCTGCTCATGCTCGGCGGTGCCGCTGTTCATCGGCTTCCTTTCGGCCGGCGTGCCGCTCGGCGTGACCTTCTCCTTCCTGATCTCGGCGCCGATGGTCAACGAGGTCGCGCTGGTGCTGCTCTTCGGCATGTTCGGCTGGGAAGTGGCGGCGCTGTACCTGGGGATGGGCTTGCTGGTGGCCATCGTCGCCGGTTTCATCATCGGCAAGCTGAAGATGGAACGCTACCTGGAAGACTGGGTGCAGAAGATCCAGGCCGGCCAGGGCGTGGTACACGCCGATCATGAAATGACCTGGGTCGAGCGTTTCGAAGCCGGCTGGAGCCACGTCAAACAGATCGTCGGCAAGGTGTGGCCGTACATCCTGCTTGGCATTGCGCTCGGTGCGGGCATCCACGGCTACGTGCCGGAAGACTTCATGGCCTCGTTCATGGGCAAGGACGCGTGGTGGGCCGTACCGGCCGCCGTCGTGCTCGGCGTGCCGATGTACACCAACGCCGCCGGCATCATTCCGATCGTCGAGGCGCTGATCGGCAAGGGGGCGGCGCTCGGTACCGTGCTCGCTTTCATGATGGCGGTGATCGCGCTCTCCGCGCCGGAGATGATCATCCTCAGGAACGCGCTCAAGCCGAGGCTGATCGTCACGTTTGCCGGCGTTGTGGCGACGGGCATCCTGATCGTCGGTTATGTTTTCAATGCCGTTTTTTGAAAGGAAATCCCAATGATGGAAGTCAAGATTCTCGGCACCGGGTGTGCCAACTGCCGCAACACGCTGGCGCTGGTCGAACAGGTGGCGCGGGAGAAAGGCGTGGAGATCACGCTGCAGAAGATCGAGGACCTGCCGTCGATCATGGGCTATGGAGTGATGTCCACGCCCGGCGTGGTGATCGACGGCAAGGTGGTTCATGCGGGAGGGGTTCCTGCACGAAGCAAGGTCGAGGGGTGGTTCTAGTAGACCTGTTGCATCGACGAAGCCGGGGTTTCGAGCGTTAGCCGTGCTGGATTCCGGTTTTCGCCGGAATGACAGTTCTATTGGCCGGTGAGCTCCTCCCGGTCGATCCCCAGCCGCTTCATCTTCTCCCACAGCGTCTTGCGGCTGATGCCCAGCGTGTCGGCGCATGTCTGGATATGCCATTCGCTGGCGTCGAGCGAGCGCATGATGAAGTCGCGCTCGCAGTCGTTGATGTAGTCGCGCAGATTGCCGCCTGTGTTCTGCGTTTCCACGGACGCTACGGGGCGATCGAAGAGGTGATCGGCGCCGATGCTGCGGCTGTCGGTGAGCAGGCTGGCGCGCTCCAGCGTGTTGCGCAGTTCGCGGATGTTGCCGGGCCATGGGTAGGCGAGCAGCGCCTGTTCGGCGACGGGGGTGAGCACCGGGGGTTTCTGGCCCGGGCCTGCGAACTCGGTCAGGAACAACCGGCTCAGCCACAGGATGTCCTCGCGCCGCTCGCGCAGTGGCGGAATCCGCAGTTGCACGACGTTGATGCGGTAATACAGGTCTTCGCGGAACTCGCCGTTGCCGACCATTTCCTTGAGGTCGCGGTGCGTGGCGCAGAGCAGGCGGATGTTCACCGGTGTCGGCGTCTCGCTGCCGATGCGCGTGATGCAGCGTTCCTGTAGCGCGCGCAGTACCTTGATCTGCATGCCCAGCGACATGTCGCCGATTTCGTCGAGGAACAGCGTGCCGCCGTCGGCCTGCTCGAACAGCCCGCGGCGGCTGCGCAGGGCGCCGGTGAACGCGCCCTTTTCGTAGCCGAACAGCTCGGCTTCCAGCAAGGTTTCGGTCAGCGCGCCGCAGTTGATGGCCACGAAGGGGCGGTCCTGGCCGCCGAGTTCGTGGATCGTGCGCGCAATGCGTTCTTTGCCGACGCCCGATTCGCCGGTGACCAGCACGGTCGTGCTGCTGCCGCCGAGGCGCGGAAGCAGGGCGATGATGTGGCGCATGGCCGGTGACGAGCCGAGAGCGCTGGTCGAGTCCGGCACCGCCGGGCCGGCGATCGACTGGATGCGATCCATCAGCGCGTCGAGGTCGAAGGGCTTGGTGATGTAGTCCTGCGCGCCGAGTTTGAGCAGCCGCACGGCGGCGTCGATGTTGCCCTGGCCGGTGATGAACAGGAAGGGCGGCAGCGCCACGTGTTCCGCCGACAGCTTGACGAACAGTTCGTCGCCACCCATGTCCGGCAGCAGGATGTCGCTGATGACGAGGAAATACTCGCGGCGCAGCAGGGCGTCCTCGGCGTCGCAGGCCGTGCGGTGCCAGTCGCATTGGTAGCCGTCGAGCACGAAGCGGTCGGCGAGCGACTCGCCCATGATTTCGTCGTCTTCAATCAGGCAGATGCGATTCGTTAGGTTCTTCACTTGGCGTGTCCAGGGGGAGGGTGGTGATGAAGCGCGTCAAAGTGCTGGTCGTCTCGGCTCGAATGGTGCCGCCGAGTTGCGTCACGATCTGGTAGCAGATCCACAGGCCGAGGCCGTTGCCGTGCTGTGAAAAACTTGAGAAGGGTTCGAACAGGTGTTCACGGTGTTCGGGCGAGAGCACCTGTCCGTCGTTTTCCACGACCAGGGTCAGCTCGTCGCTGTCGCCTTCGGTCCATACCGCGACATGGCCGTTGCGTCCCGCGGCCTGGATGGCGTTGAGTACCAGGTTGATCAGTAGTTGCCGCACCGGCGTCGAAGGCACCGGCAGCGGTTCGGCGAAGCGCGTTTCCCAGGCAATCTCAACTCCCTGCTTGTGCGCGGCCGGCGTGACCAGAAGCATGACGTCGTCGATGTCGTGGATGGCCAGTTGCCGGCTGCTGACCTTGGCCTCGACGAGCAGCGCGGCGACGGTGTCCCTGATCTGGGTGAGGCCGCGTTCGAGCAGGCTGATTGTCTTCTGGTTGAGCGGGTCGGGGGGCCCGTGGCGCTTGAGCGTGCTGATGGCGTTGAGCATGCCGCCCAGCGGGTTGTTGATCTCGTGCGCGATGCTGGCCGTCAGGCGTCCGACGGCGGCCATGCGTTCCTGCTTGACGACCTCCTGTTCGAGCAGCAACTTTTCCTTCATCGCGTCGAGCATCTGGCCGTAAGCGAGGTACAGCGTTCCCACCTCGTCGCTGTAGGGGTAGAGGTGCGGGTCGAGCGGCGCAAGCTCCCCGGCGTTGACGCGGCTCAGGCGGTGGGTGACGAGTTCCAGCGGGGCGACCATGCGCCGGCCCCAGTACCAGTTGACCGGCAGCAGCACGGCCAGGATCAGCAGCGTTACCCAACCGGCGTTGAGGATCACCCGGTCGAAGCGGTGCCAGACCTGGTCCTTGTTGTGTGCGACGATCAGGGTGCCGATCCGCACATTATCGGCGCTGATCGGGATGGCGATGAACAGGTGTGCGGCAACGTCGCGTTCGAGGATGCGCGACGGATGCGCCGGATCGGCGGCGATCTCGGCGTCGATCGCCCGGAAGTCGTCGCCCAGTTGCGCGAGATCGCTCGTCACCGGGAAATCCTCCGGGTGGGAGGAGGCGAAGACGCGACGGTTGGTGTCGAGCACGATCAGCGCTTCAGCCAGCGCCGAACCGCTGTTTTCCTTGAAAGGCAGGGCGATCGTCTCGTAGGCGCGCCACACGTCGTCGTGCAGCAGTGCGGTGAACAGCGAACGCGCCATTGTCAGTCCGAGGTCCTCGGAACTCTTCAGCATGTCCTGCCGCAGGTTGTTCCAGGACTGGGCCAGGAACGATGCCGACAACGCCAGCGCCGTCGTCAGGATCAGCGCTGCGCCGAGCAACGGCAGCTTGTAGCGCAGGCTGAGGTTGAACAGCATCAGTGGCTCACAGTTCGCCGAGTTCTCGCATCATCGCGGCGACACCGGCGTAGAGTTCCGTCGTGCCGGCGATGAAGCCGTCGAGGTTGAGCTTGGCGAGCAGGGCGCGTCCGGCGGGATCTTCACCCATGCCGAACAGGGTTTTCTGGAAGGTCTCGAAATCCTCCTGGCTGACGCGGTGGTGGGCGACGATTGGCGGGAAGCCGAATTCCTGCGATTTCCAGACGATACGTGTACGCGCGGCGAGTTTGTGGTCGACTTTCTGCAAACTGTCCCATACATAGCTGTCGACATTGGCACCCTGCGCGAGTCCGCTGGCCACCGCTTCGATGGCCTTGGCGTGCGACCAGGTGAAGAAGGTCTTGCGGAAGTGCGTTCCGGCGTCGATGCCGGCCTGTTTCAGCGCGTGACGCGGGACGACGTAGCCGGTGTTCGAGTGTGGATCGGCGTAGGCGAACACTTTGCCTTTCAGGTCGGCGATCGTCTCCGTCCTTGTATCCTTGGCCGGAACGATCAGGTACGAGCGGTAGAACGGCTTGTTCTGGTAGGAGGCTACCGCCAGCAGGCGCACGGACTTGCCGAGGGCGAGGTAGGGGTAGTCGCACAGCCAGGCGAAATCCAGGCTGCCCTTTTCGATCAGGTCCATCGTCTCGCGGTAACTGTCGCGCTGGACGAAAACGACGGGGCGCTCCAGTTTTTTCTCGAGGTAGACCTTCCACTCGGCGAGCATCGAATGCTGGTTGTGCAGGAAGGCCGGCGTCATGCCGACGCGGTAGGCGCGCGGTGCATCGTCAGCGGTTGCCGCGAGTGGTAGTCCGAGCAGGCCCGGCAAACCGAGCGCCAAGGCTGCGACCGTCGCGCGCAACTGGCGGAAGAGGTTCTTCATGTAAAGCTCCTCTCGAAATGGAATCGTTCCATCATTCTAGACTGAAACTGTCGCAGGTTACATCTACGTAACGTAGTTGGTGTTTTAGTGTTACGAGATCGTGACGTATGGTTTTTGTCTCGTGTGTTGGCAGGGGCATGGGGTGCATTGGTCGGGTTGGGATGTTCGCCGTCGCCACGGTAAAACCCGTGGTCCAGTACCTTGTCGTTTCTGGATTTCGGCTTTCGCCGGAATGATGAAACATGGGTTTGTCAGCGCTGTTCTTGATTCGGAATCTCTCATTTTCACGGTTTTGCGCGCGCCTTCGAGTCCTGGCCTGCTCCTTGCGTGGGTGATGGCAGCAGCTGCGTTCGGTACGCAGAAATCGAGCCATCTAAACAACTCAAGGAGATTTCAGCATGAAGACCTCAATAATCCTTGCTGCCAGCTTTTTCGTCGCAGCCCTGCTCAGCGTGCCCGTCCAGGCCGCTGATGCCGCCGCGGCGGAGGCCCTGGCCAAGAAGGAAGGCTGCCTGAAGTGCCATGCGGTGGACAAGAAGAAGGACGCTGCGTCGATGAAGGATATCGCCAAGAAGTACGCAGGGAAGCCTGATGCCGAAGCCAAGATCCTCAGTCAGATTACCGCCGGCGTGAAATTCAAGCTTGAGGACGGCACCGAGGAAGAGCACAAGATCGTCAAGACCAAGGACAAGGCCGAGCTTTCCAACATGATTCAGTGGATCCTGTCGCTGAAGTAGCTTCGTCGAACCGCACAAAGACACCAAGGAGGTTCATATGAAACTGACGAGAAGATCATTCATCCAGTTTTCGGCGACGACCGCCTGCCTGCTGGCGGCGGGTTGCTCGACAACGGCTGCGCGGCCTGTTTCGGCGGCGATGATTCCACGCCGGGCCAATGGCAGCAGCGTGCCCAAGGGTGAGTGGATCGGCAGTACCTGCCAGGGCTGTACGCAGTGGTGCGCGGTGCAGATCTTCGTGCAGAACGGGCGCGCCGTGCGCGTGCGCGGCAATCCGTTGTCGAAGACCAACCACGGGTACTGCTGCCCGCGCGGGCATTTGATTCCGCAACAGGTTTACGACCCCGATCGCGTCAAGGTGCCGATGAAGCGTACCAATCCGGTCAAGGGGCGCGGTGTCGATCCGAAGTTTGTGCCGATCAGCTGGGACGAGGCGCTCGATACCGTCGCCGAAAAGATGATGGAATTGCGTCGTGCCAATGAAGGGCACAAGTTCATGTACATGCGCGGACGCTATTCGTCGACCTCGACCGATCTGCTGTACGGGACGCTACCCAAGGTGTTCGGGACGCCCAACTATTTTTCCCACAGCGCCATCTGCGCCGAAGCGGAGAAGATGGGGCCGGGGCTGACCCAGGGCTTCTTTGGCTACCGCGACTACGATCTGACCAAGACCAACTGCCTTGTCGTCTGGGGCGCCGATCCGCTGGCATCGAACCGCATGGTGCCGAACGTGATCCACTATTTCCACGAAATCATGGCGCGCGGCACGATTATCGCGGTCGACCCGCGACTTTCCAACGCTGCCGCCAAAGCACATGAATGGCTGCCGCTCAAGCCGGGCACCGACGGTGCGCTGGCCGGCGCGATCGCCCATGTGCTGCTCACCGAAGGCCTGTGGAACAAGGAGTTCGTTGGAGATTTCAAGAGCTTCTGGGGTGGCTTCAAGGCCGGACGCACGGTCAATGAGGACGAGTTCGAGGAGAAGGAGACGTTCGGCCTGATCAAGTGGTGGAACCTGGAACTCAAGGACCGCACACCGGAGTGGGCGGAGAAGGAGACGCTGATCCCCGCCGAACAGATCGTGCGCGTAGCGCGGGCGATGGGCAAGGCGGCGCCGAAGACCATCGTCTGGATGGGGCCGGGCGCGGCGATGACCCCGCGCGGTACCTACGCGGCGATGGCGGTGCATGCCCTGAACGGCATTCTCGGGTCGATCGATGTCGAAGGCGGTGTCTGGCAGTCGAGCAGCGTGCCGATTGCCAAATTCCCGAGTTCGGACAAGTACGTCGATGAAGCGGCCAAAGCCGCCAGCAAGAACAAGAAACTCGACGGACGCGGCGCCAAGGACATGCCGGCGATGATGGGTGCCAAGCCCGGCAGCGGCGTGGTGACCAACAACGTGGCCAACGGCCTGCTCAAGGATCCGGGCGCGGTCAAGGTGTTCCTGTCTTCGTGGTCGAACTTCAATTTCTCATGCACGGGTGCCGACCGCTGGGACAAGGCAATGGCCAAGGTGCCATTCTTTGTGCACATGGTGACCAACGCCTCGGAAATGACCCAGTTCGCCGACATCGTCCTGCCAGCGACCTTCAACTCCGCCGAAGGCTGGTCGGTGATCACCAACATGGGCAACGGCCACGGCTACGCCTCGCTGCAACAAGGAGCGGTCAAGCGATTGTGGGACGTGAAGCAGGAAGAAACCGAGGTGATGTGGCTGCTCGCCGAGAAGCTCAAGCAAAAAGGCTTCCCCAACCTCTTCGACTACTACTCCAAGGAGTTCAAGGATCCGGAAACCGGCAAGCATCCGACCAATGCACTGGAATTCTCGATCACCGCCGCGAAGATGAGCAGTGCAACGTTGTGGATGCCCAAGGAGCCCGTCAAGGGCGACGCGCCGCTCAAGGGATGGGACGACTTCCGCGCCAAGGGGATGTTCAGCGGGCCGAAGTACACGCTGAAGAAAAACTGGGGCGGAAAGTTCGCCACGGCGACCAAGAAGTTCGAGTTCTACAGCGAGACGGCAAAGAAAGGGTTGCTGGAACATGCCAAGAAATTCGAGACGACGGTCGACGACATCATGTCAGTCTCCGGCTACGTGGCGCGCGGCGATCTCGCCTTCGTGCCGCACTACGAGCCGCCGAAGCGGCACGGCAGCGAGGCCGAGTACCCGTTCAGCTTCATCGACTACAAGTCGCGTCTCAACCGCGAAGGGCGTTCTGCGAACCTGACCTGGTACCAGGAGTTCAAGAAGGTCGATCCGGGCGACGTGTCGTGGGACGATGTGCTGAAGATGAACCCGGCGGACGGCGCAAAGCTCGGTCTGAAGACGGGCGACATGGTGCGCGTGACCTCGCCCACCGGATCGATCGTGGCCAGGCTTCGGCTGTGGGAGGGGGTTCGCCCCGGCACGGTGACCAAGTGCTATGGCCAGGGACACTGGGCCTATGGACGTGTCGCGGCCGGGGAATACGGCAAGAAGGCGCGCGGCGGCAACAACAACGAAATTCTGGTTGACGACTATGACCGCCTGAGTGGCGCCACGGCGCGCAACGGCGGATTCACCGGCGTGCGCATCCAGAAGGTTGCGGTCTGACCCACGAGCTCAAGGAGATAAAAATGCGATATGGAATGGTTATCGACCTGCAACGCTGCGTGGGATGCGGCGCCTGCGCCTTCGCCTGCAAGGCGGAAAACACCACGCGTGACCGTGATGCCGAAGACGGCCAGAGCTTCAACTGGGCCGACTTCCTGATGAAGACCGAAGGCACGTTCCCGAACACAAAACATTGGGTCATGCCGGTTCTTTGCAATCACTGTTCCGATGCGGCTTGTGTCGAAGTCTGCCCGGTCAAGCCGAACAAGGCGATGTACAAAACGCCGGAAGGCATCACCCTGCATGATCCGTCGCTGTGCATCGGCTGCCGTGAGTGCCAGACAGCCTGTCCGTACAGCCACGAGGAACTCGATGAAACCAGTCTCAGCGGCGAAACGTACAGCGTGATCAGCTTCAACGGGCGCTACAAGCCGCTGCATCCGAAGTGGGAGGACGATACCGCGCTGATCGCTGGCGGAACCGCCACGGGGGCGGAAACTGCCAAAAAGAGCGGTGTGGCTGCCCCGGCGATGAACGAATACGAGTCCAGGGACGTGGGGCCGTTGCGCAAAAAACGCGTCGTCGAAAAATGCACGTTCTGCGCGCATCGCACGCTCAACGGCTTGCAGCCGGCCTGCGTCGAGGCGTGCCCGTCCGGGGCACGAATCTTCGGCGATCTGGACGATCCGAATTCCGCCATCTCGAAAGCGCTGGCGGCCAAGAAGAGTTTCGTTCTGAAGCCGGAAGCCGGAACGCGACCGAACGTCTTCTACGTCGGCAAGTACAGCGCGCGGACGTAGGGCGCGGGACAAGGAGGTACTATCAACCACGGTGAATACTGCAGGTATGGTGAAAGACCGAAATACTTCGCCGTGCCCGTAGGGATTAAATGACTTACACAAATCCATTGTTTGGACGAATCATGACTACTCCAGAGTTCGATCGGGTTGCCGCGCTGGCCGACGTGTGTCGCCTCCTCGCAGCTTGCTACTACGAACCCGCTCCGGAATTTTCCGAAGAGCGCTTGTTCGACTCGCTGATCGATGCGGCGGGTCATGTCGATGCCGATCTGGCGGCGCGTGCAGGCGAACTCAGGTCGTCATTCGAATCGGCCGGGCAGCAGGAATTGCTGGTCGACTACGCGCGTCTGTTCCTCGGGCCGGTCGGGATGCTGGCCGTTCCCTACGAATCTGCGTGGCGCGGCAAGAACGGAGAAGCGATCGATGAGACCATGCAGGCACTGGTCGACCTGTATGCCGACGGCGGCTTCGAGGTTGATCCGGAATTCCTCGATCTTCCCGACCACCTTGCCGTTGAACTCGAATTTCTCTATACCCTGCTGTTCCGCCGTGCGGCTGCCTTGCGCGATGGTGTTGCTCTGAAAGAGCTTGACGCACTGCGCGAGCGTCTGATCGACGACCATCTCGATCGATGGTTGCCGGATTTCCAGGCTGCGGTCCTCGAAGGGGCGCAATGTCGTTTCTACCGTGAATTGGCTACCCTGACCGTGCTTCTGGTCAATATCGCCCGACGCGATTGATCTCCCCTTTGTAACCCACTGTAACGCCTTGGCGTCTGGCAACGCTGCGATGCAAAACCGCGGCAGGATGCAACACGCCGCTTACATCTCGCGGCTTTAATGGCGACATGGGGAACGGGAAAACCCGAGGCCCCGATCCGGTAACCACGAAAAGGAGATCGCCATGAAAACCACTTTGATCGTCAAGCGTCTTGTTCAGGCGGCCGTACTTGGAACGGCCTTCGTTTCGGTAGCCGCAATGGCCCAGCCCGGCCCGGGGGCAGGGTGGGGTGGATGGTGCGGCGGCGGTCCCGGCATGCAGCGCGGAATGGCCGGTTCCGGCGGCTGGGGAATGGGGCCCGGCGGCGGGCGAGGCATGGGCTATGGAATGGGTGGCGGCGCTCGCTGGGGACGCGGTTCTGCAGGCTCCCCGGATACGGTGCGCGGCTGGATGCTGATGACGCCGGAAGAGCGCACTACGCAACAGGCCAAGATGCGTGCTGTAAAGACCTACGACGAATGCAGGAATGTACAGGGTGAGCATCGCGCACTGATGGAAGAGCGCGCCAGGGACAAAGGGCTGACGCTGTTTGCACCGAGGGGCAATCCCTGTGACATGCTCAAGGCGCGGGGGCTGATCCAGTAGTGCCGGTTTCCCCGGGGTGCCGGGGTGGCGTGTGCCGCAACAGGGTTCCCTCTTCAGCCTTTCAGCCAGCTGCCTCCGGCCGTTTCGTAGCACGTGCCTCGATCGCGGCTTTTCTGGCAAGCAGGCGTCGGGCGCGTTCAATGACGGGAGCGTCGATCATTTTTCCGTCGAGAGTGAATGCGCCCCTGCCGGCTCGTCCAGCCTCTTCCGCGAGTTCGAGTACTCTGGCTGCATGGGTAATCTCGTCCTGTGTCGGTGTAAATGCCTGGTTGAGCAACGGAACCTGGCGAGGATGGATGCAGCTCGAACCGACAAAGCCGAACCGGCGGGAGCGTTGGGCCAGGGTCAGGTAGGCCTCCGAATCATCAATCCGGCTGATTGTTCCCATCGTGCCGAGGGGCATGATCTGCGCGACGGCACACGCCTGAATCAATTGCTGTTTGGGGAGCTGCATGGTTTCGTCGCTTGCTTCCATGCCCAGGTCCGCGGCGAAATCTTCGCCGCCAAGTGTCATGGCCACGACACGCGGGCTGGCGCGAGCGATCTCGGACATCGCCGAAAACCCGAGCGCGGATTCGATCAGGACAATGAACTGGATGCGACCGACCGGCAGGCCACGTTCCGCCTCGATCACGGAGACGGTTTCGTCAAGGAGTTGCACATGCGCGGCGCTTTCGATCTTGGGCAGCGATAGCGCGTCGACCCCCGGAATGACGGCCGCTTCGATGTCGCGGACAGCCAATGCAAGCGGCCGATTGATGCGTACCACCACATCGGCTCCGGAGCGTGCCACCTGCTCGACTGCGTGCGGAATCCGTGTCCGTGCGTGCGATTTCTGCTCGGGTGGAACACTGTCTTCAAGGTCGAGAATGATGGCGTCCGCGTTGCGTGTGGAAGCGGTGGCCACGAATTTCTCGATGTGCACGGGAACGTAGAGCAGCGAGCGCCAGACCGGCAGGTCGGCCTTCATGGCGCGACCTCTACGACTGTCTTGTCGGTGGTGTGTGGCTGATCCGCTGTCATCAGATTACTCCGCTCAGAACGTCATCGAATTGTAGTACTTGCCGAAAATTTCCTGTTCGCTCGGCCTGTCCTCCGGAATCGTACGGCTGACCCAGGTGGTGTTCATGTAGTGCTTGGTGGTGACGTTCTCGCTGATGATGTTGCCGCCCCAGGTGCCGCATCCCAGCGATGCGGTCATCGGCATGCCGTTGGTGAATGAACCCGCGTTGCCGTGGACGTTCGGCTGACGCACCATGATGCGGCTGACGGGTGCCATCAGCGCGAGCCGGTGAATGTGCTCGTCGTTGTACGAGGCGATGCCGCAGGAATGCCCCTTGCCGCCGACTTCAAAAATCTGCTCGACCATCTTCAGCGCGTTTTCGAATCCCTGCTTGTACTTGAAGACAGCCAGCACCGGCGACAGTTTTTCGCCGGAAAAGACGTGCCCCTTGCCGATCCGGTCTTCGGCGACGAAGATGAATTTCGCATCGCCGATGTCGAAACCCGCGCGGTCGGCAATGACCTTGGCCGAGCGCGCCACGGTTTCGAGGGTGCGATGGTTCTCCGCGTCCCACATGACCGCCTTGAGTTTGGCCTTTTCAGTGTCGTTGCAGAAATAGCCGCCTTCCTTTTGGAGCTGCTCGATCATCCGGTCGTAGACGGTTTCCTCGATGATCAGGTTGCCGTCGCAGGAACAGCCCGAGCCGTTGTTGTGGATCTTGCTGATGCGCGTGTTGCGCGCGGCTTCCTCGATGTTGGCGGTTTCGTCGACCACCACGGTCGCGTTGCCGGCGCCGACGCCGTAAGCCGGTTTGCCCGAACTGTAGGCCGCCTTCACCATCGCGGGGCCTCCGGTGGCGATCGTCAGGTCGCAGATCGACATCAATTCCTGGGCGAGCGGGATGCTGGGTTTTTCGAAGCACTGCACCAGGTCTTCCGGCGCTCCCGCGGCGTTCAGCGCCGCGCGCAGGATGCGGTTGACCTCAAGTGCCGTGCGCTTGCTGGCCGGATGCGGTGTGAAGATCAGGGCGTCGCGGCATTTCACGGCATTGATGGTCATGGCCACCATGGTCACCACCGGATTGGTCACCGGCAACAGGCCGGCGATGACTCCCGCCGGCTTGGCATACTTCACGAGGCCTTTCTCCGGAATCTCCTCGATGACGCCGACGCTCTTCTGGCGCAGTGCGTCGCGCAGGATGCCCATGATCTTGAAACGGCGCGTGATGGCGCCGTCCGCGTTGCCCATGTTGCTTTCGGCAACGGCCATTTCGGTCAGCCTGACGAAAGTCTGCTCGTTGGCCACGGCCCAGGCGACAGCGCGGGCCAGGTCGTCGACCTGTTCCTGGTCGTAACCTTCGACGCGTTTCATGGCCTCACGCGCCTTTTGCAGCATTGACTGTGCCTGGTCTTTCTCTTCCCGGGTAACTTCTCTAGCCATTGTTTGCTCCACTTATTGACGAGCCATCGGCATCAATCATTGCCGCCTTCCAGAAACTCGGCGATGTCCCACCAGCCGGTGCGCGGCATGGGCAGGTCGCCACGCGTGCGGACTTCCAGCAGGAAGGGCACATCCCTGGACAGGGCGGTTTGCAGTTGCCCTGCAAGCTCGTCCGGTGCTTCGACGAGAGCCGACTCGATGCCGAACGATTTCGCCAGCATCATGAAGTCGGGGTTGTACTGCTGGCCATCCGGAGTGCTGAACAGCGTGCCGTATTTGTTCTGGAAATAGGTTGAGCCGACCGTGCGGATGGTCGAGTAGCAGAAGTTGTTGAACAGCACCCACAGCACTGGAATATTCCGTTCCACGGCGGTACAGAGGGAGCCAAGCACCGAGGTCAGACCGCCGTCGCCGATCAGGCAGATGATTTTCCGGTCCGGGGCGCCCAGTTTTGCCCCGATGGCAGCCGCCGGCGAAAATCCCATGGTGGCCATGCCGCCGCTGGTGATGAAACCGCCGGGACTTCTGATCTCGAGCTGCTGGCCCGCGCCGTTCTTGTTCCAGCCGACATCGGTGACAAAAACCGCGTTGTCCGGAGCCGCACGGGACAATTCCATCAGAAGGCGCGCCGGGTGGATCGGCTTGTCACCGTTGAGCTGGGATTCCTTGAGCTCTTCCTTCCATGCCGCCTTGCGCTGGCTGACCGCCTCCGCCTGTGTGCGTATTGCGTCGGCGGCGCGGGGAGCGTTCTGCAGGCGGGTCGTCAATGCCGCCAGCGTGGCCTTGGCGTCGCCCACCAGGCCGATGTCGGCGGCGTAGCTCTTGCCGATCTCCTCCGGGTCCTGGTCGATCTGGATCAGTTTTGTCCTGGAGAAATCAAAGGTGTATTGCGGGTTCCAGGAACTGCAATCCGCTTCGCCGAAGGCCGTGCCCACCGCAATGATCACATCGGCGTTGCGGCAGGTGTCGTTGGCGGGACGGGCCCCCCATATGCCGGTCGTGCCGAGCGACAACGGGTCGGTTTCGGGGAAGATGCCCTTGCCGACCAGGGTTGTGGCGACCGGAGCCTGCAGCAATCGGGCAAGAGCGGCCAGTTCCTCGGTTGCGCCTGCAAGGGCCACGCCATTGCCGGCGAAAATGACGGGATTCTTCGCTTCACTGATTAGTTTTACCGCTTGCGCCAAGCCTTCTGCGTCGGCGACGGCGCGCGGGAAATTCGGCCGCCGGTTGCGGGGTGGCGGGGTGTCCGGAATCTTCTGCGAGAACACGTCCATCGGGATGTCGATCAGGACGGCCCCGGTGCGGCCGGTTTGGGCAATGTTCAGCGCCCGGTGCATGACCTCCGGCAGGAACTTGGCGTCATCGACACGCCAGACCCGCTTGCAGATCGGGCGGAAAATGTCCCCCTGCGAAGCGTCGGCATGCAGGCGCATGCTCTGGTGCGCTTCGCGCGGGTGGTGATACGAAGGCGTGTTGCCGGCGATTACCAGCATGGGCGTACCGTCCATGGCCGCCGAGGCGACGCTGGTGACAACGTTGGTCAGGCCCGGCGACAGGTGCACGTTGAGCACGGCCAGTTTCTTTGACAGACGGGCGTAGGCGTCAGCGGCATGGCCGGCCTGTTGTTCGTGCCGGAAGGAGATGTACTCGATGCCGTGTTTCTGGCAGGCGTCAATCAGGGCGTAATTGGTATGTCCGCACTGACCGAACACCTTCTCGACTCCCTCCTGTTTCAGGCACTGCGCCAGATACATGGCGCCGGTAAGCTCATGGGTCATTTTTCAATCCACCTTTTCGGTTTTGGTTTTTCATAAGAGTCATGTAGACGCCCCGCCAATGAGCGGGGCGTGCGACACGCCACCGAGCCTGTCAGTCTGTTGCGGCCGCCTTACTTGGGAGCGCGCAGTCGGGCCAATTCGCTGTTGACCTGCTGAACCAGGGGTTCGCCCACTTCGCGGGTGAACTTCTCGACGACCGGTTGCGTCTTCTGGCGAAGGCGCGCTATTTCAGCCGGAGTGAGTTCGTTGACCTGCATCGTCTTCTTGAGATCTTCGATGGATTGTGTTTCCTTGGTCTGGGACAGTTTGCGCTGTTCATCCTTGGCTTCCCTGGCGGCTTCGCTGATGATTTCATGCTCGGTTGCCGACATCGAATCCCAGGTCTTCTTGCTCATCAGGAAGAGCATTCCCGTATAGACGTGACGCGTCATCGACATGTATTTCTGGACTTCGGCAAACTTGGAGTTCTCGATGACACCGACGGGGTTTTCCTGGCCATCGATCGTCTTCTGTTCAAGCGCCGTATACACATCGCCGAACGACATGGGGACGGGGTTGACACCCAGGGTATTGAACAGCTCGATGTAGATGGGCGAGGAAATAACGCGCAGCTTGAGGCCCTGCAAGTCTTCAGCCTTGGTGATCGGGCGCTTGCTGTTGGTTACGTTGCGGAAGCCGAGATCCCAGATGCCCAGGCCCATGATTCCGTGTGCTGACAGATTGTTCATGAGGCGTGTGCCCACCGGACCGTCGGAGACCGCATAGACTTCCTGAGCGTTGTTGAACAGGAAGGGGAACTCAAGAATCATGAGTTCCTTGTTGAGTCCCGCCAATATGGCCGGAGACATGGACGCGAAGTCCAGCGTTCCGCCGCGTACCGCTGACATGTTCTGTTGGTCGCTTCCCAGAACGGCTCCGGGGAAGAGGGTTACCTTTATTTTTCCGGAACTCTTTTGTGCCACGAGATCGGAGAATTTCTGGGCGCCGATACCTACCGGGTGATCCTTGTTCAAGCTGAAGGCAAACCTCAAGGTTCTTTCCTTGACCTCCTGGGCTTGAACCTCAAGGTTCATCGTGATGCAAAGTAGAGAAGAAATCAGGTACATGGCGCTTCTGCGAAGGGTGATCGTGTTCATTGAAGCCTCCTGTTGTGGGCTGGGCTGGCCTTTGTTGACGCCCGATGCTCATCATAGTCAATAAATATGGAAAGGTGTACAAAATTTGAACGGCGTTCACAAAAACGAGATTGACGCAGCGGGTTTGTTATAATGCAAGCCTCTGTCAATAGAAAAGAATCATGAGCAGCGCTCTCGAAAAATCCCTGGCGATCCTCGATTACCTGATTGCGTATCCCGATGGCGTTCCTCTGGCGAAGATCGCAGCCGATCTTGGCCAGCTGCGCAGCGGTTGCCATCGAACCCTCAACGAACTTGTGGGACTTGGTTATGTCCGGCAAGTGCCTCCCCATGGCGACTACGCCCTGACCACGAAGCTCGCTTCCATGGGATTGAGCTTCCTGAGCAAATCCGGGGTGGTGGATATCGCCCAGCCGTTGATCAATCAACTGGCGCAGGTGACCGAGGAGCTGGTGCGGCTGGCGATTGTTGATGGCGAACGGCTGACGCTGGTAGCCAAAGCACAGGGAGCGAAGTCCGGGCTTTTGTACGACCCGGACATGGGGATAGACCTGAGGCTGTCATGCAGTGCGGCGGGGCACGCATGGCTGATGACGTTGCCGGAACAGGAAGCCATTGAAATAGTGGTGCGTCAGGGGATAGGAAGCCCCAAGCAGTTTGGCCCGGCTGCGCCGACCACCATCAAGGCGCTGCTCAAGATGCTGCACGAGCATCGCAAGCGCGGTTTCTGCATGGTGCGCGACACTTACGCCCTGGGCATGAGCGCGATGGCTGCGCCGGTCCAACGGCCCGGAGAGCCGGCAATGGGCGTGCTTGTCGTTGCGGGTCCGACCCTGCGTCTGACGGAGAAGCGCATGCTCCAGCTGGGGCCGGATTTGCTTGAGACAGCCAAGGAACTGGCCTCGGCCGGAAATGCGTCGGGTTTCCTGAAATCAGCCAATCTCGGGACCTGGGGCAATCGTACTGGCTGAGCAAGGCACGTATCTTTGATTCCTCAGTTTCCCGAACTTCTGCGGCACGATTTCGCCTGGCTTCAGTGATTATCGCCCGTGCTCTTGCGGAAATAAGCGCTCGGCGACGCGCCGAACTGTTGCCGGAACATCGTGGAAAAGGCGCCGGGACTGTTGTAGCCAAGGCCCAGGGCCACATCGACGACCTTCTCGCCGCTGGCCAGCCGTTCCAGCGCGACGATCAGACGGGCCTGCTGGCGCCATTGTCCGAAGGTCATGCCGGTTTCGCGCAGGAAGCGGCGTTCAATGGTCTTGGCGTGTATCCCAATCAGTACGGCCCAGTCGGACAGGGTCGTCAAGTCATCCGGTTGTTCCGACAGCCGGCGGCAAATCCTTTGCAATGCGGCATCGGCGGGATAGGGCAGGCGCAGCGGCAGGCTTGGCAACACCGCGACTTCATCAAGCAGCAGTTGCATCAGGCGTCCGTCCCGGGTGTCGGGAGCATAGGGCTGGGCCACATCGAGGGCGGCCAGGATCAGTTCCCGCAGCAGCGGCGAAATGCCGACCACCTGGCATTGAGTGGGCAGCCTGGTTGCAGCATCGCGGCGGAAATACAGGGTACGCAGATGTACCTCGCCAACCATGCGCAGCCGGTGCGTCATGCCCGGCGGCATCCACAGGCCTTGAGTCGGTGGCACCACCCAGCGTCCGTCGTCGGTTCTGACAACCATGACTCCCCGTACGGCGTGAATGAGTTGTGCTGTCGGGTGGCAGTGCGGGCGAACCTCGAAGCCGGATGGGAAATCGGTCGAGCGACCTGAAATCGGGGAAATCCCCTGATCTGTTCCTTGGCCGGGGGTGAAGGGTGCGGAAATGTCCATTTTGCGAAGATAAGTGACTATTTGCAGCAAGACGGACATCGATGATACCGCTTATAGTTGATGCCTGTTGATTTGTTGCAAAGCCTGCAATGCAAGCATCCCCGTTAACCCCTGAGCATCAGGTCCGACAGACCGACTTCAAGGTCTTGGGCGCGATCAGCTTTTCCCATTTTCTGAACGACACGATCCAGTCGTTGATGCTGGCCATCTATCCGCTGTTCAAGACGGGGTTCGGCCTGAACTTTGCCCAGATCGGCCTGATCACGCTGGTTTTTCAATGTACGGCTTCGCTCTTGCAGCCTGTCGTCGGCATCTACACGGACCGGCATCCCCAACCCTTTTCGCTTGCGCTGGGCATGGGCTGTACCCTGGCCGGGCTGCTCCTGCTGGCGCTGGCGGGCAGTTTTCCCATGGTCCTGCTGGCGGCTGCGCTGGTCGGTACCGGCTCGTCGGTCTTTCATCCGGAGTCGGCGCGCGTGGCGCGCATGGCATCGGGCGGGCGACACGGGCTGGCGCAGTCGATTTTCCAGGTCGGTGGCAATGCCGGAGCGGCGACCGGTCCGCTGCTCGCCGCCTGGATCGTGCTGCCGCACGGGCAACGCAGCATCGCCGTTTTTTCACTGATGGCCCTGCTGGCGATGATCGTGCTGATCGGTGTCGGCCGCTGGTACCGGTTGCATCGGCCAGCGCCGGGGAGTGCTCCCGTTTCGTCCGGGCAGGCCTTGCCCCGCAGTCGTGTCATGCGGACGCTGGCGGTGTTGTTGGCGCTCATTTTTTCCAAATTTTTCTACCTGGCCAGCATCAACAGCTATCTGATTTTTTATCTGATGCACCAGTACGGCCTGAGTACCCAGACCGCGCAATACCATCTGTTCTATTTCCTCGTGGCCGTGGCCGCGGGTGGATTGCTGGGCGGACCGATCGGAGACCGCATCGGCCGCCGGCAGGTCATCTGGGCGTCCATTCTCGGTGTGGCACCGTTTACGCTGCTCCTGCCCTATGTGGGCCCGACCATGTCGGTGCTGCTGACCATGATCATCGGTTTCATGCTTTCATCGGCGTTTCCGGCCATTCTGGTTTATGCGCAGGAACTCTTCCCCGCGCGGATCGGCACGGTTTCGGGGCTGTTCTTCGGTCTGGCGTTCGGGTTGGCCGGCATTGGCGCGGCTGTGCTCGGGCAACTGGCCGACCTGTGGGGCATCGTTGCTGTGTACAAGATATGTGCATATCTGCCGCTGCTCGGATTGCTGGCGGTGTTCCTGCCGAATATCAGGCAACCCGCGACGCTGGCAGCAGCCTCCGGTGGCGAGAGAGCCTGAGGAGAAACAGTTTGACGATCCACCTATTAACCTGTTTGCGGAGAGAGAAATGGCATTGTTGGGCAAAGCGGCAGTAATCATCACGTTCGATATCGTTCCTGAGGGCATTGTCGAGCACGACAACTGGCACTCTCTGGAACATCTGCACGAACGGATGTCCATTCCGGGTTTCCTGCGCGGATCGCGCTGGATCGCGGAGGGGTCAAGCCCGCGCTATTTTGTGATGTACGAAGTCAGTGATCTCGACACCCTGACTTCAGCGCCCTACCAGGAACGACTCAACAATCCGAGCCCCTGGGCCACGCGAATGATGAAGCATTACGGGAACATGAACCGGGGGTTTTGCCGGCTGACGTTCAGTTCCGGTTTCGGTCTGGGAAGTTTCGGTCTGCTGATCCGTTTCAGTCCCGAACCGGGTCGTGATGGTGCGCTGCATGACTGGCTCGCCAAGGAAATCCTTCCGGTTTTGCCGGGGAAGCCCGGGCTGGCCAGTGCTCACCTGCTCGAAGCCGCGCTGACCCCGGAAATAACCGAGGAGCAGCGCATCCGCGGCAAGGATGGCGGCGTGGACTGGGTGCTTCTGGTTACCGGATACGATGAAGCCGCCGTTGCCGATCTGGCCGCAGGAGCGCTTTCGACTGGGGAGATCGAAGGCCGGGGAGGTATCAATGTCGTGTCCGGCATTTACTGCATGGGGCATTCGCTTTCGGCCCCGGAAGCCGCAGCAGAAAAACTCGCTGACTGAGGCGAGAGGGAGCGTCGCCGGACAGGCCGCGTTCATGGATAATCCGGAGATGTCCTTGGATGCTGAATTTGCAGAGAATCCGAAAATGTCCCCTGTACACGACTGCCTTTGTTCTTCCTCGCGCATGCGGGCGATCGCCGCCCTCTCTGGTTTTCTTGCCGTGGCGCTTGGCGCATTCGGCGCGCACGCATTGCGCCCGACGCTGCTCGTGCTCGACACCACCGCAACCTGGGGTACGGCGTCGTTGTATCACCTGGTTCATTCTGCACTGCTCTTGTGCATTGCCCTGGCGCGGCCGACGGCACGGTTGGGATTCTGGCTGATTCTTGCCGGCATCGTGCTGTTCAGCGGTTCGCTTTACGTGTTTGCCCTGACCGGCATGAAAAGCGTGGCCCCGATCGCGCCGGTGGGCGGCACATTCCTGCTGGCCGGATGGCTGGCCCTGGCTTTTGGGTTGCGCGACGCAGCGAAGGCTTCCTAGCCGGGATTGGCGTGAGACAGGCGCTTCGTGCGCGGTGGCCTATACTCAATCGTGATAGATTCGGATCTACTGCATCCGACCACTGGGGGATATCATGATCGACAAAGAAAAAATACAGACCGCGTTGCAGTCGCCAAAAACCCGGAAATACGGCGTTCGCCTGGCAATTGCCTTTGTCCTTGTCGGCGTGCTCGGCTTTCTGGTGCTGCCGCCCATCGTCAAGTCGGTGATGCTCGACAAGCTGAGCGAAGCGCTGCATCGCCCTGTGGCGATCCAGAACATCGGCATCAACCCTTATGCCATGTCGCTGACGCTGGAAGGGCTGGAAATCAAGGAGCGCGATGCGGCGGAAACCTTCGTGGCCTTTGACAGCCTGTATGTGAACCTGCAAGCCAGTTCGCTGTTCCGTCTGGGGCCGGTGGTCAAGGAGATCCGGCTGGTCAATCCGAAGTTCCGCATCGTGCGGGGAGAAGATAATCGCTACAACTTTTCCGATCTCGTCGATGAGTTCATGGCCAAGCCGAAAGAGGAGGGGCCGCCACCGTCGTTCTCTCTGAATAATATCCAGATTTCCGGCGGCTCGATCGAATTTGACGATCGCCTGGTGGGTGAAAAACATCAGGTCAGCGACATCAACCTGACCCTGCCTTTCATATCGAGCATGGCTTACGCCACGGACGCGTTTGTCGAGCCGCTTTTCTCC
The DNA here is from genome assembly GCA_964563685.1 of uncultured Propionivibrio sp. GTDB lineage: Bacteria > Pseudomonadota > Gammaproteobacteria > Burkholderiales > Rhodocyclaceae > Propionivibrio. The sequence goes on from CAZLXL010000001.1 coordinate 369,444, forward strand.
GCACGCATCAACGACGCGCCGTTTCTGATGAAAGGCAAGAGCAAGCCGTTTGCCGAATCGATGGATAGCGAGTTCGTGCTGGCGCTGGACGACGTGCATTTGGCGAAGTACTTCGATTATTCCCCGGTCAAGCTGCCCATAAAAATCGAATCCGGTGCGCTGGATACCGATCTGACCCTGGTTTTCCGGCAGGAGCAGGGCCAGACGCCGAAGCTGTTGCTTTCCGGAAACGCGGCGCTGAAGAACCTGAAGGTGAATGAGTCGGCGGGGCCACCGCTGGTGTCGCTCAAGGCGCTTGATGTAGCGGTCGGTTCGGCGGATCTGCTCGGCGGCAGGTTCGCCATCGAACGTGTTGCGCTGGATGCGCCGGAAATCAATGCACGGGCCACCCGGTCCGGATCGCTGAACTGGCTGGATCTGCTGCCGAAGGCGGTTGCGAAGGGCCAACCCTCCACTCCGGCAGCGCCCAGGCCGGAGCCGGCACCCTCGATCGAATGGTCGCTCGGTGAGGTGAAAATCAACGGCGGGATATTGAAGTGGCTGGACGAATCGAACAAAACCCCCTTCAAGGCCAGCGTGGAAGACATCAGCGTCGCGGTGAAGAATCTCGACAGCAAGGGTTCCGTGGCGGATTTCGATGCGGCTTGGAAAGTGGCAGCGGGAGACTGGCTGAAGATCAATGCCTTTGCCATCAAAGAAGGGAAGCTTGATCTGCAGAAACGCGAGGTCGTGGTGGGCGACGCCCGGGTCAGGGGCGTGCAGGGTCTGATCAAACGTTCCGGGGATGGCCGCATCGAGTGGATCGAACCGCCGATCCTGAGGCTTGCCGAAACTTCGCAGAAAGATTCTTCTGCGCCATGGAAAGTGACGGTGGCCAGGTATGTCGGCGAGGATATCGGCGTGCGTTTTGAAGACGCGGCCGTTTCCCCCAAAGCCACGCAAAGCGTCACGGGGATGGGCTTCGAAGTGGCCAATCTTTCGACCGAACCCGGCCGGGCGGCGCAACTCAAGGCGCACCTCACGCTCAATCGCCGGGGAAATGTCAGCATCGACGGCTCGCTGACGCCGATGCCGCTCCAGTCTGATTTGAATCTCGACATCAAAACCATCGAGTTGTTGCCGCTGCAGCCGTATTTCTCGGAAAAGCTGAATATAGATGTCACCCGCGGCCTGGTGACGGTCAAAGGCAAGGCGAAATTACAGCAGGTTGCCGGGCAGGGCTCAGGGGCATTGTCCGGCGGGTTTTCCGGGCAGGCGACGATTGGCGATTTTCAAGCGGTCGACAAACTCAACTCGGCCGATTTCCTGCGCTGGAAGTCGTTCCATATCGGCAACGCCGATGTGCGTTTCGGACCGGAATCCGTGTCGATCGGAGAAGTGGCGCTGTCCGATTTCTTCGCGCGCGTGATCGTCGGCCAGGAAGGCAAGCTCAACTTGCTGCAGATCGTGCGCAAGGATGAAACAACGGCAGCGCCGAATGTTGCCCCTGCAGGCAGCGAACTGGCCAAGCCGGTTGCCGAATCGTCGGACGGCAAGGCCAGTGTTCCGATCGACACGGAGCGTGCTCCGGTGATGCCGGTGAAAATCGGCAAGATCACCCTGCAGGGCGGCAACGTGCGTTTCACCGACAACTTCGTCAAGCCGAACTACACGGCCAATCTGCGCCAGGTCGGCGGCCACATCACCGGGCTTTCTTCCGAGTCTGGAACGCAAGCCAGCCTGGAACTGCGCGGCAGTTACGACAACGTCGCGCCGCTCAATGTCACGGCGAAGATCAATCCCTTGTCGGTCAAGCCGTATCTTGATCTGCAGGCCGACATCAAGGGGATCGAACTGACGCCCCTGTCGACCTATTCCGGCAAGTACGCCGGTTATGCCATCGACAAGGGCAAGCTGTCCGTGTTCGTCAAGTACAAGATCGAGAACGATCAGCTGGAGGCGGAAAACCGGATTTTCCTCGATCAGCTGACTTTCGGCGAAGCTGTCGAAAGCCCGGATGCGACCAGCCTGCCGGTGCGTCTCGCGGTTTCGCTGCTCAAGAACCGCAATGGCGAGATCGACATCAACCTGCCGATTTCAGGTTCGCTCAACGATCCCGAGTTCAGTGTCGGCGGCCTGGTGATCAAGGTCATCGTCAATCTGTTGACCAAGGCCATCACCTCGCCGTTTGCGCTGATCGGTTCGATGTTCGGCAGCGGCGAGGAATTGTCCAATGTCGAATTCGATGCGGGCCGTGCAACGCTCACGCCGGATGCCCTGAAACGGCTGGAAAATCTGGCCAAGGCGCTGATCGACCGGCCGGAGCTCAAGCTCGAGATCGAAGGCAAGGCCGATCCGGAACAGGATCCCGAAGGTTTGAAGCGCGCGCGTATCGAGCGCAAGGTTCGGGCGCTGAAACGCGAGGATATGACCAAAAAGAATGTTGAGAGCGGTTCGGTCGACACCATCGAGGTCACGGCGCAGGAGTATCCGGCCTTGCTCGAACGGGTCTATCGCGAAGAGAAATTCCCCAAACCGCGCAACATGATCGGTCTGGTGAAAGGACTCCCGGTCGAGGAAATGGAAAAGCTGATGCTGGCCAATTCTCCGGTCAATGAAGATGACTTGCGGCAATTGGGCGACCGCCGGGCCAAGGCCGTGCGCGACTGGCTGGTGGCTCATGAAGTGCCGGCGGAGCGCGTCTTCCTGCTGCCCAGCAAGCCTGCTGGCGCGGAAAGCAAACCGGAGGGTGACAAGAAGGCCAAGGGCAGTCGGGCGGATTTCACCCTGAAATAACAAAAGGCAAAGGCATGATGGATTATCTAGTGTACGCCGTGCTGGTTCTCGGCGTTGTGTTGCTGGTCTTGCAATTGATCCTGCTCAAGCGCAGCGGGCGGACGGACAATGTTCTCGACCCGGCCTTCCGCTCGCTGGAAAACGGGCTGGAGCGTGTCGAGCGAGAACTGCGCGACGAAATGGCCCGGGGCCGCCAGGAGGCGATGACCATGGCGCGGGCCGACCGGGAGGAGCAGTCGCAGTCGCTGGGCCGGCTGGCGCAGACCCTGGCCGGGCAGGTCGGTCAGCTGGGAACCCTGCAAGGCCAGCAGCTGGAAGCCTTCGCCCAGCAGCTGGCACGCCTGACGCAAAGCAACGAACAGCGTTTCGAGCAGCTGCGCCAGTCGGTCGAAACGCGCCTGGGAGCCATTCAGAGCGACAACGCCAACAAGCTGGAAGAAATGCGCAAGACGGTCGACGAGAAGCTGCATGCCACGCTGGAGCAGCGTCTCGGCGATTCGTTCAAGCTGGTCAGCGAACGTCTTGAGCAGGTGCACAAGGGACTGGGCGAGATGCAGACGCTGGCGGCGGGCGTCGGCGATCTGAAGAAGGTGCTGACCAACGTCAAGACCCGCGGCACCTGGGGTGAAGTGCAGCTGGAAGCGCTGCTCGACCAGGTGTTGACCGCCGAGCAATACGAAAAGAACGTGGCGACGCGGCCGGGAAGCAGCGAACGGGTCGAATTCGCCATCCGCCTGCCGGGGCAGAATGACGGCGCTTCCGACAGGCGGCCGGTGTGGTTGCCGATCGATGCCAAGTTTCCGGTGGAAGATTACCAGCGCCTTGTCGAGGCGCAGGATCGCGCCGACCCGGTCGCCGTGGAAATTGCCGCCAAGGCGCTCGAAATGCGCCTGCGCGACGAGGCGAAGAAGATCCGCGACAAGTACGTCGAACCGCCGCACACCACCGATTTCGCCATCCTTTACCTGCCCACCGAGGGGTTGTATGCCGAGGCGCTGCGCCGTCCGGGTCTGGCCGAGGCGCTGCAGCGCGATTGCCGCGTCAGCCTGTCCGGCCCGACCACGCTGACCGCGCTGCTCAACAGTCTGCAGATGGGATTCCGCACGCTGGCCATCGAAAAACGCTCGTCCGAAGTCTGGGCCGTGCTGGGCGCGGTGAAAACGGAATTCGGCAAATTCGGCGAGGCGCTTGAATCGACGCGCAAGAAGCTCGAGCAGGCGACCAAGAGCATCGAATCCGCCGGTGTGCGCACGCGCCAGATCGAACGCAAGCTCAAGGGGGTCGAAGCCCTGCCGGTGATCGAGGCGCAGGCCCGGCTCGGGGCGCTGGAAGAACTCGGATCCGCGGTGGACGATGAAACATGAAATCCCGGGACGTCCCGGTGCATCTCCTGTCCGGGGGCTTCTCCGGTTTGGAGTTTCGTTTCTTTTTTCGTAGGATGTAGCCTCTTCCTGAAGCATTCGCTCCTGCATCCATAGCGCAGGCTCATCGGTCCAGGGAACCCTCGCGGTGGTTATCCTGGCCAGCCGGTATCAATGATCTCGCTCGTCCCGGCCAGCCATTGGCTGGCATTGATCAGCAATGAGGACTGAAACATGAGACTTTCACTGCGATTCATCCTTCCCCTGATAGTGGCACTGGGCATTGTCGCCTACGGCACGGGCCACCTGATCGACAGCTTTACCTTGCGCTGGTTCGTGCGTGATCTGGACATGCGCTCCTCGCTGATTGCCAATGCCATTCGCGATCCGCTTGAAGAAAGATTGATGGCCGGAAAGCGCGGGAAGGTGGGCGAGTATTTTTCCCGCATTACGCAAGACGAGCGCCTTTTCGGTCTGGGATATTGCGCTTCACCGGAAAGCCCGGTGCTGGCCAGCGGCAAGCTTCCCCAGGAATTCCGCTGCAAGAGCCTCGACCGCTGGGAGAGTCCCGATGCCCATCTGCAGCCCAGCGAACAGGGGCCATTGCATGTTTCGGTCAAGGCGATGCCCAGCGAGATTCATCCGGAAGGCAAGCTCGTGCTGGTGCATGACATGAGCTTCGTGACCCGGCGCAGCGAGGAAACGACGCGCTATGTGTTCTATTTTTTCCTCGGTCTGGCGGCTCTGGTGTCGTTGATTACCGTGGTCATCGCCCAGTTGTCCTGGCGGGGCTGGGTCAGCGGGATGCGCGCGTTGCTGCGCGGCGAAGGACTGCTGCGCCAGCCGGTCATTGGCGGGGCAACACCCGCACCGCCCGAGTTCAGGCCGATTGCGCGCGACCTGCAGCGCCTGATCCAGGAACTCGAAAACGAGACGCGCGCCCGGGACGAAATCCGCATCAAATGGTCACCCGATGCACTGCGCACCATCCTGCATGGAGAATTGAGCGGCGAGGACGTCATCGTTGTCTCGAATCGCGAACCCTACATCCATCAGCGCAGGGATGACCGGATCGAGGTGCAGCGTCCGGCCAGCGGCCTGGTGACTGCGCTGGAACCGATCATGCGGGCCTGCTCGGGTACCTGGGTGGCGCATGGCAGCGGATCGGCCGACCGGGAGGTGGTGGACAAATTCGACCGCGTGGCCGTGCCGCCGGAAAATCCGGCTTACCAGATTCGCCGCGTGTGGCTCACTGCCGAGGAAGAGGCCGGCTATTACTATGGCTTCGCCAACGAAGGCATGTGGCCGCTGTGCCACATCGCCCACGTCCGGCCGACCTTCCGCTCGGGGGACTGGGCGCAGTACAAGGCGGTCAACCGCAAGTTCGCCGAGGCGGTGATTGCCGAATCGAAGACCCGCAATCCCATCGTGCTCATCCAGGATTACCACTTTGCCCTGTTGCCCCGGATGATCCGGGAGGCCTTGCCCGAGGCCACGATCATCACCTTCTGGCACATTCCCTGGCCCAATCCGGAGTCCTTCGCGATCTGTCCCTGGCGCAAGGAAATTCTGGATGGACTCCTCGGCAGCAGCATCCTGGGCTTTCATACCCAGTTCCATTGCAACAATTTTGTCGATACCGTCGACCGCACCCTGGAGGCCCGGGTCGACCGCGAATCCTTCACCGTTTCGCTGCGTGATCGCCTGACGGCGGTGCGCCGCTATCCGATCTCCATCGACTGGCCGCCCGCGCCGGAGATGGTCGGCCGGCCCGTTGCCGAGTGCCGCACCGTCCTGCGCGTAATCAATGGCTTGCCGGACGGCATCAAGATGGGCATCGGTGTTGACCGGATGGACTATACCAAAGGCATTCTTGAGCGTTTTCTGGCGATTGAACGCCTGCTCGAGCTGCACCCTGAATGGGTAGGGAGGTTTACATTCATTCAGATTGCCGCGCCCACGAGAACCGGGATCGAAGAGTACCAGCACCATGAGGATCGGATCAGGAACGTGGCCCGGCAGATCAACGAGCGTTTCGGCAAGAACGGGGTCGAGCCGATCCTGCTCAAGGTCGAACATCATGAACCGCGGCAGGTTTACGAGTATTTCCGCGCCGCCGACGTGTGCGTGGTGAGCAGCCTGCACGACGGCATGAACCTGGTGGCCAAGGAATTCGTTGCCGCGCGCGACGACGAACTGGGTGTGCTGATTCTGTCGCGTTTTACCGGAGCAGCCCGTGAATTGCCTGAAGCGCTGATCGTCAATCCCTATGATTTCGATCAATGCGCTGCTGCGATGCATACCGCGCTGCTCATGCCGGAAGGAGAGCAACGGGATCGCATGCGCCTGATGCGCGGGCTGGTGGCCGAATTCAACGTCTATCGCTGGGCGGGACGCATGCTGCTCGATGCCGCGTCGATGCGCCGTCGTGAAGGTCTGCTGAACCGGCTGACCGACAGTCGGCGTTGATGCGCTACTGGAGGTGGAATGAACAGGAAGGGAACGAAAGTCTTGCCTTGCGCGCAGCCAGCGTGGGCTTACTTTCTTGATGTGGATGGCACCTTGCTCGAACTGGCAGAAACGCCGGATGGAATTTGCGTCGATGCCGCGCTATTGAATTTCATCGAGAAACTGTACCTCGCGTGCAACGGGGCCGTGGCGCTGGTGAGTGGCCGCTCGCTGTCCGATCTGGATCAGCGGCTTGGGCATGCCAGGATGCCGCGTGCAGGTCAGCAAGGCCTGGAACGGCGCGATGCAACGGGCCGACTGTGGATTCATGCGGCGCAGCCCGAAGTCAAGAACCGCATGCACGAAGCGTTGCAGCCGGTGCTCAGGCGGCATCCCGGATTGTTGCTTGAAGACAAGGGCTTGAGCCTGGCGCTGCATTATCGACGCGCTCCGGAACTGGCAGCGTATGCGCATCGTCTGATGCGTCAACTGGTTGCTGACTCGGGGGAAGCGCTTGAACTGCAGAAAGGAAAGTGCGTGATCGAAGTCAAGCCGGCAGGATTCAACAAAGGCTCAGCCATTTCGGAATACCTGCTTGAGCCGCCTTTCATGGGTCGCCGCCCGGTTTTTATCGGCGACGACCTGAATGACGAGCATGGTTTCGCGGCAGTGAATGCCGCTGGAGGAATATCGATTAAAGTCGGCCGCGGGCGTACCTGTGCGCACTATCGCTTGCCGGATGTCGCTTCGGTCCGGCGCTGGCTGGCCGATGCCTTGGGAGAAACTTCATGAGCACTCTGGATCTGGCGCTTGTCGGCAATTGCACCGTGGGGGCGCTGATCGATGCCCACGGCACGATCAACTGGGCCTGTTTTCCGCGTTTCGACGCGGATCCGGTATTTTGTTCCCTGTTGCAGCCCAAGGGGGAGTACGGTTTTTCCGCCGTGGAAATGGCCGATCTGGCGCGTTCCGAACAGAATTATCTGGAAAATACAGCGATCCTGCAGACCCTCCTGTACGACCGTCACGGAGGTGCTCTCGAAGTGACCGATTTTGCACCGCGCTTCGGCCAGTTCGGCCGGACGTTTCGCCCGGCCATGCTCGTTCGCCGCATCCGCAGGATCAGCGGCAGTCCGCGCCTGATCCTGCGCATTCGTCCGGCGTGCAATGATGGCGCTGCGCGACCCGAAACGACTCAAGGAAGCAATCACATCCGCTTCGTTACTCCGGGCCGCACCCTGCGCTTGACCACCGATGCCTCGCTGACAGCCATCCTCCAGGAACTGCCCTTCTTTCTTGAGGATACGGTCACCCTGATCCTCGGGGCTGATGAAACCGTGCATGAGTCCGCCGCCGAAGTCGGCCGGCGTTTCCTGGAGGAGACAACCCGCTACTGGCGTGAATGGGTGCGTTACCTGAGCATTCCGTTCGAATGGCAGGAGGCGGTGATCCGCTCGGCCATCACGCTCAAGCTGAACGCCTACGACGATACCGGGGCCATCATCGCGGCGATGACCACTTCGATTCCCGAGGCAGCCGGCGGCATTCGCAACTGGGACTACCGCTTCTGCTGGCTGCGCGACAGCTATTTCGTGGTCAATGCGCTCAATCGACTGGGTACCACGCGCACCATGGAACGCTATCTGGCATATATCGTCAATGTGGCGGCCAACGCCGGTGGCGCTGCGCTGCAACCGGTCTATGGCATCGATGGGCGGGCCGAGCTGGAAGAACGGGAAGTCGCTGCGCTGGCCGGTTATCGCGGCATGGGGCCGGTACGCATCGGCAACCTGGCTTATCGGCAGGTGCAGCATGATGTCTACGGCTCGGCGATACTCTCGGCGACGCACATCTTCTTCGATCAGCGCCTGACCCGGCGCGGTGACGAGGCCCTGTTTCACCGCCTGGAGGCGCTCGGCGAGCAGGCCCGGCGCTGTTATGACCAGCCGGATGCCGGGTTGTGGGAATTGCGCGGGAGCGCGCGCGTGCATACTTTTTCGTCCGTGATGTGCTGGGCCGCCTGCGACCGCCTGGCGCGCATTGCGGACCGGCTTGGACTGGAAGGCCGCGCGGCCTACTGGCGAAAGAGCGCGCAGGAGATGCGGCGGGTCATCGAGCGGCGTGCCTGGAACAAGAAGCGCGGCGCGTTTGTCTCGACCTTCGAGGGCGACATGATGGACGCCAGCCTGCTGTTGCTGGCGGAAGTCGGTTTCCTCGATGCCGGCGATCCGCGCTTTGCCGCGACTGTCGATACGGTAGCTGCCGATCTGCGGCGCGGCGACTACATTTTCAGGTATATCGAAAAGGACGATTTCGGCGAACCGGAGAACGCCTTTCTGGTATGCAGTTTCTGGTATGTCAACGCACTGGCGGCGATCAACCGGCGCGAGGAAGCGCGGACGCTGTTCGAGAAACTGCTGGCCTGCAGAAATCGCCACGGCTTGCTGGCCGAACACATCGACCCGGTAACCGGCGAGCAATGGGGCAATTTCGTCCAGACCTACAGCATGGTCGGGCTGATCAATTCGGCCATCCGCCTTTCCATTCGCTGGGACCAGGCGTTTTGATGTCCTGGTGGCTGTCCCGGTGACGAAATTCGACCCGGCGCTCGACGCGGCTTTCCGCGCGACCACCTATCGCGTGGAAACGCCCGTCGGAGATTTCGATCTGCGCATCGGCGGAACCAACCTCGGTTTTTCATCGTGGCTGAAGGAACAAGAGGCTTCCCGCTGGGGGCTGGTCACGGCCAGCAACCCGGGCGGAAAACGGCTATCCTTCAGCGAGAACGCTGCCCGGGACGCGGCGTTGCGGGCCAGGATCATCGAGCACAAGTGGCAGTATTTTCCCGCCAGCAACCATGCCGATTCCGGCGGCTGGCCGGTGGAAACCGGCTATTGCATTCTGGATGCGGACAAAGAGGATTTGCGTATACTGGCTGCCGCATTCGGCCAGGCGGCCATCGTTGTCGGTCAGGGCAAGGACGGCGACGTGCGTCTGGTCTGGGTCTGATCGCGGTTCCGTGTGCCACGCGGCGCAAGCATTGCCGCTGCGCGGAGTAGAATATCTGCAAACACTTATCAAGCGGGGGCGGGATGGGCAGTCGGATCGGACGTTTCGAAATCGTGCGGGAACTGGGGCGGGGTGCGCAAAGCGTGGTGTACCTGGCGCGCGATCCGCACCTGCAGCGCGAAGTGGCGATCAAGACCCTGCATTTCTCGAATTCCGATCCGCAGAAGAACCAGCAGTTGCTGTCCGAGGCGCGCATGGTCAGCCAGTTGCGCCATCCCAACATCGTTCCGATTTTCGAGGCGGGAGAGGAAGGCGGCGATATCTACCTCGTGTTCGAATACGTGCCCGGCACGAATCTCAGCGACTTCCTGAAGAAAAACGGGCGCCTGACGCCGGTCCGGGCCATCGGCCTGATCCTGCCGGTGCTCGATGGACTGGCACATGCGCACGAAGCCGGTATTGTTCATCGGGACATCAAGCCGAGCAACATCCTGGTCGATGATGACGGCACGCCGCGCGTCATGGATTTCGGCATTGCGGCGCGCATGGAAAAGCTGTCGGAAAGCGGGGATTCGTTCATGGGTACGCCCGCTTACATGGCGCCCGAGTACATAGAGCACCGGGAAAGCAGCGAGCGTTCCGACATCTTCTCGGTCGGACTGGTGTTCTATGAAATGCTGGTCGGGAAACGTGCCGTGCAGGGGAACAGTGCGCCCGATATCGCCCGTTTCATTACCGGGAACGATATCCGGGTTCCCGAGAATTCGGGTGTCGAACTCGACGAATCCCTGGTGAGCATCCTCTACAAGTCCATCGCACGCGATCCGCAACAGCGCTACGTGGCGATAAGCCAGATGCGCGAAGCGCTGGATACCTACCTCGAACCCTCGGAGGTTGTGGCGTCGTCCGATGACAGGCAGAGCACAATCGAGTTCCTGTTGCGGCGGATGCGGCACAAGAGCGATTTCCCGGCACTTTCGGAATCGGTCAGCACGATCAACAAGATCACCGCCTCCGACCGGGAAAGCGTTGCCAATCTCTCGAATTCGATCCTCAAGGATTTTTCGCTGACCAACAAGATCCTGCGCCTGGTCAATTCGGCGTTCTACCGGCAGGCCGGCGGCGGCAACATCAGCACGATTTCACGGGCGGTGCTGGTGCTGGGATTCGACGCCGTGCGCAACATCGCGGTGACCGTCCTGCTGTTCGAGCACCTGAAGAACAAGGCTAATGCCAGTCACCTCAAGGAAGAGTTTCTGCATGCCAACCTGGCAGGAATTCTGGCCAGGAATGTCGGGGAAAAAACATCGCCCCGCGAGGTGGAGCAAGCCTTTATCTGCTCGATGTTCTACAGCCTGGGCCGGCTGCTCAGCCAGTACTACTTTCCCGACGAGAGCGAGGAAATCAGGCGGGTCATGGAGCAGAAGTCGTGCGGCGACGATGTGGCTGCAATCCAGGTGCTGGGGATTACCTTCGAGGAACTCGGCATCGGCATTGCGCAAAGCTGGGGTTTCCCGAACCTGATCGTCAACAGCATGCGCAAGCTGCCGCCCGGAACGGTGCGCAAGGCCAATACGGCGGAAGAGCGCATGCGCATCCTGTCGGCCTTTTCCAATGAACTGTGCGAGCTGATTGCCAGTGTGGAACCAGGCAGCCGCGACAAGGAGTTGCGCAAGATCACGGCGCGCTTCGGCGAGAATGTCCCGGTCAGCGAGCAGTTCCTGCGCGAAACGGTGGAAAAATCGTTCCTCGACGTGGCGCGCTTCGCTGGCATCATCGGTCTCAGCCTGAAGCAGTCGGCTTTCGGCAAGCGAATCCAATCCTGGAGCGCCAAACCCGACAAGCAGGCAGGCGCCGGCTCAGAAAAAACCTCACCGCTGGAGGACAGCGCCGGCCTGGAAGCCATTCTTGCCGATGTCGTGCCGGCCGGGGCGCCAGGCAGTGCAGCGAATGAGGAAACGGTTTCTCCTGGAGGCAGCCCGGAAGCCATCCTGATGGCCGGAATTCAGGATATCAGCAATACCCTGGTGGAAGAATTCAGCCTGAACGATATCCTGCGCATCATCCTGGAAACGATGTATCGGGCCAAAGGCTTCAAGCGGGTCATCCTGTGCGTGCGCGAAGCGCGCAGCAATATCATGCTCGGCCGTTTCGGTTTTGGGCCGGATGCGCCGGAAATTTCCAGGCGCTTCAATTTTTCGGTGGCCTATACGCCGGACATCTTCCATGCCGCTTTGTCCAAGGGCGTCGATATCCTGATTTCGGATACCAGCGATCCGAAAATCACCGCGCGCATTCCCGTGTGGTATCGCAAGGGAGTCAACGCCGGGACCTTCGTCGTGTTTCCCCTGTGCATCAAAAAAAATCCGGTAGCGATGATCTACGCGGACTGCGAACAGGCGGGGGAGATCAACATTCCGGAAAATGAACTGGCCCTGCTGCGCACCCTGCGCAATCAGGCCGTGCTGGCGATCAAGCAGTCATCCTGAAAACCGTTTCAGGCACGGAAGCGCCGACGGTCCGGGCTGATTACCAGAGTTTCCACCAGGGTTCCTTGCGCTCCAGCCCGCGCGTGTAATAGATGCTGTTCGGGAAATTCTTGCGCATGACGCGCTCGGCGTCGTCGCGCAGGTCGTTCATGCCCAACTGGTCGTAGGCCTTGACCATGATGAACAGCGCTTCCTCGGTGGCCGGCACGTCAGGATAGGATTTCACTACGTATTGCGCCCGGTTGACGGCGGCCAGATAGGCACCGCGTTTCATGTAGTAGCGGGCGACGTGGGTTTCGAGCCTGGCCAGGGCATTGACCAGATACTTCATGCGCAGAGTGGCGTCGGGCGTGTACTTGCTGTCCGGGAAACGGGTGATCAGTTCGCGGAAAGCCTCGAAGGACGCGCGCGCCCCTTTCGGGTCGCGTTCGGTCATGTCCTGCTGGCTGACCAGTCCCATCAAGCCCAGGTCTTCGTTGAAATTGATCAGGCCGCGCAGGTAATACACATAATCGACGTTGGGATGGTTCGGATGCAGCTTGATGAAGCGTTCGCAGGCGACGAGTGCCTGTTCCCTTTCCCCCGACTTCCAGTAGGCGTAGGCGACATCCATCTGGGCCTGCTGGGCATAACGGCCGTAGGGGAAGCGCGATTCCAGTTTCTCGTAATAGCTGATGGCCGATTCGTAAGCGCCCTCACTCATTGCGAACTTGGCTTCGGAGTACAGCTTGTTGGCCGACCAGCCGACGGTATCGTCCTTGACTTCCGGAAGCAGTCCGCATCCGGACAGGAGCGTGGCGAGGAAAAGCGCTGCGATTACCGCTAAACTACGCATGATGAAAATTCCACATAAAGAAACAGACGTCGGCCAGTCCGGAATCCCGGCGCAGGAAAAACAGCAAAATGAGCGCACGGATTATAGCGCAAACGTTCGCGAGGCTTTGCGTGTTCCCGGCGAGGACGCCGGCTTGCGGCTCGATCAGGGGCTGGCGCGCCTGTGGTCGAAGCATTCGCGCAGCCGCCTGCAGAACTGGATTCGCGAGGGCCGTGTTGTCGTCGATGGCGTGGTTGTTCGGGAACCCAAACAAAAACTCTGGGGCGGAGAACTCGTCGAAGTGGATGAGGCGCCCGACGAACAGGCGCTTTCTTCGCGACCCGAGGCCATTCCGCTGAATATCGTCCACGAGGACGAGGCGTTGATCATCATCGACAAACCGGCCGGGCTGGTCGTGCATCCGGGCAGCGGCAACTGGAACGGAACGTTGCTCAATGCCCTGCTGCATCACGATCCGGCGCTGGAGCACGTGCCGCGCGCGGGCATCGTGCACCGCCTGGACAAGGAAACCAGCGGACTGATGGTCGTGGCGCGGACCCTGGAAGCGCAGACCGATCTGGTGCGTCAGCTGCAGGCGCGCACGGTCAAGCGCTATTACCAGGCGCTGGTGCGCGGCAACGTCGAACGCGGCGGCACCGTCGATGCGCCGATCGGTCGTCATCCAACGCAACGCACGAAAATGGCCGTGGTCAAGACCGGCAAGCCGGCGCGTATGCATTACCGGGTGGTCGAACGCTTCATCGACTGCACGCTCGTCGAATGCGCCCTGGAAACCGGCAGGACGCACCAGATCCGCGTGCACATGACTTCCATCGGGCATCCGCTGGTCGGCGATCCGGTCTACGGTGGTGGCGCCAGCCGCGTGCCAAGCGGCCCGGCATTCAATCGTCAGGCGCTGCATGCCCGGCGTCTCGGCCTCGTGCATCCGCTGACCGGGAAACCGATGCTCTGGAAATCCGAGCTGCCGGACGACATGGCCGATCTGATCGCCACCGCCCGCATGCTGGCTTTTGAAGCGCGCGCCGCCGAGGAAGAGGAAGACGATTGGGATGATGATTTCGCGGACGGCCCCGAAATCATCTACGCCTACGGCGATGGCACCGAAGACGACGATGACGATTTCGAATAGCTTTGCTCCGCTCATGCCGGACTGGCCTGCACCCGACCGTGTCGGCTGTCTGGTCACGACCCGTACGGGCGGGGTCAGTAGCGGCGTTTTCGCCAGTCTCAATCTCGGTGATCACGTCGGCGATGCCCCGGAGGCGGTAGCCGCCAACCGTGCCATCGTTGGCCGGCATGTTGGCGGGCGCCCGGCCTGGCTCAATCAGGTGCACGGAGTCCGGGTGATCGATGCGGCGGAAGCGGATGGCCCTGTTCCGCCCGAGGCGGATGCGGCGTTTGCGCGCTCGGCCGGAGCCGCATGTGCGGTGATGACCGCCGACTGCCTGCCGGTCCTGTTCTGCGATGATGCCGGGACGGTCGTGGCCGCCGCGCACGCCGGCTGGCGCGGTCTGCAGGCGGGCGTGCTCGAAGCGACGGTCGTGGCGATGGGGGTTCCTGCCACGAAGCTGATGGCCTGGCTCGGTCCGGCGATCGGGCCGCAAGCCTTCGAGGTCGGCGGCGAGGTGCGTGAAGCTTTCATCAAGGTTGCCACCGAGGCGGCCGCCGCGTTCAAACCGGGTGCAGAGGGCAAATGGCTGGCCGACATCTATTTGCTCGCCCGCCAGCGCCTCGCGGCGCAGGGCGTCTTGCGCGTGTCCGGTGGCGATTTCTGCACCGTGACGGAAAAAGACCGCTTCTTCTCCTATCGCCGTGATGGACAAACGGGGCGCATGGCTTCGCTGATTTGGCTGAAGCCGTGAAGAACGAGCTTAACCACAACGTGCACAACGCACACAACGAAAACCTAGAACACAGGAATACGCGTTTTGGCTGTGTTGGTTATTCCGGTGAGTTTCGGAATATATAAAATTCATTGCGCTGGGCACTGGATTTCGCCCGCTGTGGCAGATAAATCAGCGTTTCGCTATGGTTTCGTCGTGCCCGTTGTGTCGTTGTGGTGCATGCCCTTTCACAGCGGCCTGAGCATCACGAACTTCAAGTGCTCATGTTCGTCGGGACGCAGCGTGACCTGCTGATAAGTGATGTCGCCGCGTGCCGGATGCAGGAAGCGGCGCTCTCCGCCTTGGCGTTCGAGCACGTCGTGCTGTTTCCAGAAACGGGCGAAATCGGGACTCGCCGCGGTCAATTCCTCGACCAGACGGATCAGCGCCGGTTCTTCGAGGCTGTTCCGGCAGTCGGCGCGGAATTCGGCGGTGATGCGCCGCGCCCGCGCTTCCCAGTCGACCAGGAACTGGCGCGTTCCCGGCGTCAGGAAAACGAAGCGCAGCATGTTGGGAGTCGGGTCGTCTTCGTTGCGTCGTTTATCCAGCCAGCCGGTGAACAGTTCGGCAGCGGCTTCGTTCCAGCCGATCAGATCCCAGTAGCGCCCCATCAGGTAGGCCGGCACACGGACATCAGCGAGCAGGTCGACCAGCAGGGGCGGCACGTCGTCGTTCTCGGACTGGCTGCCTTTCGGGTCGCGGCGGTCGGCGATCTCGAAGAGGTAAGCGCGTTCGCTGCGCGTCAGGCGCAGATTGGCGGCCAGCCGGTCCAGCGCTTCCGCCGAAATGTTGACCTCGCGCCCCTGTTCGATCCAGGTGTACCAGGTCGTGCTGATGCCGACGATCTGCGCCATTTCCTCGCGCCGCAAGCCCGCCGTGCGCCGCCGGTTGCCCGATGGAAAACCAAAGTCGGCTGGCTGGCTGCGGTTGCGGATGATTTGCAGAAAGGAGGCGAGTTCCTTGCGGCGGGTGGTGGCGGTTTCGCTTTTCACTTGTTGCCTCAGGGTGTTAGTTCGAGTACTAGTATAACTACTCGTCTTGTCAGGGTATAGGCAGCCCGATAAGATCGCGCTCACTCCCGGAAAGGTCCGGGTTCCCCGTCGGTGCGCCCGGGTGGCGTTTTTGCAAGGAGAAAATACGATGGCCGGCAAGACCCTTTATGACAAGCTGTGGGACAGCCACGTCGTCCGCCAGGAATCGGACGGCACCTGCCTCCTCTATATCGACCGTCACCTCGTGCATGAGGTGACCAGTCCGCAAGCCTTCGAGGGGCTGCGCATATCCGGGCGCAAGCCCTGGCGCAATACCACGGTGGTGGCCGTGCCCGATCACAACACACCGACCAATCATTGGGATCGCGACATCGAGGACCCGGTTTCCAAGCTGCAGGTCGATACGCTGGATGCCAACATCAAGGAATTCGGCGCGCAGATCTACTTCCCGTTCAAGCACGCCAACCAGGGCATCATCCACGTGATCGCCCCGGAAAACGGCGCCACGCTGCCGGGCATGACGGTGGTTTGCGGCGACAGCCACACGGCCACGCACGGCGCGTTCGGCGCGCTGGCGCACGGCATCGGCACCTCCGAGGTCGAACACGTGCTGGCCACGCAGACGCTGGTGCAGAAGAAATCCAGGGCCATGCTGATCAAGGTCAACGGCCAACTCGGCGCGGGCGTCACGGCCAAGGACATGGCACTGGCCATCATCGGCCGCATCGGCACCGCCGGCGGCACGGGCTACTGCGTCGAATTCGGGGGCACGGCGGTTGAAGGTCTGTCGATGGAAGGGCGCATGACGCTGTGCAACCTGGCCATCGAAGGCGGCGCACGCGCCGGCATCGTCGCGGTGGATGACAAGACCATCGGCTACCTCGAAGGCCGTCCGTTCGCGCCCAAGGGCGAAGACTGGATCAAGGCCGTCACCTACTGGAAGACGTTGAAGTCCGACGCCGACGCCGTGTTCGATACGGTCATCGAATTCGACGCCGCCGAAATCCAGCCGCAGGTCACCTGGGGCACCTCGCCCGAGCAGGTCACGTCGGTCGGCGGCAAGGTGCCGAACCCGGCCAGCGAGGCCGATCCGGTGCGCCGCGCCAGCGTCGAGCGCGCCCTCAAGTACATGGGCCTCGAAGCCGACATGCCGATCAGCGACATCAAGATCGACAAGGTGTTCATCGGTTCCTGCACCAACTCGCGCATTGAAGATCTGCGCGCCGCCGCCGTCGTGGCCAAGGGCAAGAAAGTCGCCGCCAACGTCAAGCTGGCGCTGGTCGTTCCGGGTTCCGGCATCGTCAAGCGTCAGGCGGAAGCGGAAGGGCTGGACAAGATCTTCACCGAGGCCGGTTTCGAATGGCGCGAACCGGGCTGCTCGATGTGCCTGGCCATGAACGCCGACCGCCTGTCGCCGGGCGAGCGCTGCGCCTCGACCTCCAACCGCAATTTCGAGGGACGCCAGGGGCCGGGCGGACGCACCCACCTGGTCAGTCCAGCGATGGCTGCCGCTGCTGCCATCGCCGGTCACTTTGTTGACGTCCGCCAAGCCTGAGAGGAGAGAACCCCATGAAACCCTTTACCCGACTCAACGGACTCGTCTGCCCGCTCGACCGTGCCAACGTCGACACCGACGCGATCATTCCCAAGCAGTTCCTCAAGTCGATCAAGCGCAGCGGCTTCGGCCCCTACCTGTTCGACGAATGGCGCTACACCAACTACGGTGAACCCGGCATGGACTGCACGAACCGCCCGAAGAACGCCGACTTCGTGCTCAACCTGCCGCGTTACCAGGGCGCCGAAGTCCTGCTTGCGCGCGACAATTTCGGCTGCGGTTCCAGCCGCGAGCATGCGCCGTGGGCCATCGAGGATTACGGCTTCCGCGTCATGATTGCCCCGTCGTTCGCCGATATCTTCTTCTCCAACAGCTACAAGAACGGCATCCTACCGATTGTCGCTTCAACGGAGATCGTCGACCGCCTGTTCAAGGAATGCGCCGCGACTGAAGGCTACAAGCTGGACGTCGACCTCGCCGCGCAAACCGTGACGACGCCGACCGGCTTCAGCTTCACCTTCGACATCACGCCGCACCGTAAGCATTGCCTGCTCAACGGCTTGGATGACATCGGCCTGACGCTGGTCCATGCCGACGAAATCCGTGCCTTTGAAGCCAAGCACAAGGCGGCGCAGCCCTGGCTGTTTGCGGGGTAATTCAAACGTACGACTGGCCCCGGCTTTTGCCGGGGTTGGGCGTTATTTTGATGGGGATCGCGAGAAAAAGTGCTCGATCTGAATTAGATGGCGCCAAACCGCTTGAGTAATTCCAACTGTTTTTGCAGTTTTTCGATATCTAAACTGGAATCAAGCGTCACGTTCACGTTAAAGACTGCGCGAGGGCTTATATTGGAATTACTGCCGGGTCGCAGTGGCTTTGTTTTCGCTTCGTTTCCATTAGTATCCACTTCAGCAGAGGCACCATCTTCGTTATCAGATGAAATGTGGGTGGCGTCATCACCCTCCGATAGATCTTCAGTCGTTTCAGAGCCGACTTCGCCTTCGATGTTTACAGCGGATACGGATTCAACCTCACTCGACGCAAGGTGTTTAACTTGATCTTCTTCGATAGTGACGAGACCGGCAGTCTCCATGCCAGATATATATAGGTCGATGCACGTTGCCGTTTCCTCTGGGTGCACATTGAGGTCAGCCGCCCGTTGCTTCAGCTTCGCCTTTGACACTAAGTCGCCGTGAAAGGTATCAAAGAGCTTTTTGAAAACAGTAGGTTTAAGAATTGCCTGACGGTAGAGCGGGACCAGTTCTTCGGGTGGCGCCGCAACTATTTTTTTGGCTAAGTCGTCGGCAGAGAAATTAGATTTCGTGTCACCCTTCAGGAAACCGTACTGCTTCAGCGCTGACATACGGACATTGCCGGTTCCACTTTTTGCGCCCACAACGCCCGAAAAAATGACATCCCTAGGTTGCGCGCTTGTATGTGTCTTGCTAACTAGCTTGCGAGCATAGGTTACGGCATCGCTGAGTGCCAAACGTGGAAATACGCTGCCGCCTTTCCGTCCGCCTTTCGGCATTTGACGGGTTTTCTTTTCCGCTTCTGTGGTCATACGCTTCCCTTCAATGCAGTAAGCAATTCATCAAGTCCGGTCTTATACGATTTTGAAAAATCCGCGTACTTCTTGTCGACAATTATCGGTGGCATTGGTGAGTCGTCCAGCTTAAGAGGCAATATGTGAACCTTGCGTCTCTGCACTTCGGACATCAGCGCGTTATTCAGCTCCTTTTGCACCCACGCAGACTCACTGGATTTCTGGCTCATGCCAATGAGAAAGTAGTCCGACTCAGCTAGTCCTTGGGCGATTTTCTCTGGGATGGAGTCGCCAACGCGAATGCGTTGTTCGTCAAGCCACACACTTATTCCATTCGCGGTGAGATCAGCTGCCAATTGCCGAATGAAAGTCTTATCCGCCGAGCTATGGGAAAGGAACGCAACACGCTCGTCCTTCGCCTCCTTGTGTCGTCGCTCTTTCTTCGATTCTGCAGCATCAACTAAATCTTCGGCCACGAGGCTAGGCTGTAGGGCTCCCAGTGACTGAGCCCATTCCAGTAGCGGGTTTAGGTCCGCAGGAATGAAAGGTGAAATGCCCGCGATCGTGGCCGCCTTGCGAAGTGCAACCTCTGTTTTATCCCCAAGTCGGAGAAACTGACGTACACCTGTAAGCAGTGGAAGACGGACAAGAGCTTCCTTCACCACTGCTTGCTTTTGATCATGCGAACCTTTGTACGGATATGGCAGTACCAATACATATCCTTTTACCACGGCATCTACCAATCCAATTTGCACTGCGTTCTTGAGCAGCTTTCCGGCAGTGCGTGGATCAATGCCAGCAAACTGCGCCACCTGTGCGCTAGAAGGGGCATCCAGCCATGCGATAGCATCTAGCACGACAAAGAGCGAGTCCAACTTCGCTGGCTCAAATCGGTGGGAGGTGGTTGATGCCGAAGGCTTTTTTCTAGTAGCAGGCACTTTTGCAACTGTTTGTGTTGATGTTGTTTTAGCCATGATTCTTGGGGGTATTTCCCTCGTTAATCGAAAGTGATATCCACTCTTGGCATTGCTTCCCCTGGTCTTTTGATGGTCGGCGTTGAGGCTGTTGTTAGCCACTGCGATAGTAGAAGTGCAACCGCTTTTGGACGTCAGACCTGATGAAATCTTTTGCCGATCCTCTGTCCAAACAAAACAAGGGTTATGAACAAGGAAAAGACAACAGCGCGAAAGACTACGCCTTAACTATGGTCTTTTCAATCAGGGAAACCGCGGCAGTGCGCGCGTTACGAATACAGTTTTATACCTATATTGGGCATCAAGATGCCCAATATAGGTATGTGCAATCAATTCATCAGATTAAGAGGTATTTGGGCAAGCCTTGTCCTTTCTGAATTCCGGCTTTTGCCGGAATGACGAACCAGAAATGACTCCGTGTTTCCTTACCCTTGGTCGTCAGTCGCGCGAGTTTGTATGGAGTCCAAGGATGGGAGCGTGTTACAACACCCGCCCATGCCACCACAGTGAGAGGGCTGCCGCGAGGATGGCGAACAGGGCGCCTAGTCCGGCGAACAGGGCGGTGACTTCGGTCTTCTTTTTCTCGAAGGCGATCTTTGCCGTCAGGGACTGGTAGATTTTTTTAAGGTCGACGGCGGTTCCGGCGTAGAAGTATTCGCCCTCGGTGATCTCGGCGATGCGTTTCAGGCTTTCCTCATCGAGCCGCACGCGCATCGACCAGCCTTCGAAGCCGATGGTTTCGCCTTCCTTGGTGCCGACGCCGACGGTATAGACGCGGATGCCGCGGTCGGCCACCATCCTGGCGGCCAGCAAGGCGTCCGGCCCCGTCGTGCGCTGGCCGTCCGAGAGCAGGATGATGGCGGCGGAGCGGTTCGAGCCGGGCGGGACGGGGACGAATTCCTCCTTGGGTTTGTCGGTCTGGCCGAGCGGTCCATTGTTTTCAGCCGGCGCGATGCGTCCGTAGATTAGCTGGCTGACATCGATGCCCGCATTGGGGAACAGGGTGGCCAAGGCGACGACCAGGCCGCTGCCGGTGGCGGTGCCGCGCTGCAGTTGGAAGCGGTCGATGGCGGCGGCCAGGTCTTCGCGCGACAGGGTTGGCGCCTGCACCAGCGACGCCGTCGCGGCGAATGCGACGATGCCGACGCGAGTGCGCTGCGGCAGATCGGTGATGAAGGCTTTGGCAGCAGCCTGCGCGGCTTCCAGACGGTTGGGCTGCACGTCGGCGGCGCGCATGCTGCCGGAAACGTCCATGGCCAGGATCACCGTTTCCTGCTGCGTCGGGAGCGTTACCGTGGCGACGGGCCGCGCAGTGGCCAGCAGCATCAGGATCAGGGCCAGCAGGAACAAGGCGGGCGGGATGTGACGGCGCAGCCGGTTGCCCACGCCCAGCGCTGCGCGCACCAGACCCAGGCTGGCGTAGTGCAGGGCGGCCTGCTTCTTGCGGCGCAGGATGAATACGTACAGGGCGATCAGAGCGGGGACCGAAAGCAGGGCCCAGAGCATGAACGGCCACTCGAAGGTCATCAGCGTCATCATCGCTTGGCCTCCGCAGTTTCCCGTGTACGGGGTTCGAGGTGTCCCGGCAAGCCGCCGCCGCTGCTTGCACAGCTGCGTAGTTCGCGTAGTTCGGCAAAACGCAGCAGGGCGTCGAGCAGGTCGCTGTCGGTGGAAAGTTCCAGGGCGTCCACGCCGGCCTGAGCAAAACTGTCGCGCAGGCTCACTTCGCGTTCTTCCGCCAGCTGGGCGAAACGTTTGCGGAATCCGCCGTCATGGGTGTCGACAAAAAGCTGTTCCCCAGTCTCGGCGTCCTGCAGCAACAGCATGCCGATGTCGGGCAGTTCGTGTTCCAGCGGGTCGGACAGGCGCACGGCAATGACTTCGTGGCGCATCGCCAATCGCGCCAGCGATTCCTCCCAGCCCGGCGCGCTGATGAAGTCGGAAACGACGAAGACCAGCGAACGGCGTGACACGATGCGCGCGGCGTGATCGAGCAGGGTGGTGAGCTGCGTCGGGGCGGGTTTGGTCACCGGCCGGGCGAGCAGGACATGCAGCAGGTGCAACACCTGGCGGCGGCCGCTGCGTGCGGGGACGACGGTGTCGACCGAGCTGCCGTAGCACAGCGCGCCGACGCGGTTGCCGTGGCGCGTGAGCAGCCGGGCGAGCACGCCGACGAACTCGGCCGACACGGCCTGTTTTTTGACGCGAGCGCCGAAATCGAGCGACGCCGAGAGGTCGAGCAGGAACCAGGCGGTGAGATCGCGATCCTCGTTGAACACGCGCACGTAGGGCGTCTGCATGCGCGCGGTGACATTCCAGTCGATGTGCCGCACGTCGTCGTGGTACTGGTATTCGCGCAGGTCCGCGAGGTCGATGCCGGGACCGCGGAAGAAGCAGCGGTAGTCGCCGTGCAGCAGGCCGTCGAGCCGCCGGATCACGGTCCATTCGAGGCGCAGGAGCAGTTGCTCCGCGTCGGCCGATTTAGCTGGCCTGGACATGGCTTTCCAGTGTCTTCGTGGGAGCCGGGATGTGCTGCATCAGCTTGGCGATCAGGGCGTCCGCCGTCATGCCTTCGGCGAGCGCCTGGTAGGACAGCACCAGGCGGTGGCGCAGCACGTCGGGCACCAGTTCGCTCATGTCCTCCGGCAGCACGTAGTCGCGGCCGCGCAGGAAGGCCAGCGCCCGGGCACCCTCGACAAGGTTGATCGTGGCGCGCGGGCTGGCGCCGAAGGTGATCCACGGCTCGAACTCGGGCAAGCCGAATTTCGCCGGTTCGCGCGTGGCGCACACGAGACGCACCGCGTACTGCATCAGCGCCGGTTCGACGAATCCACGCCGGCATTCGGCCTGCAGCGCGGCCAGTTGCTCGGTGGTAGCGATGGCGCCGATCACCGGCGCTTCCCCGGTGACGCGTTCGGCGATGACGAACTCCTCTTCCGGCGTCGGATAATCGACCAGCACCTTCATCATGAAGCGGTCGACCTGCGCTTCCGGTAGCGGGTAGGTGCCCTCGGTCTCGATCGGGTTTTGCGTGGCCATGACCAGGAAGGGCGCGGGGAGATGGTGCGTCTCGCCGGCGATGGTCACCTGCCGCTCCTGCATCACTTCCAGCAGCGCACTCTGCACCTTGGCCGGGGCGCGGTTGATCTCGTCGGCGAGCAGCAGGTGGGTGAACACCGGGCCGAGCGTTGTCGAGAACTCGCCGGTTTTCTGGTTGTAGATGCGGTTGCCGATCAGGTCGGCGGGGACCAGGTCGGGGGTGAACTGGATGCGCTTGAAGCCGCCGGTGATCGTCGCGGCCAGCGTCTTGACGGTGAGCGTCTTGGCCAGGCCGGGGACGCCTTCCACCAGCAGATGTCCCTGGGCGAGGATGGCGACCATCACCCGTTCGAGGAAGATGTCCTGGCCGACGATGAGCTTTTTCACCTCGTACAGGATGCGCTCCATCAGCGAAGCGACGTGGGCGTGGGTCAAATTCTGCGGGGTGGTCATATGCGAACCTCGTTGCAGTGAACGGGAGAGACCGTCACTCCGGCGAATGCCGGGATCCAGCGGTGCACTACTGGATTCCGGGTCAAGCCCGGAATGACGGATGCTGTACGGTCGCTTTGATCCTTGAAAAAGCAGTTAACCACAGAGAACACGGAGAAAAAACAATGTGTTGCCATGAGATGAAGGCTCACCCAACGGAGGAAGGCAACAATTCAAGAATTTCCAGTATTTCTCCGTGCCCTCCGTGTTCTCCGTGGTTCGAACTGAGGTTTTTGGGTTGGTTCATCGCGGCTGCCTGCCCGGTCAGAACGGCGGGATGCCGACCGCTGAAACCGCGTTTTCGATCGGCACGGCGAAGGCGAGGCCGACGAAGAAACGCTGTTGAAGCGGGTTGAGGATGGCGGTGACGATGCCCAGCACTTCACCTTCCATGTTCACCAGCGGACCACCGGAGTTGCCGGGATTGGCGGCTGCGTCGAACTGGATCAGGTTGGACAGCGTGCGTTTTCCGTCGGAGGAAACGAACTCGCGCTTGAGGCCGGAGACCACACCGGTCGAAGCCGAGGGGCCGAAACCGAAGGGGAAACCGACGGCCAGCACTTCGTCGCCGGGGCGCAGATCGCCGGTAGTGACGAGCGTGGCCGGTTGCAGGTCGTCGGGGATCTTGTACGCACGCAGTACCGCCAGATCGTTTTCCGGATCGACGCCGGTGATTACGGCCTCCGATTCCGACCCATCGGCAAAATGCACGCGGATGCGACTGGTGCTGATGACCACGTGCAGGTTGGTCAGGATGCTGCCGCTTTCCGTAATGACTACCCCGGTGCCGACCGATTGACGATCGTTGCCCGGTTTGTCCTGCTTCTCCGTCTCTTTTTTCCGTGCGGCCGGATCGGATGCTTTCGGCAGGTTGCCGAGACCTTCCGGATGGCCGATTCCATCGACGCGAACGATGGAGGGGTGAATCGTCTCGAAGGCCTTGGCGGCCTGCGACGGCAGCGGAGATTTCTCAAGGCTGGTGCGTACGGCGCGGTCGATGTCTTTCTGGGTGATGGGCCGTTCACGCACTGCCCAGTGGCGGTCAAGCGCAACTCCCGAGAAAACTGCCAGAAGGCCAATCAGCACCAGCAGGGGAGCACGGTAGGCGTACTTCAAGCCGATCTTTGGTTCCTGCCGGGTGTGCACTGGTTGCGCGGGCGGCAATGCGGCGGCGTCGCTTGAAGCTCCAGAAGGCGGTCCCGGGGGACGGCCACCGGCTTCTTCCCGGCCTTTGCCGGCACTGCTGTACAGGGCGACGCGCTTCATACGCTCCTCGCACTCGAATGCGCTTCACGAGCATGAGGATTTGGTCAGCAAACCTTGCGGCAAGTTTCATGGAGGCAACTTAATCGATGAAATTGTCGATTCTGGAACATGGAAATTTCGTATTCCCGCGTTTTCCATGGGAACCGAATGGCTGGGCGCAGCGTCTGTGGAAAAGAGGAATCGCGGGAGGCTGGCGATGCGGCGCACGGTTGCGATGTGTTTATCGATGGCGTTCCTGGCGCTGAGCCCGCCGGCTTTTGCAGGCGAACCCTGGGATGCCTTGCGCCAGGGTGGCGTGGTGCTTCTGATGCGCCATGCCGCTACCGAACCGGGTACGGGCGATCCACAGAATTTCCGGCCTGGCAATTGCGCGACGCAACGCAATCTTTCCGCAGCAGGACGGCTGCAGGCGCAACGCGTGGGCGCCCTGTTGGCCGCGCGCGGCGTACGTGCGACCGCGGTGTTCAGCAGTGCCTGGTGCCGCTGCATTGATACAGCCGCGCTGGCCTTTCCCGATGTTCCTGCCGTTAATTTGCCTGCGCTCGACTCCCTGTTCATGGACAGCCGCCGCGAGCACGCGCAGACGGCCGCGTTGCGCGAGGCGCTGGGACGTATTCCCCGGTCCGGGGTGACGGTGTGGGTGACGCACCAGGCCAATGCCAGGGCGCTGACCGGCGAGAGTCCGGGCATGGGCGAAATCCTGGTTCTCCGCCCGCAAGGGGCGGGCAGGTTCCAGATGGCCGGACGCCTGCTTCCTCCAGAAAGCTGATATGGAACAAGCGCCCTTGATCTCCACAACATTCGCATTGCTTGAACACAATGCCCTGGCCCTCTGGTTGCGTACCAGCCTGGCTTACCCGGTGCTGGAAATCCTCCATATCATTGGTCTGGCAACCCTGTTCGGCAGCCTGCTGATCGTTGAATTGTGCCTGTTCGGAGCCATCCGGGATATGCAGGTTGCAGACCTGGCGCACCGGGTGTTGCCGTGGTCCTTGCTCGGTTTCCTGCTGGCTGCCGGTTCCGGCCTCTGCATGTTTTTTGCTCGCGCGGCGGAGTTGATTACCAACCCGGCGTTCTTTCTCAAGATGTTGCTGGTCATGGCGGCAGGCTGCAATGCCGCCTGGCTGCACAGTCGCGGCCCGCTGGATGCGTCGAGCTTGCTGACGCGCTTCCAGGCGGGTCTTTCGCTGATGATCTGGCTGGCGGTCATCGTCTGTGGCCGCTGGATTGCCTACGTTTGAGGAGTGAATCATGGAGCGCAGAACGTTCATGCTGGCCGTCCCTTTGATTCTGACCAGCCGTCCGCTATGGGCGCATCACGGCTGGAGCAGTTTTGACGAGGCGCGCCCGATCTATCTGGCGGGCAAGGCGGCACGCGTGCGCTGGCAGAATCCGCATGCCGAGCTTGTGCTCGAACTGGCCAATCCGCTGACGCTGCCTGCCGACCTGAAAAACCGGACGGCGCCGAAGCAAGGGGCGGCGGTGGATGCGGCTGGCATTTTCTCCCGGGCCGTCCTGCCGACACGGCGCGACGCACAATGGGAAATCGAGCTGTCGCCTCTGACGCGGCTGCAGGCATGGAATACGCCGGAAATCAGGGCCGGTGAATCGCTTGAGTTGGTGGGCTACACATTTCCCGGCGAAAAGGGAGGGGCTGTCCTGCGCGTCGAATTCCTGATACGCGGAAATACGGTGACGCCGTTACGTTCTTCGCCTGCCTGATCTGCGGGACGAAGAGGCTGCCGTTTGTGTCGTCATGAAGCGATGAAGATCAAGGAGAGAACGATGAGCGCAGAAAATGCAACGCCGCGTCATGTGGCCCTGCTGGTTGCCACGCGCAAGGGGGCCTGGCTGTATCACGGTGATGCGGAACGCCGGGTCTGGCGGGTCGATGGGCCGCATTTCCTTGGGCACATCATCAATCATTTGATGCTCGTCCGCGCGACGGCCGGACGCTGCTGGCTGCCGCGAAGACCGGGCATCTCGGCCCGACGATCTTCCGCTCGCTCGATTTCGGAAAATCCTGGAAGGAAGCCGCGAAGCTGCCGGCTTTCGGCCCGGCGCAAAATGGCCTGCCGGGCCGCTCGGTCGACCACACCTTCTGGCTGACGCCGGGCCATGCCGGCGAGAAAAATGTCTGGTACGCCGGAACCTCGCCGCAGGGGCTGTTCCGTTCCGAAGACGGCGGCGATACCTGGGCGCCGTTCTCGTGCATCAACGACGATCCGCAGTACCGGCAATGGATGGGCACCGAAAAGGACGGCACACCGGACGGTCCGAAGCTGCACTCGGTCATCGTTGATCCGCGCGACGCGAGGCATCTGTACTTCGCCATGTCGGGCGGCGGCGTCCACGAATCGTGCGACGGCGGGCAGACTTTCTCGACGCTGATCGAGGGCATGGAGGTGGTGGAAGGCTTCGATCAGGCCGACGTGACCTGCCACGATCCGCATTGCGTGCGTTTATGCCCGGGTAACCCCGACCGTCTGTACCAGCAGAACCATTGCGGCATCTATCGCCTCGACCGGCCTTCAAATCGCTGGGAACGGATCGGGCGCAACATGCCGCAGGATGTTGGCGATGTCGGTTTCCCGATGGTGGTGCATCCGCGTGATCCGGATACGGCCTGGGTCTTTCCCATGGACGGCACGCAGGTCTGGCCGCGCACCAGTCCGGGCGGGCGTCCTGCGGTCTACGCCACGCATGACGGAGGCGCCAGCTGGCAGCGACGCGATGCCGGTCTGCCCCCCGGCCAGGCGTGGTGGACCGTCAAGCGGCAGGCGATGACGGCGGATGCCCAGGGCGAGGTGGGCCTGTATTTCGGCACGACAAGCGGCGAAATCTGGATGAGCCGCGACGAAGGCCGGCAGTGGGAATGCCTGGTACGTCACCTGCCCGAGATCTATGCCCTTGAGACGTGCGAACTCGGGTGAAGGAAATTGCGCATGAATGTGCTGATTCCGACCGCCTTGCTGTCCTATACCGGGCAGAGCCGGGTGGAGGCGCAAGGCGATACGATTGACGCCGTCCTGGCCGACCTGGACCGGCGCTATCCGGGAATCCGCTTTCGCGTGATCGACGAGCAGGGACGGATTCGCCGGAATATCCGTTTTGCCGCAGACGGAACCATGGTTGAAGAACTCTCGCATCCGCTGCGGCCCGACGGCGAGCTGTGCATCATCCAGGCGCTGAGCGGGGGGGGACGGGAGCGCCGTCGAGACGCTCCCGTTGCCGGTTATCTTTCCACTTCCCTTGAGATTTGCCACTGCTTGACCAGCGCATAGATGGCGGGGATCACGGCCAGCGTGAGAATCGTTGAGGAAACCATTCCCCCGACCATCGGCGCGGCGATGCGGCTCATGACTTCCGAACCAGTGCCGCGGCTCCACATGATCGGCAGCAGTCCCGCCATGATGGCGACGACGGTCATCATCTTCGGGCGCACACGCTCGACGGCGCCTTCCATGATGGCTTCGTAGAGGTCGGCGACGGTGGGGGTACGGTTCGTCGCATTGCACTTAGCCTTGATCGCTTCCCAGGCGTGATCGAGGTAGATCAGCATCACCACGCCGGTTTCCGCCGCCACGCCGGCTAGCGCGATGAAACCGACGGCCACCGCGACGCTCATGTTGTAGCCGAGCGCCCACATCAGCCAGATGCCGCCGACCAGCGCGAAGGGCACCGAGAGCATGACGATCAGCGTTTCGGTCAGGCGCCGGAAGTTGAGATAGAGCAACAGGAAGATCACCAGCAGCGTGACCGGCACGACGATCTTCATCTTCTCGATGGCGCGTTCCATGTTCTCGAACTGGCCGCTCCAGGTGATGTAGTAGCCGGACGGGAACTTGACCTTTTCCGCCACCGCCTGCTTGGCCCGCGCCACGTAGCCGCCCAGATCGCTGTCGCGGGTGTCGACGTAGATGTAGGCCGAGAGCAGGGCGTTCTCGGTGCGGATGCCGGGCGTGCCCTTGGCGACTTCGACCTTGGCCAGCTGGCCAAGCGGGACCATGCCATTTTCCATTGTCGGCACCAGCACTTCGCGGGCGATCAGTTGGGGGTCCGAGCGCAGTTCGCGTGGGTAGCGCACCGTCACCCCATAGCGCTCGCGCCCCTCGACGGTCGTCGTGACCATCTCGCCGCCGAGTGCGCTGCCGATCACGTCCTGCAGTTCGCCGACCGACAGGCCGTAGCGCGCCAGTTGTGCGCGGTCCGGTTCGATGTTGAGATAGAAGCCGCCGGTGATGCGTTCGGCGAAGGCGCTGGAGGTGCCCGGAACGTCCTTGACGGCCGCCTCGATCTCCTTGGCCAGCTTCTCCATCTCGTTGAGATCCTTGCCGAAGACCTTGATGCCGATCGGTGTGCGGATGCCTGTGGAGAGCATGTCGATGCGTGCCTTGATCGGCATCGTCCAGGCGTTGGAGACGCCGGGGAACTGCATCGCCTTGTCCATTTCGGCGACCAGCTTGTCGATGGTCATGCCGGCGCGCCATTCGGATTCAGGGTTCAGGTTGATCACCGTTTCGAACATTTCGGTCGGCGCCGGATCGGTCGCGGTGTTGGCGCGGCCAGCCTTGCCGTAAACCGAGGCGACTTCCGGGAAGCTCTTGATGATCTTGTTCTGCGTCTGCAACAGCTCGGCGGCCTTGGTGATCGACATGCCGGGCAGCGACGCGGGCATGTAGAACAAGGTGCCTTCGTTGAGCGTCGGCATGAACTCGGAGCCGAGCTTCGAGGCCGGATAGACCGTGACTCCCAACGCCAGGACGGCGAGGGCGATGGTCAGCTTTTTCCAGCGCATGACGCCGCGGATGATCGGGCGGTAGACCCAGATCAGGAAGCGGTTCACCGGATTCTTCGCCTCCGGCATGATCTTGCCGCGGATGAAGAACATCATCAGCACCGGCACCAGCGTTATCGAGAGGAAGGCCGCACCGGCCATCGAGAAGGTCTTGGTGTAGGCGAGCGGGGAGAACAGACGGCCTTCCTGGCCTTCGAGGCTGAATACCGGCAGGAACGAAACGGTGATGATCAGCAGCGAGAAGAAGAGAGCCGGGCCAACCTCCTTGCAGGCGTCGATCATGGCGGTGGCGCGTTCGGCGTTGGTGTGCTTTTCAGGCAGGCGTTCGAGATGCTTGTGCGCGTTCTCGATCATCACGATCGCCGCGTCGATCATCGCGCCGATGGCAATCGCGATGCCGCCGAGGCTCATCAGGTTGGAGTTCATGCCCAGCAGGCGCATGGCGATGAAGGCGATCAGGATGCCGACCGGCAGCATCAGGATGGCCACCAGCGCGCTGCGCACGTGCAGCAGGAAGACGATGCAGACCAGCGCGACGATGATCGATTCCTCGATCAGCGTGTGCTTCAGCGTTTCAATGGCGCGGTGGATCAGGTCCGAGCGGTCATAGACCGGTTCGACGCTGACGCCTTCAGGCAGTCCGGCCGAGACCTCCTTGATCTTCTCCTTCAGGTTGTGGATCACTTCCAGCGCATTCTCGCCGTAGCGTGCCATGGCGATGCCGGAGACGACTTCGCCTTCGCCGTTCAGCTCGGTCAGCCCCCGCCGTTCGTCGGGGACGATCTCGACGCGGGCGATGTCGCGGATCAGCACCGGCGTGCCCTTGTCGCTTTTCACCACGAGGTTTTCGATGTCGCCCATGCCGCGCAAGTAGCCCTTGCCGCGCACCATGTACTCGGTTTCGGCCATTTCCACGGCCCGGCCGCCGACGTCGCGGTTCGAGTCGCGGATGACCTGCGCCACCTTCATCAGCGGGATGCCGTAGGCGCGCAGCTTCACCGGATCGACGGTGACCTGGTAGGTCTGCACAAAGCCGCCGACCGAGGCGACTTCCGAAACGCCGTGTGCTTTGGTGAGCTGGTAGCGGACGAACCAGTCCTGGATCGAGCGCAGTTCGGCGAGCGTCTTGTCCTTGGCGAGCAGCGCGTACTGATAGACCCAACCGACGCCCGAGGCATCCGGCCCGATCTGCGGCGTCACACCCTTGGGCATGCGCCCCGAAGCGAAATTGAGGTACTCCAGCACGCGCGAACGCGCCCAGTAGATGTCGGTGCCGTCCTCGAAGATGATGTAGACGAACGAGGCGCCGAAGAACGAGAAACCGCGCACGACCTTGGATTTCGGCACCGAGAGCATGGCCGTGGTCAGCGGGTAGGTGATCTGGTCCTCGACGACCTGCGGCGCCTGCCCCGGGTACTCCGTGTAGACGATGACCTGCACGTCGGAGAGGTCGGGCAGCGCGTCGAGCGGCGTGCGTAGCACGGCGATGACGCCGCCGAGGATGATGAACAGCGTGGCGAGCAGGACGAGAGCTTTGTTCCGTCCGGACCAGTCGATGATTTTGGCGAGCATGGTTGTTTTGTATCCGATCGGTTTTCCTCCTCCCCTGACAAGGGGAGGCCGGGAGGGGTTAGGGCGGCCGGGAGGGATCAGGCGGCGGTGTTTGGCAACCGCTGCTTACCCCCCTTGTTTCCCCTTGTCAGGGGGAGACGGGGTCTGATGCGGCTAGTGGCCGGAGTGGGCACTGTTATTCGCCTGCGGCTTGACCGCGGTGATCACCCATTCGCCCTGGCCGCGCTCGACGAACTCGAAATCGATGCGTGCGCCCGGCTTGAGATCTTTCAACAATCCCTCGTTGGCGATCTTGAATTCCATGGTCATCGCCGGCCATTTCAGACTGTCGATCGGGCCGTGCTCCACGCTGGCCAAACCCGTTTTCGGGTCGTAGCTGTCGATCCGGCCGCTGGCCTGGTGTCCCACCTGTTTGCTAGCCCCTGCTTTTGCGTCGGGCGTACCGAAGCCGCCGACCGCCGCCTTGAGGTTGCTTTCGGCGTCGATCAGGAAGTTGGCGGCGACGACCACCGGTTCGCCGTCCTTCACACCGTCCATGACTTCCACGTAGTTGTCGCTGCGCGCGCCGAGCTTGACCTCGCGCGGCTCGAAGCGGCCTTCGCCGGCCTGCACGAGCACGATCTGCCGCGTGCCGCTGTCGATCACTGCGGAGGTCGGCACGGTGACGACCTGGCCCCTGCCGCCGGTCGGCAGTTCGACCTGGGCGAACATCGCCGGCTTCAGCAACAGCCCCGGATTGGCCAGCTCGACCCGCACCGGCACGGTCCGCGTTGCATCGTTGAGGGTCGGGTAGACGTAGCCGATCTTGCCTTCGAAAATTTTGTCCGGGTAGGCGTTGATGCGCACCTTGGCGGTCGCTCCGGATTTGACGAGGCTGATGTCCTGCTCGAAGACGTCGGCGACGACCCAGACGGAGGAGAGGTCGGCAACCTTATATAGTTCCTCGCCGGGCATGAAACGCATGCCCTGCAGCGCCTTCTTCTCGGTGATGACGCCGCCGACCGGCGAGCGGAAGGTGAGCGTGCGTTTGGTTTCACCCGATTGCGCCAGCGCCTTGATCTGCGCGTCGGAAATGTCCCAGTTACGCAGGCGCAGCAGGCTTGATTGGGCCAGTTGCTTCATGCCGGCCTGCGCCGTGCCGCCGGCGTCCTTGAGCGATTCGACACCCTGTGCGGCGATGGCGTATTCACGCTGCGCCGAGACGAGTTCCGGGCTGTACACCTCGAACAGCGGCTGCCCCTTGCCGACCGGCTGGCCGGTGACGTTGACGTGCAGGCGTTCGACGTAGCCCTCGAACTTGGGCGAGACGGCGTAGATGCGCCGTTCGTCCGGCTCGACGCGGCCTGCGGCGCGGACCACGCGGTCCAGCACGCGCAACTGTGCGGCTTCGGTGCGCACTCCGAGCTTCTGTACCTTCTCGGTACTGATCCTGATCTGGTTGGCCGATGTCGGTTCGTTGCTTTCCTCGCCTTCATAGACTGCGATGTAGTCCATGCCCATCGGATCTTTCTTCGGCACGGGCGACGTGTCGGGTAGACCCATCGGGTTACGGTAGTAAAGGAGCTTGCGTTCCTTCTTGCCGCTTTCGGCGGCGGGCGCGATGCTGGCCGTCTGCTCCGCGTTACCGTGGCTGGCGCCCTTGCCGCCCAGCCAGTAGCCGCCAGCGCCGGCGACCAATGCGCCGACTACGATGCCGACGGTCAATCCCGTTCCTTGTTTCATAGGTCTTCTCCCAGGAGTTTTTCGAGTTCGGCCAGGCGTACCTGGGCCTCGCCCTGCGCCTTGATCTGATTCAGGCGCGCTTTACGGATTTGTTGTTGTGCTTCGAGCAGCGTGGCGAAGTCGACCTTGCCGTTCTCGTAGGAAGCCAGCGCCGCGTTGAAGGTCAGTTCGGTCTGTGGCAGCAGGCTGGTCGTGGCCAGTTGTTCGGTGCGCCGCGCCGCTTCGATGCCGGAGAGGTTCTCGGCCAGTTCGGAGAGCACCTCGTTGGCCGTCGCCTCCTTGCGCGCGCGGGCGGCGGAAAGCATCGATTCGGATTCGCGTTCCATCGAACGGCGCGAGGATTGCTGCAGCGGGATGTTGAATTCGACCATCAACTGCCATTCCTTGACCGAATTCCTGTACTGCACGGGCGTCACGCCGAGCATGAAGTCGGGGTAGCGTTCCTTGTAGGCGAGGTCGCGTTTTTTCTCGGCCGAGCGGATTGCGGCATCGTCGGCGAACAGGCGGGGGTTGCGTCCGCGCACGCGCGCTTCGAGCGCAGCGTAGTCGAGCCTGGCCGGCGCGGGCAGCGGCGGCAGCGCCTCGGGTTGGGCCAGCGGGGCATTGACCGGACGTGAAAGCAGCATGTTGATGCGCGCGCGCAACATGTTGTCTTCGTTTTCCAGCATGATCAGGTCGTTGCGCATGGCGGTCTGTTCGACTTGCGCGCGGATGACGTCCTGTTGCATGGCCAGGCCTCCGGCGTATCGCGCCTGCGCAATTTTCTCCAGGCGGACCATGAGGTCAAGAATCTCGCGGGTGAGCTGCTCGTTGCGTGACAGGACGTAGCGCTGGACGTGCGCGGCTTTCAGACGCGCGGCAATGTCGGACCAGGCGCCGCGGCTGCGGCCCTGTGCGCCTTCGGCATCGAGTTCGGCGATTTCGCGTTTCAGGTCGCGCTTGCCGTACCAGGGCAGTTCCTGGGTGATCGTGTATTGCGTGCTGCCGACGCGGCTCGGTGAGAGCGTGGCGTTTTGCTCGCCCATTTTGGTGATGTCCATCAGCTCGACCTTGAGCTTGGGGTCGGGCAGGGCACCGGCCGGGGTGACGCGCTCGCCGGCGGCATCGGCTTCGTGGCGCATCGCGGCGTAGTCCGGGTTGTTCTGCCGGGCATAGTCGAGCAGGCTGGCAACGGTGCGCCCGGGCGCGGCCTCTTGGGCGAATGCAGCCGGGGCGAATGCGGCAGGAGCCGACACGATCGCCAGCGCCACGGTCAGGGATCGCAAAGAAAAGCGTTTTGGCATAGGTATCTCCGATTGCCGAGAATTGTTTGTCTGGTTGTCTGGCTGCGGATTGTTGAAGCGATGATGCGTACTCTCCATGGAAAATCTAGCTCAACGGAATGCGCCTTGACATTCTGTGGCGCACTGCGTAATCCGCTGTCACGGTTACTTGGCCCGTTCGAACTGGACGACTGTGATCGAGCCATTGATGTTGTCGGCCAGGAAGCGGATCTTGTCGCCTTCTTTCATCTGGTCGAGCCAGGCAGCGTCCTTGACGCGGAAGACCATGGTCATTGGCATGTCCATTCCGAGGTTGGTCAGCGGGCCATGTGAAAGCGTGACCTTGCCAGCAGCCTTGTCGATCTTCCTCACTTGACCGTCTGTCATCTGCGTATTTCCTGATGTAGTCGGATGCGATGGCATGGCGCCGTGACCGCCGTGACCGCTGGCAGACATTGCGGGTAACGGAAGGATCGCGGCGATGGCGACCAGTACGGATGCAATCGAGGTTTTCATGCGTGTTCTCCGAAAAATTAGTGTTTGGCGAATACCCGGGTGTTACCGTTGCTCTGGACCAGCAACGTTTCATAAGGTGGCGAGTTCGGAATGTCCATGCCTGGGGAACCCTGCGGCATTCCGGGTACGGCGAGTCCGAGTGCTTTAGGTTTTTCCTTGAGCAGACGTTTGATATCCTCGGCTGGTACGTGCCCTTCAAGAACGTAGTTGCCAATTTTTGCCGTGTGGCATGACCCCAGTTTTCCGGGCATCCCCAGTTTTTTGCGCATCTCCGGAACATTGTCGACTTCATGTGTCTTGACAGTGAAGCCGGCCTTGGTGGCGTGTTCAACCCATTTGCCGCAACAGCCACAGTACGGGCTCTTGTAGACGTCTATTGTTTGTTGCGCTTGCGCACTTAACGCACCACCCGAGCCCAGTGCCAGAATTGTGATCATGATTGGTAACTTCGGTCTCATTGGAGGGTTTCCTTGAATTGGGTGAGGTCAGTATGAAGTGCCGAACCCAACGGGAAACTGACTTGGGGGTTACATTTCTGTAATGTTTCGGGGTTACAGTGGCGTGCAAAAAAAAACGGCCCAGGGGGCCGTCGGGATGGTGTTATCGGGAATATTCTTTCAGTGAGTAGAGTCTTGCGACTTCGTTGCCTTGCATGACGATCTTGCTTCCGTCCCTGGCTTCCATGGTATCTCCGGGGTTCATGTGTGTTACCCGGCCGGTGATTGATTCCATGGCCATCTTGCCGTCCTGGAAGATGTATACCGACGAACCGTCCTTCAGTTCAACAACCTTTATTGCCGCCGCAATGGGGTCGGTATAGGCGAGAGCAGGTGCCTGCGTCATCGCAATACCGGTGAGGCTGAGGGTGGCGATCAGGATCTGCCTGGAAAAGTTCGTTTTCATCGTTTCTCCTTAAAAAGTCATGTGGTTCACGCCAGACGGATATCCGTCGGACGGTGAGACAATCTTAGGTGGCAGACTTCGACAGGACCATGACCGGGATATTACGATTCAGTCAGGATGCCGTGCGGATGCAGAAAATGCCACGGGCGTTCCGTCATGACCGGAACGCCCGTGATGAATGAAGGTTCGCGTGTTGGAGAGCGTTATCGACAGCGCCTCGTTACTTGGCCAATTGGATGCCCGTCACGACTAGCTTTCCGCTTTCGTCCGCGGCCATGAAACGAATCTTGTCACCAACTTTCACCTTGTCGAGCAAGCTCTTGTCCTTGGCCGTGAAGACCATGTTCATTGGCGGCATGTCCAGATGCTTGATCGGTCCATGCTTGATGGTAATCTTGCCCGCTTCTTTATCGATTTTGCGGACTTCGCCGTCGCTCAGCAGATGTGACTCGGCCATCGGCTTTGTCTCCTGATTCACGGTGCTGTCGGCGAAACTGGCTTGCGGCAACAGCACGATTGTTCCGAGCAGAACGAAAAAAGCAATTCCAATTGTTTCCTTCATCGTTGATCTCTCAGTTGTGTTGTTTGCCCTTGTTCTTGGCGCCCTCTGCCAGAACCCTGATTTTTCCAATCATCCCTGCCTCGTAGTGACCGGGAAGCAGACAAGCAAAATCGAATTCGCCGCTTCGATTAAAGGTCCACACTATTTCCCTTTGCTTGCCGGGAGCTACGTGGGCCATGTAGGGCTCATCGTGTTCCATGTTCGGAAATTTTTTCATGAGCGCTGCGTGTTTATCCAGTTCCTTCTTGGTGCCGAGTACGAACTCGTGCATGACCTGACCATTGTTCATGTGAACGAAGCGGACGGTTTCGCCCTGACGCACTTCAATGCTCTCTGGTGTAAAGCGCATGTTGTCGCTCATCCGGATTTCAATGACGCGCCTGGCATTTTGGGCGTCGCCGGCGATGCCCCAGGGTTTCTGCTCTTTAATTACCGGGCCGGCTTTCTGGTGCTCCACTTCGCCATGCCCGATGGCCAGGGGGGATGCGATGGCAAGGATCGCCAAAGTCAGGATTTTCGGAATGTGCATCTAAATTTTCCTTTCGTGAATTGATCTGTGCGCTCGTCCGTTTCAGTGCGCACTGTGTTTGCCGTCGGGCTTGACGGCGCGAGCAGTAGCAGGCGAGGTTGTGTCGCCGATTGAGGCGCCGCGGGTCGCGGGCGGCGGGACACCCTGCCATTCGCGCGCCACGGTTCCCGGCGGGTGCCGGTAGGGGCCGGGATCGGCGAAATTGTCCGGTTTCTGATCTTTGCGTACTTTGAACACGGTGAACATGCCGCCCATTTCCAGTGGGCCGTACTGGCCGTTGCCGGTCATCATCGGCGCTGTATTGTCGGGAATGGGCATTTCCATCTCGCCCATGTCGGCCATGCCGCGTTCGCCCATCAGCATGTAATCGGGAACAACCTGTTGTATCTTTCCGATCAGTCCACGGTGGTCGACGCCGATCATGGTCGGCACGTCGTGGCCCATGGCGTTCATTGTGTGGTGGCTCTTGTGGCAGTGCATCGCCCAGTCGCCTTCCTCGTCGGCGATGAGTTCGATCTGCCGCATCTGGCCGACGGCCACGTCGGTGGTGACTTCCGGCCAGCGCGAGCCAGGCGGGGTCGGGCCGCCGTCGGTGCCGGTGACGGTGAACTCGTGGCCGTGCAGGTGGATCGGGTGGTTGGTCATCGTCAGGTTGCCGATGCGGATGCGCACGCGGTCGTTCAGGCACACGTTGAGGCTGTCGATGGCCGGGAAGACGCGGCTGTTCCAGCACCAGATGTTGAAGTCGGTCATGGTGTTGATCTTCGGCGTGCGCGTGCCCGGTTCGACGTCGAAGGCGTTGAGCAGGAAGCAGAAGTCGCGATCGACCTCGGCAATGTGCGGATGCTTGCCCTTGGGGTGTGTGACCCAGAAGCCCATCATGCCCATCGCCATCTGCACCATCTCGTCGGCGTGCGGGTGGTACATGAAGGTGCCGGGGCGGCGCGCCTTGAATTCGTAGACGAAGGTCTTGCCTGCCGGAATCTGCGGCTGGGTCAGCCCGCCGACGCCGTCCATGCCATTGGGCAGGCGCTGGCCGTGCCAGTGGATGGTGGTGTGCTCTGGCAGGTGGTTGGTGACGAAAATGCGTACGTGGTCGCCCTCGACGACCTCGATGGTCGGGCCGGGGCTCTGCCCGTTGTAGCCCCACATGTTGACCTTGAAGCCGGGCGAAACTTCGCGCACCACCGGTTCGGCGACGAGGTGGAACTCCTTGACGCCGTTGTTCATGCGCCAGGGTAGTGTCCAGCCGTTGAGCGTGACGACCGGGGTGTACGGGCGGCCGGAAACGGGAGTCAGCGGCGGGGCGGTGCCTGCGCTCGTCCGAGTCACGGGGTCGGGCAACGTGGCGAGCACAGAACGTGAGACTGCCAGGCCGGCCAGACCGCCCGCCGCACCGGACAGGAACCGGCGACGTGCATTCGTCAGACTCATGGTCTTCCTTTCAATGAGCAGCGGCAGCTTCTTTGCGGCCGCCTCCAAGGGACACGAGGCGCTCCGGAGAGCCGCCAAGCAATACGTGCTGCAGATCGATCTCGGCGATCCAGAAGTCGCGCAGGGCAGTAACGGCGTCAACCGCTGCCTGTGAGCGGTTGCGCGCTTCACCCAGCACGTCCCACACGCTCTTGAGCATGCCGTTGTAGTGCAGCACGGTTTCGTCGGTGATGAACTCCTGCAACTTCAGGATTTCCTGATTGCGCGCGGCCATCTCATGGCTGGTCCGGTAGGCCTCGAAAGCCAGCGAGGCATGGGCTTTCGCGCGCAAACCATCGGCACGCGGCAGAGTATTCATGGTGCTCGCCAATCGCTGCTGCACGGCAACGTCGGAAAGACTGCTAGCGGGGAGTTCCGGCAAGGCGTCCGGAAGCCGGGCCATGGAATGCATGCCGGTCAGCTGCAATCTTTCCAGGAGGCCTGCCTGTGCCGTGGCGTACGCGTACTCGGCGCGTTTGAGCTCCATGCGCGCCGTTTTCAGCGCGATCTGCACCCGCGCCTGCTGCAGTTGGCTCCAGTTTCCAATGCCGGCCATGCGCTTTGCGAGTTCGCTGGCCGCTTCCGCGGCGGCCAATGCCTCACGCTGATATGTCAGCGCCTGCCGGGCAGCGACCGCCTGCAGCCAGTCCTTGCGTGTATCCGCCGCTACATCCAGCACTTCGTCCATTCCCTCCACGCGACGTTGCCAGACAGGGTCCATTTCCATCCAGCGGCCGCTGGCAATGCGCTCGGCAATCTCCTGTCCCAGCACGGCCAGCGGAGCTGCCAGGTCAAGGTTCGCCTGCCAGGCCAGACGAACTGCATTTTCCGGCACCATGAGTGGCAGACTGGCAGAGGATTCCGGGAGTTTTGGCGCTTCTGGCGTCTCGGGGAGGTTGGCCTGTTCCCATTTGAGAACATCCGCGTGCCCGCGCCTGAACTGTCCGGCCGCATCATTGGCGCTGCGCCAGTCCGCGATGGCTTCCGGAGGATGGGGCGTGGTTTGGGCGAGTACCGCTGGCGGAGTGATCACAAGGCCGGCAACCAGAAAACGCCATGCTGTGTGGCACATCAATCTTCGGATCACAGTGTCACCCCTTTCCTCAAAATATCTCTGCGCAGACTTCGTCGGGTGCCTAAACCAATCCATCCAATAAATTGGCATCTTGCTCGACTCAAACTAACAGAACGCTGACCAATGGATTACATTTAAGTAATCTTTTGCGCTAATCCGGGCAAACGCAGGAAAATCCACCATTTGGCACATCGCCTGAAGGGAAAACAATGAAGATTCTGGTGGTCGAAGACGAAAGCAAAACCGGCATCTACCTGAAGCAGGGGCTGTCCGAGGCCGGCTTCGTGGTCGACCTGGCCGCCAACGGCTTTGACGGCCTGCATCTGGCAAGCAGCGAGGCTTACGATCTGGCGATCCTCGACGTGATGCTCTCCGGCATCGATGGCTGGCAAATACTTCAGGGCATCCGGCGCGCGGGGAACGACATGCCGGTGCTGTTCCTGACGGCGCGTGATCAGGTCGAGGATCGCGTCAAGGGACTGGAACTCGGCGCCGACGATTATCTGGTCAAGCCGTTTGCGTTTTCCGAACTGCTGGCGCGCGTGCGCACCCTGCTACGGCGCGGCAGTAAGAATAAGGAGGCGGATGTGTTGCGTGCCGCCGATCTGGAACTCGACCTGATGCGCCGGCGGGCGACACGCGGCGGACGGCGCATCGACCTGACGGCCAAGGAGTTCGCCCTGCTCGAACTGCTGCTGCGGCGTCAGGGTGAAGTCCTGCCGCGTTCGCTGATCGCTTCGCAAGTGTGGGACATGAACTTTGACAGCGACACCAATGTGGTGGAAGTTGCCGTGCGCCGTCTGCGGGCCAGGATCGACGATGATTTCGAGGTCAAGCTGATCCGTACCGTGCGCGGCATGGGCTACGTCCTCGAATTGCCGGAGGGGGCGGCGTGAAATCCGCCGGCCGAGCGTCGATCACCCTGCGCCTGACGGCGCTTTTTGCCACCGTGTCGACACTGGTGTTGCTCGCACTCGGCTACCTGATCGGCGGCACGGTCGAACGGCACTTTGTCGAACAGGACATCGAGGTGCTGTCCG
Organism: uncultured Propionivibrio sp.; assembly: GCA_964563685.1. Lineage (GTDB taxonomy): Bacteria > Pseudomonadota > Gammaproteobacteria > Burkholderiales > Rhodocyclaceae > Propionivibrio. The sequence goes on from CAZLXL010000001.1 coordinate 409,560, forward strand.
GCAAGCTCGACCTGACGCAACGCATCCTAGAAAAGGCGCAGTCGCGCGACGATCTCGTAGCCATTCCTCAACAACTCGATGACGCACTGGTCGGACATCACGGGTTGTCGGTTGTCGTCGCCCTGCAGGATGGCGAATTGCTGTTCGCCACCCGCGGCGCGGAATTTCCAGACGGACTGCTGTCCGGTCGCCCCGTGGAGGACATTGCGCATCCGCGTGTCTGGCGCACCGCGAGAGGGACGCCGATGCGCGGCATTTCGGTGAGCGTACCGACCGGTATTGCCGGGATTCCTGCTGTGGTGGTCGGCGTGGCGATCGACATTACCCATCACGAACAGTACCTGGCGGGATTTCGCCTTACGCTGTGGGCCTTCGTCGCCTTCGCCGCCGTGTTGACCGGGCTGCTCGGCTGGCTGGCCGTGCGCCGCGGCCTCGCGCCGCTACAGGCGATGAAACGCGAGGCGGAGAGCATCACCGCGCAACGACTGCACGCCCGTCTGGCGCTCGACGCCGTTCCGGTGGAACTGGTCGACCTGGCGCTTACCCTGAATGCGATGCTGTCGCGGCTGGAGGAATCGTTCCGCAGACTCTCGGATTTTTCCTCCGATCTCGCGCATGAATTCCGCACGCCGATCAGCAACCTGATGACCCAGACGCAGGTCACGTTGTCGCGGCCGCGTTCTTCCGACGAATATCGCGAGGTGCTGGCCTCGAATATCGAGGAGTACGAGCGGCTCTCGCGCATGATCGCGGACATGCTGTTCATCGCCAAGGCGGATGACGGACAGATTGTGCCGACCAGGGAAACGCTGGAACTGGCGCCGCTGGTCGGCGATCTCGTCGAATTTCACCGGCTGGCCGCCGAGGAAAAGGATGTTGCGCTCACCAGCGAAGGCGAGGGGACAGTCGAGGGAGACCGGCTGATGATTCGCCGGGCGATCGGCAACCTGCTGTCCAATGCCATCCGTCACACGCCACAAGGCGGACAGGTGACGGTCGCGATCCGGCGGACGGACAACGAGCGTGTCGCCATCGAGGTCGCCAATACCGGCGATACGATTCCGGAGGAACACCTCCCGCGCCTGTTCGACCGTTTCTACCGCGCCGATCCCTCGCGCACCGGCGAGGGCGCGCAATCCGGCCTCGGCCTGGCCATTGTCCGATCCATTGCCGAGGCGCATGGCGGCAGCGTTTTCGTGACGTCGGGGAATGGGGTGACCCGATTTGGGGTGTTGCTTTGGAAAACCTCGCTTCCGTGACGGACATTGGTTGCCCAGCGTCGTTGTGCCTCCTGCCCAGTGTGAATCTGTCCCGCCTCCAGGTTCGCGTGGATCACCCGCCGGGTCGCGAGAGATACATTCGGCGACCCCGGGCATTCCTGTGCATCGAGCTGTGTCGTCAACTTCAGCTGATGTTTTTATCTTGTGCCAATGGATTGAAGTGAATCATCCGCCATTCCGACCAGTAGTGCTCGACCATCAGGCAGCACGCGGAACTCTCCATATTTGGCCGCCTGCCATCGCTCTGCTTCACCTTCCTTAAAAAACCATGCGTCAGTGACAAACGTCCATTCACCGTTCTTGGGGCTGAGTTCGAGCAGTATTTCGTTTGTAGCGAGGGGCTGGTTCGCGATGTGCATGCGCAACACCTTGGCGACACCTCGCGCATCCAGCTGCGCAACCATGCGAGGCCTGATGCCGGCCATGTCCGATAACAGGGGCAAACTGCGTTCTTGTAACGCAGAGAATCGCAGGCGCATGTAGTCGCCTTGCATCAGCGAACGCGGATCCACAGGAACCAACTCCATGTATACCGGCTTGCCGTGCGCAATCAGATGCTGTTTTTGCCAAATGGCACCGTTGGCGACAACCAAAGTGAGCAACGTCGCGGCTGCCAGGCTCCAGCTCCATGCATCGGATGTGCGCTGTATCACTGAAAGATCGCTTCGGAGCATACGTTGGGTTTGCCAGGCACATGCGCCGAGCACCGTGCCGGCGACCACCAGCAGTAATGCTTTGTCCACAAGCGACCACTGCAATTGATAATAGAAACCTCCCACAATCCAGGCGGCAATCAAAGCGCATGCACCTGCTTGGCGCCAGCGGTGTGTAGTGGCAGTGATGGACAGCGCCAGCAATGTCCCACCCAACATTGGCATGAACCACGCCAGTACGGCAAGCGCCAACGCGACCACCACGAAAAGGAACTGGCGAAGGCCTTGCCACGTCACCGCTCCTACCAGCCCTGCGGCCAGCGCCAGCAAGCTAGACCCCGACTGAACGGCTTCAATCTGCCAAGTGTGTTCGCCATTCCCGCCTGAGTGCACGAACATCCAGCCCGTTTTTTCCATCCCTGAAAGTCCGCCCATTAGAAAGGATGTTCCAGAGATAAGCGCAAAGCCGGCTAGCGTTGTCAGTAGCCAGCCAGCAGCCGTGCTTTCCAAGACAACCGCCAGATTCGCGCTGCGCTGTTGCAGCCACAAGGCCAATAACCACCCTGCCAGCAAACCGTGCAATACCAACATCGCTTCCCAGCGCCCGCGCTCCCAGTCCCAGTAGGGCAGTGACAATGCGCGATACAGGAGTACCGCTGCGGCGCTCCCAAGCAGTACACGCAACCACGCTTTGGGCACGGCCAGGGCAATGCCCACGACAATGAGCAGCATCACCGCAGCACCGCCTGAATCATCCAAATCGCGGTGCAGGCCAAACGCCAGCAAACCACCTCCCACGATCAACGCGGGTATGGCCAGTTGCTCTACAAACAGTGGCGTTTTCTTGGCGCGCAACACGAGTATGGTGCCCGTCGACACAAGGCATCCGATGACGTATACGGCAAGGCCGTTGTCCATGAGGTTGCCAAGTAATAGGCCCGCCATGATTATTAACGGGATGGCTGCAAACCATGCGCCAACGGCAGTGAGCAGGACCACGGGCCAAGCGCGCGTGCTGTCGGATGGCGTGACGGCGTTGGCAGGCAGCAGTCCCGCTGCGACTCCGGCGTTTACAGCAGTCTGCAATGCGGTGTCGGAGCGTGTGCTCATTCGATCTCTCCCCGAAAAGAAGCAGCTTCAGTTTGATGGTGTGCGATCTTGACTATGCCATGCACCGAGACCGCCAGTAGTGCCGCCGCACACAGGCCAACCAACAGTAAACTTCCAACCCAGTCGTTGCGCGACAAGTCGTCAAGGCACCAATGCACCATTCCGCATACCAGCAAGGCGTTCAGACCCAAAGCCACCGCGCTGAGCGCAAATATGTCGAATAACAGTGGCAGGCACAGCACCGCCGACATGGCGGTCAGCAGCGCCAGTCCGAGGAAGAAGTGTGGCAGCACCGTGCTGTGAAAAAGGCCGGCCAGTGCGGTAGTGGTCAAGGTAATAACCATCAATGCTATCGTGGTACGAAAGCCCCATGCTCCGGATCCCGTAAAGCGCCGTAAGCCAGGATTCAATAGGCATACCACTGCCAGCGTCGCAATCCAGCCCAGCAAATGGACGCGCAGCAGATCAGGCTCCACGCGCCACTGGTGCCCGCTATAAGTATGAATCCATAATCCAATGGCCGTCGTCGCCACCAGAGTCCATGGGCACCATAACGCGTCAGAGCGACACACCCAGCAAAGTGGCAATGCCATCACCGCCCACAGTGCAAAAAGTTGCCATGGGTCCGCTCCGGTCTGATAGGTTTGCCCGAAATACGCAAACAACGCACCGATTCCTAACAACGCCAGTAACCCCAGGGGCACGCGAGCGGCGGGGCGGAATGCTGCGCCCAAGCCAGCAGCAAGAACAAGCGCTTGCAACAAGGTGAAGTGGATCAGACGGCCCCATGATTCCCAATTGGCGGCCACCCACATCACCATGCCCAACCCGACTAGAGCTGCCGCCAGCATGGCAACGCCACGCGGAAACCACACGCTCAGTTGTTCCGGTTCGGCGCCGAGCTGCGCCTCCTTGAGTAACAAGCACGTTTTCTGTGGACTCAACCGGTATTGAACGGCAAGTTCCAGCAAGTTTTGTCTTAAATCCATAATGTCTTTCTAATTGTGAAGGTCGAAGGGCTGCGGTTGATGGTCAGCGTTCAGCTCGCTAGGGCGATCTGCGCCGCGGTAATGATCAAGGTTTCTCCGGCGGTGGCCGGATCGAAGGACTTCCCGTCGGCCTGAGGTGGCCATTCCCCAGGAGGAACAGTTGCTCGCCAGACGATGCGGCCGGAGTTCCATTCAGTGGTGTCGCTCACTTGAAGGAGTTCCCCGTGTCCGAAAATTTGCACTCCCCCTTGCATCGGGTCAGCGATTTGACGCCATCGATGGCATTGTTCTCGATGACGACGTGAGTTGAATCAAGGAGGTTGATCGCCACAGGTGCCTTGAAGAACCATCCCCGGTAAATGATGCGGTTGTTGCGAACGACTGCACCGTGGGCATCGCGCAGCTTGATCGGCGCGTCGAAGGGACCGGCGTCGCCCTTGCCGTGAACGATGATCGTGTTGTCCTCGATGATCGAACCCGGCCCGGCCATGAACACGGCCGTGTGGCCGTCGACCTCGATCGTGTTGTGGCGGAGGATGTTATGGGCGCCGCCCATTTCGACGCCGCGCCAGCCGGCCTTGATGGTCAGGTGCTCGACGATGCTGTTGGAGGGGGTGTAGGTTGGCGGTTTGCCGTCGACGGTTTCGGCGGCGGAGGTATCCTCGAACGCGCGCTGGAAAATCGAGACGCCAAATTTCTCTGCGGGAACTCTTATTTGGCCGATTTTGTTTGTGATGTTAACACCGACGTTTGGGCTTCTGTTTCCCGGTACATCGATGATGCCATGGTAGACGCGGACGTTTCTGACTCCACCGGCACTAATGCCGACCAGGTTGTCCGCCTTGCCCTTGAGCGTGTGGCCTTGAAGGTCAACATCGAAGACGTCGTCGTCGGTCAGTGGCCGGTTGCGTTTCCACTGTTGAAGCGAGTAATCCCAATTTGCCCTTTGGGAATCGTAGCCGATGTCGAGCAATGGACTTCCTGCCTGGGATTTGAAGCTGAAGGCATGGATGTCGAAGATGGGGGATTGCACGACATCCTCCTTCAGGCAGTAGTAGCCAGGCATGTCGACGATTTCCTGGTGGTCATGAATGGTCTTGTACGGCCTTGGCAGTTTGCATTCCTCTGCCATGCAGGGAATGACTATGAAGCCGATAAGCAGGCTCAGAAACGGGGCGTGCCGGGAAGTCATGGTGGTTATTCCAAAGTTATGAACATGTCGGCAGGATAGTGCCGGGGTATTTCGTCTGGTCGAGCGCCTTCTTGTCCTTGTCGCAAAGGTTCGCGTTGCGGTTTTTCTCGCCAGCGGCTTTTTTGTATGCCTGCCCCTGCATTGTCGTATCAAGAAGATCGGCCGGAATCCCCCATTCCTTGAGCTTGTTATTGAGCAACTTGATCTTCTGACTGTCTTTTGGGTTGTCACGGTCATAGCCACCTCCCCATCCCTCATGCTCCTTGATGGCATTGAAGTCCTTGAGGGTCTGCTCGATCTCGGCGAAGGAGTGGGCGTTGGCGGCGTTTCCCCAGTTGGTGAGTTTCGCAAAGACCTCCTGTTCCATCTGCAGGGTGCGCGCGGCGCGGACATACCACCCCTGGGGCCACGGCGCACCGCCCGGTGCGTAAGCATCGTCGTAGGTGTAGTCGGGCTTGCTCCCGTCGTCGGCATGACCGAGACCGCCGTTGATCGCGTAAGGCAGGTTGTGTCTGTCCCGATGGCCGAAGGTGTCCTCGAAGGCATGGAGATACTCGCCGAAGAACTGCAACTGCGTACAGCGGGTGTTGGCGAGATTCTTCTCGGACGCGGCGATGGAAATGGCATCGGAAAGACGGATCAACTGCGCGTTCTGCGGCAGGTTGGCATAGGCGGGATCATTGGGCGGGTTACCGTACTCACTGTAACCGTTCAACAGCAGCCCGGTGGCCGGATCGACGGAAGACGTCACAGGGGTGAAATGATAGGACAGCAGACGGGTGATGTGCCCGGTTGTCCCGATGGCTGTCGCCTTTGTATCCGGGCTGTCATCGACATACTGTGCAGCGAGGGCCACGACCTGCGCCTCATTGACATTCATGCCGGCCGCCGCCGCGAGAAAGAACGTCATGTAATAGTGGATGTCGCTTTCATATAACCCCGAGGGGTCGATCTTGTTGACCGGATCGCCACCGGCATAGCGATACGCATCGGGTCCGTCGGGATAGCCGAGCGGATCGGGCTGCAGGTAGTTTCCGGAGGAAGGATCGTACGTCCGGAAGCCATTGTCATGCAAGCCAGTTTCTTCGTCATAGTACTGCCCCGGCAGGCGCAGGTTCAGGGAGGCCGGGCCGAAGGACTTTCCGTAGGCCGGCATGGCCGCCCCCCACGGTCCGACGTGAGCGCGCCAGACGATCTTTTGATCGGCATCCGTCATGGCCACCGGCGCCCCGCGCTGATCGGCGTGGATGGCCAGGACGTGATCGCCGTCGAGTTGCGCCACCGGCGTCGTGCGCTGCCCCTCGGCCAGATACAGCGCTTGCGCGGTGATGTTCCCCTTCTCATCGATCTCCGCCACGCGCACGCCGTCCTGCCAGAGGGTGAAGGATACCCGCTCCTTGCCCTCGGCATCGAAGACCGACTTCGCCACCCGCTGCCCGGTGCTGTTGTAGCGGTAGCGGGCGATAACGTTTCTGGACGCCTTGTCCTGCACCTCGGCCAGTTGCCCTTGTGGCGTATAGGCATAGCGAAAGCGAGCATCCTCCATGACCCGCCCCAGCGCATCGCGGACGGGAGCCGCCAGCGCGGATGAGTCCGAAGAGGAGACGCGCTTCTCGTCGGGCCAGACTAACTGCCCGAATCCCGAGTACGTAAAAACAGCTTTCACGGGCGCCGCGGAGTGCTCCGAGCTGGACGTATCGATGGCCCGAATCCGTGGCCCGGTACCATAGCGCAGTTCCCGACGTTCCACTCCGGCGCTATCCAAGCCGGTGAGCCGCCCGGCGAGGTCGAAGGATTTGCGTGTCGTGAGGCCGTTGCCGGTGGTGTAGGCCGTGAGCCCGTCGAAGGGATCGACGGCGATGTCGCGGACGACGGTGTCGGACGGCAGTATCCGGCCCAGCGTCTCACCGAGGCCGGCCGAGACGTGGTCGGCGACCCAATCCTGCACGGCGGCGGCCCAGGCGGGCTGGCGAAGCATGGCCGTCACCCCGGCGCCGCGTTCGGGTGTATTGCGTGTAAAGCGCAGCACCCGGCCGTCGGCCAGTGTGCGGGCCATGATGAGGCCAGAGGCCGGATCGAAGCGGAGGGCCGTTTCGAAGGGGCGCGCCAGTCCGGCGAGGCGCACCGATTCCGTGATGCGCCGGCCCAGCGCATCGCAGGCATAGCGGCTCGTCTGCGCCGCATCGGCGACTTCGGCGAGACACCGCCCCTCATGACGCACCACGGTCTGCGAGACGGTTGCGCCGTCGCTTCCCACGAAGCGTTTGCCGGTCAATCGGCCGGCCGCATCGTAGGTGAAGGCGATGTATCCGCCACCCGCGTCGTCAATGCGCACGATCCGTCCGGCGGCGTCGTACTGCGCCGACCGGGGGCCGTGGTCGGGCAAGGCCACGCGTAAGACCTGGCCGAAGTCGTCGATCCATGCGGAGCGGCGTTCCGCTCCCGGAGAGGAGAGCCGCAGGGCCCCGTCGGGTGCTTGTTCGATGGCCACCCCGGCTGTTTCCACCTCGTTTGCCTTTTGTCGCAAGAAGACATGGCGGACGTCGTCCCCGTCGATCCGTTCCGTTACCTCGCCGGTCGCATCGTAGGTCCAGGAGAGCAACCGCCCGTCGGGCAGCAATTGCCCCACGGCCTGGCCCCGGTCATCGCGCCAGAAATAGGTCGCCCGGTAAGGGTCGGCGCCCGAGTCCGGACGATACAGCCCGATGCGCCACGGCCGCCCTTCCGTGTCCCGCTCTATCACCTGCCGATGGCCCTGGCCGTCGGCCACGCTCGCCGGTCGGCCTGACGCATCGTAGCTGCGTTGAATGACCCGCCCGGCGGCATCCGTCTGTCGGGTCGCTTCACCGAGCGCATTGAACTGAACTTCCCCGGTGAGCAGGCTCACGCGGCCTGCCTCAACCGCTTTCCCGTTTACCACCGGCCAGCCCGTGCGTTCGACGCGTATCGGGGTGAGCGCCAGGTTTCCCTGGCCCGCGTAGGCGATGCGTGTCTCGATCCGGCGCACCCCGTCGTTCAGTGTGCGGATCGAGATTCGCCCGGCGTCATCGCGGGAGAAGGTGGTGGCGAAGTTTCCCGGAGCGGTGACGGTGGCCACGAAATCCCCGCGGCCATCCCAGGTCAAGGCCGTGACATCCGAGTCCGACGGATCGGCTTTGGGTCCGTTGGGCAGCGGCCCGTCGATGGACGCGAGGAGCGAGCGGCCGTTGATCGTCGTATAGGCATAGGTGGTGGTGCGGGTGATCGGCGTCGGTTCGCCGCGTTTCCCTTGCTCCGGCACTGCCGGGGCGAACCCCGTTTCGGTGACGGAGCGCGGCTGCCCGGCCGCGTTATAGGTAAAGCGCCATGCATGGGTTTTACCCGCCACGACGCTCGGGCGGATCACGCGGACCGGCTTCGGGTCGGGCAGAACGAGCGTATCGGGATCGGCTGAAGCGGACGCCGCGGACATCTCCGCCGCAGGCACCGGCGCATACTCGAAGCGCACCCAGCCCGCCGGCACCGGCTGGCCCTTGACGAAACGGAACCGTTCCTTCTTGACGATCCGGCCCGCCGCATCGCGGGCGAGCCGTTCGGCAGTCCGGGGTGTCCCTTGTGCATCGAGCTGCGTCGTCACCGCCAGGCGTCCTTGCGCATCGTAGCCGTAGCGCACGTTGGTCGGCCCGCACGACGCGCAGCCCGGCCCGAGCGCTTCGAGCAGGCGTTGTTCGCCGGCAATCTGCGCCCAGCGGTAGGTCGTCGTCTGCCCGAGGCTGTTGGTCAGTACCGTCGTCCCCGCCTGCGGGAAGGCCAGGCGCACTTCCTCCGGCCCGGAGCTTCGGCCCGCGGGGGCTTTCTTTGCCGCTTTTGCTTCCTTGATCGCTTCCTTGGCGTCCTGGCCGGTTCCCTCCTTCGCCTTCGCCTCCGCTTCCGCTCCTGATCCCGTCCCCGGCCGTTCGCCCTTCACCGAGAGTACCGCCCGCGCCTGATCGTCGTAGTCCCAGGAGGCGATGCGTACCTGCATCGGCACCCCGTCGGAGCCGGTGCCGGTGACGCTGATCCCGGTGAGCAGCGTCGGATGACGGGCCGATTCGTAGTGGTAGGTGCGTGTCACCGCGCTCTGCGTCGTCCCCCGGTTGGCCCACGGATGCGCCTTCTCCGAGGCCGCATACTGCGCCGGTAAGGTGACGCGCACCAGATTGCTCGGCGTGCGCGCCACGGCTCCCGCTTCCTTCGCTTCGCGGTCCGCGCCGGCCGGCGGCGTGCTGCCGTAGGTGTAGGCGAAGCGCCCGACTGGCGAATCGATGAAGCGCACCCCGGCAAAGCCCGGGTCGTGTTTCGATCCGTAGGTAAGCACCAGGCTCCGCCCCTGCGGGTCCATCACCTTGAGTAGGGCGCCGGTCGGGTCGCGGGTGAGCGAGACGAATTCTCCGGTGGGGGCAACGATCTGGGTCAGCTGCCGCTGCGTATCGAAGTACAGGCGCCGGCCGTCCGGCCACACCCAGATGAATTCCTCGCCGCGCGCGGTGGGCCGGACGAGGACCTGACCGCGCGCCGGGTCGGCGGTGGCGCAGACCGACGGGTGCGCCGCGTCGCGCGAGAAGATGATGCGCGTGCCGTCGGCCTGGACGATCTGCACGGTGTTCTTCACCACGTAGAGTTCGGTCTCGTAGGAGAGCCGCCAGCCGCGCCCGAGGCTCCCCGAGCGGACGTTCGGCCGGGCGTACTGGCTGTTGTAATGACGCACGATCTCCAGCCCGAGGACGCCGGGCAACGGCGGCAGGTCGACTTCGACCTGGTACTTGTTGCCGGAGAGCACATTGATCGGGTTGCCCGCCCCGAGGTTCTGCCCGGTGCTCGAGGCCGGCTGGCTGGCCGGACCGGAGGACAGGCCGCAGGGCGAACCGGCGCCGTTGGAAGTGCACACGTTGCTGCCCGGCCCCGTCCCGGGGAACCCCGGCCCCGTCCCGGGGAACCCCGGCCCCGTGCAGGTCATCGTCACTCCACAGCCCGTCGGGGTGCCGGTCAGGTCACCGAGGAGACTCGTGTTCGTTTGCGCTTGTGATGAGGACGCGAGCGCCAGTAGCAGAAGGGTGGTCAGTAGATGGATTGAAGAATGGGTGCGTGGCATCTCGGAACGTGTGTCGCAATTGGAGTAGTTGGAGGGTCGTTTGTGGCCCCGATGATGGAGTCCTTTCCCAACGACTGATGAGCCTCTGCCGTGGAGAGGGCAACAGGATGCTGTTGCCCTGATTCCAGGATCTTCTCGCCGGATTTATTCCGCTTTGTTTTTCATTCGGGTATAGATCGTAGAGGAGACCGTTTGGCCAGTTAACGGCGGTTCCATCGCCTGTGCTGGCGAGTAGGAAATGCGCTTGGCAATGCCCCATTTGTGCGTGTAAACGTCTTCAAAAACGGTTTGTCCCTGCGCGTCTGAAATCGCTCGCCTGAATACGCATGTATAGGGGAATGTACCGACGATTACTTGCGTTCCCTCGTCAACCCCGATAAATGTCGTGCGAACGGTGGAATCCCCCTCATAGATTGGCGAATCAATGCTTTCCTCTCTGCCGTGGAAGGTGTCCGTCACGAAATCGCCCAGCTTGAGCGGTTCCGTATCATAAAAAGGAAACGTTTGCAGCGATGTTTGTGTCTCCGTAAGCAATACCAACAGATAGGATTGCGATCCAATCGAGTTGTAGCTCTTCGAGACGAACCCCCCTTCAAGACTTCCAGGAACAAAAGTACTGGAGGAATAATTCTCGAATGAGCGTCCGTTGGGCGGAGTATCAAACGCCGGCATATAGGTGTCGATGATCACCCCGGGCTTCTCCAGTACCGTGGTTGGCGTGATCCCGGTTATTGTCGTGCCTGCGGTTTGGAACGAGATGATTTGTTTGCTCTGATGTTCATAGTCTTCAAGCATTTCGACAACCTTATCTCCGACCAGATAGTCATCGACTGCCGGTACACAATCAGAGAATTTGACCTGACGGTTGCTCGGAATGAATGCAGGCGCGGGATCGAGTCCCAGCGGGTTGGGGTTGGGCGGGGTGGACTCGGATACGGGCGAACCCGGGTCGGTCTGGCTGGTACTGCTACCACTGCTATCTCCGCTGCCACCACCGCCGCAACTGGCGGCAAGAATGCAAAACGGCAGGCACACAGTAATTAATTTTTTCAACTCATTTACTCCATAGTCATTGTTGATAAAAGATACGGCAGGAAACAAAAAGCTTTTCGTCTGGCTCAGGGAGGTGGATTTTCATGTGTTTGGTACGCAGGGCAGGCAGTTGCCTCCCGTGCATTCCCCCTCGTCGCCACCAGGATCCTGCGTTCCGGGCTCGGTGGTGCACCCGGCGGTGCCGCATTTGGGCGGCGGATCGGTGGTGACGGGCGGGTCGCCCGGATTGACCGGCGTGCCGTTGTTGCCTGCTCCGGGGCTGGATACGGGATTGGCCGGTTCGATGGCGTCGCTTTGCATGAGCAGGGTCGCGTGGGTGACGACCGGGATGCGCCCGGCGGCGATCAGCGCAGTGCGAAAATCGTCGGTGCCGGTGTCCAGCCACTGCAGGTAGCGGGTGTAGATGTGGCCGATGAAGCGCAAGGAGGAGAGCGGCGCGTAGCCGTGGGTGATGCGGATCTTGATCAGGTTCGCATCCTGGATGTTCTGGCCGGAGGCGCTACCGATGTTGTCCGGATCCTTGAAAGCGAGTCCGGCGTTGGGGATGACACGCTTGCCGTTGCCGATGCTGTTCTGCAGTTCCTCGTCGTTCCAGTCATCGAAACTTTCCTGGGTCGGATTGAGGAGTTCGATGCGGACATTGGCTCCGACATCGGCGGCGGCCTTGGCGTAGGAGGTGGCCAGCTCGTCCGGGTTGGTGCCTCCGCCATAAACGGGGATCAATGCCCTGGCATAGGCGGTGGTGATTGCGGATAGATCGGCGTGGCCGGTGCTGCCGGCGCGCACGGCCATGAAGGCGGCATGGTTGATGTGGTTCTTGGTGAAGAAGAAATGGCCGTAGTGGATGAGCGCCATGCCGAGCAGGGTGATGAGCGGACCCACCACCGCGAATTCGACGAGCGAGGCGCCGTGCTGGCGGAGCCGGGGGAAAGTTTTGTATGGAGCGTGATCGGACATGAGTCAGCCGGCGCGTGAAGAGTGCTTGAGGATTGGGTGGGCGAGCCAATGTCCGGGACGGATTCCCAGACGGGCGAGGCTGCCGGCGGGCAGTTCAAGCGCGTGCGCGGCACGACGGTATCCGAAGCTGATCCGCCAGGGGGCTAAGCGGTCGACGCAATGGACGATGGTGCCGTACGTATCGAGGTAGGCAACGTCAATCGCGTAGCGCATGAAGAGGGTGTGTACGCTCGGGCAACGCGTGATCAGCAGTGCTTCGACAACGGGTTCGGCGCGCAGAGGAGGGTGGGCGAGCAATCCGCGCAGGCGGTTGAAGAAGCGGTTGGCCACCCGTACCTGTAACGGATGATCAGCGTCGCCGGTGCGGAGATGAACGATGGTCGTGTTCATTGGAGGTCAACGATTACCAGGGACCGCGAGGGGAACGCACGTGGAGGCTGTTGATCCAGCCTTCGCCCTTGTCGCTGGCGACGCGGTACATGCCGTTGCGCGTTTCACCGAGATAGACCACGCGGTCGGTGCTGGTCAGCGTGACGCTTACGGGGGCGTCTGAATCCGGGCCGACGTGCAGGTTGAGGATGCTCATGCGCAGTGCCAGCGGCTCGCCGGGCAATGGGCCATTGGCGCCAGCGGCGCCGGAATGTGGCATGGGCGCGGGGTAGGCCGGCGGATAAACATGGGGCACAGGGGGCGGCGGCGGTGGATGGCCGCCCTGGCGGTAGCCGGAATCGTCGTGCTGCCGTGGCGTGTGGCCGGACGGCGCGCCATAACCTCCTTGCATGTCGCCGTAATACTGGACGATCAATTGTTCGTTGTAGCCGCTCAGCGTGCGGTTGCCGAAGACCATGAAGGGAACGCCGCGGCCGCCGAGGCGGCGCTGTTCGTCCTGCCAGGCGCGGTTGGCCTCGACGTCACGCTCGACGAAGGGGATGTTGTTGCGCTGCATGAAGGTCGCCGCCTTGCGGCAATAGCCGCACCAGGCGGTGCGGTAGAGGATGACGCGGCCGTCGGTATGGGGATCGGGTGGCAAGGGGGTGGCGATCCGGCCGGGAATGGGCTTGGTGATGGAACGGATGGCCTGGTTGACGACGTTGCCGAAATTCTGGGCAGCGGCGGGGGCGGCGGCAAGGATGGTGAGGACGGCCAGGGCCAATGTCTTCCGGAGTCGGCGATTTCGGGCGATTGGAGCGGTTCGATGCATGGCGGTTCTCCTCAGATACCGGCGTTCATGAGTTTGATGACGATGGGAAAAAACAGCACGATGAAGGTACAGGGGAAAATGAAGGCGATGAGCGGAAAGAGCATCTTCACCGGGGCTTCCATGGCCAGTTTTTCGGCGCGCAGGAAGCGTTCGATGCGTTGCTGATCGGCCTGTGCACGCAGCACGGGGCCGAGGCTCATGCCCATGCGTTCAGCCTGGATGATGCTGGCGACGAAGTTGGTGACGCCTGGTTCGTTGATGCGTCCGGCCATGTTGCGCAGCGATTCGGCGCGCGGTTTGCCGGCGCGGATGTCGCGCAGCACGCGCTGGAATTCGTCGCGCAGGACCCCCTTCGGCCCCTTGAGAACGCCCTGGTTGATCGCGCCTTGCAGGTTGAGTCCAGCTTCGACGCAGAGGGTGACGATGTCGAGGTAAAAGGGCATGGTCTTGAGAATTTCGCGCCGCCGGGCGGTGATGCGGTCGCGTAGCCAGATGGCCGGGTAGATCGCGCCGCAGAGGGCGCCGAGCGCGCCGATCTGGACATAAAGCAGGGTTTCGAACGGCGGCCGGGTCGGGTCGTATTGCTCGAAGGAGTCGAGAATCCAGTAACCGAGCAGCGCGCCTAAGCCGGCGCAGAGCAGGCGCGTGGCGAGGTACTGCGCCGGGCTGAGGCAGTAGTCGAGCCCGGCCTTGCGCAACTTGTGGCGGAGCGCATCGCGGTTTTTGGCGGAGATGAATGGGGCGGTGTAGTAGCTGATCCACTGGATCGGCCACCAGACGAGGCGCAGGGCGAGAGGGGGCGGATCCTTGTATTCGCGGTCCTCGGGCGGCACCTCGGCGACGGCGCGGCTGACCAGCCAGGCGACGAGGGCGATGGAGACGCCGATGGCGAGGGCGAACAGGGCGATGACCAGGGTGGCTTCATCCATGGCGGTTCCTAAACGTCGATGTCCACGATGCGGCGGATGACGTAGATGCCCATGCATTCGAACAGGGCGATGACAACGAGGGTGGCCCAGCCCGGGCGGGTGTGCCAGAGATGGCTCATGGCCTCCGGTTCCATCTTGTTGAGGATGGCCATGAGCAGTAGCGGCAGGCCGCCGACGACCCAGGCCTGCAGCTTGCCTTGTGCGGTGAGGGCGCCGATCTTGCCTTCCATCTGCAGGCGGGCGCGGATGGTCTGGGCGGTGCGTTCGAGCGTCTCGGCGAGGCCGCCGCCGGTCTCGTTGGCGATGCGCATGGCCGAGACGATGAGCACGGTGCTTGGCGTATTGACCCGGCGCGCGAGGTTGGCGAGGCTTTGTTCGAAGGTGACGCCGAGGCGCTGTTCGCGCAGGAAAAGCCCGAATTCCTGCGCCAGCGGGGGCTGCGCTTCGGCGACGAGCTGGGCCATGGCGGAGTTCATGCCGAGGCCGGCGCGCAGTGCTCCGGCGATCATCATCAGCGCATCCGGCAATTGCTGCTCGAAGCGGGCGAGGCGGCGCTTTCTCAGCCAGGCGTAAATGAAGCGCGGCAGCCAGGCGAGCAGGAAGAAGACCGGCAGGGTGATCAGCGCGGTGCCGGTGAGAATCCAGACGACCGTGGCGCCCAGCGACATGACGGCGAGGTTGGCGACGAAGAGTTTGCGCGGGTCGATGAAGAGGAAGAATTCCTGGGCCTGGAAGTGGGCGCGTTCGGTGAAGCTGGCGCGGTACTTGGCCATGGTCACAGTGCCTATGTCGACGACGAACCAGGCAAGTAGCGCCGCTGACAAAGCGATGATTCCGGTGACGAGATAAAGCGAGGTGGTGTCGCTCATCGCCGTTCTCCGCCCGCCAGATCGTCCATCAGGTCGCCAATGAGATCGTCGTCGGCGTTATCCTGGCGGAAGATGTCGATGTCCAGGGCGTGGCCGGTGGCCAGGAGTTCTTCGTAGAACGTGGGGATCATGCCGCAACCGGTGAATTCGCCGCTGATTCGGCGCTCCGGGGTGGCGTGGCCGTCGCTGCGGAAGCGGAAGATTTCCTGCAGCTGGATGGTGCCGCTTTCGATGCCGGTGATTTCGGCGACGTGGGTGACGATGCGGCTGCCGCAGGAGTAACGCGTCTGCTGGATGATGATGTCGACGGCCGAGGCGATCTGCTCGCGGATGGCGGAGAGTGGCAGGTCCATGCCGGCCATGAGGACCATGGTTTCGAGGCGGGCGAGGGCGTCGCGCACGGAGTTGGCGTGCAGGGTGGTGAGCGAGCCTTCGTGGCCGGTGTTCATCGCCTGCAGCATGTCCAGCGCTTCGGCGCCGCGGCATTCGCCGACGACGATGCGGTCCGGGCGCATGCGCAGGGTGTTGCGCACGAGGTCGCGGATGGTCACCGCGCCCTTGCCTTCTACGTTGGCCGGACGGGCTTCGAGGCTGATCAGGTGTTCGTGGTGCAGCTTGAGTTCAGCGGCGTCCTCGATGGTGATGACGCGCTCGGTGTAGGGAATGAAGTTGCTGAGGATGTTGAGCAGTGTGGTTTTCCCCGAGCCGGTGCCGCCGGAGACGATGACGTTCTTGCGCGCTTCGACGCAGATGCGCAGGAATTCGGCCATTTCCGGGCTGAGCGAGCCGAATTCGACGAGATCGGAGACGGTGAGCTTGCGCTTGGCGAACTTCCGAATGGTGAGGCACGGGCCTTTCAGGGCGAGCGGCGGGATGATGGCATTGACCCGTGAGCCGTCCTTGAGGCGGGCGTCGACCATCGGCGAAGATTCGTCGATGCGTCGGCCCAGCGGCGCGACGATGCGCTCGATGACGCCCATGACGGCACGCGGGCCGGTGAAGGTCAGCGGGTGGCGGAGCAGCCGACCACGCCGTTCGACGTAGATTTCGTCGTGGCGGTTGACCATGACTTCGGTCACGCTGTCGTCCTCGATCAACTCTTCGAGCGGGCCGAGTCCGATGGCTTCGTCGAGCACCTGCTTGCTGAGTATTGCGCGATCGAGTTCGGCGGGGATTTCGTCGCCGGCTTCCTCGATGATATGGGCGATCAGCTTGGCGGTGTCGCTGCGCAGGCGCTCGTCGGACATGGCGTGGATGTCGTGCCGGCGGATGTCCATGGTTTCAATCAGCCGTCCGTGCAAGGTCTTGCGCCATTCGAACTCGATGTCCTTGAGCTGCGGATCGGGGCCGACGACGAGGGCGTTGTCCGGCACGGCAGCTGCTTCCGGCTCGGACAGCACGGCTTCGGCGGCACGGCGCGCGTTCTCACGCGAGGCGTGCAGATCGGCCGTGGCCTGGCGGTTGCGGATCGCCGCCGTGTTTGAGCGTGATCCCGGATGGGCGGCCTGCACTGTGGCTGCCTTGCGCGTGGGGTCGCTGATGCGCAGGCGGTAGGGGCCGATGACCACGATGTCGGAATCCTTGAGCGGACCGTACTGGACGTTGACCCGGCGGTCGTTGACCTGGACGCCGCTGAAGGCGCCCATATCTTCGACCAGGATGCCGGCGGGTGTCTTGATCAGGCGGGCGTGTTCTTTGGCGATGCGCCAGCTGTCGAGGCGGATTTCGTTCTGAGCGCCCTTGCCGATGACCGATTCGTCCGGCGCCTGCATTTCCTTGACGCTGCCGTCGGGATGGGTGATTTCGACGTGCAGCATCACGGGGCTCCGGTCGTTTCGGGTTCGATCCAGACGGCGTCGACCCAGCCGCGCTGCGTGCCGGCCTGAACGGCCAGCCAGTTTCCTTTCGGCGGCTGCGGCAGCGCCTGAAGTACGGTGTTTTCCGGCAGGAAGGCGACGACCGGGGCGTTGATGTCAGGCGTCAGGCGCAGGGTGAGGCGGGTAGCGCGGACAAGGAAACGCTTGTCGTTGCTCGCCGGTGTTGTTGCCACCGCGGTGATGGGCGAGCGAGCCGGAGTGTCCCCCGTCGTGAGGTGATTAGCCGGGAGTGGGCGAGAGGCGGTGGATGCCTCGGCCGGCGGTGTGACATTGCTCAGCGCCGGGTTGTGGCCGGGTTGTAGCGGGTCGCTCAGATAAGGTGTGCGTCCGAGATTGTCCTGCAACTTCTGCGTGGTGCGCTCGACGCGGTCGACCAGTCCGGGTGACTGGCTGTCGACGATCGATGGTGTGACAAAAACGACCAGCTCCGTTTCATTGTTCTGGAAGCGCTTGGAGCGAAAGAGCGCACCGAGGATGGGGATGTCGCCCAGGAAAGGAACCTTGTCGATATCGGTACTGTTGTTGCGCTGGAGCAGGCCGGAAAGAACCAGGGTTTCGCCGTTGCGCACGTTGAACTCGGTGTCGGTCTTGCGGGTGGACAGCGCCGGGCCGGCGAGGGTGCTGAGCGAGGTGTCGATGGCGCTGACTTCGCTCTTGATGGTGGCGCGGATGATGCCGTGGCGGTCGACGCGCGGCACGATGTCGAGCTTGATGCCGTAGGGTTTGAACAGGATGGTGGGGCCATTGATGGTGGATACGGTGTAGGGGTATTCGCCGCCGGCGAGGAAGGAGGCTTCGGCGCCGTTGCGGGCGGAGAGCTGGGGTTCGGCGAGAATGGTGGCCTTGCCGTTCTGTTCGAGCATGTCCAGCTGGGCGTTGAGTCCCATGTTCATTGCGCCGAGCACGGTCAGGCCGGCCGGGATGGGAACCGTGGTATTTCCGCCTGAAGCCGAGATGGGCGCCGGGTTGTCCGCGCCGGTAACGACATTGAGCTGGTAGCCTGCGGTTTTGCCGCGGGTGATCGGCCCCCAGATGCCGGCGACGCCGGCGCCGCCCATCGGGGTCCATTTGAGGCCGAGTTCGCGCAGCTCATTGCGCGGGAATTCGACGATCTTGACGTCCATCAGGACCATCTTTTCCCAGCCGAGACGGTTGGTGAAGTTGACGATCTGCGGGTAGCGCTTGGCGAGTGCGTCAATCTTGGCGATGTCGGTGTCGGCAAGGCTGTCGCCTTCGACGATGACCTTGTCGCCGATCACCGAGGCCTTGGCATTCGGGATGCCTGAAAGGAAAGCGGCAATTTCCCGGGCATAGCGCGAAATGTCGCCGGGCAGGATGTTGATCTTGACGCGCTGATAGCGGCCGTCCTCGTTCCAGATGAACAGGGAAGAAGTGCCGACGGCGTTGGCGAAGACGAGAACTTCCTTGTCGTCGAGCGAAGCGGCGCTCAAGATCTGGCCGTTGCCGATGGCGATCCGGGCGACCCCGGGCGTGGGGAAGACGCGGCTTTCGCCGACGAACATTTCGATCTCGGGAATCTGGCTCTGGTCGTCCGCCTTCCTGATCGGAGTGTAAGGCTTTGTCTTTTTTGCACCCTTGGCGGCAGGACGCCAGGTTTCTACGAATTGGTTGAGAGGCGGAGGTTCCTTGGTTTCCTTTGCCTCTGCCGGTGCGCCGGTTTGGGCGGCGGCTGTTCCGGAAATGAACAGGAGTGCGGCAAAGAGGAGCGGGGCGTGGTTGGAAAGGTGTTGGCGGTAGGCTGGCATGGCTGGGGATTGGAAAAGGTCAGAAAAAGGAGGGATCGGCAGGGCGGTTATGGCTGAGGCGCCGGAAGGCGAGGGGCTCCCGGCACGGTGTCGGCGGAGAAAACAGCGATGGGGCGCGGCAGCGCATCGCTGGCCGGTGACGTCGTCGATGCCGGTGCAGGTTCCTGCGGCTGGTGGCGGCCGAGGTACTGTGCTTCGGTCGGGATGGAACCGCTGCGCCCGCCGATCAGGACGGGAATTCCTCCCGTCCGACCGCCCTTGCGGGCATGGAAGAAATCGCCGGGGTCGCCGAGCGCCTTGTCGAGCGGAGACTTGTCGTCCGGGTTGCGCAGCAGTGCGGTGAGTTTCCCTGCTTCGCGGGCGCGGACGATGTTAAAGGCCTCTTCCGGCGAAGTGTCCAGGGTGACTGTGGAGTACATGCGCTTTTCGCCGCTCTTCGGGTCGTTTTCGGCGCGTTGTCCGGTGGCCATGACCATGACGTTTTGCAGCAGGGTGAAAACGTTTGTCTTACCTTTCTGCTCAATGCTGGCCATCAGGTCGATGGCGTCGCCAGGTTCGAGCATGCCGGAAATGGAGTTGATCTCGTCGACCGGCACGGTCATGGCGCGATGCCCTGGCTTGACACGGACGGAGAAGGTGGCGGTACGCTTGTTTTCGAGCAGACTCCACAAAACCATTTCGCCGGATTTGACGGGGTAGCCGAGCGCTTGCCCGTTGGCTCGTTCAAAATATTCCGGCGTGATGGCTTGCGAATGGGCGTAGTCGACGGGAATTGGCCGGATGGCAACCGTGTCGGTTGTGATCCGGTCGCCCTTGCGCAACTCGCGCTTGGCGACAACGACGTTGACGGTCTTGCCTTTCGCCCGTGCGTCAATTTCGGCGAGACGGTTGGCGAGGTAGCCGCGCGCAGCGAAGGCGGCAAGAATGCCGACGACGAGAGCGACGCCGAGAACGATCCAGGTTTTTGTCGGGCGAACCGACGTAAGTTTGGAAAATTTCATGATGGACGGTGTGTTAAGTCAGGTAGAAGGCGGTCAGGTGGGAAGCGACAGGGCGTAACTGAAGCGTTGGAAGGCGGTCTGGAAGCCGCGGATGAGTTCCCAGAGGACGCTGTTGTCATCGACCATGCCGACGCCGAGGATGAGAGCGAGGGCAAAGCTGGCGATCGCGTACTCGGCGGCAACCTGGCCGCGCTGGGCGAATGGCGCTGTCATGATGGGAAATCGGGAGGTCATCGCGGTTTTCCTTTTTCGGTGATGGTATTGAGCACGACGACGGTGCGGCGGTTGTCGTCGTAGCTGATTGTGGCGATCGCCTCGCCCTGAGCGCCCTTGAAATACAGCGTGCGTGCGTCTGCGGGCAGTGTCGTGGCGGCGTGTGCCGGGGCGTCGTCGACGCGCGATTCGCGTTCGAGGACCAGTCCGTCGCGGGACAGGATCTCGCGCAGCGCATCGCGGTTGACGGAGGCGCTGTGGGTGTTGGAGTAGATCAGCTGTCCGGCATGGCGCATTGGGTTTTCCGAAGAGGTTTCGCTGACGATGCGGCTGCCGGGCGGGAGCTGGCTTAGCCAGCGGTCGCGCTCTGCTCGTGTCTGTTCGCGCTGGTCGTAGGCCGCCTTGAGGTGGCTGACGGCGGCGACGCCGCGGCTGCCGTCGCGGATGGCTTCGATCTGGACGGTCAGGTAATGCTCGCCGCGGGCCTGGCCGAGCACGATCTTTCCGCCTGACCGGTTCTCGATCCAATCTCCTTCGAGTTTTTTCCGGAACCACGCCAGCAATCTTTCCTGGGATTGGTGAGAGGTGAACGCGGTGATTCGCATCGGGACGCCGTTGGTGACGACGGTGTCGTCGACCGGATAGGCAGTACTTTCCTTCGGCAGCGGAATCGTCGGCCAGTCGCCGGCGGCGTGCGCGGATGCAGCGATCGCGACGGCGAGGAGAATGCATGAGACCAGGTGACGAGGCAGTCTGAAGGTCATTCTTTTTCCTTCAGGCGGTCTTCGGGGACGACGTCTCGCCAGAATTCGAGTTGCCCGAGTTTCGGGCCGGTAAGACCGGCGGGATATTCCACGACAGTGATCAGCGCATTGACCATGCTGGCGACGTCGGCCAGGTTCCCGGCCGGGAATACGCTGGGAGCGCCAAGAATCCGTGTTTCCACCTGTTGCGGTTCGCGTGCGGTCCATGGGTCGAGCAGCAGGCTGGTGCTGCGGGTCATGCTCAGGCCGATGCTGTTGAACGGTTCGTAGAAGGCCAGGCCGTCGGGCAGGTCGGTCAGCGTGACCGAGACGTTGCTCCGGTAAATCCCGCGGGTGGAGAGTTGCAGCGGAGCGGCCTGGATGAAAGGAACGATATCCGATGCGGCCTGGAATCCGGCGGAATGTGAAGAGCCGGATCCCGTGCCGAAAGTGACGGTGATGTCGGTGTCCAGATCGCTGATCAGGTGATTGCCCACGGGGTCGGACCAGAACAGGTTGCGGTGGGCGTCGAAATTGCCGGCCACGTCGCCGGTCTTGATCGGTGCGTCGGAGTTGCTGAAGAAACGGCGGCGCACTTCGGCGGCGAGTTCGGCCTCCGGCTTCCACGTTCCGGTGGTGTCGTTGCGCACCGTGGCATCGAAGGCGGCATAGCGGCTGGCCAACTGGGTGAAATGCGCAAGGTCCTGATACTTGGCGATCATCGGGACGAGCAGAAACAGGGGAATGAGCACCAGCGCGACAGCGAGGAATTCGGCCAGCGCCTGACCTTGCTCAAGCCGTGTGGCTGCGGGGGGGCGACGCCGTTTCATTGTTTCCCGGCCTTGATGCGGACGTCGGCCGGTACGGCGAAAGCCTCGGCACTCAGCCCGATGTCGAGATGGACTTCGCCGGCGGTGAGAGCCGGTAACTGGTCACCGATCGTGATGTACAACAGGAGGCCGGGCAAGCCAATATGATAAGCGGACGGAGGTATCGGAAATAAGCTATCGGGATGAGCGATGCACTTTTCCAGTGGCAAGGTGGCGTGCCGGTGCACACGACACCTGAGGCCGGCGATTGTCCTGAATTCGCCGGTTGCCGACAGGCTGTCTGCAGGCGGCATCTGACGTTTCTGCTGAATGATCTTGTCGAAGGCTGATTTGGCTTGTTCCCTCAGATGGGGCGGTACCTTGGAAAGGTCTACGCCCGGGGAATCCTCGATGCCCTGTTTTTTGCCTTTCCCGTTGGCAGAAAGACAGGTGCCGTTGGCGCGGCGCTTGATCAGGTCCACCGTGCAGGTCTCGCTGACGTTGTTTCCGAAGAGGTTGAGACTGTGTCGGTCGGTGGTCTTGATGGCGCAGTCGACGCGATTGACCGAGTAACGCCGCTGGAACGTGACCGTCGCGGTGCGTCCGTCGGTGTAATAGATGTCGACCTCGGACTGATGGATGATCGGCGGAATGCCGCCGGCAGGCAATGGCGCGACGGGAAGGCCCGACAAAGGGTTGGTTTCGGCGCAGGCCTGTCGCTCTTCCTGCAGAAGTTGGCGTTGATGTTCATTGTCAGCGCTGTGTCCGGAAAGATGAACGTGATGGGCGCGAACGTCGTTGCCGGCGTGTTCGTCGTGCCATGACGCACCGGCAAGGTTCGCGTGGATTGCGAGCAGCATGGCGATGCATGCCGGAAAAGTGCCGTGAAGCGTCATGGAAGTTGTGCTCCCTGCAATGCCTGCGCTGCCTGGATGGCGGCGTCGGAGTGGATCAGATGCACTTGCCAGTAAGGGTTGAACAGGCTGCCGATTTCCCGCGGCTTGCCGATGCCTTTCCCGAAGACGTTGTCCTTGGCCTCTCCTTCCCTGGAGAAGAAGACCTCCGAGGCGGAGACGGCGACGAAGTCATCGCCTCCAGCGGGCTGCGCCTGATAGGCGTTGAGCGTCTGGCCCAGCACATTGCCGCTGCCGCTGTTCCTGATCTCCGAACGGCCTTCCGAGGTCATGGTTTGATCCCTGGGGCGGCGCAGGCGGACGGCGTGATGCAGGCGCGGATCCTTTTCTTTCAAGGCACCTTCGGACAGATCGTAAAAACCGGGGAGGCCGGAATAATCCCATGCGTCCGAGGACATGATCATGGCGTAGGCGGTGGCTTCCGGATTGATCGATGGCGCCTGGCCGTAGCGCGTGGGGTCGAATCCGGTGCTTGGGTCATCGGCTGCTGCTTGCGTGCCCCAGGCCGCGGGGTTCTCTTTTATGACGCAGAACTTCCACGGGGTTCTGTACCATTCTTTTTCCGAAAGGGTATCCAGGGCTTTCCATTCGTCGAAGCCGACGAGTTCTGTGCCGCCTCGGCGATCGAGCCAATCAGGCTTAAGACATTTCGACGTAATCGACAAGGCGAATAATTTCCAGACTCTCTCCTCCATGAATCCGTCCTTCTTGTAGGCCGTCTTGACGACTTCGGCGAAGCGGGTGCGTTCATCATCGTCGTAGTAGGTGACGAACGACGGGAGATCCGTCGAGGTCAGGGGGATCGGATCGACAATGACGGTCCCGTCATCGACGTAGTTGGCACGGGCGACTTCGTCCATGACAGCCTGCCGGGCAGGGATCAGTCCGGCAGCTGCAACTTTCTGGGCTGTCATCAACACTTTGCGGATGATGTTGTCCGAGGTGTTTGCCAGGTCCTCCAGCACGCCACTGTCGTTGAGGTATTCCTGCAAATACAGGCCTGATTGCATTGCGGCGAAATATGCCGGGTAGTAGTGGATGTACTTCGGGTCGGTAAGGATTTCGCTGCCATTGGTTCCCATGCGATTCGCGTACTGCACCCACGAGGACAGGCTGACGAGTTGCCCGATGGCCACGGTGTTGGCGACCATCGCGCGGTTCAGATAGGCTTCGTAGTTGAGCGTGCGCGCGTTCATCACACCGGCGCTGTAGGCTACGGCGTCGCTGGTGTTGACGAGCTTGGTTTTCTCGCGCGAGAGCTGGCCGGTGTTGAACAGGAAGAAGAGCGCCGCAATCGCGGCCAGCAAAACGAACAGGCCATAGACCATGGCCTGGCCTTGCTGTCGTTCTGCTGGAGTGTGTGCCGGCCAGCACCACGCGGTGCTGGCGAAGATCATTTATTAATTTCCGCCACCACCATTGCCGCCCCCTTGGGCGTTGGCGTTGGTGTAGTTGTCGAGGCCCTTGACTGTGGTGCCTTCGGTCGCGGCGCTATTGGCACTCGTTTTCGCCGCGTTAATGGCGGCGGTCGCGGACTGGCCGGATACTTCCATGGCGATGCCGGCTGTCTGGTTGCGGATTGTCTGTCCGAAGAACTGGAATGCGGCGATGGCAGCTACGGCGATCAGCGCGACGATGATGATGTACTCAGTCATGCCTTGTCCGCGAATAAATTTCTTTTGATTCATTGCTGATTTCTCCGGGTTGAATTGAGCGCTCTATTACTTTAGTTAAATGTTTGAATCAAAAACAATAAGCATGAAAAATGCGGACGAGACTATACTAAAAAAAATTTTAAATGTCATGAAAAAATCGTTTTAAATATGCAAATATCACGTTTGTTATATGACGTTGGTAATGTCTTTTCAACATTGCTAATGTCATATTTGAAGGGCTGCTTGCTCGGATGGGAGTCTTTGGGGTGGTGGCCTGTTTCATGAGCGAATTGAAATTGAAAATTCCATGACCGTTCGTTTGGATTAAACTTCCTTCGATAAAGTGATCGCATGTTCGGAGAGTGCATGGAATTCCTGACCTGTATCGTTGCCGCAGAAGAAGACGAATATCCGGATATTGCCCAGTCGAATGCTCCATTGAATGAGTGGAGCGGCATTGAGCTGCCTGGGCTGGATACGCTCAAGATAGCCACCTTGCATTCCCTGCTGACAGGTGATTCGCTGCAGATGGCGCTGGATCTCTATGAGCCTGTCTTTGTTTCAGAGGGGGATGACGAGACCCTGATTCTGCGCATCGACAACGAAATGTTCGAAGAATTGGCCTTGCTGGACGAGGAATCGCTGGAGAATGTAGCCATTGAGCTGGGGGCTACCGAAATCTATGAAGAAGAGGGAATGGATCCGGAAGAAATCCAGAATTTCCTGATGGCGCTTGTCGAACTGGCTCAACTGGCCGAATCGCAGGGGCAAACCTTGTTCGTGTGGATCAGGCTGTTGCAGGATTGATGCGCTTTAAAGCGCTTATTGCATTCGCTTAGCCGCTTGCAAGCAGACAGGGAAACAAGAGGATCCCGGAAGTCGGCTTCCGGTTTTCCGAAATACGGGATCCTTGAGCAGATTAAAGGAACTGTTTGAACCAATCAGCGGTTCGTTGTGCCCCTGATTTCGCTGTCGATGGTTTTCCCTTCTGCAAGAAGTCCCTGCACGGAACTTTCTCTTATTCCTTCCTTGAATCCCTTTACGGCACCGCCAAGATCCGCTCCGATGTTGCGTAGTTTCTTGGTGCCAAAAACAAGCATTACGATGACCAGAACGATCAACCAGTGCCAGATGCTGAAACTCCCCATGATTTTCCCCTGTTGATTCAAGTAAATAGCCATAGACAAGAAACGCCTGATTCGTGACGAACCAGGCGTTTCCGTTTGCTACAGTCCGCTGGCGCTCAGCAGGCCTTCAGCAATCCGCTAGACCATTGCTACCGTGAAGACATAAGTACTCGTCGTCACGCCGTCCGGAGCCACGATATCGACGGTGATCTTGCTGCCTGCGGATACCGACAAGGTGACGCTCGAACCTTGCTTGATTGTCGTTCCGTTGACCTTCATCGAAGTGATCTTGTTCGACATCGCCGTCGGCTTGAACGTGATACTGCTTGTTCCCGTCGCAACGTTGATCGTGTAGGCGTAGGTCCAGGGATCAAACTTGTTCGACAACTTGTTGGGAACTCCATTGGATGGTGCTGCCCAATAAACATCCACGCCAACCAGATTACCGCCGCTGATCTCGACGTTGCTTAACACCGAATACTTCTTGTGGCCGTCGGTCGCGTTGTAATCTATGGTGGCGCCACACGGATAAGCCGTGGTCGGTGCAGTTAAGTAGTTGATGGCGGTTCCCCAGTTGCCGCCCAGTGCATTGCCGATGGCCATCCAGTTCTTGTCGCGCCACATGTCGCCGATTTTTGTCATCCGCGAACCTTTTGTGAATGGACTGGTTGAATTTCCCGAAATGCCGCCACGAATCGACGGTTCGATGATCGCGTCGCCTTCGTCAATAATTTGCTGGAAACATTTCAGGAAATTGTTGACTCCTTCCATGCCGACGGCTATTTCCTGGTGGGCGTTGGTGACCTCGTTCAGGAGGCCGCTGGTACTCTTCTTCTTGTAGTTGGACACAAGCTGCTGGCTCAACGACAATTGAATATCAACCTTGGTGAGATTGTACTGCGTGGTGTCCGCCGTATAAGCCCGGTTGCAGCCAAAGTGGTCGGAAGCGTATACCCAGCCGGTCTGGTTGATCAGGAGGGTGAGCAGGCCGTTGGTATGGCCCGGTGCAATGAATAGCGTTACCTGGACGTTGCCCAGATCCAGGGATTGGCCGTCGTTGATCACCGTAGCTGCAGCGGCTGCAGCCTGGAAATCCGTCCGGGAAGAAGCCGCCAGCGACGCCTTCTCGATTTCCGACGTGTACAGTGTTATGCCGGCTGACGTGAAGTTGTAAACCTGTTCGGCGTGATCGGGGTGATTGTGGCCCAGTACCATGACATAGGGCTTGGTGGCGATCGTGTCGATGAAGGTTTTCATGTTCGCCTTCTGGTAGCCATATTCGCCGGCATCGAACACAACCCCTCCAGTCGAACCTTCGATGTAGAAGACATGCGCCTGGTAATACTCGGCAGGATTATGAATTTTCCAAACCGTCGGGCTGTTGCTCGTACCCGCATGCACCAGTTTGGCCTGGAAGGCACCCACATTCGGACGCACGATATTCCACATGAATTCCTGCACGGCACTGGTGACCATCCCGTTTTTCACCGCTACGGCCTTGAGGCGATACAGACGTGAGTCGGTCGTCGAATTCAATGGGTTAACGAACTGTAGTACCCCGTTTTCCCTGAAGTTGTACGACCACGTGCTGGTTTTTGTATACGTGGTTGAGGTGGAGACGTTCGCCGGATCCGGAGTGACGGGTTCCGATCCATCGTAGGTGTAGGAGTAGTAAATTGTTGCGCCAGCCGTCGGGGTCGAAATCTCGACATAGCGGCGCGGAGCAGTCGTTCCGGACTTGCACATCACCTGTGGTGGCGCCACTCGGGAAGATGTGATCTTGTCCAGGATTGCTTTTGC
This sequence comes from uncultured Propionivibrio sp., assembly GCA_964563685.1. GTDB lineage: Bacteria > Pseudomonadota > Gammaproteobacteria > Burkholderiales > Rhodocyclaceae > Propionivibrio. The sequence goes on from CAZLXL010000001.1 coordinate 436,808, forward strand.
CTCGTTTGCGGTCAAGGTGCCCTTGGGTGAGAACAGCGTGGTGCTGGTACCGCTCATGTAGCCTGCCTCGACGATAGCCTTGACGCTGTTCAGTTTGCTGGCGCTGATCGTTGCGGCATCGGTGAATCCTGACAATGGATTGCCTGTTGCTGCGGGAATCTTGAACGCCTTGACATAAATGTCCGCTGCATCTTCGCGCGTAATGGATTCCGTTGGATAAAAATAACCTTGAGAATTGCTGATGATCGATTCTTCGAGTGCCGTTTCGATCTGTTTGGCGTAGGGTGTCGCTCCGACAATCACGTCAATGAAAGTGGGCTGGACCGATTTGTAAGCGTCAATGTATTCCGACGAATGCACCCAGTTGAAATAATCCGAGATTGTGGCCACGAAGGCTGCGCGCGAAAGTACCTGGGTTCCGGGGTCGGGTGCCGGATCATCGCTACCGCCACCGCCGCCGAGGCACCCTGAAAGCGTCACCGAAGAGGCCAGTGCGGCCTGCATCCCCAGCAGTTTGCCGAAAGCCCGGCGGGATATTTTACCTGTCAACAGACTGCCTGTGCCTGATGCTTCGGATTGCAAGGATGCTTCAAGTTTTTCGTTGGTTTTTTCTTTCATGATTCCCCCTACTCGTTATCCATTAAATTAATCCCAGCAAGACATGGCAAGAAACACATGCCAGCCTTGTGAGAAGTATCGTATCCGTGGAATGAGTAGTGAGGAATCAGGAAAACCCTGATGTCCAGTCGCGAAAACCCTGATTTCGGCAAGGGAATTTGAAAGGGAAATACACTGCGTGACGGTGAACATGCCCGGTCGGCACTATATGGATGTCAGGCCCCACGAAAAGTCAGAGTATGTTTGTTTGCAGGAAACCGTCGTTACGCCCTGAGGCGCGAAACTATCGCCCGGATCGAGCCACCAGTGGATGTCGGAACGGTGGTGCTCGGCCTTGCGTGAATACCGTGCCGTTGTCCTTCAAGAATGCGATCTTGCTGAGATTGCCTTTGCCCAGAGGAGCAAACTGTCAAAGATGGGCTGTTTCACCCCAGCATTCGATTAGCCATTGCTCGCCACAGACCGCTACGCGGCTGATGCCAGCATTCGGGGTAGGGCAGTCACAGGGAGCATCAAGCGGCAAGCCAAGCGCGCGTCGGTAGACTAAATCAAGTACTCCGCCATGCGTAACGACCACAATGGTTTTTCCGGAGTGGTCAAGAACCAGGCGGGTGATGCAGTCCAGAACACGTGTCTGGTGTTGCCGCAGACTTTCACCACCGCCAGGAGCTACATAGTCAGGGGCGCGACTTTCAATCGCCAAGGCGTCCTCGGCATAGAGGGATGCAACTTCGTCTGAGGTAAGTCCCTCGCACCGGCCAAAGTGCCGTTCGCGCAACTCCGGCATAAGAAACAGTCCTGGCAGGCGTAGCGCTCCAACAATGGGTTGTGCGGTCTCTCGAGCGCATATCAGATCGCTGCAGTACAACCGATCCGCCTGCAAGCCGGAAAAAAATTGTCCCAGAGCAAGCCGCTGCTCGTCACCCCGCGCATTGAGAGGATGGTCAATGAAGCTCTGCAAGCGCCGTTGAGCATTCCAGTCCGTTTCTCCATGGCGGACAAAACAGAGGTGCGTTGTTTCAGTCATTTCGGTCCAAAAATATGCGTAGAAGGGAAGAGTCCCCGGGGAGGATCTTCCTGTAATCGCTTTCTTCAAAGGGAGTGTCTATGGGGGAAGCGGAAGCTCCAGGCATTAAAGATCTTCCCGCTTTATCGGGGCAGGACGAAGTGCCTTTCCTTCGACTGGATGACTTCGCGGATCAGCTATTCGAGCGGGCCTTGATTTCCCCCTCGAAGGTTTGTCCTTCCGAATACTGCTCTTGCAAGCTGGCCGGGTCGCTATCGCTCCCCCCCTCTTTCATGCCTTCCTTGAAGCCCTTTACAGCGCCACCAAGGTCCGCGCCGATGTTGCGTAGTTTCTTGGTGCCAAAAACAAGCATTACGATGACCAGAACGATCAACCAATGCCAAATGCTGAAGCTTCCCATGACTTACCCCTTTCGATCCAAGCAGTTATAAAAGGAACCGCCTGCTCCGTAACGAAACAGGCGGTTCTGATTACTACGCAGCAAAAGAACGCTACGCTACTATATCGATCAGACCTTGGCTACCGTGAACGTGTAGGAAGCGGTTGTCACGCCGTCCTGGGCGACGATATCGACCTTGATCGTAGTGCCTGCCGCTCCCGAAACCGTCACGCTGTCTCCCTGCTTGATCGCAGTCCCGTTTACCTTCATCGAGGTAATCTTGGTCGACATTGCCGTGGGCTTGAACGTGATGCTGTTCGTCGCTGCTGGCACGTTGATTGTGTAGGCAAGGGTCCAGGGGTCGAACTTGTTGGCCAGTACGTTCGGCTCTCCGTTGGAAGGGGTGGCTGACCAGTAGACGTCTTTGCCGACCAGTGTACCGCCTGCAATCTCGACGTTGCTCAGCACCGCGTACTTCTTGTAGCCATCGGTTCCGTTGTAGTCGATCGTGGCATTGGTGGGGTAGCCCGCAGCTGCTGTTGGCTGCGTCATGCAGTCCAACGTGGTCGTGGAATACTTGCCTCCAATCTCGAGCGCGATCCAGTTCCTGTCGTGCCACATGCCCCAGAAGTCAAGCTTGCCGCGGCTTGTTTCCCAGGCCATCCGGCTGTTCGCCGCCGAACGGATGGATGGCCGCGTCCCTGCCGGACCGTAGTCGATCACATCCTGATAGGCCTTGATGAAATTGTCGACGCACTTCATTGTCACCGCGGATTCCTGGTGAGAATTGGTGACCTCGGTAATGACACCATTGAGAATGGATTTTTTATAATTGCTCAAAAGCTGCTGGGACAGGGAGAAGAACAGATCGGCCTTCATGCTGCTGCTGTACTGGGTTGTGTCCGCCGAGTAGGCACGGTTGCAACCCCACATGTCGGTCGCGTAAATCCATCCCGTCGTATCGATGCACAAGGTAAGCAGGCCGTTATGATGGCCGGGTGCCTGCCATGTGTATACCTTGCAGTTGCCCAGGTCGATGTAGCCACCGTCGACAATCGGGGTGGCGGCGGCCTTGGCTCTGCCCGCGGCTCCCGACGAGCTTAACGAAGCGATGTCCTGGCGCGTTGCATAGAACGCCGTGCAATCGCGAAGCTGACCACGGGATCCCAGGTTGTCTGCAAAGCTCCCGATCTGCGCGGCATGGTCCGGATGGTTATGCCCGAGCACGGCAACGTAGTTCTTCGTGGCAATCTGATCGACAAAGGGCTTCATGCCTTCATAGGAACCGTCCGTTCCCGTATAGCTTGTCTGCAGCATGTCGAAAATGATCCCGCCCGTGGAACCTTCGATGTAAAAAGCCATCGCCTGCAGGCCTTCGCTCTGGTTATAGATCATGTACACCTTCGGCGAGGTGCTCGAACCTGCGTGAACCAGTTTGGCCTCGAAGATGCCCGGTGTATTCGGCCGGGTGATATGCCAGTTGAACTCACGCACCGCGCTGGTCGCCAGGCCGTTCTTCATCGCCACGGCCCTGACCCGAACCTGATTTTGCCCTGCAAAGTTGTATTGCTTGACCCCGTTGACCCAGGCGTCATATTTGTGCGCATCGTCGATGATCGGATCACCCGGGTCGCTGCCATCACGCGTCATTTCCGAGAGATAAATCGTCGCCCCGTCGGTCGGCGTCTTGTAACTCACATAGCGCCGGGGGGCTGTCGTACCCGGTTTCGGCATGACCTGCACCGGAGCAACAAGGGTAGACGTGATTTTTTCCTGGATCGCCTTGGCTTCATCCGCCGTCAGCGTTCCCTTCGGCGAAAACAGCGTGGCGCTGGTGCCGCTCATGTAGCCCCCGGCCACCATGGCCTTGACGCTAGCCAGATTTTCCGCGCTGATGGTGCCGGCATCGGTAAAGCCCGTCAGCGGATTGCTCACCGCCGCAGGAATCCTGAACGCCTTGACGTACATGTCCGCCGCGGCTTCGCGCGTTACCAAAGAATCCGGGTAGAAATAACCTTGCGAATTACTGATCACGCCTTCTTCCAGCGCCGTTTCGATCTGTTTGGCATAGGCCGTTGCGCCTATGAATACGTCGGCAAAGGTCGGTTGCGGCAGTTTGAACTTGTCGACGTATTCGCTTGAATGCGGCCAGTCGAAATAGTCGGAGATCGTGGCCACAAATTCTGCCCGCGTCAGTGTCTTCGAACCTGGAGACGGAGCATCGTCACCGCCACCACCTCCGCCCAGACAGCCTGCCAGCGGCAAAGTGGAAGCCAGTACGGTCTGTGCACCCAGCAACTTGCCGAAACTCCGGCGCGAAATTTTTTCTGTCAGAATCCCTCCCAGGCCATCCTGTTGCGATGTTTCGGACAGCTTGATTTCTCCCTTGGTTTTTTCAGTCATTTCAATATCTTCTTTCTGATAAGTTAAACCCTCGCCATTCCCTAGGGGATTGGCCGCTCCACGTTGCATGCCCAATACCAGCGGCAATTTTTTGAAAACACTGGTCTGGGTTCGGCCTGTGCTTTGTGTTTGGCATGGTATCGGTCGAAGCAAGAATCGGTAATCAGGGATTCCCCGGGTAGTGATCTCGAAATCCCTGATGACTGTATGGGAATAAAAAACCGCCTGGTCCGGAATGGACCAGGCGGCTCTCGCTTTTTACTTCAAATAGTGTGCAAGCTGCACACACCATCCCAAAGCTGTAAAACTACGCTTTCGCGACGGTCAGCGTGTACGTCTCGGTCGTAGTGCCGTCAGGCGCAGTGACCACGATCGTGATCACGGTGCCATTGGCAACGCTGACCGAGACTGGCGTCCCTGGTAGCACGGAACTGCCGTTGACGGTCACTTTTTTCACCTTGCTCGCCAGCGGAATGGGCGTGACGCTGATGGTGCTCGTGCTGGCCGGAACGTTGACCTTGTACGCGAACACCCACGGGTTGAACCGGTTGCGCAGGGTGTTCGGAACCGGTCCGGACGTCGGCCACAGCGTTCCGTTGGAGAGTGTCGTTTGGGTGTTCGGGCCTGCCCAGGTGAAGTCCGTGCCCACCAGCGTGCCGCCGCTGATCTCGATGTGGCCGAGGACGGCGTACTTGAGGTGCGCGTTCGGCTGCGTATGGTCGATCGTGGCGGGGGTGCTGTACGCCGGGTTCGGCGCCGACAGGTAGGTATACGGAACGGTTCCGAACGTGCCGCCCACGTTGATTGCCGCCCAGTCGTACAGGTCGGTGAACATGTCGCCGATGACCGAGTTCCGCGCGCGCGGCGCATCGCTGCCGCGTATCGTCGTCCGGCAGGCCGCTTCCTGCCTGTCGACCACGTTCTGCAGCACCTGCTGGAAGAGGGCAATGTGCTCGCCGGGCAGCATCATCTCGTCGTGGCCGGTAAACAGCTTCGTGAGCTTGCCGCCGTTGCGCTTCATCGCGGCCTGGACCTGCATCACGTTCGACAGCTGCCAGTCGATCCTCGCGCCCGAGATGCCGACGTTGTCGGCGGTGCCCATGCGCGTGCACCCGAAATAGTCTGATGCAAAACAGTATCCGCTTACCCTGTCGTGGAGGGCGATACCCGCGTTTTCATGCCCCGGTACCGCGTAAACATCGAGCTTGAGCGGCGCCGTGGCCGTGCCGAGGTCGAACTGATCGCCCTCTTCGACGTTGTTGATCAGCGTGATGTTGTCCTTCGACGCGAGGACGTTGGCCATCCCGCTCCAGCTGCGCGAGTTGCAATAGACCGGTACGCCCGCGCTCAAGAAGTTCTGTGCTTGAGCGTAGTGATCGCCGTGCGCGTGCCCGATGATCAGCTTCAGTGGCTTGGAAGTAAGCGACTTGGCCTTGTCGTAGAGCGTGCCGTTGGTCTGGTCGGTCGAGTTCCACGTCGTCTGCAGCGCGTCGAATACGATCGCGGAGGCCGGGCCCTCGATCAGCCAGCACATCGCGCGCACCGATTCATAGTCGCAATACATCTGCGTTACCTTCGGCCGGATCGCGCCTTTCGCCGGATCGAGGTTGCCCTCATCGGTGACAGCGGAGCCATAGACGGCTTGCCAAGGCCGCAGCAGGTTCCAGCGGAACGTGCGCACCGGGCTCATGGCCACACCGTTCTTCACCGCGACCGTTTTCCACATCACCAGGCGGTAGGGCTGCGGACCCTTGGCGCCGGAACGCTCGCCGACGAGTTCCTGCGGGTGGCCGGTGGACGCTTCGTCGTAGATGAGGCGGGTCGCCGAGGTACGCGGATCGCTGCCGTCGGTCGTGTAGTAGATCGTTACGCCCGGCGTCGGCGTCCACAGGTGGATGAAGCGGCGCGGCGCGTAGTTGCGGTCAGCGAGCAGCTTGGTGGTGTCGACGGCCGGTGCCCCCGCAGTACCAGCGCCATCCGGGAGCATCGCGAGGTGGGTTGCGGACTGTTTGGGCATGGCCTGGACGACCACCGCAGACTGCGCGGCGATCGCGTCTATGATCGCGTCGGCTTCTTCGTTGGTGATCGCCGAACCGGGCGCGAACGTCGTGGTGGTGCGTCCGGCCATGTAGCCGCCGGCGACGAGGGCCGCCACGCTCGGCTTGGCGGCGTCGGAAATGGAGGTCACGTCGGTGAATGTCTTCAGCACGTCGGTGTTCGCCGGAAGGTCAAGGAAAAACGCCTTGGCCAGGATGACCGCCGCGTCCTGACGTGTCATCAAGCTATTCGGATTGAACCGACCGCTTGAGTCCGGAGCGATGATGTTCTCTTCGTACGCATTCTCGATTTGCTTGCCGTAGAGGTCGGTTGCCTTGACGTCAGAGAAGGTGCGTACCGGCACTTTCCAATAATCGTTGTAGCCGGACTGGTGGTACCAGCCAAAGTAGTCCGAGACCTTCGCGACAAATGCGGCGCGGGAAAGTCCAGTCTCGGCAATCGGACTTGGGTCGTCGTCTCCACCTCCGCCCAGGCAGCCCGACAGTGATACTGTCGATGCCAGCACCGTTTGCGCTCCCAGCAGCTTGCCGAAAGTCCGGCGCGAAATTTTTTCGGTTAACACGCCCTTCATGCCGGACGGTTGTGATTCCGTAAACTGCTCAATTTTTCCCTTGATATTTTCAGTCATTTTATCCTCTGCATTCTGTTGATTAGTTAGACCCCCGCCTTCCCTCAACGGGATTGACCGCTCCACCCTGCATCACCGATAAACTGGCAGAGATTTTTGAAAGCGTCGCCATCAATTAAGCTACGCCTTGCGCTAAGCATGCTAACGACAGTGGCAAGAATCAGTAATCAGATATTTCAGAGGCATCGACTTCGAAATCCCTGATGACTATAAGGGAATAAAGAAAACCGCCTGGTCCATTGCGTACCAGGCGGTATTGTTACAAGGCTTCGCAGATACCGATCAGGGCTTCGTATTTGTCACCGTGAAGGTATAGGTACTCGTCTGTGTTCCATCCGGGGAAACGATGACCACGGTAATCTTGCTGCCTGCCGTCGTTCCCGTCACTGTTGTGCTCGTTCCTTGCTTCACAGCGGTGCCGTTGAGCGTCATCGACTTGAATTTGCTCGACATCGCCCACGGGGTCACCGTGATGCTGCTCGTTCCGCTCGGCACATAGATCTGGTAGTCGTACGACCACGGATCGAACTTGTTCGAGAGCTTGTGCTCCACGCCACTGACCGGTCCCGACCAATAGACATCCTTGCCGACCAGTTCGCCGCCCTTGATCTCGAGGTTGGCGAGTACCGAATACTTTTTGTAGCCGTCGGCGCCGTTGTAGTCGATGACGGAGTGGGTGGGATATTTCGCGACCTCCGTCGGCTGGGTCAGGCAGTCCAGTTGGGTCTCGTTATATTTTCCGCCGATTTCGTTAGCGATCCAATTCTTGTCGTGCCACATGCCCCAGAAGTTCAAGAGGTCGCCCGCCTCGGCTTCCGCCGGGAGGGCGCCTGTGCCGTAGTTGTGGATCCAGGCCATGCGGTTCCCCGCTGGACGGATCGACGGGCGTGTGGCCGCCGGGCCGTAGTCGATGACGTTCTGGTAGGTCCTGATGAAGTTGAGGGCTGCTCTCAGGCCGACCGGAAAGTCCTGGTGCGCGTTGGTGACCTCGGTCACGCCGATCTGGCTGTGCTTCTGGTAATTCCACCAGAGCTGCCGCACCAACGAGAGCATCAGGTCCGCCTTGACTTGGCTGTATCCGGTGGTATCGGCCGTGTAGGTACGGTTGCACGCCCACATGTCGGAAGCGTAGACCCAGCCGGTCGTGTCGACGATCAGCGTCACCACGCTATTCCCATGGCCCGGCTGGCGCCATGCCCTCACCTTGCAGTTGCCCAAGTCGAATATGTGTCCGTCTTCCAGTTCTATCGCCGCGTTTCCGGCCCGTTTGAAAGCATCCGCGACATTTTCCGGGACATTACCGCCCATGCCTGGACCGGCCGTCCTTGCCTTTAACGTGGCGATATCCTGCGGGCTCGCATACATCGGAATATTTCTGTCCGTGAAGCTGGCGATCTGCGCCACGTGGTCGACGTGGTCGTGCCCCAGGACGCCAACATAGGGTTTGGTGGCGATCTTCTGGACGAAGGAATACATATCGCCAGCATTTGCGTCTGAGTAGGTGTACTCCAGAAAATCGAAGATGATGCCGCGCTCGCTGCCTTCGATGTAGTAGGCGTTGGCCTGCACCTGCTCGCTCATGTTGTAGACTTTCCAGACTGCGGGCGTGGTGTCGGTGGGCGCGTGAACCAGCGTGGCTTCGAAGGGCCAGGGCGGATTCGGCCGGAAGATGTTCCAGGTGAATTCGCGTGTGCGACCGACCTGCATGCCGTCTTTCTTCGCCACCACTTTTGCGCGGTAAATCATCGGTGTATTTGCTGCGACCTGCTCCCCAAAGTAATGGTATACCCTGACGCCATGCTGCCAAGGGACATAGGCCGCACTGAAGCCCTTGGGCACCAGATTCGTCGTCCTGCCATGCCCGCCAGAGTTGGGCACAAACGTGGAATGCACCGGGGCGGTCGCAGGGTCCGCCGGTTCCGTTCCGTCGCGGGTCTCCGTGATATAGATCGTCGCTCCGGGGGTCGGCGTCATGTAGCTCACGTAGCGTCGCGGCGAAGTCGTTCCCGGTTTCGGCATGACTTGCACCGGGGCCACCAGGACTGCCGTGATTTTTTCCTGGATCGTCTTGGCTTCCTCAGATGTCAGCGTTCCTTTCGGCGAGAACAGCGTGGTACTCGTTCCGCTCATGTAGCCACCGGCCACCATGGCCTTGACGCTGGCCAGCTTGTTCGCGCTGATGGTGCCGGCATCGGTAAAGCCCGTGAGCGGATTGCTTACCGCTGCCGGAATTCTGAACGCCTTGACGTACATGTCGGCTGCGTCTTCGCGCGTTACCAAAGTGTCCGGATAGAAATAACCCTGCGTATTGCTGATCACGCCTTCCTCCAGCGCCGTTTCGACCTGTTTGGCGTAAGGCGTGACGCCGATGGCCACGTCGACGAAAGTCGGTTGCGCGTTGGCGAAGCGGTCCTTGTATTCACTCGAATGCGGCCAGTTAAAATAGTCGGAGATCGTGGCCACGAATTCCGCACGCGTCAGTGTCTTCGACGATGGAGCCGGCTCATCGTCACTCCCTCCGCCGCCGCCCAGGCAACCCGAAAGTGTTACCGAAGAGGCCAGTACCGTTTGCGCTCCCAGCAGCTTGCCGAAACTCCGCCGCGAGATCTTCTCGGTGAGTATGCCTCCCAGATCGGCTGGTTGTGACTCCGTAAACTGCTCAACTTCTCCCTTGGTTTTTTCAGCCATATCGCCCTCATCTTGTTGATTTTTAGAAAATAATTTCTTCAAGACAGGGTAAGCGCACTTTCCAAGTCTTGTGCAAAAATCATATCCAAGGATGGGGTGATCTGAAATCGGGAATTTCCGGGTGCTGTTTTGCGAAATACCTGTCTTGTTTATAGGGGGGTTAGAGCGGGGTGATTCCTTGGCGGATGGCGTAACGTACCAGACCGGCAATGTCATGGATATCGAGTTTTTCCATGATCTGGGCACGGTAGGTTTCAACCGTTTTAATGCTCAGACTGAGTTCGCCGCTTATTTGCTTGGTGCTGTGTCCTTCTGCGATCATTCTCAGAACCTGGTTTTGCCTTCCGGTCAGGATCAGATTATTTTCCTTTCCATTGTGGCCCAGATAGCCATCGATAACTGTCTTTGAAATGCTTGAGGAAAGCCAGCGCCCCCCTTTTTTGATAGCCATGATCGCGAAAGCGAGTTCATTCGGCAGGGCGTCCTTGATCAAATAACCCGCCGCGCCAAGCTTCAACGCGCGATGCACATGTTCGACACTGTCGTGCATGGAAAGAATGATTACACTGACCTCCGGATAAGACTCACTGATGTGCGCGAGTGCTTCGAGTCCCGACATTCCTGGCATGGCCAGATCAAGGAAAAGCACATCCGGCCTCAGTTCGGATACAAGCGTCAAAGCCTGTTCTCCGTCCGAGGCTTCGCCGATGACTTCCACTTCCGGAATTTCCTCGAGCAGCGAAGCGATCCCTGCGCGCACAAGCTGGTGATCGTCGGCTACGACAATACGGGTTACCATCAGATTTCTCCTGCAATATCGAATGTCACAATGACTTCCGTGCCTGTTCCGAGCGATGTCTGAACACGAAAGCTTCCTCCGTTCGCTGCAACCCGTTCTCGCATTCCGAGAATTCCGAGCGAACTGGAGTCTTGTTCCTGGGAATAGTAGTCGCGTACATCAAAGCCCGCGCCATTGTCGATAATCCTGAGTGTGAACCTGGGAGGCTCGTAATCAAGAACCACCCTCAGCTGGGTCGCCTGTGCATGCCGGAGGCAGTTGGTCAGGGCCTCCTGGGCCACCCGGAAGCAGCAAAGCTCAAGCTCCGGAGAGAATCGCCGGTCGCCAATGTTTTCAAACAAGCTTGTGTTTGGCAACAGGGGGCGGATCGTTTTGTCCAGATGGGAGCGCAATGCTGCTGCTAGGCCGAGCTGGTCGAGCTCGGAGGGGCGCAGCCGATAAGCAATTTCCCGTACATTGATCATCATCTTATCCAGCATCTGCTGTCCTGTGTTCAGGAAGGAGGCGCTGCGGCCTGTATCGGCAAGGTTCTGTTGCGCGCGATTCAACGTGATCTTCAGGGCTGTCAATGACTGGCCGATTTCGTCATGCAGTTCATGTGATAACCTCCTTCGTTCCTGTTCCTGGGCGTCCAGGATGCCTTGGGTAATATCCTGGAGCTGGCTTTGTTTGCGCAAGAGTTGTTGTTCGGACTGCCGCTGTCTGAGAACCATGCTGTAGGTCAACCCTCCCATTACCAGAAAGGCAAGTAACAGGATCAGCGGTTCCTTGATGCGGCGCCACCATCCGGATAAAACCGACGACATGGGAACGCTCGCAAATACCGTGACCGGGTGGTAAGTCAACCGCCGATAAACGATCAACTGATCGGTGCTTCCCTCGCCAGGCCAGAGGCTGATTGATCCACTGACCGGGTAGGCCTTGCTTCGAAGGTATGAGGACAACTCGTCGGCATCGGCCCGCCTAAAAACACTTTTCTCGTATCCCTCAGGATTCGCCGAAGAACTGCTGATCAGATGGCCGTCATGATGGATAAACCCGAGAATCGATTCTTGCGGCACAAGGGCGGTTTTCCAGAAAGTCTGCAACAGGCCGATGCGTAATCTGGACTGGACCAGATATTTGAGTTCCCCCGTTATGTCGCGGATGGCATACCGGAACGGTAGCACCATGCTTCTGTCCGGATCTTCGCCTTGGCTTGGTTCGAATTCCAGATGTTCCTCCGGTGTTTTTAGGGACATTTCCTTTTTGACCGGGATTTCCGACAAATAGTAGGGCCTGAGCGGGTTCGAGGTCAGGTCGGTGTCGGCAATCAGTTCGCCGCTTGCCGAGTACAGCATGAACCGCCGCTGGTCGTGATTGATGCCCTTGTAGTTGTTGAGCATGGTGATGGCCCGGCTGCTGTCGATTTGACCATCCGCCTGCAGCAGTTCGACTCCAAGCATTCGATGGACCGACTCGATGCGCTTGAAATACCCTTCGCAAAAATCCGCCGCGAACTTCAGGGTGTTGGACAACTCGCGGATTCTGTAATCTTTTTCCGCGATCCAAGCGTTCCAGAGGAAAGTGGAAGACAGAATAACCAGGACTACAAACAAAGAAGTGGCAAAAATAGCCACATCCTTCTTCGGATGGGCAGGTTTTTGTTTTTCTTTCAGGCGGTGCAGTGTCATATAAGGCAATCACAGGAAAGCGCGGCTGCGTTTTTTTCAATAAAAAATCGACTGTCGCTACAAAAGCCATAAATGGAAATTCAAGTGACAGTCGATTTTCTAGATACTTATTCTAATTTATTGCCATTTTTGCATAGAAAAATTCGTGTTCGAAGAATATTTGTTCGGATATTCCTTATGATTTCATCAGGGATTTCCTGATGTTTCAAAAAGAAGCTGTCGGATAGGCTATGCGCCAACTAGTAAATACTTCCTTGCAAGGCTTGTGTCTTTAGATTTAGCTCGCGATATACAGGTTGGTATTTCTGCAGATTGGCGATAAACTGCGCAGAACAAAAATTTAAACAAATTTGGATCAGCGATTTGGACTTCCTGTCCGGGCTGAATCAGGAGAGGGGAAAATGTCCAGTATCGAATTCTTCTTGCTTTTCCTTGTTGTTAACACGTCGATGTGACCGTAGTGCCATGCGTATGCCAGCGTCTGCGAATGTATTTGTCCAGATTGTGAAGTTTTATCCATGAGTCGCTTTTCCTTTCAAGGCAAGATTGCGCAATCTTTTCGCGGTATTTCCCCCTTTCTTTCCACTCGCCTGTTCTTCTGGCTGGAACGGTTGCTTGTCTGTTTGCTGATCTGGCAATTTTCCGGTCTATTCTGGACGGTATTTTCGCCGTCTACCGGCGGTGTTGGCTTGGCGCTGCCCCGTCCTTCGGGTGAGGGGAAGCAGCAGTCGAGCGAGGCGTTTCTGCGCTGGTACGGAGCGGACGCAAGTCCCGTAGTCCAGGCGGCCAGCAGTTATAGCCTGATGGCCGTGATCGCTGGCGAACGCGGGGCCGCGCTGCTCAAGGCAAGTGACGGGAGCAGCGTGGCGGTGCGCGTGGGCGAGGAAATCCGTCCGGGCACCCGGCTGGTTGCGGTCGAGCCAACGGGGGTGCGCATCGAGCAGGGAGGGCTGCGGCAAGAGATCAGTTTCCCGCAAACCGATTCCCAGTCCCTGTTCAGTCCTGCCGAGAAGAGCGGAGCAGGGCGGTCGGGCAGCGCACGCGCGCTCAAGCCGGTACGGATCACACGCGGCCAGATGATTGCGGCGATGCAAGGCGGCAATATCAGTGGGTGGGACAAAGGGCTTTCCTCACCTCCCGAAGGGGGTATCCGCATCGACAAGGCGTCCAGCCAGCCGTTTGCCAAACTGCTTCTTCTTAAGGATGGCGACCTGCTCAAGCGCATCAACCAGCGGCCGCTAGGCCGGCTCGCCGATATTTCGCTCATTTCCTTCTACTTTGGCCAGCACGCCTCGGTTGATATCGACCTGGTCCGCGATGGCTCCCTTGTGACCCAGCATTACGACATCCAGCCATGAACCTGATCCCTAGCCTCCGCTCGACCCTGCTCGGCCTGCTACTGGCCTCCTGCCTGATGACGGTACGCGCCGCCGAAGACCAGGTGACGCTCAATTTCGTCAATTCGGACATTGAATCGACCATCAAGGCGGTCGGAGTCATCACCGGCAAGAATTTCGTCATCGATCCCAGGGTCAAGGGTACGATCAACATCGTCTCCAACCAGCCGGTAGCCCGCAAGCTGATCTATCCGATCCTGCTTTCCTCGCTGCGTCAGCAAGGATTTACGGCGGTCGAGAACGAAAGCATCGTCAAGATCATTCCCGATGTGGAAGCAAAAACCCAGTCGCTGCAGGTTTTTGGTCGTAGCGGCAAGAGTTCCGGCGACAAGGTGGTCACCAAGGTCTTCCCCCTGGCTTTTGAATCGGCCACCCAACTGGCGAACACACTGCGTCCGCTGGTTTCGGCGAACAATCTCATCGCTGCCTATCAGGGCGGAAATACCCTGGTAATCACCGATTACGCCGACAACGTGGCCCGTCTCAGCCAGATCATCGAGAATATTGACCAAGCGCCGAACAACGATGTATTCACCATCGCGATCAGGCATGCCTCCGCGCTGGACGTCGCGCAAACCGTGGGCCGCCTGCTACCGGAGGTCTTCGTGCAGGGCGTGGCTTCGCCGATGCCCTTGCCCGAAGGGGTCAGGCGCACGGTCGTCGTTCCAGACGTCCGCAACAACCAGTTGCTCGTGCGTAGCGAAGCATCGGCGCACGGCAAGCAGATCAAGGCGCTGGTGGAAAGCCTGGATACGCCGGCGGCCTCGGGCAGCAACATCAATGTCGTGTATTTGCGCAATGCGGAGGCGGTGGCGCTGGCCAACACGCTCAAGGGAATACTGACCGGCAGTGGCGGCGAAAGCAACGCGACGGGGGCTTCCAGCGGAATAGGCAACACAGGGTCATCCGGACAGGGCGGCATGTCCTCGGGCCTGAGCAGTTCGACGTCCGGCCTGTCCAGCATGACATCAGGCAGCGGTAATACCATGGGCATGGGCGCGAACAGTGGCAACAACCTGAATACGGCCGCTGCGGCCCAGTCTGCCGGGGCCAGTGTACAGGTCGGTGGAGCTACGGTGCTGATCCGCGCCGACAGCACGACCAACGCCCTGGTCATCACCGCCCCGGACCACATCTACAACAACCTGCGTTCGGTGATCGACAAGCTCGATGTGCGCCGTGCCCAGATTTACATCGAAGCGCTGATTGCCGAGGTGAACGTTTCCAAGGCCAAGGAACTGGGCGTGCAATGGGCCGCGGCCGGCAACAACGGCTCGCTCAATGGCGGCATCCTTTCCAACATCAGTCCGACATCGACCAATCTCGGCACCCTGTATTCGGGATACCTCTCCGATTCCTTGACGATTCCTTCCACATTCAGCCTTGGAGTGTTCAATGGAAGCATGGGGATGCTGGTCAGCGCGCTCGAGTCGACGGGGAACGGCAACATCCTGTCTACCCCGAACCTGTTGATGCTCGACAACGAAGAAGCCCGGATCATGGTCGGGCAGAACATCCCGATCCTGACCGGTTCCTATACCACCACGTCGGGCAGTTCGACCAACCCGTTTCAGACTGTCGAGCGCAAGGATGTCGGCATCGTGCTCAAGATCAGGCCGCAAATCTCGGATAGCGGCTCGATTACCCTGAAAGTCGCGCAGGAAGTATCGAGCGTGGACAACACGGTAAATACCGATGGCGCCGGTCTGGCCACCAAAGTCCGCCAGATTGATACCAAGGTTCTTGTGGACGACGGGCAGACCATCGTGCTCGGCGGCCTCATCGAAGAGAAGGTTAACGAATCGAAATACAAGGTGCCGCTGCTGGGGGATATTCCCTGGGTTGGCGGCCTGTTCCGCTATCAGACGCAGGATCATTCGAAGGTCAACCTGATGGTCTTCCTGCGCCCGGTCATCCTGCGCGACGGCAAATCGAGCCAGACGCTGTCGTCCGAGCGGTACGAATATCTGCGCGCCGAGCAGGGGCGGTTTTCTCCGCCGGGAAACCCGTCCCGGGTTCAGCTTCCGGCGCTGCAGGCGCAGGTTCCACTGAGCGGAACGGGCAGTGATACTGCCGGGAAAACGGATTCGCCCCAGCCATGACTGCTCCCATCGTTACCTACGCCTTTGCCCGCGAATTCGGGTTGTTCGACGCTGGTGAGGCGAATGGTGCCTTGCGCGTGTTTTTTCGCGAAGGCGGCGATCTTGGCGCGCTGGGCGAACTGCAACGCCAGACGCCGTTGCCGTTGAGCATTCAGGTGCTGCAAGCCGGGGATTTCCAGGGGCAGGTGGAACGCGCCTTCAATGACGGCGCGCTTGGAGCGGCCCGCATGGTCGATGACCTGGCGGGCATGGACGACCTGGCGAACCTGCTCGAAGAAATGCCGCAACTCGAAGACCTGATGGATGCTGAAGAAGACGCTCCGGTCATTCGCCTGATCAACACCTTGCTGGCGCAGGCGCTGCGCGAGGGGGCTTCGGACGTGCATTTCGAGATGTTCGAAACGCGCGCCATCGTGCGCTTCCGGCTGGACGGCCAGTTGCGCGATGTCATCGAACCCAAGCGCGGCCTGCATGCGGCCATGGTGTCGCGTATCAAGGTCATGGCCGGGCTGGACATTGCCGAGAAGCGCCTGCCGCAGGACGGGCGCATTGCTCTGCGCATTGCCGGCCGTCCCGTAGACGTGCGCGTATCCACACTGCCCACCGGGCACGGCGAACGCGTCGTCCTGCGGCTGCTTGACAAGTCGGCCGGACGGCTCGATCTCGAAACTCTTGGCATGCGTCCGGAAACACTCGGACGGCTGCAACATCTGCTGCAACAGCCGCACGGCATCCTGCTGGTGACCGGTCCGACCGGATCCGGAAAAACGACCACGCTGTACGCCGCGCTCTCGGGCATGGACAGCGCCAAAACCAACATCATGACCGTCGAGGACCCGATCGAATATGACCTCGACGGAGTCGGACAGACGCAGATCAATTCCCGCATCGAGATGACTTTCGCCCGGGCCCTGCGTGCCATATTGCGCCAGGATCCGGACGTGATCATGATCGGCGAAATCCGCGATCAGGAGACGGCGCAGATCGCCGTGCAGGCCTCGCTGACCGGCCACCTCGTGCTTGCCACGCTACACACCAACGATGCGCCGAGCGCCATCACCCGCCTCGTCGACATGGGCGTCGAGCCCTTCCTGCTCGCCTCGTCGACCATCGGCGTACTGGCACAGCGGCTGGCGCGTCGGCTTTGTCCGGCCTGCCGCACCGCCTATCAATCGGATCCCGGCGAAATGGAACTGTTGGGCGTCACCCGGCCGGTGACGCTCTATCGTGCTGCGGGGTGTCCCGACTGCAGCCAGACCGGCTATCGCGGCCGCACCGGATTGTATGAGTTGCTGGTGGTGGATGAAGCGATACGCGCACTCGTGCATCAGGGCGGAAACGAGCAGGAAATCCGCGCCCGCGGCGTGGAAAACGGCATGACGCTGCTGCGCACCGATGGTGTTTCCCGCGTTCTGGCCGGGGAAACGAGCCTGGAAGAAGTGCTGCGTGTGACGCGCGATGCCTGAACGGAAAACAAGCAATGACTAGCCAACTTCATTTCCCGGTGGTGCGCATCGTGCTGCCTGCTGCCGACGACTGGAGCGAACTGCCTTGGTACGGATTCGCTGCCGAAGGCGCACTCAGTGCGCAAGGAGCAAGCATTCCGGCGGAACTGCCGAAAGCCGGTGCGCTGGAAATCGTCCTGCCGGCCCGGCGCGTGTCGGTGCATTCCCTGACCCTGCCGGTGCAGGCGGGAAAACATCTCGATGCGCTCATTGCCCAGGCGCTTGAAGACCGCTTGCTTGGCGACAAGGCCGACGCACTGATCATTCCGGGGCCGCAGCACGGTACCGAGCGCCGCGTCTGGGTCTGCAGCCGCCGCTGGCTGGAAAGCGGCTTGGAACGCCTGGCTGCAGCCGGGCAGAATCCGGATCGTCTGCTGCCCGAACAGGAACTGTTGCCGGCCGCGGCGGAAATGTCCGGCACGGAGGAGGGGAGCGAAGCAGTGCTTGAGGCAACGGTGTTTGCATCTTCTCCCAGCGGCGTATTGTTCCGCACTGCCGAAGGAAAACTGGGACTCTTCCCCGACGAAACCACACTGCGGAATCTGGCTGCCGATACGCCGTTGTTGCGTGTGGATGATCTGTATCGCCGCCTCTGGCCGTCCGGATGCAGCCGTGTTCTGCCGAAGGCGCTCAGCCGCTTCGCCAAGCAAACATTCGACCGGCGCGTACTGTACCGGCCGCTGGCCCTGCTGGGGATGTCGGCCGCCCTGATGCTGCTCGGCGCGGTCATCCACTGGCGGCAACTGGAGAGCCGCGAGGCGCGCCTGCAGCACGAAATCCGCCAGACTTTCGCTACGGCTTTCCCGGGTACCCCGATTGTCGATCCGGTCCTGCAATGGGAGAGCAAACAGCGCGAGGCGTCGCAAACGCGTACCGATGCGCTCGATGCCGTCCTGAAACTGGCGGCCCGTCTCAACGCGCCGATACGTCCGCGTCGCATCGAGGCGGGCGAGGGGTTCGTGCGTCTGGTCGTGACCGACAGCGAATTGGCGCAGTTCAGGGCGCAGCTGTTCCTCGGCGATGGCGCGAGCAAGCCGGAAACAAGCCCGGCCGAGCCGGGACTGACGCGTTTGAGCTATTTGTCCGCCCGGACAACACCCTGACGGAGTGAAGATGCAAGAAAAACTCATCCTGTGGTGGCAAGGCCGTTCCGATCGCGAGCGCACGATCCTGCGGGCGTGGGGCGTGGCCGTCGGCGCACTGCTGCTCTGGTTTGCCGTCCTGTCGCCGCTTTTTCAGCGTATTGCGACCCTGGAAAAGCGCGTTCCCGTACTCGAAGCCCAGTTGAACAAGATGCGCGCCCGGCCAGTGGAAAGCAAGCGCTCGCCAAGCGCCGCAAACCCGGCCCAGGGGGATTTGCGCAGCACGCTTTTCGGCATGCTCGCCGAACGCAATGTCAGCGCCGAGTTGCGCGCCCTGTCCAATGCGCGCGTCGAAATGCGCCTGCCTGAACTGCCGATGGGCGAAGCGTTGGTCTTGCTCGAAGCGCTGCGCCGGGAAACCGGCACGCGCGTGGCCGTCTTGAATGTGAAGACCGAGGCGGCGTCCGGGAGCGTATCGCGGGTCGTTGTCGAACTGGAGCGCGCGCCATGAAAAAAATTCTGGTACGTCCCGCGCGGCGCACGCTGCTCATTGCGGCGTTCCTGTTCCTGCTGGCTTGCCTGATCCGGATTCCGGCCAGCATGGTCACGCTGGTTCTGCCGCAGGAACTGCAATTGCGGAATGTCGAGGGTTCCTTCTGGAATGGCCGGGCTTCGGCGCTTGGCATTGGCGGCATGCTGGCCCAGGAACAGGTCGAATGGCGCTTCCGGCCGGCTGCCTTGCTTGGGGCAAAGTTCGAATGGGCCGTGCACGGCCGCCTGGGCGACAAGACCAGCCGCCTGATTCTGACGCTTCGCCCCGGCGCTGCGGAGGTGCATGATCTCAGTGTCTTCCTGCCGCTCGAACCCTTTGCGGCGCTGCATCCCCGGTTGAAAGGAGCGCAGTTGGGCGCCGAGTTGCATGCCACCGCGACGCGGCTTGCGCCGGATCAGCGCGCAAGCGTCCAGCTCGCTATTTCCCGCCTGTTCTCGGCGCTGGTGCCGCAAGGCGAGTTGGGAAGTTATACGGTGGAAATCGATGCCGAACCCGGAGGGCGAGGCAGTTGGCGCATCGTGCCGGTGGCCGGAAAACTGCAGATTGCCGGAAGCGGCGATTTCGATGCCGCAAAAAATGCCGCGCGGGGACAGGTGACCTTGACTCCGCAAGCGCCGATGCCCGGACTGACTCCCATGCTGTCGATGCTGCCCAAGGCCGGGGAAGGGTATCAGCTGGTTTTTTGAATTCGGCGGGAAAGCGGTGGCTCTTCCCGTGACGCCAACGCGTTTTTGACAAGAGGTTTTTTTGCCTGTATTCCGCTACAAAGCTCTACCGCTCGAAGGCGGGCGTCCGGTGGCGGGCAAACTGGAGGCCGAAAGTGCCCGCCAGGCGCGTTCCCTGCTCAAGGAACGCGGTTTGCTCGCTACCGAAATCGAAGCCGAAAAGACCGGCCATTCCGAACGCGCCCGCCTGCGCCTCGGCAACGCCTTGCTGACCAGTTTCTCACGGCAATTCTCTGCGCTGCTCGATGCCGGACTGACCGTCGACGAAGCGCTGGTGGTGCTCTCCGACCAGTCCGACAATGACCGCGAAAAGCGGTTGATCGCCACCCTGCGCGCCGATATCGCATCCGGATTGTCCCTGTCCGCGGCCATGGGCAAGCTGCCGCGCGCCTTTCCCTCGTTCTATCCGACGCTGATCAAGGCGGGCGAGGAGTCCGGGCGTCTGCCCAGCGTCATGCAGCGGCTGGCTGTATATCTGGAAGAGCGCGCCGAACTCATTTCCCGCGTGGCCCTGGCCTTCATCTATCCGGCCGTCGTGTTTTGCGTTTCGGCGCTGGTCATTGTCGGCATGCTCACCTGGGTCGTGCCGCAGATGGTGCAGGTCTTCCAGGGCGCCAAGCAGACGCTGCCGCTGATGACGCGCATCCTGCTGGCCGTCAGTTCGGTCGTGGCCGACTGGGGGATCTGGGTTTTGTTGCTGGCGGTTTTGTCCGGCATCGCCTTTGCGCTGGGCCTGCGCAACGAGGCTTTCCGCCTGCGTGTTCACGCCTGGCGCCTGAAGCTGCCGCTGTTCGGCCGTTTCGAGCGCGCTGCCAATACGGCGCGCTTTTCCAGCACGCTGGCCATCCTCGTCGGTAGCGGCGTACCCTTGCTCGGGTCGCTTTCCGCAGCTGAAGGCGTGATGACCAATCGCGTGCAGCGCGCTGCTGCGGCCGCCGCCGCCGGGCAGGTGCGCGAAGGCATGGGGCTGTCGCGGGCGCTTGCCGCTACCCGCGAGTTCCCGCCGATTCTCATTCACCTGACGGCCAGCGGCGAAGCGACCGGCCGCCTCGACCGCATGCTCGAACGCGCCGCGCAGGAGCTTTCGCGCGAGCTGTCGCGGCGCATCGAAGCCTTTACCAGCCTGCTCGGCCCGGCCGTTGTTCTGTTCATGGGCGGCGTTGTTTTGTTCATCGTCCTGGCCATCCTGCTGCCCGTCTTCGAAATCAACCAGTTCGTCAAATAAGCCTAGGAGTGCATCATGAAAACTCAACAACGCGGTTTCACCCTGATCGAGATTCTCGTCGTTGTTTCCATTCTGGCCATTCTTGGCGCCCTGATCGTGCCGAAGATCATGGATCGGCCGAACGAGGCGCGCGTCGTTGCCGCCAAGCAGGACATCGGTACGCTGGTGGCCGCGCTCAAGATCTACAAGCTGGATAACGGGCGCTATCCGACCACCGAACAGGGTCTCAAGGCCTTGCTTGAAAAGCCGACCTCGGAACCGATCCCGTCCAACTGGAAAACCGGCGGGTATCTGGAAAAGGCGCCCAAGGATCCGTGGGGCCACGACTACCTCTACCTGCAGCCGGGCCTCAAGGGCGAAATCGACGTCATGAGTTACGGTGCTGACGGGCAGCAAGGAGGCGAAGGCTACGACGCCGATCTCGGCTCCTGGATGCTGTAACGCGGTCAGGCAATGATGCTGTTCTCAGCCCGATGCTATCAGCGCGGGTTCACCCTGATCGAAATCCTGGTGGCCTGTGCGATCGTTGCTGTCGCACTGGGCGTGGCTATGCTCAAGATTTCTCCGTCGGAAAACCAGCGCCTGGATCAGGCCGCCGAAATGCTGATCAACCGGCTGGAGGCGGTGCGTGACGAGGCCGTGATTCGCGGCACTTCCCTGGCTTTCTCCAGTGACGGACAGGGCTATCAGTTCTGGATAGCCGATAACGAGCGCAATGCCTGGGTTGCGCTTCCGGACGGTGACAGCATTGCCTCCGGACGATTTGCCGACGGTGTGGCGCTCAGGGCCATTCGCGTCAATGGTTCGGCTCGCCCGCTGGGGGAACGGCTGGAATTTGCTTTTTCCGGGTTGTCCGAAGTCTTCACGCTGACGCTTTCGGCCGGCAGCTCAACGCTCGATATTCAGGCCGATGCGCTGGGCCGTCTTGAAATCCGCCGTGCGCAATAAGGGCTTCACCTTGCTTGAAACTCTGGTGGCGCTGGCCATCATCGGCATTGCGATGGCCGCCGCGATGCGTTCGGTGCATTTTGCCGTCGATAGCGTGACCGAACTGAGGACGCGCACGGCGGCTGTCTGGGTCGCGCAAAACCTTGTCAGCGAATTGCGCGCCACGCGCCTGTTTCCGGAAATGGGCGCTACCAGCGGCCAGGCCAGGCAAGGCATGCAGGATTTTCTGTGGCGTCAGGAAGTCAGCGCCACGCCCAATTACAGTTTCCGGCGCGTCGAGATCAAGGTGTTTCTGCCCGAACGCCCGGAATACGCCGTGGCCCGGCAGGTCAGTTATGTGGCGCGCCAGCAGAATTAAGCGTCAGGGTGGCTTCACCCTGATCGAAATCCTGGTCGCGCTGGCCGTCTTCGCCATCGCCAGCCTGATTGCCTATCGCGGGCTTGATGCGGTGGCTTCGACCAAGGGAGTGCTGGACCGGGAAATCCGCTTCTGGCGGGAACTGGGGATGGTCTTCGACCGGCTGGATGGCGATCTCCTGCAAATCGCGCCGCATCCTCTGCCGGATGGCCCAAACACCCTGGCGCCGCCATTGCGCGGCGCAAGTGCCGGAGAAAACGTTGGCGGCGGGTTCTACATCGAACTGGCGCGCCATGATGGGGAGCGTTCGCCTGTGCGTGTCCTGTATCGCTGCGAACGGGGCGATCTGACCCTGCGCCTGGCTCCCGTGAATACCCTGGCTGTGCGCGAAGAAAGCGGCACGGCCGCTGCCGTCCCGGGAACCATCCCAACCCAACGCCTGCTGCGCGATATCGAACACTGCGATGCCGCCTTCCTCAACGCAGCCAACGCCTGGCTGAACAACTGGCCTGGAGATCAGAGCCTGCTCAAGCCGCGTGCCGTGCGCATCCGCCTGACCTTGCGCGGACTCGGACAGTTCGAACGGATCTACGCACTGCCATGAGAAAAGGACGCTCCGTGCCCGGAAAGCAACGCGGAATCGCCGTCATCACGGCCATCCTGATCGCCGCGCTGGTCGCCTCGCTGGCCTTTGCCTTGAGCGGACGGCAGCGGCAATGGCTGAATCTGGTGGAGAATCGCAACGACATGCTGGCCGCCCAGACGATGGCCCTGAGCGCCATTGACCTGGCGCGCCTGACGTTGCGCGACGACATGCGCAACAATCAGGTCGATCACTTGATGGAAAGCTGGACGATTCCGGTGCCGGCGGTCAATGTCGAAACGGGCAAGATTGGCGGCCTGCTGGTGGAGCAACAGGGAAAATTCAATCTGTTTACCCTGCAAGGCAGCGGCAAGGTGAACGAAGCGGGTCTGCTCGCCCTGCAGCGCCTGCTGTCCGCCCGCAACCTGCCGACGGACTGGGCGGAAAAACTGGCCCAGGCGCTGGCCATGCAGGTGTTGCAGTGGCAGAGCTATCTCAAGGCGGCGAACAAGGTGTCGTTGCAGACCGTGCTCAAACCGCTGCCGGTCGCCAGTCTTTCCGAACTGGCGGAACTGGCCGGCATTGAAAAGGGCAAGCTCGTGGAGCTGGACGACCTGGTGACGATCCTGCCCGAATCCACCTCGGTCAATGTCAATTTTGCCCCGCCCGAGGTGCTGATGGCCGTCACCCCCGGTCTGTCGCTCAAGGAGGCCGAGCGCCTGGTCAACCGGCGAACGACAAATCATTTCAAATCCGGCCAGGATTTCGTCAACAATTTGCCGGAAAATCTCCGCACATCGGCCAAGTCCGCCAACTATACGGTCGAGAGCCAGTATTTCCTGTCCGAGGTCCACTCCGGATTTGGTCGCGCGCATGTGCGTCTGCAGGCGCTCATCTACCGCCAGCGGGCCCGGATGCCTGAAACGGTCTGGGTGAAGCGGGTATCGGGCTGAAAACATCGACGGGTTGCAGATTGACCTTTTCAGGGCGCCCGCTGGAGAAAGGGGAACTCGGCGAAGGCCTACGGGTCATGCTCAAACAGCAGCCGTTGCTTTCCGGGAGAAGCGCATGAACGATCCTTCGGCTTGGTCGAAGCAGCCGCGCGCGATGTCGCGGGCCGCATTTCTGCGTCTTGCCGCGGGTTCGGCGGCAGCCCTGGTGCTTGGCCGGGGCGCGTCCACGGCGGCGGAGACCTCTGGGACCTCTTCCACGATGCATGCCCGGGCCATTCCCCAAAGCGGAGAGAAACTCCCGGTGATCGGCCTGGGAACGTACCAGGGGTTTGATGTGGCTCCCGGTTCGGAAGAATATGCCAGGCTGCCAGGCGTGTTGCAGGCGCTGTTCGCAGCCGGCGGATCGGTGATCGACAGCTCGCCGATGTACGGCCGTGCTGAAGCGTCGACAGGCGAGGCCCTGGCGGCGGTTGACGGCCGGCGCAAGGCGTTCGTCGCCACCAAGGTGTGGACGCGCGGGCGTAACGAGGGCCTGCGGCAGATGAACGAATCGCTGCGCCTGCTGCGTGCCGATCCTCTCGACTTGATGCAGGTACACAACCTGGTGGACTGGCGTACCCAGTTGGCGACCCTGCGCGACTGGAAGGCGGCAGGGCGCATCCGCTATCTGGGCATCACCCACTACCATGCCGGCGCTTACGATGAACTGGCCGCCGTGATGCGCGCCGAACGCCTGGATTTCCTGCAGATCAACTACTCGCTCGACGAGCGTGAAGCCGAGCGGCATATCCTGCCTCTGGCCGCCGAACGCGGCATGGCCGTGCTGATCAACCGCCCGTTCGGCGGGGGCGGGTTGCTGCGGCGCCTGCGCGACCGGCCGCTTCCGCCCTGGGCCGCGGAGATCGGCGCCCGGAGTTGGGCGCAACTGCTGCTCAAGTTCGTGCTGAGCCATCCGGCCGTGACGTGCGCCATTCCCGGAACCAGCCGACCCGAGCACATGGCGGACAATGCCTCCGCCGGTACCGGGCGGATTCCCGATGCGGCTTTCTGGCGCCGGCATCCCGAGCTGTTTGCGCTCTGATCGCTGATTCATGGGCATCGCACTATTCGGCCGGGGGGTTCCGGTGCGCCCTGGCGAAACGGTGCCGATGCTGCTGGCCACGGCCTACGGGTTCAGCATCCTGTTTGCCTACTACCTGTTGCGTCCGGTGCGCGACGAGATCGGCGCCGCCGACCGCGGCAACCTGCAGGTGTTGTGGACCGCGGTGTTCCTCGTCATGCTGCTGGCGGTGCCGTTGTATTCGGCGGCCGTAGCGTGTTTGCGCCGGCGCGTGTTCATTCCTCTGGCCAACCGCTTCTTCGCCGTCAATCTGATCGGATTTTATGCCGCGCTGGCCCTGCTGCCCGAATCCGCGCGAGCCTGGATCGACCGCGTGTTCTACGTCTGGGTCAGCGTCTTCGCGTTGTTCGTCGTCACGGTGTTCTGGGGGCTGATTGTCGACCTGTTTCGCGGCGAGCAGGGCCGGCGGTTGTTTGGCTTCATCACCTTCGGCGCCTCGTTGGGCGGCATGGCCGGGTCGGCGTCCACCGCGGCGCTGGCGCAGCACGTGCCGGTGTTCCTGCTGTTGCTGTTTGCCGTGCTGCCGCTCGAAGCCGCTTCGCAATTGGCCCGCGCCCTGGACCGCCGTGCCGAACATGCGCCGGGCCTGCTCAGCCGCGAACCCGCAGCGTGCGTCGGCGGCAGCGCGTGGAGCGGCGTCGGCCCGGTTTTCCGCTCGCCGGCGCTGCGCAACATCGCGTTGTGGATCCTGTTGATGACCTTTGCTTCGACCGTCCTTTACTTCACGCAGTCGCATCTGGTCGGCGAGGCGATCGCCGACCGCGCGATGCGTCGGACGTATCTGGCGCACATCGATCTAGCGGTCAACATGGTCACCCTTCTTGTCCAGGTTTTCCTGACGGCGCGCATCGTGCGGCGGATCGGCGTCGGGGCCACGCTGGCCGTGCTTCCGGCCATTGCGGCGCTTGGTTTTATCGCGCTCGGCAGCGCGCCGACCACCATCGCGCTGACTGCGCTGCTGGTTGTGCGCGTGCTTTACGACAGCAGCCGCCACGCTCTCGCCAAGCCGGCGCGCGAAGTGTTGTTCACGTACCTTGACCGTGAGCAGCGCTACAAGTCCAAGGCGTTCATCGACGCCGCCGTGTACCGTGGCGGCGATCTGCTCAGCGGCTGGCTCTACGCCGGCTTTGCCGCGCTTGGTCTGACTGTCGGGGCCATCGCCCTGGCCGCCGCGCCGGTTGCCGTGATCTGGGCGCTGCTCGGGTGGCGCCTGGGGCGCGGCGAAGGCGTTTGAAACCCGAGCCGGCTTGCGTTTCAGCGCATCGCTGCTTGCAGCATGTCGATGAATGCGCGCGTCTTGGCGGGCATCAGGCGGCGGCCGGGGAAAACGGCCCAGGCGGTGTGCGCAGGCAGACACCATTCCGGCAGGACGCGGCGCAACTGCCCGCTGCGCAGGCTGGGTTGGGCGAAATAGTCGGGAACAGCCGCAATACCGGATCCGGCGCAGGCCAGCCGGATCGTGAATTCGGGGGAATTTACGCTGGCTGCGCCGGGGGGCAGTCCCACCCATGTCTCCTTGCCGCGATGTAGCGTCCAGGGGAGGGGATCTCCGTTGCGCCCAAGCAGGTGCAGGGCTTTGTGCCGAAGCAGATCGTCCGGGCCGGCCGGATCGCCGTGCTCGGCGAGGTAGGCGGGAGCGGCATAGAGTCCGGCCTGGAACTCGGCGATCCTGCGCGCCGCCAGCAATCCGTCGTCCGGCAGATCGCCCATGCGCACGGCAAGATCGAAATTTTCTCCGAGCAGGTCGACCCGGCGCGGCGACAGATCCAGTTCGAGCGACACGGCCGGATGCAGGGCGATGAAGGCGGCGAGCATGTCGGTCAGCAGCAGGTTGGCGAAATCGCTCGGCATGGACACGCGCAGCCGTCCGCTCGGTTGTGCCTGGCGATGTTCGGAGAGAGCCTGGACCGCATCGACTTCAGATGCGACCTGGCGCGCATGTTCGAGCAGCAGCACGCCGAATTCGGTGAGCGTCAGGCGGCGAGTGGTGCGCAACATCAGGCGCTCGCCGAGTTGTTCTTCGAGCAGCGATATCCGGCGCGAGACGGTGGACTTCGGCAGGCCAAGCATTCCCGCTGCGCGACTGAAACTTCCGGCTTCAGCCACGCGAGCATAGATCAGAAGATCGTTGGGGTCATATTGTTTCATATTTGGAACAATGTTATCCGATTTGAGGGCTTCTCAACTATTTTATGAACAAATAAAGTGGCTCCATCGTACTTAAAACCTCAAGGAGCCTCAGATGAACATCCTGCAAATCAACGCCAGCGCCCGCCAGGGGGCCAACTCGACCCGCCTCGCCGACTCCATCGTCGCCCGTTTGCGCTCCGCTCATCCGGCGGCAGGGCTGGTTGTGCGCGATCTGGCCCGCAATCCGCATCCGGTACTTGACGAAGCCGCGCTCGGCGCCTTGTTTACGCCTGCCGACCAGCGCACGCCGGAGCAGGCTGCGCGCGTTGCGCTCGACGATGCGCTGATTGCCGAAGTACAGGCCGCCGACGCGATCGTGCTCGGCGTGCCGATGTACAACTTTGGCGTGCCGGTGCAATTCAAAAGCTGGGTCGATGCCATTGCGCGCGCCGGCGTGACCTTCCGCTATACCGAAAAGGGGCCGGAAGGCTTGCTCAAGGGCAAGACGGTCTATATCGGCCTGGCGCGTGGCGGACGTTATCGCGATACCCCTGCCGATAGCCAGGTGCCGTACCTGAAAACGGTGCTCGGTTTTCTCGGTCTCACCGACGTGCGGTTCATTTACGCGGAAGGCCTGAACATGGGGCCGGACGGCGCACAACGGGGCTTCGACGAGGCGGAGGCGGATATCGCCGCCGCGCTGGCCTGACCGGATCCGGAACGTTTCGGCGTTCCGGCTTTCCGAGGAATGTCCGTAGCAGATCCACGGCATGGAGAAACGATCATGAAGCATGTCCAGGCAAATGAAATGATCCGGCAACCCCGCTCCGTCGAGCGTCTGGTTGCCGGCAAGGCCACCTCGGATGGTGCCGGGGTGAAGCTGACGCGTGTGCTGACCCAGCCGCTGCAGCGCCGGCTCGATCCCTTCCTGATGCTCGATGCTTTCGGCAGCGACAATCCGGACGACTACATCGCCGGCTTCCCCGATCATCCGCATCGCGGTTTTGAAACCGTGACCTACATGATCGCTGGGCGCATGCGCCACCGCGACAGCGCCGGTCACGAAGGGCTGCTGGAAAACGGTGGCGTGCAGTGGATGACCGCCGGGCGCGGCGTGATTCACTCCGAGATTCCGCAGCAGGAAGACGGCGTGATGGAGGGCTTTCAGCTCTGGCTCAACCTCCCCGCGCGCGACAAGCTATGTGCGCCCTGGTACCGCGATTTCGCTGCCTCCGATCTGCCGCGATTCACCACCGATACAGGCGCCGAAGTCACAGTGATCGCTGGAGAAAGCCATGGCGTGAGTGGGGCTGTGACGCGGGAAGCAACGGCGCCGTTGTATCTCGATATCCATCTGCCGGCGGGTGGCCGTTTTACGCAGCCGCTGCCTGCGGAACATAATGCTTTCATCTACGTATATCGGGGCGAAGTGACGGTGGCCGGAAGCCCGGTTCCTGAACAACGCATGGCGATCCTGACCAACGATGCGCAGGCGGACGGCGTGGTGATCGAGGCGGCTGGCGAAACGCGTCTGCTGCTGATTGCCGGACAACCGCTGAACGAACCGATTGCGCAATACGGACCGTTCGTGATGAACAACGAGCAGGAGATTTACCAGGCGCTCGGCGATTACCGCGAAGGACGGCTGGCCTGAATGTCGTCGGAGGATCCGGCCGCTTCAGGGGTGACGTAGGAAGAAACTCTCCCGTCGGGCGAATCTGCCTGCCTGATCAAGCAATTGATTTTCTTCGTGTTCTTCGTGACCTTCGTGGTTAATTGAGGTTTTCAGGATGAATCAAATGAACTCAGATAAACCGACACGGACCGAGCGCGACTCCTTCGGCCCGATCGAAGTGCCGGCTGACAGCCTGTGGGGCGCGCAGACCCAGCGTTCGCTTGAATTCTTCCGGATATCCAGCGAACGCATGCCGGTCGAACTGATCCATGCGCTGGCGCAGGTCAAGCGGGCCGCCGCCGTGGTCAACCGCGACCTCGGGCTGCTGCCGCAGGACAAGGCCGCTGCCATCGTCGCGGCCGCTGACGAAGTGCTCGCCGGGCAGCATGCGGCGCAGTTCCCGTTGGCCGTCTGGCAGACCGGGTCGGGTACGCAGAGCAACATGAACATGAACGAAGTGCTGGCCAATCGCGCTTCGGAACTCCTCGGCGGCGAGCGTGGCCCGCAGCGCCGGGTGCATCCCAACGACGAGGTCAATCTCGGGCAATCCTCCAACGATATTTTTCCCACGGCCATGCATGTGGCGGCGGCGTCAGGTATCGCTCAGGCGCTCCGGCCCGCGCTGGCTGGCCTGCGCGCCTCGCTGAACGAACGCGCACAGGCGTTTGCGGCGATCGTCAAGATCGGCCGCACCCACTTGCAGGACGCGACGCCGCTGACGCTGGGGCAGGAATTCTCCGGCTATGTCGCCCAGCTCGACCACGCCGCAGCGGCCATCGAGGCCTCGCTGTCCGGCATCTATGCGCTGGCCGTTGGCGGCACGGCCGTGGGCACCGGGCTGAATACCCATCCCGAATTCGGCCGGCGCGTTGCCGCCGAACTGGCGAAAAATAGCGGTCTGCCGTTTGTCAGCGCGCCCAATAAATTTGCCGTGCTGGCGGCGCACGACGCCCTCGTTGCCGCGCATGGCGCGTTGAAAACGCTGGCCGTGGCGCTCATGAAAATCGCCAACGACGTGCGCTGGCTGGCCTCCGGACCGCGCTCGGGGCTTGGCGAAATCCGCATTCCCGAAAACGAACCGGGCAGCTCGATCATGCCGGGAAAAGTGAACCCGACGCAGTGCGAAGCACTGACCATGCTCTGCACGCAGGTCATGGGCAACGACGTGGCCATCGGCATCGGCGGATCGCTAGGCAATTTCGAACTCAACGTGTTCAAGCCGCTGATCGCCCACAATCTCCTGCAAAGCATCCGCCTGCTGGCCGACGGGATGCGCAGTTTTGATCTGCATTGCGCGCGCGGCATCGAGGCCAACCGGGAACGCATCGACGAACTCATGGAACAGTCGCTGATGCTGGTGACGGCGCTGGCGCCGCACATCGGCTACGACCGCGCCGCCACCATCGCCAAGACGGCCCATCGCGAAGGAACGACCCTGCGTGCGGCCGCGCTGGCCTCGGGATTCATTTCGGAAACCGATTTCGACCGCTGGGTCCGCCCGGAAGACATGACGGGCAATGCCTGATTTCTCTCGCTGGCCGGGCGGCAAGCGGAGACGCGGGTCGCGTCGGCCACACTCATCCTGACAATTAAAGTTGCAAACCCGGAAACTGTTGGCGGGCTGGATAATGTGGAGCAGAATTCAGAGAAGGATCAGGCGGGGAACGATTTCATCTCATCGCGAAAACGAGAAGATTATTAAATGTCCAAAAAGATAACAATGGCAACGGGAAAATGAGACTGGATGTGTCTTCTGTTTTTTGGGAGCTCTTTGGCCCGAAGGTTTTGTTCTTTACGCTTCCGATTTCAATTTTTCTCGTTGTTATTGGACTGGCATACAAAGCGTATCAACAAGAACGATTGCCATCCCCTTATTTTAATGGCATGCCAGTAAAAATTACGGGTGTTGCAGGGCTATACCAACTCCCGAGAGGGAGGCTCCTTGTAAATGTCATCAAGGATGACGGAGATGCAATATATATTGATTGCCTTCCTATTCAATTTTTGTGCGACCGATTTTCTGCCGGGGAGAAAATCGGTCGCGTCGAACTAACCGCCTTCCACATCGGTCGTGCAGCGTATTGGCCCGATTCATTGAGCATCGGCGGGAATCTTGTTTTGTCTCCAGAAACCAGCTTTGTTGCGTACGAAAAATATAGGAACAAAGAAATCGCCTTCTATTTGGTTTTTATCAAAATCGCTGTTTTCCTGGGCATTTATTCCCTAGTCATTTATATAAAAAAACGTAAACAATAATCTTGGGCTCAATAATCAAGTGCAACACAATCCTGATTTTCGTATGGGAGAAGTTGCATGGTCATGAGGCCTTGGACGGAGGCTGATTTTGTTTGCTCTTCCAAATAATGCAGGAAAAAATCTCTTCCGTTTGAAATGATCGTGGTCTGTCCCCCACCGTCCTACGGTGGCCGTCAACTGTTTCTACAGATTTCGTGGTGATTCATTTACGGGTTTGAGCACACACGCGGCGGAGGGCATGGCAAAATTTGAAGCTTTTCCGCTTTCCTTCTTTTCCGTCCGCCATGCAACACAAGAAATCGAGAACCGAGAAAATCACCCTCCGCGGCTTGCGCTACAACGTTCGCCACTGGGGAAACGACAACGCGCCCGCTGTGTTTTTCCTGCACGGCTGGATGGATTGCTCGCCCACGTTCCAGTTTCTCGTCGATGCGCTCAGCCAGGACTGGCATGTGATCGCCCCCGACTGGCGGGGTTATGGCGATTCGGAATGGCTGTCGCGGCCGTACTGGTTCCCCGACTACTATGCCGACCTGGATGCACTGCTCGATCATTATTCGCCGGGCAAGCCGGCGCGGCTGGTGGCGCACAGCATGGGCGCCAATATTGCCGGAACCTACGCCGGTGTCCGCCCGGAACGCGTTGCGCAGCTGGTCATGCTGGATTTTCTCGGACTCAAGCCGGCGATCGACGACGATTCGCCCAACCTGATCGGGAAGTGGCTCAAGTTCATCGAGAACGGTCCGCCGCAAGGGCTTTACCCGAACTTCGAAGCGCTGGCCGCCCGCCTGATGGAACTGGATCCCCGCCTGAGCGAGGAGCGCGCGGAGTTTCTTTCCTGCAACATCGGCCGTTATCGCAGCGACAATATGGTTGAAATGGCGTGCGATCCGTGGCACCGGGTTCCCTCCCCGATGGTTTACCGCATCGAGGACACCATGGCCTGCTGGAACAGGATCGAGGTGCCCGTGTTGTTGTTGATCGCGGATTACGGGCTGGTGAAGCAACGCTTCGGCAACGATCCTGAAGAATTCAATCGGCGTCTGGGCAGTTTCAGGAACCTGCAGACCGTTCCGGTTCCCGATTCCGGGCATAACGTGCAGCACGACCAGCCGGAACTCGTGGCGCGGGCGATCGAGGGCTTTCTGTCACGGGGATGACATCCGGGAAGGGCGGGTCTCGCGGAGCAGTCTGAACCCCAGCAAGGTATATCTCGTGTCCGGGGTGTTCCAGTTGCGGAAGGCGGCACGCGCGTAAAAAGCCCACGTATGCCACGAGCCGCCGCGCCTGACCCGTGTTTCGCCGGTCTCCGGACCTTGCGGATCGGCTTCCGGTGAATGCGAGTAGGTGTCTGCGCCATACCAGTCGGCGACCCATTCCCAGACATTGCCGTGCATGTCGTAAAGGCCGAAGGCGTTTGGCGCGCGGCTCCCTACGGGGGCGGCGAACGCGAAACCGTCGTGTGATGTGAGCGCAAAATTGTTCCATCGCGGCCAGAATGGCGCTGCATCGGCATCGAATACGTCGGCCACGGCGGTCAGCGATTCCGGTGAATCGCCACTGGCGAAGCGGGTACGGGTTCCGGCGCGGCAGGCGTATTCCCACTCCGCCTCGGTTGGCAGGCGGTAGCGGACGCCTTCTTTCTCCGTCAACCAGCGGGCCATGGCCACGGCATCGTTCCAGGTGACGTTGACCACCGGGAAGTCGTCGGTTTGCGGATAGCCGGTGTTGAGCCAGGAATATTGGGGGCAGCGACCTTCGAAAGCATCGCGGCGCAGCGAGGTAGCCGGATCGTAGGCGGGGTTATAACCGTAGCCGCCCGTGCCGTCGCGCAGCGATTCCGGCACGTACCCGGACGATTCGACGAAGCGCCGGAACTGGCCGACAGTCACCTCGGTCTGGCCGAGAAAGAAATCCCGCGTGATGCGTACCCGATGCACCGGCCCTTCGTCATCGATCTTCTCGAAGCGCTGCCGCTCGTACTGAGGGAAGTCACGCGCCATCGCCTCGATCGTCTCGTCGCTGCCCATCAGGAACTCACCCGCCGGGATGCGCTTGAAAGATATGCCGATCGAATCGACAAGATCGGCAGCAGCAGGAGCGGCCAGGACGCAAACGGAAAACAGACCGACAAATCCTCCGACAACGAGATCGCATATTCTTTTGACCAAGAAATGCCGGGCGTTGGCGAGAAACATTGAAGTTCCGTTCTGTTCCGTAAACCTAGCGATTGAGGTTCTTCAGTTCGTACAGGGCGTCGAGCGCCTGCTTCGGCGTCAATTCGTTGGGATCGAGAGCGGCCAGGCGTTCGAGCGCCGGGTGCAGTTCCGGCTCCGGCGTTTCGGGAATCGCCGCAAACAAATCCGGCTGCAACGGGTTGATCGACGCGCGCTGCTCGAATTCGCGCAGTTGGCGTTTCGCCGCCTTGACCACAGAGCCCGGAATCCCGGCCAGCGCCGCGACCTGAATCCCGTAGCTCTGGTTGGCCGGGCCTTCCTCGACGGCGTGCAGGAAGACAATCTTCTCACCGTGCTCGACGGCGTCGAGGTGCACGTTGGCGAGGTCGGCGTACTCGTTGGCGAGCAGGGTCAGTTCAAAGTAGTGCGTGGCGAACAGCGTCAGCGCGCGGTTCTTCTCGACGAGGTGGCGGCAGATGGCAAAAGCCAGCGCCATGCCGTCGAAGGTCGAGGTGCCGCGCCCGACTTCGTCCATCAACACGAGGCTGTTGGGCGTGGCGTGGTGCAGGATCGCGGCCGATTCGGTCATTTCGACCATGAAGGTCGAGCGGCCCGAGGCGAGGTCGTCGGAGGCGCCGATGCGCGTGAATATCTGGTCGAGCGGGCCGAGCACGGCGCGATTCGCCGGCACGTAGCTGCCGACGTGCGCCATCAGCGCGATCAGCGCCGTCTGGCGCATGTAGGTGGATTTACCGCCCATGTTCGGGCCGGTGATCAGCAGCAGGCGGCGTCCGTCGCCCAGTTTCGTGTCGTTGGCGATGAACGATTCGCCGCCGGCCAGTTCGTTCTCGACGACCGGGTGGCGGCCGCCTTCGATCAGCAGGCCGGGCTCGGTGGAAAATTCGGGCCGGCAGTAGTTACGTGACAGTGCGACATCGGCGAGCGCGGCAAGCAGGTCGACGTGCGCTACGGCCCGTGCCACGGATTGCAGGCGGGGCAGATCGTCCTGCAGGGCCGTCAGGACAGCCTCGTAGAGCAGCTTCTCGCGCGCCAGCGCGCGGTCCTGCGCGGACAGTGCCTTATCCTCGAACGCCTTGAGTTCCGGCGTGATGTAGCGTTCGGCGTTCTTCAGCGTCTGGCGGCGGCGGTAGTCGTCGGGCGCCTTGGCGGCATTGGCATGGCTGATCTCGATGTAGAAGCCATGCACGCGGTTGTATTCGACCTTGAGGTTGGCGATGCCGGTGCGCTCGCGCTCGCGGGCTTCGAGTTCGACGAGGTAGGCGCCGCAGTTGTCGTTGATGCCGCGCAGTTCGTCGAGGTCGGCGTCGTAGCCGGTTGCGATGACCCCGCCTTCGCGCAGCAGCGCCGCCGGTTCGGGCTGGATCGCACGGGAAAGGAGGTCGAGCGCAACGTCGGGCGTCGCCAGTTCGCCTAGCAGTTCCTGCAGCAGCGGCGCGGCGGCGTCGGCCAGCGGGTCGCGCAGTTCGGCCAGCCGGTGCAGGCTGTCGCGCAGGCTGGAGAGGTCGCGCGGGCGGGCGCTGAACAGCGCGACGCGGCCGGCGATACGCTCGATGTCGGCGAAGCCGCGCAGCGCCTGGCGCAGGGCGTGAAGACGCTGCCCGTTGGCTTCGATCAGGCATTCGATCGCCGCATGGCGTGCCGCCGGGATGGCCGGGTCGCGCAGCGGATGATGCAGCGCGTGGCGCAGGGCGCGCGAGCCCATCGAGGTGACGCAGGCGTCGAGCAGGCTGAACAATGTTGGTGAAGGCTGGCCGCGCAGCGTCTCGGTGAGTTCGAGGTTGCGCCGCGTGGCGGTGTCGAGGCCGAGGAAGACGCCGTCACGCTCGACGGTCAACGCCTGCACGTGCGGCAGGGCACGCGTCTGCGTGGCCTGGGCGTAGCGTAGCAGCGCGCCGGCGGCAGCGATGGCCGGGTCGAGTTCGTCGGCGCCGAAGCCGGAAAGCGAGGCCGTCTTGAAGTGCGCGCACAGTTCCCGCTTCGCCGCTTCGCTGTCGAAATGCCAGTCGGGTTGATGCGTCAGCGCCGCTTCCGGGGAGAAGGGCAGCTTGAGACTGTCGGGGATGACGATTTCGGCCGGGCGGATGCGCTCGATCGTCGCCGCGAGTTTTCCCGGCGCGACTTCACATACCCTGAATTCGCCGCTCGCCAGGTTGAGCCAGGCGAGGCCCGCGCCGTGGCGCGAGGTGGTCAGCGCCATCAGCAGCGCATCGCGTTTGTCGTCAAGCAATGCCGCGTCGGTCAGCGTTCCGGGCGTGACGATACGCGCCACGGCGCGCTCAACCGGTCCCTTGCTGGTGGCGGGATCGCCGACCTGTTCGCAGATGACCACTGACTCGCCGAGCTTGACGAGGCGCGCGAGGTATTGCTCGACGGCGTGGTAGGGCACACCGGCCATCTTGATCGGCACGCCGGCACTCTGGCCGCGCGTGGTCAGCGTGATGTCGAGCAGACGCGCGGCCTTCTCGGCATCCTCGTAAAACAACTCATAGAAATCGCCCATGCGGTAGAACAGCAGCAGTCCCGGGTACTGGGCTTTCAGGCCAAGATACTGCTGCATCATGGGGGTGTGTTTCTGTATGTTTTCTGGTGTGTTACTCATTAGACCTGCAGCGTGCAGAAGCTACTAACAATTGTCGATTATCTCCTGATGGTTGGTACTCTGTATAGCAACCATGTATAGATAAAACATTTAGTAGAACGCGGTCCTGAGCATATCCGTTGCGCGGTCTATTCTCTGTACTCTAAAATTAACGCAAGGGCAAACCGGGCGAAAGTCCGGGACGCAAAGCCGCTGGGCTAAAGCGCGATGACGCTATGCTAGCAGGGCCGCCGGCGCAATGCGCCGTCAGTCCATGCCGCGTTCGTTGTTGCCCTCGTAGACACTAATTCCAATCAAAAAATGGGAGAACAACAATGAAAAGCGGAATCAATCGACTACTGAAGTATGCGGCGCTCGGGCTGTCGCTGGCCGCAATGGCACAAGCCCCGTCTGCGCTCGCTGACGCCTCCGCAATT
Source organism: uncultured Propionivibrio sp. (assembly GCA_964563685.1). Lineage (GTDB taxonomy): Bacteria > Pseudomonadota > Gammaproteobacteria > Burkholderiales > Rhodocyclaceae > Propionivibrio. Next base: position 472,906 of record CAZLXL010000001.1, read on the forward strand.
GCCTACGGCAGTGGAGGCGAGTGGGGTTGGGCGACTCGCTCAACTCAGCAGGAGGCAAATCGAATAGCACTCACCAATTGTAACAAAGGTACAGCCAAGCGGGACTGCACCTTGGATACCACCAAGGCAATCGCACGTGCCGAGGGGGGAGGCCGCATTAGTATTCGGAGGAGTAGTGTGAGTTTGGCGGATGCTAAAAAACTAGCGCTAGACGGTTGCGGCAGTGCAGAATGCAAAATAACTTTTTCGTTGACAAAGCCTGGTTTTTACTCAGTTTTTAAAGCAGAGTTGGACGAGGAGGGAAATGGGGGGTTTTTCATAGCGCATCAGTACAGCAATAGCGATGAAGCGGATAAAGATGCAAGAGAAGGATGCCAGAAGCACAATAAAGGGGAGTGCAAAATTCTTTGGTCTGGTGCAATCGCCGGAGTCTACAATTCCACGCCCGCTTCTGCTCCCGCGCCTCACCCCGTCGCGGAGAGGAACTGTCGTCCGACAACTCCCTCAGTGCGTTGCTCGTCACAGTGCACCAACGGGAATTGCATCGTGACTTATGAGAACGGCTGCAAGATCCGCGTCCAGGTGCCAGCGCGTTTTGATAGTTTCAACAACCAGTGGACCTATCCCGCGCCTAGCTGCTAATTATGGCGACTATCCCCCATGCGCGAAATATCGCGACTCTGCTGGCAGCGCCGCTCACCCTCGCAGGATGTGGTCCATCCCCGTAGGTGAGCAGGTAATCAACCAGAAAGTGGTGCTTCTTGCCCGCTTTGCCAGCACGGGCCATCAGCCGTAAGTCGGCGGGGATGGGGGCATCTTTCTGCTTTGCTTTGCAGCACCACACACGGTATGTGGTTTCGTTAATATGTTGCGCCACTGCTGTCCAGTTAAATGAGGGGTTGAATCGCTGGAATCCATGACTGATAGGGTTTCCGATGGATAAAGGGTGGTGTCGATTTGAATGGCAATGGCCAGTTCGGGCAGTCTTCCGGCAATTTGCCCGGATGTCGCTATGAACACCGGCAAGACGCTGTTCGCCCAGTTTATGGATTTCTTGCCCTGGACGACCACATCGATCGCAGCCACGTCAAACCGGCTGTATTATCCCTGCACGGCGGTGATGAATCCACCGCAAACTTGGAAGCGGGTGTGTCTTTTCGCTACCCTGTCTTGATGGATACCGATTACGGCCCTTGTGGTTATCAGGAGACCTTCATGAGTGCGCTTTTTTCCCCGATTTCGATTGGCCGGCTGGAACTCCCCAACCGCATCGTCATCCCTCCCATGTGCCAGTACTCAGCCCGCGATGGCGTGGCTTCCGACTGGCACCTCATCCATCTGGGACAACTGGCGTTGTCCGGCGCCGGATTGTTGATCATCGAGGCCACCGCGGTTTCGCCGGAAGGACGCATCACGCCCAACGATCTCGGGCTGTATTCCGACGAAGCTGAAGCGGCTTTGCGTCGCGTCATCGAAAGCGTGCGGAAGTATTCCGACATACCGATCGCCATCCAGCTCGGCCACGCCGGACGCAAGGCCTCGAGCCATGTGCCGTGGGACGGCGGCGCGCTGATTCCGCCGGAATCCGGCGGCTGGGAAACTGTGGCTCCTTCGTCTGTGCGCTATGCACCGGAAGAACGTGCGCCGCTGGCGCTCGATGCGGCGGGACTGGCCCGATTGCGTGAAGCGTTCGGTCAGGCTGCCAAGCGCGCGGCGCGGATGGGTGTCGATGCCGTCGAGATGCATGCGGCGCACGGTTATCTGCTGCATCAATTTCTCTCGCCGCTGTCCAACCAGCGCAGCGATGCGTACGGCGGATCGCTGGAAAACCGCCTGCGTTTTCCGCTGGAAGTGTTCGATGTCATGCGCTCGGCGCTTCCCGACGGTATGCCGTTCGGCGTTCGCCTGTCCGCCACCGACTGGGTCGAAGGCGGCTGGGACCTTGAACAGAGCACCGTTTTCTGTCAGGAAGTCGAGAAGCGCGGTGCAGCTTATGTTCACGTCTCGTCGGGTGGCCTGTCACCGCTACAGCAGATTCCCCTGGTTCCCGGCTATCAGGTGCCGTTCGCCGAAGAAATACGCAAGGCGGTGCGCGTTCCGGTGATTACGGTCGGCCTGATCACAGAGCCGGAACAGGCCGAATCCGTCGTCGCCTCGGGGCAGGCGGACATGGTGGCGATTGGGCGCGGAATGCTCTACAACCCGCGCTGGCCCTGGCACGCTGCCGCCCGGCTCGGCGGTAGCGTCAAAGCGCCGCACCAGTACTGGCGTTGCCAGCCGTCCGGATTGCGTGGATTGTTCACCGGCGCGCACACCAGCCAGCGGTAATCGTTTCGATGTGGAGTGGTTGACACGCCGGATGCACTTGCCGTGTGGAAACGACCGGTTTTTCTTGATCTAAGATGAACCGGCGGAGGCGGCTTTTTCTGCCGTTCAATGGATGGAAAGGAAAAACATGCAAATCACTTCAGATGCCTTTGTGGCGAACGGTTCGATCCCGAAGCTTTACACCTGCGAAGGGCGGAATGTTTCGCCGCCGCTGGCATGGGATGGTGCTCCCGCGGGAACGAAAAGCCTGGTACTGATCGTCGATGATCCCGATGCGCCCGATCCGGCGGCGCCGCGTACGATCTGGACGCACTGGGTGTTGTACAACCTGCCGGCGGACTGTGCCGGTCTGCCGGAAGCCGTGCAAGCCTTGCCGCCGGGAACGCGGGAAGGATTGAACGACTGGCAGCGCACCGGCTATGGCGGCCCCTGCCCGCCCATCGGGCGACATCGCTATTTCCACAAGCTGTATGCGCTGGATACGGTGTTGCCCGATTTGAACCGGCCGGACAAGAAACGGCTGGAACAGGCCATGCACGGGCATGTTCTGGCCGAGGCGCAACTGATCGGCACGTACCAGAAAGGCCTTTGACGGACGGTATCGCGCCGTGTGGAGCTTCTGCGGGAGGCTGTCATGAGCGAATTCCGTTTTTATGCAGAACTGGGAGACTTCCTGTCGCCGTCGCAGCGCGGTCAGAGTTTCCGGCTTGCTGTGGCAGCCCATCAAAGCATCAAGCATGTGATAGAGGCGTTGGGCGTGCCGCATACCGAAGTGGGGTTGTTGCTGGTCAATGGCGAGCCTGCAGAACTGGATGGCAGGCTGGAGGAGGGCGACCGCCTGGCCGTGTATCCCGCATTGCGCCGTCTGATGCCACAACCACTGAAAAGCGAGCCGCGGTTCGCCGCCGATTCCCATCTGGGGCGGCTGGCCCGCTATCTACGTTTTTGCGGGTTCGATACGCTTTGGGACAATGGTTGGGATGACGCCGATCTGGTGGCGGTTGCTGTCGACGAGGATCGTATCGTGCTGACGCGTGATCGGGCCTTGCTCATGCACAAGGCACTGCAATCGGGCTGTTACTTGCGGGATACCGAGCCGCTGGCGCAGCTGGCCGATGTGGCGGGGCGCTATGCGCTCGATCTGGAGACCGGGCGGCCGGGGCGCTGCCTGGAGTGCAATGCATCGTTACTGCCGGTGGAGAAGGCGGAGGTGGCTGCGGACCTGCAGCCGGGAACGCGGGCCGGTTTCGATGCCTTCTGGCGCTGCGCGGGGTGCGGACGGGTTTTCTGGCGCGGGGCGCACTGGAAGCGTATGCGCGCGGCCGTGGGCGCCTGCCGGCGTGTCGAAGCGAAACGCCGGAATTGACACCAAACGGTTTGCGTTTCGCTTCGCCTGTTTTCGGTTACGCGGGTAGAGCCCCCGTGCGGTGGGCTTCGATAACCTGCAGCATTTGCGAGAAGATCTTGGGTGTGCCGGCGACGACGTTGCCGGTTTTCAGATAATCCTCTCCACCGGCGAGGTCGCTGATGAGACCACCGGCTTCGCTGACGATCAGGCAGCCGGCTGCAATGTCCCACGGCTGGACGCCGAATTCCCAGAAACCGTCGAAGCGGCCGCAGGCGACGTAGGCCAGGTCGAGCGCCGCGGCGCCGGGACGGCGGATGCCGGAAGTGCGTTTGGCGAATTCCTTGAACACGGCGAGGTAGGCGTCGGCATGGTCGAAATTGCGGAACGGGAAACCCGTGCCCAACAAGGCTTGTTCCATGCGGTCGCACTTGGTGACACGGATGCGCCGTTCGTTCAGATAGGCGCCGCCGCCTTTGCTGGCGGTGAACATTTCGTTGCGCACGACGTCATAGATCAGACCCTGGGTGATTTGGCCCTTGTGCGTCAGTGCGATGGACACGGCATAGTGCGGAAAACCATGGATGAAATTGGTCGTTCCGTCGAGCGGGTCGATGATCCACTGAAAATCCTTGCCACCCTCGGAGCCGTCTGAAGGGCCGGACTCTTCTGCTAGAATTCCGTAGTCGGGATAGGCCTCGCGCAGGATTTCAATGATGGCGGTTTCGGCAGCCTTGTCGACCTCGGTGACGAAATCGTTGTTGAATTTCTTGGGCGTGATCTTGAGGTGCTCGATGTCATGAGCGGCACGGTTGATGATCTGGCTGGCGCGGCGAGCGGCCTTGATCATGATGTTCAGAGCTGGATGCATGGCGTGTCTTTTTTAAAGAGTCCGAAGGGCGGGCGGAATGTTCCGGTTCGCCCGTTTCGTTTGTGGAATCGCGTATTTTAATATGAACCAGCCCTCTTCGTCTTCTTCTGTCCCTCCTGCGCAGGATTCACGGCTCGGCCGCGTGCGCATCGTTCTCTCGCGTACCAGTCATCCCGGCAACATCGGCGCTGCAGCGCGGGCCATGAAAACGATGGGCTTGTCCCGGCTGTTCCTGATCAGTCCCGCGAAATTCCCCGACGACGAAGCGGTTGCGCGGGCCGCGGGGGCCGACGATGTACTGGCCAATGCGACACGTTGTTCTTCCCTGGACGAAGCGCTCGACGGTACGGTATTTGCCGTTGCGCTTTCCGCCCGCCATCGCAATCTCGGTCCGGAACGCCTGCAGGCGCGCGAAGCCGCTCCGCTGGTGCTCGACTGGGCCGAAACCGGGGAGGTGGCGCTGGTGTTCGGCAACGAAACGGCCGGCTTGTCCAACGACGACGTGCAACGCTGCCAGCGCACCGTGTTCATTCCGGCCAATCCGGAATACTCCTCGCTCAATCTCGGCGCGGCGGTGCAATTGCTGTGTTACGAACTCAGGCTGGCGGCTCATGGCGGTCGGCCGCCGGAAGTTACCCGCGTGGTTCCCTTTTCTTCTCCCGCAGCGACAGCCGATGACGTGGAACGCTTTCATGCGCACCTGGAACGGGTGATGGTTCGTACGGGGTTTCTCGATCCCGCCCAGCCCCGGCGTCTGGTGCCGAAGCTACGGCGCCTTTTCGGGCGCGTCGCGCTGGAGCGCGATGAGGTGAATATCCTGCGCGGCATTCTCGATGCTGTGGAAAAGAATATCCCCGGGAAATCTTGATAGAAACAGTCGGGTATTTTATAATTACCCTTCGATGATTATGGAGAAAACCGTTCATGTTCAGCCGTCTGCGAGAAGATATCCGCTCGGTTTTTGCGCGCGATCCTGCAGCCCGTACCTCGTGGGAAGTGCTGACATGTTATCCGGGCTTGCACGCGGTGGTCATGCACCGCTTTGCGCACTGGCTATGGACACACCAGTTTCGCTGGCTCGGACGCTTTGTCTCGCATCTGGCACGGTTTTTTACCGGCATTGAGATCCATCCGGGCGCTTCGATCGGACGGCGTTTCTTCATCGATCACGGGATGGGCGTGGTGATCGGCGAAACTGCCGTGGTCGGCGACGACGTGACCCTGTATCACGGCGTGACGCTGGGAGGAACGTCCTGGAACAAGGGCCGTCGACATCCGACGCTGGAAAACGGGGTTGTGATCGGTGCGGGCGCGAAAGTGCTTGGGCCGATTACGGTGGGAGCCGGGTCCAAGGTCGGTTCGAATGCCGTCGTGGTCAAGGATGTCCCCCCGGGAACCACGGCCGTGGGCAATCCGGCACGCATCATCGATGGCGAACAGGCGCAAAAGCGCGAAGAAAAGGCCGGTCAGATGGGCTTTTCGGCCTATGCCCTGTCGAGCAACCAGGATGATCCCCTGGCCAAGGCGATCCATGGATTGCTGGATCATTCCGTGGAAACCGACCGGCGGCTTGATCTGTTGATCAAAAAGCTGGAAAGCAGCGGCGTCAGTCTTGAAGACGAACTGGCGACGGCCGACAAGTTCGATCCTAAATACCTGAGTAAAATTGTTGACTAATTGCGGGAACTTTCAGCATAGTTGACAAAACTAATCAGGTATTAAAGGAGGCAACATGCGACTGACGACCAAAGGACGTTTTGCCGTGACGGCGATGATCGACCTGGCGCTCAATGGCGGCGACGGGCCGGTGACCCTGGCCGGGATCAGCGACCGGCAGAAGATTTCCCTGTCCTATCTCGAACAGCTGTTCGGAAAACTGCGCCGGCATCGGTTGGTGGATAGCGTGCGCGGTCCGGGCGGAGGCTACTGTCTGGCCCGCCCCATGCCGCAGATTTCCGTGGCCGATATCGTGCGCGCGGTCGATGAGGCGCTGGATGCGACGCAGTGCGGCGGGCGGGAAAACTGCAAGGATGAAGAGCGTTGCATGACCCACGAACTGTGGACGACGCTGAATTTCAAGATGTATGAGTACCTGGAATCGGTCACCCTGGCCGAGCTCGTTGCCAAGCAGTTGAAAAAGGTCGATGGCAATGTGGCCTTGCTCAGGGATGCGCGGCACTCCGAACCCGGATCGCGGAATGGGTCGCTGGCGGCACTGGCCTGAAACAATCGGGATGGCTGCGCACGTCTACTTCGATCACAACGCCACGGCTCCGCTCGATCCGGCGGTGCTGGAGGCCATGTTGCCCTGGCTGGGCGGGCAGTTCGGAAATGCCTCCAGCCGGCACGAATTCGGCCGGGCGGCGCGCAAGGCCATTGACGAGGCGCGATACAAGGTTGCGGCGGCGGTCGGTGCGCATGCAACGGAAGTCGTGTTTACCAGCGGCGGTTCGGAAGCCAACAACCTGTTCATCAAGGGAGCGGCCGCCTGCCTGAAACCCAGATCGATTGCGGTGAGTGCGGTCGAACATCCCTGTGTGATCAAACCGGCCGAACAACTGACCCGGCATGGCTGGCAACTGCACAAGCTGGCCGTGGATACGCATGGACGGGTTGAAGTACAGGACTACCGCAAGGTGCTGGCCCAAAAACCGGGGTTGATTTCGGTGATGCAGGCCAACAACGAAACCGGCGTGTTGCAGGATGTCCTGGAATTGGCAGGAATGGCCCGGGAGTCCGGAGCGCTGTTTCATGTCGACGCAGTGCAGGCGATGGGAAAGATTCCCGTCGATTTCCGCGCCTTGAATGTCGGCGGTGTACATGCGCTGACCCTGTCGGCACACAAGATCGGCGGGCCCAAGGGAGCCGGGGCGCTGGTACTGGACAAACAGGTGGAAATCGAACCTTTGATCGCCGGAGGCGGTCATGAGCGCGGTCTGCGTTCTGGAACGGAGAATGTCGCCGCGATCGTCGGTTTTGGAGTGGCCAGCGAACTTGCCGAGCAACGTCTTGCCGAATCCGCTCCCCGGTTGCGTGCGTTGCGCGACAGGCTGGAGAAGGGATTGACCGGACTTGGAGCCCGACTCTTCGGGAGTGGAGCAGAGCGCTTGCCGAACACGATTTATTTTTCTTTTCCGAACCTGGATGGAGAAACGCTGGTCACATTTCTGGATCGAGCCGGTTTTGCAGTAGCCAGCGGCGCGGCGTGTTCCAGCGCGAATCCCGAACCTTCTCATGTCCTGCGGGCCATGGGAGTGCCGCAGGAAATGGCGCGCGGTGCCGTGAGAGTGAGCCTGGGGGCTGGCAATAATGCAGCGCAGATTGACGATTTTCTTGTGTCCTTGCAGGACACACTCTTGAAATTGCAGGGTTTGACGGCAATTGCGGTCTAACAGTCAACATTATTGAAACGGAGTAAAAAATGCTGAAACTGCCGATTTATCTGGATTACTCGGCGACCACGCCGGTGGATCCGCGCGTGGCAGAAAAAATGATTCCCTATCTGGTCGAGAATTTCGGCAATCCCGCGTCGCGTTCGCATTCCTTTGGCTGGGTGGCAGAAGCCGCCGTCGAGGAAGCGCGTGAGGAAGTCGCCCGGCTGGTCAATGCCGATCCCAAGGAAATCGTCTGGACATCGGGCGCCACCGAATCCAACAATCTTGCGATCAAAGGGGCGGCCAACTTTTACTCCGGCAAGGGCAAGCACCTGATTACCGTCAAGACTGAACACAAGGCCGTGCTCGATACCTGTCGCGAACTTGAGCGGCAGGGTTTCGAGGTGACCTATCTCGATGTGAAGGAAAATGGTCTGATCGACCTCGATGTGTTCAAGGCCGCACTGCGTCCCGACACCATCCTGGTGTCGGTGATGTTCGTCAACAACGAGATCGGGGTGATCCAGCCGATCGCCGAGATCGGAGAAATCTGCCGCGAGAAGGGCATCGTTTTCCATGTTGATGCGGCGCAGGCCACCGGCAAGGTGGAAATCGACCTGTCCAGCCTGAAGGTCGATCTGATGAGTTTTTCGGCGCACAAGACCTATGGCCCGAAAGGGATCGGCGCGCTGTACATCCGGCGCAAGCCGCGCGTGCGGCTGGAGGCACAGATGCATGGCGGCGGGCACGAGCGCGGTTTCCGCTCCGGCACCTTGCCGACGCACCAGATCGTTGGCATAGGCGAGGCGTTCCGCATTGCCCGCGAGGAAATGGCATCCGAAAACAAGCGCATCGGCGCCTTGCGCGACAAGCTGCTCAAGGGACTTTCGGATATCGAGCATGTCTACATCAACGGTGATCTGGTGCATCGTGTGCCACACAACCTGAACATCAGTTTCGCCTACGTCGAGGGCGAGTCGATGCTGATGGCGATCAAGGATCTGGCGGTTTCATCCGGTTCGGCGTGTACCTCGGCTTCGCTGGAACCTTCGTACGTGTTGCGGGCTCTGGGGCGCGACGACGAGCTTGCGCACAGTTCGATCCGCTTCACGATCGGACGCTTCAACACGGAAGAAGAAATCGACTACGCAATCAAGTTGCTGCACGAAAAAATCGGCAAGTTGCGCGAACTTTCCCCGCTCTGGGAAATGGTGCAGGAAGGTGTCGATCTGAACACGGTTCAGTGGGCAGCGCATTGATCGAATTTGAATTGTTGACGCATCGGGACTGACAGGAGTTACATCATGGCATATAGCGAAAAAGTACTGGATCATTATGAGAATCCGCGTAACGTGGGTTCGTTCGGCAAGGAAGAAGATGGCGTGGCTACGGGCATGGTCGGTGCGCCAGCCTGTGGCGACGTGATGAAGCTGCAGATCAAGGTCGGCAAGGATGGCGTCATTGAAGATGCCAAGTTCAAGACTTACGGCTGCGGTTCGGCGATTGCCTCTTCCTCGCTGGTCACGGAATGGGTCAAGGGCAAGACGCTTGACCAGGCTCTGGAAATCAAGAATACCCAGATTGCCGAGGAACTGGCTTTGCCGCCAGTGAAGATTCATTGCTCGATTCTGGCCGAGGATGCGATCAAGGCCGCGGTGGCGGACTACAAGAAGAAGCAGGTCGAATAGAATCGGGTTTTCAGGAAATTGCGAAGGAGATTTTGAGATGGCGGTTACGCTTTCCGAAAACGCGGCGAAACACGTTGCCAAGTACATGCAAAAGCGTGGCAAGGGCATCGGTTTGCGCCTGGGTGTGCGCACCAGCGGCTGTTCAGGCGTTGCCTACAAGCTTGAATTTGCCGATGCGCCGGATCCCGACGATATCGAATTCGTGTCGCATGGCGTGAAGGTGCTGGTCGACGCGAAAAGCTTGCCCTATCTTGACGGGACCGAGCTTGATTATGCTCGTGAAGGGTTGAACGAAGGATTCAGGTTCAATAATCCGAACGTCAAGGATGCCTGCGGCTGCGGAGAAAGCTTCAGCGTTTGAATTCGAAATTGCTGCTGTGAAACCGGTGCACTTTCGCTGAAAGGGCGTTGACGTGGTCCCTGCTCGTAATGAAATCAATTTCAACTCCGACTATTTCGCCCTGTTCGGTCTTGTGCCTGTTTTCCGCATGGATACCCTGGCGCTGGACAAGCGTTTCCGGGAAGTTCAGGCACAGGTCCATCCCGATCGGTTCGTTCATGCAGGAGAGTCGGAACGGCGCCTGTCCTTGCAGTGGGCGACTCGTGTCAATGAGGCCTACCAGAGTCTGAAACAGCCGCTGCCCCGGGCCAGGTACTTGCTCAGTCTGGCCGGTCACGGTGTCGGCGATGAAAGCAATACGAGCATGCCGCCCGAGTTTCTGATGGAACAGATGGAGTGGCGCGAGGCTGTCGCCGAAGCACGTCAGGCGCGTGAACTTGCGGAACTCGAGCAATTGCATCATCGGGTCAAGCAGCGGATGAACAAGTGTTACGAAGAGTTGGCTGAGCTGCTTGATGATCGGCAGGATTATTCTTCAGCCGCCGATGCCGTCCGGCGCTTGATGTTTCTTGAAAAGTTGCTGGCTGAGATCGATGATGGAATGGCCGCGCTTGAAACTTGAAGATTAAAACAACAGGAATTTCATGGCACTTCTGCAAATTGCCGAACCCGGCGAGTCGGCAGCACCGCATCAGCATAAACTGGCCGTCGGCATCGACCTGGGAACAACCAACTCGCTGGTAGCAACCGTGCGCAGCGGCCTTGCCGTCGTGCTTAGCGACGAACTCGGACGCACCCTGTTGCCTTCCGTCGTGCGCTATCACATGGATGGATCGACGCAGGTCGGTTATGAGGCGCAGGCCGAGCAGGCACGCGATCCGCACAATACGATTGTTTCCGTAAAGCGTTTCATGGGGCGCGGACTCAAGGATATTGCCCATCGGGAATCGCTGCCTTACCACTTCGAGGACGAACCGGGCATGGTGCGTCTGCGTACCGTGGCGGGCGTAAAAAGCCCGGTCGAGGTTTCGGCGGAAATACTTCGTTCCCTGCGCCAGCGTGCAGAACACTCGCTCGGCGGCGAACTTGTGGGGGCCGTGATCACCGTGCCGGCGTATTTCGATGACGCCCAGCGCCAGGCCACCAAGGACGCGGCAAAGCTGGCAGGACTCTCCGTGTTGCGTCTGCTCAACGAACCGACGGCTGCGGCGATCGCTTACGGACTGGACAATGCGGCCGAAGGAATTTACGCCGTCTATGATCTGGGCGGTGGGACGTTCGATATTTCGATTCTCAGGCTTTCGCGCGGGGTTTTCGAAGTCCTGGCAACCGGTGGCGATTCCGCGCTGGGTGGGGACGATTTCGATCAGCGCATTTTCTGCTGGATTCTTGAGGCGGCCCGACTGAATCCCCTGTCCGCAGAGGATGCGCGCCTGTTGCTGTCGTGTGCTCGCGAGGCCAAGGAATACCTGACGAATCATGGCGTGGCGCCGATCAATGCCCGGCTCAACAGCGGCGAACGCGTGGAACTCAAGCTGACCACCGAAGTGTTCATGGAAATCAGCCAGACCCTTGTTGCCAAGACCATCCTGCCCATCCGGAAAGCCTTGCGCGATGCCGGCTTGTCGGTCTCCGAGGTCAAGGGCGTGGTCATGGTCGGCGGTGCGACGCGCATGCCCCAGATCCAGCGCGCCGTGGGCGAATTCTTCCAGCAGGAACCTTTGAACAACCTCGATCCCGACAAGGTGGTCGCGCTGGGCGCGGCCATCCAGGCCAATCTGCTTGCCGGCAACCGGAGTGCCGACGACGACTGGCTGCTGCTTGACGTCATTCCCCTCTCGCTGGGGCTGGAAACGATGGGCGGTCTGGTGGAACGGCTCATCCCCCGGAATTCCACCATTCCGGTGGCTCGCGCCCAGGAATTCACGACCTTCCGGGACGGACAGACGGCCATGGCCCTGCACGTCGTGCAGGGCGAGCGCGAACTGGTGACGGACTGCCGTTCGCTGGCACGTTTCGAGTTGCGCGGGATTCCGCCGATGGTGGCCGGTGCGGCGCGCATCCGGGTGACCTTCCAGGTCGATGCGGACGGGCTTCTGGCCGTGACCGCGCGCGAACAGACCTCGGGAGTCGAAGCCAGCATCTCGGTGAAGCCGTCCTACGGGCTTTCCGACGACGAGATTGCCAGCATGCTCAAGGACTCGATGACGCATTCGAAGGATGATGCCTTGCGGCGGGCCCTGAAGGAAGTCCAGGTCGAGGCGCAACGCCTGATCGAAGCCGTGCTGTCGGCACTGAAGAGCGACCGGGATCTGCTGACCGACGCACAGTTTTCCGCGATCGAGACAGCCGTGACCCGCCTGCAGGCGGCTGCCTTGGGCGAGGACAGGCGGCAGATATCCCTGGCGATGAATGACCTCGAGGCAGAAACGCGCACGTTTGCGGCACAGCGCATGGACAAGAATATTCGCCGTGCCATGGCTGGCAGGCGCATTGAAGAAATTGCCGGGGAAGCAGACGCGGTTGAAAAAACGGGAGAAAACGCATGACGCAGATCATTGTGCTGCCGCACATAGAAATTTGTCCGGAAGGCGCCGTCATCGAGGCGAAGGAGGGCGAGTCCATCTGTCAGAACCTGCTCGACAACGGAATTGCCATCGAACATGCCTGCGAGATGTCCTGCGCCTGCACTACATGCCACGTCATCATCCGCGAGGGCTTCAATGACCTGGAGCCCTCCGAGGAGCTGGAAGACGATTTGCTCGACAAGGCCTGGGGTCTCGAACCCAATTCGCGTCTTTCCTGTCAGGCCATCGTCAATGACAAACCCCTGGTGGTCGAGATACCGCGTTACTCGATCAACATGACCAAGGAGGGCAAGCGATGAAGTGGACGGATATCAATGACATCGCGCTCGAACTGGCGGATGCGCACCCTGACATCGATCCGGTCAAGGTCAATTTCGTCGACTTGATGCGCTGGGTGATGGCCTTGCCGGGCTTCGATGATGAAGCGAAGCACTGCGGTGAGAAAATTCTTGAAGCCATACAGCAGGCTTGGATCGACGAAGTCAATTAGGACCGGATTTTTTTGCTGGCCTGCTGCTTGAAAGAACAGCACGAATCCTCATATTGGTAGCGTACGGGATCGCCCGGTTTATCAACAGGAGGATGAGATGGCGAACATTCTGCGCTATGGCGCACCAGATGATCCGTTTGATGATCTTTTCCGCGGCTTTTTCATGCGTCCGGTGCGTCTGGAAGGACAGCAGCAGGAAGTGCAGGTCAAGATCGATGTCAGCGAAGATGAGAAGGCTTACACCGTTCATGCGGAAATCCCCGGTGTGAAGAAGGAAGATATCCAGCTCTCGGTGGATGGGAGCATGGTTTCCATCAGCGCCGAGGTAAAGAACGAAAAGGAAATCAAGGAAGGCGACAAACTGCTGCGAAAGGAACGCTATTTTGGCAGGGTTTCCCGCTCATTCACGCTGGGACAGGAAGTTGATGAAGAAGCTGTTGTTGCGAAGTACGAAAACGGCGTACTCGAACTGCAGTTGCCCAAGCGTGCAGTGACCCGGTCCAGGCGCATAGCAATCCAGTAAGCGCTTTTTCACGCAGGTTCCCGAGAGGCCGCCAAGGCAGAACGTGCCTTGGCGGTTTTTTTTCGAAACACCTGCGGGTTTATCCGGATCTGATGATGAATCGAATTCGGATCAAACATCTTGACTCAAGCTGGAATCGCCTTCACGATTGAAGGTAATGCGTTGTCAGCCATCGCCGTGTTCGTTAAATGGATCAGAGGGGGTAAGTAAAAAATGTTGATAAGCAAAAAAATATGGTTGCTCGTCGGGATTGCGATGGTGACATCGGCCGCGGTATCCAGTTTCGGCCTGTATGGGCTGAGAAGCGTCAACTCGAACATGGTCGAGATTGCTGACAAGTCGGTTCCCGCGTTGCTGCGTGTCAGCGATCTGCGTACTTCCTACCTCGCGCTTATTCCGGAACTCTATAACCGGGCCACCACGGCGGATGCCGAAAAGGGAGCCGCTCTCGAGAAATTGCTCAATGATGGCAGCAACGATCTCCTCAAGAAAATCAAGGAATACGGAGAAAATGTAACGCAAGAAGAAGAAAAGAAGGCGCTTGATGAAGCCACGATGAGCATGATTTCCTTTGTGACGCGCATGAAGCAGATCAATACCCTGGCCGGACTGGGCGAAGCGCAGACCGCGCTGGAACAGATTCAGACCGGGATCGGGCCGCTGCACGAACGCCTGTCGGAAGCGTTCGATGCGCTCGTGAAAATCAATACCGGCAATGTGCGTTCGGTGGCCGAGACTGCGTCATCCGCCTTTACGCGCACCCTGACGATCACGATCACGGCGGCAGTCATTGGCGTGGTGGTCATCGGTGTCCTGGGTTTCCTGCTTGGGCGTTCGATCACCGGGCCGCTCGGCATGATGCAGCGGGCCATTACGCGTACGGCGGCGGAGCTGGACTTCCGGGATACGATCCGCGTGACGTCCAATGATGAAGTCGGCGCCACCCTGCAGGCCTACAACGAATTGCTGAGCAAATTGCGCAGCAGTTTTGCCGAGATTCAGGCGGTTTCCGAGCGCATGTCCAGCATTACTGATGAAGTTGATAAAACCTCGAAGGAAATTGCCGAAAATTCGCAGCAGCAATCCGATGCTTCTTCCGGCATGGCCGCGGCGATCGAGGAACTGACCGTGAGCATTTCGATGGTGGCCACGCAGGCCCAGGATGCCAGTGCCCATACCCAGGAATCCCGGGACAAGGCGGATCAGGGAGCGGAAGTCATCCTGAACACGGTGAATGGCATCCAGACCATATCGAATTCGGTGCGTGAAACTTCTTCCCGGATCGATGCATTGCGTCATGACAGTGAAAGCATTTCGTCGGTAGCCAATATCATCAAGGAAATCGCTGACCAGACCAATCTGCTGGCGCTCAATGCGGCGATCGAAGCGGCGCGCGCAGGCGAGCAGGGCCGGGGTTTCGCGGTCGTGGCGGACGAAGTGCGCAAGCTGGCCGAGCGCACCTCGAAATCGACCCAGGAGATTTCGACGCTCTTGTCCCAGATGCAGGGCAGTGCCAAGCAGGCGGTCGATACCATGGCGGCCGCGGTGCGGGAAGTGGAAGCAGGCGTCGAGAATGCGCAGGAAGCCGGTCGCTCGATCAGCGACATCAAGGAAGGTTCGAATACGGTGGTTGGCGCAGTGGAAGAAATCTCCGAAGCGGTACGTGAGCAAAGTGCCGCCAGCACCTCGATTTCCCAGCGCATCGAGCAGATTGCCCAGATGACCGATCGCAATACGGCTGCGGCAGCAAGCACTGCGGAAGCTGTGCATAATTTGACCAGCATGAGCCGGGAAATCGAAAAAGCGCTCAAAGCGTACAAGGTTTGATGCAAGCGGCTGAGAGACGCACGGTGAGCCAATTCACCGTGCGTTTTTTTTGTCGGATTTTTTGAGGAAACGATGGCGTTGTATCGGGTTTTATTCGTCTGCATGGGCAATATCTGCCGCTCCCCGGCCGCCGAAGTGGTGGTCAGGACCCTTGCGGAACAGGCCGGTTTGTCCGTTTTCATGGAAGTGGACTCGGCGGGTACGCATGCTGCCTTCCATGAAGGCGAACAACCGGACCCGCGTGTCCGCAAAGCCGCCGCGAAGCGTGCCTACGACTTGTCTGCATTGCGTGCGCGACGCCTGGAAACTGAGGATTTCTTCCGTTTTGACCGGATTCTGGCCATGGATCGCCAGAATCTCGAGTTCATGCGGCGCATGAGTCCCCCGGAATGTCATCCGAAAATCGGCTTGTTCATGGAGTTCGCGCAGCATGCGGGCACGGACGAAATTCCCGATCCCTACTATGGCGGAGCCGAAGGCTTCGAGCGTGTTCTCGATCTGTGCGAACAGGCGGGAAAAGGACTGATTGAGTCAATAGCCGCCTTCGCTCCGGCCAGGCGATGAGATTCTGCCGCGTTGGACAACTACGCCGGCTGGCGTTGCTTCAGTTCAGCCGCTTCAGGTAATCCTTGGTGAACACTTTGTCCGGCAGGTCCCGCAGCTTCATGCTGGCATATTCGAGCACGGACTGTTCCCCGCTGCGCATGGCGTCCTCCATGACCAAACGCGTCGGGCGCTGCTTCCCTTCCATCATCTGATACCTTTCGTATCTGCAGGTCTTGAGCAGGCGATTGGACAGTGAGTAGAACTCCGCCTTGAAAGGGCGGTTGTCTTTCTGGCTGACCCAGTAAATGACTTTCTGGTAGGTGACGCCCCGGTCGACGGCTGTCAACTCCAGGACGTGATATGTTTCCGAACCAATGTTTTCGCTACGCAGCAGCCTGGGGTTGTAGTCCCCTGCGAAATTGGCACGGGCCAGATCGCCGTTGGCCACCTGTCCGGTCAGACGCTGCGAGAGGGCGATGCGTATCGGTTGCGATACGTCCGGCATGAAGACCCACAAATCACGCCCTCTCATGAGAATGATCTGACCGCGTTCGGAAGCCGGTTCCGTGACCATGACCACCGTATTGCTGTTGCCTTTCGAGAGAACGCGATATTTCCTGTCCTCGGGATCCTGTCCGGTCTTGGTCGTGGTGATGTTGACGTCGACCTGGAATCCTTCCGCAGGGAAACGCACCAGGTCAGCCTTTTCCACGATGCTGCGTGCAATCGAATCGTCCGCAGATGCGGCTGCCGTCTCCTGTGCATTGGCTGGCGTCAGGCATGCCATGGACAGGAAAGATGCAATTGTCACGGCAGCCTTGACACATTGATGTCGGATCGTCATGATTTCCATAGTATTTTCCCTTTGCGCTGACCAGCTGTCCCGGGTCGGGAGAAAGCCTACCGATGAGTGTTGTCCGCATTGAACATGTGTATAAGGATTATCTGCTTGGTGATCAGAAAGTCCAAGCACTCAAGGACATCACCCTGTCGTTTGAGTCCGGTGTATTCCTCGCCATTGCCGGCCCATCGGGAAGCGGAAAAACAACGTTGCTGAATCTCATCGGCTGCATCGATACGCCGACCAGCGGCAGGATTTATATCAACGATACGGATGTCAGCGACAAAACGCCTGACCAGCTCGCCGATTTGAGGAACCGGACCATCGGTTTCATTTTTCAGACATTCAACCTGCTGCCGGTGCTTTCAGCCGCCGAAAATGTCGAGTATCCCCTGTTGCAACGCAAGGATGTTTCGCCGGCGGAACGGAAAAAGCGTGTGGATTATTTTCTGGACATTGTCGGACTGTCGAAATTCGCCGAGCATCGTCCGAATCAGCTGAGTGGGGGGCAGCGGCAGCGCGTGGCGATAGCAAGAGCCCTGGCGATCCTGCCTTCGATCGTGCTGGCTGACGAGCCCACGGCGAATCTGGATCATGCGACGGGTGAGGAAATTCTCAATCTGATGAAGCAGATCAACCGGGCCTTCAATACGACCTTCATCTTTTCAACGCACGACAAGCGCGTCATTTCCAAGGCTGACCGCCTGGTGCGCGTAGAAGATGGCGAGGTCAGCATTCTGGGCGTCCGTTCGGAATCGAAGTGGTCACTGGCACGTCAGCGCAGGCAGGTCGATGCGGTTTCGATGCCACCGAATCATGTTTAATCATCCGAAAGTCCAACCATGTCAGGAAAAATGGAAATGAAACCGGGACTTGCTCTGAGACTGCTGGCCGGTATGGGTCTGATTTTTTATTCATCGGTCTGGGCGCAAACCGCAGCTTCTCCATACGCGTCGTATCTGCTCGCCGCAAATGCGGCGGATGAAAAAGACGTCAGCCGCGATGCCCTTTTTTCCGATGATGACGATCTTCTCAAGGAAAAAGCGAAACCCGCGCCGAAATCTTCCGGCTCGGGACTCAGGGGCTATCTGCAACTGGAAATGGCGCGTACCACTGAATCCCCTGTGCATTGGTCGAAAATGCTCACGCGCGCCGATCTGTCCACCCAGGGAAACCTCGGGGGCGGCATCAAATGGAAACTCGGTGCGCGTATCGACTACGATGCCGTGTACAGCTTCTATGATGACTACTACCCGACGGAGGTGGAAAGGAATCAGCGTTTCAATTTCAACTTGCGCGAAAACTATCTGGATATCGGCGCGGGAGATTGGGACTTCCGCCTAGGCAAGCAGCATGTGGTCTGGGGGGAAATGGTCGGCCTGTTCTTTGCCGATGTCGTTTCGGCCCGGGATATGCGCGAATTCATCCTGCCGGAATTCGACACGATGCGAATTCCCCAGTGGGCCGCCCGGGCGGAGTATTTCAACGACGATTTTCACGCCGAATTCCTCTGGATTCCGGTGGCCAGCTATGACGAAATCGGCAAACCGGGGGCCGAGTTCTATCCCTATCAGGTTCAACCCTCCGGTGTGAATGTCATTTACCGGAATGAAGACCGGCCTTCCCGCACCCTGGGAAATTCCAATTACGGAATCCGACTCTCGACCCTGAAAAACGGCTGGGACATTTCCGGGTTTGCCTACAGCAGCATGGACATCACGCCGACGTTCTACCGCGACGCAACGAGCATTCCGGGTACCTACATTTATGAAGCCCGGCATGACCGCATTCATCAATACGGCGGTACCCTGGCCAAGGATTTTGGTGAAGTCGTCCTGAAAGGCGAAGTGGTGTATACCCGGGGCCGCCAGTTTGCCGTCCTGCGGGCGTCGGATCCTAATGGCGTCGTGCCGCAGAACACCCTGGATTGGGCGGTGGGCCTGGATTTCAGTTTGCCCGCCGAAACCCGGTTCAATGCGCAGGTATTTCAGAGGCAGTTCTTTTCCTACGACTCCGATCTGACGACCGACAAACGGGAAAATGGGCTGAGCCTTCTCCTGAACCGCAAGCTTGGAGGGAATGTTGAAGCTCAGGCCTTATGGATCTCCAGCCTGAATCGCACTGACTGGCTGTTCCGCCCGAAGATCGTCTGGGGGTTCGAGCGCAACTGGCGTCTGACGGTGGGTGCCGATATTTTCAAAGGGCCGCCTCTGGGCCTGTTCGGCCGCTATGATCGACAGGACCGGGTTTATTCGGAAATCCGTTACAGTTTCTGAGTCAGGCGAGCACCCTGGCGGATACGCCGCCCAGGCGAAAGAAAGTCAGCATGTCCGCCAGATCGGTCTTGTGGTAATCGGGCAAGGCATCGCGCAAGTCGTGCAGGGATTTGACCAGCCCCGCAGGCAGCTCCCTGCGGGGCGGAGTTTTGGTGACCACCATGTAGGGCACGCACCAGGTGCTCAGCACGCGCGCGCGATTCCCGAAACTGGCAAGACAGGCCTCCTGGAAATCCTTCAGGGAGAAAGCCGCGTGTAGCGAGTTCAGATAATCGAGTGTGAACAGCGGCGGCTGGCGATCCTTGTACTGGTAGGCGAAATACCCGATCGAATCGCGGCGCTTCAGCCGGCCGAAATCCACCAGATACAGGCCGCCTCCCTGCTTGAGGACGCGGGCGGCTTCCTTGAAAGTCAGATTCAGGGCAGCAACGTCGGGCAGATGATGCAGCGCCA
Organism: uncultured Propionivibrio sp.; assembly: GCA_964563685.1. GTDB lineage: Bacteria > Pseudomonadota > Gammaproteobacteria > Burkholderiales > Rhodocyclaceae > Propionivibrio. Next base: position 492,396 of record CAZLXL010000001.1, read on the forward strand.
TTGTGGACATCACCGCGTCAAAGCTGGCATCGCCAAACTGACCCAGGTCGGTGATCGAGCCTTCGGCAAATTCGACATTGGAAAGCTGCTGCGCATTTGCCAGCTCCCTGGCCTTTCCGAGCATTTCCGGCGAGAGATCCAGGCCGACAAAGTGGCAATCCGGATTCAGTCGGGCGATTTGGGCCAGCTGATTGGCCGGGCCGCAGGCCAGGTCAAGCACGCGATCTCCCGGGCGGATGACCTGGCACACCTGGGCGCTATGGAAAAGGTAGACCGGCGCCATGACGCCGCCTTCGAGTCCTGCCAGCGTGTAGTCATGAACCTGTTGGGGGTCATCCATCACCAGGGACGGTTCGGTGGTTCTCGCAACCTGTGATTGCGAGAGCAGTTCCTTGACGAGAACCTTCATCACGGACAAGCTGGGCATGGTTGCGCTCCTTGATGTTTGGCGGCGTGCCGATTTTCAGTATAGCCAGTTCGCGACAGGCACGAATGAAAAAAGCCGCCGGTCGGAACCGGCGGCTTTTCAGGACAAACGGGCGAATTGACTTTGTCAGACGCTGGCCTTGCGGCGGCGAATGGCGCCGAGACCAACCAGACCCAGACCCAGCAGAGCCAGACTGGCAGGCTCAGGAACAAACGACGCGGAGCCGTTGTGATCCAGTGCCACCACCTGCGTGCCACCCGGAGCGGCATAGGTCGGCGAGAAGAAGTTCGGCTCGAAGTTGTCAACGTTCATGTCGACACGCAACTTGACGCCATCCAGATCGCCCATGTCATCACCCGAAGGAGATGTCCATACGCCAGGCGCCGTCACTGCAAGCGCATCGAATACGAAGCTCAGGACGCATGAACCTTGTTCCAGCGGGCTACCGAGTCCTGTGGTGCGCGTAACGGTGCAGCTGCTATCTGCCGTGGGTAGCGTCGCCGTGCCGATGACCGTGCTTCCAGCGGTAAAACCGTCATTCACATTGGTGTCGTAGTAAATGGTGACGCCGGAAGGTACGACGAAACTGGCGGTAAAAGTCTGAATCGTCAGTGGCCCAACGCTTCCCACCGTCGCACCCGAAACGAAACCGACCAGCGGATCGAAGATGGCCCACAGTTGATAGCCACCGGCCTGGTTAATGTTGGTTCCGGGAATCGGATTGTCCTGTGCATCGGTGAATCCTATCCCGGCGACCATCCCGGTTTCGACGAACGAATCGCCGATGTCCAGCAAGCCGTTGTTGTTCGTGTCGGTCAGCGTTACTTGCGAATTTCCACCCGAAATCTGCAACTGATTGAAAGTTACGACATCCGACCCGCCCAATGACGTGTCGTCAAAGGTGGTCGGGATAACCGTTGCAAAAGCGGTCAGCGGTAGCGCCAGTGCTGCTGCAATCAAAGTCTTTTTCATCATGTTGGCTCCTTTTCAATGTCTGGGGTCGGTTCGCCCTTGCCCTGGCTTGATATAAGCACCATCCATGCCATTTATTTTTTATCTTGCCAACTAATTGAAAAGAAAGAATAAATAAATTTTTTTGTGATCTGAAATCAGCCGGGCGAGAAAAAATCTGTGGAGAATGTAAAAAAAATCGACAAAGACTCAGGTCGGTTCGTCACTCGGTGTTCTTTGTTTCGTCCGTTCAGACCAGCAGTTTTTCAAGCGGTTTTCTGATGGAGCGCGCGCGCGGTGGCCGGGAATGGCCGACGCGGCAGAAAAAGGCGAAATTGTCGCGTGGTGTCTTGGCCGCCAGGGTTTCGAACATTCTGGCGAGCTGGCTTGCACCTTCGTTGATCTCCGGCTTGGCTGAAATCTGCCGGTTGGCTTGTGCGTACCAGCGGAAAATGACCGGGGTCATTTCGGGTTGCAGGTGCAGGCCGAGCCGGCTTGCCGTCAGCCATAAACGCTGCAAGGCCACTCCGGCACGGACGTAATCTTCCAGGCTATCGGCGAAGTGCTGTGGTGTCATCAGCAGGTGCGCGGCGCAGGCCAGTCCCGGGATGAAGTCCAGCTGGATTCTTGGGGCGAGGGTGCCGCCCAGGAAACGGTTGAAAAAATGTACCCGCTCCCAGCTTTGCATGACGGGACGCATCAGTTTCGCGGTCAGCGGGTCGACCCCGACCGCCTGGTCGGGAATGCGGTCGACACTGTAGCGGGCATTCCATTCGATGATGTCCCGATGCACGGGATAGGCCTCCGGGCAAGTCAGTCGCAGGTAGGCGTTTTTCCAGAGCAGGCGGGCGACGGCGAAGCGTTCGGTCAAGGTTTCGAAAAATCGCAACGAAAAATCTTCTCCCACAGCCTCGCTCAAGGCCTGCTTTTGCGATGGGGTCAATGGGATGGTTTTCATCGCGCGTCGCTGCACGCTGCGCGTTTCGATGAAGGATACCAGCGGATCTTCCCCGATTCCTGTGGGCGACAGCCTGACATCGTAGATCGGGGCTTTGTCGGGACATTCGGAGCGTATGCGCCATTCAGCCTGCAGGCCGAAACGTGTTGCGGCGAGCCTCAATGTTTCCAGAAGCGCTCCGTGCGCCATGTGGCTGGCGTGCCCGTCGAAATCGTAGAGGACGTGTTCGCGTGTGTCGAAACCGTGTATCGCGATATGTGATTCCGAAACGACCTTGAAGCGCCAGGGTTGCGTGTTGTCGCCACTGGGCGCCCAGCGGGCCAGATCGAGAATTTTCAGCAAGGTTTCACGGTTCATGATGGGGTTACTTCCGGGAAGGAGCCGAACGCGCCAGTTGAGACTTGACCAGCATGATCATCAGGCGCTGGATCGGGTTGCGATGACCCCAGGGGCGCCATGTCTTGACGTAGCGCATCCGGTAAGCGTCGAACTGGCTGGCCCAGGGGGCGAGCCGCACGCCGCCGCGGCCGAGCAGGAGCTTGAGCGTTTCGACGGCTGTAACTCCGGCGCAGAGCTGGCAAGCGGCAATGCTTGAGGGGCCGCGCCGCTCGGCCAGGTTGACACGCGACATGTCCGCGACGTAACCCCGCTGCAGCATGGCCGGCGACAAGCCGACGAGAAAGCGGATGGCCATTTCCATCTCGTCGCACCCATCGAAGCCGAAGTATTCCTCGAAGGACATCCCGCCGGGGCCGAAGACCAGCAGCGCCGTGCCCATGCCGAGCGGGGCGGCGGTGACAACCGGGATGCCCTTGCGTTCGCAGGCGGCGAACGTCATGCGGCGAGCTGCAAAGGCGAAGAAATCGAGGCCGTCGACATACACATCGGCCCCTTCCAGAAATTCGTCGACGGTATCGCTCTGGATACCTGCCGGGAACGTGCGCAGCTGGATTTCCGGATTGATGTCCAGCGCCATCTCCGAAAGAACGTCGATTTTCGGGCGTTCCAGCGTGCTGACCAGGGCACCGACCTGCCGGTTGAAGTTGACGATGTCGAAAGAATCGAAATCCGCGATGGTGAACCGGCCGACGCCCAGCCGGGCCAGAGTCAGCAAATGCACGCCGCCGACTCCGCCCATGCCGCCTATGGCGACCCGGGAATGTCTCAGTTTTTCCTGTTCGGCTTCGCTGACCCAACCAATATTTCGCGAAAATGCCATGTCGTAGTCGAATGTTTTCATGATGACTGCGTCCGCAAGGGAATGTCGTATGATAATAGCCTCGTCATTTTAATCCTGCAGACGAATTGGGTCCGATGAACAGTCTGATTGCCGATTTTCGCCTGGCTGCGCGCAACCTCAGGCGCAATACGCAGCGCACCCTGGTGGCGACACTGACGGTGGCGTTCGGGATTGTGGCCTTTCTGCTGGCGGGCGGGTTCATCGACTGGATTTTCGACCAGATGCGGGAAAGCGCCATCCATTCCCAGTATGGGCATATCCAGATCGTCCGGCCTGGATATTTCGAGAAGGGAATTGCCGATCCCTATGCCTTTCTCCTGCCGGATCGTGCGGCGGAGCAGCAGGTCGTGGAAAAAATGACCGGATTCCAGAGTCTGGCTCCGCGGCTGGCTTTCAGCGGCCTGATCAGTCATGAAGACACGACCATCGCATTCATCGGGGACGGCATCGATCCGGTGCCTGAAAAGCGGGTCAGCAGCCAGGTGAATATCGTGGACGGCCGCGATCTTGCCACGGCGGATGAAAGCTCGGTCCTGCTGGGAGAAGGGTTGGCGCGCAGCATGGGAGTCGCTCCGGGCGATACCGTCGTGCTGCTGGTTTCCGCGGCCAACGGCAGTCCCAGTGCCGTGGAAGTGAAGGTGGCCGGCACGTTTGCCACAACCACCAAGGAATATGACGATTCCGCCCTGCGCCTGCCGATTCAGGTGGCCCGGAAACTGATGAAGGTCAAGGGGGCGACCTCCTGGGTGGTGCTGCTCGACGAGACGGAACGCACGCCTGAATCCGCCGCCTATCTCAGGCAGCAGTTGCCGGCGGGGCAGTTCGAAATTGTTCCCTGGACGGCGCTGGCCGATTTCTACAACAAGACGGTGGTGCTCTTTTCCAAACAGGTCAGCGTTGTTAAATTCATCATCGGCATCATCATCGTGCTGACAATCTCCAATACGCAGATGATGAGTGTGCTTGAGCGGACCACGGAGATCGGTACCAGTCTGGCCATCGGGTTGCGGCGCATGACCCTGATGCGCATGTTCGTGGCCGAGGGCGCATTGATCGGGGTGGTGGGGGGGGTTCTGGGCGTGTTGCTCGGTTATGTCCTGGCGTATGCGATTTCAGCGATCGGGATACCCATGCCGCCGCCTCCCGGCATGGCCAGGGGATTCCTCGGCGAGATCATGATCGTACCCGGATTGGCAGTGGATGCGCTGGTCCTGGCGCTGGTCACGACCTTTGCGGCCAGCCTCCTTCCGGCGTGGAAAGCGAGCCGCATGATCATCGTCGATGCCTTGCGGCAAAACCAATGAAGCTCAATCTTCCACAGCGACTGGCCTTTGCCTTGCGCAGCGTGTTCCGGCAACGGATGCGCTCGGCGGGAACGCTGGCGGCCATCAGTATGGGGGTGGCGGGACTGATCCTGGCCGGAGGCTTTGTGCAGGATATTTTCATCCAGTTAGGCGAGGCCGTCATTCATTCGCAGAGCGGACATATCCAGATTGCACGCAAAGGGTATCGCGAGGGGCGTGTGCGTGCGCCCGAATCCTTCCTGATTGAACAGCCGGAGGAGCTCAAGCGGGCTGTCGCCGAAGTTCCGGGGGTGCAGATGACGCTGGCTCGGATCGGATTCTCGGGCGTCGTCAATAACGGAAAACGTGACCTCGGGATCATCGGCGAAGGCGTCGAACCGTCGGCCGAGGAAAAGCTGGGAACCTATCTGAAATACATCGAAGGGCGTCCGCTCAGGGACGAGGACAAGGACGGAATCGTCATGGGGCAGGGCGTGGCCCGATCGCTTGGCCTGAAACCCGGCGATCGGGTCAATCTCGTCATCAGTCTGGCGCAGGGGGCGGTCAATACCCTGGATTTCGAGGTAGTCGGCATTTTCCAGAGTTTTTCGAAGGATTTCGATGCCCGAGCCATCCGGATCCCGCTGTCTGCCGCTCGCGACCTGATGGACACGCGTTCGGCACACCTGCTGGTTCTTCTGCTCGACCGGACGGAAGATACGGCCAGGATCAACGCCGTCCTGAAAAACAGGCTCGAGGCACAAGGCTTTGAACTGGCCGCCTGGCATGAACTTTCGGACTTCTACGACAAGACCCTGCAGCTGTATGACCGGCAGTTCGGCGTGTTGCGGCTGATCATTCTGCTCATGGTGCTGCTCAGCGTGGCCAACAGCGTGAACATGACGCTGTTCGAACGCACGCGTGAATTCGGAACCATGCTGGCTCTGGGCGACAGGCCGAGAACCGTCTTCGAGCTGATCATGATGGAGAGCGCACTGCTCGGGCTGTTTGGTGCGGTTATCGGGATCGCGCTGGGCTGCGTGCTGGCTGTAGGCATTTCCGCCTTTGGCATTCCCATGCCGCCGCCGCCGAATGCCAATATCGGTTATACCGCCTATATCCGACTTGTGCCAACGGAAATCCTGCTGGCCGGGTGCATCGGTTTCATTGCGACCTGCCTTGCGGCCGTGCTGCCGGCGCGTCGTGCTTCCCGGCTGAAAGTGGTCGACGCCTTGCGGCAGGGAGTGTGACTTATTTGTTTTTTTGCGTGTTTGAAAGCAAGTATCTTGTTGCGGAACAGAGTGGTGTGCGGTATCGAAACGAGTCTGGATCGAGTTTGAATTGTTTTTGTCTCTTCGGGATAAAGGAATGATTTTTTTATTCAAATCATATCTTTTCGGCTAGTATTTAATCCCGTGTATTATCTTCCTTTCATAGATCGGTTGCTGCTAAAGGAGAGTGAAATGTCGGTCAGCCTGAAAAATGGTGTTGTCGCAGTAATGCGCTGGATCGTTGTCGGAGCGCTGGGTGCAGTGATCTTTGGATGTGCGACTGCAAACCCGCCCGCTCCCTCCATCGCTGCTTCCTCCAGCTATAACTACATCATCGGTCCCGGGGATTCGGTGAACATCGTGGTCTGGCGCAATCCGGAGCTGTCGATGTCCGTTCCGGTGCGCCCCGACGGAAAAATCGCCGCCCCTCTGGTTGAGGATCTTCCCGCCATGGGCAAGGATGCCACGACACTGGCCCGTGACATCGAGAAGGAACTCGGCAAGTACATTCGCGATCCCGTCGTGACCGTGGTGGTATCGAATTTCGTCGGGCCGTACAGCGAGCAGATCCGGGTGGTGGGTGAAGCAGCCAAGCCGCAGACGCTTCCCTACAAACAGAAAATGACCCTGCTGGACGTGATGATTGCCGTTGGCGGCATCACCGATTTCGCGGATGGCAATGCGACGACGCTGCTGCGCACCGCCGAGGGGGACAAGCAATACAGCGTGCGGGTCAAGGATCTGATCAAGCGCGGCGATGTTTCGGCGAATGTCGAAATGAAGCCGGGCGACGTGCTGATCATTCCGCGCAGCTGGTTCTGAGCGCAGGGCGATATCCGGGCATCAGCGGTATCAACGATGGGTCCCCGCATTGCGCTTTTTGCCGCAGTGTGTCTGTTAACACCATTTGACGAAGCCTATACCGATGGATGAAATTCTCCGCCAGGCAACCACCATTCTGAGAGGCATGTGGAAGCATCGCTGGCTTGGGCTCGCGGTTGCCTGGATCGTTGCTGCGATCAGCGTTGTCATTGTTTTCCGCATTCCCGACAAATACGAGGCTTCAGCGCGCATCTTTGTCGATACCCAGTCGATTCTCCAGCCGTTGATGTCCGGTCTGGCGATCGAACCCAACCTGGATCAGCAGATCATGATCCTGAGCCGGACCTTGATCAGTCGTCCCAATGTCGAGAAGCTGGTGCGCATGGCCGACCTGGATCTCAATATCAAGACCAAGGCGGCCCAGGAGGAATTGATCGACGATCTGATGAAGGCACTGACCATCAAGACGACGTCGCGCGACAATCTGTATACGCTGGCGTTCAGCGATCCGGAGCCGGAGCGGGCCAAGCGTGTTGTGCAGTCGCTGGTTTCGATCTTCGTCGAGTCGGGTTTGGGAGACAAGCGCAAGGATACCGATACGGCCAAGAAATTCATCGATGACCAGATTCAGGTGTATCAGCGGAAGCTGGAAGAGGCGGAGAATCGCCTGAAGGAATTCAAGCTCAAGCACATTTCCCTGCAGACGGCGGATGACAAGGATTATTTCGGGCGTATCAGTGAAGTTTCCGCCTCTTTGGAACGGTCCAAGCTTGAATTGCGGGAGGCAGAGAATTCGCGCGATGCCCTGAAGCGCCAGATCGTGGGTGAAGAGCCGTCGCTGCTGCCTGATGTGCCGGAGGCTACTTCCGGAGTGTCCATCCCGGAAATCGATGGCCGCATCGATGCCATGAAGCGCAATCTGGACGGATTGCTGCAACGCTTTACCGAGATGCATCCCGATGTGGTCGGCACGCGGCGGATGATCAAAGAGCTCGAAGAGCAGAAGCGCAAGGAAATTGCCGAGCGCAAGAAACTCGCTGTGTCGAGTCCGGCTTCGGTGCCCAACACCAATCCGGTGTATCAGCAATTGAAGATTTCCCTGGCCGAGAACGAAGCGACCGTGGCTTCCCTGCGCGTGCGGGTGGCCGAATATCAGAATCGCTACAACCAGTTGAAGGATGCCATGAAGATGGTTCCCCAGATCGAGGCGGAACTGACCCAGCTCAATCGCGACTACGACATCAACAAGAAGAATTACGAGAGCCTCGTCGCCCGCAGGGAATCGGCAACGATTTCCGGGGAAATGGATGCCTCGGCGGCCGGTGTCAGTTTCCGCCTGATCGATCCGCCGCGCGTTGCACCCAAGCCTGTAGCGCCCAATCGCCTGATCCTGCTGCCGCTGACATTCGTGCTGGCGCTGGGGGCCGGGCTGTTTGCTCCTTTCGCGGCGAGCCAGATCCGCCCGGTATTTTTCGATGCGCGCGGGCTGCGCGAGCTTTCCGGACTGCCTTTGCTGGGGACCGTCTCGAAAAGCGTGACGGAAGCAGACGTTTCCCGGGAGAAAAAAAGGCTGCGGCAGTTCCTTGCAGGAGTATCCCTGTTGGTGATTTTTTATGGCGCGCTTGTCGCCTTGTTGTTTGTCATTTCATGACACGCACTGCTTGAGGATTAACGATGAGTCTCATTGAACAAGCAGCACAGCGGTTGGAGCAATTGCGGCAGGCCGGCGTTGATGTTCCGGCTTCGCCCCAGGAAGAAGCCAGGGCGCAGCCTGCGGCGGCAGGTGCAACAGCCGATCAGCCGCAGCAGCGAAAACCGGTGCCGGATCATGCCACGCCAGAGAAAACGCTGGATATTCAATCCCCGGAAATGAGCCTGTCGCGCCGGGTCGAGATCAATCTCGACATCCTGTCGGCGTCGGGGATTATTCGTCCGGATGCTCCGCGTTCGCGCCTGGCCGATGAGTTCCGGGTGATCAAGCGTCCCTTGATTGACAATGCCATGGGCCGGGGAGCGGCGCCGATCAAGGACGGCAACCTGATCATGGTTACCAGCGCCCTGCCGAAGGAGGGCAAGACATACACCGCAGCGAATCTGGCCATCAGCATCGCCATGGAACTCGACAATACGGTGATGCTGGTCGATGCCGATGTGGCCAGGCCGACCTTGCTGAACAGACTGGGCTTGGCGCCAGCGAAAGGATTGCTGGACGTTCTGGTGGATGAATCGGTTTCGCTCTCGCAGGTCCTGCTGCGCACCAATATCGAGAAGCTGACCATCCTGCCCAGCGGAACCCAACATCCGCGGGCGACCGAGCTTCTGGCAAGCGATGCCATGGTGCGCTTGCTGGAGGAAATGTCTACCCGCTATTCCGACCGGATCATCATTTTCGACTCCCCGCCTCTGCTGGTGACGACAGAAGCGCGAGCGCTGGCCTCGCACATGGGGCAGGTCGTCATGGTGGTCAAATCCGAGGGAACGACCCATTCAGACGTCAAGCATGCGCTTGCTGCGATTGAAGCCTGCCCCGTCAGGCTGATGCTTCTCAATCAGGCGCGAACAGGGACGAAGGACGAATATGGCTACGGTTACGGGTATGGATACGGCTATGGCAATGCGGCATAGGTTTGATTTTGATCGATGCGGGCTGATTCTTGCGGGGCTCACTCTGAGCTTGTCCGCCTTGCCCGCGGCGGCCGCGGAATGGACAATTGCTCCATCCATCACGGTCAACGAAACGGCAACCGACAATGTCGCCCTTGTGGATAACCACCGCAAAAGCGATTTGATCACGGACGTCATGCCGGGAATACGGATCGATGGAAAAGGCGACCGGGTCAAGCTGAATTTCGACTACAAGCTGCACAATCTCTACTACGCTCAGGATTCCAGGCGGAACAACACGCAGAATGCGTTGAATGCGCTGGGCAGCCTGGAGGCGCTGGAAGATTTGTTCTTCATCGATGCCAATGCGTCGATTGCGCAGCAGAGCATTTCGGCCTTTCGCGGCACCACCAGCAACTACGTCAACACCAACGACGACAATAACACCACGGAAACCAGGAATTACCGGCTCTCCCCCTATTTCAAGGGAGTTCTCGGCGGTTTCGCGGATTACGAGTTGCGTTACAACTTCACGCAATCGAGCTCCGACGCCAACAACGTTTATGACGTGGACACCCGGCAAGTGGTGGCAAGGCTGGCCGGCACGACCGGCTTGTCCAGGCTTGGCTGGGCGCTGGAAGGCAATACCCAGAAAGTCGAGTTCGGCAATGGCCTGGAGAATAAAGCCGACCTGTTGCGTGGCGTCCTGACCTACCAGTTCGATCCGCAATTCCGTGTGTCGCTGATTGGCGGCCGGGAAAGCAACGATTATCTTAGCATCGATAAAAAGTCCCACACCATCAAGGGGGTGGGTTTTGAATGGGCGCCGACGGAGCGCACCCAGTTCGCAGTTTCGCGCGAAGACCGTTTCTTCGGCAACAGCAACAGCATCAGCTTCTCGCACCGCACGGCCGGAACCGCCTGGAAATACCGGGAGACCAAGGATGCGACGTCCGTCCCGAATCGTAATGTGTCGGGCGACCTCGGTACGTATTTCGATCTTTTCGACAATCTCTATGCGTCATTGATACCCGATGATGCCACCCGGGCTGCATTCGTGAATAACTTGCTGCAGAGCAACGGCATCTCTCCCGAAGCTCAGTTGCAGGGTGGCTTCCTGACTTCCGGGGTGACGCTCCAGCATCGGCGGGAGTTGTCCTTTGCCCTGCTCGGCGTCAGGAATACCGTGACCTTCGCGGTTACCCGCAGCGAATCGGAAAACCTTTCGCAGGGCGCCGGGACGGGAATGCTTGTGGGTACCGACTTCGCCAACTTCCAGAACATTCGCCAGACGGGCGCCAGCATCAACTGGTCGCACAAATTGAGCGCCATTTCGACATTGACGGGAAACATCTCCCGGCTGGACAGCAAGGGCACCGGGACCTCTTCGCTGGAAACCGAACAGAAAATGTTCTCGGTCAACTTTGTCACCAAACTCGGGCCGAAAACGACAGCCGGCCTGGGCGCACGCCGGGTGGTTTTCGATGGAACCACGAACTACACAGAGAACGCCCTGACGGGCTCCCTGGCCCATCAATTCTAGTCTGCCGTCATGTATGAATCCTACTATGGCCTGACCAGCAAGCCGTTTCAGCTGAATCCTGACCCGCATTTCTATTTCGGCAGCAAGCAGCACCGGCGCGCAACGGCGTACCTTGAATACGGATTGCACCAGAACGAGGGCTTCATCGTCGTTACCGGCGAGGTTGGAGCCGGCAAGACAACCATCGTGCGCGGCCTGCTCGGCAAGCTGGATTCCTCGAAGGTGGTGGCCGCCCAGCTGGTCAGCACGCAGCTGGATGCCGACGATACTCTGCGCATGGTGGCCGCGGCCTTCGGCGTGCGTACCAAGAATCTCGGGAAGTCCGATGTCCTGCTTTCGCTTGAAGCCTTTCTTGTCGATGTGACCCGGCAGGGCAAGCGCTGTCTGCTGATCGTCGATGAAGCGCAGAATCTGACCCCGCATGCGGTCGAGGAATTGCGCATGCTTTCCAACTTCCAGTTCGAGACGCAGGCGCTGCTGCAAAGCTTTCTGATCGGGCAGCCGGAATTTCGCAGCATCATGCAGAGTCCGCACATGCAACAGCTGCGACAACGCGTTATTGCCGCCTGCCACATCGGTCCGATGGATCAGGAAGAAACCCGGGGCTATGTCGAGCACCGCCTCAAATGTGCCGGCTTTACCGGGGGCTCGCTGTTTGACGATGCAGCCTACGCGGCCCTGTTCAAGGCCAGCGGGGGCGTGCCGCGACGGATCAATTCGCTGTGCGACCGGATCCTGCTCTCCGGATTCCTCGGCGGAAAAACCGAGTTTGGCGTAACCGACGTCGAGGAAGTGGCCCGAGAACTGAACGAGGAAACGCTTGCGCCGGGGGTAACGCCGCAGGACCCTCCTGGCGTTCATGATCATCGCACGCACGATAGCCGGTTGACCGACACCGGCATCATGGACATCAATCTGGCCCGGCTGGAACTGGATGCCCAGGCCGCGGAGGAAACCCTGCAGGCCGTTTCGGATCTGAAGCACGGCATCAACGAGCAGCGCATCGTGCGGCTGGAGCGCAGCATGATCCGGATCGAACGCAGCACGGCGGCGACATTGACCCTGTTGCAGCAGCTGGTCAATTCCATCAAGGTGCGGCAGTCGGAAAAGGAGAATCAGGGATGAGCCGGCTTCTCACGGACAGCCCTGTCCTCCGGGCAGACCGAACCTCTGGCCACGGTTGCCGCTGACCGGAATGGGGCGACAAATGATCACAAATGCATTCACGATCGATGTAGAAGACTACTTCCAGGTTTCGGCCTTTGCGCCTTACATCCCGCGCAGCCAGTGGGACAGCAGATCGTGCCGTGTCGAGCGGAACGTCGACCGGATTCTGGCCATGCTCGACGCACATGGCACGAAAGCGACGTTTTTCACGCTCGGCTGGATTGCCGAGCGCTACCCGCAACTGGTGCGGAAAATCGTCGCCGACGGCCACGAGCTGGCCAGCCACGGCTATGGCCACGAACGCGCCAGCGATCTGAACGAAGCCGACTTCTTTGCCGACATCGATTCCTCGCGCAAACTGCTCGAAGATCTTTCGGGGCAGCAGGTCAAGGGGTATCGCGCACCGAGTTTCTCGATCGGCGAACACAACCTCTGGGCCTTCGATTGCCTTGAGCGGGCAGGGTATCTCTACAGTTCCAGCATCTATCCGATACGCCACGATCATTACGGCATGCCCGATGCGCCGCGCTTTGCCCATCGGGTGCGTGACGGGCTGCTGGAAGTGCCGGTCACCACGGCGAATTTTTTCGACCGCAACTGGCCGGCCAGCGGCGGCGGCTACTTCCGGCTGATGCCCTATGCCCTGTCGCGCTGGCTGGTGGGGCGGGTGAACCAGCAGGACGGGCAACCTGCCATTTTCTATTTCCATCCCTGGGAAATCGACGTCGATCAGCCAAGAATCCCGGGCATCAACCTGAAGACACGTTTCCGCCATTACCTGAACCTGCACCGTACCGAGACAAGAATCCAGCATCTCCTCAAGGATTTCCGGTGGGGACGCATGGACGAGATCTTTCTTGCCGACGGTCGGGGCGCCTGATGACGACGCAGCCGGCGCACGGTCTACTCGCGGTCAAACGACTTGCTGCGCATGACACGGAGGCGGTGCGGCGCTGGGACGCGTTCGTGGCCCGGTGTCCCGAAGCAACGTTCTTTCACCGTGCGGGCTGGCAGAAGATCATCGGGGAGGTGTTTCGCCACCCGACCCATTTCCTTTATGCCGAGCGCAACGGAGAGATTGAAGGGGTGTTGCCGCTGGGGCACGTGAACAGCCTGCTCTTCGGCAATGCACTGACCTCGCTGCCTTTCGCCGTTTATGGCGGAGTCGCTGCCGACAATCCGGAAGCCGTGGAAGCACTGGAGCGCGAAGCCCGGGCTCTGGCCGTGCAACTGGGGGTCGATCACCTCGAATTGCGCAATTTCAATCAGCGCCATGCCGACTGGCCGACCCAGGATCTTTACGTCACGTTCCGCAAGCAAATCGATCCGGACGTCGAGGCCAACCTGCTGGCCATCCCGCGCAAGCAGCGCGCCATGGTGCGCAAGGGCATCAAGAACGGGCTACGCAGCGAAATCGATACGCATGTCGATAATTTTTTCGCGCTGTATGCGGATAACGTCCTGCGCCATGGAACGCCGGCTCTGCCGAAACGCTATTTCCAGGCGCTGCTGGAAGTCTTTGGCAAGGATTGCGAAGTACTGACGGCGGTCGATGCGCACGGCCGGCCGGTCAGCAGCGTGCTCAGCTTCTACTTCCGCGACGAGGTGCTGCCGTACTACGCCGGAGATGATGTGGCCGCGCGCGAACTGGCCGGCAACGATTTCAAGTACTGGGAATTGATGCGCCGTTCCTGCGAACGCGGCCTCCGCATCTTCGACTACGGCCGCAGCAAGCAGGGGACGGGGTCGTACTCCTTCAAGAAGAACTGGGGATTCGAACCGAAACCCCTCCATTACGAATACTGCCTGTACAAACGGGACAGCATTCCGCAGAACAATCCATCGAATGCAAAATACCGCCTGTTCATCGAGGCCTGGCGGCGCTTGCCCATCGGCGTGGCCAACCGGCTCGGTCCCTTCATCGTGCGCAATCTGGGGTGAATCGACACGCCATGGCCAATCTCCTGTACCTCGTCCATCGCATTCCCTACCCGCCGAACAAGGGCGACAAGGTGCGTTCGTTTCACTTGCTGAAGCACCTGGCGGCGAAGCACCGCATTTTTCTGGGTACCTTCATCGACGACCCGCAAGACGAAGCCTATGTCGACAAACTGCCGGAGTATTGCGCCGGAATGCACGTTGCCCGATTGTCGCCGCGCCTGGCCAGAGTGCGCAGCCTGGCCGGCCTGTTCGGTAACGAAGCATTGACGCTGCCGTACTACCGCGATGCGGGCCTGCAGGAATGGGTTGCCCGGACAATCCGCGAAGAAGGCATTGACGCGGCGGTGGTGTTCTCGTCGGCCATGGCGCAATACGTGAGCGGCTTTCCGCAGTTGCGCACGCTGGTCGACTTTGTCGATGTCGATTCGGCCAAATGGACGCAATACGCCCCCGATCATCGCTGGCCGCTGTCCTGGCTGTACCGGCGCGAGGGGCAGCGGCTGCTGGCCTTCGAACGTGCGGTCGCAGCCAAGGCCGCGCATTCCTTCTTCGTGACGGAAAACGAGACCGCGCTCTTTCTGCGCCATGCCCCCGAATGCGCGGGCCGGGTTTCACCGATGTGCAACGGAGTCGATGCCGACTTCTTTTCGCCCGGATATGAATGTGCCTCGCCCTATCCGGCGGACGAGATTCCCCTGGTGTTTACGGGGGCCATGGATTACTGGCCGAACATCGATGCCGTGCGCTGGTTCGCGCAGGAAATCCTGCCGCAATTGCTGCCCCGCTGGCCGTCGCTACGCTTCTACATCGTCGGGCGCAGCCCCTCAGCGGCGGTCCAGGAACTTGCCGGCGATCGGGTGGTGGTTACGGGGACGGTGCCCGATGTGCGTCCTTATTTGCGGCATGCCGCGCTGGTGGTGGCTCCCTTGCGCATTGCGCGCGGCATCCAGAACAAGGTGCTCGAAGCCATGGCCATGGGGATGCCGGTCGTAGTTGCGAAAGAATGCGGCGGCGCGGTCGATGCCGTGCCGGAACGGGATTTCCTGACCGCGGAAAGCGCCGAGGATTACGTTCGGCAGATCGGGTCCTGCTCGACTCGCCCGAGCGGCGTCTGGCCATCGGTAAGGCGGCGCGCGAACAGGTGGTGGTGCGCTACAGCTGGGATGCCCATCTTTCGATCATTGACCGGTATCTGGAAGCGGCGCGATCCGCTGCCTGAACGAGGACAAAACCATGGATATCCGCGACAACGAGGAATCCTCCGCCGGTGAATGGCGACGGGCGTTGACTCTGCTGTTTGCCGTACTGGGGGTCATCCTTTTTCTTTACCGTGAGACGGCCCTGTCCATGGCCGGCATCTGGGCGCGCAGCGATACCTTCGCGCACGGTTTCCTGGTTCCCCCACTGAGCTTGTGGCTGATCTGGCGCCGACGGGAACTGCTCGCCCGGCTCAAACCCCGGCCCTGCGGCTGGATGATGCCGCTGCTGGCCGTCACCGGTTTCGCCTGGCTGCTCGGAGAAATGGCCACGGTCGGTCCGCTGTCGCAGTTTGCCCTGGTCATCATGATCGTGCTGGCCGTGCCGGCCTTCCTCGGACTGCACATTGCCCGGCAAATCCTGTTTCCGCTTGGATTCCTCTTCTTCGCCGTTCCGTTTGGCGAATTCGCCATGCCGCAGCTGATGGAGTGGACCGCCGACGTGACCGTGTGGTGGCTGCGCCTGAGCGGCATCCCGGTTTTCCGGGAAGGACTGCATTTTGTCATTCCTTCCGGAACCTGGTCGGTGGTCGAAGCCTGCAGCGGCGTGCGCTATCTCATCGCTTCGCTGATGGTGGGCACCCTGTTTGCCTATCTCAGCTACCGTTCGATGAAACGCCGGCTGATCTTTGTCGGAGTTTCCTTCATCGTCCCGGTCATCGCCAACTGGCTGCGCGCCTACATGATCGTCATGCTCGGCCACCTTTCGGGCAACAAGCTGGCGGCAGGAATCGACCACCTGATCTATGGCTGGCTGTTTTTCGGCATCGTCATCATGGCCATGTTCTGGATCGGTTCGCGCTGGCGGGAGGATGAACTCCCCATGGCCAAAGAATTGAGCCGCCGCGCGCCGGAACACCCCGGCCGCCCCGCAGGTAGCGCGCTTGCCGTCACGGCCATGACGCTGCTCGTGGTGGCTTTCTGGCCTTTCGCGGAGTGGCAGATCGAACGTCATGCCCCGGCTGACGTCATGCGCATCGAAACGCTCGCGCCGGTTCCCGGCTGGGAAAGCTCGCCGGAGCCGCTGACCCAGTGGAAACCGCGTTTCGCCAATGCCTCGGCCTACAGCCAGACGACCTACACGGCGGGCGGCCAGAAGGTCGGCTTGTATCTCGCCTACTACCGCAATCAGGGAACGGAGCGCAAGCTGGTGACCTCGACCAATGATCTGGTGACCAGCGAAGACCGCAGCTGGATACGGGTCGGCGCAGGGCTGCGCGAAGCACGCGTCGAAGGTCGTCCGCTGGCTGTGCGCGGCGCCGAGCTGCGTGCTTCCGAAACCTCCCGCCTGAAGGTCTGGCAATGGTACTGGATCAATGGACGCCTCACGGCCAGCGATCCCCTGGCCAAGGTTTACACCGCGCTGTACCGCCTCGCCGGGCAGGGCGATGATTCGGCGGTGGTCATCGTTTATGCCGAAAAGGATTCGGCCGGGGAGGGCGATGTCCTGCTGCAGAATTTCATCGACCAGGCCGGGCCGGCCATCGGGCAGGCGCTGCAGCGTACGCGGGACAGCCGATGAGCGAAACGAATGGCGTGAATCGAACGACCGGGATGAAGGACCCACGGCCTCTGGTGGCGCACGTCATGCACCGCTTCGACATCGGCGGCATGGAAAACGGCATCGTCAATCTGATCAACCACATGCCGGCAGATGCCTATCGCCATGTCATCGTCGCCCTGACCGAAGTCACCGATTTCCGGCGGCGCATCAAGCGCGACGATGTGCGGTTCATTGCGCTGAACAAGCCGCCGGGTCATGCGTTCTGGATTTACCCGCAACTGTACCGGCTGTTCAGGGAGCTGCGTCCGGATATCGTGCATACGCGCAACCTGGGGGCACTGGAAGTGGCCGTTCCGGCCTGGGCGGCGGGGGTGCCTGCGCGCATTCACGGCGAGCACGGCCGCGATTTCGACGATCTCGACGGGAGCAACAAGAAGAACCAGTGGCTGCGGCGGATCTATCGCCCTTTTGTGACTTATTACATAGCCCTGTCGCGCGATCTCGATGATTATCTGACGCGAGCGGTCGGTATTCCTTCGGAAAAAGTGGTCCAGATCTACAACGGTGTCGATGCGGAACGCTTTCATCCGGCGGTATCCCGACCGGCCATTCCGGGGTGCTCTTTTGGCGCATCCGGACAGTGGCTGATAGGTGCGGTGGGGCGCATGCAGACGGTAAAAAACCAGACGGATCTGGCGCGGGCCTTCGTGCGGGCGCTGGAGATCGCGCCGGAGTTGAAGGACTCGCTGCGGCTGGTGATGGTCGGCGATGGTCCGTTGCGGAGCGAAGCGCAAGCGATTCTCGAACAGGCCGGCTGCAAGGGACAGGCTTGGTTGCCGGGCGAGCGCAACGATGTGCCGGAAATCATGCGCGGACTGGACTGTTTCGTGTTGCCCTCGCTGGCGGAAGGCATTTCGAACACCATCCTGGAAGCGATGGCCAGCGGTCTGCCGGTGATTGCCACCGATGTCGGCGGGAACGGTGAACTGATCGAAGCGGGAACAACGGGTGTGCTGGCCCCCGTGGGCGATGTGGAAACGCTGGCCGGGCGGATTGTTGAACTGGCCAGAGACCGCGAACGGGCACGCGCCATGGGTGCTTCCGGCCGTCAGGCGGTGGAACGGCGCTTCAGCATGGCGGCGATGGTGAGGCAGTACCAGGAGCTCTATGACCGCTCGCTGGACGTTTCGACGCTGGCGCAGCACGTGCCGGAACAATGAACCTTGAAAAAGCAGTTAACCATAGAGAGCACGGAGAATACGGAGAATACGGAGAATACGGAGTAAAAACAATGCGTTGCCATGAGATGAAGGCTCACCCAACGGGGGAGGGCAACCATTCAAGAATTTCCAGTATTTCTCCGTGCCCTCCGTGTTCTCCGTGGTTCGATCTGAGATTTTTGGGATGATTCGAGTTGAAAACAGGAACGGATAAAAACGATGTGCGGCATAACCGGAATTTTTGACACCCGCGGGCGCAGCGAAATCGACCGCGCCGTGCTGACCCGCATGAACGAAGCGCAGCATCATCGCGGCCCTGACGAAGGCGGACTGCATCTCGAACCCGGCGTCGGTCTTGGCCACCGGCGGTTGTCGATCATCGACCTGTCCACCGGCCAGCAGCCGCTGTACAACGAGGACAAGAGCGTCTGCGTGGTATTCAACGGCGAGATTTACAACTACCGGGAACTGATCCCTGAACTGCAGGCGCTGGGGCATGTGTTTCACACGCGCAGTGATACCGAGGTCATCGTGCATGCCTGGGAAGCGTGGGGCGAGGAATGCGTCAAACGCTTCCGCGGCATGTTTGCCTTTGCACTGTGGGACCGCAACCGCGAAACGTTGTTTCTCGCGCGCGACCGTCTCGGCGTCAAGCCGCTGTACTACGCACTGCTGAACGACGGCACCCTGCTGTTCGGGTCGGAGCTCAAATCCCTGCTGGCGCATGGCGGCCTGCCCAAGGACATCGATCCGCTGGCGGTTGAGGAATATTTCGCGCTGGGTTATGTGGCCGAGCCACGCGCCATCTTCAAGCAGGCGCGCAAGCTGCCGCCGGCCAGCACGCTGCTCATCCGGCGCGGCGAGCCGCTCGGTGAACCGCGTGTCTACTGGGATGTGCGTTTCTCGCTGGACAATCACATCAATGACAACGAAGCTTTCGAGGAACTGACCGCGCGGCTGAACGAATCGATCCGCCTGCGCCTGATGTCGGAAGTGCCGCTTGGCGCCTTCCTCTCAGGCGGCGTCGACTCCAGCGCCGTGGTGGCGCTGATGGCCGGCCTGTCGGATGATCCGGTGAATACCTGTTCCATCGCTTTTTCCGATCCGGCCTACAACGAGGCGGCCTTCGCCAAAACGGTGGCCGACCGATACAAGACCAACCATTTCGTCGATGTCGTGGAAAGCGACGACTTCGACCTGATCGATACCCTGGCCCGGCTTTACGACGAGCCGTATGCGGACAGTTCGGCGATCCCGACCTACCGCGTCTGCCAGCTGGCGCGCAAGCATGTTACCGTGGCGCTGTCGGGCGATGGAGGGGATGAAAGCTTCGGCGGCTATCGGCGCTACAAACTGCACCTGATGGAAGAAAAGATGCGTTCGTCCTTGCCGCTCGGCCTGCGCCGTCCGCTTTTCGGAACGCTGGGCCAACTGTATCCAAAAGCCGACTGGGCGCCGCGCGTTTTCCGCGCCAAGACGACGTTTGAAGCGATGGCCCGCACTTCGGTCGAGGCCTATTTTCACAGCATGTCACTGATCCGCAACCCGCAGCGCAGTCAGCTCTACAGCGACCGCTTCCGCGCCGAGCTGGGCGGCTACAGCGCCATCGAGGTGTTCAGGGAACATGCGGCCCGAGCCGATACCGACGACCCGCTTGGACTGATCCAGTACATCGACCTGCATACCTACCTGGTGGGCGACATCAACACCAAGGTCGACCGCGCGAGCATGGCGCATTCGCTGGAAGTGCGCGAGCCGTTGATGGATCACCCGATGGTCGAATGGCTGGCCACCTTGCCATCCTCGCTGAAGATGCGGGGTGGTGAGGGCAAGTTCCTGCTGAAAAAGGCCATGGAACCCTATCTGCCCAACGACATCATGTACCGCCCGAAGATGGGCTTTGCCGTGCCGCTGGCGCGCTGGTTCCGCGGCCCGTTGCGCCAGCGGGTGCGCGATTCCCTGCTCAAGGGGCAGATTGCCGAGTCCGGCTGGTTCAACCAGAAAGCGATCGAACAGATGGTCGACCAGCACGAATCGGGCCGGAGCGACCACAGCACGCCGCTATGGACCCTGCTGATGTACGACGCCTTCCTGCGCAATGTCATGAACGGCACTGCGGAAGCCTGAGGCGCATCGGGGCATGAAAATCCTCTATCACCATCGCACCGCCTCCAAGGACGGACAGGCCGTGCACATCGAGGAAATGATCGCGGCCCTGCGCGCCGAAGGTCACGAAGTGCGGGTCGTCGCGCCGGAAATCGGCAATCCCGGACAGATGGGGGAGGATGTGGGCTGGGTGCAACGCCTGAAGGCGGCGTTGCCCCGGGCGATTTACGAATGGCTCGAACTGGCCTATTCGCTGCACGCCTATCGCAAGCTCAAGGCGGCAGCCCGTGAATTTCAGCCCGATGTGATCTACGAGCGTTACAACCTGTACCTGCTGGCTGGCGCCATGCTCAGGAAGCGGCTGGGCATTCCGCTGCTGCTTGAAGTCAATTCGCCGCTGGTCTACGAGCGCTCCCGACATAGCGGCGGACTGGCTCTGCCGCGACTGGCGAAGTGGGCGGAAGGAACGGCCTGGCGGGCGGCCGACCGGGTGTTGCCGGTGACGCGGGTGCTGGCTGCCCATGTCATGGAATACGGCGTTCCGGAGGAACGGATTGCGATCATTCCGAACGGCATCAACAAGGATCACTTCGCCGCTGCGCCCGATCCGGAAACGGCCAAAGCGCGGCTTGGCCTGCAGGGAAAGCTGGTGCTCGGGTTTACCGGATTTGTGCGCGACTGGCATGGCGTGGACCGTGTTATTGCCTGGATGGCTACACGTGCAGCCCCCGCCAACGCGCATCTGCTGGTCGTCGGCGACGGCCCCGTGCGCGATGCGCTGGAAACCCAGGCGCGCTCGCTCGGGCTGGCTGCTGCCGTGACGTTCACCGGCGTTGTTCACCGCGATACCATCCCGGCCCATGTCGCAGCCTTCGATGTGGCCTTGCAGCCGGCTGTCACCGCCTATGCCTCGCCGCTCAAGATGATGGAATACCTGGTGCTGGGCAAGGCCATCGTCGCGCCGGATAGGCCCAATATCCGGGAAATCCTGAGCGATGGCGAAAATGCGCTGCTCTTCAACGAAAATGAGTCCGGCGCTTTCGAAGCGGCCCTGACCCGAATGTGCACCGATACGGTATTGCGCGGTCGGCTGGCGGCCAGTGCCTGCGCAACGATCGACCGGCTGCAACTGACCTGGCTCGGCAATGCGCGCCGGGTTGCAGCGTTGGCCAAGGCCTTGCAGAATATGAATTCGTAATAATTTTTGATCTCTCGCAAGCGCAAGATAAGGATGGAAAAATGAAAGTCACCGTAGTTGGAACGGGTTACGTGGGGCTGGTGAGCGGAACATGCCTGGCCGAAGTCGGCAACGACGTGCTCTGCCTCGATGTCGATCCCGAGAAGATCCGCATTCTCGAAGAAGGCGGCCTGCCGATCTTTGAACCGGGCCTGCAGGAAATGGTACGGCGCAACGTGGCTGCCGGACGCCTGAGTTTCACCACCGATATCGGGAAAGCCGTGCAGCACGGCACCATCCAGTTCATTGCCGTCGGTACGCCGCCGGACGAAGACGGCTCGGCCGACCTGCAGTATGTCCTGGCTGCCGCGCGCAACATCGGTCGGCTGATGAGCGATTACAAGGTGGTTGTCGACAAGAGCACCGTGCCGGTCGGCACCGGCGCCAAGGTCAAGGCGGCGATTGCCGATGAACTGAGGAAACGCGGGCTGGACATTCCCTACAGCATTGTGTCGAACCCGGAATTTCTCAAGGAAGGCGCGGCGGTCGAGGATTTCATGCGCCCCGACCGGATCGTCGTCGGTGCCGAGGACGAACAGGCCGTCCTGCTGATGCGCGCGCTTTACGCGCCGTTCCAGCGCAATCACGAGCGGCTCATCGTCACCGACATCAAGAGCGCGGAACTGACCAAGTACGCGGCCAACGCCATGCTCGCGACGCGCATCAGCTTCATGAACGAACTGGCCAATCTGGCCGAGAAGCTGGGCGCCGACATTGAGATGGTGCGCCAGGGGATCGGCAGCGATCCGCGCATCGGCTACCACTTCCTCTACCCGGGGTGCGGCTACGGCGGTTCCTGCTTCCCCAAGGACGTCAAGGCCCTGATCAGGACGGCCAGCGACGAGGCCGGTATCGGACTCAAGGTGTTGACTGCCGTGGAAGAAGCCAACGATGCCCAGAAGCACCTGCTGACGGAAAAACTCAAGAACCGTTTCGGCGACCTCAAGGGCCGGCATTTCGCTCTTTGGGGACTGGCCTTCAAACCAAATACCGACGACATGCGCGAAGCACCCAGCCGCGAGCTGATTGCCGACCTGTTTTCCGCCGGAGCGACCGTTACGGCCTACGATCCGGTGGCCATGCACGAGGCCCGGCGCATCTTCGGCGACGATTCGCGTCTGCACTATGCCGAAAATCCGATGGAAGCGCTCGAAGGTGCCGATGCCCTGCTCATCGTGACCGAGTGGAAAGAATTCCGCAGCCCCGATTTCGAAGCCATCAAGGGCAAGCTGAAGCATCCGCTGATCTTCGACGGGCGCAACCTCTACGATCCCAAGTTCGTCCGTGGCATGGACTTCGAGTATTTCGCCATCGGGCGATAAGCAAGCCAGACGCCAGGCCACGATGATCCGCACGCTCCTCTTCTCGACCTTGTACCCCAGTTCGGCGCGGCCGATTCACGGGATATTCGTCGAAACCCGCCTGCGCGAACTATTGAAGAGCGGCGAGGTGGAAACCCGGGTGGTGGCTCCCGTTCCCTGGTTTCCGTTAAAGAGCGAGCGTTTCGGGGAGTATGGCCGTTTGGCCGCCACACCGCGCTTCGAACGGCGCAACGGGGTGGAGGTGTATCACCCCCGATATTTCCTGCCGCCCAGGGTGGGCATGAACATGGCTCCGTATTCCTTGGCCTTGGGGGCCTTGCCGACCGTGCGCAAACTGATCCGGGAAGGATTCGATTTCGATTTGATCGACGCCCATTATTACTACCCGGACGGTGTGGCCGCGCGGTTTCTCGCCCATTGGCTGGGCAAGCCCTTTGTCGTCACGGCGCGCGGGACCGACCTGTCGCAGATCCCGGATTTCTCGCACCCGCGCCGCCTGATCATCGAAACGGCCCGGCAGGCATCCGCTTCGATCGGCGTCTGCCGTGCACTGATGGACAGTCTGGCGGCGCTGGGGGCCGATCCGGGAAAACTGCACGTCATGCGCAATGGTGTGGATTTGCAGCGATTCCAACCGGTCGACAGAGGGGCGGCCCGTCAGCGCCTCGGCCTTCCCGGGAAGCGCCGCCTGCTGCTCTCCGTGGGTCTGCTCATCGAACGCAAGGGTCACCATATTGCCATCGAAGCGCTGCGACTTCTGCCCGAAGATGTCGACCTGGTCATTGCCGGCAGCGGCCCGGAAAGGGAAAAGCTGGAGCAACGGGCCGCAAGGCTGGGGGTTGCGCAGAGAGTACGGTTCGCCGGGCAGATTCCCAACGAGGATCTCAAATGGTGGTACAGCGCGGCCGATGCGCTGGTGTTGTGTTCCAGCCGCGAAGGCTGGGCCAACGTGCTGCTTGAGGCCATGGCCTGCGGCACGCCTGCCGTGGCCACGAACATCTGGGGAACGCCGGAGGTCATTCAAGGCCCGGTGGCCGGCCGCCTGATGGCGGAACGCACGCCCGAGGCGATGGCTGCGGCATGCGCCGATCTCTTCGCCGACTATCCCGACAGATCATCGGTTCGCAGCTACGCCGAAGCCTTCGGCTGGGAGGCGACAACGGCTTCCCAGATCAACCTGTTCAAGGAAGTGGCCCATGCGTGATCTTCTGATAACAGCCGTTGTCGTCGGCCTGATTCCCCTGATCTTGCGCACGCCGCGGTTCGGCGCCTACGCCTGGGCTTGGCTGTCGATGATGAATCCGCACCGCCTGGCCTATGGCTTTGCGCGCAGCCTGCCGTTTGCTCAACTGGTGGCGCTTTCGACCATGATCGGATTCCTGTTTTCCAAGGAGCGCAAGCCTTTCCCGGTCAATGGCATTACGGTGGTTTACCTCCTCTTCATTTTCTGGATGAGCTTTACTTGCCTTTTTGCGATGAACAAGCCCGAAATCGTGCTTGACCGCTGGGTATTCGCACTGAAGATTCATCTGATGCTGTTCATGACATTGATGCTGATCCGGGGGCGCGAGCAGATCGATGGTCTGATCTGGGTGGTGACTGTTTCGATCGGGTTTTATGGCCTGAAGGGCGGGGTGTGGACCCTTCTCACAGGCGGCGGCGGCCGGGTCTGGGGACCGCCGGACAGCATGATTCAGGACAATAACGGCTTGGCTCTGGCTCTGGTGATGCTCATACCCTTCATGTACTACCTTTATCACGTGGCTTCGCGCCGCTGGGTGCGCCTGGGACTCATGGCTGCCGGGATCACCACTTGCTTTGCCATCCTCGGCAGCCAGTCGCGCGGGGCGTTGCTGGCCTTGGTGGCCATGGCTTTTCTGCTCGCGATCAAGGGCAAGCGTCCCTTCCTGATGAGTTTCATCCTGACCGGGCTGCTGGCCACGGCCATCCTCTCCATGCCGGAAACCTGGCTGGCGCGCATGGAAACGATACAGAACTACGAACAGGACGGTTCCGCGATGTCGCGCATCTACACCTGGACAACCCTGTGGAACCTCGCATTGGACAGGCCGTTCGTCGGGGCGGGATTTGCCACGGATAACCCGCTGGTATTTGCGCTGTATGCGCCCGACAGTGTGGCGGGGAATTACAGCGGCGCGGTTCTTGTCGCGCACAGCATTTATTTTCAGGCGCTGGGAGAACATGGTTTTCCGGGGCTGCTGCTCTATCTTTCCCTCGGGTTCTTCACGTGGTGGACGGCGAGCCGTCTCGCCCGGAAAACAAGGGACGATCCCGAGTTCGGTCACTGGGTCCCGCTCCTGATGCGCATGGTGCAGGTCAGCCTCACCGGATTTGCCGTGGGGGGGGCTTTCCTGTCCCTGGTTCACTTCGACCTGCCTTATTACATTCTGGCCTACGTCATTCTTGTCGATGCCACCGTGCTCGAGCGGAACAAGCAGCGGCGAGCAGAGAAGGCACTTTCATGATCGGGAGCACGCGTGATCGCCGCTGACAGAATTTCCGCCGCCATTCTGCGTAATGTCCTTGGGCTTTACGGCACGCTCGTTTCGTCGCGCCTGTCGATCCTGATCTTTCACCGCGTGCATGCCCAAATTGATCCGCTGTTTCCGCACGAGCCGGATGCCGAGCGCTTCGACGCAATGATGCGTTATGTTGCTGCAAGCTTCCGTGTGCTGACCTTCGGCGAGGCGGTTTCCCGTCTGGAACAAAAGTCATTGCCGGCGCGCTCTCTGGTGATCACGTTTGATGATGGCTATGCCGACAATGCCGATGTGGCCCTGCCGATCCTGCAAAAGCACGGGCTGCCGGCGACTTTTTTCATATCCACCGGTTTTCTCGACGGCGGGCGCATGTTCAACGATTCGGTCATCGAGTGCCTGCGCGCCAGCCCGCATGAGGCGATCGATCTGGAATATTTCGGCCTTGGGTTGTGCTCCATGCGCACTGTGGACGAACGCCGGAAGACCATCGATACGCTGCTGCCGCGCATCAAATACCTGACGCTGTCCGGGCGCGAAGAAGCCATCGCCCGACTGCAGGCGCTTTGCGCTGTAAATTCGCTGCCAGGCGATCTCATGATGACGACAGCGCAGGTGCAGGGACTGCATCAGGCAGGCATGGAAATCGGGGCGCATACGGTGAATCACCCGATCCTGACCTACCTGAGTCCGCAGGAAGCGGAATTCGAAATCTGCGAAGGAAGAAAGCAACTGCAGGAAATCATCGGTGCGCCCATCGATGTCTTTGCCTATCCGAACGGAAAACCCGATCAGGACTACGCCGACTGCCATGTTGCGATGGTCAGAAAGCAGGGCTTCCGGGGCGCGGTCAGTACCGCGCCGGGAGCCGGAAAATCGGGCGATGATCTTTTCCAGTTGCCGCGTTTCACCCCCTTCGGCAAATCCCTTTCCATCTGGGGGGCGCGACTCGCCATGAACCAGTGGAACACGCGTACCGCGAGGGCAGCTACGGAGGCTTCAACTCCTTCGACCTAAGTCGCTCAGATACTCTGATGTCAGTCTGAGAATGCGCGTGCCGGCATCCACGATGGCTTTGTCGATAAGAACGCGGGCGGCATCATCAAGAACCGTCAGCACGTATTTCACCCGGTCGAGTTTTTCTCCGGGTTTGCCCACGCCAATTTTTACCCGCCGGAATGCATCGGATTGAAAGGCTTCAAGAATCGAGGACACACCGCGATGCCCGCCGGCGCCGCCCTTGAGACGGACGCGTACGGAGCCGAGCGGCAATTCCATGTCGTCGAAGACCAGAATGCATTGCTCCGGGCTGAACGGCATCCTCTGCGCAATCTGTTTCAGCCCGGCCCCGGTGAGGTTCATCGGACGATGAACCTTGAACAGTGTTATCGGTTGCCCGTTCAGCGTACCGCGCGCGATCCACGCTTCCGGAAGTTTGTCCCAGGTCAGCCCCAGGGTTCCAGCCAGACTATCGACAACCTCGTAACCAACGTTGTGTGGCGTCCCTGAATAATGCGCCTCAGGGTTACCGAGGCCGACAATGATCTGTTCCCCCGGGTCAATCCGGAAGCCGGGGGCATCGTGCGCTACCGCTGCGTCGGGAGAGGCCGGAGCTGAAGCCGGCATGCCGGAGGCCCGCCCCCGATGAGAGCACTGATCGCAGAAAATGGGGCGTTCACAATCATCCCGCCAGCAGGCAATGGCTTCGCTACGAGACAGCACGATGCGGAGGAGGTGATCCTGCTTGGCACTCCCCTTGAGCAGAACCAGGTCGCCCGTTCGCGTGATCGAATTGATGTACCCGGCGGCTTCGCTCAAATGGCCAAACGTTATCAAAACCTTTTCCGTGCCGGGTTGGCGAGCCTTGAGCGCACTCGATGACCACGGGCCGACAAATACGACAACGTCTGCGATCTCCTGAGCCAGCCTCGCGGTTTTTGCGTACTGCAGTCCTTTGGGCGAGCATTCCTGAAGCTCGCCGATGACGATTATCTTGCGCTCGGCACGCGCGGTCTGCATGAATTCGAAACACGCGCCGATGGACCAGAGGGGGGCCTTGAAATCGTCACGGATGAACGTCACGCCGTCCGCTGTCGTCACAGGTTGCATGCGGCCCGCGATGGGCGCGACGGAAGAGATTTTCTCGGCACATTGGTTGATGGAAAGACCGCTTGCAAGCCCTCCACCGATGGCGCCAAGCACCGATGCGACAAAATGCGATCCGCAAAGCCGGGTCCGGACGCGAGCGTGTTCATTGCCGTACGATACTGTCAGTTCCAGGCGGTCCGGCCAGTCCGCGCTGATTTCCGTTGCGCGCAGTTGCGCTACCGGCGAGGTCCCGTAGGTGATCACTCGTGCCGGGCAGCGGGCCGCCATGGCCAGCACCTTGTCATCGTCGGCGTTGAGGATGGCGGTACCCGAGGGCGGAAGATGCCTGACGAGTTTCTCAATTTCCGCCGATATCCCGTCGGCCGAACTGAAAGCCGCCTGGTGATCGCTTCCGCTCACGGTGACGATGCCAATGACAGGTCTTACAAGGGCGAGCGGAAGGTCCATGGATCCCGGTCGGTCCTCGCTCAGTTCGACCACACAGTAATCGTGTATCGGACGTGTCCGCAGGATGGTCTTAGCCACTTCCGGGAATACATTCAGCGAGGCCCGCGTGCCTGTTGCCGACCCCGTTTGCGAGAGGATGCCCAACAGGAGTTCCTTGGTCGTCGTTTTCCCCGCACTGCCGGTGATGCCGATGAACAGAGGTGTTCTGAGCAATGGACGCCAGGCCCAGGCCGTCCTGACTATGGCCCGGTCCAGGCGGTCGTCGCCTACCAGTTTTCGGATGCGCCAGGCAATCGCTGTTCGCACGCGTTCGTAATCAGCGGAGATCATTCTGATGGTGTCGGCAGCTGTTGGTCAATTTGCGATGGAGGTACGAGCGTCCTGAATGCATCATCATAATTTCCGGATCCACGGGTGCGTCTGCATGTCGCCGTGGCGCTTGAGAAATTCCCGGGTTTCTTCCGTGAGTAAACCGCGTCCATGAACCTGGGCAATTTCTGTTCCCCCGACATCATTCATCTCAAGAATCAATGGACCCTGATCGGTCAAGGCGAAGTCCCAGTGATGAATCTTCATGAGCGGGAATACAGCTCCGCCGCGTTGGCATGCATCCAGAATTTTTTCCCATCCGGGCAATCTGAATCCGACCATGGACTGGCCTGAATGCGGGTGCTCCAGCAGCAGCCGGCATTTCGGCCAGAAACCATTGACCACCCGGCTTATTTCTCCGGTTTCCAGGTTTACATCCGCCAGCAGGTTTCCGTATTTTCCAAGACTGAAGTTGTCCACGTGATTGGGTGGCACGGCAATCTTCCAGATGGCCCGAATGGGTTTCGAGCCCTCCGGACCGTTCAGGCAGATGACCCGGACGCCGCAGATCGCCGACCACCGGGTCAGCGCGCTGATTTCCGGCGCGAGGGTGAAGGATTGCTGAAACAGGAAACCACATTCAGGCTTGTGGAAGCGGTGATCAATCGTTTTTTCCAGGCGTTCGAGAAATGTTTCCAGCGGCAGCGTGTTGCCGTCCAGCAGGCGCAGCTTGTCCGTGGCCGGGTCATATCCCGCCAGATAAACCGAACCATAGCCTTGTTGCGAATAGGCGGGTTTCCCGAACAAGGGGTAAAGTTCCGGGTTGCGCAGGTAGCTTCCGGCCTGTTCCCGTGTCCGCAGATGCACGCCCAAACTGTCCGAAATCCGACTTGCCCGATGGAAGCAGGCGCGCACGGGAGCGACGGGAAGGCCCGCTGAAGTTGCCAGTTGCATGAAAACGCATTTGTCCCATGCAGGGAGAACGCCATTCCTTGAATTGAGCGCCAGACTGAATCGAGCCTGCAAACGCCAGCCGATAAAATCGCGCGCTCCGTTGCCCATCAGGTAGTCGTCGTCGTAGAGTTTGTACCAGTAGTAATCCGAGACGCCGCATTGCCCTCCGAGTTTTTCCAGACCGCGGATTTCGCTGATCTGTGCGAGGTTTCCTTTCCCGGTCTGTTCCCGAACCAGTTCCATCCATTCCCTATATTCTCTTAACTGCGCGATCCTGCGCCGGAACTGGCTTCCAGATATGGCCTGCATCTTCGACCCTCCTAGAGTGAGACGGTGGCGTTTGTCGATGTATTTATTCTTCCAACATGATTACATTGGCTTTTTCATTGTAGCGGTTAAAATCCAGTCTGAATGCATGGCCTGAGGCACGCCAGACCGACGCAGTCTTGAGGTTTACCCCAACCTTCCAGAGGGTATTCGATGGAACTGGCAAAAAAAATAGCTGAATATTTTTCGTTCGCTCATCGGGTCCGTGCCGAATTCGGTGTTCCGATCCGGCGTCAGATTTCGGATACCGTCCGGCTTTCAGTCATGCCCGGGAAAATCGGCCCCGGGGATTATTATTCGTATCGCTTGTTCGATCCGGCATTGACCTTCGCCGAGAAGAAAAAGTTCGTCGGCTGGAAGGCGGAGGCCCGGCTTGACGCGCTGAATGAACCGGCCTGGCATTGTCTGGGTTTGGACAAGGTTCTGATGTATTCGCTGTTTCAGAATGCCGGAATTCGCATTCCGCAAACCCGGGCCATCTATTTGCCCGGGCCGGGCCGTCTGCTGGCGGGAACTACGATGCTTGGCACGCAGGATCAACTCCGTGAGTGGTTGCGCTCGCAGGAAAATTACCCCTTCTTCTCCAAGCCTTCTGCAAGCGGGTTTGCCAGAGGAGCCTGTTTTGCGGAACGCTACGATCCATCACAGGATCGGGTGATCTTCAAGGAGGGAACAAGCCTTGCGGTCAATGACTTCGAGGAGCAATGCATGGATGTGGAGCGTCTGGGATATGTTTTCCAGCACCCCGTTCAGCCTGATAGCCGGCTTGTCGACAAGCTCGGGAAAACGCTTTCCAGCCTGCGCATGATCGTGTTGTACGATGAATTCCAGCCGCCGGTCCTGCATCGCTGCTTCTGGAAACTGCCAACGGGAAACAACACGCACGATAACTACAACGGCGGAGTCACGGGGAATCTGGCGGCGGCCATCAACCATAAAACCGGGCAGATTACGCGGGTGATCAATGGAACCGGGCTGGATGTGATCGAGGTCACTCACCATCCGGATACCGGCGTGCGGCTTGACTCGCTATCGGTGCCTGACTGGGACAGAGTACTCGACTTTACCCTGAGGGCGGCGCTGACGCTGCCCAAGCTCCGCTTTCAGCAATGGGATATTGCGCTTTCGGAAGACGGGCCGGTGGTTCTGGAAGTGAATCTTTTCGGCACGGGGGGCTGCGATCTTACCCAATTGCTCTACCGCAAGGGGTTGCTGGACGAGACGATGGAGTCGTTCCTGCACAGGCATCACCTGTAGCATTTCCTCCCTCAGGATCTGCCGCCGAGCAATAGACTGGAAAGGCGCGGGGCCAGGAGCTTGAATTTCTGGCAAAGAAAAATCAGCAACAGCACTGTAACGAGCGGTGCCATAACCCAGTAGACGATATAAAAATTTTCAAGTGGCGTCTTCTGGAAAATGATCCACAGGGCGAGCAGCGCAACACTGTGGCTGAGATAGGTGAAAAAACTGCACGCCGAATATTTGTAGAGCCAGTCCCCAAGCCGAGTGTCGATGATCAGCCTCATGCACGGCCAGATCAGGAAGGGGGATATCAGTCTGAACAACTCTCTGTTTTCTATGCGCAATGCTACGATCAAAGCACAGCAGCCGAAGAGAGTCATAAGAAACCATACGGCATATTCGTCAAGCGCCTCCAGATTCCATTTCCGGGTTGCGGCCAATCCGCCAATATAAAAATTCACTAACATGCTGTTACGCAGCACAACGGGGCCGTCAAGGTTGAAATAACTGATGAGGGCGATCAGGATCAATCCGTAGTAAGGGGCCTTCTTTATGAGAGGCCAAAGCAACGGTGCCAGCAGGGAAATGACGAAGAGGTCTCTCAGGAAATTGAGGGGGTAATTCACCGGGTCGGACAGAAGCCCCGTAATGGCGTTCAGCCAGTTGAGCAAATCGAATGGGTAAAGGCGCGCAGAAAATTCGTGTGCGAGCAGTTGGTGTTTCTGCGAGAGAAAGACGGCAATGGCTATCGGCAGATTCCAGATAACCAGCGGGATGAAAATGGAGGTGAATTTTTTCCAGGCCAGCCTCACGGGCTCAAGATGCAGGTTGTAATGAAAGACCAGATAGCCCGATAACGCCGTGAGTACGGGGACTGTTGTCCGAAACAACCCATGAGCAAAGAAGGCCTTGGTCAGACTGAAAAATGAATTGTCAATTTCGCTTAGGGGCTGATAAGGCGGTGTATGGAGTATGACAATCCCGATCACCATGAAGAATCGGGTAATCCAGAAACGTCTGCTGATCTCTTTATCCAAGGGAAAAACCTATTATTCTTTTGAAGTAAAAAGATGATAACTCGACTCAGGCCGGCCTTGGCATGTCCTCTGGATTATTCGATCAGTGTGCCGCAATCAAATCCATAAGTTGGGAGTGAAGTACCTGGCAATGGAACGGACCCAGTATTTCGAGACGTTTATTCCGGCGTAGTAGTTTTCATTATGCTGCCCTCCGATCCCGCCAATTTTTGGTTGCACGAGATGGCGGGGAACTATCCTCGATTCTGAAAGCCGATCGACCCAGCGTTGATACAGGTAGGATTCGGCAGACATCCTGAGCACGTCTTCTCTCAAGGTTGTATACAGGCCTTCGAATAGTTGCCGGTATCCTGCGCGGGAGCAGGATAAGAGGCGCAGATCAACCATCTGCGTTGGTCTGCGCAGAAAATCCATGAGCAATGCATAGGTTGGCGGGGCCTTGGCAATGATTGCCGGCAGGTTGTAGACCTTGAGCCTGCCCGTGATTTTCCAGAAATATTCGTGGTCTTTTATGGATAGCAAATGGGCCGAGTGTGCGAATCCATAATCCAGCATTCTGAATTCGCCGTAAGCGCGACCATATGCAGGCGGATAGTCGAGACCATGGAATGAAATGAATTCCACCTTTTTGTCTTTGCCCTGCGTTCCGGCAAGCTGCTGCAGGTCCGCCAGGTCGCTTCCGGAATTTTCCAGAAAAACGATGCGGCCAATAACGGCACTGGAAAGACCAAGATAGAAACGGAGTGCATCAAGGTAATCCATTCGGCGTTGCTGCGGGGAAATCCGTTTCAGGTTGGGCACCCCGGCGGGAGGCGTGATCGTCGCCGTAAGAATGAGAGTGGCTGCCTTGTTCATGGGGTAGGCCGATCTGGAAGCGCAAATTCCATTGGCCCGTTTAGCAGGTCTCTTGTCTGACGGCAAATACCATCGACCCCGGCGTCAGTACGTGTCCGAGGAAACGCATTGGCGGAACGCTCCGGATTAGTTTCAGCAGCAGTTTAAGCACGTGGCTGCCTCCTTCATCGATCATGTCGAAGCGGTCCAGGCTGCGGAAACCATGCGCTTTCATATACGCGGCCAGCGAATAGAAGGAGAACCAGTTGACCGCGGGATACTTGCAATAATTGGCAATTTCCGGCCGGGAGGTGACGGCCAGGCGTTCATAACGGCGTTTCAGGAAGCCTGGATACCAGCTGTAAAAGGGGAGGTTGAATTCTTCCTGGATCGGGCACAGCCAGTTCGTTGTGCTCAGGTAGAGCAGGCCGCCGGGTTTCAGGACACGGATGGCTTCATTGAGGCAGGTTTGCCAGTCGGCAACATGTTCCAGCAATTCCGGCAAGAGCACCACGTCCATGGAGGCGTCGGGGTAGGGCAGTGCCGTCGCGGAGCCCACGTCGAAGCGAATTGCCAGATGAGCCTCACGTGCACGGGATTCGGCGATGGCAATCAGGGGGGCATTGACGTCGAGGCCGAAGGCGTGATGTCCGAGTTCTGCCCAAAGCTGCGATTGAGTCCCTGTCGCACAGCCGATATCGGCAACGTGCAGTCCGGAAACTGGGCCGCCTCTCAACGAGGAGAGCAGCCTGAGCGATTTGTCGCGGACTCGCGTGAAGCGCTGCACGGTTTCCGGTGCCAGCGACTGGCGTGCGTAATAGTCGACAAAGTGCTGGTCGGAAGAATGGTCCCAGCCATTCTGGCTTTGCGTTTCCGTACTAGCGGTAGACATCGCGCGACTCCTTTCGGAATACCTATGCGGCTACCCGTCGACAGCAATTCGGGGTGACAGTTCTCCCTGTTTGTTTTTATTACGTTTTTCTGTGCTGAATGATTTCTTACAACGAGAATTTGGGTGCGTGCAAACACAACCACTGTTCGAGAATGATCAGAATCCAGACCATCTCGCCGTAATACCCCGGGTGCTCCGGCAGGTATTCGGTGAGCAGTCTGCCTGCGAAATCTTCGCGTACGATGCGCCTTTCGACCAGTCCTTGCAATGATTCGGCCGCCAGCTTTCTGAGCGCGGGGTCGCGCGCCGCCCAGACACCGAAGGGCAGCCCGAAGCCCTTCTTTTTCTTGGCGATGATTTCATCCGGGAGGAATCCGCGCAGCGCTTCCTTGAAAAACCAGCGCAGTTTGAAGCGGCGCACCTTCCAGTCCGGGTCGAGCGACATGGAAAAGTCCGTCAGCTGGTCCGAGAGCAGCGGATAGCCTACCGCGATGCCAGCCATGTCGGTGGCTCCGCGCACCTTGGGCAGGTCGCTGTCAGCCAGGGTGTAGCGCCAGTCGTAAGCCAGCATCCGGTTGATCAGGGTGGACGCCGGGCACTCGCTCCAGGTAGACCGCATGTGCGTGGC
Organism: uncultured Propionivibrio sp.; assembly: GCA_964563685.1. Classification (GTDB taxonomy): domain Bacteria; phylum Pseudomonadota; class Gammaproteobacteria; order Burkholderiales; family Rhodocyclaceae; genus Propionivibrio. The sequence goes on from CAZLXL010000001.1 coordinate 526,525, forward strand.
CGGTTCGGCGAGGTCGATCCGGGTCAATAGCCCCTCGGTAAGCACCCTGGCGGGATCGAGATGCATGATCAGGTTGAAACTGTGCATGCGGTCGGGCATCGGAATGCGCGAATGGCGCACATAACCGGTGGCCTGCCGCAAACCGGGAATCTTGCGCAGGATGCTGCCATCGCCGCACATCGGTTCGATCATGCGCCGCATGGCCGCAGGCAAGGTATGGTAAAGCTGGAAAAATTGCTGGGTCGCGTAGCGTGAGTTGCCGCCGAACAATTCATCGCCGCCGTCGCCCGCGAGCATTTTCGTGTAACCGTCGCTTTGCGCCATCTTCGCGCAGTAGTAGGCCGGCAAGGCGGACGAATTGCCAAAAGGCTGATCGTGATGCCGGGCCACTGCCGGCAGGCTGGTCACCAGGTCGGCGGGCGTGACGTAGTATTCATGGTGCTTGCAGCCGAAATGCCGTGCGGCGATGCGGGCGTACTCCATCTCGTCGTAGCCGTCCGCCTCGAAGCCAATCGAGTAGGCCTGGGTGGGTTCTCCGGTAATCTGCCCAAGCATTCCAGAGACTGTGGAGCTGTCGGTTCCTCCGGAGAGGAAGGTGGCGATGCGCGAATGCCCCTCGATTTCCTCGGTAATGCTTTCGCGAATCAGGTTGCGGAAGGTGTGTTTTGCTGCTTCAAACGGCTCTCGATGATTCTCGTTGAAGTCCAATGGCCAGTGCCGGTATTCCTTGGTGCCTGTCGGGTCGATCAACAGGGCATGCGCTTCCGGCAAGCGGCGCACCTTGCTGAAAATGGTCCGGGGCGCCGGAATCATGTGAAAGTAGAGAAAGTCGAAAAGGGCCTGGGGATCAAGGTCTTCGCCACGTCCGGCAACGCAATCAGCGCGGTCTGAAAAGGAAATCGAATCCCCGTCGATGCTGTAGCACAAGGTCTGCGCGGCAAAACGGTCGACGGCCAGAAACACGGATTGCTTTCCGGCATCCACGACGGCCAAAGCATAAGTTCCGCGCAGATGAGAGGTCAGGTTGACGCCATGCCGGTTCCAGGCCCGGAGAAGTCCCACGGCGGGCCCGGATTTTCCGGCCACGCTGGCGGTTTCCGCGTCATCGAAACGCGGGGTGCCGATAATGGCGCAGGCGGCATTGGCATCCCGTGCCGTCGAAGCCGCGTGAAAATCGAGCGACTCGACAAGCGCGCCTGCTGTTTCGGGCTGTTTGAGTTGGCCCAGGGCTAACTGGGCTGAAATGAGAGGAGTCATAAGCGTCGATGAGTGAGGGTCGTGAAATGATGGACTCAGGCCAGATCGCGGACATATAACAGTTCCGGTGGGCGTTCTGCCAATGACCAGTCTTTGGGTTGCTTGATGCGATTGAGTGCAATTCGGCTGAATGGAGAGCGCCAGAGTGTTTTTCTTGCTTCGTCAGGGCAGGCGTCCATCCAGGCGAGTACGTAGTTATCCACCTTTTTCGGGAATTCTTCAACCGGCAGCTGGCTACGCTGCAGATAATAAATGGTCGCCTGCCTTTCGAGTACCCGTTGGGCGATGTTCAGGTAGCGTCTGAATTGTGTCTTGAGATCGGAATATCGCCACCATTTTTTCTCCTTGTTGGTCCATGTGGCCTCGGGGTCAGCTACGATGTATTCCTTGATGTTCCATCGATTCCTCAGCGGATCGAGGCCGTAGGCGAGGACAGCACAGAGGATGGTGTCGAACGAATAGAGTCCGAGCGGCAGGGCAAATCCTTTCAGACGAATTGTGTTCAATGCGCTTTGACTCATGGCAAACAGATTGCCGTGGAGTCCTCCGTCCCTGAGCATTTCTTCGCGTATTCTGGCCGCAGTGCGTCCGATCGATGGCGTTCCGGCGCTGGCCAGTGCGTTGGGGTGTGATGTCAGCGAAGCCACCAGTTTTTCGAATGCGTCAGGAGCCGGAAATACGTACCCGTCGACAAAAAAAGCCGCGGAGGATTCAGGGTGTATGCGATAAACATATTGATTCCAGGCGTGTGCCTTGCTGCCCAGTTCAATGTGCCAAACCCTTAAAGTCAGAGGAGCACGGAGGGCGTCCGACAGGTTCTTTTCAGCAATCAGCCGGGATACTTCCGAGGCCAGCAGAGGATTGCCATTGACCAGAATATCCACGACTGCAGATTCCTTCACTGCGGCGATGACAGCCCGAAGGGCCGCGAACAGTTCTTCTGGAGTTTCTCTGGCGGAAAAGATGGCAACAGACCATGTGCATGGACCTGAATCCTGTATGCCCGTCATGTGCATTCCTTTCTCGCTTGCGCTGAGCGCGTTTTTCCTCAGGTATCAGCCGTTGGGATTTGCCAATCGATTCCGCACGCTTTGGCCAGTTTCGAGAAGTTGGCATGCGACAGCGCGATAAGTTCATTCCGCTTTTCCTGGAGGGATGACGCAGGAATGGCCAAGACTTTGCCGACGTATTCGGGTAACTGGTCGAGAGCAATACAGCGCGATTGCTCTGGCAGATCCCAGGTTCCCAGATAGAAATCGACCTTGCACGGATAGTCACTCAGGCCAAGATGCGGCACGGCAAAGGATTGTGATGTTATGTTGCCATGCAGGCTGGTGCCGAGAAAGAGACTGGCTTTGGCTATGGTCAGCATGATTTCAAAAATGGATGCTTCGTCGCTGATGATCCGGGCCGGAGTGCGCATCCTTTCCTGGATGGCGCGCAAGGCAATCTGATCATCGAGACCGACATAACGCCCTATGGGTAGCAGGAGCGCTCTCAGGCCATGTCGTTCATGGATGAATTCGAGCAAGGAGACGATTTTGTCGATATTCTTTTTCGCATAGTGCAGATTGGATTGGAAACAAAGGTAAGGGCCTTCATCAAGCCCTTGGATATGCCCGGGTGAGGCTTGTTTTTCCAGCCACGATACGGGAAATTGCTCGGACATCAGGATTGCTGAGTCAGGCGCAAGCTCTACCGGCAGACGATTTTCCAGGGGAAGGAAAAGACGCTGTGTCTCGGCGTCCCTGACAGAAAGAAAAGCTGCCTTGCCGAGTCGTTCCAGGGTCTGTGCCTGTATGGAGGCAGAGAGCCTGGAAAACTCTGATCCGCCGATGGCGTTATAGGCTACCTTGACCGGCACCGGGAAATCCTCCGGGCCGGCAACCCACGGGAAGGGGGCGCGGGCGCCAAAACGGCGTCGACTCAGTGAATTGACCGCATTTTTGCCGAACAGACGTTGCAGGTAGTAAAGCGTGGCATTGCCTTTCTTGCCGAGCAGGTTGGCGTGCATGTACGTCCAGTCCACACCGATTGTTCCCCCGCCGGCAAAGATCACTACATCTTCTGGACAGAGCACCCCGGGTTTGTAAATGGCTCTGAGTGACTTGGTTGGGAGCGCTCCATAACGTGCCAGATCGCTGTTGACCAGAGCATGCACTGCGGTTTTCGTTGCCGGGCTGCATAAAGCCAGTTCGTTTCGTACAACGAGCGGAAAGAGCAGATCTCCATAATTGAACCGGTCGAAGGCGCCGAGGAGTATGGCTTTGGGTTTTTCGGAGGATACGGCGGAAGTCATGTGCTTGATCTCGATGGCGAAGTCGTTAGCGTTTCAATAATTGAATGGCGTTTTCCAGACGGCTGGCAAAAAATATCCGGAGAGCAGCCAGATAGGTCACGGCCCCTACGATAATTTCCACAACCAGCCGGGTCTTTTCCGGCTCTTCCAGAAGCAGGAATCTGGACACAATGACGAATGCAGCCATGAGTGCAGAGCAGACAATAGCAGGGCGCAAGCTAACGAGAATCCTGGAAAAGGATGTGTCGATGGCTTGCTTGCTCAGTTGGATGGTAATAAGCGTGATGATTGGTTCGGTGATCAGCACTGCAATGACGAGCCCCATGACTCCATAATTCAGGCCAGCCATGATCAGGGCAAAGAAGAGGATCCAGGTGATGACTGTCGATTTCAGTGCCAGACCTGCATATCCGATTCCGCTCATGACCTGTCTTATGAAGGAAGTGAGCCCTCTGAAGGGAACGCTCAGGCAAAGCAGCGTCAGCGGCACGATGGCCGGCAGCCATTTCTCTCCCAGCACGGTCGGTACGAATTCACCGGAAATGCAAGCAAGACCTATCATGGGCGGGAGCAGGACGAGTGCCGCGATTTCAATCGATTTCTCCATGTAGCCTGCAACAGCAGTTTGTTGTCCCTGGAACTTGGAGAAAGCAGGAAAAATGATCGGGTTGATGACCGGCATGATCTTGGCAAGCGGCAGCAGGGCGAATTGCAGGGATACGACAAATATCCCGAGGGCTTCCGGACCTATGCGCGGTCCTGCGATCAACACGGGGAGCATATTCCCCGTGATGGCCACCGCACTGGCCAGCGCCATGGTTCCACCAAAAGCAATCATGCCCCGAACCCGGCCGAAATCGAATGCGGGCATCACGAACCAGGGCTGCAGAATCATCAGAATGAGAGTCAAGAGTACGCGGCTGAGCAGCAGGCCCGTAATCAATGCCCAAATGCCTGCCCCCAGGATGGCCAGGGTCAGTGTGGTAATGGAAGCAATGATGCTTGTCACCAGTTCGGCGGAAGCCTTGAGCTTGAATTTCAGTTCCCTGTCGAGAAGCGCATTGGGGATGACCCGAAAGGGAACAAGCAGGAAAATGAATGCAAGAACCTTGGCCAGATCTTCCAGGCGCGGCTCGTTGAAATAGGCGGCAATCAAGGCGCCGCCAAGGAAATAGGCGAGAAAGAGCATGCTGTTGATCAGAAGCAGCCAGCCAAAGGCGCTGCGCAGATCCTCGCGTCCGAGGGTTTTTGCTCTCACCAGCGCGTTGTCCAGACCAAATGTGCTGAGCAGAAACAGAAATTCAAGGGGGGTTTCCAGCATGGCGTTTAGGCCGTAATCGCCCTGGCTGATGAAGCGGACCACGAAGATCGTGCAAATCCAGCTGATGCTCTGGGCGATTATCCGTAACAGCGTTGCCCAGCGAGCGCCGGAGAGGATTTTGTCGATGATTGCAGAATTTTCCTGGTCACGGCGCATCAGATTCTCGCATTTTCCAAGCGTTATGGAGGGGGGCAGCATTGGACGCAAGGCCCTCGTGTCCGGAAGCCATCATTTGGGTCTCCAGCCCAGCAGGGCCGCCGGAATATAGGCCAGGTACTTCAGGTTCGACGGAGAACAGCGCCAGGCACGGAAGAATGACCGCAGGGCGATACCGAATTTTCCGCCATGCAGATGGCTTAGAGCAAAACTCGCATGGTACAGGGCGAGTTGATCAAGAAAACGTCGTCGTGCGATGCAACGGCCATCGTTGCTGCACAGTCCCCACTGCTCTGCGGCTTGTGATAGCAGGCGGGTCCGGTAGTCGATGTCGCGAATCACCCGGTTGCCTTGCCGTTTGTGCTGGCGGTATAGCGTTGTGGCCTGTTGCAGCTTGAACATCGGATAGGCGCGGGAAATGCGCAGCCACAAATCCCAGTCTTCGCTGTAGGGGAGTTTTTCGTCGAAACTTCCGCATTTTTCCAGAACCTCGACGCGGAACATGGCGGTGCTGGTGAGCATCCAGCAATCGAACAGAAAGTGGTGATAAATCCAGCCGGAAAATTCAGCGTCGATTGCATCCGGTGCTGCCGTCCGATTGAAACTGTCGGGCGGCGGAAAACGGCCGGTCTCGTCGGCATGCCAGTTGATGAAACTGGAATAAACGACGCCCGCGTCGGGATGTGCCTGGAATACATCGAGTTGCCGGGCAAGTTTATCGGGAAACCAGTAGTCGTCATGGTCCATGAAGCAGATGAACTGCCCCCCGGCTTCCTTCAGCCCCCGGTTACGGGCGGCGCATACGCCCGCATTCGCTTGTGTTATCAGCCTGACCGGCGGGCCGTATGCGCTGACCAGGTCGCGTGTTCCGTCGGTCGACCCATCGTCGACGACGATCAATTCGATGTCCTTGACGCTTTGTTCAAGGATGCTATCGATTGTCTCGGCAATGTGTTGTTCGCTGTTGTAGCTCGGAATAATGATGGTAATCAACGGCATTTCAGTTACCTGTTTGTTCTTTTTCTTCCGGTCCGGAATCCTGTTTCGTGGAAGAGTTGGCGGCAGGCGTGGAAGGGGGCTCGCCCTGTTTGTCCTGTGTTCCGGATATTTCAGGGGGAGGTCCGCCAAGCACTTTGTTTTGTTCAAGCAATACCTTGGCATGCGGTGCATGCTTCAGGCCCGCCGTAACAATTTCCAGAGCTTCGGCGCGTTTCCCCGCCTTCATCAGGAATTCCACCCAGTGCGAGTAGGCCGGCCAGTAATCGGGCTTGAGTGTGCGCGCACGGCGGAAGGCTTCGTTGGCATTGTTCGGGCGCTTCAGAAGCAGTTCGACCTGGCCCGCCTTCGTCAGCACCTCGGGCAGCATGATGAAATCGGGCGCCGAGTTGTTGATCACGTAAAGGTAATCGTTGAGGATGTTTTCCCACATGCTCTGGCGTTGTCCGGCCGGGATGCCGGCCTTCATGGAGCGATTGAAATTTATCAGCGCCCAGCAATAGTGGTGCATGTGCCAGAAACTGTCGCCCATGAGATTTTCCCAATGACGGTATCGTGGAGAAGCCTTGTAACCGTATTTGAAACCTTGGGTATCCGGGCAGTAGTTTGGGAGCAACCTCATTTCCGCTTCCGTCACATTGGCCGGTTTGGCCGAGGCAATTCCCGGCATGAGCATCAAAAGCGAAACAATCAGAAAGAAAATTGCATGTTGCATGCAGTACGTCTTGTCTGGATTCGGTTTGCTGAACATCGGTACTCCTTTACGTCAAAGTGACTTTGAAACATGGCGCCATCTTAATGGCATGCCACCCAGCATGAGAAACAGAAACAGGAAACGCGGTGCATCGATCAGTGTGTCGAACAGGCCGGTAATCAGAAAAGCCGTGAATGCCGCCAGCGTGGCGGCTGCATGCAGATCGCCATGCCAGGCTCGGCCGGCCGAGCGCTTGAGGGCAATGAGTGCTAAGGCCAGCACGGCGGCCAGCCCCAGCCAGCCCTGGTCGAACAGTACCGCAACCGGCAGGCTTTTGGCGTGCCAGTTCAGGTGGTTGTCGGTGCTGAAGAACCAGTGATCCATCTCTGTCGAGAAATTGCCGTTCCGTATCAGGTTTTCCTTGCCCCGCGTTTCCAGACGGATATCGTCGATATCGATATGACGGGGCGTACCTGCCGGGGTGTGCAGCGAAAGTTTCACGGGTTTGCGGAAGTACCAGGCCGCCAAACTCAGATGGGAGGCGTCGAACGGCGTTTCCAGCTGAATCCATTCGTTGTCCGTCGAGTTGATGTTCAGATTGATCCACAGACAATTGAAGGAAGTCAGCATCCATTTCTCGCACAGCGAGATGCCGAGTTTTTCTCCGGGAAGCTTGCTGCGTGCTTTCATTTTCAGGACATGCTTCCGGCCGGGATCAATGTCGACGATCTGCTCGACATACAGCGCTTCGCCGGAAACGAGACGCAGAAAGGTGTTTTCGTTTTCGGTGCGTAACTGGTAGCTTCCCGTGCGGTCCTGATCGCTGCTGTAGAGATAGCGGCTTGCGGGAAAGCGCCCGAGCCCCATGCCGAAGAGCGTGGTCGACCCTCCCGGCGCGCGCAAGTCCAGAGCGTCATTCCAGTGCGATTCACGGACAGCCAGGTCCTTGTCCATCCGGGCCAGCCGCTGCTGGGCGAACTGGCCGGTGAATACCGGGATGGCTACGGCCAGCACGCAAATGGACAGAGCCATGACCAGGAATCCTCGCCGCCAGCCGGATCCCGAACGGCATGATGCAAGGAAAAGGAAAATCGCCAGAGCGGCCGCGAAGGCCACGTAACCGTTGCGTGAATAGGTGACCATCAGGGCATACGTGGTGGCCAGCAGCAAGCCCAGGCCCAGCAGCTTGTGCGCCAGGCTTCGCGTCTGCCATATCAGAAGCAGCAGGAACGGCGTGGCCACGGCCAGGAGGCATTCGATATAGGCGCCTCCGGTATGCATCGCCGAGATCGGGCCGGTGATACGGTAGTCGCTGCTGAAATCGAGCAGACTGCTGAAAGTCAGGCGTTCCCAGAAGACCACGGATACCGTCAAGGCCAGTCCTCCGGCCATGCCCAGAGACCATTGACGCCGGAAGTCCACGTCCTGCGCTTGCAGCCGTTGCAGCAGAGCGAAACAGAGAAAGGCCCAGAGCGCCCCCTTGCCGATGCGCAGGGCATTGAAGGGGCTGAAATAGCTGATGAAGGCGTTCGGGTTGGATGCCGGCCATGGAAGCAGGGCAATCAGCGTGGCGCAAATCAGACTGGCGGCGACACCTGCCAGTATCAGTGTGCCTGCCGTATCCCGTGGTTGTGGGCGCGTCACTGGAGGGATGCGGGCAAAGCCGACGGCCAGACCGGTGATGATGAGCAGATCGAATTCGTCGAAATAGAAACGCCCGCTCCAGGGCGCGAGATCGAGCACGGGGAGCAGCAACGGAATGATGAGGAATAGTCGGGCCGGGCGGTGCCAGACGAGGATGGCGCAGAGCATGAGCAGCAGGACGAGCATGACCGGCATGGCCGGGAAGGTGGCGGCCCGATAAATGCAGAAGGCCAGCAACGGGAACAGGGCCGCGTAGGCCAGCGTGGTTTTCCAGTGGCCGGGCGGGCGGTCTGAACGATCCTGTTCCACGCGCGGCTGCGGCGCTGGACTGGCCTGTTCGCGGGCTGTGGCCGGGGAAGCCTCGATGGCTCGGGCCAGGATGCCGGACAGGTGTGCTGCGCCCCATGCAGCCAGAGCGGCCAGGAGAATGTTGGTCGGATCGGCGTGCGTGCCTTGCAGGAAGAGCTTGCCGGCTTCGACCACGCAAGCGGTGATCAGGGCGATCCAGAGCGCACGGCCTGGCGTTCCGCGTTTTGCCCAGATCATCAGTCCGATCGGCAGGTACAACAGGCACACGCTGGCCAGACTGAGCAATGCCCGGGCTTCCGTGGTGTAGTAGTGGTAATAGAACGGCAGGAAATTCAGCCCGGCCAGTTGCGAACTGGCGGAGTCGAGGCCGCGCCAGCGATAACTGAACCAGCCGCTGGCCAGAAGCAGCGTCAGGAAATAGGCAGGAACCAGCAGCACGGCGTGGCGCCGCAACCCGGCTGCCAGCCTGTCGGGTAGAAGTTCGGTACGGCGCTGCCAGAGCGCCAGGCCGGCACAAGTTCCAGCCAGACGGGTCACTATCGAAATGCCCTGGCTGACGCCGGAGGCCATAAAGAATTGCGCCAGTTCGATCACGCCGCCCAGCAGGGCGCCTGACAGGGCGGCCTGCCTGATGCTGGCCGGGCGTTTCATGCTGCGGTAACCCAGGTACAACCCGAAGGGCACAGTGAGCAGAAATTCCGCAGCCAGTTTGAATACGCCTGTTATTCCTGCGCCGGAGTCTCCGGCGAAAAGCCAGCCCCAGGCATCGCTGCCCAGTTTTTTCGCGAGCTCGGCGGTGGATAGCAGGATGTCGTAGGGAAACAGGCTGAAGGCGATGTAACCGACGAGATAGGCTTCCATCGCGTGCAAAAGCAATTTGCGGGGGTTGGCGATGTGCACGTGCAGGAGATTGCGCAGCCACTCGGAACAGTGCGTGGCAAGCAGGACGCCCAGGCCGCTGCCGATGAATTCGGCAAGCAGGTCGTTGAGTGAAACAGTTCGCGAGGGGAAGAATACCTGTGTGAATTCGATCCCCAATGCCAGCGCGGCCGAGAACAGCATGGCGCTGAGCAGCGAGAGGATGTAGGGGATGCTGCGTGCATGTGTCAGCAGGTAGGCGGTCAGGAAACCGACCGGAACGTAGAGCACCCCATTGGCGATCCAGTCGGCGCGTGATTCCACTCCGAGCCTGAGCATCGGCGTTTGCTGGAAGATGGCCCAGGCGTTTTCGAGCGGAAGTGGGCGGAAATCCAGGGGAACCAGGCTGCCGTAAATGACGAAAATCAGATACCCCAGCCAAATGCGGAGGGCCGGGCTGAAACCAGCATACCGCGTTTGTGGACTCATTTTTTGTAGGCTTCCATCCACAGGTCGAAAATCAGCACGGAGGTCAGGAAGGCATCGTGGTTGGCCCGTCCGCTTGTATGTTCGTCGAACAGGCGTTGCAAAAAACCGGTGTTGAAAATACCGCGCGCCGTGGCCCGGTTACCGAGAATGGCTTCGCGCAGAAAGTCTTTCAGCGGTCCTCGAAACCAGAGGCTGGTCGGCTGGCTGAAGCCTCTCTCCTTCTTGCGATCGAGGATTTCGTCCGGGACGATGCCGCGCAGCGCCTGCTTGTAGAGCAGCTTGATTCCATCCGTGGCCGGGGTGGGTTTCCTGATCTGGTAACGCGATGGGATGCGCAACGCCAGTTCGATCAGCCGGTAGTCAACCAGTGGTGTCCGGTTCATGATGTTGTGCGCGCTGGCCATGCGCTCGTTCTTGTACAACAGATCGTCGGGCAGGAATGACTTGATCAGGCCGTATTGATAGCGGTTGAGCGGGTCCTGGAATTCCGCCTGCGCCAGATAACCCTTGCCGATGGCGTAGGGGTCCGTGCCGGTGAAGAAGTCCTGCGTCAGCAGTTGTTTGCGCGCTTGCGTGTGATAGAGCGGACGCCAGGTCAGGCGCCTTTCGTCGTCGGGCAGCGCCAGCCGCGCGCACATGCGGCGGATCTTGTCCGTTATCGAATCGCCCAGGGGGATGGAAGTGGACAGCGAACCGAACAGGACATGGCGAAGCGTCCAGGGCAGGCGCAGTAGCGGTGCGATGCCGAGTTCGCCCTGCGTGTTGCCCGCCGGGAACAATTCGTCCGGCCCTTCTCCGTCGAATACGACATCGTAGCCGTCGGCCCGGGCCATGCCGAACGCCGCGTGCATGCCGACCAGCGCAGCGTCGTTCACCGGTGAATCGAGAAAGCCGACAGCAGCGCACAACGTGCTGGCGAATTCTTCAGGCTTGAGGATGCGTTCGCGTTGATCCACGCCCAGGGTGCGCACGATGCAGTCCTGCAGTCCGGCATCGCTGTAGGCCATTTCGTCGAAGGCAATCGACAGGCCATGCAGTGGACGAGGTGTTCCGGGCAGCCTGTGCAGGAGGGAGGCCACGGCGCTAGTATCGACGCCGCCGCTGACCAGCGCGCAATAATTTCCTCCGGCCTGTTGCCGGATGCGGACGGCATCCATGAGTGTCGTCCGCAGCTGTGTGCACAATTCATCTTTGGATGTTTTCAGATCCTCCCGGATTTCATGCAGGCGCCAGTAGTCGTGCTGCTTCTCCCTGCCGTTGTTCCAGGCCAGGACGTGTCCCGGACGCAGCGCAAAGATGTTCCTGAACAGGGTTTGCGGCGGGCTCAGTGCCTTGACGCCGAAATACGCTTCCACCGATTCGGGAGACAGGGTGTCGTCAACCAGGCCGGAGGCAAGGATGGCCGCTACGGTGCTGGCAAAAACGATGCCGTCCTTGACCGGGGCGTAGTAGAGCGAGCGGCAGCCGGCATGATCGCGCACGAGGAGCAGGGTCGCTTGCGCACTGTTCCAGAGAGCGGCTGTATAGGCACCGTTTACGCAGCGAGGGAAATCGTTTCCGGCTTTTTCCCATTGCGCAATCAGCGTGTCCGGCTCGATGCCTGTCAGACCGTCCACGGCGCAGATCTCGCCTTCCAGGGCCAGTGCCATTCCCTGCTCGGTGAGGGCGGTGAGATGCGTGGCGGAAATGACCGCACGGGGCGATTTGCCGCCGCCGATCACGAGGGAGGGCGTTTTGGACATAACTCGATGACGCATCCTGTCCGTCATGCAATCCACGATGGCCAGCGCTTCAGCTTCCCCGAATGCACCTGCAATTCCGGCAATGTGGCTCATTTTTGTCCCCTCATGAGAGGTATGCCTGTTTTGTCTTCAGACAACAGGGCGACTGCGTGGGGAGGTCGCCGCAGAAACCGCGCCAAGGTTTTCTTCAGACATGCGCTTTCTCCGTGTCAACTTGGCAATCCTCCCGATCAGCTCCTTGATGAACAGCGCGAAGCCGATGAATGTCGCGGGGTTGTAAGCGACGATTCCGCGCCGTTCGCGCCGGTGGCTCATCCAGATGCGCTTGTACTTGTCGTCGCCTTTCAGGAAATCCACTTCCCGTACAAGATCCTGTTCGATGACGTACTGCAACAGATGGCTGGTCAGCACGGTGCCTGGAGAGTATTCGGCATAGGCTTCATGGTAGGCCAGTTTGAAAATGCTTGCCCTGCCTCCGGTGACGATCCATATCTGGGCCGCCACCGGTTTTCCCTGCAGCCGCGCCACGCCGAGTCGCAGCATGCCCTTTTCGGCCAGCCGGCGGATCAGCGAAGGGACGAAATCCGGATAGGGTTCGGGAACCTTCCAGCTCGCGGAATAGACTTCCTGGAAATCATTGATGGCCTGTTCGAGACCGTCGCCAGTGCTGACAACTTCGAGTGTGCCTCCCGCTGCGACAAAATCCTTGTTTCGCCGCTTGATTGTGCTGCGCAGGTTGGCGCTGCGCTTGCGCAGATAGCCTTGCCAATTTTCCTGGACGTCGAGGAACCAGTTGCCGAAGCAATGGAAGCTGAACGGAATCCAGCCGATGGCGCGCAGTTCGTTGATGAGTTGGCCATACACCGGAGCGGCGCAATCCAGAGGCGCGAAATGCATGACATGGGCGCCACCGTGCTCCTTGATCGCCGCGCCGAGCAGGTGGCGCAGGGCGAACCGGTCGCTGTCCGGTGAGCGCAGGGGCGAGTAAAGCGAAGTATAGAAATTGCCCAGAGCCTCGATCGTCTTGATCCGCCCTTGCTGCGTCAGACGGACCGGCAGCAGGGTCGTCCGGCGGTTGCTGTCGGTCAGGTGGAAATAACGTACCCCGCCGTCTTCGGGATAGATGGTCTTGTGCAGCAGATCGAACCAGTCGAGGGAAAGCTCGGCATTGTCACCCGGTTGCAGGCTCTCGGGATCGATGCCTTCGGTCAGGAGCGTTTCAATGCCGGTGCTGGCTCCGATGCCGGTTTCCTCAGATGGGCTATCTCCGCGTCCTCCGTTCCGGCGCAATGTATTCTGAAAGGCCTTGAGCGTTGCAAAACCGTTGGCAAAGCAAGGGTTCCTGAAAACCTGGATATTCTGGATGGTGCAGCCGAAGGTGGCCCATTCCTTCTGGTCGCGCGTCGCATTGGTGTAAAACTCGATGGTTTGTTGCGGACGGGCCGTCAGCTGATCCTCGATGATCCGGTAAAGCTGGATGCGTCCTGGAGCGATGCGCGCGAAGGTTTCGTCGTACGTTGTCTTCAGGATGATGGACATCGTCTCGCTGCTGATCAGTAACCGGGAAGCGGTCAGGTGCTCGCCTACCTGCAGCTCAAAAACCGTGGCCTGTCCTGTGGCAGAAAAGCGGCGGAGCACGTCGCTGTAAAAGGCTCCCTGAATGTTGTCGCCCGAGATGGCCGTGCCGGCGGCGCCTTTCCAGCCGGCCGATTCAATCTTGCCAAAGCGCCTGACGCCGCCATCCATTGCGTCGAAGTCGGTGATGCGGGTGAGTGCCGAGTGGCCGAATTCCTTTTCCAGCCGGTTGAAATAACGCCGGATGTTGGCCTTGAGATTTTTCGAGCGCTGATTCCAGTATTCGTCGAATTGCAGTTGCGCATGGACGCCGATGGTGTAGGCCTGCGGAGAGGCGATGGCGGCAATTTCCGGATTCGGGAATGCCGGGGAAAAGCGCGGATCGATGGCGATCAGCTCGATGGTCCAGGCCGGCCCCGGCAGGGCGTGGAACAAGGAATTCAACAGTTCCGCATCGTCGATCAGCAGGGCTGTGATCTGCGCCTGCGAGGGGCGGAAAGAGGTCCAGCGTCCGGAGCCTGCCGGTTGCAGGATCAGGGCGCCGTCAATCAAGTCTTGCCGGTAATGCAGGCAGAGCAGCTCGCTGCCATTGGCGAAATGGTCGAGCAATGCGCCGATGAACCGGCTGTCGAAAAAGGGATGGCTGTTGCGCAGCCTGGCGTTCAGATGGTCCCAGTCGCGGGCGAACTCCGCGAAGGCCGTCTTCGCCGGGTGCACTTTCCAGCCCATCAGTCGTGCTCCGTGACCGGCAGGTTCATGACCTTTTTGACAGCGGCGGCCATCCACTGCATTTGTTCTTCGCTGAGCGATTGATGGCAGGGAAGATGGAGCAGGTGCAGCCGGTAGTCATGGGCCGTCAGGCAGCTGGATACCGCCAGCTCGTCCCAGCGCCAGATGGGAACGCCGAGATGCTTCAGCAGATAGAAGTGGGACTCGGGATACTCGATGTACAGCGGGAACATGTAGGGAGCGCACTCTTCCGGGAGGTCGGGATACAGAGGCCGGCAGTTCGGCAGGCCGGCGACGGCATCGAGCCAGCGCCGGTAGTTTTTCCGCCGTTCCCGCGCGATGGATTCGGGCAGGGACAGATGCACCAGCCAGCGGGAACTGAGCAATGCCGATTTGCGTGCGGCGGACGGCGAAAAGAATGGAGTGGGTTGCTCGTACTGCGCCAGTTGCAATTCGGCCGGTGTCGGGCGATTTCCGGCCAGCAGGGTCAGGCGTTCGTCGATGCGCTCGATTTCCGTGTGCAGCGTGGTCGCGGCGATGCTTTTACGGTTTCGTTCGATGGCGCGTTTGATTCCGCGAAATTCGTCCAGCAGGCTCCGGGAGTGCGTGCGGGTGTCGTCGAGCAACTGTTCTTCCGGGGCGTAGAGCAGTCCGCCATCCTCGCTGGCAATAAACTTGTAGGGGCTGGAGACCACGTATTTCCCGAAAATGCCTGTGCCTGTGGCCTGGTAATCCTCGGTAAACAGGGTGTGGGAGCAATCTTCGATCAGGATGATGCCGCGCTGGTCGCACCACAGTTTAAGATCGTCGAAATTCTGCGTTATCCCGAAAAAGTGCGTAGCCAGAAGCGCCTTGACCGGGTGGGTGGAATCGCGGGCGATCTGGTCAAGTTTGTCGAGGTCGGGCGAAAGGTCGGGGCGTAGCGGGTAAAGCAGCACGCTGGCTCCGATGTTGATCGCCGGGTCGAGCATCATCAGGCAATGGTAGGCCGGGGCGAGCAGGATCGTTTCGCGCTGCAGTCCGGCCAGCCGGTAGGCTTCGGCCAGCGCGTAACGGCCACGGGTGAAACTGCGGAACTGTCCTTTCCGCTTGCGCTGGGAGAAGACCGCCTGCCAGCAGCCGCAGGGGCGCAGCTGAATCCTGTGCGGCAGGGGCGGGATCCGCGGTTTCGGGAAACCGCAGGGGGCCGGATCGAAGCGGGCGATTTTCAAGATGCTCGGCCTTGTTGTTATACCAGCACTTCGATACATGCCGGATGACTGAGGAATGCCTGCGGACTGGCAGTGAATCCGTAAGCTCCGGATTGATGGATCACTACCAGGTCGCCCACTTCGGCGCAGGGCAAGTCCATCCGGTCGGCCAGCAGGTCGAGCGGGGTGCAGAGCGGGCCGACGATGCTTGCGGTTTCGCGCGCGGCGGACGTCATGCGGTTGCCGATGGCCGCCGGGTAGTTCTTGCGGATGACCTGCCCGAAGTTGCCCGAGGCCGAGAGGTGGTGGTGCAGGCCGCCGTCGGTGACGAGATAGACCTGGCCGCGCGAGACCTTGCGGTCGATGATGCGGGCCACGTAGATGCCCGCTTCGCCGACCAGGTAGCGGCCGAGTTCAATGACCAGTTCGGCACCCGGGAAGTCGGTAACCGCATTACTCGCAAGGTCGCCCAGGTTGGCGCATACCGGCGCCAGATCGAGAGGCTGCTCGCCCGGAAAATAAGGGATGCCGAAACCGCCGCCGAGGTTGAGCGTGCGCACCGGGGCGGGGGCGTGTCTGGCCAGGTTCCGGGCCAGTTCGTAACTCTTGCGCTGGGCTTCGACGATGGCTTCGGCCTTCAGGTTCTGCGCGCCCGCGAAAAGGTGGAATCCCTCGAAAGCCAGGCCGGCGCGGCCGATTTCGCCAAGCAGTTCGGGAACCTGTTCGGCATCGACGCCGAATTGTTTTGGGCCGCCCCCCATCTTCATGCCGGAACTCTTCAGTTCGAAATCCGGGTTGACGCGCACGGCCACGCGCGCCGGATATCCCGTGTCTGCGCAGATACGGGCAAGCTCGGCGACTTCGCGGAAGGATTCGATATTGATCAGGATGCCGGCGGCGACCGCCCGGGTCAGGTCGTCGCGGCTTTTTCCCGGTCCGGCGAAGCTGATGTCATGCGCCGCAGCCCCGCTATCCAGTGCGACTTTGAGTTCGCCGCCGGAAGCCACGTCGATGCCGTCCACCTGTGCAGCCATATGCGCCACCAGCGCCGGCATCGGGTTGGCTTTCATGGCGTAGTGAATCTTGACTGAGGCGGGAATTTGCTCACGCAGTTGTGCGACGCGCTGCGTCAGCAGCTGGCGGTCGTAGGCGTAGAACGGCGTCTGTCCCACCCGCGCGGCCAGTCGTGTCAGCGGAATGCCGCCGACGATGAGTTCGCCGTTTTCAACGGGAAACCCTGTCATCGGCGCATGGGCGGGTGTCTGGCGTTCGCTGGGTTGCATTTCGGTTCCTCTGAAGGATGGGCTGAGTATTAGTCTGCACTCAGCCCCGTTTTTCGATCCATTCGGTGGATAGCGTTTTGCGGTCGATCTTGCCGTTGGGATTGCGCGGCAGCGGGCCGTTTCTCACGTCGACGCCGTGCGGCACCATGTAGGCCGGCATGCGGTTACGGCATTCGGCGAGCAGTGCGTCCACGTCGAGCCGGCCTCCCTCGGGCGGCGTGGCGATGACCTGGATGGCCTGGCCCAGCGTGTCGTGGTCGACACCGAAGGCAACGCATTCGCCAACCTGCTTCGTGGCGTACAGGATTTCCTCGACTTCCGTCGGGCTGACCCGGTAGCCGGAGGTCTTCATCATTTCATCACGGCGGCCGATGAAGTAGAGGAAGCCTTCCTCGTCCATGCGCACGGTGTCGCCCGAGTAAACAGCGAGTTCCGGGATGACCAGGCCGGGCTCGCGTCCCGGTGTGCGGGCGGGCAACGGCTTGTAACGTTCGGCGGTTTTTTCCGGATCGTTCCAGTAGCCCATGCCGACCAGTGCGCCGCGGTGCACCAGCTCGCCGGGTTCATTGGGGGCGCAGGGAGTGCCGTCCTCGCGCAGCACGAGGATTTCGGCATTGGGAATGGCCTTGCCGATGGAATCGGGGCGTTTGTCGACTTCGCCCGGCGGCAGGAAGGTCGAGCGGAAGGCTTCGGTCAGGCCGTACATCAGGAACGGCCGGGTTTTCGGCATGCGCGCGCGCAGCGCGGCGAGCGTTTCGCGCGGCATGCGGCCGCCGGTGTTGGCGAAATAGCGCAGGTGTTCGGTGATGCCGGCCGGCCAGTCGAGCTGGGACAGCTGGATGTACAGCGGCGGCACGGCGGTCAGCCCGGTGACACGCTCGCGTTCGAGCGCCTTGAGCACGTCGCGCGGCAGCAGGTAGTTGAGCAGCACCACGCGCGCGCCGACATGGAAGGCCGTGGTCAACTGGCTGAAACCGGCGTCGAAGGAAAGCGGCAGGGCGACGAGCAGGGTGTCGTCGGATGTGTTTTCGAGGTAGCTGGCCACGCTCTTGGCGCCGGCCACCATGTTGCGGTGCGAAAGGACAACGCCCTT
This sequence comes from uncultured Propionivibrio sp., assembly GCA_964563685.1. Classification (GTDB taxonomy): domain Bacteria; phylum Pseudomonadota; class Gammaproteobacteria; order Burkholderiales; family Rhodocyclaceae; genus Propionivibrio. The sequence goes on from CAZLXL010000001.1 coordinate 544,160, forward strand.
GGGGCAGCCGGTGCTGCCCGAGGTGTAAAGGATGGCCGTCATGTCGGTGTCGATGACCCGGTGCCCGGTGCGCGCGGGCATCTGCAGCAGGTCCTGCCAGGACAGCAGCGATAATTTTCCGGACGGGGTGGGCGGCTGCTCGCAGCTGATCAGCACGACATGGCGCAAATCCTCGCAGGCGGCGAGGGTTTCCGCGAGCAGCGTGTAACGTTCGGGCGAGGTGACCAGCATGCGCACGTTGCAGTCGCGCAGGATGTAGGCGACCTGTTCGGGTTTGAGCAGCGGGTTGAGCGGGACGAAGACGCATCCGGCGGCCGGGGCGCCAAAACTGGCGATGACTGTCTCGAAACGCTTTTCGAGATAGATGGCGATGCGCTCGCCGCGTTGCAGGCCGAGGCCGATGGCGCCGCTGGCAAATCCGGTGACGGCTGCCTGCAGGTCTGCATAGGAAAGCGATTCCTTGCCGTAAGTCAGTGCGGTACGCTGCGGGAACCGTTGCGCAGAGCGCGTGACCAGATCGGGAAGCAGGAAGGCATCAGTCATTGATAATCCTCGCAGGGGACAGTCTCTTCGGGCGATTCTAGCGAATAGCGATGGACATCTCTGTGAAATTGTTCCGGTATTCGCGGTGTTTCGCCGGTTGCGGGAAAAATACCGGAATCATAGCGTATCCGTGCCGGTATAATCACAGCCCTAAAATTACCTGAAGGATCTGCCCCTGGTGCAGACAAGGAGCAAACATGGATATCAAGAACGAAGTGCTGTCTATCCTCGATGAGGTGTTGAGCCTCAAGGGGCGCAGCAGTTCATTTTCGCTGGAAACCGCCTTGCTCGGGGCGATCCCGGAACTCGATTCAATGGCGGTGGTGGCGCTGATTACCTCGATGGAGGAGCGTTTCGGCTTCATCATTGAAGACGATGAAATCGACGGAACCGCTTTTGCCAGCGTCGGTACCCTGGTCGATTTCGTGCAGGGCAAGCTGGCCGCCTGAGCAGCAGCCCATGGCGCCCGAGGCATTTTTCCTGCCGGTTGCTTCGGGGCAGCGTTTTTGTCTGTTGCATCGCCCCGATCCGCAGGTTGGACTGAAGGGCGAAATCGTTTATATCCATCCCTTTGCCGAAGAGATGAACAAGTCGCGGCGCATGGCTGCCTTGCAGGCGCGGGCCATGGCGGCTGCCGGCTATGCCGTGTTGCAGATTGACCTGCAGGGCTGCGGCGACAGTTCCGGAGATTTTGGCGAGGCGTCCTGGACGGGATGGGTCGAGGATGTGGTATCCGCCTGCGCCTGGCTGCGTCAGCGTTATTCCTCCGGATTGTGGCTGTGGGGCCTGCGCAGCGGGTGTTTGCTGGCTGCCGAGGCGGCGCGGAAGATCGGTGACGTCGACCGGTTGCTGTTCTGGCAGCCGGTGCTTTCCGGCCGTCAGTACCTGCAGCATTTCCTGCGCCTGAAAGTGGCGGCTGAAATGCTGGCGGGAGCGGGCAAGGGCCTGATGGAGGCCTTGCGCGCTGAACTGGCGCAGGGCCGCCCGGTCGAGATCGCCGGTTATATGCTTTCCCCAGCACTGGCCAACGGCCTGGAAAGCTGCGGGCTTGAGCTTCCCGAACGGCCGATGCGCGTGGAATGGATCGAGCTCAACGCCCAGGCTGAAGCGAGCCTTTCTCCCGCCGCCATATCGCGTCTGGGAACCTGGAGGGTCCAGGGGCATGCGGTCCGGAGCGCCGTGGTCTGCGGCCCGGCCTTCTGGCAGACAACCGAGATCGCCGAATGCCCGGCCCTGCTCGATGCCAGCCTGGAGGCACTGATGAATCCGGAACAGCCATGAATCATTCCGAGCAGGCGCTGACATTTTCCGTGGCCGGCGAGTCCTTGCTGGGCATCGCGGCCGTGCCCGAAACGCCGCGCAATTGCGCCGTGCTGATGGCCGTTGGTGGACCGCAGTACCGGGTCGGAAGTCACCGGCAGTTCCTGCTGCTCTCGCGCCGCCTGGCAGCCGAGGGTTACCCCGTTTTCCGTTTTGACTATCGCGGCATGGGCGACAGCGAAGGCGGCATGCGCAGCTTCGAGCAAGTTTCGGACGATATCGGCGCGGCGATCGACGCCTTCCGCAACCTGTGCCCGCAGGTCAGGCATCTGGTGCTGTGGGGGCTGTGCGATGCGGCTTCTTCGATACTGATGTACCTGCAGGCGACGCGCGATCCCCGGGTGGATGGCCTGGTGCTGCTGAATCCGTGGGTGCGCTCGGAGGCCAGTCTGGCGCAGACCCATATCAAGCATTATTACGCGCAGCGCCTGCTGCAGCGCGAGTTCTGGATCAAGCTGCTGAGCGGCAGAATGCGCCTCCTGGCCTCGCTCGGGGAATTCCTGCGCAATGCGCGCAAGGCCGGAGCCCGTGCTTCCGCCGATCCGGACCGAGCCTTGTCGTTCCAAGGTCGCATGGCGGAAGGATGGCGGGAGTTCAGCGGAAATATCCTGCTGGTCCTGAGTGGCGAAGATTACACCGCGCGCGAATTCATCGAGTATTGCGCGACCGACCGGGCCTGGAACGGATTGCTCGATGCGGGCAATGTCTGCCGGATCGAATTGCCGGGAGCCGACCATACCTTTTCGTCGGCGGCGCTGCGCGCCCGGGCGGAGGAGGAAATCCTGCAATGGCTCGGGAAGATTTTTGCCACACAGGATGCCCGGTGAGCCGGTGAACCGCCCGTCGCACTTCGCTGTTTTTCTGCTTTCCCTTTTCTGCCTGGGTTTCGGCCTTTTCCTTGCCGTTTCTCACCCGCTGCAACCTTTGATTGCCGCGGTGGCCTTTCTGGGGTGCTGCCTGTTGTTTGTCCGCTGGCCGTTCCTGGGAATCCTGGCGCTGCCAGCCTTCCTTCCGGTGCTCAATTTTTCTCCCTGGACCGGATGGCTGATTTTCGAGGAATTCGATCTGCTCGTGCTGGCTGTCCTTGCCGCCGGCCATTTCAGATTGTGGCGCGATGGCTGCTGGCCCGGCGAGACACAGTCCTTTCTGCTGTTGCTGACGCTTTCCCTATTGCTTGTCGCACGGGCTATGGGTGGATTGGAGATGCCCGAGGCGAGCCTGTTTGCCGGTTATCTGTCTCCCCTGAACAGCCTGCGTGTCGGCAAGAGCCTGCTCTGGATCGGCTTGCTGTTGCCCCTGATGGTCGAAGCAGGGAAATCGCTTGCGCCTGAGCGGGGCATCACATTCTTTTTCCAGGCGATGCTGCTCGGGTGTCTCTGGGTGGTGTTGGCGGTTTTCTGGGAACGGTCGTTCTATCCCGGCGTGCTGGATATATCGACGCCGTACCGCACGGTCGGCACGTTCTGGGAAATGCATCACGGCGGGGCCGCACTCGATGCCTATCTCGTGCTGGTGGCGCCGCTGTTTCTCTGGGCATGGGGGCGGACGCTTTCCTCGACAGGCAGGCTCCTGCTCGGGGCGTTCATCCTGGCGTTTATTTACGCGTGCCTGACTACCTTCTCGCGTGGAGTCCTGTGCGCTGTTTCGGGTAGCCTGGTCGTTCTGGTTTGCCTGCGTGGATGGGCCTGTCGGAACAGGTCGTTTGCGATCCGGGTCAGGCCGTCCGGCGTTCTGCTGCTTGTCCTGGCCGCAGCCGAAATCCTGCTGTTGCTTGGTCCCGATTCCTTCATGAACCGGCGATTGCAGGACAGCGGACGTGATTTCGGCGGGCGCATGGAACACTGGACGCGGGGCATTGCTTTGCTGGAAACACCGGGAGACTGGCTGTTCGGCATTGGACTGGGCCGGTTGCCGCAAGGCCAGCTGGAAGGGCCGTCGGGGCGTGCGTTGCCGGGCAGCTTCCGGGTGCAGGATACGACGGAAAACGGCGAAGCCGGCCGACCCGCGTTGCGGCTCAGCGGGCCGAGCGGCCCCGGAAGTACTGCGGAACTTGGCGCGCTGTATGCCGTGTCGCAGCGCGTCGATCTGCTTGCCGGACAGCATTATCGTTTCTCGATACGGGCGCGCAGCGAAGACCATGCGCATGTTCAGGTTCAGGTCTGCGCCTTGCATCTCCTGTTCCCGGCCCGCTGCCAGGACGGGATGCTCCGGCTGGAGCCGGGAGGGTGGCGAGTACAGGATTTAACGCTGGATGGAGGGGCTTTCCCAGCCAGGGGATGGCCAGCGTGGGGACGAGGCGTTTTCCTGATGTCTGTCCTGACGCCGGAGGTTGGCGTGGAGGTGGCTGACATGCAGCTCTTCGCGGGCGGCGAAAACCTGCTGCGAAATGCGCAATTCCTTGAGCGGGAAGCAGGCTGGTTTCCGCAGTCTTTTTACTATTTCCTGCCCTGGCATATCGACAATCTTTATCTTGAGCTTCTGATCGAGACCGGCCTGGCCGGACTGCTCCTGTTCCTGGCTGTTTGCGCACATTTGGCGTGGCGGCTTTCACGGATATGTGTGCGGGATGAAACTTTATCCCCGGTGCTGTTGTCCTCCATCAGCGGTCTGCTCAGCCTCGGATTGGTCGTGAGCGTGCTGGACATGCCGCGCGTGGCCCTGTTGTCGGGATTGTTCCTTGTCTGCGCATGGCGGTACCGAAGAGAGAACGTCAATGAGAAAAATCTTCCCGCGTTGCAGGATCGCGAAAGGCAGAAAGCCTTGTCCGACGGGGGGCGTAAATCCGGACTATGATGAAGCGGGAGGTGGTTTCCTGTCTGCTCCCGATCCCGGCAGTCCATACAAGAAAATCTCCCCGGAGCTTACATCCGGAATCCTCCTTCCATGAATGCTTATGGTATTATCCGTGCCCCTGATCTATTCGGCAAAAACCATTTGCACTTAATTTAGTGTTTTTAATTCAATTGGTTAGCAAGATCAATAAAAAAGAATTCCAGCCATGAAAAAAATCCTCGTCTTTGTGAATTTTGTCACGCTAGTGAAATCAATCAGGGTGTTAATCTGCCCTTCAACATGAGAGGTTCATGTTGATTTTTTATTGAGGCAGGTTTGGCCAGCGCGATTACGTAATGATTTTCAGCACTGGCCGGAGCAAACGAGGGGGCGTCATGATCAAAGTCTTCAGTCACTGGATTCATTGGAAGACGATCCTGCAAGTTATTCTGGATATTCTTTTCCCGGTTGCTTGCGTGTTGCTTGCGGTGATCATCTGGGGGATGGGTGGGAAAGCCAACCTGGAGATGGTGGCCACCTATGCCTTGATTTATGCCCTGGTGATGGTGGTCTTCAACTTCTGGCTGGGGCTGTATAACCGGGTACACAACCGCACCGTGACACAGACGCGCGCCCGCGCCGTGTTGTCCCTGTATCTGTCGGTGCCTATCGCCTATAGTGTCTTCGCGTTGCTTTCGATTGCCGACGACAACCAGAAACTCCTGCTTCTCTCGGGCCTGGCGGCCTTGTTCGGAACACTGGCTCACCGCGTCTATTCAATGCATAGCCGGACGGGAGCGCTGATGGTTAACCGCGTGATGATCTTCGGCTCGGGGCCCGAAGCACGCACGGTAGGCAAGGTGCTCAAGAAGTCGGACCCGGATATCCAGATCGTCGGTTTTTACCCCGGTCCGACGGAAACGGAGATTTGCGTTTCCGATCAATTGCTCCTGCCGCGCTCGCGTTCACTCTCGGATACGGCTTATACACTGAATGTGAACGAGATCATCATCGCCGTGCAGGAACGGCGTGGCGGCGTGTTGCCCTTGCGCGAACTGCTGGATTGCAAACTGTCCGGCGTGAACGTGCTCGATCTGGCCAGTTATTTTGAAAGGGCGCTTGGCCAGATTCGCCTCGATTCGCTGAAAGTGGGCTGGCTGATTTTCGGCGAAGGGTTCCGTCAGGGCTGGTGGCGGACATTCGTCAAGCGCGTGTTCGATCTCACCGCGGCCAGCATCCTGTTGCTGCTGGCGCTGCCTGTCATGTTGCTCACGGCCTTGCTGATCGTTCTGGAAGACGGGTTCCCGGTTTTTTACCGGCAGGAACGGGTCGGGCTGAATGGACGCCTGTTCAACGTCATCAAGTTCCGCAGCATGCGCAAGGATGCCGAAGGCGATGGACAGCCCCGCTGGGCAACGGCCAACGACAACCGGACGACCCGGGTCGGGCGCATCATCCGTAAATTGCGTATCGATGAACTGCCGCAGTTGTACAGTGTGTTGACCGGTGACATGAGCCTGGTCGGACCCCGTCCGGAAAGGCCGTTTTTCGTCGATCAGCTGACGCGCGACATTCCGTTCTACGCCGTCCGGCATAGCGTCAAGCCGGGCGTTACGGGCTGGGCCCAGGTCAGCTATCACTACGGTGCTTCCGTCGATGATTCCATCCAGAAGTTGCAGTACGATCTCTACTACGTCAAGAACCATACACTCTTCCTGGATATCGTTATTCTCTTCGAGACCGTTGGCGTGGTGCTGACCGGCAAGGGAGCCCAATAGCCCGGAGTCGGGAAGTTCCGGTGGGTCAGAGCGTTTCCTTGCGCGTCCGTGGGGAAACGTCAGGACGTTCTCCGGGTATGTCATGGCGCTTTTGTCGCTGAGCTGATCTGAGGAGGATGTCGGTTGGGAACTGGCATGGAAACAATCAGCGCCTGGAGCTACGGGCTGGCCGGCATCGTCTATGCCGCGTTCGCCATTTATCTTGCCGGTAGCTGGCAGGCGGGGGCACGCAGCCGAGCCCTGTTTGTTGCCGTGGCGCTCAGTTCCGCCTGGGGACTGGCCAGCCTGGCCTTTACCCTGACCGGATATCCGGTTTTCCTGATGGGCAGCCTGTTTGCCGATTTTTTGCGTTACGGCGGATGGTTCTGTTTCCTGCTGGTTCTGCTCAAGCCCGAGTCGCCTTCACTGCAGTCGACGCCGCTGCGATGGAACTGGCTGGCGGGAATTGCCGCCGTCCTGCTGGTGGTGGGGCTTTCAGCGCTGGCCATGCTGGCGCTGGGTGTCGATTTCCGCTTTTCTCCGCAACGGCTGGTCTTGCTTGATTCGCTGGCGCTGACCGTGTTCTCGCTGGTTCTTGTCGAGCAACTGTTGCGCAATATTTCCCCGGATTCGCGCTGGAGCATCAAGCCCTTGTGCCTCGGTGTGGGAGGGGCGATCCTTTTCGACCTGTACCTGTATTCGGATGCCCTGCTTTTCAACCGCATCGATGCCGATGCTTTCAGCATTCGCGGACTGGTGCATGCCTTGGTGGTGCCACTGGTCGCCCTGTCGACCTCGCGCAGCCGGGACTGGAAGAAGCGCCTCGTCCTTTCCCAGCGCGCCGCCCTGCAATCGGCGACCCTGGTTGCCGTCGGGGTGTATCTGCTGTTCATGTCCGCGGCCGGTTACTACGTGCGCTACTTCGGCGGCGAATGGGGACGCGCCTTCCAGCTGGCCCTGTTCTTCGCTGCGCTGCTGCTGCTGGGTATCCTCGGTCTGTCGGGTTCGATGCGGGCCAAATTCAGGGTGTTGATCGGCAAGCATTTTTTCAGCTACCGCTACGATTACCGGGAAGAGTGGCTGCGGTTCACCAGTACCCTTTCGGCCCAGGACGGCTTTTCCGAAATGGGGCAGCATGTGGTCAAGGGGCTGGCCGACATGGTGGAAAGCCCGGCGGGGACTCTTTGGCTGAAAGATCCAGGCGGACGCTTTTATGCCCAGTCGGCATGCTGGAACATGCCGGTTTCGTCCGTTACGGAAGAGGCCGGGAGCAGCCTGTGTACCTTCCTGATCCATAGCGGCTGGATCATCAATCTCGAGGAGTACCGTTCCGTTCCGCGCCGCTATGACGGTCTGAGCCTCCCCACCTGGCTGGTCGATACGCCCAATGCCTGGCTGGTCGTGCCTCTGTCGACGGGAAATGAAATGATTGGCTTCGTCATCCTGGCGACGGCGCGCACCCGGTTGGAGGTCAACTGGGAAGTCAATGACCTGCTGAAGACGGCCGGCCGTCAGGCGGGGGCCTTTCTTGGACAGATGCAGGCGGCGGAGGCGCTGCTTGAAGTCAGGAAGTTCGATGCCTTCAACCGGATGTCGGCTTTTGTCGTGCACGATCTGAAGAATATTGTTGCGCAGCTGTCGTTGATGCTGAAAAATGCCGAACGCCATCGGGATAATCCGGAATTCCAGAAGGATATGCTGATGACCGTCGAACATTCGGTCGAGCGCATGCGGCAACTGATGATGCAGTTGCGCGAGGGCGCGACTCCGGTCGACAGTCCGCGCGGCATTGATCTCGAAGCGGTGATTCGGCGCATCCAGACGGCCAAGGCCGGCCAGGGGCGTGAGATCGAGATCGAACAGACCGAAAAGGTTTTCGCCAAGGGGCATGAGGATCGGGTGGAGCGGGTGATCGGCCATGTGGTCCAGAACGGACTCGATGCGACAGAGCAAGGCGGGCGGGTGTGGATCAGGCTCGAACGCCAGCAGGCCTATGCGCGTGTCGTGGTGGGCGACACTGGTCACGGGATGAGTCCGGAGTTTCTTAGGGAACGTCTGTTCAAGCCGTTTCAGACGACCAAGCCGGCGGGAATGGGGATCGGGGCCTATGAGAGTTTTCAGTATGTACACGAACTCGGGGGCAAGGTGACTGTCGATAGCGAAGTGGGCGTTGGGACGCAGGTCAGTTTGCTGCTGCCGTTGTTCGACGCGGGGAAAGAAGAAAAAATGCGAGCAGGAGTGTCCGAATGAGTTCCGAGAAATTGCGCCCACTGCTGATCGTCGAGGATGATCCGGCCCTGCAGAAACAGATTCGCTGGGCTTTCGACCAGTATGAAACGCTGACCGCCGATGATCGGGAAAGCGCGCTGGTCCAGGTGCGCCGCCACCAGCCTCCGGTCATCACCATGGATCTCGGACTGCCGCCGGACCCTGACTCGGTTTCCGAGGGCTTCCGCCTGCTCGAGGAAGTCCTGGCGGTTGCTCCGGAAACCAAGGTGATCGTTCTGACCGGGCAGAACGACAGGAGCAACGCCCTGCGCGCAGTGGCTCTCGGCGCCTACGACTTTTTCGCCAAGCCTTTCGAGATCGACATGCTGGGCCTGACGATCGACCGGGCCTACCGACTCTACGATCTGCAGCAGGAAAACCTGCGCCTGCAACTGATGCATCAGCCGGATGTGCTGGCCGGGTTGATCACGCGCGATCCGGAAGTGCTCAAGGTCTGCCGCACGGTGGAAAAAGTCGCCGTCAGCGATGCGACCGTCCTGATTCTCGGGGAAAGCGGTACCGGCAAGGAATTGATTGCGCGCGGGGTGCATGCCGCCTCCACCCGCCGCAAGGAACGCTTCATCGCCATCAATTGCGCGGCGATTCCCGAAAATCTGCTGGAAAGCGAACTTTTCGGGTACGAGAAGGGAGCCTTCACCGGTGCGGTGAAGACCACGCCAGGCAAGATCGAGGTGGCCCACGGTGGAACGCTGATGCTCGATGAAATCGGCGATCTGCCCCCATCGTTGCAGGCCAAGTTGCTGCGCTTCCTGCAGGAGCGGGTGATCGAGCGGATTGGCGGACGGCAGGAGATTCCGGTGGATGTGCGGATCGTCTGTGCGACGCACCAGGATCTCAAGGCGCTGATCCGGGAAGGAAAATTCCGCGAGGATCTTTATTACCGCCTGGCCGAGATTGTCGTCAGCCTGCCACCGCTGCGCGAGCGTCAGGGAGATGCGGCGCTTCTGGCCCATGCCTTCGTGCGCCGGTTCGCCGACGAGTACAAGCGGGGCGGCATGAGCCTGCGCGAGGATGTGTTGCGGGCGATCGAAGCCCATCCCTGGCCAGGCAACGTGCGGGAGCTGGAAAACTGCATCAAGCGCGCGGTGATCATGGCGGACGGAAATCAACTTACGCTCGAGGATGTCGGGCTGACTCAGCCGCAGAGCGAAGAGGAGGCGGTTCTCGATTTGCGCCAGGCGCGCGAGGAAGCGGAAAAGCGCGTCATCATCACCGCGCTCGGCCGGGCCGACGGCAACGTGCTGCGGGCAGCGGAAATGCTTGGAGTCAGCCGCCCTACGCTGTACGACCTCATGCGCAGATACGGACTAAAATGAATCAGCTGCAATTCCGAATGACCTTCTTTGTGATCGGGAACATCATGAAAAACCGGAAACCCCTGCGTCTCTCCGTGTCAGCGCTTCTGCTGGCCTCGATACTGGCTGCCTGTGGCGGTGACAATCCGGAAACCCTGCTGGCTTCGGCCAAGGATTATCTGGCGAAGAACGATAACAAGGCCGCCGTGATCCAGCTGAAAAATGTGCTGCAAAGCGCTCCCGATCTGGCGGAAGCGCGCTTCCTTCTGGCCCGGGCGCTGCTCGAGGACGGCAATCCGGCGGCTGCCGAGGTGGAATTGCGCAAGGCTGCCGAACTCAAGTATTCCGAGGACCAGCTGATACCCCTGCAGGCCAGAACCTTGCTGCTGCTTGGGCAGACGAAAAAAATCGTCGACGACCTGTCCAAGGTGCAGCTGAATTCGGCGGAAGGCAAGGCAGACCTGCAAACCACCCTGGGCCGGGCCTATCTGGCGCAGGGCAAACCCGATGCCGCCCAGGCCGCTTTCAACGCGGCGTTGACGGCCGTTCCCGAATACGGCCCGGCCATTTTCGGGCAGGCCAGGATCAAGGCTTCCCGGCGCGATCTGGCCGGAGCCCTTACCCTGCTCGACTCGGTCCTGCAAAAGAATCCGGCATTCCACGAGGTGCTGCAATTCAAGGGGGATATCCTGGCATTGCAGGGCCAACCCCAGGCCGCCAGCGAAACATATCTCAAGGTGCTGGAACTGCGCCCGGAATATTTGCCGGCGCATGCATCGCTGATTTCCCGTCATATGGAGGCGGGGAATCTTGAGGAAGCCGGCAAGCAATTCGAGGCGATGAAGAAGATCGCTCCATCGCACCCGCAGACAGCCTATATCCACGCGGAACTGTTTTATCGGCAGAAGAAATTCAATGAAGCCAGGGAATCAATCCAGCAGCATCTGAAAGCCATTCCGGACAGCGTGCAGGGGCTGCAGCTTGCGGGCGCCATCGAGTTTGAGCTCAAGTCCTATGCGACGGCCGAGAAACATCTTCTGGCGGTGCTGCCGAAAACTGCGGAACTGGGTCTGGCGCGGCGCGTGCTGATTGCCACCTATCTGCGCAGCGGACAACCGGACAAGGCGCTGGGTGTCCTGCAGCCGATTCTCGACAAGATCGAGAAGAACTCGAACCTGCTGGCCTTGGCCGGTGAGGTGTTCATGCAGAACGGGGACGCCGAGAAAGCCGGCGTTTACTTCACTCAGGCTGCGGCGCTGGATCCCGAAAACAAAGCCAAGCAAACCTCGGTAGCGCTGTCGCATCTGGCCAAGGGCGAAACCGAGACGGCTTACCGCGAACTGGAGAAGATCGCCTCGACCGATACCGGCATCCGGGCAGACATGGCCCTGATTGCTTCGCAGTTCCGGGGAAACAAGTTCGATCAGGCACTCAAATCGATCGCTGCTCTGGAAAAGAAGCAGCCGGAGAATCCGCTGGTTGATCATCTGCGCGGCAATGCCTTGTTGGGCAAAGGTGATGCGGCGGCTGCGCGGCGGAGTTTCGAACAGGCGCTAACCAAAAACCCCGCCTATTTCCCGGCGGCGGCTAGCTTGGCCCGTCTGGATGTCGCGGAAAGAAAACCGGAGGAGGCGAAGAAGCGTTTCGAAGGCGTCCTGGCCAAGGATGCGAAAAACTCCCAAGCGTGGCTGGCCCTGGCTGATTTGCAGGCCCGATCGGGGGCCAAGGCCGAGGATGTGGCAGCTTTGATCAGCAAGGCCATTGAAGCCAATTCCGCGGATGTTTCCGCACGGCTGGCGCTGATCAATCTTTATCTTGCGAGCCGTGAGGCCAAGAAAGCGCTCGTGGCGTCTCAAGAGGCGCTGGGTGTCCTGCCCGACAATCCGGCGCTGCTCGACGCCGAAGGCAGGGCTCAGCAGGCTACGGAGAACTACAACCAGGCATTGTCGATTTACGGGAAGCTGGCGTCACTGCAGCCGACATCGCAGCAGCCCCACTTGCGCATGGCCGAAGTGCACATGGCTGCAAAGAACAAGGATGCCGCGATACAGAGCCTGCGCAAGGCGCTGGCGATCAAGCCGGATTCGATCGAGGCACAACGCGGATTGATGATGTTCGATCTGGAGGCCGGACGCACATCCGACGCGGTGGCGAAAGCGCGCACTATCCAGAAACAGCACCCCAGGAATATCGCCGGATACCTTCTGGAGGGCGATGCCTACGCGCTCGGCAAGTCCTGGCGGGAAGCGGCGAGCGCTTACCGCAATGGCATCAAACTGACTGCTGCACCTGATCTGGCCATCAAGCTGTACGCCGTGCTGACCGCGCAGAATGTGGCGGGAGAGGCCGACAAGTTTGCCGACGGCTGGCTGAAGGAACATCCCGCAGATAACCGTTTCCGGTTGTATGTCGCTGAAACGGCGACTGCGCGCAAGGCTCACCCCGTAGCCATCAGGCACTACCGGGTTTTGCTCGACGCGCAACCGGACAATCCGGCGCTGTTGAACAACCTGGCGTGGAACATGGCGCAGATCAAGGACCCGAAAGCGATTGAACTGGCCGAAAAGGCGTACAGGCTGGCTCCGGAGCAGGCCAGTATCGCGGATACCCTCGGTTCGCTGCTGGTGGCCCGGGGCGAGATGGAGCGTGGCCTGCAATTGGTACAGAAAGCCCGGTCCCTGGAGCCGAAGAATCCCTTGATCCAACTCAATCTGGCCAAGGCGCTGCTCAAGGCCGGAAAGAATGTGGAGGCGAAAAAGGAGCTCGATGAACTCGCCGCTCTGGGCGACAAGTTCGTTGCCGGAAACGAAGTCAAGGCATTGCTGCAAGGCTTGAAATAGAACTTAACTGTTTTTGAATGGAGTTTGCATGACGACTGTCGCCGTAGTGGGGCTGGGTTACGTGGGCTTGCCGCTGGCCGTGGAATTCGGCAAGAAGTGGAGGACGATCGGTTTCGACCTTTCAGCCGCCAAGGTGGCTCATTACAAAAAATTCTTCGATCCGACCGGCGAGGTCAGCAGCGAGGATCTCAAGGCCGCGAAATACCTGGAGGTCGGCTGCGATCCGGCTGCGTTAGCCCAGGCCGATTTCATCGTGGTGGCCGTGCCAACCCCCGTCGACATTGCACATCAGCCGGATTTCACTCCCTTGATCGGCTCCTCGCAATCGGTTGGAAGGAACCTCAAGCGGGGGGCGACCATCGTCTTCGAGTCGACTGTCTATCCCGGCGCGACCGAGGAAGTATGCATCCCGATCATCGAGAAGGAATCCGGCCTCAAATGGAAGCAGGATTTCTTCGTCGGCTATTCGCCGGAACGGATCAATCCGGGCGACAAGGAACGTACCCTGACCAGGATCGTCAAGGTCGTTTCGGGCGATACTCCGGAAACGCTGGAACGGGTCAAGGACATGTACGCCAGCATCATTACGGCGGGGGTGTATCCGGCGTCGAGCATCAAGGTGGCCGAAGCCGCCAAGGTGATCGAGAACACCCAGCGCGACCTGAACATCGCGCTGATGAACGAACTGGCCATCATTTTTGACCGGATCGGCATCGATACGCTGGAGGTATTGAAGGCGGCGGGAACCAAATGGAATTTCCTGCCTTTCCGTCCGGGGCTGGTGGGTGGGCACTGCATCGGGGTCGATCCCTATTACCTGACGCACAAGGCCGAGATGCTCGGCTACCATCCGGAAGTCATCCTGGCCGGACGGCGCATCAACGACGGCATGGGGAAATTCATCGCCGAACAGACCGTCAAGCATCTGGTGCGCAATGGCTGGCAGATCAAGGATGCTCCAATCATCGTGCTGGGGCTGACCTTCAAGGAGGATTGCCCCGATCTGCGCAATTCGCGGGTCATCGACGTGATTCGCGAGCTGCAGTCCTATGGCGCCCGGGTGATTGTTCACGAACCCGTTGCCGACGCTGAAGAAGCATTCCATGAATATGGCGTGGAGTTGACGAATTGGGATGATCTTCCGCCAGCGGCCGCTATCGTCGCTGCGGTGGCGCACAAGGAATTCAGGAACCGGCCTGTCGGCGACTTTGTCGGCAAGCTGCAAAAGGGCGGCGTCCTGGCCGACGTGAAAAGCCTGTTCGACGAAGCGCAATTGCATGCACAAGGAGTGACGGTGTGGCGCCTGTAAGCGTTTCAGCCTATGAACAGCTCGGCACGCAGCTGATCGAGCGCCCGGCCCGCTGGCTGGTGACGGGCTGTGCCGGGTTCATCGGTTCGCATCTCGTCGAAACCCTGCTCAAGCTCGGGCAGACGGTTGTCGGACTGGACAATTTCGCCACCGGCTATCAACGCAATCTGGACGAGGTGCGAGGTCTCGTCTCCCCGGGAGCGTGGCGTAATTTCCGGTTCATCAAGGGTGATATCCGCAGCAATGAGAATTGCCGGAAGGCCTGCGAGGGTGTGGATTATGTCCTGCACCAGGCGGCGCTCGGTTCTGTACCGCGGTCGTTGGCTGATCCGCAGGCGACCAATGCGGCGAACATCGACGGCTTCCTGAACATGCTGGTGGCGGCGCGCGATGCCAGGGTGAAGCGGTTTGTGTACGCCGCATCGAGTTCCACCTACGGCGATCACCCGGTCTTGCCCAAGGTCGAGGAAAACATAGGAAATCCCTTGTCGCCCTATGCCGTGACCAAACTGGTGAACGAACTCTACGCCGCAGTGTTCGCGCGTTGTTACGATTTTCCGTCGATCGGTCTGCGTTATTTCAATGTCTTCGGTCCGCGGCAGGACCCGGAAGGGGCGTACGCGGCGGTCATTCCGTGCTGGACGCGGGCCATGCTGCTCGGCAAAGAAGTGCAGATCAACGGCGACGGCGAAACCAGCCGCGATTTCTGCTTTGTCGCCAATGCCGTACAGGCCAACCTGCTGGCAGCCACTACAGAGAATCCTGACGCGGTCAATCAGGTTTACAACGTGGCCCTGAATGAAAGGACTTCGTTGAACCGCCTGTTCGAATTGTTGCGCGATGCGCTGGCCGGAACCCATCCCGCGCTGGCCGGTATTGCGCCTGCCTATCGAGATTTCCGGGCCGGCGACGTGCGACATTCGCAAGCCGATATTGCCAAGGTCCGGCGTCTGCTCGGCTATGCGCCAACCCATCGGCTGGCTGACGGGATCCGCGTAGCCATGCCCTGGTACATCACGCGCTTTTCCGATGGCGCGCATTGCGGTGGTTGAAAATGAACCTCCTGTCTGGCAACGGGCGCGCACCTGGATTGGCACTGTCGCTGTTTCTCGCAGTGCTGCTCTGCCTGCCGCAGCTTGCCCAGGCCAGTGCTCCTGCAGGCAAACCGGACGCTGAAGCGCTGGCGCTCTTGCGGCATGAAGCCCTGGCTTACGAGCACGGTGAAGGCGTAACCAAGGATCCGGTGCGCGCGGCGAGTCTGTATTGCGAGGGAGCGCGGCATGGCGACGCCGAGGCGCAGTTCAGCCTGGGCTGGATGTATGCCAATGGCCGGGGAATCACGCGAAATGAAGAACTGGCTGCGGCGTTTTTTCAGCTTGCGGCCGCGCAAGGACATGAACAGGCGCGGAAAATGCTGCGTTTCGTCGGAGAAACGGCGGCACCTTTGCCTGGTTGCATGAATCCCCCACGGTCAGTCGTCGACGAGGAAGTTGCGTTTGAAGCGGCAACCCCGATGCAGCACAAAGTGTTCGGAATTGTCCGCAAGCTGGCCCCGGAATACGGCGTCAGTCCGCGACTGGTCATGGCCGTCATTCGCGCCGAGTCGAACTTCGATCCGGGCGCCGTTTCGGTCAAGAATGCGCAGGGACTGATGCAGCTCATCCCGGAAACTTCGCTGCGGTTCAATGTCAGGAAACCCTTCGATCCAGAGCAGAATATCCGCGGAGGTCTGTCCTACCTGCGTTGGCTGCTGGCGTATTTTGAGGGCAACGTGGCCCTGGTCGCCGCGGCCTATAATGCCGGGGAGGGCACCGTCAATCGTTACCGCGGGATTCCGCCTTACCCCGAAACGCGGGATTACGTTAAGCGGATCATGCTCTTGTTCCGCAAGAATGATCATCCTTACGACCC
Organism: uncultured Propionivibrio sp.; assembly: GCA_964563685.1. GTDB lineage: Bacteria > Pseudomonadota > Gammaproteobacteria > Burkholderiales > Rhodocyclaceae > Propionivibrio. The sequence continues at coordinate 560,196 of CAZLXL010000001.1, forward strand.
GGAAGTGACCCCGCCTTCTCCGGAACTTCCCCGTATCCGGGTCGCCAACAAGGGTTTTTGGTAGGTTGCAGGAGGTGGCAATGTTCTCAAGCGGCCTGGCGTTTTCAAGAAAAACTTTCTTCCAGTCAGTCCTGGCGTTTTTTCTGGCCCTGCCAGGCTATGCGTTTCCGGATTTGCCGGATCTGATTCAGCGGATCAAGCCTTCGATTGTGGCGGTGGGTTCCTATGACCGGACCCGGAGCCCGGCTTTCAACATGCGGGGTACGGGGTTCGCCGTGGGTGACGGAACCCTGGTGGCGACCAATTCCCACGTGCTGCCGGAGCTGCTGGACGGCATGACGAACGATGCGCTGGTGATTCGGCTGCCGGCCGGCCCTGGTGAGGTGCGGCAACGCTTTGCCAGGGTCGTGCTGAATGACAAGGAGCGCGATCTGGCCCTGTTGCGAGTCGAGGGGTCGCCTTTGCCTGCCTTGCCATTGCGCACGCAAGGCATGCTGCGGGAAGGCGAGGCGGTCGCTTTCATCGGATTTCCGATTGGCAGCGTGCTGGGGCTTTCTCCGGTGACTCATCGCGGCATCATTTCCGCGGTTACCCCGATTGCCTTGCCCGGCGGAAATGCACAACAACTCAACGAGAAGGTGGTGAGACGTTTGAGAAGCGGTTCCTTCGACGTTTACCAGCTTGATGGAACAGCCTACCCGGGGAATAGCGGCGGTCCGCTGTTCGATATGGACACAGGGGAAGTGGTCGGCGTCATCAACATGGTCTTTGTCAAGGCAACCAAGGAATCGACGCTTTCACAGCCTTCCGGGATAAGTTTTGCCGTGCCGGTCCAGTATCTGGAAGAGTTGCTCAAGAATATGCGTTAGGATTATGCAGTCATCTCTCTGTAAATATTATGTTTTTTATTCAAATCCAGTGTCGGTTTTTTTGACAATGCAATACCTGGATCGCAGCAATCCTTTGTAAAATCAATAAAATTCAAGGGTGTATATTTTTGGCGTGTTTCTTGCTCTCATAAGTGTGGGCGGATATGATCAGATCAGCCTGCCGCAAAACGGAGTTGTGAAATGAACAACAATCTTGACCAGATGCCTGCCGATCCCCGCAAGTCCAAAGGGGAAGATGCCGTCCAGGAAACGCACGGACATGAAGCGAACGAGTCCCGCCGGCACTTTTCCAAACTTGGCCTGGCGGCACCGGTCATTCTCAGTCTGGCCAGCAAGCCGGTGTTTGGCGGCGGCGGGGGTACGCGCCAATGTTTGTCAAATATGCTCTCCGGTAACTTGTCCGATCCGGATCGCGGCGCCTGCAGCAAGGGATGGAGTCCGGGGGCGTGGAAAAACAAGGGCGGTAAAATTTCCATTTACAGTACAACGCAGGCGTGGAGTCTGGCAGGTTTTTCCTATGACAATACGACCACCAGTACCCCTCCTTTTGCATCCCTTCTGACAGGAGCGCCAGCGAACGTGCGCTTGAGCAAGTACCTGGGTGACAATCCGGGCTCGTTGAATGCAGGTATCATTTGTGCGTATCTGAATGCAAGGTTGAGCGAGAACACGAGCTCAGTTTTCAAATATATCCTGACCCCAAGTCAGGTCATCGGGCTGGTCAATGGGAGCATTCCCGTTCCGCCTGCTTATGGCTCGCTGCATTCGTTCCTGTATTCAACCTGGTAATAAAAATATCCATTGCGGGCCGGTGTTTTTCCTGGCCAGGAATCGGATAAGATAAAAGTGGTTTTTAACTCACGGGTTGTATTTGTCGCCTGACACCCTGATTAGTGTGCCCGATCCGTCCCTGATTCGATTCCGGTCATGGGATGATTTTCTTGTCGTCTATGATTCGGCCTCATCCAGTACGCACCTTCTCGAACAACCCGCCGGATACGTGCTGGAATGTGTCATGCCGCAACCGCTGACGATTGGCCGGCTGGCTGACAGGTTGTGCGAGGCCGTGGCTGGTGAAAGCCGCGAGGCGGTGCTGCAGTACGTGCAACACACCGTGCAGAATCTGCATGATTTGGGGTTGCTGATCATCCACGCGGAGATGGAGTGAACCTCGCATCGTTGTCTGCGGCCACGATTTATTCACGTCTTCGGGAGGAAGGCGTGTTTCTGTCCCTGGGTTGCTTCAATGTTTGTGTGCGTTCCAGCTTGCGTCCATTCGCGGAGGCTTTCCGGTTTTTCTATGCCGATTACCCTCTTTGTCAGGAAAGCGGATTCATTGATTACCGGGTCGAACTCGATTCACCCGGTCTGCTTCGGCGCTGGATTCGCCCGCAGGTGAATTTCATGTTTGACGGGATGAAACCCTTCAAGCCCTTGCCCAAGGACCAGGCCTTTGCCATGTTCGAATGGGGATTGAATTGGGTGGTCGCGCAGCATGCCCACCAGTTTCTGGCTATCCACGCAGCCGTGGTTGAACGGCATGGACGCGCCCTGTTGCTTCCGGGGTCGCCGGGCAGCGGAAAAAGCACGCTATGTGCCGCCCTGGTCAGCCGCGGCTGGCGTTTGCTTTCCGATGAGATGGCGCTGGTTTCGAGAAACACGGGTCTGATCACGCCGTTTCCCCGTCCCATCAGCCTGAAGAATGCATCGATCGATATCATCAAAGGCTATGCCAAATCCGCGCAGATCGGGGAAGTGGTCTATGACACAGCCAAGGGCAGTGTCGCGCACATGCGTGTTTCCGGGCGCTGTCTGGAACTTGCCACGCATCCCGCTGAACCGGCCTGCCTGGTTTTCCCGAAATGGCAGGCCGATGCGCAGGAACGGCTTGAGGTCATGGCGAAGGGGAAAGCGTTGCTTGCAGTGGCCGAAAACAGCTTCAATTACAACGTGCTCGGGTCCGAGGGCTTCGAATTGCTGGCCGATACCATCGACACGTGCCGATGCTATACCTATACCTATTCGTCGCTGGACGATGCGGTACTGGCCATGGAGCGTACTCTTGACGAAGCCTAGCCTGCCCGCCGGCCACCTGCTTTTGAGACTGCTGAGAGATCCCGCCCTGGCGGCAGGGCTGTCACTGCCGGAGTGGGAGTCGGTGATACGTTCAGCACGCCGGACCAATCTCTTGTGCCGGCTGACCTGTCTCTTGGCTCCCTCGGGCCACGCAAGTGCCTTTCCGGAAAGGGTGAGTGATCATCTGAACAGTGCGTTGTGCGTCGCCGCAAGCAACAGGCGTTCGGTGCTATGGGAAATCCGGCAGATCCGCAAGGCGTTGCAGCAGGAAAGCATTCCTTTTGTTCTCCTCAAAGGGGCCGCATATATTGCCGGGGAATTCGCGCCAGCGCCCGGCCGTATGCTTTCCGACATCGACATCATGGTTCCGCGCGAACGTCTTGATGATTCGGAAAAGGCGCTTTTCAAGCACGGATGGCTGACCACCAAGCTGGATGCCTACGATCAGCGCTATTACCGGCAATGGATGCATGAACTGCCGCCCTTGCAGCATCTGGATCGCGGCACCAGCCTGGATGTACACCACACCATTCTTCCACCGACGGCCGACTCCCCGATTGACGCCGGCAAACTCTGGCAGCGCGCGGTTGCCATACCGGGATTCGCCGGAATCCATGCGTTGAGTCCAGCGGACATGGTCTTGCACAGTGCAACCCATCTGTTCCATGAAGGTGAATGGGAAAACGGTTTGCGCGATCTGGTGGATATCGACGCCTTGCTCGGCGAGTTTTCCCGGGACGCAGGATTCTGGCCGGATTTGATTGCGCGGGCCAATGAACTGGATCTGCAGCGTTCGCTGTATTACGCGCTGAGATACTGCCGCATGTTCCTTGATACGCAATTGCCGCGGGAAGTTTTATCCCGGCTTGAATCCGTTGCCGCGCCCCCCAAGGCCATTCTGCTGATCATGGATATGCTCATCACGCAAACGGTCGGTGCGCTCCTGGAAAACCGGGCAGGCAGGTTGGCTACGGTGGCCGGCTTCGCGCTGTATGTCCGTTCCCACTACCTGCGCATGCCCCTGCGCCTGCTGATTCCGCATTTGTTGCACAAACATTTCTTGTCAGGGCGGAAGTGATTTCTGGATCGGCAACCCTGCGCTTCTCCTGATGAGGATTAGCGTGACGTTTGTTGTCGGCGTACCTTGGCATAGGCTTCAAGCAGGCGCTGATGCAGGAGGCAGCCGTTCAGGCCGAGTCCGGGAGAAGTTGTTCCGAAGAAGCGCTCCTCACCCGTCAGCAGGGCTTTGGCGCGATCAAGCGTGAAAGACCCGTAAAGGCTCTCCAGCGCATTGTGGTAGGTCTCGAAATCGTTGGACTCGCTGAGATGGATCAGATTCTCGATGCAGCGGTAAACGCGCCTTCGCTCGGGGTTGATCTGTCCGAAATGGCGCACCCACTCGCAGCCTTCGAGCGTTCCTTCCTCATCGGCGATGGCCAGCGCCAGCAACGTTTTCAGTTCGCCTACCCGCAGATCTTCCCAAATCGATCCGGCGTCCGGTGCCAGACCGATCAGCGCAGCGACAGGCCGCTGGTCGTCGATGCCCGAGTCGTTGAGGGTGTCGAGCAGGGATTCGCATGCCTCATCGTCCAGTTCGGATAGATTGAGGACCAGCTCACGGATTTCATTGCCAAAGCTGTTGTTTTCGTATTCGAGATCGTCGATGGGGTAAATTTCAGACATGCCGGGAACGAGGATGCGGCAGGCGTACATCCCCAGATACTCATAGTCGGCAATGTAGATGTCGTAGCCTTCGCCGTGGATCAATTCGACCAGGCAGGCGTAATCGATGCGCGTGGAGTCGCTGAAATTCCAGTCGACGAAATCGAAATCCGCGGCGCTGCCCAGGAAATCCCAGTGGATGATTCCGCTGGAATCGACGAAGTGGATTTCGAGATTGGGAGCGCTGGCGATCTCGTCGAGATCGAAGCCGGGTTCGGGAAAACCGTCCAGCGCGTCGAGCGCGCGGCCCTGGAGCAATTCGGTGAGCGCGCGTTCAAGGGCGATTTCAAAACGGGGGTGTGCGCCAAAACTGACGTAACAGCCCTGATCCTTCGGGTTGAGCAGGGCAACGCCAATGACCGGGTAGCGTCCTCCCAGCGAGGCATCCTTCACCCGCAGTCCATAGCCGGCAGCGCGCAACGCATGGATGCCGGCTGCGAGGTGGGGATAACGTGCCAGGATGGTTTCCGGGATGTCGGGCAGACACAGCCCTTCGCGGATGACGCGGAACTTGACGTGGCGTTCGATGATTTCGGAAAGCGTCTGTGCGCGCGCTTCGGGCAGCGTGTTGCCGGCCGACATGCCGTTGCTGACATACAGGTTGCCGATGATGTTGACCGGGAACCAGACGGTCTCTTCGTCTGTAAGCCGGGTAAACGGCAGGCAGCAGATGCCGCGTTCGAAATTTCCGGAGTTGTGGTCGACCAGCACTTCCGGAGCGATGGTGCCCTCCGGGTTGTAATAGTTTTGCAGCTCAGCAGTCAAAAGTTCCTGCGGCCAGGTTTCACTGTCGTTGATGGCGAACCAACGCTCTTCCGGATGGTGGGTGAAATGTTCTGTCGCGAACTGTTCGCCAAGATAATAGTGGCTCCAGAAATAGTGGGTCGAAAGCCTTTCAAAGAATTCACCCAGTGCGCTGGCCAGCGCTGCAAGTTTTGAGGCCCCCTTCCCGTTGGTAAATAGCAAGGGGCAATCGCTGTCGCGAATATGTACGGACCAGATTCCGTCCAGGGGATTGAGCCAGGAGCGTTCCTCGACATGAAAGCCTATTTCGGCAAGCCGGGTCTGCATGCGGTCGATGGAGGATTCCAGGGAGGCATCTTTTCCAGCGATGAAATGTTCGGTCATGTGAGGGTCCGGTAATGAAAGGGCAGGGGGATTGTAGCAATCTACCTGAAGGTCAAGTGGTGGCAGGTTATTTAATGTGCTTAAATAAGACCGTAGCGGCGATTGTTCTCGTGGAGTATCAACTATGTTTTCTGGGTTCTTCAGGGAATTGAAAAGCCAGATCGTAGCCCTCAATCAGGCCGTCAGAACACGCGAGTTCTGGATTTATGTTCTGGTCATGATGGCGCTGCTGCTGGTTGCTGCAGCCTGCGTCTGGCTGGCTGTCGGTTTTGATCCGTTGACCCGAAGCCAACTCCGGATGGCGCTTTCCTGCCGAACCGGAGAAGGTCAGCTCGCAACGATCATCATCGGGGGCTTTGTGTTCGGTCTGGCTTGCCTGTTTTCACTGGGTGAAGTGATTCACTGGGTTGAGGAAACGCGCATGGCCCGTTCGCCCGGACGCCAACCCTACACGGTCGGCTACTGGCGTCCGGTATTGCATGTATTGGGAACGGTGGCTCTTGGCGTCGGCGGTTTCATGCTGATGCGGGCCTGGTGCTCCTGAGTCTGCCACGAGCGTTCATCCTTCGCCCCGTTGGCTTGTCAAGGCTTCTGCAGTTTCTGGAACAATCCGCGCAAGGTGTTCTGCAGGTCGGCCGGGAGCAGCACGAGTTTCGCGTTCTGCGACTCGGCCATCCTGCCCAGGCTGGCAATGTATTTTTCTCCCAGAAGATAGAGCATGGGCAGTTCGTTTTCACCAAAGGCGCTGGTGACCTTGGTGATGGCCTGTGAAGACGCGTCGGCGAGCATGATCTGCGCTTCGGCGTCGCGTTTGGCCGACTCGAGACGCGCTTCGGCCGAAAGGATCATCGACTGCTTTTCTCCTTCGGCCTTGGTGACCATGGCTTTCCGCTCGCGTTCGGCCGCGGCCTGCAGTTCCATGGCGCGCTGCATGGACTGTGACGGCTTGATGTCCTGGATTTCAACCGACTTGACGGTGAGCCCCCAGTCCAGAGCTTCGTCGGCAACGCCGGCCTTCAGGCGAGCCTTGATCATGTCGCGCTGCGAGAGCGCATGATCCAGTTCCATCTCGCCGACAATCGAGCGCAGCGTGGTCATGATCATGTTGCGGATGGCTTCGGAATAGTCCTCGACGCCATAGACCGCCTTGACCGGATCGGTCACCTTGATGAAAGCGATGGCATTGACCACGATCACCGCATTGTCGCGGGTGATGACTTCCTGTTCCTGCACGTCGAGGATGATGTCCTTGGTGGTGACCTTGTAGGACACCGTGTCGAAATAGGGAATGATGAAGCGCAGGCCGGGCAGCAGAGTGACGCGGTATTTGCCAAGCCGCTGCACGATCCACTCCTCGCCCTGCGGAATGATGCGTACCCCCCGGGCGATGGTGATGATGACAAAAGCCAGGAATACGAAGGAAGTGATGGTCGTGCCGATCATTTTGTAGTCTCCACTTTGATGAAACTGCCCTCGACAGTGACGATACGTACCCGCTCGCCTGCCTTGATGTTCTGTTCGGCATAACATTCCCAGAGGTCGGAACCCAGCACCGGTTTCTGGAAACGCACCTGTCCCCGTGAATTGGGGCACAGGTCGCTGACCAGGATGCCGACTTCACCGGTGACATTGGCGGCCGAGGTTCCGACAGCGGTGATGGTTCTTGGTCTCAGGTAACGGAACCAGATGCCGACAAGAATGCTTGAGACCACCGCCCAGACAAGCAATTGCGCGGCCACGCTCAGTTCCGGAGTGAGCAGGAGCAGGACGCCCACGCCCATGGCGCCGATGCCGAACCAGATGATGAAGAAAGCCGGAACCGCCAGTTCGGCAAGTGAAAGGCACAATCCAAGCACGATCCAGTGCCACCATTCAAACATCATTCCGATCTCCTGTTCGATTGCCGAAAATTCTATAGTAATACGCAGCGCAATGAATATGGCACGACGTTTTTTGTCGACTTCGGAATAACATAGTGCTTCCTGATGAATTCCTGCGATGGAGTACAGCGTGTTGCCCAGAGAAATTACACCGAGCGCGATCGTTAACTATCTCGACGAGTATGTGATTGGCCAGGACGAAGCCAAGAGAATCCTGGCCGTTGCGGTCTACTCGCATTACCGCAAGATTTCGGCATTGAGTCAGGAAACCGGGGCGATCGCCAAAAGCAACGTGCTGCTGATCGGTTCGTCCGGAACCGGCAAGACGCTGACCTGCGAAACATTGGCGCGCATGTTGTCCGTTCCTTTTGTCACGGCGGATGCCACGTCGCTGGCGCAGACCAAGTATGTCAACGACGAAATCGAGGCCATGCTCCTGCGCTTGCTCGACAAGGCCGGCGGAGATGCTGCGAAAGCCGGGCAGGGCATCGTGTTCATCGACGAGATTGACAAGCTGAAGTCATCCAGTGGGGAAACTAGGTTGACCTCCGGCGAGAGCGTGCAGCATGCCTTGCTGAAGATCATGGAAGGCGCTCCCGTAAAGCTCGGAAACAATCAATACATCGACACCACGAACATCCTGTTCATTTGTGGTGGCGCTTTTGTAGGGCTGGAGAAGATCATGTCCAGAACCCATGGGTTCGGTTTCATCGCCACTTCGGAATCCGACAACCAGAATATCCTGGAACGGCTCAACAATCGCGTGAAGCCGACGGATCTTTTCGAATTCGGCCTGATTCCTGAGTTTACCGGGAGGTTGCCGGTTGTGGCCAGCTTCCGGGATCTGAGCAAGGAGATGCTGGTGCGCATCATGAGCGTGCCGAAGAATTCGATTTACCGGCAATTCGTCGACATATTCAAGGCGGAGGGCGTGGAACTCGCCATTGCGCCGCGCGTCTTCGAACAGATTTCCGAGATCGCCATCGAATACAAGACCGGTGCGCGCAGCCTGCGCGGGATCTTCGAGGAACTGATGACGCCGATTCTTTATGTCGTTCCGGATAATCCGCAGATCAGCCGGGTGGAAATCAATTCGCTTTTCGAAGATCCCCGCTTTTTCAAACGGGGATCGTCTGAGGCTGGCTAGCTGGGAGTGCGGTAAACCAGAACGGGAATGGTCGAGTGCGTCAGCACCTTGTGTGTTTCGCTGCCCAGAAGCAAGCTGGTAAATCCGCGCCGGCCATGCGACGCCATGAAGATCAGGTCGCATCCACTTTGCTTGGCGGCATCAATGATGGCCTCGTAGGGGATATCGCTCGTCAGTGTCAGTTTTGTGCATGCGACGCCGGCTTCATTGCATAGCTTTTCCGCGAAACCAAGAATTTCCTGGGCCTGGTTGTCAGCGAGTTCCGCAAACTTTTCCGGCGATGTGGTGTCGATGAGGATGCCCTCGCCATAATAGGTCACCGGGTACTCCGGTTTTGCATAGAAGGCGGTAATGCGCGCTCCCGCATCCTTGGCAAACGAGACTGCACGGCGAACGACTTCCTGCGAAAGCTCGGAACCGTCGGTAGGAACAAGGATGTGTTTGAACATGTTCAGCTCCTTTCTTTGTTATGACCCCGTGTATTCAATATAGTCGTTTTATTCGCCGTTTGGTGCTGGCGGAGAAGGTTGTTCAAGATATCTCTGTGTCGCTTCCTCGGGGATGCCGAGGCGAGAAAGCAGGGTTTCACGATTGATGTGCAGCAGTTTTTCTATGGCCGTGAAATCGTCGGGCAGTGCTGCGTCGTTCCAGTCGCTTGCAGAATGCCGGGCCAGATTGACCGCAAGCACGACGTTGCGCACCCGCGGAAGTTCTGCGTTGGCGTCGTCCATCAGGGTCTTCAGCAACTCCGGAAGATTCCAGGCGTCACACAGCGCCAGTTGCAGATCGAACAGGTGAATGCCCAGTACCTGCTGCTGGGCTATCGCACTGCGCAAGGTTCTGTCCGCCTGTTTCCTGTCGCGGATTTCAATGGCCAGGCGAGGCGCGAAACACCACAGGAGGATTTCTGCGAGATCGTGAAGCAGGGCGGCCAGAGCAACTTCTTCAATGTTTATGTCGTGTCTTTCGAAAGCCCAGTCGTGGGCATACCGGGATGCTCTTTGCACACGCCGGATGACCTGCAGAATGCCAAGCAAGGCCTGCGGTTCGTCCTTGAGCAAGGATTCGATCGTTGCGGGCGATTCGAAACGGCGGAAGAACGGCTCGACCCCAAGCATCATGATCGCATTGCCGATGGTGGTGATGTCCGAACGCAGATGTTTGCCACGGAAAGGCTGGATGTAAGCCAGCACGCGAATGGCCAGCAGAGGATCCTGCAGCACGATGGAGGCGATGTCGCGTCCGTTGATCTGGTCAATGTTCTGGCGCGCTTCCTCAAGTCGACGCGCGGTCTGGCGAAGGATGGGCAACTCCACGGAGTTGAAATAATTCACCCACGCGCTTAGCGAATTGAACGGTTTCTCAATCATCGTCTCAATTTAAAAAATTACCCGAAAAAAACGCGCTAATATGTTGATTAAAAATGACGTATCATCTTGACGAGTCATGTTACCTTTTGCCTGAACCCACTGCAAGCCCTGAAGTTCCAGTAAGTGACTTTGTGAAAACGTCATTTTTCTGAATGGGCTCCGGAGTTGATCGATCGGCGAGTCTCTAGGGAAACCTTGCCTGCGTCGTCGCGGGATACCTGCACTTGGGACTGAATGCCTTTGGACGCTAACGCGTCAATGGACGGTGGGTTGTTGGTACAATAAGCATTTTCTGTGTTTTCATGCGGTTTTCGGCGTTTCTTCTTGATTTTCAACTGGGAGTTTTGATTTTATGGCTATCGAACGTACGCTTTCCATCATCAAACCCGATGCTGTCGCCAAGAACGTGATTGGAAAAATCTATTCACGTTTCGAAACCAATGGCTTGAAAATCATCGCCGCCAGGATGGTGTGGCTTTCCTCGCAGGAAGCCGGGCAGTTCTACGCTGTGCACAAGGAGCGTCCGTTTTACAAGCCGCTGGTCGAGTTCATGACTTCCGGTCCCGTGATGGTGCAGGTTCTGGAGGGAGAGGATGCGATCGCCAGGAATCGTGAATTGATGGGTGCGACGGATCCAAAAAAGGCCGCACCGGGAACTATCCGTGCCGATTTTGCCGAGTCGATCGATGCCAATGCCGTGCATGGTTCCGATGGGCCGGATACGGCGAGAGAGGAGATTTCTTTCTTCTTTCCGGCCTTGAATATCTATTCGGGCCGCTAATCCCTCATAGGTCTCCGCATGCCCGTCAATTTGCTTGATTTCGATGCCGCCGGTCTCACGGCCTATTTTGCCGAACAGGGCGAGAAGCCTTTTCGCGCAAGACAGGTGCTGCGCTGGATGCATCGATCCGGGCAATGTGACTTTGATGCAATGACCGATATTGCCAAAAGTCTGCGCGAAAAACTCAGGACGGTGGCCACAATTGTTCCGCCGGCGATTGTCTCCGACAAGCTTTCTGACGATGGCACCCGCAAGTTTCTGTTCGATGTCGGCGCCGGAAATGCGGTCGAAACGGTGTTCATTCCCGAAGATGACCGTGGCACCCTGTGCGTATCGACACAAGCGGGCTGCGCGCTGGATTGTTCTTTTTGTTCGACCGGCAAGCAGGGCTTCAACCGCAACCTGACCGTCGCCGAGATCATCGGCCAGTTGTGGCAGGCCAACCGCTCTCTGGGTGCCGATCCCGCGGTTGGTCGAATCATCAGCAATGTGGTGCTGATGGGGATGGGCGAGCCGTTGGCCAATTTCGAGAATACGGTGACGGCATTGCATCTGATGCTCGATGACAATGCCTATGGGTTGTCGCGGCGCCGTGTGACTGTATCCACTTCCGGACTGGTGCCGGCGATGGATCGCTTGCGCGACGAATGTCCTGTGGCGCTGGCCGTTTCGCTGCATGCTCCGAACGATGCCTTGCGCGACGAACTGGTGCCTATCAACCGCAAATATCCCTTGTCCGAGTTGATGGCTGCCTGCCTCCGGTATCTGGAGAAAGCGCCGCGTGATTTCGTGACTTTCGAATACGTGATGCTGGATGGCGTGAATGATTCGGATGAGCATGCCCGACAGTTGCTCGGCCTTGCACGCAATGTCTCCTGCAAGTTCAATCTGATTCCGTTCAATCCCTTTCCCGGTTCTCCCTACCGTCGTTCTCCGTCACCGCGGATTCGTAAATTCGCAGAAATCCTGATGAACGAGGGGGTAGTCACTACGACGCGCAAGACCCGGGGGGATGATATTGATGCCGCGTGCGGCCAGCTGGCCGGGCAGATTCAGGACAAGACACGGCGCACAGCAAACCGGATTATCGATCTACACGAGGTTAGGACACGATGAAAGCGATAATGAACAAAGTGTTTTCCTGTTTGTTTTGCGTGTTTGCGCTCCTGGTGTTCTCGTTGCCGGTTCAGGCCCAGCAGTCGGTGTCGGGTTCCGGGGATACCTACTCGCCGCCGGTTCCCAAGGATGTTCGCACGCGAGCCAAGGCGCATACCGAACTGGGTTCGCTTTATTTCCAGAACGGCAATCTGATCGTTGCGCTCGAAGAACTTACCCTGGCGGCAGCGATAGATCCGGAATACGCAACGGCGTTCAGTACACGCGGCCTTGTGCTTTACCATGTCAGGGAATTCGAATCCGCGGAAAAGGACTTTCGCCGGGCATTGAGCCTTGAGGGAAGAAATCCGGAAATCAACAACAATTACGGCTGGTTCCTTTGCCAGACCGGAAAGGCACGGGAGTCCATCGCATATTTCGAGCGCGCCTTCCAGAACCCGATGTATCAGACACCCGGCATCGCCTACATGAACACTGGCGCCTGTTACATCAAAGTGGGAGAACTCGACCAGGCAGAAGAGGCCTTGCGCAAGAGCCTCCGATTGTCTCCCGATGACCCGCAAGTACTCTTTCATCTGGCCCATGTTTACTACAAACGGGGCAATTTCGATGCCGCAAAAAAACATCTGACCGATGCGGTACGCCAAATTGATCCAGTAGGTCCGGAAATGCTCTGGCTGTTGTTGCGTGTCGAACGCAGGCTGGGCAACCACGCGGATGAAATGAGTCTGGCTGCGCAGTTACGCCGCAAATATCCCGATTCTTCTGAGTACCAGAATCTGTTGAAAGGAAATTTTGATGAGTGAGGAGAACTCCGCGGTCAGCCAGGCTAAGGAACTGACGCTTGGCGGCGGCGAAGAGGGCATGGAAACCGGGATTGACGTGGGTGGCCAACTTCGTTCTGCTCGTGAATCCCTGGGGCTGTCTGTGAATGAGGTTTCTTCCGTACTTAAACTGAGTCCTCGACAGGTGGAAGCCTTGGAGGCCAACGACTGGTTGCGTCTCCCCAAGACCATCGTTCGAGGTTTCGTGCGTAATTATGCGCGTTACCTCGGGCTGGATACGGCTCCGCTGATGGCCGCGCTTGAGCACTTGCCCTTGCCGCAGGGACCTGAACTGGAGGTTCCGACGGGTTCCCCGGTCAGATTGCCTGAAGAGGGAAAAGCCGACCGACGAGACTACATCAGGGTGATTTCGGGTCTGATTGTTCTGCTCCTGGCTATTGGCATCTACTATTTCATGCCGATGGACATGCTGCGCTCGGGAGTGGAAGCCCTGAAAGAATTCGTACAGTCGAGAACGGACTCCAGCAAAACCGTTGATGTTCCAGAGAGTCCAGTGAGTGAAAAGGATATCGATTCGGTCGCGAACAACGCCCTGCCGGAAACAGCCCGGTCTCAGGAAGAGCGCGAGCCTGCTCCTCACGAACAAATAACCTTGCCTGTTTCCTCTCCGTCCGCAGAAAGTGTTTCGGCAACGGCTGCGCAGCCCGATTCAACGGCGACGCAAGCAATGATTTTTTCCTTTTCCGAGCCGTCCTGGGTCGAGGTTCGCGATCGTAACGGGCAGGTGGTCTTTTCACAACTGAACCAGCCGGGCAACCGTCCGGAAATAACCGGAGAACCCCCTTTTGCGCTGGTCATCGGCAATGCCTCTCATGTCACCTTGCAATACAAGGGGAAGGAAGTCGATCTGTCCAAACGCAGCAAGGATGATGTGGCCCGTCTGACTATCGAATGAGCATGAATACAGCTATCAAGCGTCGCCCGACCCGAGCCGTAAGGATCGGCGGGGTCCAGGTTGGAGGAGATTCTCCGGTCGTGGTTCAGTCGATGACCAATACCGACACGGCGGATATCGTCAAGACCGCCATTCAATGTGCCGAACTTGCGCAGGCAGGGTCCGAGCTTGTGCGCATTACCGTCAATACGCCGGAGGCTGCTGCCGCGGTTCCCGGTATTTGCGAACACCTGCAGAGGTTGGGTGTTGCCGTGCCGTTGATCGGTGATTTCCATTACAACGGCCATCGTCTCCTGTCCGATTATCCGGAATGCGCACAGCTTCTGGCCAAGTACCGTATCAATCCGGGCAATGTCGGGCATGGCAGGAAACGTGATGAACAATTCGCGCAGATGATCGAGATTGCCTGCAAATACGATAAGCCGGTACGTATCGGGGTCAACTGGGGTAGTCTTGATCAGGATTTGCTGGCGCGCATCATGGACGATAACGCACGCCGCAAGGAACCCCTGGATGCAATCGGCGTGATGCATGAAGCCATGGTCGCTTCTGCACTGGAGTCGGCCGCCAGGGCCGAGGAACTCGGGCTTCCCGGTGATCGCATCATTCTGTCGTGCAAGGTTTCCGGAGTGCAGGATCTGATTGCCATTTATCGGGAACTGTCACGCCAGTCGGAGTATCCGTTGCATCTCGGCCTGACCGAAGCCGGAATGGGATCGAAAGGCGTGGTGGCATCGACAGCAGCAATGGCTGTGTTGTTGCAGGAAGGCATCGGCGACACCATTCGTGTTTCATTGACGCCCGAACCGGGTGGAAAACGAACCCAGGAAGTGATCGTTGCGCAGGAAATGCTGCAGACCATGGGCTTGCGTGCATTTTCTCCGATGGTCACGGCCTGCCCGGGGTGCGGGCGGACGACAAGTACCTTTTTCCAGGAACTGGCGCAAACCATCCAGAATCATGTGCGCGACAAAATGCCCCTGTGGCGTACGGAATTTGATGGTGTCGAGAACATGACGCTGGCCGTCATGGGCTGCGTCGTCAATGGCCCGGGCGAGAGCAAGCATGCCAACATCGGCATCAGCCTTCCAGGCACCGGCGAAATACCGGCGGCGCCGGTGTTCGAGGACGGGGTGAAAACCGTTACCTTGCGTGGCGAGCATATCGCTGCGGAATTTACCGCCATCGTGGATCGCTACGTGGCACGAACCTATAAAAGAAAGATTGCAGCAGAATCATGAGTCAAAACATACAGTCCGTGCGCGGGATGAACGACATCCTGCCCGGCGAATCCGAACTTTGGGAGCTTTTCGAAGAAACTGTCCGTTCCTGGCTGAAAAGCTACGGCTACCGCCCAGTCCGCTTGCCCATCGTCGAGCCAACGCCGTTGTTCAAGCGCGCCATCGGTGAGGTGACCGACATCGTCGAAAAGGAAATGTATTCCTTCGAAGATACTCTCAACGGCGAACAGCTGACCCTGCGTCCGGAAGGAACCGCTGGATGCGTGCGAGCGCTGATCCAGCACAACCTGGCGGCGCAACGACCGCAGCGCCTCTATTACATGGGCCAGATGTTCCGTCACGAACGGCCGCAGAAAGGGCGCTACCGGCAGTTCAATCAGGTCGGCGTCGAATCCTTCGGATTTTCGGGTCCGGACATCGATGCCGAGCAGATTCTCATGGGAGCGCGCCTGTGGGATGACCTGGGCCTCGACGGTATTAAGCTGCAGATCAATTCGCTGGGCCAGCTTGAAGAGCGGGCAAAATACCGGACGGAACTGGTGGCCTATTTCGAGAAGTATGCGGGCATTCTGGATGCGGACGCCAAGCGTCGCCTGTACACCAATCCCTTGCGTATCCTCGACAGCAAGAATCCGGAAATGCAGGAGATGATCTCGGCAGCCCCCCGGCTGATGGCCCATCTGGGCGCCGAATCAATGTCCCATTTTGAAGGTGTGCAGCAGGTCTTGCGCGATGTCGGGCTGCCCTATGAAATCAATCCGCGGCTGGTGCGCGGGCTGGACTATTACAACCTGACCGTTTTTGAATGGGTGACCGACCGGCTCGGCGCACAGGGAACGGTGTGTGCCGGAGGGCGCTACGATGGGCTGGTTGAACAGCTCGGCGGAAAACCGACTCCGGCGTGCGGTTTTGCCATGGGGGTGGAACGTCTGATTGCGCTGATCCGGGAATCGGGAGGAGATCCGGAGCCCGAAAGCGTTGATGTCTATCTCGTGCATCAGGGCGAAGCTGCGACACGGATGGCGCCTCGCGTGGCCGAAGGTTTGCGCGACCAGGGAATTAACGTTCTTTTCCATTGTGGTGGCGGAAGTTTCAAGTCGCAGATGAAAAAAGCAGACGCTTCCGGCGCGGCCTTTGCCGTGATCATTGGCGATGACGAGGCCAGTGCCGGGGAGGTTATGCTCAAGTCTTTGCGTTCTGCTGAAGGCGAGGACGGGAATAATCAGAAACGGGTCAGCGTCGATCTTGTCGCTGACGAAATCATGAATGCATTTTTCGATGGAGATGATGCCTGATGGCTGCCTACGATCTGGAAGAACAGGAACAAATTGCCGAAATCAAGGCCTGGTGGAAACTCTACGGCAATCGCTTGCTCAACGCAGCGACAGTCATCGCGCTGGTGGTGATTGCCTGGCAGGGCTGGAACTGGTACCAGCGCAACCAGTCCGGGCAGGCTTCGATGATCTACGGCGTGCTGCAACAGGCCGTTCAGGAAAAGGATACGCAACGGATCAAGGCCGCCAGCGGCGAATTGATCGAGAAGTATGGCCGAACAACCTATGCCCATCTCGGTGCGTTGTCTTCCGCCAAGTCCATGATCGATGCGGGCGACTTGCAAACAGCAAAAGCCCAGTTGCTGTGGGCCGCCGAGCATGCCACGGCGGAGTTGCGTGATCTCGCCCGTTTGCGGGCTGCCATCCTGTTGCTGGACGAGAAAGAATACGAAGTGGCTCTCAAACAACTGGAAGAGGCTCCTGTTCCGGCATTCGAGGTCCGCTTCCAGGATACGCGAGGCGATATTCTTTTGGCACAGGGAAAGAAAACTGAAGCGCTTGCTGCCTATCGCGCCGCGTTAGTGCGGCTCGACGAACAGGAAAAAGGTGGCAGGAACTCTGGGGCAAGCCAGGACTGGCAGGCTCAAACCGCTGCTGTTTCGCGCGACCTGATCACGCAAAAGATCGATGCATTGGGCGGTGGCAAGTGATGAAGCGGTACTTCGCCATCCTTCCTCTGGCGGCCATGCTGGCTGGTTGCATCTCTCTGGATGCCATCAATCCGTTTGCCAGCAAGGGGCCCAAAATGGCCGAGTTGAAGCCGATCAAACAGGCTTCTGAAGCCCGGTTTGTCTGGCGGGAGAGTGTCGGCAAAGGGGGGGATTTCGCATTTACTCCGGCTGTTTCCGGTACATCGGTATTTGCAGCGGGTAGCGATGGAAGCATCGCGCGCATCGATGATGGCAAGATGGTCTGGAAAATCAATGCCGGTCAACCGCTTTCTGCCGGTGTAGGAACAGACGGGGCGCTGGTTGCTGTCGGCTCGCCGAAAGGCGACCTGCTGGTTTTTTCGGCAGCGGATGGTAAGCCTGTCTGGAAAGCCAAGGCGAGTAGTGAAATCCTGGCCGCCCCTGCTGTCGGCGAAGGCCTGATCATCGTGCGTAGCGGGGATAACCGCCTGACAGCTTATGGTGCGGCTGATGGCAAGCAAAAATGGATTTTTCAGCGGACATCGCCTGCGCTTGCCTTGCGCGTGACTGCGCCGCCGATTATCGATGGAAAGCTGGTTTTTGCCGGTTTCCCCGGGGGGAAACTCATCGCCGTCAACCTGTCCAACGGCGTTTCCGTCTGGGAAGGTACCGTGGCCCTTCCGAAAGGAACAACCGAACTGGAACGGATTGCGGATATCACCAGCTCGCCGGTCATCAGCGGACGTTCCATTTGTGCCGTGGCATTCCAGGGGCGCGTGGCCTGTTTTGATCTCGGTAATGGCAATCTTGTCTGGGCCCGGGATATGTCGAGTTCGGCAGGTCTGACCATCGATGGGCGCAATCTCTTTGTTACCGATGAGAAGGGCGCTGTGCATGCCCTGGATCTGGCCAGTGGAGCGAGTCTGTGGAAGCAGGATGCCCTGTCCATGCGCCGCGTCTCGGCGCCTCTGGCGCGCCGAGGATTGGTGACGGTAGCCGATGTTCAGGGGGTGGTCCATTTTCTGAGCCGTGAGGATGGAGCTTTCGTCGCACGCCTGAGTACGGATGGCAGTCCTGTTGTCACGCCCATGCAATCAATCGGCAGAAACCTGCTGGTTCAAACCAACAAGGGCGGACTCTACGCCATCGAGGCAGAATGAAGCCCACCATTGTTATCGTTGGCCGGCCGAACGTCGGTAAATCGACCCTCTATAACCGGCTGACCCGGACGCGCGATGCGCTGGTCGCCGACATACCGGGCTTGACCCGTGACCGGCATTACGGACATGGAAAACTTGGCAGCAAACCTTACCTGGTTGTTGATACCGGGGGTTTCGAGCCGCTCGCCAAGGATGGCATCATGCACGAAATGGCGCGTCAGGCCGAGCAAGCGATTGCCGAGGCCGACGCGATTATTTTCGTTGTTGACGGGCGCGTTGGCGTTACCGCGCTGGACAAGGAAATCGCCAACAAACTGCGCCGCGCGCAACGCCCGGTTCTGGTCGCCGTCAACAAATCCGAAGGTCTGAATCAAGGGGTGGTGATTGCCGATTTTCACGAACTTGGACTGGGGGATCCGCATGCCATTTCGGCAACTCACGGAGAAGGCGTACGCAGTCTGATCGAACAGGCGCTGGAGCCTTTCCCAGCACCGAATGAAAGCGAGAACAAGGACGATGAGCTGAAGGTGGCCATCGTCGGCCGGCCGAATGTCGGCAAAAGCACAATGATCAACGCCCTGCTGGGCGAGGATCGTGTTATCGCCTTCGATCAGCCCGGAACGACCCGTGATTCCATCTTCGTCGATTTCGAACGCGGCGGAAAAAAATACACCCTGATCGATACGGCCGGGTTGCGGCGCAAGGGCAAGGTGTTCGAAACCATCGAGAAGTTTTCGGTCATCAAGACCCTGCAATCCATCGAAGATGCTCATGTGGTTGTCCTCGTGCTTGATGCGCGACAGGATATTTCGGATCAGGACGCCCATATTGCAGGGTTCATCGTCGAATCCGGACGGGCGCTGGTTGTCGCGGTTAACAAGTGGGACGGGCTGGATTCCTACAAGCGGGAACAGGTCAAGGTGGAGATAGAGACTCGTCTGAAATTCC
Organism: uncultured Propionivibrio sp.; assembly: GCA_964563685.1. Lineage (GTDB taxonomy): Bacteria > Pseudomonadota > Gammaproteobacteria > Burkholderiales > Rhodocyclaceae > Propionivibrio. Next base: position 579,358 of record CAZLXL010000001.1, read on the forward strand.
TGGATTTTGCCAATTTCCATTATGTTTCCGCGTTGAAGGGGCAGGGGCTGGATGCTGTTTTCCGCTCTGTCGATGCGGCTTACCGTGCGGCCATTCTTGACCTGTCTACCCCGAAACTCACGCGCGCCCTGATTGACGCAGTGGCTCGGCAATCACCGCCCCGCAATGGAATTTTTCGGCCGAAGTTGCGCTACGCGCATCAAGGCGGGCGCAACCCTCCGGTCATCGTAATTCACGGCAATGCCTTGGACAAAGTGCCGGAGTCTTATCGGCGCTATCTGGAACGGGTTTTCCGCGAAGTATTCAAGCTGCAAGGTACCCCGTTGCGCATCCAGTTCAACATTTCTGAAAATCCCTATGCTGAATCCCGTGTTCCGGAAAAGGTGCGCAGGAGTCCGAAAAATGAGCATGCGAAAAAATCGACGCAAGGAACCGCATCGGGAAATAGCACTGCGAAATCGCCAAGAGCTGCGACGAAGGCGAGATCAAAATACAAGTCAGGATGAAGTATCTGGAGAATTGAATTCTTTTCTCCATTTTGTGTTGACGCAGTGATCGGGGGTTGCTATAGTTCGCCCCCTCGCAACACGACGCAGGTTTCAGAAACAAGCAGCTGATTCGAATGTTTCAGCAGTGTTGACGAGGGGAGAAAGAGTTCTGTATAATTCTTCCTCTTTGGCGGGCGCGGGGTGGAGCAGTCTGGCAGCTCGTCGGGCTCATAACCCGAAGGTCACAGGTTCAAATCCTGTCCCCGCAACCAAGTAGTACGCTCTTTAAAAACTGGACAATCGATAGGTGTGGGTTTTTGGTTGGGTAGTGATTTGC
>CAZLXL010000002.1:0-442173 GCA_964563685.1 uncultured Propionivibrio sp.
CACCAGCCCTCCCGCTATCCGCGGCGAGGGCTGCGTGCTTTTGAATAACCAAAAATAAAAAATCAAACAACTTCCCTTTCGATGCACGGAAAGAAATGGGTCTGCTGGAATTGGCGGTTGCTAAATGTTGGTGCGTTGTGCGCTGACGTTGTAGACGAAACGACCTGAGGCGGGGTCACTAAATCGGCCTTCCTGGCTTTCAAGAACCGGGGTGATCAGGAATGGGAGTGTGGTTCCTGAGGAACCACGCAGGCTGACGTCTTGAGCTGCATTGAAACTGACCCAATTCATTTCCCAGAAACCAAACAGCAGCTTTTTCAATACGGTCAGCTTGGGGTCGCTGATGCTCAAAAATTCGCTCTGGATGGCCTTGCGCACGTCGGCAGGGTTGACCGGAACCCAGCCATATCCGGGCGAATAGAACTCGGCCCGGCAATGCTGGGCTGAGCTGAGATCACCACTGGCGCCGAGGCTGGAAAAGAGGCGGGAATTATCCATGCGCAGGCCGAATGCCGGGCGAGCAGGAATGCCGATGGATCGGCACAACCCGACGAACAACAACGATATTTCCATGCTCCGGCCGGCCAGATGTCCGCTTTCCAGAAGTCTTTCGATCGACGAATGCCTGATAGTTTTCATCTGTGGATCGTACGTCGTATTTTCAACAACCCAATCGTAAATGGCCTTGCCTTGAGCCAGCGGGTCCTTGATCCGGCCAATGGCCCGCTCGGCGGTTCGCCTGATGAGGCCATCCGTAGGCACCAACTCGGTGGATTGCAGGCAACGGCGGAGGATTTCCGTACGCTCGGCCATGGCTCCGCGGCGAGTGATGTCGAAATGTCGATCCTGGGTTGCGATCTGGCTGACGATTTGCAGCCGAGGATCGGAAACGCCATCTGCCCAGTCGGCGTAAAAAACTTCCATATCAGCCACAGGGTCCCGGTAGATGCCGGCTGTTTCGTAATTGCCTTGCCAATGGTGACCAAGGGAGCGCTCCCAGGGCGTGTCGCGATATTGCACAAGTGGCAGCCACAAGCGGGCCTTGCCTTGCAGATTATTGAGCTGGATGGTCGAACGAATGTCGTAAGTGCGCCATTGTGGAGCAGGTTCATCCGGCAGGCTGATGGCGTTGCTGGATTGCTCGGTTTGCGTCTGCGATTCCTCTTCGACAGCCTTGGCGGTTGAATTTTTCCTGGCAACGGTTTTTTTTGCGGGTTTGACCGCCGCTTTTTTGACGGGCTGTTTCCTTGCTGCGTATGCCGGTGTTCCGGTTGACAAGGCGAGAAGGGTGGATGCAGCAATAAAATCGCGTCGTTTCAATCGATTCTCCGGAATGCAATGGAACCGCTCACTCGTTGATCGGTTGAGGAAGCGGTGGCTGAAAACGACCGAGCCGTGTCATATGACACGGCTCGATAACTCGGCAGGACTATAACACTTCGGCTGCGTAATCGGCCAGACGCGAACGTTCGCCCCGCTGCAGCGTGACATGCCCGGAATGGGGCCAGCCTTTCAGGCGGTCGACGACATAAGTGAGACCGGAACTGCCCTCGGTGAGATAGGGCGTGTCGATCTGGGCGATGTTGCCCATGCACACGACCTTGGTGCCTGGACCGGCTCGCGTGATCAGGGTTTTCATCTGCTTCGGCGTCAGGTTTTGCGCTTCGTCGATGATCAGGAACTTGTTCAGGAAGGTGCGCCCGCGCATGAAATTCATCGACTTGATCTTGATGCGATTACGGATCAGATCCTGGGTCGCTGCGCGCCCCCATTCGCCGCCCTCGTTTCCGTCAGACTTGTTGAGAACTTCGAGATTGTCCTCCAGTGCGCCCATCCAGGGCCCCATCTTTTCTTCTTCCGAACCGGGCAGGAACCCGATGTCTTCTCCAACCGGGACGGTGACCCGGGTCATGATGATTTCCGAATAGCGCTGGCTGTCCAGGACCTGGGTCAGAGCGGCGGCCAGGGTAAGCAGCGTCTTCCCCGTACCGGCCTGGCCGAGCAGACTGACGAAGTCGATTTCCGGATCCATCAGCAGGTTGAGCGCGAAATTCTGTTCGCGATTGCGGGCCATGATGCCCCAGACGCTGTTTTTCGGGTGAGTGTAATCGGTGAGTGTTTCGAGCTGGGCAGACTTTCCCGATACCTCGCGCACGATGGCGCGGAACGGTTGGTTTCCTTCCTGGTAAAGAAATTCATTGATCAACAATTTTGAACACAGCGGTCCCTTGATGCGGTACAGGGTGCGGCTTTCCCGTTTCCAGGATTCCATGCCTTGGCCGTGCTTGTCCCAGAAATCGGCAGGCAGCTCGCGCACGCCGCTGTAAAGAAGATCAATGTCCTCCAGCACCTTGTCGTTGAAGTAATCCTGGGCCTCAAGGCCGAGCGCCCGGGCCTTGATGCGCATGTTGATGTCCTTCGACACCAAAATGACCGCCCGGCTTGGATTCAAACGTTGCAGGTGGATGACGACAGCGAGGATCTGGTTGTCTGATTTGGAGGTGGGCAGTCCGCTCGGCAGTTCGTTGGAAATGGCCTCGGTCTGCAGGAAAAGACGCCCGCTGGCCAGTTTGTGCGATGGCTCAACGAGGGGGATGCCGCTCTGGATGCCGTTTTCCTGACTGCAGACAATTTCGTCCAGGGTGCGCGTTACCTGCCGTGCACTCCGCGCCACATCCGACAACCCTTTCTTGTTGTTGTCCAGTTCTTCCAGGGTTTTCATCGGAAGAAAAACGTCGTGTTCCTCAAAGCGGTAGACCGATGTTGGATCGTGCAGCAACACGTTGGTGTCCAGGACGAACAGTTTCGTTTGCGGTACGCTATGTTTCTTGTGCTTCACTTTGGGAGCAGGCTTTTGAATCATGAATGCATATTCTCCGGTGGATGTGCTTGATTTGAGGTCGATCAGAGCGTCCTGACGAAGTCCAGGACCTCCTGGGCATGCCCGGGGGCCTTGACCTTGCGCCACTCACGTTTGAGTACGCCGGTTCGGTCGATGACAAAGGTGCTGCGCTCGATGCCCCGCACCAGCTTGCCATAGAGCTTTTTTTCCTGGATGACGGAAAACTGGGTGCACAACTGTTCATCCGTATCAGACAACAATTCGAAAGGCAGTTCTTGCTTGGCTTTGAAATTTTCGTGTGAGCGCAGGCTGTCGCGTGAAACGCCCGCAATGACGCAGCCAGCCTTGACGAATTCGGGATAGAAATCGCGGAACTGCTGTGCTTCGGTGGTGCACCCGGGAGTGCTGTCCTTGGGGTAAAAATAGAGAACGGTGATTTTTCCCTGTTGATCGGAGAGTCGGAAGAACTGGTTGCCGGTAGCAGGAATCTCGAAATTTTTGACGATGCTGTCGATCATGAGCATGTGGCCTTTCATATTGAACATCCCGCTTCGATTGTTCTTATAAACCTGCGCAGGGTCAAGCCGAGTTTTTGAGTTTCGATGAAATCGTAACGGGAAATGCGACCGTTACATATTGTGCTGTATCGATGTGACCGGCTCTTGAAAATGCCGGTCGAGTACCCCATCTTTGCAGCATCAGGAAATATTCTCGAAGGAAAGCACCATGCGCCAGGATAAATTGACCACCAAATTCCAGCAGGCTTTGCAGGATGCTGTCAGTCTTGCCAACGGCCACGATAACCAGATGATCGAGCCGCAACATCTGTTGCTTGCGCTGTTGCAACAGGACGACGGAGCAACCTCCTCGCTGCTGGCGCAGGCCGGGGTCAATGTGCAGGCGCTCAAGGCGGCGCTGGATCAGGCCGTCGGTCGCCTGCCCAGGGTCGAAGGTCATGGCGGCGAAGTGCAGATCGGCCGCGATCTGACCAATCTGCTCAATCTGACCGACCGTGAAGCGCAAAAACGAGGCGACCAGTTCATTGCCAGCGAGATGTTCTTGCTCGCCCTTTGTGAGGACAAGGGCGAAACCGGCCGTTTGGCCAAACAGCACGGGCTGAACCGCAAGGCCCTGGAGGCAGCGATCATGGCCGTGCGCGGCGGGCAGGGCGTCGATTCGCAGGAGGCGGAAGGGCAGCGCGAATCACTCAAGAAATACTGCATCGATCTTACCGAGCGCGCCCGCCAGGGCAAGCTCGACCCGGTGATCGGTCGCGACGACGAGATCCGCCGCACCATCCAGATCCTGCAGCGGCGCACCAAGAACAACCCGGTGTTGATCGGCGAGCCGGGCGTCGGCAAGACGGCCATCGTCGAAGGGCTGGCACAGCGTATCGTCAATGGCGAAGTGCCGGAAACGTTGAAAGGCAAGAAAGTACTCAGTCTCGACATGGCCGCCCTGCTGGCGGGGGCCAAATACCGTGGCGAGTTCGAGGAGCGCTTGAAGGCCGTGCTCAAGGAGATCGCGCAGGACGAAGGCCGCATCATCGTATTCATCGACGAATTGCACACAATGGTCGGTGCCGGCAAGGCCGAGGGTGCCATCGACGCGGGCAACATGCTGAAACCCGCGCTGGCACGCGGCGAATTGCATTGCGTCGGCGCGACGACGCTCGACGAGTACCGCAAGTACGTCGAGAAGGATGCGGCGCTTGAACGCCGTTTCCAGAAGGTGCTTGTCGACGAGCCGAGCGTCGAAGCCACCATTGCCATCCTGCGCGGACTGCAGGAAAAATATGAGCTGCACCACGGCGTTGATATCACCGACCCCGCCATCGTAGCGGCGGCGGAACTTTCGCACCGCTACATCACCGACCGTTTCCTGCCGGACAAGGCCATCGACCTGATCGACGAGGCGGCGGCGCGCATCAAGATGGAAATCGACTCCAAGCCGGAAGTCATGGACAAGCTTGACCGTCGCATGATCCAGCTCAAGATCGAGCGTGAGGCGGTGAAAAAGGAGAAGGACGAAGCCTCGAAGAAGCGCCTGCAATTGATCGAGGACGAACTCGCCAAATTGCAGCGCGAAAACAATGATCTCGAAGAGGTGTGGAAAGCCGAAAAGGCACAGGTGCAAGGCAGTGCGCACATCAAGGAAGAAATCGACAGGCTCAAGGCGCAAATGGCCGAGTTGCAGCGCAAGGGGCAGTACGACAAACTGGCCGAGCTGCAGTACGGCAAACTGCCGCAGCTGGAAGCGCAGCTTAAAGCCGCCGAGAAATCGGGGGACAAGGCGGCCAGGAATACCTTGTTGCGCACGCAGGTCGGCGTCGAAGAAATCGCCGAAGTCGTCTCGCGCGCGACGGGTATTCCTGTGTCGAAGATGATGCAGGGCGAGCGCGAGAAGCTGCTGGCGATGGAGGACAAGATTCACCGGCGCGTCGTCGGGCAGGACGAGGCGGTGCGGCTAGTCTCCGACGCGATCCGCCGTTCGCGTGCGGGTCTCGCCGATCCGAATCGCCCCTATGGTTCCTTCCTGTTCCTCGGCCCGACCGGTGTCGGCAAGACCGAACTGTGCAAGGCGCTGGCCAACTTCCTGTTTGACTCCGAGGAACACCTGATCCGCATCGACATGAGCGAATTCATGGAGAAGCACTCGGTCGCCCGCCTGATCGGCGCTCCTCCCGGCTATGTCGGTTACGACGAGGGAGGGTACCTGACCGAAGCCGTGCGCCGCAAACCGTACAGCGTGATTCTGCTTGATGAGGTAGAGAAGGCGCATCCGGACGTTTTCAACGTGCTGCTGCAAGTTCTTGATGATGGGCGTATGACCGACGGGCAGGGGCGTACCGTGGACTTCAAGAACACCGTGGTGGTAATGACCTCCAACCTGGGCAGTCAGATGATCCAGCAGATGTCGGGCGATGATTACCAGTTGATCAAGCTGGCCGTGATGGGCGAGGTCAAGGCTTACTTCCGCCCCGAGTTCATCAACCGCATCGACGAGGTCGTCGTCTTCCACGCGCTTGACGAAAAGCATATCAAGTCGATTGCGAGGATCCAGCTGGGGTATCTGGAGCAGCGCCTGGCGCAGCTTGAGATGAAACTGAATGCCGACGACAGTGCCTTGTCCGAAGTGGCAACGGCCGGTTTCGATCCGGTCTTTGGAGCGCGTCCGCTCAAGCGTGCAATCCAGTCGCAGATAGAGAATCCTCTTGCCAAGGCTATCCTCGAAGGGAATTTTGCTGCGGGCGATACGATTCTCGTAACCTGCAAAAATGGGGTGATGCGTTTCGAGAAGAGCTGATGGCCGTGCCGGCGGTTCTTTATCTACAATTGGACGCAATATCCGATTGAGTTGTTGGTAGTGCGGTTGGAATTTCTAACCTATTATTCGGATAACCGGGTGGAGTCGTTGGCCCACCCGGTTGTTTTTTTGTTATTGCCGTCGATGTGGCGGGGAATGCCCGTTGAAGGGGTGGCATGTCGATGGTCAGGCGTTGCATGAATTGTCGTTTCCGGTTTCGGATTCATAGGGGGTATTGCCGAAGATAGGGAACGTTTGCGAAGATGATATCGCGGGCAGTAAGCAAGGGACAATCCAATGAAATTGACTGCATTGCTGCTGAATTCGACAACAAAAAACCAACATCGACCGTACCCCGGAATCAGCTGGCAAATCCTGGTCATTGCTATCGCAGTGATCCTTGTGCCGCTGGCCGGGTTCATCGTCGCCAGGATGCATGGGCCGCAAGTCGAACGCGATGCCTTAGTTAACCTGGAAACCATCGCCTATCTCAAGGCCAGCCAGATCGAACACTGGCTGGAAGAGCGCCGCAATGACGGAGCGATGATTCAGTCAATTCCGGATTTCCTCGAACAGGTGGCGGCGATGCAGCGCACAGGCGCGGCCAAGGACCGGAATGCGGCTCGCGAGCGTCTGGTCGCGGTGGTAGCCGCGCTCAATTACGAATCTGCCGCGCTGGTCGATCCGCAAGGAAAGCCGTTGATCGAAATCGGGACATTTCATCCGTTGCCATCTCAGGTGGCGGCATTGGTTCCCGAGGCCCTGTCGAGCAAAGCAGTCCTGCACAGTGAGCCGTTTGTCGATGCAAACGGCAAAGCGCATCTTGATTTCGTCGTGCCCTTGCACAATCTGGAAAAAGGGGATTATCAGCCGTTGGGTGCCGTGATCATGCGCGATACGCTAGTACGCTTCCTGCTGCCCTATGTCCGGGATTGGCCGACGGCCAGTGCCAGCGGGGAAAGCCTGCTGATCCGTCGCGACGGTGAAGCGGTTCTCTTCTTCAACGAATTGCATCATCGCCAGGGTAGTGCCTTGCCGCTGCGCCAGGCGTTATCGCAGGTGGATGTGCCGTCTGACGTCGCGGTCAATGCGGAGAAGCCGGGAATTGTTCAGGGCAAGGATTATCGCGGAGTCCTGGTGCTGGCCGCCTACCGTGCGGTCGCCGGAACCGGCTGGGTCATCATGGCGAAACAGGATCGCGACGAAGTACTGGCTCCGTTGCGCAATCTGGTGTTCCGGACCGGGCTGATTGCATTCCTGGTCTTGTCATCCATAGGAGCCATCATTGTTCTGTTTTTCTGGCGTCAGCGAGGACGTTCCGGGCAATTGGGAACGGAGATGCCGTCGGATCGTCTGATGCGGCAGTTCTACGACATGCCGTTTGTCGGGATCGGTCTGCGTTTCCCGGATTCGAATCATTGGATCCAGGTCAATGACCGCATGTGCGAGATTCTGGGCTATTCGCGTGAAGAACTGCTCCAGCTGGATTGGCCGCATTTCAGTCATCCGGATGATGTATCGATTACCCGTGACGGGCTTGCACGGATCGCTCGTGGCGAGATTGACAGCTTTGCGGTGGAAAAACGTTTTATCCGCAAGGACGGCACAACCATTTATGCCAGTGTCGACGTCAGGTGTGTACGCAAGGCCGACGGTTCTCCCGATTACCTGATTTCGGCCATTCAGGATATTTCCAAACGCAAGGCGGCTGAGGCCGAACTGGAACGTTATCGAGGTCATCTGGAACATCTCGTGGAAGAGCGCACCAGCGAGCTGAAGGAAGCGCGGGCCGTGGCCGATGCGGCGAACCAGGCGAAGTCGGAGTTCCTGTCCAACATGAGCCATGAGATCCGCACCCCCATGAACGGCATCATCGGACTCACCCAGTTGGCTCTGGATACGCGCCTGGATGAGCGGCAGCGGGATTACCTGAACAAGGTACTTGCCTCTTCACGCGCTCTCCTGAAAATTCTCAATGACATTCTCGATTACTCGAAGATCGAGGCCGGACGTTTCGAAATCGAAGCCATCGATTTCTCCCTGGAGGAAGTGCTGCACGCAACGAGCGACATGTTCTGCATCCGGGCCGAACAGAAAGGACTGGAACTGTTCATCGACATGGCCCCGGATGTGCCTGACCGCGTGGTGGGCGATCCGCTTCGCTTCGGACAGGTCGTCCGCAATTTGCTGGACAACGCCATCAAGTTTACCCAGCAAGGAGAAGTTGATCTTCGTGTCGAACTGGTGGAAAGAACGGCGGATTCTGTACTTCTGCGCATTGCGGTGCGCGATACGGGCATCGGCCTGACACCGGAACAGGCGAAACGCCTGTTCCAGCCCTTCTCTCAAGCCGATGCCAGTGTGACACGCCGGTTTGGCGGAACGGGCCTGGGCCTGACCGTCAGCAAACGCCTGGTGGAACTGATGGGGGGCGAGCTTGCCGTGTCAAGCGAAGCGGGGAACGGCAGTACGTTCACTTTCACAACCCGATTGGGGCTGTCCTCCGGGCCGTCGGCAGTGCGGGCCGCCGGTTATGGCCTGCAGGATTTGCGCACCATGCGTGCATTGGTGGTGGATGACCAGGAAACCTCGCTGACCATCATGCGCAGCATCCTGGAAAACTGGCATTTTCCGGTAGTTACCGCGGCATCGGGCGAGGAGGGATTACGCCTGTTGATTGAAGCCGGCGCCCGGGGCATTCCTTTCGATCTGCTGCTGCTCGATTGGAGAATGCCCGGCATGAGCGGAGTGGATCTGGCGAAGCGGGTACGGGAGTTGTCGAAACACGATTCCTCCATCGATCATCCGCCGATGGTCATCATGGCCACAGCCTATGCCCGTGGAGATTTGCTCAAGGAAAGCGATGGTCACGAACTCGACGCAATTCTCACCAAGCCCGTAACCCCTTCGATACTTTTTGAAACCATCATCCGGCTCCAGCACAAGGAAGCTCCGCTGCCCGCCAGGAGCGCGGATATCTTCGCTGCAACGCGCGACACGCTGCAGCGTATCCGTGGCGCACGGATCCTGCTGGTCGAGGACAACGAACTCAATCAGCAGGTGGCCAATGAGTTTTTAAGCAAAGGAGGGCTGAACGTCACCGTTGCGGACGATGGCCTGCAAGCCCTGCAGAAAGTGCAAGACGAGACTTTCGACGCGATACTCATGGATCTGCACATGCCGGTGATGGACGGATTTGAATCCACGCGGCGTATCCGGGCCCTGCCGCAAGGAGCGAATCTGCCGATCATCGCCATGACCGCGGCGGCTTTGGATGAAGATCGGGCCGCCTGCATGGCAGCCGGGATGAACGATCATGTTGCCAAGCCGGTTGATCCTCAGGAACTCGCGGATACCTTGCTCCGCTGGGTCAGGACGAATCCCGCGCACGCAGAGGATTTGCCGGTGGCGGCCACGCAGAAGGCCGACGTTGCCGAACTAGATGAAATTGAAGCGCTTGAATACGTCTTGCCGGGCGTTTCGGTGCGGGCCGCCCTGGAGCGTCTGGCAGGCAATAGCAGACTCTATCGTAATCTGTTGCAATCCTTCGCCGAGCGCAGACAGGATACGCCCGCCAAGTTTCGCGCCCTTTCTCAGTCGGGCGATTTCGAACAGCTCTTTCTTGAAGCCCATAACCTGAAAGGGGAGAGTGGAAACTTCGGGTTCGATTCGATCAACTCGGCGGCCGGTTTTCTGTGTCAGCAAATCAAGTCCGGCCAGACGACGCGAGTGCCCGAAGCCACGGAGGAACTGGCCAGGCAGTGCGAAACAATACTGGCCACCCTGAGCAGGCTGGCAGACCATGACGAAGGCAGCGAGCCCGTCGTGGCCTGCGAAGAAAAAAGAACGCTTGATCTTGTTCAGATTCTGCCGTTGTTCGATCAATTGGCGTCCCTGTTGCTTTCCAGAAACTTCGGTGCCCGCCGTTTGTCCGAGGAAATCGATGAACTGACCCGCGGCACCGAATTGGCCGGAGAATGGAAGGAAATCATGCAAGCCGTGCAGCAGTTGCGCTATGACTCCGCGCAGATCGCCCTCAAGGAATTGCTTGACCGCCATCAATGGAGCGCGCAATGAAAACAGACGGTCGTTCCCATATTCTGATCATCGACGATGCGTTGGGTAATATCGAATTTCTGGGAAACATTCTGGGCAAGGCATACGACATCAGTTTTGCTTCCAGCGGTGCCGAGGGGCTTGATCTGGTCAGCCGCAACATGCCGGACCTGATCCTGCTTGATGTCGTCATGCCCGGCATCGATGGTTTCGAAGTCTGCCGACGGTTGAAATCCAGCCACGTTACCCGCGACATTCCGGTGATCTTCCTGACCAGCCTGGAAAGCGTCATCGATGAGGAATGCGGGCTTTCCCTGGGCGCGGAGGATTTCATCCACAAATCGGCTTCGCCTCCGGTGGTCCTGGCGCGAGTCCGCAATCATCTGCTGCTGGCCAATACCAAGCGGGAATTGAAACGCCACAATGAGGAACTGGAACTGCTGGTGGCAGACCGTACCCGGGAAATAATCCGCCGTGAGGAACAGATGATTGCCGCACAGTCCGCGACCATCACCGCCTTTTGCGCGCTGGCCGAAACCAGGGACAACGAAACGGGCAACCATATCCGGCGTACCCAGCGCTACGTAAAGGCGCTGGCCGAGGAATTGAGTTCGCATCCCCGTTTTCGCAAGATACTGGACGATGAAACCATCCAGCTCCTTTACAAGTCGGCGCCTCTGCACGATGTCGGTAAAGTGGCGATTCCGGATGCGATCCTGCTCAAACCGGGAAAATTGACGCCAGTCGAATGGGAAATCATGAAGACCCACTGTGCGGCCGGTCGCAATGTCATTGCGACATCGGCACGCGAATTCGGTGATGGCGATGCCTCCTTCCTCAGCTATGCTGCAGTGATCGCCTACAGCCATCATGAACACTGGAACGGCCAGGGCTACCCGCTGGGAATCGCGGGCGAGGAAATTCCTGTTTGCGGGCGCCTGATGGCTGTGGCCGACGTATACGATGCGCTCATCACCAAGCGCGTCTACAAGGAGGCTTATCCTCACGATGAGGCTGTCCGGATGATGGTAGCCGAGCGGGGTGCCCATTTCGACCCGGCGATGATCGACGCCATGCTGTCCATTTCCGATCAGTTCGACGCCATCGCCCACCAATATCAGGACGGTGTCACCGAGCAGGCTCCCGGTGAGTACGAATTTGAAACAAATCAATATCGTTGATTGCCTTTCTCCTTCCTGTTCCTGAACTTTGTGCGGTCCTCTCAGGTCTTTATTTACAAGACCTCGTCGTTTTGTCTTGAAATAAGAGAAAACGGACTCATGTTCTTTCGCGAAAGGAATGATTGCCAGCCGCTGGTTTCCGTTTGAAATTCAGTCTTGTGTGGCGCACCGGAGAAAGGAGTCGAGATGAACATTGTCTATAACAGCGAGCATTACGCCATTCTGGCTTACCCGGTCAGGGAAGCCTTCGAGTTGGTGGACAAGCTGGGAAGGCGCAGTCTGTTCGTTCAGGGCTCCGTAGCCATTGGTCTGCGCGCGGCGATCGACAGCATTCCGGATGAAGAGCGAGACATGGAATCGATTGATTCATTGCTCGACGACTATTGCGCCGGAGCGGCAAAGGCGATCACTTTCCACTGACCGGCCATTTTCATTTGATGGAGTTGCCTATGGCTCATTATCAGTCTGATTATGAAAAATTCCTGCGCGAGATGCGTGAGAAACATCCGGAATGGGAGAGCGAGCAGCGCAAAGGCTTGTCGTTGCTATGGAACAAGCGAGTGGATCTGGGCGAGCAGAAAATCTTCCGTGAAACGGCCGAAAAACAGCGCGCTTATCCCTACGATGTGAATTTCTGAGCAAGAGGATTCGAGCACAGCCCGAATCATCCCGGGTTGGACCGGGTTGGACCGGGTGGTTTCGCGTTTGCCTGTCATTTTCACTTCACCAGCAGTGGTTCCAGTTTGTGCCAGACATTGTCGAGCAGAAACGGTTGTGCTGCTGCAGTCGGATGCAGGTTGTCGGGCTGAAACAGTTCCGGTGTCAGGGCGATGCCGTCGAGCAGGAATTCCACCAGGGCCGTCTTCCTGGCACGGGCTACTTCAGCAAAAGTGTTCTGGAATTGCAGTGCGTAGGCTCCGTAATTCGGTGGCAGACGCTGTCCGACAACAAGTACGCGAATACGCCTTTTCTGGGCTGCATCGATCATGGCCAGCAGGTTGGCTCGTATCGTGGCGATCGGCAGCCCGCGCAGCCCGTCATTCGACCCCAATGCGATGATCACGATGCTTGGAGAATGCTTGGTCAAGGCAGCTTCCAGGCGCGTTCTACCTCCGCTGGTGGTCTCTCCCGAGATGCTGGCATTGACGACGTTATAATCGAACCGTTTCTCCTGCAGACGCTTGGCCAGCAGGTTCGGCCACGCGGCGTCCTGCCGGATGCCGTAACCGGCCGAGAGCGAGTCGCCGAAAACGAGAATGGTGTGCGCCGCCAGCGCGGCGGGTGCGATAAGCAAGAGACTACTTAATAGAAAGCATCGAAGGATGGAAAATCGGAGCATGGCTGCGGAAATAGTGAAAGTGGTTGAAGTCATTGACCTGACCAAGCGTGTCGATAACGGTGGTGAGCCGCTCGTCATTCTGCACGAAAATTCGTTTTCCGTGAGTGCCGGAGAAACCGTTGCCATCGTCGGTGCTTCCGGTTCCGGCAAGTCCACTTTGCTGGGATTGCTGGCCGGCCTCGATTTGCCGAGCAGCGGAACGGTGGCGCTGGCTGGCGAATTGCTGCAGGATCTGGATGAGGATGCGCGCGCCAGGTTGCGCGGCCGCCTGCTGGGTTTTGTCTTTCAGTCGTTCCAGTTGTTGCCGTCGCTCAACGCGCTTGAAAACGTCATGTTGCCGCTGGAGTTGGCCGGGTTGGCGAATGCCCGGGCCGAAGCAGAGTTCTGGCTGGATCGCGTCGGGCTGTCGCATCGCCTGCGCCATTACCCGAAGCACCTGTCCGGCGGCGAGCAGCAACGCGTGGCCCTGGCCCGTGCGTTTGCACCGAAACCGACACTGATCCTGGCCGACGAACCGACCGGCAACCTCGATGCGGCCACCGGTCACCAGATCATCGAACTCATGTTCGCCATCAACGCCGAGCGCGGAACGACGCTGATCCTCGTGACCCATGATGAAGAAATCGCCGCGCGTTGCGGCCGACGGTTGCGCATGCACGCCGGTCGAATCGAAGAAACTGTCTGATCCACCTTGTTTTTCGGGAGCATATTCCATGAAATTTACGTATTCCAACCCGACCGCCATCCATTTCGGTCAGGGAATGATTTCAACGCTAGCCAAAGTCATTGATCCGGCGAAGAAAGTCCTGGTGATCTATGGGGGCGGGTCGATCAAAAAGAACGGTGTCTATGATCAGGTCGCGGCCGCACTGACGGGGCGTAAATGGTCGGAGTTCTCAGGGGTCGAGCCGAACCCTACGGTGGAAACGCTGGACCGGGCGGTGGCGCTGATCCGCAAGGAAGGCCTCGATTTCATCCTGGCCGTCGGCGGTGGTTCGGTCATCGATGGCAGCAAATATGTGGCTGCCGCCGCCCGCTACGACGGCGACGGCTGGGATATCCTGACCGGCAAGCATCGCGTGAGGGAGGCATTGCCTCTCGGAGCTGTGTTGACCCTGCCGGCGACGGGTTCCGAATCGAACGGCGGTGCGGTGATTACACGCAATTCAACGAAGGAGAAACTGGTGTTCATGGCCGATGCCGTGTATCCGCGCTTTGCCGTACTCGACCCGGACGTGATCAAGTCGCTGCCCGAGCGGCAGATTGCGAATGGCATCGTTGACGCCTTCGTGCATGTTTGTGAACAGTACCTGACTTACCCCGTGCAGGCGTGGGTTCAGGACGGTTATGCCGAAGTGCTGTTGCGCAACCTGGTGAACCTGGCGTTGCAGTTCAAGGAACGCGACAGCGACGCCTGGCGTGCCAATTTCATGTGGACAGCCAACCAGGCGCTCAATGGATTGATCGGAACCGGTGTCCCGCAAGACTGGGCGACACACATGATCGGGCATGAAATTACCGCGCAATACGGTGTCGATCACGCGCGCACGCTGGCCATCGTCCTGCCGTCATTGCTGCGCAACCAGATTGAAAGCAAGAAGGTCAAGCTGGCGCAGATGGGACGCAGCGTGTTTGGTCTGGCGCCGGGAATCGATCTGGCGGAACGCACCATCGATTCGATCGAGCGGCTGTTCCGCGATCTCGGCGTTCCGGTGCGGTTGAGCGAGGCCGGGATTACCGAGCCGCAAGCTGCGGAACTTCTGGCTTCCGGGATAGAAGGTCACGGCATGAGCAAGCTGGGGGAACGCGGTGCCATCACGCCGGACGTGGTCCGCCGGATTCTTGCTGCTGCGGCTTGACGTTCCCAGCAGGTTTTATCGGAATCCGAGAATGGCGCTGGCAGCGGCGATGCCGCTGCGCACCGCCCCTTCCAGCGTGGCCGGGTAATCGGCGCAGACATAATCGCCGGCCAGCCAGAGGCCGGGCAGTTCCGTGCGGGTGGCCGGCCGCGGCAGGTTGGGGCGGCACGAAAAAGTCGCCCGGCGCTCGCGGATGACCTGATGCCAGAGCGGCTGCGGCAAGCTGCGGCCGAGCGATTCCTGCAGTTCTTCATGCAATGCGGCGGCAAGCGCCGGATTGTCGCGTTCGTCCCATGCGCCTTCCGCGCTCAACACGCAACCCATGATCCCGTCGCTGCCGCCGAGTTGCCCGCGGTCAAATACCCACTGACCCAGCCGGCCGGTTTTTTCGATGTCCATGCCGAGCATCGGGAAGGGCAGGCGAAGTTCCGCAGGGTAGCCAAGATAGACAGTGGCGATGGGTTCGTAACGATAATCCTTGAGCATCGCGACGACGGAGGCCGTCTCGACATGCTGATCCAGCAGCGCAACCGCGTGCTGCGGTGCGGTTGCGAGCACGACCTGGTCGAAAGCCTGTCCGTCAATGATGAAACCCAGACCATCTCGAGCGATCGTCTCGATGCGTGTTGACAGTGTGATCCGTCCACCATGAGCTGCGATATGACGCGCCGCTGCCGCAGGGAAAATTTGATCGAGGTCGGCGCAGGGCAACAGCAGATCGGTGTCGGCGCGTTTTCCCCCCAGGCTGTCGCGCAGGACGTTGGCAAAAATCTGCGCCGAGGCGTCTTGCGGCGCCGTGTTGAGTGCAGCCAGGCAAAGCGGTTCCCACATGCAGCGACGCAAGTGGCCTGCCTGGTGATGGCGGTCAAGCAATTCGGCAACGGTGCAATCGGTTGTCAGACGGTAGTCCTTCGACTGCAAGGAACGCATGAAGCGGGCCGCCGATATTTTTTCTCCCGCCGAACAGCCTCGGGCCGTCATCAATCCGATTGCCAGATTCAGTGGGGCGGGAATATGGGGCAGACGCAAGCGGAATCCGCTGCCGGGATGGTTCAATTCGAGGGGCAGGCGACGAAGCAGCCGTTCGTGATCTGCGCCGACCTGGCTCATGAGGCGTAGCGTTTCCCGGTAGGCGCCGATCAGGATGTGCTGGCCGTTGTCCAGTGTATAGCCATGTATCTCGACACTGCGCGCGCGTCCACCCAGTTGCCTGGCCGCTTCGAATAGATGGAGTTGTACTCCGGCTTCTGCCAGTTCAACGGCAGCGGTGAGTCCGGCCCAGCCGCCGCCGATGATGGCAACCCGCGGATTCATCCCTTGATCCACGTGCGCCAGGCAATCCACAATTTGCGCAATGGCGGGAGCGAGGTCCGCTGGTTCAATACCTTGCAGCCATCGTCCTTGATTTCGTCGAGCAGGGTACGGTAGATGGCGGCCATCACCAATCCGGGCCGCTGCGTCTTGCGGTCAACCGCCGGCAACTGGTTCATGGCCTGGGTGTAATAGTGTTCGGCCCGTTCGATCTGGAATTCCATGAGCTTGCGGAAATTGTCCGAATGGCGCGAATTCAGGATGTCGGCGACCGGGACTTCGAAACGCTTCAGCTCATCGAGCGGCAGGTAGATCCGGCCGCGTCGCGCGTCTTCCCCGACGTCGCGGATGATGTTGGTGAGCTGGAAAGCCATGCCCAGATCGTGAGCATATTTCAGTGTTTGCCGGTCGCTATACCCGAAAATTTCGGCAGCCAGCAGGCCGACGACGCTGGCTACGCGGTAGCAATACAGCGAGAGCGCCTTGAAATCGAGATAGCGCGTCTGCTGGAGATCCATTTCCATGCCGTCGATGATTTCCAGCAACTGTTCCTGTGGCAGGTTGAACTCCGACAGAAGCGGCTGCAGGGCCTGAGTGACCGGGTGCTGTGGCTTTCCGGCATAGAGCCGGTCCAGCTCCAGGCGCCACCAGGCCAGTTTGGTCGCGGCGATTTGCGCATCGCTGCATTCATCGACGACGTCATCGACTTCCCGGCAGAACGCGTACAGTGCCGTAATGGCCCGGCGCCGGTTGGACGGCAGGAAAGCGAAGCTGTAATAAAAACTGGAGCCGCTCGATGCGGTCTTTTGCTGGCAGTACTCTTCAGGGGTCATGAACCGTCTCGTTTGTGCAATAGCCTGCGATTCTTACATAAACACGACGCGCCGGAGCATGCATAGCCAGTCCGCCGGTTTGAGAACCGGGCGCTGCCTGAAAATGTCGCCGTGTGCATGTTCTATCCTGTCGAGAATACGCAAGCCACCTTGCACGGTCAGGCGGATTTCCCACCCGAACCGTCCAGGAAGTTCATGGACCAGGGACGCGCCGGCAAGCATCAGTTCGCGCGAGCGTTTGACCTGGAATTCGAGCAGGGCTATCCATTCCGCCGTGCAACGCTGTTCGGCGATCATCTGCTCGTCGACGTTGAAACGCATCAGGTCTTCCTGTGGTAGATAGACGCGTTCCTTGGTCCAGTCGACGGCGATGTCCTGCCAGAAATTGATCAGTTGCAGGGCTGTGCAGATGCAGTCGGAACGCTGCAGATTCTCGGTGCTGGCTCGGTCGAACAGATGGAGCAGCAGTCGTCCGACCGGATTGGCCGAGCGGCGGCAGTAATCAAGCAGTTCGCTGTAGTCGGCATAGCGTTTTTTCACGACATCCTGGGCGAACGCATCGAGCAAATCCCGAAAGAGTATCAGCGGAAGTTTCCGGTCGGCGATGACTTTCGCCAGTTCTGCGAATTCCGCGGAGTTCGGTTGCTCCCCCTGTTCAATGCGGTCGAGTTCGGCGCTGTACATGGACAGACCCTCAAGCCGTTCCTCGTTGCTGGCGGTGCCTTCGTCAGCAATGTCGTCTGCGCCGCGAGCAAAGCGGTAGATGGCTTCAACCGGGTGGCGCAACGGCTTGGGCAACAGGATCGAAGCGACAGGAAAATTCTCGTAATGATCAACAGGCATCGCAATGAATATGGGGAGTTTTTATGCGGCAAACCACGTTCGGGCGGCTGACAGTATAGGGCGTTCTCGGGTAGAATGGCCGATTAGCGCGAGAGTGGCGGAATTGGTAGACGCACTGGATTTAGGTTCCAGCGCCGCAAGGCGTGGGGGTTCGAGTCCCTTCTCTCGCACCATGTTTGGACCGATGCTCTGAGCAGACGATTTTCTGCACGTATTTTCTTAGCCCGAATTTTAGAGACTTCAAGGAATCTTTAATGGAAACTAACGCTACAACCGCCACTGCCGAAGCCGCACCGCAGCCCAGCGCCCTCGAACGCCGTCTGGATCTGTCGGTTCTCGTTGCCGACCTCGACAAGGAAATTGATCAGCGCCTGAAGCGGCTGGGCAAGAACGTCAAGATGCCGGGCTTCCGTCCGGGCAAGGTGCCGTTCAATATCGTCAAGCAACAATACGGGTACGAAGCGCACATGGAGGCGCTCAACGCAGCTCTGGAAAAAGCCTTCAACGAGGCGGTCAGGGAGCAGAAAATGCGCGTCGCTGGCAGTCCGAAGATTGAACCGAAGAAAACCGAGAGCGAAACCCAACTCGAGTTTACCGCTGTTTTCGAGGTTTATCCGGAAATCAAGCTGGGCGAATTGAAAGAGGTCGAGATCGAACGTGCCGTTCTTGACGTTGGGGCGGCTGAGCTGGAAAGCACCCTGAATGTGCTGCGCAAGCAGCGTGTACGTTACGAGCCGACGGACCGTGCCGCCGCCAAGGGTGACCGCGTGACCGTGGACTTTCTCGGCAAGAAGGACGGTGAGGCATTCCAGGGTGGCGAAGCCAAGGATTATCCGTTCGTGCTCGGCGAGGGGACCATGCTGGCCGATTTCGAAAATGCCGTGACCGGCCTCAAGGCCGGCGAGTCGAAGACCTTCGAAATGACGTTCCCCGCGGATTACCACGCCAAGGATCTGGCCGGCCAGGCCGTGACTTTCGAGATCACTGTCAAGCAGGTCAATGAAGCGATTCTGCCGGAAATCGACAGCGAATTCGCCAAATCCCTGGGAATCGAGGACGGCGACACGGAAAAAATGCGCAATGAAATCGAAACCAATCTCAAGCGCGAAGTGAAAAGCCGCCTGAAGAGCCGCGTCAAGAACCAGGTCATGGAGGCTCTGCTCAAAACCAATCCGATCGAGGTGCCGAAGGCGCTTGTCGAGATTGAGATCGAGCAGTTGATGCAGAATGCACGACAGGACATGGAGCAGCGCAGCGGGCGGAAAATGAAGGACTTTCCGATGCAGCGCGAGTGGTTTGTCGATCAGGCCAAGCGTCGTGTGACTCTGGGCCTCGTTTTGTCCGAAATCGTAAAATCCAACGAGCTTCATGCCAAGCCCGAGCAGATCAAGTCCTTTGTCGAAGAATCCGCCCAAAGCTATGAGCATCCGGAAGAAGTCGTCCGCTGGTACTACGCTCAGCCGCAGCGTCTGGCCGAGATCGAAGGCGTGGTCATCGAGGACAACGTCGTGGAATGGGCGCTTTCCAACGCCAAGGTGCTGGACAAGTCCATCGCTTTCGACGAACTGATGGGGCATAACGCCTGATCGGCTTATCCTGGGAAAGGGGAGTTGGATATGAGTTTTGATCGTAACGAAATGGAAGGTCGCTGGGATCCGCAGGCTCTGGGTATGGTGCCGATGGTGATCGAACAGAGCGGTCGCGGTGAACGGGCGTATGACATCTATTCCCGTCTGCTGAAGGAACGCGTGATTTTCCTGATCGGGCCGGTTAACGATGTGACGGCCAATCTGGTCGTGGCGCAGCTCCTTTTCCTCGAAGCAGAGAATCCCGACAAGGATATCCACTTCTATATCAATTCGCCGGGTGGTTCGGTTTCAGCCGGACTGTCGATTTACGACACCATGCAATTCATCAAGCCGGACGTTTCGACCCTGTGCCTTGGTCAGGCCTGCTCGATGGGCGCTTTCCTGCTGACGGCGGGAGCCAGGGGAAAACGCTTTGCCTTGCCGAATTCACGCGTGATGATTCACCAGCCGATGGGCGGGTTTCAGGGGCAGGCTTCGGATATCGCCATTCACGCCAAGGAAATCCTGTCCTTGCGTGCCAAGTTGAACGAGATCATGGCGCACCATACCGGACAGCCGGTGGAGCGGATCGAACGCGATACCGATCGTGACAATTTCCTGTCAGCGCAGGAAGCGGCAGAATACGGGTTGATCGACAAGGTATTGCTCAATCGCGATGCGGCCTGAGTGTTGCTTTGGAATTGGACCGAACCCTGGAATGAGGTAAGCCGAAATGGCCGAAAAGAAAAGCGGCAGCGAGAAGCTGCTGTACTGCTCGTTTTGCGGCAAGAGTCAGCACGAAGTCAAGAAACTGATTGCCGGCCCTTCCGTCTTCATCTGCGATGAATGCATCGATCTGTGCAACGACATCGTGCGCGATGAGCTCTCGGTGGAGCAGGATGGCAAGGCGACCAAGAACGATCTGCCGACGCCGAAAGAAATTGCTGCACTGCTTGATCAGTATGTGATCGGACAGGAACTGGCCAAGCGCATCCTGGCCGTGGCGGTGTACAACCATTACAAGCGCTTGCGCCACCAGGGAAAAGTCAGCGATGACGTTGAACTGGCCAAGAGCAACATCCTGCTCATCGGCCCGACCGGCTCGGGCAAGACGCTGCTCGCGCAGACGCTGGCGCGCATGCTCAACGTGCCCTTCGTGATGGCCGATGCCACGACCTTGACCGAGGCCGGCTATGTCGGCGAGGACGTCGAAAACATCATCCAGAAGCTGTTGCAGAAGTGCGACTACGATATCGAAAAGGCGCAGCAGGGTATCGTCTATATCGATGAAATCGACAAGATTTCGCGCAAGTCGGACAACCCGTCGATCACCCGCGATGTTTCGGGCGAAGGCGTGCAGCAGGCATTGCTGAAGCTGATCGAAGGAACGGTGGCCTCGGTGCCCCCGCAAGGTGGACGCAAACACCCGAACCAGGACTTCGTGCAGGTCGATACGACCAACATCCTGTTCATTTGCGGCGGTGCTTTCGACGGTCTGGAAAAGGTCATCCGCAACCGCTCCGAGCGCGGCGGCATAGGCTTCGGCGCGGAAGTGAAGAGCAAGGACGACCAGAAGGCCATTGGCGAAGTGTTGCGCACCGTCGAGCCGGAGGATCTGATCAAGTTCGGCCTGATTCCCGAGCTGATCGGCCGTCTTCCGGTCATTGCCACGCTCGAGGAGCTCTCTGCCGAGGCGCTTGTGCAGATTCTCATCGAACCCAAGAACGCACTGGTCAAGCAGTATCAGAAACTGTTCGCGATGGAAGATGTGGAACTCGAAATCCGTCCGGCAGCGATGATGGCCATCGCCAAGCGCGCCATCGAGCGCAAGACCGGGGCACGCGGACTGCGTTCGATTCTCGAGTCGGTTCTGCTCGATACGATGTACGAACTTCCCGGAATGGAGGATGTCACAAAGGTCGTGATCGATGAGAACATGATCAGCAGTGACACCAAGCCGATCCTGATTTACGCTGATCAGCCAAAGGTTTCCGGTTCCAACTGAACCGCGCGGCCGTGGCCTGCGGCTTGAAATTCGTACCTGTGCCCCCAATTGAAGGGGGCATCCACATCTAAAGAGCCCAAGTAATGTCCTCGAATCTTTTACTTTCCGACGCGAGCGTCGAACTGCCGCTGCTGCCACTGCGTGATGTGGTGGTCTTTCCGCACATGGTAATTCCGCTGTTTGTCGGGCGGCCCAAATCGATCAAGGCGCTCGAAACGGCCATGGAATCCGGCAAGGGAATCCTGCTGGTGGCCCAGAAGTCGGCCGTCAAGGATGAGCCCGAAGCCGAGGATCTGTACAGCATCGGTTGCGTGGCCAACATCCTGCAGATGCTCAAGCTGCCTGATGGTACGGTCAAGGTGCTGGTTGAAGGCACGCGTCGTGCACATATCGGTGCAATCGAAACCCGCGATGAAATGTTCGTTGCGCAATCCAGACCCACTGAGGTCGAGGAAGGCATCGATCACGAAGTCGAGGCGCTGCGCCGTGCGGTGATTTCACAATTCGACCAGTACGTCAAACTGAACAAGAAGATCCCCCCGGAAATCCTGACCTCGATCGCCGGCATCGAAGAAGCCGGCCGGCTGGCCGATACCATCGCCGCGCACCTGCCGCTCAAGCTGGAGCAAAAGCAGGAAGTGCTGGAAATGTTCGACATCCGCGCGCGTATCGAGCGCCTGCTTTCCCAGCTTGAAACCGAAATCGATATTCTGCAGGTCGAGAAGCGCATCCGTGGCCGCGTCAAGCGCCAGATGGAAAAGAGCCAACGCGAGTATTACCTCAACGAGCAGGTCAAGGCGATCCAGAAGGAGCTTGGCGAAGGCGAGGACGGCGCTGATTTCGAGGAACTCGAAAAGAAGGCCAAGGAAGCCGGCATGAGCAAGGAAGGCATGGCCAAGGTGCAGTCCGAGTTGAAGAAGCTCAAGTTGATGTCGCCGATGTCGGCCGAAGCCACGGTTGTGCGCAACTTCATCGAAACCTTGATCGGTTTGCCGTGGCGGAAGAAAACCCGCATCAGCCGGGATTTGTCCGTGGCAGAGAAAACCCTCGACAAGGATCATTGGGGCCTGGAAAAGGTCAAGGAACGCATCATCGAATACCTGGCCGTGCAACAGCGCGTCGACAAGCTCAAGGCGCCGATTCTTTGCCTCGTCGGGCCACCCGGTGTGGGCAAGACGTCGCTCGGTCAATCGATCGCCACGGCGACCGGACGCAAGTTCGTGCGCATGAGCCTGGGCGGAGTGCGTGACGAAGCCGAGATTCGCGGTCACCGCCGGACATACATTGGTTCCATGCCCGGCAAGATCCTGCAGAACATGACCAAGGTGGCCGTGAAGAATCCGCTGTTCCTGCTCGACGAAGTCGACAAGATGGGCCAGGATTTCCGCGGCGATCCAAGCTCGGCACTGCTCGAAGTGCTTGACCCAGAACAGAACTCGACCTTTGTCGACCATTACGTCGAGGTTGAGTACGACTTGTCGGAAGTGATGTTCGTGGCCACGGCCAATACGATGAACATTCCGGCGCCGTTGCTCGACCGGATGGAAGTGATTCGACTTTCGGGTTACACCGAGGACGAGAAGATCAACATCGCCCAACGCTATTTGCTGCCCAAGCAAATGAAGTCGAATGGCTTGAAAAAGACCGAGCTGACCGTGGCCGAGAGTGCTGTGCGCGATATTGTCCGTTACTACACACGTGAAGCCGGGGTGCGTAGCCTGGAGCGCGAGATATCCAAGATCTGCCGCAAGGTGGTCAAGACCTTGCTGCTCAAGAAGAGTCAGAAGCGCATTGCCGTGTCGTCGCGCAATATCGACAAGTTCCTCGGAGTGCGTCGCTACAACTTCGGTGTGGCCGAACGCGAGAATCAGGTCGGGCAGGTCACTGGTCTGGCGTGGACGGAAGTGGGTGGTGAGCTGCTGACCATCGAATCCGTTGTTCTGCCGGGCAAGGGAAAAACGATCACAACCGGATCACTGGGCGATGTCATGAAGGAATCGGTCGAGGCTGCGCGCTCGGTGGTACGTGCTCGTGCGCGTCGCTTGGGACTCGTGGACGACGTTTTCGAAAAGAAGGACATCCACATACACGTACCCGAAGGGGCGACTCCCAAGGATGGGCCGTCGGCGGGGATTGCGATGACCACTGCGATGGTGTCTTCAATGTCCGGAATTCCGGTGCGCTGTGATGTGGCAATGACAGGTGAAATCACGTTGCGCGGTGAAGTGTTGCCCATCGGCGGGCTGAAAGAAAAGCTGCTCGCTGCCGTGCGTGGTGGGCTGGCGCGCGTGCTGATTCCGGAGGAGAACGTCCGCGATCTGGCCGAGATCCCTGAGAACATCAAAAACAAGCTGGAAATCATCCCGGTCAAATGGATCGACAAGGTGCTTGAACTGGCGCTCGAACGTTTGCCTGAGCCCTTGCCGGAAGAAAGTGCCACGCCCGCTGTCGGTGCGCCTTCCGAGAATGCGTCTGCACAATCCATCGTTACTCATTGATTCCTAATCGAAGCATGCCGGAAGCAAATTTCGGCATGCGCCTGACGTTTTTTGCGCATTCCTGATTGGCCCAATCTCCGCTTGACACAAGGATTTTGGCCTTGTTATAAGGCGCTTGCAGGGTTTCCTGTATATCAACTTTATAACAAGGGGTAGACGTGAATAAATCTGAATTGATTGATCAAATCGCCGATTCTGCCGACATCTCAAAAGCGGCAGCCGGGCGTGCTCTTGATGCAACGGTAGCCGCGATCAAAACTGCGCTTAAAAAGGGAGGCGAGGTTTCGCTGGTGGGGTTCGGAACTTTTTATGTTGGCAAGCGCGCCGCCCGCACTGGCCGCAACCCCCAAACAGGCGCCTCGATCAAGATCAAAGCGGCCAAAGTACCCAAGTTCCGGGCTGGTAAAGGCCTCAAGGATGCGGTAAACTAATCGTCTTTGTGCTTCGGCGCGGTATGGGTGCTTAGCTCAGTTGGTAGAGCGCTAGCCTTACAAGCTGGATGTCGGCGGTTCGAGCCCGTCAGCACCCACCAGAAGAACAATAAATTTCCGGTTTTTGCGAACCACTTGTGCTGTGGGATATGGAGTGGTAGTTCAGTTGGTTAGAATACCGGCTTGTCACGCCGGGGGTCGCGGGTTCGAGTCCCGTCCACTCCGCCACTACGGGAAGGCGAACGTCAGTTCGCCTTTTTTGTTACATCTTCCTCTTCAATTGATCTAGTGGACAATCATCATGTTTGACGCCGTACGCAACAACAAGCGAATTGTTCAGATTTTTCTCGCACTGATCACCCTGCCTTTTGCTTTCTGGGGAATCGATTCCTATGTCAGCAACGCCGGGGCGGGCAGTGATATTGCCAAGGTCGGGGATACAAAAATAACCGTGCCTCAGTTTGAACAGACCCTGCGCGAACGGCAAGACCAGATGCGCGAGTCGATGGGAGCGAGCTTCAAGGCGGAGATGATGAACCTGCCCGAAGTCAGGCAGGGGGTTCTCAATTCGATGATCGATCAGCGCCTCCTGTTGCTGGAAGCGCAGAAGAGAGGCCTGGTAACCGGGGATGCTGCCTTGCGCGCTTTCATCGGCACTATTCCTGCCCTGCAGGAAAACGGCCAGTTTTCCATGGAACGCTATGAGGCCATGTTGCGTTCCCGAGGCATGTCTCAGCCCCAATTCGAATCCCGGTTGCGTCAGGATCTGACGATGCAGCAGCTGATCGGAACGATTGGCGCTACTGCTTTCGTTTCCTCGACGCAGGCCGAAGCGATGTTGCGTTTGCAATCCGAGGAACGCCAGTTCAGTGAATTCAGGATTGCGGCGGAACAATTTGCCGACAAGGTCAGCATCAAACCGGAGGAGATTCAGAAATATTACGACGAGAACAAGAGCCGCTTCGAGGTGCCGGAACAATTGAAGGCGGAATATGTCGTTCTCTCGCTCGATGCTCTCCTGTCCCAGACTTCAGTCAGCGATGCCGAGGTCAAGTCCTGGTATGAAAGCCATCAGGATCGCTACCAACAGCCTGAGGAGCGGCGCGCCAGCCACATCCTGATTCTGAGCGAAGGCGGCAAGGACAAGGCAAAAGCCAAGGCCGAAGAAGTGCTGAAGGAGGTTCAGAAGAACCCCGCGCGGTTTGCCGATCTGGCCAGGCAGCATTCGCAGGATCCGGGTTCGGCCCAGAAGGGTGGCGATCTCGGGTTTTTCGGTCGCGGCATGATGGTCAAGCCCTTCGAAGATACCGTTTTCAAGCAGAAGGAAGGTGAGATATCCGGTCTGGTCGAGTCCGAGTTCGGTTATCACATCATCAAACTGGCCGAAATCAAACCGGCAAAACAGCGTCCGCTGGAGCAGGTGCGTGCCGAAATTGAAGAGGAACTCAAGCGGCAGGCGGCGACACGCAAGTTTGCCGAAGCTGCCGAAACATTCAACAACATGGTGTACGAGCAGTCTGACAGCCTGCAGCCCGTGGCCGAAACGTTCAAGCTGAAAATCCAGCAGAGCGGCTGGTTGCCCAAGAGTCAGGATCCCCAGTTGCTGGCCGCGCTTGGCCCCTTGTCCAACGAGAAAGTGTTGAAGGCGCTTTTCTCCGAAGATTCCGTCAAGAACAAGCGGAATACGGAGGCTGTCGAAATAGCCTCGAACACACTGCTGGCCGCGCGCGTCCTGGAACATGTGCCGGCGTCAACCCGTGCATTCGATACGGTCAGGGCGGATATCGAGAAATTCCTGAAGGCACAGGCAGAGCAGGTGCAGGCCAAGGCTGCGGGCGAAGCCCGACTGGCGGAATTGATCAAGGGTGAGGACAAGCTGTCCTGGTCATCCGCGCGCAGTGCATCGCGGCTGACGGCGCGGAACCTGCAGTTGCCTCAGGTAGTACTGCAGGCGATTTTCAAGGCCGATGTACAAAAATTGCCGGCCTACGTTGGCGTGAACGTGGGAAATGACTACATGCTCTACAAGATTGCCAAGGTCATCCAGCCCGAAAAGATCGAAGATGCGCAACTCAAGGCTTTGCGTACGGAGTATGGTTCGATTGTGGCGCAGGAAGAACTTTCGGCCTTGTTGACCAGCTTGCGTTCCCGCTACGGAGTTGAAATCAATCAGGCTGCGCTTGAATCCCGCGAGCGCCAGTAACGCAGCGAACGGGGGTACACAAAAAACGCCGGCGAAAAACTTTCGCCGGCGTTTTTCTTTCTGGATGCTCAGCTTATTGAGGCAGCGGATCCGTGTTGCCGAGAGCGGTTGTGCTCAACCCGCCGTCGACGTACATGATCTCGCCGGTGATGCCGCTGGCCAGGTCGGAGAGCAGGAATGCAGCGGCGTTGCCGACTTCCTCGATGGTGACATTGCGGCGCAGTGGCGCATGGTGCGAGTTGTAGGCGAGCAACTTGCCGAAATCGCCGATTCCCGATGCGGCGAGCGTTTTGATCGGACCGGCCGAAAGGGCGTTGGCGCGGATGCCCTGCGGACCGAGGCAGAAAGCCAGATAGCGCGTAGCCGCTTCCAGGCTGGCCTTGGCCAGGCCCATGGTGTTGTAGTTGGGCATGGTGCGATTGGCGCCGAGATAGGTCAGTGCCAGCAAAGCCGCGTTGTTTCCTTTGAGCAGCATGGGGCGCGCGGCCTTGGCCAGGGCCGGGTAGCTGTAGGAAGAAATGTCATGGGCGATGCGGAATGATTCGCGCGAGATGCCTTCCAGAAAATCGCCTTCGATCGCTTCCCTGGGAGCGTATCCGATTGAATGAACGAGTCCGTCCAGTCCTTCCCAGTGCGTTGCCAGATCGGCAAACAGTTTTTCGATCTGGGCATCTTCGGCTACGTCGCAGGGGAATACCAACGAACTGTCGAATTCGGCGGCGAATTTGCTCAACCGTTCCTGAAAGCGTTCGTTCTGGTACGTAAAGGCCAGTTCGGCGCCTTCACGATGGCAAGCCTTGGCAATACCGTAGGCGATCGAGTGCTTGGACAGCAACCCGGTAATCAGGATGCGCTTGGTTGCAAGGAATCCCATGAATTCTCCCGTACTGATTAATTGGTTGATTTTGGCCAGAGGGGCGGCCAACCACGGCATTATATGAGAATTTTATGAGATTTCGATCAGATATTCCTTTGGGGGGCGGCAGAACCTTCCTGTCGGCCGCAGGCCAAAAAATGACAAAGAACTATTGGTGAAAGTCCGGCCTGTTTTTTGCTAAAAGTCAGGACTCGATGTGTTCTGCGACAAGGAAGGAAGATGTATCTGGATCAGGAATGGGCGGGAGCTCTTTGTAGGGAGAGTTCCTGCGACAAGAAAAAGACGAAACAGGGACTGAATGAATTGGATGGTGGACTTTGCGCCGAATACGCGGGGCACATCCTTTTCAGCCATTTTCAACCCATATTTGGCTTGTCCCTGCAACGACCCGTGGGCTACGAAGCCTTGTTGCGCCCGGTAACACATGACCGCTCGATGGTTTCACCCGCGGCGTTATTCGACTCCCTGAATACTGACCAGCGCCGACACCTTGACGGTTTGAGTCATTTGCTGCACATGAAGAACTATCGGAAGGTGCGGCAAGGCTTGCACTGGCTGTTTCTTAACATGACTCCGGAATGTTTCCTGCAAGCACGCAAAGCAGGGAAAGACAAGGATTTTGGCCGCCTCCTTGAGAAACTTGATTTTCCTGCCCAGCAGCTGGTGATCGAAGTTCTCGAAGAACATGTCCGTGACGATGCGGATTTCGAGTCGGCGATGGCCTATTTCCGCGAACTTGGTTGCCTGATCGCCCTCGACGACTTCGGTGCGGGCAGTTCGAATTTCGACAGGGTCTGGAAAATCAGGCCTCAAATCGTCAAGCTCGATCGCAGCCTGATTGCACAGTCAGCGCAAAATCCGCGAATACGCCGCTTGATGCCGCAGATCGTATCTTTGCTGCACGAAGCCGGCTCAATGGTATTGATCGAGGGGATCGAGACCAACGAAGAAGCATGCATTGCGCTTGATGCCAACGCGGATTTTGCCCAGGGATACCTGTTTGGCAAGCCGCAGGCGGATATCTCCGGGAATGCGGGATCGCAACGGGTCATTGACGAGCTATGGGGCCTATCCGAGAAGAACTGGAGGTATGAGCGCCAGCAACAAAAGGAACAGCTTGCGCCCTATATCAATGCGATTGGCTATGCATCGGTACTTCTTTTCGCCGGGCGGTCTATGACCGAAGCCTGTGCGTCCTTTCTTGAATTGCCGCTGGCTGACCTGTGTTTCCTGCTCGACGGGGAGGGGCGGCAAATCGGGGAAAACCTCTGGTCGGAAGCGGCGCGTCCCGAGCAGGATCCGCGGTTGGCCCCTCTTCGTGATGCCGAGGGGGCTCGTTGGGTGCGGAGTCCCTACTTCCGTCGGGCCATTGAATCCTACGGCAAGGTTCAGGTTACGCGTCCCTACCTTTCTGTCGCTTGCGCACGTCTCTGCGTGACGGTGTCGGTCAGCTTCAAGCTCGACGGACGCACCTGCGTCATCTGTGGAGATCTGCGATGCCTTTGATTCATCAGGCGGTGCACCAAAGCGGTGTCCCGTGCGCGTTCCTGGTGCAATTTCCAGGGAAAAAAATCCCTGGGCGATGTCCCGAAATGCGCATCGCGGAATTTAGGAATTCATGTGATTTACAAAAACTAAAAGGAGAAATCGGTGTTACAAAGTGACTTGATGCAGCTGTCGGCAGAAGAAAAAAAATGGCTGAACTGGTTCGGGAAAACCGGCAAGCTGGCGATGCGTTGGGCCTGCTTCCTGAACCGGCGGCGTTACCCGCGGCTGGAAACTGCCTTCGACGGCATTGCCCAGACCCGTGTGCGCATCCTGACCGACTGGGCCAATCAGCAGTGGGCGCATCTTGAGGGATTTGCCCGTTCGCTGCCGGACAATGATGCTTTGCGTGGTGACTGGCTGTCGGCACGTCTGCGCATCAGTTGCGACTGCTCGGAATTGTTCGCACTCGACCCGCAGGGCCATGTGCTGGCATCGAGCCATGCATCTCATCGAGGGAAAAGCGCCAGCATTCCGTCCAGGGTGCTGGAGATTGCCTGCAAGCAGAGGCTGCTGTACGGCCCGTTCATCGACCCGCTGACGCTGGAGATCGGACCCAGTACATCGAATTTTCACGATGCCGTGACCCTGCTGTTCATGCTGCCTGTTTTGCGCGAAGGGAAGCTGTGCTCGATACTCTGCGCCCGCGTGCCGAACGACGTGGTAGGCGACCTGATCCAGCGAGAAGGCGGGCACGTATTCCACGAGTCGGGCGACAATTACCTGTTCATGGCCCGATCCGTCCTTGATCCCAATATCCGGACCGGCGTGGCCTTGTCACGCTCGCGTTTCGAGGATCGCTCCTTCTCGCTTGGCGACAATCTCAAGGATGGGGTGAACACCGATTACGGCGTGGTGCGGGTCAAGGATCACACCGAGTTCGAACTGGTCTTCAATGATCCCGCCACCGGTCGCCTGCATCCCGGCGTGCGCGAAACAGTCCGCAACGGCAGCAACCTCTATGTGACTTATCCAGGCTATTCCGATTACCGCCACATTCC
The DNA here is from genome assembly GCA_964563685.1 of uncultured Propionivibrio sp. Classification (GTDB taxonomy): domain Bacteria; phylum Pseudomonadota; class Gammaproteobacteria; order Burkholderiales; family Rhodocyclaceae; genus Propionivibrio. The sequence continues at coordinate 29,699 of CAZLXL010000002.1, forward strand.
CGTGATCGGCAAGGGCGTGACCTTCCAGATGCCGGGCTCGCCGGATACCTGGGGCATGATGTGCGAAGCCGATCTCGAGGAGGTTTACCGCGCGCGGCCACTGAGCTACCGGGCCAGCAAGGCCTTGCTGGCCACCGGCGTGTGCGCCATGGGCGGGGCTTCGGCGCTGACTTTCGGGCTGGACCTGACGGGTCCGCAGTCCTTGCTGGCGCAAGGTGGCTTCCTGCTGGTTGGCTCGGTGCTTTTCCATCGTCTGTTCCTCAAGAAGCTGTCCAGCCGAATCAGCCAGATGGCGACCATGGTGCAGGGTATCGCCGAGGGAGGCGGCAATCTGTCGTTGCGCCTGGAGAAGCCGGGAGTCTACCGTGACGAAGTCACAGCCACAGCGCAATGGATCAACAGTCTGATCGACAGCATGGAAGGCATGCTCGGACGCATCGTCGGCATCAACGGTGAAGTCAGCAACGCCAACCAGGCGCAGATGCGCACCAGCCGGACCACCAGCAGCCGGGCGCAGGAAGTGTTCGAGTCGATGCGCCAGATCCTCGATTCGCTGGAAACGCAAATGCTCGAAATCAACACGGCCGCGGGGCAGGCCGCCAGCATGCGCGCCGACATGGAGCGCTCCTTTTCGGGAACGCAAAAACAGTTCGAGGACCTGCAAGGCATGTCTTCGGACATCCGCGAACAGATTTCGCACTCGGCGGCGACCATCGGCGAACTGCAGAAGCGAACCGCCGAGATTGACCACATCGTATTGGTGATCAAGGAAATCGCCGATCAGACCAATCTGCTCGCCCTCAATGCCGCCATCGAGGCGGCGCGGGCTGGGGAGGCTGGGCGCGGTTTCGCCGTGGTGGCCGATGAGGTGCGCAAGCTGGCCGAACGCACGCGTGTCGCCACCGTGCAGATCGGCGGCATGATCGAGGGGGTGCAGGGACAGGCCGACCGCGCTGTCGAAGCCATGCAGCAAGGCATGGGCGAACTCGAAGCCGGCCTCAGGATGGCGGTTGACAGCGTGGCTGACCGCAGTGGCATGGAAGCGATGGTCAGCAAGGTGCTGGCGACGATCAAGCACATTGCCGAAAGCAGCAACGCGCACAGCCAGCACATCCGGTCCGTGGCGGGTACGGCTGAGGCCATGCGCTCGGCGCTGGCCGAATCGGAGCAGAGTCTGGAAGAAACGGCGGCCGCGGTACACAAACTGGAAGGGTTGGCCGCTCTGTTCCAGGTAAGCCGCTGAGCTCCTGAGTTCGGCAGAGGCAGACGCAGCCCGGCGGTTTCGCCGTCCGGCTGCTGTCTTTCGTGAGCGGGAGTACAACAGGGGGGCGGAGAATCAGCAATGCCGCATCTCCCGTTTCTCTTGCTACACTTCGCCCCATGCCAGCATTTCGCATTGTCCTCGTCACGCTTTTACTGTTGCTTGCGGCCTGCAGCAGCGAGCAGAACGATCCCTATCCGGCCGGCGAGCGCGGGCAGAACATCCTCTACTCTGCATTTACCGAACGGCCCAAGCATCTCGATCCGGCGCAGTCCTATACCGAGGATGAAGCTGTTTTCACAGGGCAGATTTACGAGCCCCCGCTGCAGTACCACTACCTCAAGCGCCCCTATGCGCTGATTCCGGGTACCGCCGAAGCGGTGCCGCAGCCGGTGTTTTACGACAAGGCCGGAAAGGCGTTGCCCGCTGATGCACCGTCCTCAGTTATTGCCTACAGCGTTTATGAAATCCGTATCCGCCCCGGTATTCGCTATCAGCCGCACCCGGCATTCGCTACCGATGGCAACGGGCAGAAGGTGTACTCTGGACTGAATCCGCAAAAACTCTCCGGCATCGACTCACTTGCTGACTTTTCCCGGACCGGCACGCGCGAACTGACTGCCGACGATTACATCTACCAGGTCAAGCGGCTGGCGCATCCGCGCCTGCATTCGCCGATCTTCGGCATGATGGCGGCGCACATCGTCGGTCTCAGGGAACTCGGGGAAACGCTGCAACGGGAAGCCAACGCGCAACCGGTGGATGCCTGGCTCGACCTGGATCGCTATCCACTGGAAGGCGTCACGCGGGTCGACCGGTATACCTACCGAGTCAGGCTCATTGGCAAATACCCGCAATTCCTCTACTGGCTGGCCATGCCGTTCTTCGCGCCCGTGCCGCGCGAGGCTGACCGCTTCTACAGCCAGCCGGGAATGGCGGAGAAGAACCTGACGCTCGACTGGTACCCGGTCGGCACCGGCCCGTACATGCTTACCGAGAACAATCCGAACAGCCGCATGGTGTTGGAACGCAATCCGAACTTTCATGGCGAGACCTACCCCTGCGAAGGGGAGCCCGGCGACCGCGAAGCCGGACTGCTCGCCGATTGCGGCAAGCCGCTGCCGCTGATCAACAAGGCGATTTTTTCGCGCGAGAAGGAAAGCATCCCTTACTGGAACAAATTCCTGCAGGGGTATTACGACGCCTCGGGCATCTCGTCCGACAGCTTTGACCAGGCGGTGCGGCTCAACGTCGGCGGCGATGTGCAGCTTTCCGACGAAATGCGCGAACGCGGCATCCGTCTGCTCACCAGCGTGCGCGCCTCGATCTTCTACCAGGGATTCAACATGCACGACCCAGTGGTCGGTGGGCGAGATGGCGTGGGCGAGGCACGGGCGCGCAAGCTGCGCCAGGCGCTGTCGATCGCCATCGACCAGGAGGAGTTCATCTCGATCTTCATGAACGGGCGGGGCATCGCCGCGATGAACCCCATTCCTCCGGGAATCTTCGGTTACGAGGAGGGCGAGGCCGGAATCAACCCGGTGGTTTATGAGTGGAAGAACGGCAAGGCACAGCGCAAACCGATCGAGGTGGCGAAGAAACTGCTCGCCGAGGCCGGCTGGCCGAACGGGCGCGATGCCAAAACCGGTGAGCCGCTGGTCCTCAACCTCGATACGACCAGTGGCGGCATGGGCGACAAATCCCGCCTTGACTGGCTGACGCGCCAGTTTGCCAAGCTCGACATCCAGCTGGTCGTGCGTTCCACCGACTTCAACCGCTTCCAGGAAAAAATCCGCAAGGGCGCCGTGCAGATATATTTCCTCGGCTGGAATGCCGACTACCCCGACCCGGAGAACTTCTTCTTCCTGCTCGCCGGCAGCGAGGGCATGCTGGACAAGGGCGGCGAGAACAAGTCGAATTACGTCAATGCCGAATATGACCGGGTGTTCGCCCAAATGAAGGACATGGACAATACGCCCGAGCGTTTGCAAATCGTCAGACGCATGAACCGCATCCTGCAGGAGGATGCGCCGTGGATCTTCGGCTTCCATCCCAAGAGCTACACGCTCGGCCACGCCTGGCTGCACAACCGCAAGCCCAACGACGTGGCCAACAATATTCTCAAATACCAGCGCATCGATGTGGCGGAACGGGCGAAACGGCGCCATGAGTGGAATGCGCCCGTGTTGTGGCCGCTGGCTGCGATTGGTTTTGCGCTGCTTCTGATCGTCGTGCCGGCGATGATGGCGTATCGGCGACGCGAACGCGGTACGGCCAGGTACAGCTAGGACATAGGAATCCACCATGCTCGCCTACCTCGTCCGCCGCCTGCTTTACGCCATCCCGATCCTGATCGGCGTGAACCTCATCACCTTCGCGCTGTTCTTCGTCGTCAATACACCGGACGACATGGCGCGCATGCAGCTGGGGGTGAAGCGTGTGACGCCGGAAGCCATCGAAAAATGGAAGGCCGAGCGCGGTTACGACAAGCCCTTGTTCATCAATGCCGAAGCGTCGGGCGTTGGCGTCGTGACCGACACGATCTTTTTCACCAAGTCGGCGCGCATGTTCGTCGGCGATTTCGGGCGGGCCGAGGACGGGCGCGACATCACGCGGGAAATCACGTCGCGCATGGGACCGTCGCTGGCCATCGCCTTGCCGACCTTCATTCTCGGCCTGTTCGTGACGGTGAGTTTCGCGCTGCTGCTCGCCTTCTTCCGGGCGACCTATCTCGATTTCTGGGGCGTCGTGCTGTGCGTGGCGATGATGTCGATTTCTGGCCTGTTCTACATCATCGGCGGGCAGTACCTGATCAGCAAGCTATGGCGGCTGGTGCCGATCTCGGGCTACACCGCCGGGCTGGATGCCTGGAAGTTCCTGATCCTGCCGGTGGTGATCGGGGTGATTTCGGGCATCGGCTCGTCAACGCGCTGGTACCGCACGATCTTCCTTGAGGAAATCGGCAGGGACTACGTGCGCACGGCGCGCGCCAAAGGGCTTTCGGAGGTCGTCGTGCTGTTCCGGCACGTGTTGAGGAACGCGATGATTCCGATCCTGACCGGCGTGGTGGTGGTCATTCCGCTGCTGTTCATGGGGTCGCTGCTGACCGAATCCTTCTTCGGCATTCCCGGGCTGGGCAGCTACACCATCGACGCGATCCAGGCGCAGGACTTCGCGGTGGTGCGTTCGATGGTGTTCATCGGGTCGGTGCTGTACATCGCCGGGCTGATCCTGACCGACATCTCCTACACCTTCGTCGATCCGAGGATTCGTTTTGAATGAATTGATGGAAAAAACCATTCACCACAGAGGCACAGAGGCACAGAGAAAAGCGAAAGAACAAACTCTGTGTCTCTGTGTCTCTGTGGTGAAACAAGGTTTTGGCGGGTGGTTCGCCGTATGACTTTCCTTCCCGTCCTTCTTTGGTCCGACGTGTTGATCTGGCTGCTGGTGCTGGCCGGGATGACGTTTGGCGCGCTGTCGTGGCGCAACCAGCCGCTGCGCGCGGCCTGGCGACGCGTTGGGCGCAGCCGGCCGGGCATGGCGGCGGCAACGGTGTTGCTGGCGTTCGTGCTGGTCGGGCTGCTTGACTCGCTGCACTACCGCCCGCGCCTTGAAAATTCCGATCCCGGCCAGCCGGTGGTTTATGCCATCGGAGTGTTGTCTGCGCTTGACGCCATTGCCGAACCGCTCCGTACCCGCAACGAGAAAACCTATTCCGCGCCATTGGCGACGCGCGCCTATGCGAAGGAGGCCATCGAGGTGCGCGGGGCGGATGGCAGCGTTCTCCAGGCGCGCGATTTCCCGCGTCTGAAATTCGGCGGGGCGCATCTGGGTGACAATGAAAGCCAGCGCGACCGGGATGTTCTGAAAACGATTTTTGCAGCCGCTGCGCTGGGGATGGGACTCTGGGCCGTGACGGCGGTGTTTGTCGTGAACCTTCTGGCGCGCCGACAGGGAAGCCCGGTTGGACAGACCTGGCGCGGTGTGTGGACGGGCGAGACGGAGTTTGCCTGGAATGCCGTGCTCGTCATGCTGGGTATTCTGCTGGTTGCGTTGCTGCCGGTGCTGGCCTTGTGCGTCGACTATCACGTGTTCGGCACCGACAAGGTGGGACAGGACGTCTTCTACCAGGTTCTCAAGAGCGTACGCACGGCGCTGGTGATCGGGTTGGTGACGACGCTGGTGACGCTGCCGGTGGCAATCGGACTCGGTATCCTTGCCGGATACTTCCGCGGCTGGGTCGATGACGTGATCCAGTACCTGTATACGACGCTGAGTTCGATTCCCGGCGTGCTGCTGATCGCCGCCGCCGTGCTCATGATGCAGGTGATCATCGACACGCACCCGCAGTGGTTCGCCACCGCCGCCGAACGCGCCGACATGCGCCTGCTGGCGTTGTGCTTCATCCTAGGCCTGACCAGCTGGACCGGCCTGTGCCGCCTGTTGCGCGGCGAGACGCTGAAGCTGCGCGAACTCGAATACATCCAGGCGGCGCAGGCGTTCGGTGTTGCGGATCACCGCATTCTCCTGCGCCACATCCTGCCCAACCTGATGCACATCGTGATCATCGCGCTGGTCATGGATTTTTCCGGACTGGTGCTGGCCGAGGCGGTGCTGTCCTACGTCGGTATCGGCGTCGATCCGACGATGATCAGTTTCGGCACGATGATCAACAATGCCCGCATGGAGCTGGCGCGCGAGCCGATGGTGTGGTGGTCGCTGGCAGCGGCGTTTGCGTTCATGTTCGCACTGGTGCTCGCCGCCAACCTGCTGGCCGATGCCGTGCGCGACGCTTTCGATCCGCGGATGGGATGAGAATGCAATTAACCACAACGGACACAACGAACACAACGAGAATCTTTATGGGCAAAGAAGGTTGCTTGCCGCCAATGGGAACGAGCGTTTTGGAATGTTTCATGTTTTTCGTTGTGTCCGTTGTGTTCGTTGTGGTTAAACATGTTTTTCAAGTCAAATGAGCACAGAGCCTCTTCTTTCCGTCCATGATCTGCGCGCCGGTTTTGCGGCCGGCAAGCGTGTGCTGACGGCGGTCGATGGCGTGAGCTTCGAGCTGGCTGGCGGGGAGACGCTGGCGCTGCTTGGCGAATCGGGGTGCGGCAAGTCGGTTACCGCCTTGTCGCTGCTGCGGCTGTTGCCGGCGGCGGGACGCATTCTCGGCGGCGAAGTGCGCTTTGAAGACGCCGATCTTCTGCAACTGCCGGAAGCCAGGATGCGCGACGTGCGCGGTGGCGGGATGGCGATGATCTTCCAGGAGCCGGCGACGAGCCTGAATCCGGTGCTGACCGTTGGGCGGCAGATCGGCGAGGTGCTTGAGCGTCATCTTGGACTGAACGGCGCGGCGGCGGATCAGCGCGCGCTGGAACTGCTCAAGGCCGTCGGGATCGCCGATCCCGGGCGCCGGCTTGCGGAGTACCCCTTCCAGCTTTCCGGCGGCATGAAGCAGCGTGTGATGATCGCCGTCGCGCTGGCGGGCAATCCCCGGTTGCTCATTGCCGACGAGCCGACCACCGCGCTCGATGTGACGATCCAGGCGCAGATTCTCGATCTGCTGCGCCGCCTGCAGGCCGAGCGCGGCATGGGCATGCTGCTGATCACGCACGATCTGGGCGTCGTGGCGCAGATGGCGCATCGCGTGGCCGTGATGTATGCAGGAGAAATTGTCGAGGAAGCACCGCGCGAGGCTTTCTTTTCCACGCCGCGCCACCCTTATACGCAAAAACTGTTTGCGGCGCTGCCCGATCTGTCGCGGCGCGGCGGGCGTCTGGAGACCATCGCCGGGCAGGTGCCGCCGCTGCATGCCATGCCGGCCGGTTGCCGCTTCGCCGACCGCTGCCCCTACGCCTGGGAACGTTGCCGCGAGGAGTCGCCGGGCTGGAGCGATCTGGCTGACGGACATCGCGTGCGCTGTCATTGGATTGCCGAGAGCCGCCATTCCGGCGAACACCGGAGTCAAGAGGCGCGTCCCCGGGCCCCGGCGGATGCCGGGGTGACGGTTGCGGCTGAATCGCGGTTGTTGGCGGTTGACGACCTGCGTGTTCATTTCCCCATCCGGCGCGGGTTTTTCCAGCGCACCGTCGGACACGTCAAGGCTGTCGACGGCGCCACGCTGGAACTGGAGCGCGGCTGTACTTTGGCGCTGGTTGGCGAATCGGGCTGTGGCAAGACGACGGTGGGCAAGGCGATTCTGCAGCTTGTCCGGCCGACCGGTGGACGCGTTCTGCTTGGAGGCCGCGAACTGACCCATCTCTCGCGCGGGGAATTACGACCGTTGCGGCGCAGGATGCAGATGATCTTCCAGGATCCGTTCGCTTCGCTGAATCCGCGCATGACGGTCGGCCAGATCATTGCCGAAGGCATGAGCGCGCTGGGGGTGCTTGCCCACCCCAGGGAACAGGAAAGCGCCGTCGCCGCGCTACTCGATCAGGTCGGCCTGGCTGCCGATGCCGCACACCGCTACCCGCATGAATTCTCGGGCGGGCAGCGCCAGCGCATCGCCATCGCCCGCGCGCTGGCCGTGCAGCCGGAACTGATCGTCTGCGACGAGCCGACGTCAGCGCTCGACGTCTCGGTACAGGCGCAAATCCTCAACCTGCTCAAGTCGCTGCAGGGTGAACTCGGAATTTCCTACCTGTTCATCACCCACAACTTCGCCGTGGTGGAGTATCTGGCGCACGAGGTGGCGGTCATGTACCTCGGGCGCATCGTCGAACGCGGTACGGTTGATGATGTGCTGCGTTCACCCAGGCACCCCTACACGCAGGCGCTCTTGTCCGCGGTGCCGAGTCCGCGACTGGAGGAGGGGCGGACGATCATCCGCCTGCCCGGCGAAATTCCCTCACCGGCCAATCCGCCGGATGGCTGTCATTTCCACCCGCGTTGTCCGCATGCCATGGATGTGTGCCGGATCAACTATCCGCTCGAGAGCTGGACGGGCGCAACGCACCGGGTCTGCTGTTATCTCCACAGCTGATCGAACCGGCTGAAAGGGGAATCAACCCCACTGTCGGCGTTCGTTCGTGAAAGATTTTTCCTGCCAGAAATGCGCAGGGTCGATGCCGATTGGCACGCTATCGCGGCGAATATCGCCCACGATCTGGAAACCGTCGCGACCGGTGTCGCGGCGGATCGGTTCGATCATCGGTTCGCCCCGGGCATTGATCAGGCTCATGACCTGCGGTGTCTTGATGTCGCCCATACGCTTGAGGACGATGGCGACTTCTCCGTTGGCCAGCTTGACAAAGCTTCCCGGAGGGTAAACGCCCAGCTCCTTGATCAGGGCAGGCACGAAAGGATTGCCGGTACTCAGCCCGGCATCGGAGAAAAGAATCCGTTCGGCCTGGGTGCCGGAGAGGGGCTTGCGATACAGGCGTGGACTGACCTTGGCGCAGAAGACATCGAGCGTTCTCAGCAACAGGGCATCTTCGCCGGGGTTGCAAATCCCGCCCGGATACCCTGTGCCCTGGGTGGTTTCATGATGAGCTTCCACAGCGTTCAGCCATTGTGCGGATTCCACTCCGGAGCGGCGGAGCAGCTCAAGGCTTCGTTCGGGGTGGCTATGGACAAGTTTGCGCTGCTCCTGATTCAGGGGCTCGCGTTGGTTGGACAATTGCTGCTGCAGTTCCAGCATGCCCAGATTCATGGTCAGGGCGGCGCAGAGCAGCGTTGTCCGGCGTTCCTTTTCCCAGCCCAGGCGCTTGCCCAGTATTTCGCACAGGGCGGCCACCTGCAGGCTGTGCACCGTGGGATAGCGCCGGTGATCCGCAGTCAGCATGATGATGGCAATGGCGGCGTCGGCGTTGCGCTGGATGAGCGTCTGCACCATGCCGGCCATCTCTTCGATGCGCTGGGGGAAATGCTCGGGGCTGTCGGCGTGCGTGAGATGAAAAGCCAGTTTTGCCGTGAGATCGTCCCAGACCCAGAAGGGGTCGAACTCATGGTCGACCTTGGGTTTTTCGATGGAGGCTTCGAGATCCGCCGCGTCGACGTACATGCCACGCTCAAGCAGTGCTTCGAGCTGCGCTTCCTTTTCGATGACATAGCCGCGAGACAGCAGCAGATGGTCGCAACTGTCGTAAACATCCCAGGGCAGTGGCCTGCCGACCCGGATATGCCCCTTGTGCAGCTTCAGCGCCTTCTTCATCCATCCCTCCTCCGATTGAGGTGTGCGGATCAGGACTTCATGCGTTCTCGAATTGTCGTCTTGTTGCGGATTTGCTTTGAAAGAATATCAGATTTCAGGCATGTATATGAATTACGGCCACTTTTTTCCAGGCTGGAGCTTGGAGGCAAAGTGTCAGGGATTTGCGGCAAACTGGATCAGCAAGGTCTTCCCCGGTTTCAGGTTGTTCGGCGAGACCTTGTTCCAGCGCATCAGATCGTCGGTGTCGACCTTGTATTGCTTGGCGATCGAGTAGAGCGTGTCGCCACTGCGCACGACATGACGGGTGACTTTTGCCGGTTTGCCCGCCGGTTTATTCATGCTGACCTTCCGGGCGGGTGTGCCCGCGTTCCTGGCCACGGATTTTGCGGTATTGCTGGCTTCGGTGTTCCGTGAACCTGCTGCTGTGTCCGCGGATGCGGGAACCTGCAGCCGGGCACCGGCCACGAGAGCGTTGCTTTTCAGCCGGTTGATTCGTTTGAGTTCCGCGGTCGTTGTTCCATAGTGTCGGGCAATGCCAAGAAGGGACTCTCCTCTGCGAATGGTATGTACCCGAGTCTTGCCTTGCGGTTCGGGGGAGGAGTCGGCTTGGCGCGGCTGTTCCGGCAAGGCGGACAGGTCTGTTTTGCCGCCCTGTCCGGCCACGAGCAGGGTGTGTCCGGGACCGACTCGGGTTTTTCCCTTGATTCCATTGATGGCCTTGAGATTGGCGACGCTCATGCCGAATCGACGGGCGACGGTGGTCAGACTTTCTCCACGGCGCAGCGTATGGCTTTGCCATGCCGAGAGCGGCTTGTTGTTCTCTGCATGGGCCTCCAGGTTGCTGACGAACGTGTCGAGTTTCTCCGCAGGGATCACCAGTTCTGAATCGGATTTTATGACCGGACGGTTATGTGCCGGATTGAGCGCGATGAATTCCTGTACAGGCATTTCAGCCAGCGTGGCCGCCACCTTGACGTCGATATGCGAATCCGTGGTGACGGTGGCGAAGAAAGGCCGGTTGGGGACCTGCGGAAGGTCGAGCTGCACGAGCAGTGTCCAGCTGCGGAAAATATTCTTCAGCGCCTGCAGTTTGGGCACATAGTTGCGTGTTTCCTGCGGCATGGTCAGGTTGAGGTAATCGGTCGGCAGCCCCTGCGCGCGGTTCTTGGCAAAGGCCCGGCCGACGGCGCCTTCGCCCCAGTTGTAGGAGGCCAGGGCCAGGTGCCAGTCACCGTGCAGTTCATAGATGGATTGCAGGTAATCGAGTGCGGCGATCGTCGACGCGACGATATCCCGCCGTTCGTCTTTCCACCAATTCTGGTCGAGGTTGTAGCGCTTGCCGGTTGACGGGATGAACTGCCACAGGCCGGAGGCTTTTGCGCGGGAATAGGCCATCGGGTTGTAGGCGCTCTCGACCATGGGCAGCAGGGCCAGTTCCATCGGCATGCCGCGCTTGTCCAGCTCTTCGACGATGTGGTGCAGATAGCGGCTGCTGCGGTCGACCATGCGGCGCAGGTAATCGGGACGGTTCAGATACCACTGCTGGTGATAAAGCACGAGGTCGTCGTTGATGTCCGGCATGGAAAAGCCGTGGCGCAAACGCTGGAACAGGTCGTCGGGCTCATCGGTCAGGTCGATGGTGCGCGCAATCGGTGGCTGTTCGGCGATTTCAATTTTATCCAGGGGGGAAGCCTGTTTCCCGGTTCCGGACGGGGTCTGTTCGGAGATGCGCAGGCTGTGAAGCGAGGTGTCTTGCTGCAGGGAGGACGAATTTTCGGGGGAAGGGGGTGTGCTCGCACACCCCGAAAGAAACGCGACGGAACAGCAGACGAGGCAGGCCAGAAGGGCCGGTTTTGGGTTGATTCGTTGGGTCATCCGTATTTTTCGATCATCTCCGCCGGGAGGCGGACTGCACAGGCCTGCAGGTATGCCCGATCGAATGTCCAGGTTGCAATCGGAAGATTATATAGCAAGCTTTCTTCGCTCCGGTGCAGAAGATGATCGTCCTGTGCGGTCGCTGTAGAATGTTTGCGATACTTCCGTCATCCCTTCCTGCTCACGCTCATGAACAATCCCTTGCATGACTTCATCCGCCGCCTGCCCAAGGCCGAACTGCATCTGCATATCGAGGGGTCGCTCGAACCGGAAATGATGTTCGAGTTGGCCCGGCGAAACGGCGTCGGATTGCCTTACGCTTCGGTCGACGAGATTCGTGCCGCCTACAACTTTACCGATCTGCAATCCTTCCTCGATCTCTATTACGCCGGTGCTGCCGTGTTGCAGACCGAGCAGGATTTTTACGACCTGACCCGGACCTACGTGCAGCGTGCACGAAATGACAACGTGCGCCATGTTGAACTGTTCTTCGACCCGCAGACGCATACGGAGCGCGGCATTTCAATGGCCACGGTGTTTGCCGGCATCGCCCGTGCCCTGCGCCAGGCGCGCGATGAAGACGGCTTTTCCAGCCGCATGATTCTTTGCTTCCTGCGCCACCTTTCCGAAGCGGATGCCTTCTCCACGCTGGAGGCGGCTCTGCCGCTGCGTGCGGACTATGCCGACCTGTGGATCGGCGTCGGACTCGATTCCGGCGAGGTCGGCAATCCTCCGGAGAAATTCGCTCGCGTTTTCGCCCGGGCGCGCGAACTCGGCTTTCATGCCGTGGCGCATGCCGGCGAGGAAGGACCGCCAGCTTATATTCATGGCGCGCTTGATGTGTTGCGCGCCGAACGCATCGACCACGGTGTGCGTGCGGAAGAAGACCCGGCGCTGATGCAGCGACTGGCCCAGGACAAGGTGCCGTTGACCGTTTGTCCCTTGTCCAATCTCAAGCTATGCGTGGTCAAGGATCTGCGCGAGCACAACCTGGTGCGCCTGCTGCGTGCCGGCCTGTGCGTGACGATCAACTCCGATGATCCGGCATACTTTGGCGGTTACGTGAATGCCAATTTCATTGCGACGGCGGATGCGCTGAGTCTTTCGTGCAAAGATCTGGCCGAAGTGGCTGCAAACAGCTTCAAAGCTGCTTTTCTGCCGGAGGAGCAGAAGCTGCAATGGCTGAATCAAGTACAGTCCTGCCTGGTCGATCAGTCTTGAATTTCGCCCGTTTTGCAGCAACTTTCGCGTGTTTGAATACTACAGCTCGTGCCAGCCATGTCAGTGCTATTACGGTATGGCGAGAAATATTACTGTAGCAGGAAAAATCGAAACGCCATGCGCCAGTGAGAGGCTGCGTATGTGTCATAACGAAAAAACCGCCTGATCCGGAGAGAATCAGGCGGTTTCGTTAATACACGGGTCGTGGCCGTTACAGGCCTACATCTGGCTATCAGACCTTGGCAACAGTGAAGGTATAGCTGCTGCTTGTGGCACCATCTGCGGCTACGATATCCACAGTGATCTTTGTCCCGGCCGATACTGTCACCGTTACGCTGTCTCCTTGCTTGATCGCCGCCCCGTTAACCTTCATGGACGTGATCTTGTTCGACATCGCCGTCGGCTTGAACACAATGCTGCTCGTCGCCGTCGGAACGTTGATCGTGTAGGCATACGTCCAAGGATCAAATTTGTTCGGCACTTTACAATCAACGAATGTTGTACCGGCTACATTTGATTTCTGCGGAGCTGCCCAGTAAAGATCAACACCGACCAGCGTACCGCCGCTGATCTCGACGTTGCTTAACACGGAGTACTTTTTGTAACCGTCAGCAGTGTTGTAATCGACCGGAATGGAATTGCCTGGCCGGAACGTGGAATTGGTCGGCGAACTCAAAATCGTCAAGGCCGTATCAGAAACCTTCTGACCGGGCTCAAGCGCAATCCAGTTCTTGTTCCTCCACGGATCACCCACGTTGAGCATCGCGTTATTGCCCTTGACGCCATTCCGGATAGACGGCTTGACTCCGGCAATCCCGTTGTCGATCACATTTTGATAGGACTGCAGGAAGTTGTTGATGCAGACCATACCCACCGGAGCTTCCTGGTGCGCATTGGTCACTTCGGTAATGACCCCGGACGGGATTTTTTTCTTGTAATTGGCCAAAACTTGTTGGCACATCGACAGGAACAAGTCCGATTTGATCTGGCTGTAGTTCGTGGTATCCGACGTGTAGGGACGGTTGCAGCCCCACATATCCGAAGCGTAAACCCAGCCCGGCTCATGGATGAGAAGCGTTGTCAGGCCATTCGTGTGACCCGGCGTCTGCCACGCCGAACACTTGACATTACCCAACGAAAATTCCTGACCATCGTTGAGCACCTTGCAATAAGCTGAGGCCGCAGCTTCAGCCCAGCGATTGTTGGTCGCTTGCGTCCCTGTCGCCGAAAGGAGTTCGGCCTGACACTGAGCACTCACATAACAATTGACCCCAGTACTGGTGAAATTCACCATATGCGCCGAATGATCGCCATGCCAGTGCCCGATCAATACGTCGTAGGGCTTGGTGGCGATGCTGTCGAGGAAGGTTTTGAGGTTATAGCTTCCAGGATTGTAGGAAGTTGGGCCGCCCGCTACATCCAGTTCGAGCGCATCCACGAGCATGCCACGGGTGCTGCCTTCGACATAAAAAGCGTTGGCCTGAACCGATTCGGTGAGGTTGTAGATCTTCCAGACCGTTGGCGATGTCGCGGTTCCGGCATGCACCAGCTTCGCCTCGAACGGTGAATTCTTCGGACGATAAATAACCCAGGAGAATTCACGGACCGCGCTCGTCTTCATACCACTTTTCACAGCGACTGCTTTTACGCGAACCGTCCTGACCCCGCCTTCGCTCGCTGTCAGGCCACCAAACTTGTATTGCCGGGACCCCAGTGTCGTGAAGTCGTATTTGATGGTTGCGCCATTATAGTACGAACTCGTCGTAATCGACATGGGCGTTGTCGTCTGCGTAGTCGATGTCGTATCGGGATTGGGCGGCTCCGAGCCATCCGTCGTTTCGGTGATATAAATCTGCGCCCCGGGCGTCGGACAGAAAAACGTGGCATAGCGCCGCGGAGCAGTGGTCCCGGGTTTGCATAGCGAATGCACCGGCGCAACCAACGATGCCGTAATGGCATCGAGGATTTTTTTCGCATCGTTGCCGGTAATGTTACCTTTCGGCGAGAAAAGTGTGGTGCTGGTTCCCGTCATATATCCGGCTGCCACAATGGCCTTGACACTCTCCAGCTTGCTGCTGCTGATGGAACTGGCGTCCGTGAAACCCGTTAGCGGATTTGTCGTTGCTGCGGGAATCCGGAATGCCTTGACATACATTTCCGCCGCATCTTCACGGGTAATCGATGTATCCGGATAGAAATATCCGGATGAATTGTCAATAACCGATTCTTCGAGTGCCGTTTCGATTTGCTTTGCATACGGCGTGATTCCTATCTTGACATCGGAGAATGTGGGCTGTACTGCCTTATACATATCGATGTATTCCGACGAATGCGCCCAGTCAAAGTAATCCGATATCGTCGCAACAAAGGCCGAACGCGTCAGAGCCGCAGAGCTTGGATCGACAGCATCATCACTACTTCCACCCCCTCCAAGACAACCGGACAACGGAACAGCGGAAACCAGTACCGTTTGCGCCCCCAGAAGTTTTCCAAAGCTTCGGCGCGATATTTTTTCGGTCAACAGCTTACTCAGACCGTCTGTTTGTGACTCGGAAGTTGACTCCATATCTCCCTTGATTTTTTCTGTCATGATTTCCTCTGATTTCTGATTGGTAAAATCCCCGCCTTAACGTCTGGGGGTCGGACGCTCCAGCTTGCTTTTTCTACAAAAACAGGCAACAAAATCATTCAAGCGCCAACATCAATCCAGCTAACGCCTGGTGCGACGCATTCTAGTGAGTGCAACAAAATGCAGTAATCAGGGATTTGTGAATTTCTGACTCAAATCCCTGATGCCTGTAATGGAGGTCGAACAAGATCGTCCGATTCCTGTTCGACGCGGGCCTGTATCTACGGCGCAAGGCAGGGATGCTGGCTCCACGGAACGGCGAAGAAAACGTATTACGCTGTCTTCATGCCATTGCAGATTGATTAAATCCGACGCAATAAAACCGGGCGATTTCGTAAGAAACCACAACATCACGAAAGACTGCGCCCTTCGGGAAATCTAGACTCTCCACCGACTGCATTGTTCATGAAAAATCAGAGGGTACATCTCAGGATATGTCATATGTATTCTGCATGTGCCGTGATGAATACATAACAAGGCGTCGATTCTGCCCGGCTTTCGGTGCTCAATTCTTATCAAGGAGTGGTAAGCATGACGAAAATATCGAATCAAACAGAAAATACCGCACGCCAGGAACGCGGCATGGATCAGCCTGGAAGCTTATCGCGCAGGGATTTCGGGAAGTTGCTTGGACTAGCATCCGTAGTCCCGTTGGCAGGCTGTTTTGGAGGCGGCGGCGACGATAACGACTCGGCTTCTACCGGAACGACGACCAGTTCGAGTTATGCAGTATCAAGCGATGCCAAGGTCACGGTGACAGGGGGCACGATTCAGGGCATCAACATGAGTTCCGGCGTAAGAGCCTTCCTCGGCGTACCTTACGCTGCTCCACCCGTTGGCAATTTGCGCTGGAAGGCGCCCCAACCAGTCGTCCCGTGGAGTGGGACGAAAGCAACTCAGACCAACCCGCCGGCAGCTATCAAACAATCGGCTCCGTTGATTCTTCCCGGAACGACGACGCCTTATCCGGCCAGCGAAGATTGCCTGTATCTGAATATCTGGACGCCTCCGGAAGCCAAGGCAAAAGCTGGTGGATTGCCGGTTCTGGTATGGATTCATGGCGGCGGTTCGAATATTGTCGAAAAACGCTACGAAGGTGACGAATTTGCCAAACGCGGAATCGTCAAGGTCAACATTGCCCGTCGTCAATCCATCTTTGCCAACTTCGCACATGCCGAGTTGTCAGCAGAAGCCGAAAACAAAGGATCGTCGGGCAATTTCGAAATGCTTGACCAGATCGCTGCGCTTAAGTGGGTCAAGGAGAATATCGCCAAATTCGGCGGAGACCCGGACAATGTGACCATTGGCGGCCAGTCCATGGGATCGGTTTATACCACCTCCCTGCAAGCAACCCCTTTGGCCGCCGGGCTGTTCAAGCGGGTCATGGGTTCTGCCTGTTACATGTTCAAGGGGGCCACCCAAAAAACCACGGGCACCACCCTGGCCAAAGCCGAAGCCACCGGCAAGGCCTGGGTGGAAAAGTTCGGTACCGTGGCAGGAACCACCGCGGCAAAAACCATTGCAGACATGAGAGCCAAATCGACCGATGAGCTTTATCTGATTGCGGCTTCTTTCGCGACCGAGGTTATTGATAACTACGTCTACCCGGATACGGTACAGAACCTTTTCCTGGCGGGGAAACAAAACAAGGTTCCGGCATATACGGGCTGGGTGCTCTTTGACAACGGTTTCACCACCGTAACCGACCTCGCCTCCTACAACACCTATCTGACCCAAAATTTCGGGGCTAATGCGAACGCAGTATTCAACCTCTACCCGGCGTTCAACAATGTCGACGCGGTAACGCAAGCGAACCGCATCGCCACGGAGAAAGCAAACGGGATGCGCAATATCTCCTATGCACGACTGCAGGCGCTATCCGGATCCCCCACCTATGTGTTCCGATTCGACCGGGGCAATGCATCCTCCCCGACCGGAGCAAAGCACTCGTGGGATATCAATTACTGGCACTACAAGCTTTCGGCGCCGATCAGCGACAGCTCCTTCCCGTACCAGTCAGCGGCGGACTATGAGTTGTCGAGCAACATGCTGGATTCGTTGATTGCCTACTGCACCAATGGCAATCCAAGCACGGCGAACCTCACCATTCCGAAGTACGACCAGAAAGACGAAAAAATGGTTGTGTTCGACATTACGACAACCAGCATTCCGGTAGCATCAGGGATTGACTGGTTCGTAGACAACGCCGTCGTCTAAAGCAACCCCCCCCCGGCCATGCCGGGGGGCTTTAACGGATCAGGAATAGCAATAACAGGCAAATCAGCCGGACATCCCTGCAGGTAAAGCTGCCGATATTCCTCTTAAAGCTTCAAGACCGCCGCAAGGCAGAGAAACCCCCTGCGCCCCGCCCAACCCGGATTCACGTGGATTGATGCGGATCAGACGCCCGCTCGCCGATTCACTCATCAGGCGCACCGTCGGAATATCGGTGCCCGCTCCAATTTCGATGACCAGCAAGCGTTCGACCCGCCGCAGCCAATCCTGCAGTCGATGCCGTTGCATATCGCTACGCAGCTCCTGCCAGCCCCAGTCGCCGAACATCAGGATGTTCGGACGGGCGATTCCTCCGCAATTTGGGCAACGTGGATACTCCGACATAAGCAGGCAGTTTTCTTCGTCGACTTGAGGGAAAAATCCGGCAGCCGGCCAGATGTTGTCGAGGCAGCCTTCAAGACATTGCAGATAATGGATCGAACCGTGGCATTCGGCGATGCGTGTTTCGTCGAATCCGGCCTTGGCAAACTGCCCGTCGACGTTGCTGGTAAACACGAAGCAGCCTTCCGGAAGTCGCTCGCCAATCCGTTTCAGGATATGGAAACCTTCGTGAGGTACCGTAGCCCGGTAAAGATTCAGTCGATGCCCGTAAAACCCCCATGCCAATTCTGGGTTGCTTTTGAATGCCTGCGGATTGGCGATGCATTCGAATGCGATGCCCGCACGTCCAAGTGCTGAGTAGGCTCGCCAGAATCCCTGCGATCCACGAAAATCCGGTAATCCGGAATCGACACCCATGCCCGCTCCGGAGGTGATCAGCAAGCCATCGGCCTGTTCGATCAGTTCAGCGCAATGGCCATATATTTCGTGCAGAGCCATCGTGTTCAGGCTGATTGTCCATGGGGAGCATGTTGTACCGTGAGCTGCGCCAGCTTCGGGAGGTTTTCCAGAACCGGGCAAAACTATAATGGAACAATTCCATTCCGGATAGCGTAATGGACAAGTCCTGCGACATCGTGGATGTTCAATTTATCCATGATTTCCGCACGATATATTCCGATCGTTTTGACGCACAGATTCAGTTCGTGACTGATTTGTTTCGTTGTGCAACCCGAAGCAATCAATTTCAACACCTGATATTGCTTCTCGGTGAGTTCTGAAGCACCGTTCCGTTTCAGATAGCCGTCAACGATGGGTACCGAAGCTGCTGATGAAAACCATGATTTACCAGCGTTGATTCCCTTGATCGCATACCTTAATTCGTGAGGCAAAACATCCTTGACCAGATAGCCTTCCGCTTTTAGTTCCAGAGCACGCCGGATATGGGCTGCATTGCTGTGCATGGACAGAATGATGACTTTTACTTCCGGCTGCGATTTTTTTATTCGTTCCAATACTTCAAGACCTGACATTTCTGGCATTGAAATGTCGAGGAATAATATGTCTGGCTTAAGCTCTTGAACGATCTTTAAAGTATCAACTCCGTTCGATGCTTCACCGATCAATTCCACTTCAGGAATGCTCTTAAGCAACGTGGCTATTCCGGCTCGCACTAGATGATGGTCATCCGCAATCACCACACGAGTTCGCATCAGTTTTCTCCAACAAGATCAAAGGTTGCAGCGACTTCGGTGCCCTTGCCATCCGACTGAATCGTCAGCTTTCCTCGGTTTGCAGCAACACGCTCGCGCATGCCGAGCAGCCCCAATTTTTTTGTCCGAACCTGTGTTGAAAAATAGTGATTGATATCGAATCCTGTTCCGTTATCAATAATTGAAATATCAAGTTTTTTCCCTGAAATGTCATGGTTCACCTCGACCCTGATTTCAGAGGCATTCGCGTGGCGCATGCAATTTGTCACAGCTTCTTGAACGACGCGGAAACAGCAAAGTTCGAGATCACGGGAAAATCGCGCATTTCCGATATTCTCTTTGAAGATCACATTCTGCATCAAAGGCAGAACTGATTTTTCCAGGTGCGCGCGCAACGACTCGGTCAACCCAAGCTGGTCAAGTTCAGCGGGACGAAGCCGATAGGCGATTGTACGTACATCAGCCATGATTTTCTCAACGATCATGCGACAATTGAAAAGCGGGGCTTCGATTGCGCTTGTAGTTCCTGAGCTTTGTTGCACGGAATTGAGCGTTAGAGCGAGCGCAGTCAATGCCTGGCCGACTTCATCATGGAGTTCATGGGAAATGCGTGCTCGTTCCTGTTCCTGAATGATCAAAGCTCCTTGTGCCACATCATGGAGTTGCGTCTGTTCCCGGACAAGCGCATTTTTTTCATTGATATTTCGGATGGCCAGCACATAACCTGTTCCACCAGCCAGGATCAGGGTTAGCCAGAGAAAGGCAGGCATGCGAACGCGCTTCCACCACCCTGTCCAGATGTAGGACTTCGGTACGCTGGCAAAGAATGTTACGGGATAATGATTCAGGCGTTGATACACGGTGATCTGATCCGGATCATTATCCGTATTCGTTATCTCAGCATATCCGCTTATTGGGAAACCGTATTTTTGCAGATGATTAGCAAGGGCCTGCGTGCTTTGGGTTCCAAATGAATCACTCGGATTGGTGCTGGGATTTGCCGAATAAATGGTTACCAAATTGCCCTGATCGTTCATAAAACCAAGAATGGATTCTTGCGGAATCAGGGTCGTTTTCCAGAAATTCTGCAGCAGACCGACGCGAAGACGCGAGCGAACCAGATATTTCAGATTGCCATCTTGTGAGCGTATGGCATAACGAAGAGGTATCGTCAAATTTCCATCGGGCATCCCGCTTTCTTCTTTGAAGTGGCTCGCGTCAAATTCCAGCTTTTCCAGGTAATGCCCGTCCGGTTCGAATTTCCGGAGAGGTATGTCGGAAAATGACAATGAATCCGGCCTGTTTCCTGATTTTTCCGTATCTGCAATGACCTCGCCATTTTCCGAGAGCAGCGTAAATCTAAGTTGATCGAGATTGATTTTTTTATAGTTACTAAACATCGTTGATGCTTTTTCAACAATGTCGCTCTCTCTTGTTTGCAATAATTCCGTGCTAATTTTCCTGTGAGTTGCCGTGATTCGCTCGAAATAATTTTCTGTGAATTCAACGCAAAACCTCAATACGCCGGATAGTTCGTGAACTTTATGGTTCCGTTCCACGATCCATGCATACCTAAGGAATCCGGCAAGAAAAAGAATCAAAACCGCAAGAAATGCTCCAGCCAACAGGTTCAAGCTACGGAGGGCGGGTTTTGTATGCTGGGTTTGGGACATGGCTACTGTCGTCGGAATAATAATCCGCGATTCTCTATGAAATGATTCGGATCCGATATCTGTTTGATCAGAAAAACCTGTTTTGGCAGATTTCTCTGTCACATTAGATAAAGCTAGCCATTCCGGACGTCTTTAGGACTCATCCCGGTATTCTTTCGATAAATCTGCGAGAAATGGGCATGGCTGGAAAAACCCAATTCGTAGGCTATTTCGGCGACGGACAGTTTGGATTCCTTGAGTAAACGTGTTGCTTCAGCGATTCGGCGCTGGAGAACATATCGATGAGGAGAAAGTCCGAAACTTGCGGAAAAGCTATGGGAAAAATGGTGCGGACTCAGACCAACGCGCCTTGCGAGGGTGGAAACGCTTAGTTTTTCATTGAGGTTCGCATCAATGTAATCGGCAACGTCGCGAAGGTTTCTTCCCGATAAACCTCCTGTTTGTTTAGTCGGGCTTTTGCGCCTCCCATTGTCCTTCGCCAGTTGAATTGCCAGAATGTAAGAAAGACTTTGCGCATAAAGCGTGCCGTATGGAACGTCTGTTTTCGATAGGACGGACAATTCATTGATGATCCATTCGATTTTCGGATCGGTTACCTTGTGTTGCGCGATAAACGGTTTTGCAAGATCGGGAAATAACTGCAAAGATGCTTTGTTCAAGGAAGGTCTTGCACAGTATTCTTTCTGATAATTGCTTTCAGGCTGTTCGATAAACCCATTTGCCATTTGTCTTCCTTGGTTTTCCGGTTTTATTGCCGTCAGCGAAGAAATTTCTTTTATTGCTTCAGGTGTCGGCATCGGCTCACGAATCACTACTGAACGGTTCGTGTGCGTCAGGAAAATTCTATTTCCGGCGAGGAAAATGAATAATCGGGGGGCGTGGAGTTTTTGTTACCAAATTCCTGATCCGGATTTCTTCGCAAGGAAGGTTGAAAATTTCAGGTGATGACGGCGGGAGATGAATTCATGATCGCGCAGTATCAAAAAATTGCTGAAAAATTGGGTGCCGTGCACCGGGTTTTGTTTATCACCGGCGCCGGTATCTCAGCCGATTCCGGCCTGCCGACCTATCGCGGGGTGGGCGGGCTGTATAACGGCGAGGCGACGGAGGAGGGGCTGGATATCGAAGATGCCTTGTCAGGCGAATGCCTGGCGGTCCGCCCGGAAATTACCTGGAAGTACCTGGCTCAGATCGAGCGCAATTGCCATGGCGTGCAGCCGAATGCGGGGCATCGAGCGATCGCCGGGCTGGAAGGACGGTTCGAGGTTGTCGTCCTGACGCAGAACATCGACGGTCTGCATCTGCAGGCGGGTAGTTCGAATGTGATTGAAATTCATGGCACGCTGGACGAACGTTTCTGCATGCGTTGCGGAAGGCCGGCCGATACCGCCGACCGCAACGTGCCGCCGCATTGCGCCGAATGCGGCGGAGTGGTGCGCCCGGGGGTCGTGCTGTTCGGCGAGATGCTGCCGGGAAACGCGATCGGTCAGCTGTACAGGGAGCTGGATCGTGGCTTCGACATGGTCTTCGTGATCGGCACCACGGCGGTGTTCCCCTACATTGCGGAACCGGTGCTGCGGGCAATCCGGGACGGCGTGCCCACGGTCGAGATCAATCCGGCCCGGACACGCCTGAGCGACGCCGTGCAGTTTTATATTCCTGCGCGCGCGGCCGAAGCCTTGCCGGCGATCTGCCGGTTGGTTAAGGACTGATCGCCACGTTACTCGTGCCGCAAGGCTTCGATCGGATCGAGTTGCGCGGCGCGGCGTGCGGGCACGTAGCCGAAAATCACGCCGATCGCCGCCGAGAAGCCGAAGGACATCAGGTTGATGCCCGGATTGAACAGGAAGGGCATGTTCAGCAGCGCCGAGAGTCCCAGGCAGGCGAGCAGGGCCAGCGCGATGCCGACCAGCCCGCCGAAGGCCGAGAGCACCACGGCCTCGATCAGGAACTGCAGCAGCACTTCGTTCTCCAGCGCGCCGATGGCCAGGCGGATACCGATCTCGCGGGTACGCTCGGTGACCGATACCAGCATGATGTTCATGATGCCGATGCCGCCGACGAGCAGGCTGACCGCGGCCACCGCGCCAAGCAGCGTGGTCATCGTGCCGATGGTGCCGGACAGCGTTTCGGCGATCTGCTTGGTGTCCATCACGTTGAAATTGTCGTCGACGTTCTCGGCCAGCTTGCGCCGCTCGCGCATCAGGCTGCGGATCTGCGCCATCGCCTGCGAGGCGTTGGTGCTGTCCTTCAGCGAGATCATCAATGTTCCGACGTCAAGGTTGCCGGTCAGGCGGCGCTGCACGGTGCGCAGCGGCATCATCACGGTATCGTCCTGATCCATGCCCATGGCGCCCTGACCCTTGGCGGCCAGCAGGCCCACCACTTCGCAGTCGAAGGTCTTGACCCGCAGCGTATTGCCCAGCGGGTTTTGTCCGCCGAACAGTTCCTTGCGGACCGTGTTGCCGATGATGCACACGGCCTTGCCGGCGCGTTCCTCGTCGTCGCTGAATTCCCGGCCGCCGGCCAGATTCCAGTTGCCGGCGATCAGATAGGCGTTGGTCGTGCCATTGACCGTGGAGGACCAGTTCTGCGTTCCGGCCACCAGCGTCACCGATTTGCCGATGACCGGCGCCACCGCCTGCAGACCGTTGATCTGGGCGGTCAGGGCTTCGGCGTCGGCGATCTTGAAGTTCGGTGCCCCGGCGCTGTCGCGCCCCGGCCCGAGGCGCTGGCCCGGTCGCATGATCAGCAGATTGCTGCCGAGACTGGAAATCTGTTCGGCGACCATGCGCGTCGCGCCATTGCCGAGCGTGACCATGGTGATCACCGCGGCCACGCCGATGACGATGCCGAGCACGGTGAGGAACGAGCGCATCAGGTTGCGGCGGATCTCGCGCAGGGCGAGGAGCAGGGCGTTCAGGAGCATGGTTGTTCCTTTCGTCCGTGGCCGTTGGGCGTGTCGCTGGCCACCAGTCCGTCGACGAAATGCACGACGCGGCTGGCGTAGGCCGCCATGTCCGCTTCGTGGGTGACCATGAGTACGGTGATGTGCTGCTCGCAGTTGAGTTTTACCAGCAAGTCCATGATCTCGTGGCTGCGCTGGGTGTCGAGGTTGCCGGTCGGTTCGTCGGCCAGCAGCACCAGCGGCCGGGTGACGATGGCGCGGGCAATGGCCACGCGCTGCTGCTGCCCGCCGGACAGCTCGGCCGGCGTGTGGTGTTCCCAGCCGTTCAGGCCGACCTGGGCCAGTGCGGCGCGGGCGGCGGCATGCCGGACTTCCGTCGGTTCGCCGCGGTAGAGCAGTGGCAGCTCGACGTTTTCCTGCGCCGACGTGCGGGCGAGCAGGTTGAAGCCCTGGAAGACGAAACCGAGGCAGCTGCGCCGCAGCAAGGCACGTTGGTTGCGGTCCAGCTGTTCGACGGAAATGCCGCGGAATCCGTATTCGCCGGAAGTGGGTGTGTCCAGGCAGCCAAGCAGGTTCATCGCCGTCGACTTGCCGGAGCCGCTCGGCCCCATGACTGCAACGAATTCACCCGCGGCAATGTCCAGGTCGATGCCTTTCAGTGCCTGGAAAGCGGCCTGGCCTTCGCCGTAGGTCTTGGTGATGCCGCGCAGCGAGATCAGCGCCGGCTCCTGGCCCGCGGATGGGGTCATTTCTTCGCTTCCTGATAGTCGGTGATCACCGCCATGCCGGCTTTCAGCTCGCCGTCCAGCACTTCGGTATGACGGCCGTCGCTGACGCCGGTTTTGATGTCCACGGGGCGCGGGCCATTGTCGCCCAGCACCCAGACGCGCGGTTCGTTGCCCGAGCCATTGGCCAGCCGGGCTCTCGGTGTTTGCGCCGGCGGTCCCGGAAACAGGCGGGAAAGGACGCTGCGCTTGGCCGCCGGGCCGCCGTTGCCGGGGGGCGTGAAGCGCAGCGCGGCGTTGGGCACCAGCAGCACGTTGTCGCGGCTGGCGGTGACGATGCTGGCCGTGGCTGTCATGCCCGGACGCAGCGCGAGGTCGTCGTTGGCCACTTGCAGGATGGTCTTGTAGGTCACCACGTTGTCGGTTGTCGTCGATCCCAGACCGACGCGCTGGATGCTCGCCGGGAACTTGCGGTTCGCCCAGGCGGAAACGGTGAAGGTGGCTTGCTGGCCCTTCTTCACGTTGCCCACGTCGGCTTCGTCCACTTTCACCTGCAATTCCATCTTGGACAGATCCTCGGCCAGCACGAACAGCACGGGCGTGGTCATCTGCGCGGCCACGGTCTGGCCGGGTTCGACCTTGCGCGTGAGCACTACGCCATCCACCGGCGAACGGATCGTGGCCTTGCCCAGGTTGGTTTCGTCGGTTTTCAGCGTGGCCTTGGCCTGCACGACCGCGGCGCGCGCGCTGGCTTCGTTGGCCACGGCGCGTTGCAGGGCCGCCTCGGCGGTTTCCAGTTCGGTTTTGGCCGGCACCTTGCCGCCGGACAGTTCAGCCACGTGCTGCATGCGCGAGAGCGAAGCCCGGGCTTCGGCTACCGTCGCCTGCGCCTGCGCGACGCTGGCCTCGGCTGCGGCCAGCGCGGCCTGCGATTTCTCCACGGAATCCTTCAGCTTCGCGGTGTCGAGTTGCGCGAGCAGCTGGCCCTTTTTTACTACGTCGTTTTCCTGCACCAGCACCGTGGCCAGCGTGCCGGACAGTTCGCTGCCGACATCGACCGACTTGGTGGGTTGCAGCGTGCCGCTGGCCGAAGCAGTCACCACCAGGTTGCCGCGAGTGGCTTCTTCGGTGATGTACTGCCCCGAAGTGCCATTGCCGTTGCCGGAAAAGAGCATTCCGGCAAGGATCAGTGCCAGCGCGCCGCCGCCGATCAATAGCCAGCGTTTACGGCGTGCGAATCCCTGCTTCGGCTGGGCGGAGTTCAACAGGTTGCGCAGGTCATCCTGTGCGTTGTCCGGAGTTTGCGTCATGGTTTGTCCTTCGTTACGGGCGTCTGCCAACCGCCGCCCAGGGCTTTGTAGAGTTTGATCAGGCTGCTCACCTGCGTGGCTTCAGCCGTCGCCAGACTGTCTTCGGCACTCAACAACGTGCGCCCGGTTTCCAGCACTTTCTGGAAGTCGGCGAGGCCGGATTCGTACATTCGACGTGACAGCTGCGCGGCGTTGCGTGCCGCTTCCGCCGCCGCGCGCCGCGCTGCGATGCGTTCGCGTGCCGAGGCATGCGCGGTCAGCGCGTTTTCCACTTCTTCCAGCGCCGTCAGGACGCTGTTTTCGTAAGCCAGCAACGCCTGTTCCTGCACGGCGTTTTGTGCTTCGACAGCGGCGCGCAGCCGCCCTCCGTCGAACAGGGTCGCGGCCAGCGTGCCGCTCACCGCGCGCAGCAAGGTGTCGCTGCTGCCCAGCGCGCTGGCGCTGTAAGCCTGCCAGCCGAAGGAGCCGCCAAGGGTCAGGCTGGGGAAACGTTGGGCCAGCTTCTGGCCGACCCGCGCCGTTTCCGCCGCCAACGTACGTTCGGCAGAAATCAGGTCGGGGCGCTGGCGCAGTACGTCGGCCGGAATGCCGCTCGCCACGCTGGCTGGCACGTCGGGCAGGGCGCGGGTTTCCGCCAGTTGGGCATGCAGGCTGCCGGGCGGGGTGCCGAGCAAAACGGCCAGGCGGTTTTTCGCTTCGTTCAGGGCGATTTCCAGATCGGGGATGCCGGCCCGCGTCTGTTCGCGGCTGGTGCGCGCCTGTTCGACATCGCTGGCACTGGCCAGACCGGCCTGGTAACGCCATTCCGTGATCTGCAGGGTTTCGCTCTGGCTGGCCAGGTTGTCGCGGGCGATTGCCAGCCGGCGCTGGGCGCTGCGCAGATCGACGTAATTCTGGGCCACTTCGGCGATCAGCGACACGCGGGTAGCGTTGAGATCGGCCGCGACCGCGGCGAAATCGGCTTCGGCTGCCTCGACCGCGCGGCGTGTGCCGCCGAACAGGTCGATTTCCCAGCTGGCGTCAAAGCCGGCGTTGTACAGCGTGTTGGTCGTTCCCGAGCCGACGGCGCCGGAACTCTTGCTGCGGTTGGCGCCGCCGGAAGTGCCCAGCGTCGGGAAATACCCGCCGACGGCCTGCGCGCGTGCCGCCCGCGCTTGGCGCAAGCGGGCCTGCGCTTGCCGGAGGTCGAGGCCTTCGGAGAGGGCCTGTTCGATCAGGCGATTCAGTTCCGGATCATCCAGTTGCCGCCACCAGTCGGCCAGGCGGCTTGAGTCGCTTGCCGTGGCCGGAACGGATGACCATTGCTGCGGCAGCGCCAGTCCGGGCGCCGCGTAATCCGGGCCGACCGAAGGCAGCAGCGAGCACCCTGTCATTAACAGGGCAAGGATCAGCGGGACGGGTTTGTGAAAACGGGGGCGGGGTCGTTGTGTGGCAGACATTCGGAGATTTTCGGAGCCTTGTAATGTGCGGCTCGTTTTGTTCGAGCCGGGGAGGATTCTAGTCTATCGATCCGTGGCGAACTGTTAAAAACGGTTAACAAGACTCAGGAAGTTGTTTCTGAAAATTTCAGAGATCACTGTATCGGCCAAGGCGGTTAAACTGCGCCTTCTGGTGACTGCCCAGCCAGCGCCTTCAAGCGCCCGAGGTGGTGCCTCACAGAGGGACCGACGCGTGAGCTTCATTTCAAAAGCCATCAAGTTTCTTTCCTTGCCCTTTGCGGCAGCCAATTACCGCAAGGATATGCGGCGCACCGGCCTTGCGCTGATTTCCGTTGGTGCTCTGGCGGTGTTTGTGCTGGCTGGCGCCATGCTCGCCACCGTACTGCCCAGCCTGCCTTCATTCGATGTCGTGACGGACTACCGCCCGAAGATTCCCTTGCGGATCTATACGGCCGATGGTGCGCTGCTGGGTGAGTTTGGTGAAGAGCGCCGGGATTTCACGCCGATCGAGGAGATTCCGCCGATCCTGAAGGATGCGCTGCTGGCGATCGAGGATTCACGCTTCTACGAGCACAGCGGCGTCGACTACCGCGGGGTCGCGCGGGCGCTGGTGGCCGACCTGAGCGGTGGCTTTCGTCAGGGCGCCTCGACGATCACTATGCAAGTGGCGCGCACCTTCTTCCTCTCGCCGGAAAAGACCGTGAGGCGCAAATTGACCGAGGTGGTGCTGGCCTTCCGCATCGAATCGGCGTTGAGCAAGGACCAGATCCTCGAGCTGTACATGAACCAGATCTACCTCGGCCAGCGCACGTACGGTTTTGCCAGCGCGGCCCGCACCTATTTCAGGAAGCGCCTCCCGGACCTGACGCTCGCGGAAGCCGCCATGCTGGCCGGCATCCCGCAAAACCCCGCCAGGCACAATCCGGCCGTCAGTCCGGCACGGGCCAAGGCCCGCCAGGAACTCGTCCTGAAGCGCATGCTGCAACTCGGAAAGATCACCCAGGCGCAACATGACGAAGCGGTCGGCCAGCCGCTCAAGATCAGCCAACGGCTGGAATTCGATGTCCGTGCCGACCATGTCGCCGAGATGGTGCGTCAGCAACTCTATGCGCAGTACAAGGGCGAAACCTATACCCAGGGTTTCAACGTCTACACCACGCTCAATGCAACCGAGCAGAACGCGGCCTACAATTCGGTCCGGCGCAATGTGCTGGCCTACGACCAGCGCCACGGCTACCGGGGGCCTGAAGGTTTCGTTGATCTGCCTGAAAGCGCCGACGAGCGCGACGATGCCATCGACCAGGTTCTGACCCGGCATCCCGGCAGCGACAACCTGATCGCAGCCGTCGTCACCGAAGTTTCCCCCAAGCGCGTGCGCGTCGAACCTGCTTCCGGCGATCCGCTGGAAATCACGGGCGACGGGCTGCGCTTCGTCGCCCGTGCCCTGCAGCCGAACGCCAAACCGGAATCCCGGATTCGCGTCGGCTCGGTGATCCGCGTCAGCCAGGACAGCAAGGGACGGTGGTCGATTGCCCAGATGCCGGACGTCGACGCCGCGTTCGTGGCTCTGGATGCCGAGGATGGCTCATTCCGGGCGCTGGTCGGCGGCTTCGACTTTTACCGCAATCAGTTCAACCATGTCACCAGCGCCTGGCGTCAGCCGGGGTCAAGCATCAAGCCCTTCGTCTATTCGGCTGCGCTGGAAAAGGGATTCTCGCCGGCCACCCTGATGAACGATGCTCCGCTTTCGCTGCCCGGCGGCGAAGGCGGTCAGCCGTGGGAACCACGTAATGACGACGGCTTCGACGGCCCGATTACCCTGCGCGAGGCGCTGGCCCGCTCGAAGAACGTCATTGCGGTCCGCCTGCTGCAAGCCATCACCCCGCACTATGCGCGCGACTACCTGCAACGCTTCGGGTTCGACGCAGCCAGACATCCGGACAATCTGACCATGACGCTCGGTAGCGGCTCGGTTACCCCGCTGCAGATGGCTGATGCCTACGCAGTGTTCGCCAATGGCGGGTTCAGGGTCACTCCCTGGCTCATCCAGAAAATTACCGACGCTCGCGGCAACGTGCTGTGGGAGGCGCCACTGCCGTCGGTCAGGGAAGAAGCGCAACAGGCCATCGATCCCCGCAACGCCTTCATCATCGACAGCATGCTGCGCGAAGTGGTCAGAAGCGGCACCGGCGCGGCAGCGCAGCGTCTGGGACGTAGCGATTTGGCCGGCAAGACCGGTACCACCAGCGACGCGGTCGACGGCTGGTTCGCCGGTTACGCCGGAAACGTGGTGGCGGTTTCGTGGATGGGCTACGACCAGCCCAGATCACTCGGCGGCCGGGAATTCGGCGCGACGCTGGCCTTGCCGATCTGGATCGACTACATGCGCCAGGCCTTATCCGGCAAACCCATTAACGAAAGAAAGCCGCCGTCGGGCATCTCCTACGTTGATGATGACTGGGTCTACGACGAATTCAAGGGCGATGCGGGCGTCAAGGCGTTGGACGTGGAAGTCTCGCCGTTCAAATCCATCTTTGACGCGATACGGAAGGCGTTTGGGGGGTGAAGCGGGAAGGGATTCAGGTGTCGCTCGGCTGCGGCAAAGGGCGCGAGCGAATCGTACGTATCTCGTCGAGAGCACTCTGGTTGCCGGCCGTAGCGGTTGCCACCGTCAAGAATCGGCAACCCGCGTGATGACCAATGCGCGCAAGTTGGCCATTGTTGCCATTCTGAGGATCAGGGTGACGCGACAGCTTCCGACCCCTTGCCGTCATTCGCCCGCTTAGCGTGACCGACCGCAAACGAGCGGCAAGGGGACGTTTTCCCCAGCGGCTGGCTCATGCTGAGCCGGTCAAGTATTCGCCGACAGCTTCAGCCCCACGATGCCAGCCATCATGAAGCCAAGGCTGACCAGCCTGGTAATTGAGATTGGCTCGCCCAACAACGCCATTCCAACAATGGCCGTTCCGATCACACCGACGCCGACCCAAACTGCATAGGCAGTCCCGGCAGGCAGGTGCTGCATCGAGCAACTGAGCAGACCGATGCTGAGGAGGAGGGCTACCGCAGTCCCAAGAGATGGCCAAAGCCGCGTGAAGCCGTCGGTGTACTTGAGACCAATAGCCCAAACCACCTCAAAAAGTCCGGCCATGCACAAAATGATCCAGTTCTTCATCAGGTTCCCCAAAGTGATGGGGCCGTCCCCGACGAAGTAACAGAAGCAAAGTCGTCCCTGCTTCCCTACGCGGCCTCGGTGGCCGAAGTACTGCCAGTATAGCAAACTCTCCTCAAGTTCCGCGCCGCGCGTTGGCCAAGAGGACGCCGAGCGCGATCATCGTGCCGCCCGAGATGCGGTTCAGCACCTTGGCCCGAGTGGCCCTTGCTGTGCTCGACTTCAGCAAGCGATCCGCTCCGAAAACTGCGACTACGTCGACGAGCGTGTTCAGCGCCACGCAGATGCAGCCCAGCAGGACCAGTTGCAGCGCCAGTGGCTCGTCCGGCACGGTGAACTGCGGCAGGAAGGCCAAAAAGAAAAGCGCCGTCTTGACGTTCAAGGCCTCGACCACGACGCCCTCCATAAACGCTCGCCGCGCGCCTTGGGAGCGCACGGTGGGAAGCGTGTCGGCTTGGTTACGGCGCATGAGCATGCGCACTCCCAGATAGACGAGGTAGGCGGCTCCTACGTACTTGACGAGGTTGAACGCCCACGCTGACTGCGCGATGAGCAATGACAGGCCGAACGCGGCGGCCAGCACATGGACGAAACCGCCTAGTCCGGTCCCTAGGCACGAGGCCAAGCCTTCCGGACGGCCACCGGCTGCCGTGCGGGCGACGACATAGGCGATGCCGGGGCCCGGCGTGATTGCCAGAACCACTGCGGCGAAGATGAAGGCGAAGAGCGACATGAGGCTTGGGATGTTCAGGGTTGGGAGGATGGGCCGGCCTTTGGGGCCGCCCCGAGAGGATGGGCAATGCCGCCGTCGCCGTAGGACCGGAGGACCTCAGCGATGACGATGTGATAGCCGTTGAGCCATTTCGCCTGTTGCTGCTTTGCGGCGACATGCAACGGGTGCTCGATGAGTTGCTGGAGGGCCTCCAGCGTCCGCCAGTAGTAGACGGTGGAAATGAGTCCCGTGGTCGGATTCTCCCAAGCCTCTTCGCCGAGGTAGCCCGGGATCGCCTTGGCTGCTTCGGCAATGGCTTGGTCCAGCCGGTGGAACTCGCCGTCGTACTGGCCCTTGGCGAAGGTAAACGTGGCGCTATACAAGTCGGGCCTCCTGTGTCAGCCCAGCCGTTGGTAAGGCGCACGCCAGTCGCGAATTTGAGCGACCTGCGTCGCCCGGTCCCGCATGATGGCGTGCGCGAGGGACGACCGCGTAGGAGTTGCTGGATTCCTTGAGGCAGTGAAGCACATATGTAGTCATGACTTTTGCGTTAGCGTGTCTTTGATCGCCTGCGCAAGCCCATGGTTGCCGTGCGCTTCCAGCCCGCGGATAGCACCTTCACGATCTTGGAGTTGATAGTGCTGGTTCAGCTTGCGTTTGCCTTCCAAACGGGTGATGCGAATCTCGATGCCGACGATATGCCGCAACTCCTCTGCGATGAAATCGGAGGGCGCGTCGCTCATTTCCCAGGGTTGCGCCTGATCGGCCTCATGCTGGCGAGTCAACCGACCGACGACGCCCCGGACGAACTTCTCATCGTCGCGGACATGGATCGTGCCGTGGGCATGGACCACCTCGTAGTTCCAGGTCGGCACGCGCCGATGTGTCTCCTGCTTGCCCGGATACCAGTTGGGCGAGATGTAGCCGTCAACGCCACGGAAAACCACGAGGACAGCGTCGTCGTCCCGAATGTCGCGCCAAATCGGATTCGCACGGGCAACGTGAGCGATGAGAACGCCGCCAGTGCCCGGTTGTTCATCCAGCAGGAACGGCAGGTGGTTTGCTTCCAGGCCTGTCGCTGTGTTCGTCACCAGCATGCCCAGCGAGTTGTCGCGGACGATGCGATGGAGTTCTTGAACCCGAGGTTCGGCGAATTGCTGAGGAACGTACATGAGGCACCCTTTCGAATGAAGCTGCCGGAAACGCCCGGCGCAGGGCCTTACTGTGCTATTTTATCGGCCAGTATAAAATAGCCAGTTAAATACAACTTAACTAGACCAGTTTGAAGCGATGCGTGCTGATAATGGACGCCAACCAGGACTGAGCCGTGCGCTCTACGATGAATTCCGGGCTCGGATCGCGGACGGCACCTACGCCGCCGGCGCTGCGTTGCCATCGACGCGGGCGCTTGCCGCTGAACGCGGCTTGTCTCGGGCCACGGTGTCGCTGGTGTACGAGCAACTGGCGGCCGAAGGTTTCATCGAGACACGCACCGGCGCAGCTAGCCGAGTTGCGATGGGGGCTGCCCCCGTAAGGCAAGTGGGCCTGCCTCGGCGGGCTCGCACCAAGCCGGTAGCCAACGAGCATTTGGCCGGCCGGCTCTCTGCCGTCGGTAGCCGTATTACCGCCATGCGCCTTGCAGACGCGGGCCCAACGCGGTCTGGGGAAATCGACTTCGTTTACGGCCCGTTGGCGGGCAGCGACTTTCCGACCTTGACCTGGATGAAAGCGCTACGCGCCGTGGAGCGCCAGCGAAGCCGTCGCCTGGAATACGAAGACTCGCGCGGTAACCCGGACCTTCGCCGGGCGTTGCAGGCGCATCTCAGCCAGACACGCGGGCTGGCCTGCTCGGTGGACCAGCTCATGATCGTCAACGGCTCACAGCAAGCGCTGGATTTGTGTGCCCGATTGCTGATCGATCCGGGCGACGGCGTGGTTGTCGAGAACCCGGGTTATCGGATGGCCCACCATGTGTTCGAGGCCTATGGCGGCGTGCTCCAGTGCGTGGATGTGGATGGCCACGGCTTAGTAACCGACCAACTCGCCAAGCTAGGGCAGGCGCAACTCGCCTACGTGACGCCGACGCACCAGTTCCCGCTGGGCTCCTTCCTGCCCATCGGGCGGCGCCGGCAGCTGCTGGACTGGGCGGAAGAGCACAACGCTTGGGTCATCGAGGACGACTACGACAGCGAGTACCGCTACGCTGTGCGCCCCGAAGCGACTCTGCAGTCCCTCGATACCTGCGGCTGCGTGATCCACATCGGCACCTTCTCAAAGACACTGTCGCCTCAGCTCCGGCTGGGCTATATGGTGCTGCCGCCAGCGCTGGTAGAAACATTCGCAGCGACTAAGCGGCTGACCGACCGACATACGGCGACCGGTGTGCAACGTGCTTTGGCCATGTTGTTGGAAAACGGCAGCTACCACCGGCATGTCCGCCGCGTCCGGCGCTTTCAGCAGGCTCGACAGCAGGTACTCGTGAGCGCGCTGGGCCGGCATCTAGGCGATCAGATCGAGGTGCAGGGCGCTGCCAGCGGGCTCCATCTGGTGGTGTGGTTTCGGGCGCTTCCCGCGAGCGCGGAGCCGGCGCTGGTGCAGGCGGCGCGGCAACGTGGTGTCCGCGTCCATCCGCTCAGCCCGCTATTCAATCCTCGCGGGCCAGCAGCGGCAAGTCGGCGGCCGGCGGGTCTCGTCATGGGGTATGCGCTGCTCGACCGGGAGGCCATCGAGGACGGCGTTCGGAGCCTTGCCCAAGCGCTTCCAGAGGTAAGGCGGCTGATCCAACGGTCCCCTTGAATACGACCAGCTGTTTTCAGGCCCTAGCAGCCACTCGATGATCTGTGGCGTCCGGCCGCTTCTGGCCGACTACTGCCGTCATTTAGTTGGTCGCCCCCTCATTTCCACACATTCACCAGCCAGATGCCGGTGCAGACAAGCGCCAAGGACGCAAGATTTTTCCATTCAAGGAAAATCTCATCGAGGAAGACCGCCGAAAGAAGGACGCCGAAGACCGGGACAAGAAAGTTGAAGACACTGATCCTGCCGACGCTGTTATATTTCAGCAGGACGGTCCACAGCGCATAGCTGGCCGAAGTACTCAGCACGAGGTAACCGAGGATCAGCGAAGACTTGAGCGACAATATGGTCACCGCACCACCAAGCGCGTAGCCGACAAGCAGCAGCGCCGCGCCGCCGATAGTGAGTTGATAGCCGGTCATCAGACTTGAATCCATCCGCCCCGAAACATGCTTGCCGTAGATCATGCCGACGGCGAAGAAAAAGGCGGAAAGGATCACACTGCCTTCGCCGACAAGTGTGAAGCTGAAATCGAGCAGTTCCCGATTGAAATTGACGACTAGGACACCGGCAAAGCCAAGCGCGCAGCCGATGCTCTTGCCGCGAGAAAGCCGGTCATCACGGTAAATGAAATGGGCTAGAAGTACGCTGAAGAAAGGCGCCGTACCGTTGAGCACCAGCGACCCTTTGACCCCTGTGGTGTGGGACAGCCCGATGTAGAGGAGGATGAACATAAACGATGTCTCAAGGAGACCGAGCAAGCTGGTCTCGAATAGACTCCTACTGCTCAGGGCGAAAACGTTCTTTTTCGAAAAAGCGGCGATGACCAACAGCACCAGGCCTGCCAACAGGCAACGCCATCCAGCAAAGAGCAGCTTACCGGGAAAATCAGACGGCTCAATGGCGAAAAGTACAAAGCCGTTCTTGATAGCCGGATAAGAACTGCCCCAGAGGAGGCAACACAGCGTTGCCAGTAGAACGACAGCCTTGCGCGAGGAAAAGAAAGGATGTGCTAACGAGGTGTCCGTAGTTAGGCTATTCGTAGGCGCCGCACGTTGCAGTCCGAGGTAATCAGGTACTTTCTTGGTGATCATCGAGCATCCAGAATATCAAGGCGGCGGTTGATGGCGGTCATGCGCAAGGTTTTGTTTGTTTATACCGTGGCGTCGCGGTGACCTTGATCGGAGCAGCGAATAGTTTAAGGCCGTCATCCCCCCGCTATTCGGAAGATTTTTCGAAAACGTCAGCCGACGGCGGTGCTTGCAGTGCCCGCAACTGAGTTTCGACATTCCTGCGCAGATCCCGCCTGATTTCAGCAGCGTGGAAACGGCGGATTTCGTCCGGCGTTTCCGGCGTCAGTTTGGGTACCGGGGTTGGGCGGAATTCGTCGTCGACGGCGACCATCGTGAAGAAGCAGCTGTTGGCATGGCGCACCACCTGATTGCGGATGTCTTCGGTCAGCACCTTGATGCCGATCTCCATCGATGTATTGCCGGTGTAATTGACCGAGGCCAGGAAGGTCACCATCTCGCCGACGTGGATCGCCTGGCGGAAGACCACCTGATCGACCGACAACGTCACCGCGTAGCGGTTGGCATAGCGCGTCGCGCAGGCGTAGGCCACCTGGTCGAGCAGCTTGAGGATTGCGCCGCCGTGGACGTTGCCGGAAAAATTCGCCATGTCGGGCGTCATCAGAACGGTCATGGAAAGTTTGTGTTTGGAAAGCTGCACGGCGAATCCTCCGGGATTGGGGAATTACGAGTATAGCGAACACTTGGGCGGTCGATGCCTTGCCGCTGTATCGCTTGGTCGGCAAGGCAGGCAGGAGGCTCTTTTCAGGGGCTATATCCCTGAATTGGAGCGAAAAGGAATTCCGTTCGGTTGCATGGTTTGTTCACGTAACGAGAACGCATTGAAAAGTTGAACAATGGGGCCGGCCGTTCGGCGTGCGCTGCATCTTTGCGCCGAATCAATAATAACCGCCGGTTACATGCTTATGCCTTTCGGGTGAATAAGCTAATGAATTTTGAATCGTTTGGAATAGCGATTGTGTTCCCTAGACTTTGCAGCGTGCTCCGGTTCTGGAGCCCTCATATAACTCAGGAGAACACCCATGATCCTTCGAAAATTGCTTGGCGGCCTGGTGGCTGCGTTTTCCATCACCGCTGTCCTGACGGGCAGCGTTCATGCCGATGTCACGCTGCTCAATGTCTCCTACGATCCGACGCGCGAGCTTTACCAGGATTACAACGCCGCTTTCGCCAAATACTGGCAAGCGAAAACGCAGGAGAAAGTCACCATCAACCAATCGCACGGCGGTTCGGGCAAGCAGGCGCGCAGCGTCATCGACGGCCTCGACGCGGATGTGGTGACCTTGGCACTGGCCTACGATGTGAGCGCTCTGGCGGAAAGAAAACTGATCCCGGAAAACTGGCAGAAACGCCTGCCCCAAAATGCTGCGCCCTATACCTCGACCATCGTCTTTCTGGTGCGCAAGGGCAATCCCAAACAGATCAAGGACTGGAATGATCTGGTCAAGCCCGGCATCGGCATCGTTACGCCCAACCCGAAGACCTCCGGCGGCGCCCGATGGAATTACCTGGCGGCGTGGGCCTATGCGCTCAAGCAACCGGGGGGTAACGACGAGAAGGCCAGGGAATTCGTCGGCCAGCTGTTCAAGAACGTGAAAGTGCTTGATTCCGGCGCGCGTGGCTCGACTACGACCTTCACCGAACGCGGCATCGGCGATGTATTGCTGGCATGGGAAAACGAGGCCTATCTGGCGGTCAAGGAACTCGGTCCGGAGAAGTTCGACATCGTGACGCCGTCGCTTTCCATCCTGGCCGAGCCGCCGGTCTCGGTGGTGGACAAGGTGGTCGACAAGCGCGGCACGCGCAAGGTGGCCGAGGCTTATCTCGAATACCTCTATTCGCCGGAAGCGCAGGAAATCGCGGCCAGGCACTACTACCGTCCGCGTGACCAGAAGGTTGCGGCGAAATACGCCAGGCAGTTCGCCAGGGTCAATCTGATCACCATCGATGAGGTTTTCGGCGGCTGGGACAAGGCGCAGAAAACCCACTTCTCCGATGGCGGCACGTTCGACCAGATCTATGGGGTGCGACGGTGAGTTTCTGGCTATGTTTCCTGGGGGCGACAGTAAGGAGCTTGGCAGGGTTCCTGCTTCATGGCTATGCCTCTGATGTTGGGTTATACTCTGGAACCCAATATGTTGATAATTAGCCCGACTAGGAACCCATAAAGAATGAGCGAACGCGAAATTGACCAGGCATTGGTCGAGCGCGCACAAAAAGGCGACAAACAAGCATTCGAACAGCTGGTTGGGAAGTATCAGCGCAAGCTGGGAAGATTGTTGTCCCGTTTCATACGCGATCACGCCGAGGTCGAGGATGTTGCGCAGGAGGCTTTCATCAAGGCCTACCGCGCCTTGCCGACCTTTCGGGGCGAGAGTGCGTTCTATACCTGGCTCTATCGTATCGGCATCAACACGGCCAAGAATCACCTTGTCGCCCGGGGACGGCGGGCTCCTACCTCGACCGAGTTCGACGCGGATGAAGCCGAGTCGTTCGAGGATGCCGAGCATCTCCACGATATCAACACGCCGGAACGGCTTCTGCAATCGAAGCAGATCGGGCAGACGGTCAATGCGGCCATGGAAGCCTTGCCGGAAGAGCTGCGCAACGCCATTGTCCTGCGCGAAATCGAGGGCTTGAGCTACGAGGAAATTGCCGTGGAAATGAATTGTCCGATCGGTACGGTGCGTTCGCGTATCTTCAGGGCACGTGAGGCGGTGGCGGAAAAATTGCGCCCGCTGCTGGATACGGCCCCGGAGCATCGCTGGTAACCCGATGCCGGGTTGCGGAGATTCCGAATGATCGAAGCGCGTGGGAAGGTTGCGGCCATCGACGGTGATCATGCCTTGGTGAGCATTACCGACACGGGATGCGGCCGTTGCCATGAAGAAGGGGGCTGCGGCGGAAACAGCCTGACCCAGATGCTTTGTACCTCGCCCAAAACCTATCGTGTTCTCAATCCCCGGCAGGCCCGGGTGGGTGACAGCGTGATTGTGGTGGTCGCCGAGAAAAGCGTTTTTCGCGGTGCCGTGGCAGCTTATGGCCTGCCGTTGCTAGCCCTGCTGGCGGGGGCGCTGATCGGTTCGGCCTGGGCCGAAGAAACTGGCGCGATCATCGGCGCCATGGGCGGTCTGTTTATCTCGTGGTGTTTCCTGAGGATGAGCGGAAAATGGCGCGAAGGTGCCGATCCGGACTCGCAGCCGTACATAAAATAGTGTTGCAGTTGATCCTTTTTCGGGCGGCATGGTCAGATTGACACTGGTTTCGCGGACGTATTGCCACCTCTGTCACGACATGGAGCGGGCGCTTGCTCCTTTGATGCAGGAATTCGCCGCCGAGATCGAGATTCTGGACGTCGATGCGGATCCGCTTCTGGAGGCGCGGTATGGAGAGATCGTTCCCGTGTTGCTGCATGGGCCCAACGAGCTGTGCCGTTTCGTGCTGGATTCCGGCAAAGTCCGTGATTATCTGAACGATTTCCGTTAGAATCCACCCGGTTCAGCAGTTCCACAAAGGGTGCTTCCGGCACCCTTTTTCATAGGCGCGGTCATGCCGCGACAGCAAGACGAGATGCGACTGGAATACATCAGAAATTTTTCGATCATTGCCCATATCGATCACGGCAAATCAACGCTTGCCGACCGGATCATCCATCTGTGCGGCGGCTTGTCCGATCGGGAGATGGAAGCGCAGGTACTCGATTCCATGGATATCGAGCGCGAGCGCGGCATCACGATCAAGGCGCAGACAGCGGCGCTGCAATACAAGTCGCGCAACGGGCAGGTCTATAACCTCAACCTCATCGATACGCCGGGACACGTCGACTTTTCCTACGAGGTTTCGCGTTCGCTGTCGGCCTGCGAAGGGGCATTGCTGGTCGTCGATGCGTCGCAGGGCGTGGAAGCCCAGACGGTAGCCAACTGCTATACGGCCATCGACCTGGGGGTCGAGGTGCTGCCGGTCTTGAACAAGATCGATCTGCCTTCGGCCACGCCGGATAATGCGCGCCAGGAAATCGAGGACGTCATCGGTATCGACGCTTCCGAAGCTGTTCTCGCGTCGGCCAAGACCGGTCTGGGCGTCGAGGACATCCTGGAATCGATCATTGCGCGCATCCCGCCGCCGGAGGGCGATGCCGGCGCCCCGCTCAAGGCCTTGCTGATCGATTCCTGGTTCGACAACTACGTCGGTGTGGTCATGCTGGTGCGCGTGGTCGACGGCACCTTGCGCCCGAAGGACAAGATTCGTTTCATGTCGAGCGGAGCCACCTATCTGTGCGAACAGGTGGGCGTGTTCACTCCCAAGGCGTTGCAGCGCGATACGCTGTCCGCGGGCGAGGTGGGGTATGTCATCGCCGGCATCAAGGAATTGCAGGCGGCCAAGGTCGGCGATACCCTGACTCAGGCGGACCGGCAGGCGAGCGAGCCGCTGCCGGGGTTCAAGGAAATCAAGTCGCAGGTTTTTGCCGGGCTTTATCCGGTCGAGTCCAACCAGTACGATTTGTTGCGCGAGGCGCTGGAGAAGCTCAAGCTCAATGACGCGTCCTTGCATTACGAGCCGGAAGTTTCGCAGGCGCTGGGCTTCGGTTTCCGCTGCGGGTTCCTCGGTCTGCTGCACATGGAAATCGTGCAGGAACGGCTGGAGCGTGAATTCGATCAGGATCTGATCACTACCGCGCCGACCGTCGTTTACGAGGTCGTTAACCGCGACGGAACGGTTATCCAGGTCGAGAACCCGGCAAAACTTCCGGAATCGACCAAGGTCGAGGAAATCCGCGAACCGATCATCACGATCACGGTTTTCGTGCCGCAGGATTATCTCGGCAACGTCATCACGCTATGCAACCAGAAGCGCGGTAACCAGGTCGACATGACCTACCACGGACGCCAGGTGCAATTGGTCTATGAAATGCCCATGGCCGAGGTGGTCATGGATTTCTTCGACAAGCTCAAATCCGTTTCGCGCGGATATGCCTCGCTGGATTACGAATTCAAGGAATTCCGGGCGGCGGATGTCGTCAAGCTGGACATCCTGATCAATGGCGAGAAGGTCGATGCCCTGTCGGTGATCGTACACCGCGCGAATTCGGTCTATCGAGGACGCGAACTGGCTTCCAAGATGCGTTCGCTGATTCCCCGCCAGATGTACGACGTGGCGATTCAGGCGGCCATCGGCTCGAACATCATCGCGCGTGAAAACGTCAAGGCCATGCGCAAGGATGTGCTGGCGAAATGTTACGGCGGCGACATCACGCGCAAACGGAAATTGCTCGAGAAGCAAAAAGCCGGCAAGAAGCGCATGAAGCAGGTCGGATCGGTGGAGATTCCGCAGGAAGCCTTCCTGGCCGTCCTGCGCGTGGATAAGTAAGGAGTTTCTGTGAATTTTGCGTTGATTCTGTTAGTCCTGCTGCTTGCCAGCGGAGCGATCTGGGTTGCCGATACCTTCGTTTTCAGCAAACGCAGACCCGCCGGCGCCAAGGATCCGTGGTGGGTGGAGTACGGCGCCAGCTTCTTTCCGGTGATCCTGCTCGTGTTCGTGTTGCGTTCGTTTATCGCCGAACCGTTCAAGATTCCTTCCGGTTCGATGATTCCGACCTTGCAGGTCGGCGATTTCATCCTGGTCAACAAGTTCACTTATGGAATCCGTCTGCCGGTCATCAACAAGAAGATCATCGACATCAACACGCCGCAACGCGGCGACGTGATGGTTTTCCGTTATCCGGAAAATCCTTCGCTGGACTACATCAAACGGGTTGTCGGGGTTCCCGGCGACAAGGTGGCGTATCAGAACAAGCGCTTGACCATCAACGGTCAGCCGGTTGATACACGTCGCGTCGACGATTACCTGCATGCCGAGCGGCTTTATTATTCGCGGCAGTTCATCGAGAAACTGAACGGCTTTGAGCATCGCGTGCTGAATGACCAGGACGCTCCCGATTTTGTACCCGATGCGGCGCAATTCCCGTATCGCGACAATTGCCTCTACAATAATGCAGGCGTAATCTGCACGGTTCCCGAAGGCCACTATTTCACAATGGGCGACAATCGGGACAATAGCCGCGATAGCCGCTTCTGGGGATTTGTTCCCGACGAGAATATCGTCGGCAAGGCGTTTTTCATCTGGTTCAATTTCAATGACCTGAAACGCATTGGCTCGTTCAAATAAGGGAATTCATATGATGAGATATCAACGCGGTATAACGCTGTCGGGGTTGTTGATCTGGGGGTTCATCATTGCCATGGTGGCTTTGCTCGGCATCAAGGTGGCTCCGGAGGTCATGGATTATTACAAGATCAAGAAGATTGTCGCTTCGACTGCGGCCAATTCGAACGGCAAGACCGTTCCGGAAATTCGCGCCATTTTCGACAAGTATGCCGACGTCGATTACGTCAAGACGATCACTTCGACCGATCTCGATATTTCCAAGGAAGGCAACGCAGTGGTTATTGCCTTTGCCTACGAAACACGTATTCCCCTGTTCCTCAATGTCAGCCTGCTGATTGATTTTCAGGGGTCGTCCTCGGGGCGCGAATAAGGCGCATGTCCCATCCTTTCGAACGGCTAGTCGGTCACTGCTTTACCGATGCCTCACTGTTGTTGACTGCGCTGACGCACCGCAGCCACAGTTCCCCGCACAACGAACGACTCGAATTTCTCGGGGATTCGATACTCGATGCGGTTGTTGCCAAGTTGCTTTATGAGCGTTTCCCCGACTTGCCGGAAGGCGATCTGTCCCGGCTGCGCGCCAATCTGGTCAGGCAGGAAAGCCTGCACCAGCTGGCGTTACTCCTCGCGCTCGGCCAGCACTTGCGTCTCGGCGAAGGTGAGCTGAAAAGCGGCGGGGCCAGTCGCCCCTCGATTCTGGCCGATGCGCTTGAGGCCGTGTTTGGGGCCATCTGGCTGGATGCCGGGTTTGATGCGGCGAGTGGCGTCATTGCCCGGCTTTACGAAGGCATGATCGAGAGTGTCTCCTCGGGAAAACCGATCAAGGATGCCAAGACGCGCCTCCAGGAACTTCTGCAAGGCCGGCGCATGCCATTGCCCAAATACTCGCTGATCAGCACCGATGGAGAAGCGCATGCCCAGATATTCAATATTCTTTGTGCAATCGATTGTCTGGGTATCCGCACGGATGGGCGCGGAGGCAGCCGCCGGGCCGCTGAGCAGATGGCCGCAGAAAAAGCGCTGGAGAAACTGGGGAGTGAAGGAAGTGCAAAAGCATGAATGAACTGAAGTCAGGTTATGTCGCCATCGTCGGGCGGCCGAATGTCGGCAAGTCGACGTTGTTGAACCGCCTTGTCGGCGAAAAGATCAGCATCGTTTCGCGCAAGGCGCAGACGACCCGTCATCGTATTGCCGGCATCCTGACGCGGCCTGACGCCCAGTTCGTTTTCGTCGATACGCCGGGTTTCCAGACACGGCACGCGAGTGCGCTCAATCGGGCGATGAACCGCGGCGTTACACAGGCCTTGGCGGATGTCGATGTGGTGGTCTTCGTGGTCGAGGCCGAGCGCTTCGATGCCCGGGACAAGGCGGTTGTCCGCCTGTTGCCGCAGGACCGGCCGGTCGTTCTGGCGGTGAACAAAATCGACCAGGTCAAGGAAAAGGGCAAGCTGCTGCCCGTGCTGGCCGGTCTGGCGAGTGAGTTTCCCTTTGCCGCCATCGTTCCGGTCAGCGCCGCCAAGGGCAGCCAGCTGGACGATTTGCTGGCCGAGATTCGCAAACATCTTCCGCATCAAGAGCTGCTTTTCAGCGAAGACGAGATCACCGACAGGAGTGAACGTTTCCTGGCCGCCGAATATATCCGGGAGAAACTGTTTCGCCTGGTGGGCGATGAGTTGCCCTATGCCTCGACTGTGGAAATCGACAAGTTCGAGATGGACGGCGCGTTGCGCCGCATCAGTGCCACCATCGTTGTCGATCGTCCCGCACACAAGGGCATCATCATCGGAAAAGGCGGCGAGAGCCTCAAACGGATCGCCTCGGAGGCGCGCCAGGACATGGAACGGCTGTTCGATGGCAAGGTGTTTCTCGAGGTTTTCGTCAAGGTCAAGTCGGGCTGGACGGACGACGAGCGTCTGCTCAAGAGCCTGGGTTACGAGTGACACCGGAATAGGGCTATTCCCCAATGCAACGGCACAAGGTCGATGGTCAGCCTGCTTTTGTGCTGCACAGCTATCCCTTTCGCGAAACCAGCCTGATCGTCGAGGTGTTTTCCCGCGATTTCGGACGCGTCGCGTTGCTCGCCCGTGGTGCCCGGCGTCCGCGTTCGGCCATGCGTGGCTTGTTGCTGGCTTTCCAGCCGCTTGAGCTCTCTTGGGCCGGCAAAGGCGAAGTGCAGACCCTGATGAAAGCCGAGTGGCAGGGCGGACAGCCCCTGCTGACCGGCAAGGCGCTGTTCTGTGCCTACTATCTCAACGAATTGCTGCTCAATCTCCTGCCGCGCGAAGATGCTCACGAACGGCTTTTCTCGGTTTATGCGGAAACACTGGCGAAATTCGCCAACGAGCCCAGAGAAGCCGACATTCGCAGCTTCGAGCGGGCCTTCCTGCAGGAGCTGGGTTACGGGCTGACGCTCGCACACGATGTCGCGGGGCAACCTGTCGATTCCGCAGGCTATTATGCTTACGAGATTGAACGCGGGCCGGTCAGGCTGGAAGCGGAAGGTCGATCGTCGCTTTCGGTGAGCGGCAAAACTTTGATCGATCTGGCAGCCGAGGATTTTTCCGATCCGCGCTCGTTACTTGAGGCCAAGCAATTGATGAGGGCCTTGATCGCTCACCATATGGGCGGTAAAAGCCTGGAAACACGCAAGATTTTTTTGGAGTTGCAGGAATTATGATTGAACTGGGTGTGAATATCGACCATGTGGCGACAATCCGTCAGGCGCGCAAGACCTATGAGCCGGAACCGGCCTGGGCCGCCGTCGAGGCGCATATCGGCGGGGCGGATGGAATTACGGTTCATCTGCGCGAGGACCGCCGGCATATACAGGATGCCGATGTCGAGAAGCTGCGCATGCTGACCCAGATCAAGCTCAATCTGGAGATGGCGGCAACCGAAGAAATGGTCGGCATCGCTTGCCGCCTCAAGCCGGAAATGGCGATGCTCGTTCCCGAGGGACGCCACGAGGTGACGACGGAAGGCGGGCTGGACATCGTTGCCCAGGAAGCAAAACTGAAACATGCCATTGATCGTTTGTCGGACGCGGGCATCGTCAGTAGCGTTTTCATCGATGCCGAGCTGGCACAGGTTGAAGCAGCGGCGCGTATCGGTGCTCAGGTGTGTGAGATACACACCGGTCCTTATGCGCACGCCTTCCATAACAGGGGGCGCGATGCCGAAAGCGCGGCTGTACTGGCTGAACTGGAGAAAATCCGCAAGGCCGGCGA
Organism: uncultured Propionivibrio sp.; assembly: GCA_964563685.1. Lineage (GTDB taxonomy): Bacteria > Pseudomonadota > Gammaproteobacteria > Burkholderiales > Rhodocyclaceae > Propionivibrio. The sequence continues at coordinate 73,891 of CAZLXL010000002.1, forward strand.
TGCCATCCGCAGTCTTGGCATGCGTTTCAACGCCGGTCATGCGTTGAACTATTTCAATGTGCAGCCGGTGGCGCGCCTGCCCGGAATTCGCGAATTGCATATCGGACATGCGATCATAAGCCGTGCCGTTTTCGTGGGCTTGCGCGAAGCGGTGAGTGAAATGAAGCGGCTGATGCGCGAAGCCGCGGCCAGCCCGTCGCAGCCTGCAGCATGATTGCTGGAATCGGCACCGATATCGCCGCCGTGGCCAGGCTCGAAGGGCTTTATCGTCGTCATGGCGAGCGTGCCGTCGATAAATTGCTTGCTCCGGTGGAGCGTGCCGGTTTCCTCCGCGCGGCCGATCCTGCACGATTTCTGGCCAAGCGTTTTGCAGCCAAGGAAGCCCTCGGCAAGGCGCTGGGAATCGGCATTGCGAGCCCGGCGACACTCACCAATATCGAGATTACCCATGATGCGTTGGGTAAACCCGTTTTCAACTTTGCGCCCGCACTCGCTCTTTATCTGACTGAGCGGGGGCTGGTGGCTCATCTTTCAATCAGCGACGAAAAGGAATATGCAGTGGCCTTCGTCGTTCTGGAACGTATCTGATCCCTATGTCTGTAAACCTGCCGCATGGCCCGCTCATGATCGATATCGCCGGGCTGGAACTGACCGACTGCGATCGTGAACGGCTTTGTCATCCTCTGGTTGGCGGGCTGATACTTTTTTCCCGAAACTATGAATCCCGTCAGCAATTGTCGAAACTGACTGCGGAAATTCATGCGCTGCGCTCTCCGCCATTGCTGGTTGCCATCGATCATGAAGGTGGTCGGGTGCAGCGCTGTCGCGAAGAGTTTACGTGCCTGCCGCCGATGCGCAGCCTGGGAGAATTATGGGAACGGGATCCTAGGCAGTCTCTGGAGGCCGCGCGCAGGATAGGTTACGTACTTGCAACCGAATTGCGGCAGGCAGGTGTCGATCTGTCGTTCACGCCGGTGCTCGATCTCGACTGGGGGCGTAGCGGAGTTGTCGGTGATCGTTCGTTTCACGGGGATCCCGAAGTCGTTGCACAACTCGCGGGACAACTGATTGAAGGGCTGCATCTCGCCGGCATGCGTGCATGCGGAAAGCATTTCCCGGGACACGGCTGGGCTGAAGCCGATTCGCATGTGGCCATTCCGGTTGACCCGCGGACCCTGGCGGAGATCGAACAGGATATGCGACCCTATCGCAGTCTCCCCCTTGACGCAATCATGCCGGCGCATGTCATTTACCCGCAGGTGGATTCAAGGCCTGCCGGGTTTTCACCTGTGTGGATCAACACGCTGCGTCAGGACATCGGTTTTGTCGGTGTCATTTTCAGCGACGATCTGTCAATGCAGGGAGCAAGTGTCGCCGGTGATGTCGTGGAGCGGGTGAAGGCGGCCTGGAGCGCGGGGTGCGACATGTTGCTTGTGTGCAACTCGCCGGACAAGGTCGACGATGTCCTGTCACTCTGGAGGCCCGAGTTCGATTCATTCCGCTCGCAGCGAGTCGCCGGGCTTCTTCCTCGATTTCCTTTCACCGGAATTCAGAAGGAGTCAGATTATCTGGCCGGAATCGAGGATGCCACGAGGCTTTCCGCCAAAGCCAGGAGCTGATGACTGGGGCTTGGGGCAGGGTTCGCGCCTTGATTGTGGACGACAAGGTGTGAGTGTGGTCTTTATGGTACGAAACAAGGTAGATGCCTGCCATTTCGCGGCAAATTTCATCCCGTTCGAAGCTTTCACGATTGACGGGCCGAGGGTTGCGCCATAAACTAGCGGCTTTGCCGGATAACTCCTTGTGCGCTTCCGGGATTTTCAGAATTCCGCATGATTGCAGGGTATATACGGACGTTGTGGGTGGTTTTCCCCGCAAGTACAAATGGTTGGTTAGCGAGCTTCGAGAAGTGAATCAAGATGTTTACGCCTTATGCGGTGCTGAAGCGGGTTTCCCATCATTCAGCTATCGGTCTGACAGACGTGCCTTCTGACGTTCATCGGGTGGAAAAGTTCCACACACCGGCTCCGGGGATGTATTGCGGTTTTTTTCATGCAATTTGCGGGATAAACAATTTTTCATCACTTAGGTAAGGCCAAGGAACAGCCAAGGAGCATGTATGGCAATACGTAAAGAGCTTTTGGATGAGTTGGACACAAGGCGCAAGGAGGCATTTGTTTGCGGCGGGCTGGATAAGCTCGACAAGCGTCACAAAAAGGGGCTTCTCGGTGCGCGCGAGCGTCTTGACGGTCTGTACGATAGCGGATCGTTTCAGGAAGCCGGGATGCATGTGAACCATGACACACCCGGACTGGCTGGCAAGAGAATGCCGGGTGACGGTGTGGTTACGGGAATCGGCAACGTTGATGGACGTCCCGTGGCAGCGTTTTCCCAGGACTTTACCGTTTCGGGTGGTTCTCTCGGTCGGAAGCATGCGCGGAAAATCTGCGATCTGATGGAGACGGCCGCCGACATGGGGGTCCCTGTGGTGGCAATCAACGATTCGGGCGGTGCGCGTATTCAGGAAGGGGTTCATTCCCTCTCGGGCTACGGCCAGGTTTTTTATCGCAACGTCGAGTTGTCCGGCCTGGTTCCCCAGATCGCCATCATCGCCGGCCCGTGCGCGGGGGGGGCAGCCTACAGCCCGGCACTCATGGATTTCCTGATCATGACCCGCAAGGGGTCGCAGATGTTCATTTGCGGTCCCGATGTGATCAAGGCCGCGACGGGGCAGGAAGCTCCGATCGAGTTGTTCGGTACGGCGGAAGCCCATGCTTCCGTGAGTGGAAACATTCATTTCGTAGCCGAGGATGACAAGCATGCGCTGGAGATTACCCGCAAGCTGCTGTCCTTCCTGCCGCTCAACAACATGCAGGATCCGCCTCATCACATGTCGGATGAGCTGCGAATCGTTGACGATCCTGAAATGAACGATCTGGTTCCTGCGGATATCAAGTCTGCACTGGATGTTTCGAAGGTGATCAAGCGTCTGGTCGATGACGGCGATTTCCTTGAAGTTCAGCGCGATTTTGCAAAGAACATCATTGTCGGCTTTGCGCGTATTGATGGCGTCGTTGTCGGCATCATTGCCAATCAGCCGACGGTGAAGGCGGGAACCCTGGATGTCGACTCGTCGGACAAGGGCGCGCGCTTCATCCGTTTCTGCAATGCTTTCAACATCCCCATCGTTTCTCTCGTCGATATTCCGGGCTTCATGCCGGGGTTGGCACAAGAGCGCGGCGGCATCATCCGGCACGGTGCCAAGATGCTGTTTGCCTATGCTGCAGCGACCGTGCCAAAGATTACGGTCATCCTGCGCAAGGCCTATGGTGGCGCTTACTTGGCCATGTGCTCAACGGACATGGGTGCGGATTTCGTTTTCGCCTGGCCGACAGCGGAAATCGCCGTCATGGGGGCGGAAGGCGCAGTACGCGTGATCTACCGCAAGGAAATCGAGGCGGCCGCCGATCCCAAGGCCAAGGAAGCCGAACTGATCGAGATGTATCGCAAGGAATTTGCCTCGCCCTATCAGGCAGCCGAGCACGGAATGGTCACCGATGTGATTGCTCCGTCCGAGACGCGTTCCAGGGTGTCCATGGCCTTGCGCATTTCGCTGACCAAGCGCCTGACCCGCCCGCCCAAGAAGCATGGATTGATTCCTCTGTGATCCAAAAGCCTGCGCCTTCTGTTCCGTCGTCGGAAAGGGAATGCGCAGGCGACTTTATTAACCCGAGGATTGCCGAAGATTCTGGAGTGCTGCAGCTTCGCAACTGGTTTTTTCGAGCAGTCGTGTTTCATCAATACCGTATCAGGTGAGATCGTTCCTTATGAGTACAGATAATTCTCAAGCAGCAACGGCGGTTGCTCCGGCCAAGGCAGCTGTGGCAGGTAGCGAATCAGCGCTTGTTCAGTCCCAGGATGCGCAAAAAACAGTTGCAACTGTCGAACAAAAGGTCAACAAGGGGGGCTTTTCGGATCAGCCTACCCTTGGTGAGCTGATTGAGTTCCAGGCGACAGGATTGCTGGTGGTTTTCGTGGTTCTTGGCGGAATCACAATTTTTTGCAGCCTGATTGCACGGATACTCAAGATAGTTGCCCCGGAGCAGTATTACGGCAAACAAAAGCCAGCGGCGGTTCCTGCTGCGCCCGTTTCCTCAATTCCTGCCAAACCCGAGCAGCTGGCCACTCCGGTCTCTGCTGCGAAGACAATTCATCCGGGATTGAGCGATGACCGGCTGTTGGCCATTCTTGCAACGGCCGTACAGGAAGTTCTGGGAAAACCGGCTTCGATCGTCAAATTCCGGACCATGGGCAGCATGGACTGGACCTGGTCCGTTCAGGGGCGCGTTTCGCATCACTCGTCACATAAACTTTGATTTTGATATTTAAGTATTTTTGAGGAATTTTAATTATGAAAACATTGAGAATCACCCTTGAGGGCAAAACCTACGAAGTTGGGGTTGAAGTTGTTGACGGTGTTGCGGTTGCTCCTGCTCCCTATGTTGCCGCGCCGGTTCAGGCCGCGCCTGTTGTTGCCGCGCCGATTCCCGCCCCGGTTGCTCCAGCCCCGGTTGCAGCTCCTGCAGCTGCAGGCAGCCACGCGGTCACCAGCCCGATGCCTGGCGTCGTCCTGAAGATTCGCGCTCAGGTCGGGCAGCAGGTTGCCAAAGAGCAGGAACTCCTTGTGCTTGAGGCCATGAAGATGGAGTCGCCAATCTACGCTCCCAGTGCAGGTACTGTCGCCGCCATCCTGGTCAAGGAAGGCGATGCCGTCAATGAAGGACAGGTTTTGGTCCAACTGAACTGAGGCTGTCATGTCCGGAATCATTGAACAATTCATGTTGATGATGTCCCAGTCGACGGGGTTTTCCCTGGTGACTGGTGGCATGGTTATTATGTGGGCGGTTTGTGCCGTTCTATTCTATCTGGCAATCGTCAAGGAATTTGAGCCCTTGCTGCTTCTGCCGATTGCCTTTGGAGCCTTGCTGGCAAACGTGCCGACGATGGGGGTGTTCGATCCCAATCTCGATTCGGCGGCCAAAGTCATGCAATCCCTGAGCGGTTCGCACCTGATGGGGCTGCCGGAAGTGGGGCTTTATGATCTGATCGGGCTTGGGATTCGCCTGGAAATCTTTCCTCCGATCATCTTTCTGGGTGTCGGTGCACTGACGGATTTTGGTCCTTTGATTGCCAACCCGCGGACCCTGCTGCTCGGTGCGGCTGCCCAGTTGGGTATCTTTGCGACCATGTTCGCTGCCGTAATCAGCGGTGTGTTCACGCCCGGGGAAGGTGCATCCATCGGTATTATTGGTGGTGCGGATGGTCCAACTTCGATCTTTACGGCCAACAAGCTGGCTCCGCATCTGATCGGGCCGATTGCCGTGGCAGCCTACACCTACATGTCGCTGGTGCCGCTGATTCAACCGCCAATCATGAAGGCGTTGACAACCGATGCGGAGCGCAAGATTCGCATGAAGACCTTGCGTCCGGTGGGTAAACTGGAGCGGATTGTATTTGCTCTCGCGGTGATGCTTGTGGTTATTCTCGTGGTGCCTCCGGCATCGGCCCTGGTGGCCATGCTCATGCTGGGCAACATCCTGCGCGAGTCGGGGGTTGTTGAACGTTTGAGCAAGGCTTCACAGAACGAAATCATCAACGTCGTGACGATTTTCCTCGGTACTTCGGTTGGTTTGACCATGGGAGCGGACAATTTCCTGCAAACCAAGACGCTTATGATCATTGGCATGGGCGTTGTTGCTTTCGGGGTTTCGACAGCCGGTGGAGTATTGCTCGCCAAGCTGATGAACAAGTTTTCTCCTAACAACCCGATCAATCCGCTGATCGGTTCTGCAGGTGTGTCTGCTGTGCCAATGGCGGCGCGCGTTTCGCAAGTTGTTGGCGCTGAATACGACAGGCAGAATTTCCTCCTGATGCATGCCATGGGTCCCAATGTGGCAGGGGTGATCGGGACGGCCGTTTGCGCTGGCTATTTCATTTCGCGTCTGGGCTGATCCGAAAAATCGGAAAAGTTGTTGGATATGAAATGGCTCCATCTCTCGATGGGGCCATTTTTTTTGCTGGTCTGATATCCATCCGGGTTTTGTGATTCATCAGGCTTGTTGTACAATACCGCGCTCTGCAGCTGGAGCAGTTTCTGCAGTTTCCGGCAAGAATTTACCGGGAGGTGATTCCGGTCTTTTCTGCCTAATTCTCACATCCGCTTGTTCAAGGGTGCCTGCCATGCGGTGGGCGTAAGTCGGCGGATGGTGGTTCAACCCTTAAAGGAAAGTAAACATGTCTGCAACAATGCGTCAAATGCTGGAGGCTGGTGTACATTTTGGTCACCAGACCCGTTTCTGGAATCCCAAGATGGCGCCGTACATCTTCGGTGCCAGAAGCAAGATTCATATCGTCAATCTCGAAAAAACGCTGGCCAAGTACAATGAAGCGATGGCTTTTGTACGCAAGCTCTCGGCCAACAAGGGCAATATTCTCTTCGTTGGGACCAAGCGTCAGTCCCGCGAAATCATTGCGGAAGAAGCGACCCGTTGCGGATCGCCGTTTGTCGATCAGCGCTGGCTGGGCGGCATGCTGACCAATTTCAAGACCATCAAGCAATCGACCAAGCGCCTCAAGGAAATGGAAACCATGGCGGAGGATGGTTCCCTTGACAAGCTTGGAAAGAAAGAAGCGCTGATGATGCAGCGCGAGCTGGCCAAGCTGCAGAAGTCGATCGGCGGGATCAAGGAAATGAACAACCTGCCCGACGCACTGTTCGTCATTGACGTCGGCTATCACAAAATTGCCATTTCCGAAGCGAACAAGCTGGGTATTCCGGTGATCGCGATTGTCGATACCAACCATTCGCCCGAAGGGATCGACTACGTCATTCCGGGCAATGATGACTCCTCCAGCGCTATTCGTCTTTATGCGCGGGGTGTGGCTGACTCGATTCTCGAAGGGCGCAGCCAGTTCGTCGAAGATGTCATCGCAGCGACTTCCGGTGATGAGTTTGTCGAGGAGTCGGAGTAATTTGTCCTTTGCCCTTCGATGAAGTGCGTGCGACTGATTATTGACTGATTGTTTCAACAGGGTACGGCCGGGTTTCCGGCCGTGTCTGCAAGTGGAGATTAAAAATGGCGGCAATTACTGCAAGCATGGTGGCTGAACTGCGCGCAAAAACCGATGCGCCGATGATGGAATGCAAAAAAGCGTTGACCGAAGCGGATGGCGATATGGCCAAGGCCGAAGAGGTCCTGCGCGTCAAACTGGGCAACAAGGCAAGCAAGGCGGCTGCCCGGATTACTGCCGAAGGTCTGGTTGCGGTCAGCATTGCTGCCGATGGCAAGCTGGGTTCAATCATCGAAGTCAATTGCGAAACGGATTTCGTGGCCAAGAATGACGAATTCCAAGCGTTGACCAGGACATGCGCCGAACTCGTGGCCAGCAAGAACCCGTCCGATGTGGCCGCACTGACCGCATTGCCCTTGGGCGAGGGTACCGTTGAATCGACGCGTACTGCCCTGGTTGGAAAAATCGGGGAAAACATGACCATCCGGCGTTTTGTTCGCGTTGAGGCCAAGGGCAAGCTGTATTCCTACATTCACGGGGGAGCCAAAATTGGCGTTCTGCTGGATCTGGTTGGCGGCGATGAGCAACTGGGCAAGGACCTGGCCATGCATATCGCTGCGTCCAAGCCCAAGGCGCTGAATTCTGAAGGTGTTCCGGCTGAATTGCTGGAAACCGAGCGCCGCATTGCAATCGAGAAGGCGCGTGCCGATAACAAGCCCGAAGCCATGCTGGAAAAGATTGCTGAAGGGACGGTTCAGAAGTACCTGAAGGAAGTGACCTTGCTCGCGCAGGTGTTCGTCAAGGCCGAGGATGGCAAGCAAACGGTTGAGCAGCTGCTCAAGACCAAGGGGGCTTCCGTTGCCGGATTTACCCTGTATATCGTTGGTGAAGGGCTGGAAAAACGCACCAACGATTTTGCCGCCGAAGTTGCTGCACAAGCCGCTGCAGCGAAAAACTGATACATACAGTTTATAAAAGTGGAACCGTCGTCATGACCGAAGCCGCAACACCCAAATTCAAGCGCATCCTGCTCAAGCTCTCCGGTGAGGCATTGATGGGAGCCGATTCCTACGGAATCAATCGTCAGACTATTGGCGAAATCGTCAACGAAGTCAAAAGCGTTGTCGATTTGGGGGTGCAGGTCGGCGTGGTCATTGGCGGCGGCAACATATTCCGTGGTATCGCTCCGGCGGCCAACGGCATGGATCGGGCCCAGGCTGATTACATGGGCATGCTGGCCACGGTCATGAATGGCCTGGCCCTGCAGGACGCCATGCGTGTTGCCGGCCTGGTTGCGAGGGTCCAATCGGCGCTCAATATTGAGCAGGTTGTCGAGCCCTACATCCGTGGGCGGGCCATCCGCTACCTGGAACAGGGAAGGACGGTCATCTTCGCCGGTGGTACAGGCAATCCGTTCTTTACGACGGACACCGCTGCTGCATTGCGCGGGGCCGAGATCGGCGCCGAAATCGTACTCAAGGCGACCAAGGTCGATGGCATCTATACAGCGGATCCGAAAAAGGATCCCACCGCGACCCGATTCGACCGGATCAGCTTCGATGAAGCCATTTCCAGGAATCTGGCCATCATGGATACAACGGCTTTTGCTTTGTGCCGCGACCGGAAATTGCCGGTCAAGGTGTTCTCGATTTTTAAACCTGGCGCACTCAAGAATGTTGTTCTCGGTGAAAATGAGGGAACATTGGTGTATTGCTGAGGGGGATGAAAATGTCGATTGCAGATGTGAAAAATAGCGCTGAAAGCAAAATGCAGAAGTCGCTCGAGGCCCTTCGTGTTGATTTGGCCAAGGTACGTACGGGACGGGCGCATATTGGTCTGCTGGATCATGTGCAGGTTGATTACTACGGCTCGATGGTTCCGGTGAATACGGTGGCTAATATCACCGTGATCGATTCCCGGACGCTGGGTGTGCAGGCTTGGGAAAAGGGTATGGCGCCAAAGATTGAAAAGGCCATACGCGACTCCGATCTGGGATTGAATCCGGCAACGCAAGGTGAATTGATCCGGGTGCCGATGCCGGCACTGACGGAAGAACGCCGGCGCGACCTGATCAAGGTGGTCAAGCATGAGTGCGAGAATGCACGCGTGGCGATGCGTAATTTGCGTCGTGATGCCAATGCCGGCCTGAAAGATTTGCTCAAGAAAAAAGAATGCTCGGAGGATGACGAACGCCGGGCTCAGGATGAAATCCAGAAACTCACCGACAAATACGTCGCTGAAGTTGACAAGCAGTTTACGCAGAAAGAAACCGAACTGATGGCCATCTGAAAACTGCCGGAGACTATGGCAGATGGCTTCTTCATTCAAAAGTTCGACACGGACGATTCCTGATGCGGGCAGCATGCCGCGTCATGTCGCCATCATCATGGATGGGAATGGGCGTTGGGCCAGGAAGCGGCTCCTTCCCCGCTTCGCCGGACATAGCCGCGGCGTCGAAACCGTACGGGGAGCGGTCAGATATTGTCTCGATCATGGCATCGGGTATCTGACACTCTTTGCGTTCAGTTCCGAGAACTGGCGCCGTCCGGAAGAAGAAGTTACGCTGCTCATGCAGCTTTTTGTCCGGGCATTGAATCAGGAAGTGGCCAAACTGGAGCGCAATGGCGTTCGACTCAGAATTGTTGGCGATCTGTCCCGGTTTGATGCCGATTTGCAGACCTTGATCCGCAAGTCGGAAGAGAAAACCGCTCACAATCAGAAATTGGTGCTGACTATTGCCGCCAATTATGGCGGGCGCTGGGACATCCTCCAGGCTGTCAATCGCATGGCCAAGGCCTGTCCGGAGAAATCGGGCGATTGGAACGAGGAGGATCTGGCTGCATATCTGGCAATGAATTATGCGCCGGAACCTGATCTTTTCATTCGTACCGGCGGCGAAGAGCGAATCAGCAATTTCCTGCTGTGGCAACTGGCCTATTCGGAACTTTACTTCACTGATACGCTATGGCCGGAATTCGATGAGCGCGCATTCGACAAGGCGATCCTTTCCTATCAGCAGCGCGAACGCCGATTCGGTCGAACCAGCGAACAATTGAACGAAAAGTCTTCCGCTGAGGTACTCAACGCAGCGGCTCCCGAAGATTCGGATTTGTCCTCGGATGTAAAAATCGATGCTTAGTACGCGGATTGTCACCGCGGGTCTGCTTTTTGGCGCGTTCTATTCCGCATTGTTTTATCTTTCCCCCACGGGTTGGCTTTGCGTTGTGACGCTTGTAGCCGCGCTGGCATTCTGGGAGTGGGGAGGCTTGATGAAACAACCCCCGATTATCCGGGCCTTGATGGGTGCAGGTGGGGTGGTCATCTGCTCCGTGTTGAGTCTGATGTTTCCCTCCGCACTTGGTGTCGGGCAAGCATCAGCAGGAAACTCCTGGCAGCTCGGGCAATGGTTTTATTTACCCGCGACGGTGTTTTGGCTGCTGCTGGTTCCTGTCTGGTTGAAACAACGCTGGAACGTATCGCACCCCATCGTCGGCTGTTTGACCGGATTGGTCGTGATCCTTCCTGCCTGGCTGGCGTTGATACAGCTACGGCAAGTGGGAGCCATTTCACTGCTTGCCATCATGTCGGTCGTCTGGCTGGCTGACATTGCGGCCTATTTTTCCGGCCGGACCTGGGGGCGTCACAAGCTGGCGCCTGCCATCAGTCCCGGCAAGACCTGGGAAGGGGCTCTGGGCGGCCTGCTGGCAGTTGTTATCTACGGGTTTCTGTTGTCATCCTGGCTGCCGGATATACTGGCGAACAATTATCTGCTGCTGTTTCTGATGCTTTTGCTTCTTGCAGCGGTCAGCATTGTGGGCGATCTGTTCGAGTCATTGCTGAAACGCCAGGTTGGCCTGAAAGACAGCAGCAATGTACTGCCCGGGCACGGCGGCATTCTAGACCGGATTGACAGCCTGACTTCCACGCTACCGCTGGTTGCGCTTGTCTGGTTCGGCGCCAACCATTAAAAGGCGTTTGGTGATGGTGCAAAAACTGACGATTCTCGGATCCACCGGTTCAATTGGCGTCAGTACGCTCGATGTCATCAGGCGGCATCCCCAGCGCTACCAAGTCCTGGCGCTGTGTGCAAATACTCAGGTTGATCGCCTGTTCGAGCAGTGTCTTGAGTTTCGTCCGGTATATGCCGTCCTGTGCGATGAATCTCTGGCAAGCGGTTTGCGGCAGCGTCTGCAGGCAGCCCAATGCCCCACGCGTGTCGAATCGGGACCAGAGGCTCTGGTGCGCATGGCCGGACTGGCTGAGGTCGATGCCGTCATGGCGGCCATCGTCGGCGCAGCGGGTTTGCCTTCAACGCTGGCGGCGGCCAAGGCCGGGAAGAAGGTCCTGCTGGCCAACAAGGAAGCACTGGTCATGGCCGGCCCCGTTTTCATGCGCACCGTCAGGGAAAATGGCGCGATTCTGTTGCCGATCGATAGCGAACACAATGCCATTTTCCAGTCGCTTCCGCAGGGGTATTCAGGCGATTTGCCTGGCAGTGGTGTACAAGGCTTGCTATTGACCGCTTCCGGAGGGCCGTTCCGCAGCACGCCTGTTGAAGCCCTGGAAAGAGTGACTCCCGAGCAGGCTTGTGCGCATCCCAACTGGGTCATGGGCCGGAAAATATCGGTCGATTCGGCCACGATGATGAACAAGGGGCTGGAAATGATCGAGGCCCATTGGCTGTTCAATGTTCCAGCGGAAAAGATTCAGATTGTTGTTCATCCACAAAGCGTGATTCATTCCCTGGTGCAATACGTTGATGGTTCGGTTCTCGCAGAACTGGGCAACCCGGATATGCGGACACCGATTGCGCATGCTTTGGCTTATCCAGAGCGGATTTCCGCCGGCGTTGCTCCGCTCGACCTGATTCGCGTGGCCTCATTGCATTTTGAACGTCCGGATTTCGAACGTTTCCCATGTCTTGAACTGGCCTATCGCGCCCTGCGGAAAGGCGGCAGTTTCCCGGCGGCGCTGAATGCCGCCAACGAAATTGCCGTCGAGGCCTTTCTGGATGGCCGGATCAGATTCACCGGCATTGCCGGAGTCATCGCCGCAGTGCTGGACGAAGCTCCCGCAATGAACCTGGATTCATTGGCAGACGTTCTTGCAGCAGATGCCTGTGCTCGCAGGATAGCCCGTCGGGTCGTCGAGAAAATGGCCCTGTCCGCATGAGCAATTTCTTTTTTTACCTGGGGGCCTTTGCCCTCTTGCTTGGCCTGCTGATTGTCGTGCATGAGCTGGGACACTACTTTGTTGCGCGTCTTTCCGGGGTCAGAATCCTGCGTTTTTCAGTGGGTTTCGGGCGGGCCGTTCTGACGTGGCGCCTGGGCAAGGACCAGACGGAATGGTCGATCGGACTGTTCCCGTTGGGCGGGTATGTGAAAATGCTGGATGAACACGAGGGCGAAGTTCCTCCGGGCGACTTGCATCGCTGCTTCAACCGGCAAAACGTTTGGAAACGCGTGGCGATTGTTATCGCCGGCCCTCTGGCCAACCTGCTGCTTGCCGTGGCCGTTTATTGGGGCTTGTTCATGTATGGCACGGAAGAACTGCGCCCTGTATTGGGTGTGCCGGCCCAGGCGAGTCCGGCAGAGTTTGCAGGGATCGAGGATGGCGAGCGGGTGATCAGGATCGGCGGCCAGGAAGTACAGACCTGGTCGGAAATGCGGTGGGTTCTGGTAAGGCAGATGGTTGAACAGGATTCGATAGCGCTTGAGCTGATCAACCGGAACAACGAAATCAATTTCCGTCACCTCAATCTTTTGCCGGCAAGAACATCGGACGAGGGCGGCAACCCTCTTGAAAAGCTTGGCCTGAACCCTTATCGCCCGAGCATCCCGGCGATCATCGGCAGAACGACTCCGGGGAGTGTGGCCGCGGCGGCGGGTCTCGTTGCGGGAGATGAAATACTGAGTGTTGACGGCAAGCCTGTTGCCTCTTGGTCAGACGTGGTGCAAACGGTCCGCTCATCGCCGCGAATTCCACTGAAGCTCTCGTTCAGGCGCGGGATGGAGCAAATGCAGGTTGAGCTCATTCCAGAAGCCGTCGAACTCGAAGGGCAGGAAATCGGTCGTATCGGGGCGGCTGTCGACGAATCGGTATTCCCGCGGGAAGAGTTGCTGGTTACGATTCGCTATGGCGCTTTTGTCGCGTTGGGCAAAGCGGTGCGCGAGACTTGGGACAAGTCCGTGTTCAGCCTGCAGGTCATGGGAAAAATGATTACCGGGGCTGTTTCCTGGCGCAATCTCAGTGGCCCGGTAAGCATTGCGGACTACGCCGGACAGTCAGCGAAACTGGGTGCTGATTATTATCTGAAATTCATGGCGCTGGTCAGCATCAGTCTGGCCGTGTTCAATTTGTTGCCTGTCCCGATTCTGGATGGTGGCCATTTACTGTATTATGTTGCAGAAATCATTAGGGGCAAGCCGCTCCCGGAACAGTACATGGAAATTGGCCAGAAGGTTGGATTGGCGCTGATTCTGATGCTGATGGCTTTTGCTTTCTACAATGACCTCACTCGTTTGATCTCTGGCTGACTCATGAAGAAAAACCTGCTTGCCGGTGTGATTGCTGCACTCTTTGTATCTGCTGCCTGGGCTTTTGAACCTTTCACCGTCAAGGATATTCGAGTCGAGGGAATCCAGCGAACCGAAGCGGGCACGGTGTTCAGCTATCTTCCCGTCAAGGTCGGCGAAACGATGACCGATGAGAAGGCAGCGCAGGCCATCAAGGCCTTGTTCGCCACCGGATTCTTCAAGGATGTGCGCATCGAAATCGAAGGTGGCGTTGTCATTGTCGCTGTTGAAGAGCGACCGGCCATTGCCCAGATCGATTTTGTCGGCCTCAAGGAGTTCGACAAGGAACAGATGATCAAGGGGTTGAAGGAGGCGGGTTTCGCCGTATCGAATTCCTTCGATCGCAGCATGCTGGAACGTGCCGAGCAGGAATTGAAACGGCAGTATCTGACGCGTGGAAAATACTCGATGACGGTGACGACCACGATTACTCCGCTCGAGCGGAACCGCGTGTCGATCAATTTCAACATTGACGAGGGAGAGGCGGCCCGGATCAAGCAGATCAACCTGGTCGGCGCAACGTCATACAAGGAAAAGGAACTCCTGGATCTTTTCCAGTTGCAGACTCCCAACTGGATCAGCTGGTTTACCAAGAATGATCAGTATTCCAAGCAGAAGCTGTCTGCCGATCTTGAATCCTTGCGCTCTTTCTATCTGAACCGCGGATTCCTGGAATTCAACATCGAATCGACGCAGGTTTCGATCAGTCCGGATAAAAAAGATATCTACATCACGATTAACGTATCCGAAGGCGAGCGTTACATCGTTTCCTCGATCAAGCTGGCGGGTGATCTGATTCTTCCGGAGGAGGAATTCCGGAAAGCGATTACAGTCAAGCCCGGCGATGTTTTTTCGCGCGAAAACCTGAACCAGAACATCAAAGCCATCAGCGAGAGGCTTTCGGCCAGAGGCTATGCGTTCGCCAACGTGAATGCCGCTCCGGAAGTCAATAAGGAGAAAAGGCAGGTTGCGTTTACCATTTTTATCGACCCAGGCAAGCGCGTGTATGTTCGCCGCATCAATATCGGCGGCAATACCAAGTCGCGCGACGAAGTGGTCCGGCAGGAAATACGCCAGATGGAAGGCGCCTGGTACGACGATGAGAAGGTCAAGTTGTCCAAGCAGCGCATCGACAAGACGGATTATTTTTCCGAGGTCAATGTAGAAACACCACCTGTTCCGGGAACGACCGATCAGGTCGATGTGAACTTCAACGTGACCGAGAAATCGACTGGAAACATCACCTTGGGAGGTGGTTACTCGCAGTCCGAAAAGGTCATTCTCTCGGGAGCGATTTCTCAGGCCAATATCTTTGGCAGCGGCAAGTTTGCTACGATTCAGGTGAGTACCGGGAAAATCAATCGTGCGTACGGGTTGAGCTACACCAATCCCTATTTCACGGTGGATGGGGTCAGCCAGGGGTTTGATATCTATCACCGGAAGACTGATCCGACGTCCTTGGGCTACGTTTATAGAACGCAATCGACCGGAGGTGGGATCCGCTTCGGAATTCCGATTTCAGAAAAACAGTCGATCAATTTCGGTGCGGCAATCGATCACACCGAGGTGGAAATCGATCGAGCGGAAGCTGATACTCCGTTGCAATATACACGTTTCATCGACAAGTTCTGCGGAACTAGCGCCAGTACCTGCGGAAATCTTTCTGTTCCGCTGACAATAGGCTGGGTGAGCGACGGCAAGGACAGCGTGATCAACCCGACACGCGGGACCTATCAACGCGCTGCCTTCGAAGTCAGCCCGGCCGGTGATCTGCGTTATTACAAGGCGACCTATCAGCATCAGCGTTACTTCCCGGTAACCAGAAACATGACCCTCATGCTCAACGGGGAGGTGGGCTACGCCAAGGGGCTGGGTGGGCAGGAAATGCCCTTCTTCAAGAGTTTCTATGCCGGTGGCGTGGGATCGGTTCGTGGCTTTGACACGGCCAGCCTGGGGCCTTACGAGATCGATTCCGAGGGGGATGAAGTCTATCTGGGCGGGACGCGGCGTTTTGTCTTCAATGCCGAATTGACGATGCCCTTACCTGGTTTCGGACGCGACAAATCGATGCGTTTCGGCCCGTTCTTCGATGCCGGCCAGGTTTATGCGGATTCGGATGTCACGAAAGATGCGGGAGTCTATGATGGCGGCCCGGTACGCATGGCGGTAGGCTTGGCAGCTACCTGGCTTTCCCCTTTCGGTCCGATCAAATTCAGTTTTGCCACTCCGCTGAACAAGCAGAAAAATGATAACATTCAACGGTTCCAGTTCCAGATGGGAACGGTTTTCTAGTCTAGGAGAAATAGCTTGAACATGAAATTTGCCACCTTGCTGGTTGCAATGTTGGTTGCGTTCCCGGTTTCCCATGCGTCGGCATCGGAAACCCTGAAAGTTGGTTACGTCAATACCCAGAGAATCTTTCGTGATGCTCCTACCGCGGTGAAGGCCGCGAAAAAGATCGAGACGGAATTCTCCCGCCGGGATCAGGATTTGCAGAAGATGGCCAAGCAGTTGCAGGGCATGCAGGAGAGCCTGGAAAAGAATGCCGTGACGATGACCGAATCGGACCGGCGCACGAAAGAAAAGGAACTGAATGAGTTGTCCCGCGAATTTCAGCGCAAGCAGCGCGAATTCCGTGAGGATCTCAATCTGCGCCAGAATGAAGAAAACGCCGCGATCATCGAGAAAGCCAACAAGGCCATCAAGCAGCTGGCCGAAAGCGAGAAATATGACCTGATCGTGCAGGATGTCGTGTGGGTCAGCCCGCGGCTCGATATCACTGACAAGATCATCAAAGCCCTGTCTGCAGAAGGCAAGTAACTGACGTGACGAAGCAGGGAGGGCTGCGTCTCGAGGAAATCGTCGCACGATTGGGGGGGCAGCTCGAAGGTGACGGCTCCGTTGTTGTCTCACAAGTGGCCACGCTTGCCTCGGCCGGTGCAGGTCAGATCGCCTTTCTGGCCAATCCGAAATATCGCCAGCAATTGCAAACGACCGCTGCTTCGGCCGTCATCGTGCCGCCGAAGTTTTCAGGCGATACCGGATTGCCAAGGATAGTCCACCCCAATTCCTACGCCTATTACGCGCGTGTGGTCGCCTTGCTGAATCCGCCCGATTCGCGTCCTTCCGGCATTCATCCGAGCGCGGTGGTTTATGCCGATATCCCGGAATCAGCGTGCATAGGCGAACACGTGTTTGTCGGCAAGGATGTCGTGCTTGGCGAGAACGTGACGCTTTACCCCGGCTGTGTCATCGGAGATGGCGTTTCCATCGGCGATGATTCCGTGCTCTATCCGAACGTGGTTGTATACAGGAATTGCATCATTGGCCGGCGGGCCGTCATTCAGGCGGGAGCAGTCATCGGCAGTGACGGCTTTGGATTTGCCAAGGACGGCGAACGCTGGATCAAGATTCCCCAGATCGGCCGCGTCGTGATTGGCGATGATGTCGAGATCGGTGCCAATACGTCAATCGACCGCGGTGCGCTGGACGACACCGTGATCGGTGATGGAGTCAAGCTGGACAACCAGATCCAGATCGCGCATAACGTAACGATAGGCAACCATACGGCCATGGCCGGTTGCGTTGGCGTGGCGGGAAGTACGAAAATCGGACAGCGCTGTACCATTGGCGGTGCCGGGATGGTCATTGGCCATCTGGAACTGGCTGACGATGTGCATGTTTCGGCGGGGACGATGGTGACCAAGCATCTGCGTCAGCCGGGGCAATACACAAGCATCTTTCCCCTGGAGCCGCACGAAGACTGGTTGCAGAATGCGGCTCAAATCAAGCGCCTGGCCAAACTGGCCGAGCGTGTTTCCGAACTTGAGAAAAAAATCGAATCAATGGAGAAGACATCTTGAATACGATGGATATTCACGAAATACTCAAGCATCTGCCCCACCGTTACCCGTTCCTGCTTGTCGATCGGGTGGTCGATTTTGAACCCGGCAAGTTTCTCCACGCCTACAAGAACATCACAATCAACGAACCGTTTTTTGTAGGACACTTTCCGCATCACCCGGTATTGCCCGGTGTGCTGATCATGGAAGCACTGGCGCAGGCAGCGGGCATCCTGTCGTTCAAGACCATGGGTTCCGTGCCCGACGAGAATTCGGTGTTCTATTTTGTCGGTATCGACAATGCGCGATTCAAGAAACCGGTGACCGCCGGAGATCAACTGCATCTTCATGTCGAGATCGTGCGCCAGATGCGCGGCATCTGGAAATACAAGGTCGAAGCCCGTGTCGATGGAGAAGTGGTTGCCGAAGCCGAACTGATGTGCGCCAAGCGTGATGTGGACTGACAGCGTCGGAGCGTGCAGATGATTCATCCCACCGCAATCATTCATCCGGGCGCCCGACTGGGTGCCGGAGTATCTGTCGGACCGTATTCGATCATCGGGGAACATGTCGAGATCGGAGACAACACGTCGATTGGCCCGCATGTCGTGATCTCCGGCCATACCCGCATTGGATGCGACAACCGGATTTTCCAGTTCTGTTCCATCGGTGAGGTGCCACAGGACAAGAAATACGCCGGAGAACCGACTCGTCTGGAAGTTGGCGACCGCAACACGATTCGGGAATTTTGCACCTTGAATCTGGGAACCGCGCAGGATGCCGGCGTGACCCGCGTGGGCAACGACAACTGGATCATGGCGTATGTGCATGTGGCGCATGATTGCCAGGTCGGCAACCGGACGATCTTTGCCAACAACTCGCAGCTGGCCGGGCATGTGCATGTGGATGACTGGGCCATTCTGGGCGGGTATACCGGGGTGCACCAGTTCTGCCGGATTGGCGCGCATACCATGACGGCCGTCGGAACGGTCGTGCTGCAGGACGTTCCTCCCTATGTCATGGCTGCAGGCAACTCGGCAACGCCTTACGGGATCAATGCGGAAGGCCTCAAGCGCAGGGGATTTTCTCCCGAAGCCCTGATGGCGTTGAAACGCGCCTACCGGACGCTGTACAAATCCGGCCTGATGCTTGAAGAAGCGCGTGCCAAACTGGAGGAAGATGCCAAGGTGCATTCCGAAATCCAGCCCATTCTCGATTTTCTGGCAGTCTCCAAGCGCGGCATCATCCGATGACATCGCGGGTTGTGCGTATCGCCATGGTAGCTGGCGAAGCATCAGGTGATCTGCTGGCCAGCCATTTGATCGAGGCACTCAAGGCCAGATTGCCGCATGCCGAATTTTTCGGAATCGGCGGCCCAAAAATGGAAGGCCGGGGGTTCAAATCCTGGTATCCGCTCGAAAAACTGGCTGTCCGCGGTTATGTCGAGGTGCTCAAGCACTATCGCGAGCTATCCGGCATGCGCAATGCTCTGAAACGGCGCTTGCTTGCGGACCCGCCGGATGTCTTCATCGGCGTCGACGCGCCGGACTTCAATCTGGTGCTGGAGAAAGCGCTGAAGAAGAGCGGGGTGCCGGCCATCCATTATGTCAGCCCATCGATCTGGGCCTGGCGTGGAAAGCGCATCCACAAAATCGGCGAATCCGCTACCCGGGTCTTGGCCCTGTTCCCTTTCGAGCCGGCACTCTACGAAAAGGAGAATATTCCGGTCAGTTATGTCGGCCATCCGCTTGCCGACATGCTGCCGGTCGAGGATGGTCGCGAGAGTGCCCGTGAACTTCTCGAGCTGCCGTCACGGCAGCCCGTGTTTGCGCTGTTGCCCGGTAGCCGCCAGTCCGAACTTGAATACATGGCCGATACGTTCATCGAAACGGCCAGGCTGATTCACCAGAAGTTGCCGGAAGCCCTGTTCCTGGTGCCGCTGGCCACGCGGGAAACTCGTCTGTTGTTTGAAGCGGCGCTGTATCGTTGTCAGGCACGGGAATTGCCGATCCGTCTGCTGTTCGGACATGCGCACGATGCCATGATGGCCTCCGATGCCGTTCTGGTGGCGAGCGGGACGGCCACGCTCGAGGCGGCGCTGCTCAAGCGTCCCATGGCCATAGCATACAAAATGGCGTCGCTTTCGCATCGTCTGATGCGGCGCATGGGGTACTTGCCGTATGTCGGACTGCCGAACATCCTGGCCGGCAGGTTCGTTGTCCCGGAATTCATTCAGGACGATGCGACTCCGGAGAACCTGGCCCAGGCCCTGCTGAATTTTCTGGCGGACAAAACCACCTGCGCAGCGATCAGCGAAACGTTTCGCGAGATCCATCTGCAACTCAAGCAGAACACGGCTGAGAAAGCGGCGGCTGCGATCCTTGAATACCTGCCTGCAGCATCACGAGAGAATGCAAACTCTGTGGCTACCTGACGGTCTGGTGTGCGGTTGCGATGAAGCCGGCCGCGGCCCCCTGGCTGGGCCGGTGGTTGCTGCTGCCGTGATTCTGGATCCGCAGAATCCGGTCGCCGGACTGAACGATTCCAAGAAGCTTTCGGCGAAGCGACGTGAAGCGCTGGCAATCGAGATCCGTGCAAAGGCGCTGGCCTGGTCGGTTGCCGAGGCGAGCGTCGAAGAAATCGACCGGATCAATATCCTGCAGGCGAGCATGCTGGCCATGCAGCGCGCCGTGGAAAGTCTGGCCTTGCGCCCCGAAAAAGCGCTGATCGACGGGAATCGCTGTCCTGCTCTGGCATGCCCTGCGGAGGCCATCGTCGGTGGCGATGGCAAGGTGGCTTCGATCGCGGCAGCTTCGATCTTGGCCAAGACCGTGCGCGATGCCGGCATGCTGCTTCTGCATGCCGAGTATCCGATGTACGGCTTTGATCGACACATGGGCTATCCCACGGCCTTTCATCTGCAGGCTCTGCGCGAACATGGGGCCAGCCCGGCGCATCGGCGCAGTTACGCTCCCGTTGCCCAGTTGACGCTGCTATGAAGCGCATCGCATCGCGCGACAACGCGCATTTCCGTGATCTGAAAAAACTCTGCCAGAGCAGCCGTGAACGGCGGAAATCCGGACGCATCGTCCTGGACGGGATGCACCTGATCGAGAGCTATGTCGAAAAGCTGGGCCAGCCCGACGAAATAGTGGTCAGCGAAAGTGGGGCCAGCCGGAGCGAAATCGGGAAGTTTCTGGAAGATCAGGAATCCGGCCAGGCAATCACCGTGCTGGCCGATTCCCTGTTCAACGATCTGGCTTCGGTCGAAACGCCCAGCGGCATCATGGCTGTTGTCGCGCGCCCGCATAGCGCGTCCGCTTTGGATCAGGAAGAGGATGCCCTAGTGCTCGACGGCATCCAGGATCCCGGCAATCTGGGATCGATCCTGCGCACGGCCGCTGCTGCCGGTTTCAGGCAGGTTCTGCTTTCCGCCGATTGTGCGCAGGCGTGGGCGCCCAAAACCTTGCGCGCCGGCATGGGAGCGCATTTTCAGCTCGATATTCATGACAGCTGCGATTTGCCGGGATTTCTGGCGGGGTATCGCGGTCAGGTGCTCGTGACGGCGCTGGAAGCGTCCGAAGGTTTGTTTTCCCTGGCGTTGAACAAGCCGCTGGCCTGGGTGTTCGGCAGCGAAGGGCAGGGCGTTCGCCCCGAAGTAATGGCGCTTGCCACACAGCGGGTGCGTATCCCCATGGCCGGGTCCATCGAATCGCTCAATGTGGCTGCGGCTGCTGCCGTTTGTCTGTTTGAAACGCTCCGGCAGCGCACCGGGACCCTTTAGCCGTCAGGCCTTGACGCGCATCAGCCGCGCCTTCTCGCGGTTCCAGTCCCGTTCTTTTTCCACATCGCGCTTGTCGTGCTGTTTCTTGCCCTTGGCCAGTCCGATTTCCACCTTGACCCTGCCGCGCAGATAGTGCAGATCCAGCGGCATCAGTGTAAAGCCGGCGCGTTCGACCTTGCCGATCAGCTTGCTGATCTGGCTGGTGTGCAACAACAGCTTGCGGGTGCGGACAGGGTCCGGCTTGATGTGTGTCGAAGCCTCGGCCAGCGGAGTGATGTGCATGCCGAAGATGAAAATCTCGCCGTTACGAACGATGACGTAGGACTCCTTGATGTTGGCCCTTCCGGCGCGGATGGCCTTGACTTCCCAACCTTCCAGGGCAATGCCGGCCTCGAATTTTTCTTCGATGAAATAATCGTGGAAAGCCTTCTTGTTGGAAATGATGCTCATGGGTGTGGTCCCGGTCCGGAATGCGGCGAAAATGCTAGAATCCGCAATTCTACAGGATTCAAAGGATACGGCTGACAATGCACCGGGTTGAAAAATCAGTGCTGATCGAGCGTTCGGCGCAGCAGATGTTCGATCTCGTCGAAGACGTCGAAAGTTACCCGCAATTCCTGCCCTGGTGCAGTCAGACGCGCGTCGATTTTCGTGATGAAAGCAGGACGGTGGCTACGCTGCATGTCAATTTTCATGGCGTCAAGTCGCATTTCACCACCGAAAATGCCAAGAAAATTCCGCACTGGATGGACATGAAGCTGGTCGATGGCCCGTTCCGGAGCCTGCTTGGGGAGTGGCGCTTCAAACCTCTGGCGGAAAATGCCTGCAAGGTTGAATTCCAGTTGTCCTACGAATTCTCGAGCAAGCTGTTCGAAAAAATCATCGGTCCGGTGTTCAACCAGATTACCAACACATTCGTAGAGGCCTTTGTCAAACGGGCCGACCAGGTTTACGGAGCGTCTTCCCATGGCTGAGCAGATCAAGGTTGAAGTGACTTACGCCCTGCCGAACAAACAGGAAATTCTTGCGCTAAGACTGCCCGCCGGTTCGACAGTGCGCGAGGCCATTGATCGTTCGGGCATCCTGCAGAAATATCCCGAAATCGATCTGGAGAAAAACAAGCTCGGCATTTTCGCCAAGTTGACCAAACCGGACGCCGTCCTGCGGGATCGCGATCGGGTGGAAATCTATCGCCCCCTGATTGCCGATCCGAAAGAGGTGCGCAAGCAGCGCGCTGCTGAAGGAAAAGTCATGAAGAAAGGCCCGGGCGAGCAGGAAGCCGGCTGAACTCGCGGCGTCCTCGGGTTAGTTTTCCGAGGGGCGATTCGACGTGCGTTTTTGCACGGGAACGCGCCAGAGCATAAACGCAAGCGCCAGTCCCAATGCGGCCAGCATGACGCGATGCCATGCGGAGTCCATCCACGCGATGGAACTGCCGAACGAAACCGCCATCATCGCGAACGCCCACGGTTTGACACCCGGAGGCATGCTGCGGTGGACTTGCCACTCGTGGATGATCGGTCCGGCGATGCGGTGGGCCAGAAGCCAATCGTGCAGACGCTGCGATCCACGGGCAAAGCAGCCCGCTGACAAAAGAACGAACGGTGTCGTGGGCAATATCGGAAGGAAAATTCCGAGCAGGCCAAGCGCCAGCGAGAGGATTCCAACTCCGAGAAAAATCCCCCGGATCAGTCTGGAATCATGAATGCGCGAAGAGCGCATCGGTGTTCTCCTCTCGGCTTGATCCTGAAAACCTCAATTAACCACGAAGGTCACGAAGAGAATCAATTGCTTGATCAGGTAGTACGATTCACCGGCATGTGAGTCAATAGTTTGCCGGAACATCTTGTTTTGCTTGGTGAACTTCGTGGTTTAACTGCTTTTTTCAGGTAGATGAATCCTTGTCAGTCGCTGCTGTTCAGGAATCCAAGCAAATGCAGCAGGCTGGTGAACAGATTGAAGATGGAGACGAACAGG
The DNA here is from genome assembly GCA_964563685.1 of uncultured Propionivibrio sp. GTDB lineage: Bacteria > Pseudomonadota > Gammaproteobacteria > Burkholderiales > Rhodocyclaceae > Propionivibrio. The sequence continues at coordinate 97,140 of CAZLXL010000002.1, forward strand.
CTGAGCGTCGCCATCACATAGTTGGTTTCCCCTCCATGAATGATGTTGCTGGTCTCATAGAGGATCAGGCCGGACATCAACAGGACGAAAGCCGCGGAGACGGTCAATGACAAGGCCGGGATGGTAAAGAAAATCGAGGCCAGGCCGGCGAGAAAAGCCACCAGGATTCCGGCTGTCAGGAAACCGCCCATGAAACTGAAATCCTTGCGTGTGGACAAGGCATAGCCGGATAGTGCGAAGAAGATCGCGGCCGTTCCGCCCATCGCCATCATGACCGTCTGACCGCCGTTGGGCAGGCTGAGGTAATGGCCAATGATCGGGCCGAGGGTGTAGCCCATGAATCCGGTCAAGGCGAAAACCGATGCCACTCCCCAGCCGCTGTTGCGCAGTTTCGTGGTGGCGAACAGCAGGCCGAAGTAGCCAACGAGCGTGATGATCAGGCCGGGGTGCGGCAATTTCAGCGTCAGCGAAACTGCAGCCGTGATGGCTGCAAACAGCAGCGTCATCGACAGCAGCAGGTAAGTGTTGCGGATTACCCGGTTGGTGGCGAGGGTGGATGCGGCGGATTGCGGCAAGGCCATGGCCCGGGCTCTGGATTGGTTCATATCAACTCTCCTGTGTTGAGAAACGGATAGGGGTGTTGCGTTCAGCGTGCGACGAGTACGGAAATTGGGCTCAGGTGAATCACCTTGTAAGCCACCGAGCCGATCAACAGATTTTTGGCGGCGCCCAGTCCGCGACTGCCGATGACGATGCCGCGGCACCCGGACTGTTTGGCCTCTTCCACGATGCGTTCCGCACTGTCGCCCATCGAAACATGAAGGCACCAGGGAATGCCGGCGGCGGCGAGTGCTGCGCGGGCCGTTGTGCTCGCTTCCCAGCCGCGCCGGACCAGCTCGACTTCAGCGGCCTCCTTGCTCAGCCAGGGCTGAACATTGAGCAGATGCAAGCGGCCGTCCTGCGTCTGGCTGACCAGTTGCATGGCTTGGGTGACGGCGTGCTGCGCGTGCGCGGAACCGTCGATGGCTACCAGCCAGGCATTTCCCGATTGGGCGGGTAACGGCAGAGGCCCGTTGATGACAAGCTGCACCAGGCGCCCATCATCGTCGCGATGCTGCACATTCGGCTGCGGGATAGCTTGCGTCCGGGAACTCATGTTGTTTCTCCATGGGAAGGTTTGTCATGCGACAGCGCTAGGCTCAGGGCGATCGACGCCGCGATGATGAGTGCGACGATTCCGAGCGACCACTGGATCGGCATATGGAACCAGGGCATGGCGAGCATTTTTCCGCCGATGAAGACCAGCACGATGGCCAGGCCATACTTCAGCAGATGGAAACGGTCCGCCATGTCGGCCAGCAGGAAATACAGCGCGCGCAAGCCCATGATCGCGAAGATGTTGGAGGTGAATACGATGAACGGATCGGTCGTGACGGCGAAGATCGCAGGGATGCTGTCAACCGCGAAGACCAGGTCACTAGCCTCGATCAGTATCAGCACGAGGAACATCGGCGTGGCCCAAAGTACACCTTTCAGGCGGACGAAGAAGGCTTCGCCGTGGAATTCCGGCGTGATGCGCATATGTCCACGCAGCCAGCGCAACAGCGGGTTCTTGTCGAGGTCGGGTTCCTGATCGGCGAAAACCAGCATCTTGATTCCGGTGATCACGAGGAAGGCGCCGAAGACGTAGAGAATCCAGGCGAACTGCTGTACCAGCCAGACACCGGCGAGGATCATGCCGGCGCGCATGACGATGGCGCCCAGCACGCCGTAGAGCAGCACCCGGCGTTGCAAGGCAGGCGGCACGGCGAAATAGCTGAAGATCATTACGAATACGAACATGTTGTCGACCGACAAGGATTGTTCGATCAGATAACCGGCGAGGAATTCAAGCGTCTTGCGCCGCGCGACTTCCGCCCCTTGCGTGTCGTTGAGATACCAAAAGAGCAGGCCGGCAAAACACAGGGCGAGGCTGACCCAGGCAATGACCCAGGCCAGGGCTTCCTTGACCGAAACGCGGTGCGCTTTCCTGCCGCCGAAAACGAACAGGTCGAGTGCCAGCATGATCAGCACGAATGCGATGAACCCCCACCACATTGCGGGGTTGGCGAAACTGTCGATGGCGGGTGTCATGCGTGCCTCCCGGGATACGGCTCATGTTGTGTTGTCGAGGCTGCACGGCCAGAGTGTTCTGCGCCCTTTGCCTGATTATGGGTATGTATCATGAATTCCTCGTTGCAATTGACTCCGGCCGACATCTTAGAGAGAATTCGAACGTCCGACAAATCGATTGTTGCGAAAAAATACATCGAATATATCGATGTATTTCGTTTTCTGCCCGAGCCCGGAGGTTCCATCTGAAAATATAGCCGGCAAATATCATGGCTTCTCTCAATTTCAAACACTTACGCTATTTCTGGATGGTGGCGAAATCAGGAAGTATCGCCCGGGCCAGTGAAAAGCTTCATCTTGCCCCGCAATCGATCAGCGGTCAGTTGAGTGAATTCGAAGAAGGCCTCGGCGTCAAGCTGTTTCGACGGGCCGGGCGGGGGCTGGAACTGACAGAAACCGGTCAACGATTGCTGGGCTACGCAGAACAGATTTTCACGCTGGGCGACGAATTGCTCGAAGCCATCCATTCGGAACCCAATCCCCAGAGCATCACTTTCCGCGTCGGAATTGCCGACTCGGTTCCAAAAATGGTGGCCTACCGGCTGGTGGAGCCTACTCTCGGTTTTGTCGAGCCCGTCAAACTGATCTGCCGCGAAGGGCGGCTGACCACGCTTCTGGGTGAACTTGCGGTACATGGTCTCGATATGGTCATGGCGGATCGCCCGATGCCGGGAAACCTCAATGTGCGCGGTTATGACCATTTTCTCGGGGAAAGCGGGGTCAGCGTGTTTGCTGCCCAGGCCTTGGTCAGCACGAGTTCGCTGCCTTTTCCGAAGATGCTGGACGGCGCTCCTTTTCTGCTGCCGGGCATTGAAGTGGCGCTGCATTCACGCCTCATGCGCTGGTTCGAGGCGGAGCGGCTGCATCCGCGCATCGTCGGAGAATTCGACGATAGCGCGCTGTTGAAGGCGTTTGGCGAGGCGGGTGCCGGTTATTTCGTCGCGCCGACAGCAATCGAGGCGTATGTGGCCCGGCAATGCGACGTGCAGATTGTCGGCCGCATCGAAACCGTCAGGGAACAGGTCTACGCGATCACCAATGAACGGAAACTGACGCATCCGATCATTTCAGCCATTTGCCGGTTTGCCCAGCACGACATTTTTGGCGGCTCCTTTTCCTCCGGGAGAGGGGAATGAAAACCGCGTGAATAGGACTATCATCATTTCCGTTCATACCTGTCTGCTTGAGGAGCATTTCCCCCGATGCCGAATGTTTCACCTTTCACCCGCCGGATAGCGCCCTGGCTGGCTCTTGTCGGTCTGGCCCTGCTTACCTTCGTGGTCATGCGGCCTTTCTTCGTGTCGCTGGCCTGGGCCTGTGTGCTGGCCTATGTCTCCTGGCCCCTGGTCGAACGCCTGAGAAAACGCTGTCACGGCCGGGATACCCTGGCGGCCAGCCTGGCGACTTTCCTCATGGCCTTCACGATTTGTGCCCCCTTGCTGACCCTGCTGTGGATTGCCCAGCAGGAAATATCCGGGCTGTATGCCGGCTTGCGGGAATTCGTGCTATCTCCGCCGGATATCCCGGATTTTCTGAAAAACATTCCGGGACTGGGAGACTGGCTGACGAGTCAGCGGGAACAGCTGCTCGCCGAGCCGCAGGGATTGTCCGAAACCATCAAGGCCTGGCTGGCCTCTCACCTGCGTGAAGCCGCCCAATTGGCGGGGATCGTGGGCAAGGATCTTGCGCAACTGGGCTTTGTCATCATGATCCTCTTTTTCTTTTATCGTGACGGGGAAAGCATGGTCCATGAGTTTCGCCATGTCATGGCCCGGTTCATCGGTCAGCGCACCCACGGTTATGTCGCTGCAGCCGCCTCTACAACCCGGGCGGTGGTCTATGGAGTCCTGCTTACCGCGCTGGTGCAGGGGGCCTTCGCGGGCGTTGGATACTGGCTGGCGGGATTGGGCTCCCCCGTGAGCATGGGAATCCTGACGGCCTTGTTTGCCCTGATTCCCTTCGCCACACCCATCGCGTGGGGAAGTGCCGGGGCATGGCTGCTGTTCGGAGGAGAGATCGGGGCCGCCATCGGGGTATGGATTTGGGGCGCAGCGGTTGTCAGCCAGATCGACAACGTATTGCGCCCGATATTCATCAGCAGCGTCAGCGAAATCCCGTTCCTGCTGGTGCTGTTTGGCGTGCTCGGCGGCCTGATGGCCTTTGGCCTGGTGGGATTGTTTGCCGGCCCCATCGTGTTGGCGGTTGCCTGGGCCGTGTGGCGGGAATGGGGCGCCCATCTGGACGAGGAAACGCTACCTGACGATTAAGGCGCGCCTGAATCCAGCGTTCTCGTCAAAAAATCAATCGGACACCGGCTTCCGCCGGAGTAACAAATACGTGTGCGTCCAGGCAAGGCTGTTACGCATCGTCTTGCCGGGTTTTTATGACATGCCTCTGGACATGGATATTCCCTGTGCCTAAGGAAACACCGAACAAGTCGCCACATTGCGGTGTTGTAAAGGCGAATTGAGACAAAATTTTGATGCGATTGCATTTTTCATTGGATAAACGGCCGTTTTGTGGCCAGAAAGCGGGGGTTTTCCCCGCCTTCCGGCTACGCTGGACGCACCGCTCCTGTCAGAGGTCGCCCCCATTTGTTGATATTGAGCATGACCAGCATGGCAAAGGCCCGGTTGGCATTTTTGGCGAGGCCGCGATAACGCACTTTGGCGAATCCCCAGAGGCGCTTGAGCGTGAGAAACGGATGCTCGACTTTGCAGCGAATGCTGGACTTGCGCCGGTTGGTGGCTTTGTCGGCCTCGGTCAGCGGGCGGTTCTTGTAGGCCCGTTTGTTGGTGAAGTCTTTCGCCTTCGGCGCAATGGCTTTGAGTCGCTCTCGCTGTGCCTTACCCCGGTAAGCACTATCGCCGTAGAGTCGGGTTTCTTGACCATGCAACAGTTTCGGGACTTCGTGGCTGTCATGAACGTTGGCCGCCGTAACGCTGGCGCGATGAACCAATCCGGTCTTGCTGTCGGCACCGATGTGCAGCTTCATGCCGAAGTGCTAGTCTTTGCCTTTCTTGGTTTGGTGCATCTCGGGATCACGTGCTTTGTCCTGATTCTTGGTCGAAGGCGGTGCGGCAATCAGCGTGGCGTCGACAATCGTACCCCCCGAAAGCCTCATGCCATGGGCCATCAGCAACTCACCAACCTTGGCAAAAAGGGCCGCCCCCAGATGATGGGTTTCAAGCAGGTGGCGGAAATTCATCAGGGGCGTGGCATCCGGCACCCGCTCGCGTCCCAGATCAATCCGGCAGAACTCGCGAAAGACAGGAACATCGTACAGCGCATCTTCACAGGCCACGTCGCTCAGGTTGAACCAGTTGGCGATGCAGTACATCCGCAGTATCCGTTCCAAACCCACCGGCGGCCGTCCATTACCCGCCTTTGGGTAATGCGGTTCGATCAAGGCGCAGAACTCCGCCCACGGCATCAGCCCTTCCATGCGCGACAGAAACTCCGCCTTGCGCGTCGCTCGGCTGTGCTTCTCGAATCCTCTTGTTGCCGCCAGCGTCAGTTGCTTCATCGTTTCAATCCCCGTGATCAATTCCCTTCGTCAGACCATATGACAAAAGAATCGTTCACTATTTCCGATACTTATTCGGTGTTTCCCTAAGCTGTAATGCTTGTAGCGAATGCGCTCCCTGACGCGATCCGGCAATTTCGGAGGCGACCCATGCATGGCGCTTTCCTGGGTTTTGTTGGGGGCCTGATTTTAATCCCGGTAGTCATGAAAAACGCCCGGGCAAGCCGGGCGTTTCTAGGGGGACGTGATGAGGCCGTGTTACAGGACCATTCCGGCGCCGACCGTGTTGTTGCTCGATTCGTCGATGACGATGAAGGCGCCGGTTTCGCGGTTGCCGGCATAGGGATCGGCGAAGATCGGCTGGGCCAGCTTGATGCTGACTTTGGCGATATCGTTCATTGACAGCTTATCGGCCGGTTGCTGCTCCAGCGTATTGATGTCCATGCGGTAGCCGATGCCCGCGAGCATGGCCTTGCTGTCGCGCGTCGTGTGGCGGATCAGGTACTTGCGCCGCGGATCGAGCGGCGTTTCCGAGAGCCAGCAGAGCATCGCGTCGATTTGCTTGGTGACCTGCGGCTGCTCTCCGCTCTTGACGATCATGTCGCCGCGCGAGATGTCGATTTCGTCTTCGAGCAGGATCGTGACCGATTGTTCGGCGATCGCGGACGGCAGCGAATCGTTGAGTATTCGGATGTCCTTGACGCGCGATTCGCGTCCGGATGGAAGCACGGTGACGCTATCGCCGACCGAGATGCTGCCCGATTCGACGCGCCCCATGAAGCCGCGGTAGTCGTGCAGTTCCGGGTTCGCCGAATCCTGCGGACGGCAGACGAATTGCACCGGGAAGCGGAATTGTTCGGTGCGGGAAGCGTGCGAAGCATCCGCCTTTTCGAGCAACTCAAGCAGCGTCGGCCCCTCGTACCAGTCAAGCCGGTCGCCGCGTTCGACGACCATGTCGCCGTTCAAGGCCGACATCGGGATGAAATGCACGTCTTCGATGCCAAGCTTGGCGGCGAAGTCGAGGTAATCGCCCATGATCCTGTTGAACACCTCTTGCGAGTAATCGACGAGGTCCATCTTGTTGATGGCGACGACGAGGTGCGGGATGTTCACGAGATGCGTGAGGTACGAGTGGCGGCGGGTCTGCGTCAGCACGCCCTTGCGCGCATCGATCAGAATGACCGCAAGGTCGGCGGTCGAAGCGGCGGTGACCATGTTGCGCGTGTACTGCTCGTGCCCCGGCGCGTCGGCGATGATGTATTTGCGCGTGCCGGTGGTGAAATAGCGGTAGGCCACGTCGATGGTGATGCCCTGTTCGCGCTCGGCCTGCAGGCCGTCGGTGAGCAGCGAGAGATCGATGGCTTCCATGCCGCGCTTCTTCGAGGTGCGCTCGATGGCCGAGAGCGTGTCGACAAGGATGGCTTTGGTGTCGTAGAGCAGGCGGCCGATCAGCGTGCTCTTGCCGTCGTCGACACTGCCGCAGGTAAGGAAGCGCAGCAGTCCGTGATCGGCGATTGCGGGATGTTTTTCAGGTGCGTTCATGTTGTCTTCTCAGAAATAGCCTTCTTTTTTGCGCTGCTCCATGGAGGCCTCGGAGGTTTGATCGTCGAGGCGCGTGGCGCCGCGTTCGGTGATCGTCGTTTCAGCGGTTTCGGCAATGATTTTGGCGATGGTGTCGGCATCCGACTCGACCGGCGCGGTACAGGTGATGTCGCCGACGGTGCGGAAACGCACACGCACGTTCTCGACCACGTCGTCCGGGCGGGCCGGGGTGATGTCGGTTATTGGCAGCAGGCCGCCGGCCTTGCGCACCACCGGCCGGGTGTGCGCGTAGTAGATCGACGGCAGTTCGAGGTTTTCGCGCTCGATGTATTGCCACACGTCGAACTCGGTCCAGTTCGAGATGGGGAAGACGCGGATGTTTTCGCCCTTGAAGGCGCGCGCGTTGTACAGATCCCAGAGTTCAGGACGCTGGTTTTTCGGGTCCCATTGGCCGAACTCGTCGCGGAACGAAAAGATGCGTTCCTTGGCGCGGGCCTTTTCCTCGTCGCGACGTGCGCCGCCGATACAGGCGTCGAAACCGAATTCCTCGATGGCTTCGAGCAGCGTCACCGACTGGTGCTTGTTGCGCGATTCGTCAGGCGATTTAAGCACGACCGTGCCGCGCTTCATCGAATCCTCGACCGAGCGCACGATCAGCCGTTCGCCGAGTTCGGCGGCGCGTTTGTCGCGGAAATCGGTGACTTCCTTGTAGTTGTGGCCGGTATCGATGTGCATCAGCGGGAAGGGAAACTTGCCCGGGCGGAAGGCTTTTTCCGCGATGCGCAGCATGCAGATCGAGTCCTTGCCACCGGAGAACAGCAGCACCGGGTTGGCGCACTGGCCGGCCACCTCGCGCATGATGTGGATGGCCTCGGATTCGAGCCAGTCGAGGTGAGTCAGCGTTTGTTTGGTTAGCGTTGTCATCAAGAACCTTTCACCACAGAGACACAGAGGCACAGAGAAAAGCGAGATTCATATGTTTTTGTGTCGTTTGAACTCTTCAAAAGTTTGCATTCCATCCCTCAGAGCCAGGGGCCAGGAAATCTCTGTGCCTCTGTGCCTCTGTGTCTCTGTGGTTAATGGTTTACTTCTTAACATGCAATCCGCATTCCTTGCTTTCAGGGTTTTGTCTTCGGCCGGTGCTTCGCACCTTAACTTGGCTTCGCCAGGTTGGCCTTCGACGAAGTCCCGTCGAATGCGTCCTTCAAATGAAGGCCGCATTCCTTCGTGGCGGAACTTTCCCACCACCAGCGCCCGGCGCGGATGTCCTCGCCGATGGTGATGGCTCGGGTGCAAGGAGCACAGCCGATGCTCGGGTAGAACTTGTCGTGCAAGGCGTTGTACGGTACGTCGTTGATCTTGATGTAGGCCCAGACTTCCTTTTCCGTCCAGTCCGCGAGCGGGTTGAATTTCTCAAGGCCGTTGCCTTCGTCGAAAGACTGCACGGGCAACCCCTGGCGCGTCGCCGACTGTTGCGCGCGCATGCCGGTGATCCAGGCTTTCTTTCCGGTGAGTGCACGCTGCAGCGGCTCGACCTTGCGCACATGACAGCAGCCTTTGCGCAATTCGACCGATTCGTAAAAGGCGTTGATGCCGTGCGTGCGGGTGTACGTTTCGACCAGATCGTGGCGCGGATAGTAAAGCGTCAGCGTCAGCCCATAATGTTCCTTGACCTTGGCGATCAGATCGTAGGTTTCTTGCGGCAAACGGCCGGTATCGAGGGAAAAATTCTCGATATCGAGTTTTTCCGCCTGAATCAGGTCGGTGAGGACCATATCCTCGGCGCTCAGGCTGTTGGCCAGCGCGGCAGGGGAAAATTCATCGGCGATCCGTTTCAGCAGGAGGCGCGCATTTTGCGTTTTTTGCGCGACGGAATCGCGCAAGGCCGGATCGTCCAGATTGAGCGTTCGGATATGCATTGCGTTCTTTCAGGCGAAGCGGCGGCGGAAAAGTGGTTGCGGCTGGTCGACGGCCGCCTGGTAGGTTTCGCTGAAGTCGTTCAGCCCAACCAGCGCCGACTGGATGTCCTTGTCCGCGCGCACGGCGAAGGCATCGAAGCCGCAGCGCTTCAAGTAGAAAAGCTGGTCCTGCAGCACATCGCCGATGGCGCGTAGTTCGCCCCGATAGCCGTAGCGTTCGCGCAGCAGGCGAGCTGTTGAATAGCCGCGTCCGTCGGCGAATTTCGGGAAATTGACCGCCACGAGAGTGAAATGGGGCAGGTCGGCCTGGATGCTTTCCGGGCCTTCATGGCTGTCGAGCCAGACGCCGAACGGTGCGCCGCGCTGAAGAATTTCTTCCCTGCGTGCCTGCCAGACCGGCAGCGGCACAATGAGATTTTCATTGGCCAGATTGACAGATTCCGGCGTTTCGCCTTCGGCCAGCTTGAGGACTTGCCAGTTGTCGTCGACGATCTGGCCGTGCTTGATGATCTTAGGCATGGGTAATCTCTTCCTTCCGGGCGGTTTTCTTGCGGTCGCGGCCGGCGTAGGCGCGTTCCTTGAACGGCTCGATGCCAAGGCGCAGGAACGTGTCGATGAAGCGTTCGCTGGCGGTACGATTCTCGATGTATACGTTGGCTAGTGCCTCGATGACATCCGGCACTTCCTCCGCCGAGAACGAGGGGCCGATCACCTTGCCGATCGCCGTGGCGTTGCCCTGCTGGCCGCCGACCGTGATCTGGTACCACTCCTCGTTGTTCTTGTCGACGCCGAGGACGCCAATGTTGGCGACGTGGTGATGGCCGCAGGAGTTCATGCATCCCGAGATGTTGAGCGAAATCTCTCCGAGATCGTGCAGGTAGTCGAGGTCGTCGAATTTCTCGTGCACAGCCAGGGCGATCGGCACGGAGCGGGCATTGGCCAGCGCGCACAGATCGCCGCCGGGGCAGCAGATCATGTCGGTGAGCAGGCCGATATTCGGCGTGGCCAGTCCGTGTGCCTTGGCCTGTGTCCAGATCTCCAGCAGATCGCGTTGGCGCACGTCGGCCAGAACTACGTTCTGTTCGTGCGTGACGCGCAGTTCGCCGAAGCTGAAACGGTCGGCCAGATCGGCGACGGCTTCCATCTGCGCATCGGTGATGTTGCCCGGTGCCTTGCCCGGCGCCTTGAGTGACAGGGTCACGGCGGCATAGCCGGCAACCTTGTGTGCATGCACGCTGCGCCGGGCCCAGGCGGCGAACGCCTTGTTGGAGGCGAGTGCTTCGGCGTAGGCGAGGTCGCGTTCCGGCAAGGTTTCGTAGGCCGGAGGAGCGAAATGCGCGGCGATGCGTTCGAATTCGGCATCGATCAAGGTGGCTGGACCATCCTTGAGGAACGACCATTCCTCTTCGACCTGGCGGGCGAATTCATCGACTCCGAGTGCATTGACCAGGATCTTGATGCGCGCCTTGTATATGTTGTCCCGGCGGCCGTAACGGTTATAGACGCGCAGCACGGCATCCAGATAGGTGAGCAGGTGCTTGCGCGGCAGGAATTCGCGCACGACCTTGCCGATTACCGGTGTTCTTCCCATGCCGCCACCGACGAACACTCTCACGCCGATTTCGCCGCCTTCGCTGCGGACCAGTTCCAGTCCCACATCGTGTGCGCGGATGACCGCCCGGTCTTCCGCCGCCGCGTTCACGGCGATCTTGAACTTGCGTGGCAGGTAAGCAAATTCGGGATGGAAGGTTGACCATTGGCGCAGCACTTCGCACCACGGCCGGGGATCGGTGAGTTCATCCGGCGCGACACCCGCGAACGGGTCGGTGGTGATGTTGCGAATGCAGTTGCCGGAGGTCTGGACGGCGTGCATTTCGACTGTCGCCAATTCGCCGAGAATTTCCGGCGTTTCCTCAAACTTCGGCCAATTGAGCTGCATGTTCTGGCGCGTCGTGAAGTGGCCGACGCTGCGGTCGTAGCGCCGTGAGATCTCGGCCAGCTTGCGCAACTGCTGCGATGAAAGCAGCCCGTAGGGGATGGCGATGCGCAACATCGGGCCGTGGCGCTGGATGTACAGGCCGTTCTGCAGGCGCAACGGGCGCAATTCGTCGTCGGACAAGGTGCCAGCCAGGTTGCGGGCAATCTGGCCGCGGTACTGGGCGACGCGCTCGTTGATGATCTGTCGGTCAATGCTGTCGTAGCGATACATGGGGCACGGTCCTTTTGACGTGGGCGCTTCGGCGCATGGGTATGTGTTGAAGGATGGTATTACTTATGACTTGAGGGAAAAAGAATATTAAGTTAGATTATTAGAACGATAGGTTATTAATGGTTTGGGATGAAGCTACAGCAACTGCGTTATCTGGTCGAAGTGGCGCGCTGCGGTCTCAATGTTTCCGAGGCGGCAGAGGTGCTTTATACCTCGCAACCCGGCGTTTCCAAGCAAATCAAATTGCTGGAAGATGAACTGGGGGTCGTCGTTTTCGAGCGCAGCGGCAAACGCCTGACCGCGATTACCGAGCCGGGCAAGCGTGTTCTCGAAATCGCCGAGAGGATTCTTCGAGAAGTTTCCAATATCAAGCGGGTCAGCGAGGAATATGCGGGCGGGGACAGCGGCAGCCTGGTTATCGCCACCACGCATACCCAGGCGCGTTATGCCTTGCCCGCCGTGGTCAAGCAGTTCGTTGACCGGCATCCGGATGTCCGGTTGTCGATGCATCAGGGAAGCCCGACGCAGATTGCCGAATGGACGCTCAAGGGCGAAGCCGATATCGCCATTGCCACCGAAGCGCTGGACCAGTACCCGCAACTCGTGATGCTGCCCTGTTACCAATGGGGGCACAGTGTCGTCGCACCCGACGGACATCCGATTCTGGACGAAAGCTCGATTACCCTGGCCAGCCTGGCACGCTGGCCGCTGATTACCTACGATCCGGCGTTCGCCGGCCGTTCGCGCATCAACAAGGCGTTCGAACGGGCGCAATTGACGGCCAACATTGTTCTCGCTGCCATCGATGCCGACGTGATCAAGACTTACGTCACTCTGGGCCTCGGGCTGGGGATCATCGCCAGCATGGCTTATGATCCGCTGCGCGACCAGGGGTTGCAGGCGCGGGATGTTTCGCAGCTCTTTGGCTTGAACACGACCCGCATCGGGCTGAGGCGGGGCACTTACCTGCGCCGTTTTGAATATGATTTCATTGAATTGTTTGCCTCGCAGCTGTCGAAGAAAGCTGTCGACATGGCTATGGAAAGTTCAGGAACCGGTGATGAATATCAGCTTTGATCCTTCCGGGCGGTCACCCAGAAGCCTTCTTGAAAGAATTGTCGGCATTTTGCTAGGCGTCCTTGCTCTGGGGGCGACACTGTTTTTCTCGGCGGTGGTTTTCGTCATCCTGGCCATCGCCGGGCTGGTTATCTGGGGATATTTCTGGTGGAGAACCCGTGCCTTGCGCCAACAGATGCAGGAACAGATGCAACAGATGCGTGCCCGGGAATTTGACCCGGCTTGTCGCGATGCAGCGCAGGAACCGCATGACAATAATGTCATCGACGGAGAATCCGTTCGGCTGGACGACGATCACACGCGGCCAGGATAAGAAGAAGCCAGGGGGCGGCTCCTGCCTGCGACGAGCCGCTTATGAAATATTTTCGGCAACCACCCGGTTTCTGCCGCTTTTTTTCGCCTGGTACAGGGCGGCATCCGCCGCCTGGATCAACGCCATGCCATCGAGTTCCTTGCCCGTGGCGATGGCGACCCCGATGCTCAGCGTGAGGGGAATGGTTTGTCCTTCCCATTCAAATGTGTGCATTTCGACTTGAGCGCGAATCCGTTCGGCAATCTGCAGTGCGATTTTGAGCGATGTATTGTTCAGGATGGCGGCGAATTCCTCTCCTCCGTATCGGAACACCATGTCTTCCGCTCGCGCGGCATTTCTCAGAATGACAGCCAGCTGTTGCAGGATGGCGTCGCCTGCGGTATGGCCGTAAGTGTCGTTGACGCGTTTGAAGTGATCGATGTCCAGCATCATGCAGGCCAGTGGCGAGCCGCTGGTTTGAGTTGACAGCAGTTCCGACGCGAGAAAGTCGAGCCCGTTGCGGCGATTGGGCAATTGCGTCAGCGTATCGGTCAGCGCATCCTGCAACAATCGTTTCTGGACCGAGGCGAATTCGTCGGTCGAACGCATCACGCCCAGGCGTTCGCGGTGAATCTGTTCGCGCAAAACCAGCATGCGCGCTGCCGTGTTCAGGTGCACCCGCAGCGCCTGCTCATTGACCGGCTTGATCAGCACGTCGTCAGCCCCGGCATCAATGACTTCCAGTGTCTGTGGCTCCTGTTCCGGGGCGGCCAGGAAGAGGGTGTAGCAATCTTCGCCGGCAACACTCTGGCGCAGTTTGCGGCAAAAACCCACCGGATCCAGCCTGGGCATGGACATATCGATAATGATGATTTGCGCGGGGTTTCGGAGAATTTTTGCCAGCGTCTTGTGGCCTTCGTCGATCAGCACCGGCTGGTGGCCCAGACTCGTGACCAACTGCATCAGCGGCTTGAGTTCATCCAGCGGAAAACCAACCAGTTGGACATTCAGGCTGGGCGAACGGGAACGTCGGTCCTCGCTGATCGGAACCGTTCCCATCCTGCGCACCGGCGGGATGGCCGCCAGGATCTCGGAAAACGGCGGAATGTCGCGGGTTCGTACCTGCAATTTGCTGCCCCATTCACGCCAGCAGGCAATTGCCCGGTCGGCCAGCTCGTTGAGCGTCTCGCCGCCAATGCCCAGACGGGCCGCGCGAGCCAGCAGATCAGGGAGCCGGCTCCAGCGTTCTTCATCTTCCACCATGCAGATTTGCGCCAGCGCACTGGCAAAACTCAGGGAGTACGTCAGGGTCTGCGCGCGCGATCCGTCGGCGAAGCCGGCAGCATCGGGGCTTTCATAGTGGAATGCCGCCTGGATGAGCACTTCCGGCAATCCCCATTCACAGAGCAGGCTGACGGTAAGCTCGTGATGGTCCATGGCAAAGCGCTGCTGTTCAAGTTCCGCAACGGCTGAATCGTCCAGCTCGTTCTCGTGTGCCTTGATCAGTATTCCCGCGTATTCGTCGGGGAAGAGGGTGGCCAGTGCCAGTTCGCCTATGCGCGAAAGCAGACCGATGGTAAAGAGCTCTTCGTTGGAAATCTGGGCGAAATGTGCGAGTTCACGGCAAGCAATGCCGGAAGCCAGGGAGTGTCCCCAGAACTTTTCGTAATCGAATTCCGCGCATTCCCCGCTGCGGTGGTTGTGCATGACCGACAGACCGATGACCAGATCCCGGACGCGGAAGGAACCCAAAGCCACGACAGCCCGCTGCAATGAAACGATCGGCCGCGAGCGGCCGAAGGCTGCTGCATTGGCGAAGTACAGGATACGTCCGGCGATCGCCGGATCGGACTGAACCAGCTGGACCAGGTCATTGACGCGGAAATCATCGCGCTGCAACAGCCGGATGATCGACAAGGCAACCCCTTTGGGCGAGGGAAGCTTTCCCGTGGCTTTGAGCTGTGCGAAACGATCGGAGTCGACAAAACGCATCGGCGGATTCTCCTGTCCGAGTCCGCATCATAACCTTTCGACCGGAGCGGGTCACTCCGGAGGATGCTCAGGCCTGCATCAGGAATACAGTGGGGCGCCGATCGATATCGGGCCGCTCGTGGCGCTTCCAGTCGCAGGTTTTGCGCGTCATGATGGACTCATTGTCCAGAGTCAGGCCAGTAGCGATACAGATTCTTGTTTGCGCAGCGCAGTTGTCAATCAAGGCCTGCAATAGCTGGAGATTGCGATAGGGGGTTTCGATAAATAACTGCGTCCTGGTGTTTTTGCGCGAATCGCTTTCCAGTTCAAGGATTTTTTTTCGCCGCAGGTCTTCCTTGGCGGGCAGATAGCCGTGGAAGGCAAAATTCTGACCGGAAAGCCCGGAACCCATCAGAGCCAGCAATAGTGATGAAGGTCCGATCAAGGGAAATACCGGAATTCCGGCGTCGTGGGCCAGGGCGACCAGGGCTGCGCCCGGATCGGCCACGGCGGGACAACCGGCTTCCGAGATCAGGCCCGTATCGTGTCCGGCGAGGAGGGGGGAGAGCAGTTCCGGCAGGGCAGAGGCGGGGGTGTGTTCATTGAGTTCGCGGATTTCGATCTGCTGCAGGGGTGTGTCCGATGGCAAGGATTTGAGAAACGCCCGGGCGCTCTTGGCATTTTCTGCAACGAAGTGCTTCAATTGCCTGGCCTGAGCGATAACCGATGCTGGAAGAACGTTGGTCACCGGAGAGGAACCCAGTGGAACCGGGATAAGATAAAGCCTGCCTGTCTCCATCGAATTGTTTCTTTCTTTATTGTTATGCGTCAAATGACAGGAAAGCCGGCTGTCTTGAGCTGGTCGCAAAGGGCAATCAGTGGCAGGCCGATCAGGGCGTTCGGGTCTTCTCCCTGCATCCGGGCGATGAGTGCGATGCCGAGTCCTTCGGATTTGGCACTTCCGGCGCAATTGTAGGGTTGCTCGCGCTGCAGATAATTCTCGATCTCCGCATCACTCAGGTTTCTGAAGGTAACCCGCGTCGGAACTCCGCGCACCTGCGCTTTCCCTGTCTGCGCATCGAGCAGACACAGGCCAGTATAGAAGTTGACGGTTCTCCCGCGCATGGCCCGCAATTGATCGACTGCCCTGTCGTGCGAGCCGGGTTTGCCGAAAACCTTGCCTTCCAGGACGGCAACCTGATCGCTGCCGATGATCAATGCCTGCGGGTAAAGCGGTGCCACTGCACGCGCTTTGGCTTCGGAAAGACGCAGCGCGGTATCTTCCGGAGTTTCGCCGTGCGTGGGGCTTTCGTCGGTTTGCGGGTTCGCTGTTTCGAATGGGATTCCCAGCCGGGAGAGCAGTTCACGGCGGAATGGCGAAGTTGAAGCTAGAACGAGTTGTCTGCAGGTCATGGGAAGATAGGCGAAAATAACGGCCTTTTGGCAGCAAAATTCAAAAAAAGGTGGAAATCCAGAGAGTTGCGTCAATTGCTTTGACTTCGTGGGGCAAAAATAATATCATGCGCGCCTTATGTCGCAACGGGTTGTAATTGACAGTCTGGCTTTTGCGCGGGAAAACGGTTCGCTGCGAGGCGAATTGCCGGTGGCCAGCCTGACGCGTGTACTTGATCTGCTTGCCGGTTCGGCGGGTGGCTTGAGTTATCACGTGCAGGGCAGCATGGGTCCGCGCAACAGGCCGCAATTGACGTTGCAGGTAGATGGCCTGCTGTCTGTTTGCTGTCAGCGTTGCCTTGAAGGAATTGACTATCCGGTAAGGATTCGCACTCTGCTGGAATTGGTCAAGGACGAAGAAGAATTGACGCAGGAGGAAATCGAGGATGATTCGAAAGATTTCCTTACGGCGCAAAGTGAACTCGATGTTGTGGAGTTGATTGAAGACGAGATCATTCTCGATTTGCCTTCAGCGCCGCGCCACGATAGTTGCACATTGCCTCAGACAGGCCCAACAGCAGAAAAAGTGTCACCTTTTTCTGTATTGAAAGGGCTCAAAGGCAAAGTGCAGTGAATTTGAATATGGAGTAATTTATGGCCGTTCAGCAGAACAAGAAGTCCCCGTCCAAGCGTGGCATGCACCGTGCCCACGATTTTCTGACCAATCCGCCGCTGGCTATCGAGCCGACGACCGGCGAAGTTCATTTGCGCCATCACGTCAGCCCTTCCGGTTACTACCGTGGCAAGAAGGTTGCCAAAGGCTCGGCAGAATAAGATTCAGGATTCAGGCAGGTAGATTCCCCTTGGGTGGATGGCCTGCCTTTTCTTTTGTCTGACTGGATGACTGTTACTGTCGCTATCGACTGCATGGGCGGGGATCATGGTCCCGAGGTTACCGTGCGGGCAGCGCTCGACTTTGTGCGCAAGCACGAGGATGTGCGCGCCATTCTTGTTGGCATCGAAGAGAGGATTCGCCCCTTTCTTGAGCATGCGGACATGTCGCGTCTTGTGATTCGCCATGCCAGCGAAGTGGTGGCCATGGATGAGTCGCCCGCACTGGCCATTCGCAACAAGAAGGATTCGTCCATGCGCGTGGTCATCGATCTCGTCAAGAGCGGCGAAGCGGATGCCTGTGTCTCGGCAGGCAACACCGGCGCGCTGATGGCCATTTCCCGGTTCGTTCTCAAGATGCTTCCAGGCATCGACCGTCCGGCGATCTGTGCGGTCCTGCCGACCATGTCCGGGCATGTTCATGTGCTTGATCTGGGGGCTAACGTCGATTGTTCGCCTGAGCACTTGTTGCAGTTCGGGATCATGGGAGCCTCCCTGGTCGGTGCGATCGAACACAAGGATCGCCCGACTGTGGGTATCCTCAATATTGGCGAGGAAGATATCAAGGGCAACGATGTCGTCAAACGGGCTGCCGAGTTGTTGAAGGATTCGGGACTCAATTTTGTCGGCAATATAGAAGGCGATGGGCTATACAAGGGAGAGGCGGAGGTTGTCGTCTGCGATGGCTTTGTTGGCAACGTCGCGCTCAAGGCGTCCGAGGGGTTGGCTCAGATGCTGGCTACTTTCCTGCGCGAAGAATTCGGTCGCAACCTGCTGACCAAAATGACCGCCTTGATTGCGTTGCCTGTCATCAGGCATTTCAAGCGCCGCGTTGATCATCGCCGCTATAATGGCGCCAGCCTCCTTGGTCTTAGGGGTATCGTTGTCAAAAGTCATGGTTCTGCAGACGCCTTCTCGTTTTGCAACGCCTTGGAACGCGCTGCCGAAACCGTCAGAAATGGCGTCCTGGAACGAATTTCCCGGCGCGTAGCCGAACAGCACCCGATTCAGGAGATTGCATAGCATGTTTGCCCGCATCGCAGGCGTTGGCAGTTATTTGCCAGGATCGCCCGTAAGCAATGAAGATTTGGCCGGGCGCGGCATCGATACCAGCGATGACTGGATCGTTACCCGTACGGGTATCCGGTCGCGGCACCTGGCCGAGCCAAACAGCACTTCCAGCGAACTGGCACTCGAGGCCAGTCGGCGCGCCCTCGCCGCAGCCAATATGGATGCGGCCGATCTCGATCTGATCATCGTAGCGACGTCGACGCCTGATTATATTTTTCCGAGTACCGCCTGCCTGCTGCAGGGCAAGCTCGGCAATGTCGGTGCCATGGCCTTCGATGTGCAGGCCGTCTGCAGTGGCTTTGTCTATGCTCTGAGCGTGGCGGAGAAATTCATTCGTTCCGGCAGCCACAAGAAGGCACTGGTGGTCGGAGCCGAAGTATTCTCGCGCATTCTCGACTGGAATGACCGCACGACGTGCGTGTTGTTTGGCGACGGCGCGGGTGCAATGATCCTGGAGGCTTCCGGGGAACCCGGGATACTGGCGACGGCGGCGCATGCCGATGGGTCGCAGCACGATATTCTTTCAGTTGCAGGGCAGGTGTGTGGCGGCAAAGTGATTGGAGATCCCTTCCTGCGCATGGATGGCCAGGCTGTCTTCAAGTTTGCTGTCCGGGTATTGTCAGAAGTAGCCACTGAGTGCTGCAAAATGGCGGGAATTGCTTCGAGTGATGTAGACTGGCTGATCCCCCATCAGGCGAATATCCGCATCATCGAAATGACTGCCAAGAAATTGAAGGTATCCATGGATCGCGTTGTCGTGACGGTTGACCGCCACGGCAATACCTCTGCTGCCTCTGTTCCGCTGGCGCTGGATGCGGCCATTCGGGATGGGCGTATCCAGCGAGGACAGAAGATATTGCTGGAAGGCGTGGGTGGCGGGTTTACCTGGGGCGCCGTATTGCTCGAATACTAAGACTCTAAGATTCTGAGAGGACATAATCATGGCGTTTGCATTCGTATTTCCGGGGCAGGGGTCTCAGTCCGTCGGCATGATGAGTGCCTATGGCGATTCCGCCATCGTGCGTGCCACTTTTGCTGAAGCTTCAGCAACCTTGGATCAGGATCTTTGGCAATTGGTTGCGGAAGGCCCCGCTGAATTGCTGGCTCAAACGGTAAACACCCAACCCCTGATGCTGACGGCGGCAATTGCGGCCTACAGGCTGTGGATAGAAATGGGTGGCAGACTGCCTGCGGTTGTTGCCGGCCACAGCCTGGGAGAATATTCGGCATTGGTCGCATCCGGTGTCGTCGATTTCAAGGATGCTGTACCGCTGGTGCGACTGCGTGCATCGGCGATGCAGGAAGCCGTTCCGGTCGGTACCGGTGCAATGGCAGCGATTCTCAACCTGGACGATGACAAGATTCGGGAAGCTTGTGCTGAGGCCGTTGCCGAGGCGGGTGAAGAACAGGTTGTCGAACCGGTCAATTTCAACGGGCCGGGTCAAACAGTCATTGCCGGCAGCAAGGCGGCGGTCGAGCGCGCCTGCGAAGGCTGCAAGGCCCGAGGTGCGAAACGCGCCGTGCTGTTGCCCGTTTCCGCGCCATTCCACTCCTCACTGATTCGTCCGGCTGCTGACAAACTTGCTGCGCGTCTGGCTGAACTGCAGTTCAACGCGCCGCGCATTCCGGTGATTAATAATGTGGACGTTGCTGTCGAGTCGGATCCAGAAAAAATCAAGGATGCCCTGATTCGCCAGGCTTATTCGCCGGTGCGTTGGGTGGAGACAATCCAGAAAATTGCATCCATGAATATCTCTACCGTTGCAGAATGTGGTCCGGGCAAGGTGCTTGCCGGGCTGACCAAGCGTTGTGCCGAGGGGCTGAATGGAATAGCCCTTTGTGATGCCGCTTCAATTGAAGCCAATCTCAACCTGGAGTAAAACTGATGTATCTGAAAGATAAGGTTGCACTTGTCACGGGAGCCGCGCAGGGTATTGGTGCCGCGATTGCACTCGAATTGGGCCGTCAGGGCGCGACGATCGTCGGAACAGGCATCAATGAAACGGATGCCGAACGCATCAATGGCAATCTCGCCGCAGCTGGAATCCCGGGGAAGGGAATTGTCATGGACGTGCGTGACCCGGCACAGATCGAGGCCGGGATTGATTGGGTCGAGAAGGAATTCGGCGCCATTTATGTGCTGGTCAATAACGCGGGCATAACGCGTGACAATCTGACCATGCGCATGAAGGACGAGGAATGGGATGCCGTCATCGATACCAACCTCAAGGCGGTATTCCGCCTGTGTCGTACCGTCATGCGCGGCATGATGAAGGCGCGCGACGGGCGCATCATCAATATTTCTTCGGTAGTCGGTTATGCCG
This sequence comes from uncultured Propionivibrio sp., assembly GCA_964563685.1. Taxonomy (GTDB): domain Bacteria; phylum Pseudomonadota; class Gammaproteobacteria; order Burkholderiales; family Rhodocyclaceae; genus Propionivibrio. Next base: position 117,526 of record CAZLXL010000002.1, read on the forward strand.
GTAATGCCGGTCAGGCCAATTACTGCGCCTCCAAGGCGGGGGTCGCGGGAATGTCGCGGGCACTGGCGCGCGAACTGGGGAGCCGCAACATCACCGTTAATTGCGTGGCGCCAGGGTTCATCGATACCGACATGACCAAGGTCCTGGAGGAGAAGCAACGTGCCGCTCTGGTGGCCAATGTGCCGCTCGGGCGTCTTGGTTTGCCGGAGGACGTCGCTGCGGCCGTGGGATTCCTGGCTTCGCCGGGAGGCGCCTATATCTCCGGAACGACCATTCACGTCAACGGCGGAATGTACATGAGCTAATGCCCGCGAGGGCGGTGGGCGGCAAGACCGGCTCGCCCGCTGAGTTGGTTGGTAGGAGCCGGTCAGTTTTTGTTAGAATTAAGCGGTTTTGTCTTACACATGAACCTTTAAAAGGAGTCCTTTAATGGAAAATATCGAACAACGCGTCAAAAAGATTGTTGCAGAACAACTTGGCGTTAATGAAGCAGACATCAAGAACGAATCTTCTTTTGTTGACGACCTCGGCGCGGATTCGTTGGATACCGTTGAACTGGTTATGGCGCTTGAAGAAGAGTTCGAGTGTGAAATTCCTGATGACGAAGCTGAAAAGATCACCAGCGTTCAGCAAGCGATCGATTACGTCGTTAACCACAAAAAGTAATTAATTATAAAAAGGGAGCGTCTGTGGTCGGATTGAGCCGTTCACAGACGTTTTGCCTCATATATTCCATTTCGCTGTTTTTCCCCGGAGAATAAATTGACACGTCGCAGAGTCGTCATTACCGGTCTCGGAATCATTTCACCGGTGGGCAATACCGTCGAACAAGCCTGGCAGAACATCCTTGCGGGCCATTCGGGGATTGACCGGATAACACGTTTCGATGTATCCACTTTCCCGGTACAGATTGCCGGCGAAGTCAAGGATTTCGACATAACTCAGTATCTTCCTGCCAAAGATGCGCGCCGCATGGACGTCTTCATTCACTATGGTATGGCGGCAGGCATACAGGCGATCAAGGATGCAGGACTGGAAGCGCATCCGGCCAATGCCGATCGGATTGGCGTTTCCATCGGCTCGGGAATCGGCGGTTTGCCGATGATCGAAACGACCCGTGATGAATTTGTCGCCACGGGCGTGCGCAAAATTTCTCCTTTCTTCGTACCGGGTTCGATCATCAACATGATCTCCGGCAACCTGTCGATCATGTATGGCTACAAGGGACCGAATATCGCCCTGGTCAGCGCATGCTCGACTGGAACGCACAGCATTGGCGATGCCGCGCGCCTGATCGAATATGGTGACGCAGATGTCATGGTCGCGGGAGGCGCCGAGTGTACCGTTTCGCCACTCGGACTCGGTGGTTTCTGCGCCGCCCGGGCGTTGTCTACGCGCAACGATGATCCCAAGACCGCAAGCCGCCCCTGGGACAAGGACCGCGATGGTTTTGTCCTGAGCGAAGGTGCCGGCGTACTGGTTCTTGAAGAATACGAACATGCCAAGGCGCGTGGAGCAAGGATCTATGGTGAACTGGCTGGCTTCGGCATGAGCGCCGATGCCAATCACATGACGGCTCCGTGTGAGGACGGCGAAGGCGCAGCGCGTTGCATGACCAATGCCTTGCGTAATGCACAGGTCAATGCCCAGGATGTTCAGTACGTGAATGCCCATGGAACGTCCACGCCTTTGGGCGATGTTGCGGAGACCGTAGCAGTCAAGCGCGCCTTTGGCGACCATGCGAAGAGTCTGGTGGTCAACTCGACCAAGTCGATGACCGGCCATTTGCTTGGCGCTGCTGGCGGCATCGAAGCGGTGTTCTCGACACTGGCGGTCTACAACCAGGTTTCTCCGCCGACCATCAATATTTTCAACCAGGACGAAGCGTGCGATCTTGATTACTGTGCCAATGAGGCGCGGAAAATGAAGATCGACGTAGCTATCTCGAACTCGTTCGGTTTCGGCGGTACCAACGCCTCTGTGGTTTTCAAGCGGGTTTAACTCCCCCCGCGTTTGCCGAACGGTGCAGTTTCCGCTTGCGATTGAACTGCGCCGTTCGTCCTTCCTTTGCTTCACCCTCTGTGTCATGCATGCCTTGGCAGCGGCATGTGTATTGTATGTCCCGGTAAATGGGTATGTGCGTGGGATACTGCTTTCAGCCGTGGTGTTTTCACTCTGGCGTGCGCTGCATCCTTGTGGAATTTCGTCGCTGAGACTAAACGTCGGAGAAGGGCTTTCCTGTTGCCTCGACAACGGAACGCGCATCAAAGCCACGGTGCTTCCGGAAAGCACCGTGTTTGTCTGGCTTGTGGTATTGCGCTTGCGGATTGATGAGACCGGCGGTGGAACCAGGACTTTGATCTTGTTGCCTGATCAGATGTCTCGTGAAGAATTCAGGATGCTGCGCTTGTGGTTACGCTGGAATCGCGATTCAGCTAGCTCCTGCGGGACGCTCTCCTGAGCACCGTGCTTCTTGGCTTGTCGAGCAGTCCGGGGTAATCCCGGCTGAAGTGGAGTCCCCGGCTTTCCCTGCGTTTCAGGGCGCACCGGACAATCAGTTCGGCAGTCAGCACCAGGTTCCTCAGTTCGATCAGGTCGTGGCTTACCCTGAAGTTCGAGTAGTAATCGTGGATCTCCTTTTCCAGCAGACGAATCCGGTGTTGGGCACGCTGCAGGCGTTTGGTGGTGCGCACGATGCCGACATAGTCCCACATGAAGCGCCGCAGTTCGTCCCAGTTGTGGGAGATGACGATTTCCTCGTCCGGATCCGAGACGCGGCTTTCGTCCCATTCCGGCAGGCTGGGCATGTCGATTTCAGGTTGAGCCAGCATGTCATTGACAGCGGCTTCCGAGAAGACCAGGCATTCAAGCAGCGAGTTGCTGGCCAGGCGGTTGGCGCCATGCAGTCCGGTGCAGGAAGCTTCTCCCGCGACATACAAGCCCGGAATGTTGGTTCGCGCGTGCAAGTCGCTGACAATACCGCCGCAAGTATAGTGGGCCGCAGGCACTACCGGGATGGGATCCTTGCTGATATCGATGCCCAATTCAAGGCAACGCGCCATGATGTTCGGGAAATGTTCCTTGAGGAAGGCTGCCGGCTTGTGCGAAATGTCGAGATAGACGCAATCGAGCCCGCGTTTCTTCATCTCGAAGTCGATGGCACGTGCCACGACGTCACGCGGAGCCAGTTCGGCGCGCGGGTCGTGGTCCGGCATGAAACGGGTGCCGTCCGGCAATATGAGCAAGCCACCTTCGCCGCGCACGGCTTCTGAGATCAGGAAGGACTTGGCCTGGGGGTGGTACAGACAGGTCGGATGGAACTGGATGAATTCCATATTGGAAATTTGGCAGCCTGCCCGCCAGGCCATGGCAATGCCATCGCCTGTCGAAGTGTCCGGATTCGTCGTGTAAAGATAGACTTTTCCGGCACCTCCCGTCGCAATCAGGGTATGCGGGGCGCCGATGGTGATAACTTCGCCTTTGGTGTTGTCCAGCGCATAAGCGCCGTAGCAGCGATTGTCTGACCGCCCCAGTTTGTCACCGGTGATGAAATCAATCGCAATATGATGTTCGAGTACGGTGATGTTCGGATGCTGCAGGAGTTTTTGCGTCAACACTTCCTGCACGGCGAGGCCGGTTGTGTCTGCAACATGAATGACCCGCCGGGCGCTGTGTCCGCCTTCGCGGGTCAGATGGTAGCCTTCTGCTTCATCGCGCGTGAAGTTTACCCCTTGCCCGATAAGCCACTCAATCGCTCTGCGCCCATTTTCAATGACGAAACGGGTTGCAGCGCGGTCGTTGAGATCGGCGCCTGCGACGATTGTGTCGCGGATATGATCTTCGATGGAATCCTTGCTATCCAGAACGGCGGCAATTCCTCCCTGTGCCCAGCTTGAGGCACTGTCAATCAGTGTGCGTTTGCTGATCAGTCCGACCTTGCAGGTTTCAGCCAAGCGGAGGGCGGCGGACTGTCCTGCCAAACCGCTTCCGATTATCAGTACATCAAAGTGAAGCGCCACGTTGAAATCCTCGATACGGCAAAATTATGGCGAGTAATATAGCACGCGGTCGCCTGTGCCGGCAGAGGTTGCGTAGAAACTGCTATGATCAAACCTTGTGATCAGGGGTTTGGCTCATGAAAAGAAAAAAAACTGTCTGGCTTCCTCAGATTGGCATTGTTGCAACCTACATTGGGCGCTCAAGCAGGATGGCGAAGGGAGGCTACAACGTGCGCGTTGTTGCAGAGGCCTGCGCTGGACGCATGGTCGTGGAAGGTATTGGCCGCCGCGGCGTGACAGTGAGGTTTACTGTAAAGCGTGAAAATCTGGCTCCGCTGCAGCCGGGATTGTTCGATTAAACCAGCTTGTCTGCCAGCAGATCGATGCCGGCTTGGGTCGATCAGGCCGTCTGCTCCATCTCGCCTCCCAATGCTGCGAGCAAATCGTCCAGCAAGTGTGCCAGTTCACCGGTCATCAGCGTAAAGTCAAGATCAAAACGTTCTTCCTCGTTCTCTGCCTGTCCATCGGCTTCGTCTTTCAGTATGTCGAGAAAGGCCAGACGCTTGATTTGCAGCTTGTCGTCAAGTACGAAAGAAATCTTGTCGCCCCAAGTCATGGCCAGGCGGGTAACCACTTTTCCTGCAGCGATGTGCTGGGGTATTTCTTCTCCATCCAGCGGGTGTTTTGCATAGCGGACTATGGAATTCTCGGCCGATCGGAGTTCCAGGTCCTGATCAATGGTGAAACCAGCGGGGGCGGCTCCATCGGCGACCCAGCCGGTCATGGCGCCGGATGGGGATAGCATGGTTCTGAGCGGCTTGACCGGTAGCCCGTCCACCGACTTGTGCAAAAGCTCGATCAATTCGTCGGCTTTGGCCGGTGCGGCTGCGTCAATAGCCAGCCAGCCATTGACCGGATCGATCCAGCAGTAAGTCGTGCGTTTGCGGATAAAGGCTCGCGGCAGCAGTTCAAGGGCGATTGATTCGCGTAGTTCGCGTATCTCGCGCCGGCCAACGCGGCGGCCTTCGTTTTGTTCAATGCTTTTCGCGCGTTCGCTGACGTGCTGTTTGATGACTGAAGCTGGCAGCAGTTTTTGCTCGACTCCGAGAGCAAGCAGCCATTGCCGATTAACCGAATGCACAAGAGATCCGTCTGCGCAAGGGGCAACCCAGCCCAGGCTCAGCGTTTCACTGTTGCCGCAGGGTTGGAGCGTGTGCCTTGAAAGTTGCGCTTCAAGAGCGTCGGGCTGGCAGTCCCAGTTCCGTTGCAGGCGGAAAACCTGGAGGTTTCTGAACCACATGGTCGTCGAATCCGAAAAATCGGGAATTATAGGTGAGATGCACCCGCAGGCTTTCAGTTGGTAACAATAATTTTCCAACGTGCTGCTTTTGTTCGATTTCCAGATAAGGTTGAATGAGGACTCGTCTGTAGTCCATAATAGCGACATGGATGATCTGCAACCAATCGATATGCGTCGTCGGATTCGCGAGCTGCTTTCCATTCCGGAGCGGGATCGTACCGATGCTGAATGGGACGAGTTGAACGAGCTCGAAATTCGTACGGCTCCCGGAAACCGGGATTACGATCGCGCCCAGGATCGGCAGGCAGAAAAGCGCCAGGGTCCGATGGGACAGGGGCAGTCGCAAGGACGCCGCCCGGATCGTAACAACAATAAACAGGGCAACAAAAATAATAATGCACCGCGCCAGCACCCTGAAGGACGACCGGAAGGGCGTAGCATGCTCAAGCGCCAGCATCGGCGTCCAAAACGTCCTGCGGACATGCAGGGTAACCCGGGCGGGAGCGGTAACAACAACCCTGAATCGAGTCAGACGGAAAGCGTTGTTGTCGGCGACAAGACCGAGAATTGATTTCTCTCGTTTTCCCGCGTTAACTCTGTATCCTCAGCTGACGCTTCGCTGATCAGCCAGCCAGAGGCATTTGCCCTTGCTTTCCTTCTGGATGGTGGCAAGCAATTGAGCATGTTCCTCAAGTTCAGCATCGGTCGCTTTCAGGACATGTTGAGGCTGATGGGGCACCATTGACACCCCAGGGTTGAGTGTTTCGTCCGTTGCTTCCGCCTGGCCAGTGCTGTCCGCGTCGAGTTCCATGATCAGGCTTTCCTGACCTCGGGTCATGGCTACATAGACTTCTGCCAGAATCTCGGCGTCAAGCAACGCACCGTGCAGCGTTCGTTTCGAGTTGTCGATCCCGTAGCGTTCGCAGAGCACATTGAGATTGTTTTTCTTGCCAGGATGTAAATCCTTGGCAAGGCGCAGCGAGTCGAGCACGCCATGACAAACGGTTTCTATCGGCGCCATGTCCAGCATGGACAGTTCTGCGTTGAGAAATCCGATGTCGAACGGCGCGTTGTGGATGATCAATTCAGCGCCGCGCACAAAATCCAGGAATTCTGCGGCAATCTCCGAGAAGCGAGGTTTGTCCTGCAGGAATTCTAGACTGATTCCGTGGACGGCGAGCACTCCTGCGTCAATGTCCCGCTCCGGGTTCAGATAGCGATGAAAATGCCGGTTGGTCAAGCGCCGGTTGCGCATTTCAACACAGCCGATTTCAATGATGCGATGGCCCAGTCGATGTTCCAGGCCGGTGGTTTCAGTATCGAGAAATATCTGGCGCATGTTGGTATGTTTCAGAGTTGTTTTGTATTGGAAGCGCATTGGCTGGCGAGGAGTTCATCGATTCCCCGGTTGGCCAGCAAGTCTGCACGCTCATTGCCCGGGTGTCCGGCATGGCCCTTGACCCAGACCCATTTGATTTGATGCTGAACGGCCAGTCTGTCGAGCATCTGCCAGAGATCGGCGTTTTTAACCGGTTTCTTGTCTGCCGTTTTCCAGCCGTTGCGTTTCCAGTTGTGAATCCATTCGCTGATTCCTTTCTGGACATATTGCGAATCGGTATGAACCTGTACGGAAACAGGACGCTTCAGGGCTTCCAGGGCGCGGATGACTGCTGTGAGTTCCATGCGGTTGTTGGTTGTGGCAGGTTCGCCGCCCCACAGCTCCTTTTCGGTTGTCCCTGACTGGAGGAGGGCTCCCCAGCCTCCGGGTCCGGGATTGCCGCGGCAGCCGCCGTCAGTGAATATGCAGATGTTTGCTTCAGAGGCCACGTTTTTCAATTCCTTTGTGTGTTACGGGAGTCAATGCCTTGGACGGGGCTTTTTTCTGATTCCAGGCGGGTAGGATCAGACGCATTCCGCGGACACGCTTGACCGCGCGCAGGAGATACACGCCTCCGGCAAAACTCCACCATCGATCACCTGCGATTTCCATGAAATGACATCGTTCTAGCCAGTGTTCCTGCCGACAGGGGGGGGCATAGCAGCCGAAATTGCCGCGATCAACCTCAAAATTCAACAGCTGCAGCCAGTCCTTGAGCCTGAGGACGGAAATATAGTCGCCATTCATCGGGAACTTGCCGGGATTTTTTGGCAAGCGTCGGCGCAGGCCCCACAGGGATATCGGGTTGAATCCGGTGATGACCAATTGCCCGTCGGGAATCAGGATGCGTTCGACTTCGCGCAGGATTTGATGCCGGTCATGATGAAATTCCAGGACGTGGGGCATGACGACCAGATCGATGCTGTTCGCGGCAAAGGGCAGTTCGTGCAGATCGCAGAGAACATCCACCGTACCGGATTCTCCGGCGGTTTGCCGCAAGGGAATCCGGTTTCGCGCCAGCAGGCGCAGCTGGGGCAAACCCAGCTGGATGGCGTTATAACCAAACAAGTCGTCCACCACCGCGTCGATCTTGTTCTGTTCCCAGGCCATGACGTAGCGGCCCTGCGGGCTGGCGAGCCAGTCATCGATCCCGGTTATTGACATTTTTCCCTGTTCTTCCACAATTCGCTAATGTTCGACGTCATCCGGATTCCTGCGTTCAAGGATAACTACATCTGGCTGTTGCGCAAAGGCGCTTCGGCGGTTGTGGTCGATCCTGGTGTGGCCGACCCCGTGCTGGAGATTCTGGAAAACGAGAATCTGACGCTCCATGCGATCCTGATTACGCACCACCACAAGGATCATCAGGGTGGAGTTGGCAGCTTGCTGGAGTTCTACCCTGCAACCGAGGTGTTCGGTCCGGCTAATGAGTCTATCACAGGCGTGACACAGGCTCTGCGAGGTGGAGAGAAGATCAACCTGTCTGCGCTGGACGTGCAGATGCAGGTCATCGCTGTTCCCGGACACACACTGGGACATATTGCCTACTTTGGTGCCGGTTGCCTGTTTTGCGGGGATACCCTGTTTGCCGGCGGGTGTGGGCGACTGTTTGAAGGCTCGCCATTACAAATGCATGATTCCCTGATGCATCTGGCAGCATTGCCTGACGAGACGCTGATCTACTGTGGACATGAATATACCGAGTCCAATCTGCGTTTCGCTCTGGCCGTTGAACCGGGCAACCGGCTCTTGCGGAGCCGGATCAACGAAGTGGAAGTTTTACGGGCCAAGGGAGTGGCGACGGTTCCTTCCCCTCTTGCCATTGAAAAGGCCACCAATCCCTTCCTGCGTTGCCAGGAGTTTGAAGTCAAAGCCGCTGCCCAGAGGCGGGTGCCGGGCGTGAGCGATAGCGTTGAGGTCTTCGCGGCTATCCGCGCGTGGAAAAACGAGTTCTGATCATCGTTGCACGATTGTGCCGAACAGTTGCTACTGTTGTGTTCGGGTTGCGTTCCTGGGAACCGTCTGCAGGGTTTTATGCAACGTATCGAGAACCTTCGAGGTGTTGAAGGGCTTGACGATGAAGCCGCTGGCGCCCCCCTGAATTGATTCTTGCACGTTCTCAACACTTGGATTGCCGGTGATCATGATGACCCGGATCGCGGGGTGCTTTTCCCTGATGTTCTGCAGTGTTTCCAGCCCGTCCATTTCCGGCATCATGACATCGAGGAAGACGACATCCGGTTGCGTCCTTTCGATGAGTTCAAGTGCGAGCACCCCGTTTCTTGCTTCGCCGACAACGTGGCAGCTTTCGCTGCGAAGAATGCCGCGCAGCAAGGTGCGCATCAGGTCGTTATCATCGACGATCACTATCTTGGGTGAGGTCTGTGGCATGAAAGTACGCCTGGGGACGTAAAAAGAGTTGAAATGGGTTGGCGTTTGTCTAGTGAATCACTTCGCTTGCCACGAACCGCATTCTATAGCGCAATCACCGCTTGTTCCAACACACGCACTCAAGGACGCGGTGAAGTGAGTGCGGGCAGGGAAACGAAGAAATACCGCATGATCAATCTCCGGTCTGGACAGGTTTTGATTTTTGATTCCGGTCAAAGCATCCGCCCCGGTAAAAACAGACAATGTCCGTGTTATTTCCAAGGGGGTGGTCATGGATACGATCCGGGATTTGCTGGCTGATCATCATCGTCAGTGTGATGACCTGTTTGCCGGGGTTGAGCAGGCAATTGACATGGGTGCATGGGAACAGGCTGCGGCGGAATTTTCGCTTTTCAGCACATGCATGCAACAGCATTTTTCTGCCGAAGAGTCCACCCTGTTTCCGGCGTTCGAGGCACGTACTGGAATGACCATGGGTCCGACGGCCGTGATGCGCAGCGAGCATGCCCAGATACGCGAACTCATGGCAGCTGCGGCTGCGGCGATTGCAGCGCGGAATGCCGATGATTTTTCGGGCTATGCCGAGACCTTGCACATCATGACGCAGCAACACAACATGAAGGAAGAAAACGTGCTCTACCCGATGTGCGACCAGCATCTTGCCGCAGAGGCTACCGGTCTGGTCGACCAGTTGCGCGAAGGCATCCGGAACTAGATGGGCATGGATGGAGCGAGGGTTGTACGTGTTATTGACGGTCGTCATCTGGAACCGCCGGATCCGTTCATCCTGACCATGGAGGCCCTTGACGAAATTGAACCGGGGCAACGACTCTTGCTTCAGCTCGGACGCGAGCCATACCCGCTATACCGGGCACTGGAAATCAACGGATATGCCTGGCAAACGAATCGGCTCGAAGACGGTACGGTCGAGATTCTGATCTGGCAGCGTATCGATGAATAAAAACGATCAACGATGGAATCCTTGGAATCTGGCCGGGCATGCAGGCGCTTCTTTCCTACGCTGATTCGCCGCCGATTGCGGCACCCTTCCGGTTTTTCCTGACGGCGCCACTCTTTGGTGTCCTGGCCGGTCTGCTTCTGCTATGGAGCGGTCCTGTTGCTTTCGCTTCGCGCTGGATGCCTGAAACCCTGGCACTGACCCATTTGATTACTGCCGGGTTCATGTTGCAGGTGATGCTGGGCGCGCTGATCCAGGTGTTGCCCGTGGTTGCGGGAGCGAACATTGAACGCCCGCTGCTGATAGCGAGGCTCGTTCATGCGGCAATGAGCCTGGGGACGCTTCTCCTTTCCGCCGCCTTCATGACCTTTATGCCCGGTTTGTTCATCGTTTCAAGTCTTTGTTTTATTCTCGGGGGGCTGCTGTTTATCGTTTCCTCGGCTCGTGCCGTGCGCGGGCTGCCGGCCACCGGGCCGACCCTCGGCGGGTTGAAAATAGCACTCTCCGGACTGGGAGTGACGGTCGCCCTGGGAATAGCCATGGCCCTCGGATTGGCGGGCTGGTTCAATTTGCCATTGATGCAATTGGCGGACCTGCATCTTGGCTGGGGATTCCTGGTCTGGGGAGTTGGTCTGCTCGCCGCTGTGGCCTACGTTGTCGTGCCCATGTTCCAGATCACACCGGCCTATCCTGCGTGGCTGGCTCGCCGGCTTGTGCCGTTCTTCATTGTCGCCACGAGTTTCTGGACGGTGTCGATGATTTCGGAAATCGAATCGGCGACCTTGGCCGCCGCGCTGGGTATGACCAGTGCGGCGGCCCTGTTTGCCGGTGCGACGCTGATTCTTCAGCGCCGAAGCAGGCGTCCGCGCTTCGATACCAGCCAGCATTGCTGGCGAGTGGCCATGTTGTGCATCCTGATGGCCGGAGGTGTTTGGCTGGCTGCCATGCTTGTTCCAGTCGTCGACGAATGGCCCGGCTGGCCGCTTCTGTGTGGCGTGTTCCTGATGTTCGGCGGCTTTGTTTCAGTCATTACCGGCATGCTTTACAAGATCGTTCCTTTCCTGGTCTGGCTGCACCTGCAGAATCTCGGAAAAGGCGTTCTGACGGCTCCGAACATGAAGAAAATCATCGACGAAAAATCCATGCGCCGGCAGATGCTTGCACACTTCGCTGCCGGAGTAATGTTGTTGCTTGCGGTATTTGCGCCAGAATGGTTTGCACGGCCGGCGGGCATGCTGGTGGCTCTCTCGCAGGCCTGGCTGGCGGTCAATCTGTGGTCGGCTGTGAAACTGTTCAGGGAACAGCACGGTCGTATCGTGATGAAAAGGGGAAACGATGATCTATCTTGCGTTGCGTGACCTGCATATTACCTGCGTGATCCTCAGTGGAGCAGGATTCTTCCTGCGCGGACTATGGAGGCTTCTGGATTCTCCGTGGCTAGAACGCCGCTGGATAAAAATCGTGCCGCACCTGGTTGACACGGTGCTGCTGGCCAGTGCCACCGCCCTGGCCGTCATGAGCCAGCAATATCCGATCGAGCAACCCTGGCTGACGGCCAAGATTGTCGGGCTGCTTGCCTATATCGGTTGCGGCATGGCCGCATTCAGGCTCTCTCGAAGCAAGCAGTCAATGGCCGTCTTCTTTCTCCTGGCCCTCAGTGCCTACGCCTATATCGTCTCGGTGGCCATGACGCGCCACCCGGCCGGATGGCTGACCCTGTTCTCCTGACATCGCAAGAGGGGCGCCTGTGATAAAGTGAGCACCCCTGGTGGCGGCGCGGACAAGCTCATTGTCCGGCCGTGACGAACCTGTGGCGCAATCGCAGGTCGAATGGCGACACTCACTGAACCTCCCGGAATATGGCGACCTTTACCGACCACCTCGTTTTCGATACCGCGCTCATCCGTCGTTTCGACATCAACGGGCCGCGCTACACTTCCTACCCCACGGCCGACCGTTTCGGTCCGGAATTCGACGCCGACACGTACCGCAACTGGCTGTTGCGCCGACGGGAAAACAAGGAGGACCGCAAGCCGTTCTCGCTGTATTTCCATCTGCCGTTCTGTACCACCATCTGCTATTACTGCGCCTGCAACAAGATCATCACCAAGGATCACGGGCGTTCAGCAAAATACCTGAAATACCTGGGCCGGGAACTGGCGCTGCAAACCCGTTATCTTGATCCCGAGGACAATGCCGTCGAGCAGCTGCACTGGGGGGGTGGTACGCCGACCTTCCTGTCGCACGACGAGATGCGCCAGCTGATGGACATGACGCGCAGGCATTTCCGTCTGCTTGACGGCGGCGAATATTCCATCGAGGTCGATCCGCGCAAAGTCGACCGGGCGACCGTCGATCTGCTGGCTGAACTCGGTTTTAACCGCATGAGTCTCGGCGTGCAGGATTTCGACGAGAACGTCCAGAAGGCCGTCAACCGCATTCAGAGCGAGGAAGAAACCTTTGCCGTGATGGATGCTGCGCGCGCCAACGGCTTCAAGTCGATCAGCATCGACCTGATCTACGGTTTGCCCAAGCAGTCGGTAGCCGGCTTCGACCGGACACTGGACCGCGTGCTCGCCTCCAGCCCGGACCGGCTGTCAATCTACAATTACGCGCATCTGCCTACCCTGTTCAAGCCTCAGCGACGCATCCTTGAGGTGGATATGCCGGCCCCTGATGAACGCCTGCAAATTCTCTCGCTGGCCATCGACAAGCTGACGGCGGCCGGTTACGTGTTCATCGGCATGGATCATTTCGCCAAGCCGGACGACGAACTGGCCGTGGCGCAGCGAGCGGGGCGCCTGCATCGCAACTTCCAGGGCTATTCGACGCATTCGGATTGCGACATGCTGTCCTTCGGCATTACCTCGATCGGCAAGGTCGGTGCGACCTACAGCCAGAACGTCAAGACGCTCGACGAGTACTATGACCGGCTCGACAACGGCATCCTGCCGGTATTCCGCGGCATCGAACTGACCCCGGACGACGTGCTGCGGCGGGCCATCATCCAGTCGTTGATGTGCCACTTCGAGCTGTCGTTCGCGGCCTTCGAAAAAGCCTATGGAATCGATTTCACGCGTTATTTTGCGACCGAACTCGCCGATCTCGATGAAATGGCACAGGCCGGGTTGCTGCGCATCGAACCGGAGCGAATCGTCGTTCTGCCCCCCGGACGCATGCTGGTGCGCGCCATCTCCATGGTTTTCGATGCGCGCCTGCGCGCCAACCGGACGCAGAATCGGTATTCGAAGGTGATTTGATAAATCCGGCTGTTACTTGAACGGCCGATCTTTGTGATCATGCTGCCAAAAGACTGGCGGTAGAAACTGGCACAAAAATATCCCGTTATCGGCGAATCACATTCGGCCGATCATTTTCCCATTGGTTCTTTCGCGCTATTGCCCCCTTGAGGTTGTTCCCGGATCTCATCCCTGATAGCGCTATTCCTATTTATAACTTAGGAATTTTCTGATTTTTATTCTTTTGTGCCTCTGGCGGGAACTTGTTCCGCTCGTATTAGTGTCAGTGAGACAGCATTCCCCTAATTATCCAGTTCGATGGAATCGTCGAATGCATATAGAGGGTTTTGCCCAAAGAGAATTTGCGGTTGTCTCGTTCTTCATGAACATCGGCATCTGCAATCACTAAATGATTGATACAAAGAGGGTGACATGGCTGAAAAGAAAATCGGAAATCCTGAATCGTCCAATAATCCACAATCGTTGGGTCTGGAAAACCTTTTGGTGGAAAAAATTTCCCGCCGGGGGTTTGGTAAATTGCTGGGAGCGCAAACCGTTCTTGCTTCAACGGTAACACTATCTGGATGTTTGGGAGGAGGAGGGGGCGGGTCTGACAATACGCCGGAACCTGGATCGCAAACGCTGACCCGGGCTGCATTTGTCGCGACGATTTCCGATTATTTCAACTGGGTGCATTCTTCAGAATATGTCGACCCCTATAAAGCGGTGCAGCCAACGTTTATTGACGTAATTATCGGAGCGACACCATATGCCAAGCAGATCGAAACGGCGCTTGAAGAATCAATTGTCAGCAATGCACAGGGTTATTTTTATCCGAACAACTCCATTACTCGCGAGGATGCAGCCGACATCTATGTAAAAGCTTTCAAGATTCCGGCATCAGCGACCAATGCCTTGTCCGGATTTACTGACGCAGGGACCATCAGCGCCAACAGAAAGGATAGTGTCAATGCGATTGTTGCGGCAGGGTATATGAGCGGCACCAGTCCGACGTTGTTCTCCCCGAAGGGCACACTGACTGAAAATGAAGCCAAGACGATTCTGTCCAAGATCACCTCGTCAAGAGTCACTCCGCCCCAGGTCATGTGCAAATCCGGAACCACGGCGCCAAGGCGGTATGTCACGATTACCACTCCGACGGCCGGAGCAACGATCTATTACAGTTACACGTTTGATGGCAGCGAACCGCCCACGCCAACGACAGCGAGCACAAAATTTGATTTCAGGCAGAACGGGGTGTTGCAGTTCGTCAATCCGCTGAATTCGACAACCGATTCCCGGCTATACCGACTTAAGGCGATGGCCGTTAAAGATGGAATGGCGAACAGTTCTGTCGTTGAATACGCATGGAACATCGTGCGACCGCAAACCGGTGCTTTTCAGGCCAGGCTTGTGCATGCACCGACAAGCACTTCACCAGCGGTCTGGAAGATCCATAATCCCGCCGAATATTTCCAGGCGAATGTCTACTACATCGAGGGCACAACACGTGGCATTGTTTTCGATGCGGGTGAATATGGCTACCAAAAAGCCAATCTGAAAACCTTCATCGATACAATTGCAAAAAAACCTTACGACTTGATCGTTGGTCACAGCCATCCGGATCATGCCGAGCAAGTTTATAACTTCACTTCGGCGGGTATTACTTTGTATGCGTCGACCATTGAAAAAGCCGGGTTTATGGCTTCTTCCAGAACCGATTTTCAGGCTGCCGGAACGGCCGCCGTTGCCATAAATGATGGAACGGAGCTTGATCTCGGCAATGTTCAGGTGACTGTTTTCAATGCGCCGGGACATACCAACGGATTGTTAACCTTATTGGTCAACCAGACTGGATGGATTTACGGCTCGGATCATTTCTGTTGCAACCGGGCTTATACAGCAGATACGACGCAATACAATGGCATCAAGGTTGATCTGATGGTTTCGCTGAATCAGCAGCTTGTTGCCAACTATCAGAAAAAAATACCCGGTGGGCAGATTACGGAAGTTACAAATGCGCACCAGGAAGTTGCGGTAGGAATGGAAGGACTGAAGAATTTCATGAATTGTTTCCAGCAACTGATCGATCAGGGCGATGCCGTTACGGCACCATCGATTCGAGGTGGTGTTGCCGGAAACCCGACCAGCCCCACCACCCGGAATTCGAGGATGTCGTTTGTTTCGGCCTATTCAAATCCCCTGGATGGCATGTGGCGGGACAAGAACTGGATGGCTGTCGGGAATTCGTTGGGTGCAGGCCTGGATAAGCCGGTTGACTACTTTACAGCGCCGACTACCGCCTATCCCTGTGGTGCGACGATTGATTACAACACAGCCGAGGGCTACAAGAAGTACTCCGTTCTGAGCAATATTGAAATCGGAGGAGGAACCCTGGTTGGTGTTGATGTTTATTGGGCCGCTCCATCCAATGGTGTTCCCAACAAGCTATCGAACAAGTTCGACCCCTGGACGTTTGTCTACACGATCAATGTTCCGACGGCGACGAGCAGCATTGTGTTAAAGCCGACGGCGATGTCAAACAAGATCACGTCGATGAAGGTGAACGGGGCAGCGATCAAGCAGGGGGACAGCGTAACGGTCTCGGTGGCAGCGGGCTCGAAGATCACCGTGGACATCGTGGCTGCGGACGGTACGACGAGCAGCGCCTACACCTTTACTGTTGCCAAGATATAAGTCTTTTAGGAAAGTCCGGGATGCTGTGCGCCATGAGCGGCATCCCGTGCCATTTCCTACTTGAACAGAACCTTTGCTGCTCGCACTGGAACTATTTGGCGGATGCGACGCAGTTGCGTCCGGCGCGCTTGGCTTCGTACATGGCAAGGTCGGCGCGGCTGAACACGCTTTCGTAACTGTCTTGCGGGCGCAGTTGAGCCACGCCGATGCTCGCCGTGACACGCAATCCGGAAGGTTCAAGATCCTCGATGGCCTCGCGCAATTTTTCCGCCGTGGACATGCCGGCTAATGCGTCAATTCCCGGCAGTACCGCCATGAATTCTTCGCCGCCCATGCGGGCGACAATGCCTTGCTCGCCGAAGCATTCCGTTATGGCCGCAGCTACTGCAACCAGGACGGTATCGCCGATGCTGTACCCGTGATTGTCGTTGATCCGCTTGAAATGGTCGATATCCAGGACAATCAGGGTGAGCGGCTGGCGCGATGCATTGGCCTCCCTGATCAGCGTCTGTGTGCGCTCGTTGATGTAGTGCCGGTTGTAGACGGAAGTCAGACGGTCGCGCATGGCCATTTCGTAAAGGATGGCGTGTTGTTCTTCCAGGTAATCCAGGGCCTGGCGAAGCTGGATGAGGTTGCTGACCCGGACCTGGAATTCTTCCGGAACGACCGGTTTCAGCACAAAATCGTTGGCACCTGAGCGCAGCATTTCGACGCGACGCGGCACATCGTCGAATCCCGAAATGGCGAGAATCGGGATTTTCCCCGCGCGTCCTTCCAGTGCGCGGATCTGGCGGATCACGTTCAGACCGGTCAGCGGGCCTTCAAGCATGTAATCGACCAGGATGAGATCGAACGGTTTGTCCCGGATGAGGGACAACGATTCTTCGCCGCTGGCAGATTGCGTCGTTTTCAGTCCGAGGCTTTCCAGCAGTTTGCCAAGGTAGGCCGCCTGTGACTGGCTGTCTTCGATGAGTAGAACGCTTCCGTTCAGTTTTACGGTGCAACTCGCAGCCCAGCGATTGACGTAATCCTCAAAAATGGAAGGTTCGTTTTTTGAAAAGCATTCGGTGACTCCCAGGCTGAGGGCCGCTGTGCTCACGGCTTCCTGCGAACTGGTGAGCATCACGGAAGGGTGCTTGCCGATCAGGCCGCGCTTTTTTGCCTGGGCATAAAAATCGAGTCCCGTCATGTCGCTCAATTGCATCGAGAAACAGAGAAAATCGATCGGTCCTTCTTCCAGTTTGGCCAGCGCTTCCGCTGCCGTCTCGACCCCGATGGAGTGAATCTTGTTTTTCGAGAAAAGAGAAACGAAAACATTCCGGATCATGCGCGAAGGTTCGACAATCAATGCTTTCATGGCACCTCCAGAAGTCCTTGTGCTGATAATTATGCATTATGAGAGGAGGGGTGGCGAATTGCGTTCTTTGGTAGTGGGTCCTCATTCTGCAGTGAATCTGAATCAATAAGATATGTCCTAAGCAATGCTGCAGGTGCAAGTCAGTTAAACTCTTTGCCTTTTCCGAAAAGAAATCAATGTTTGAATCCACCTATTTTGCGCTGTTCCTTGTGGGCTTGTTGGGTGGCACGCATTGCGTTGGCATGTGCGGGGGAATTGTCGGCGCATTGTCGATGGGCGGTGGGGCGAAAGGTTCTCTGCATGTGGCGTATAACCTGGGGCGGATTTCCAGCTATGCGCTGGCCGGAGCGCTGGCCGGAGCGTTGGGCGAAGTCGGCGTTGCGCTTTCTGGGACATTGCCGTTGCGATTCGCCCTGTTTGTCTGCGCCAATCTGATGCTGGTTGCGCTTGGACTGTACCTGATGGGAATGACGCGCACGCTGGCGTTTGCCGAAAGAATTGGCCAGCGGCTCTGGCGGAGGATACAGCCTTTGACCCGACGCTTTCTGCCTGCACGCAGCGTGGCGCAGGCGTTTCCACTGGGCCTGCTCTGGGGCTGGTTGCCTTGCGGGCTGGTGTATAGCGCGCTGGTGACTGCGCTTTCCAGCGGTTCGGCCTTGCGTGGTGCCGGCATGATGCTGGCTTTCGGCGTGGGTACCTTGCCAACGCTGCTGCTGGCGGGCATGCTGGCTGTCCGCCTGAACGAATATATTGCCCGGCCGGTCATACGTACTGGCGCCGGATTGCTGATCCTGACATTCGGCTTGTGGGGGCTTTACGGCCTCCTGAGTTTCTCGCTCCATCACTGAAAAATGGCATCAACAATTGCAACATCGCTTCCTCACGGTTCGTCCGGGCGACTGGATCTTCCGGTCAGCGGCATGACCTGCGCTGCCTGTGCCGCGCGTATTGAAAAGGTGCTCAACCGCCTGCCCGGGGTTACTGCCAGTGTCAATCTTGCGGCCGAACGCGCGCATGTCGAATTGACGTCTTCCGACACGAATCCGCAGCAGGTCGTGGCGGCCATCGAAAAAGCCGGCTTTGGCGTGCCCCTGCAAACCCTTGAACTGGGAATTGAAGGCATGACCTGCGCTGCCTGCGCAACCCGTCTGGAAAAGGTGCTGAACCGGGTTGAAGGGGTCGAGGCCGCAGTG
Organism: uncultured Propionivibrio sp.; assembly: GCA_964563685.1. Lineage (GTDB taxonomy): Bacteria > Pseudomonadota > Gammaproteobacteria > Burkholderiales > Rhodocyclaceae > Propionivibrio. The sequence continues at coordinate 136,037 of CAZLXL010000002.1, forward strand.
AACCTGGCCTCGGAACGGGCGAGGGTGCGTTACCGGCCGGGCCTGGCCGGCGTGGAGCAGTTGCTGGCGGCCATTGCCAAGGCAGGATTCACGGGAAGATTGATCAATGACCGCTCGCGCGAAGAGGACAAGGCGCGCAAGCTCGCTGTTTACCAAGCCGAACTCAGGCGATTCTGGATTGCTGCCGTGCTGACTTTACCGCTCGTCGCTCAGATGGCGACGATGTTCGGCAGCGATGCCCTGAGCGGGCACCACCAGGATTTGCTGCCGCGCTGGCTGCAATTGTTGCTGGCCACGCCGGTGCAGTTCTGGATCGGCTGGCGATTTTACGACGGCGGCTGGAAAGCCTTGCGCGGTGGCGGGGCGAACATGGATGTGCTGGTGGCGCTGGGGACCAGTGCCGCCTATTGCTTCAGCCTGGTTGTGACAGTAGGAAATCTGCACGACTTGCCGGTTTACTATGAAGCCTCCGCCGCGGTGATTACGCTGGTCCTCCTCGGCAAACTGCTTGAAGCGCGGGCCAAGGCCAAAACCACGGCGGCCATCGAGGCGCTGGTGCGTCTGCAGCCGAAAACGGCGCGCGTCGAGCGCGACGGACAGCTTGTGGAGATCGATGCCGCCCTGCTGATTCCCGGCGATGTGTTCATTGTCCGCCCCGGCGACAGCGTTCCGGTCGACGGCGAAGTCATCGATGGCGCGTCCAGTGTCAATGAGGCCATGTTGACCGGAGAGAGCATGCCGGTCGCCAAGCGGGCCGGCGACCGGATTTTTGCGGCCACCGCCAACAGTGAAGGCATGTTGCGTTGCCGGGCGACCGGCGTGGGCGAGCATACCCTGCTGGCCGGCATCATCCGCATGGTGGATGAGGCTCAGGGCTCCAAGGCGCCCGTGCAGCGACTGGCGGATCGCATTTCAGCGATCTTCGTGCCGGTGGTCTGCGTCATCGCCCTGCTGACTTTCGCCGGTTGGTGGCTGTATGGCGGACTGTTCAACGAGGCGCTGATCAATGCCGTGGCCGTGCTGGTGATCGCCTGTCCATGTGCGCTCGGACTGGCGACGCCGACGGCGATCATGGTCGGAACCGGGCAGGGCGCACGCGCCGGCATCCTGGTGAAGAATGCCGAGGCGCTGGAACACGCGGAAAAAACGCGCATCCTGGCGGTCGACAAGACCGGCACGCTGACCCGCGGCGAACCGGAGGTGACCGATATCGTGCCGCTTGCGGTGTCAGACGAGATAGCGCTAGCGTTGGCTGCGGGCTTGGAACAGGGCTCTGAACATCCTCTGGCGAAAGCCGTTCTGCGACATGCCCAGGCCAGAAATCTGCCGTTGCCAGCGGTCTCGGGTTTCAAGGCCATCCCCGGCGCCGGGGTGGAAGGAACGGTCGATGGCCGCCGTTTGCGGCTCGGTGCGCCGGACTGGTTTTCAGGGTTGGAGTTGCCTGCCGGAAGGCTTGCGTCGCTGCAGGGTGAAGGCAAGACCGTGGTCGTGCTTGCCGAAGGCGATTGCCCCCTGGCCCTGCTGGCCATTGCCGACCCCTTGAAGGATTCATCGAGAGCGGCCGTGGCAAGGCTCAAAGCAGCGGGCGTTCACGTGGTGATGCTGACCGGCGACAATCCGGTGACAGCCGCCGCAATTGCCCGCCAGGCGGGCGTCGAGGAATTTCGCGCAGGCATTTCTCCTGCCGGAAAGGCCGAAGCCGTCAATGCCCTGAAAGCCGGAAATCGCGTTGTGGCCATGGTCGGCGATGGCATCAATGACGCTCCCGCACTGGCCGCAGCGGATGTCAGCTTTGCCATGGGTGCCGGTTCGAATGCGGCCATCGAAGTCGCCGATCTCACCCTGGTGCGCGGCGATCTCAATGGCGTTGCGGATGCGATCCTGCTTTCGCGGGCAACTCTCGGTAAAATCCGGCAGAATCTGTTCTGGGCCTTCATCTACAACCTGCTGGGGATTCCCCTGGCGGCGTTGGGCTGGCTGAATCCGGTGGTGGCCGGGGTGGCGATGGCCATGAGCTCGGTGTCGGTGGTCTCGAATTCGCTGCTACTCAAGCGCTGGAAAGCGCAATCAACCGTTCAACATTAGTTGGGAGAAATTGAATGAAACGTCTTGTAGTCGGTGTGGCCGGCATGAGTTGCCAAGGGTGCGTGAAGAATGTCACGGGGGTGTTGCAGGCTTTGCCGGGCGTGTCCGAAGTAAGCGTGTCGCTGGAAAAGGCCGAAGCCGATATCAGCTATGATCCCGCATTGGTCAAACCCACGCAATTCAAGGCGGCCATCGAGGATGCCGGATTTGAAGTGATGTGCGACGGAGACTGCGCCAAGGCCTGTGCGCAATAGGCTGTGCGCGCGAAAGGATGAAAAAAAGGCAGCCTCGGCTGCCTTTTGCGCTGTTGAAACTTGTCTTACTTGACGCGTGCGCGGTATTCGTTGGTGCGCGTGTCGATTTCGATCTTGTCGCCGATTTCGACGAAGGCCGGGACCGGCAATTCGAAACCGGTGGACAGGCGGGCCGGCTTCATCACCTTGCCCGAGGTGTCGCCCTTGACGGCCGGTTCGGTATAAATCACTTCGCGCACCAGGCTGTTCGGCAGTTCGACCGAGATGGGCTTGCCTTCATAGAACACGACTTCACAGGGCATGCCGTCCTCAAGGTACTTGAGGGCATCTTCCATGTATTCGGCTTCGATTTCGTACTGGTTGTATTCGGCGTCCATGAAGACATACATCGGATCGGCGAAGTAGGAGTAGGTCACTTCCTTGCGGTCGAGCTGGACGGTGTCGAACTTGTCGTCGGCGCGATAGACGGTTTCGCTGGGGGCACCCGTCAGCAGGTTCTTCATCTTCATCTTGACGACCGATGCGTTACGGCCGGATTTGCTGTATTCAGCCTTGAGGACAACCATGGCGTCGCTGCCGACCATAAATACGTTGCCTACGCGGAGTTCTTGAGCGGTTTTCATAAGAGGGTTCGTTCCGGTGGTGTCGGTAGAAAAAATTAGCCGCGCATTATAGCTTGGATCGGCAAAATTGCACCAGCTTGCTGCACAAATCTTGCTGTTTTGACAGTTTTTTTTGCCAATCGCCTGCTCGCGCACTGAGTTCGTCCAGATCATGGTGCCAGCCTTCCCAAAGCTCGGGGGTGATTCGCCCCTTGCCATTCCAGGCCAGGAAGAATGCGCGCGTGGCTTCCGACAAGGATTCAGGCCATCCTGTGCAGTAGGCATCGAGAAAGGCTGTCAGCTTGATCAGGTGGGCCTCCTCATCCTGCGGATAAATCTGCCAGATCATGGGCTTGCCTGCCCATTGCGCACGTACGAACGAATCTTCGCCGCGCACGAAATTGAGATCGCTGATCCACAGCAGTTTGTCGTATTCGCTTTGCTCAACGAAGGGAACGACGCACAGTTCCAACGCACCTTGATGCACGGTATCTCCCGCTTGCAACGGGCGACCCGCGAACGCTTCCAGCGAGGGAAGCCTGCGCGCCGACGGAATCAGGCAGCGGACCGGTTGCTTCCCGTTGGTCCACAAGGTGAACAGGTCGGTCAGCGCCGTGTTCTCATAGCTGAACAGCGATACCTGCAGGGTTCCCGGTATTCGGGCCGGGAGGCCCAGTGAATTTGTGAATTCTTCCTGTGCCGTGCGGGAGGCCATGAATTTCTGCCGCTGGGGGTCAAGGTTTTTTTCGCGCAGCAAGCCGCCGGTATTCTCGAAGAAACCGGGGAAAAAGAAGTATTTGGTCAGGGGCAGACGCGGGTGCGGCGAGGGCAGGGCATGGCAGCCAGAAACCCAGGTTTCGGCGCTCAGGTAGTCGAGGTTGATCCAGACCGGAGCTCGGTCGAGTTCTGCCATCGCGGCCTCGAATCGTTCTGGAAGACGGCAGGCAAAGGCTTCGATGACCACATTGCCTGGCGTCACCGAGGAAAAATCTCCGGTCCACTGCCGTACCTCGACCTGTTGCACCCATTGCTCAGTCGCATCCGGGCGGATTTCGGGACACAGCCGCTGGAAAGCCGTAAGTTCATCCACCCAGAGACGGATGGGAAATCCGTACTCTCCAGCCAGTTGCCGGGCCAGGCGCCAGCAAACGCCGATATCGCCAAAATTGTCGATGACGTTGCAGAAGATGTCCCAGCGGAGAGGTTGCGGCGTGGCGGGCATGGCAGAACAGGCGTGATACCATCAAGCGCGACATCGTACCGCCTCCCGCCCATGGACGAAACCTTCGATCCGAAAACCCTGCTGGCCACCCTGACCGAGCTGCCCGGCGTTTACCGCATGCTCGATGCGGAAGGCAAGGTGTTGTACGTGGGCAAGGCGAAGAATCTGAAGAAACGAGTTGCTTCTTACTTCCGCGAGAACCACCCCAGCCCGCGCATTGCGCTGATGGTGGCGCAGATCGCCCGCGTTGAAACCACGGTGACCCGTTCGGAAGCCGAAGCGCTGCTTCTCGAGAACAACCTGATCAAGTCGCTTTCGCCACGCTACAACATCCTTTTCCGCGACGACAAGTCGTATCCGTACATTGTGATCAGTCACGATTCTTTCCCGAGGTTGGGGTTCTATCGCGGCACGACGGACCGGAAGGCCGACTATTTCGGTCCCTTTCCTTCATCGGGGGCGGTGCGCGACAGTCTCAACCTGCTGCAGCGCATGTTCCGCCTGCGTACCTGCGAAAACTCGGTGTTCAACAACCGTTCGCGTCCCTGTTTGCTGTATCAGATCAAGCGCTGTTCCGGTCCCTGCGTCGGATTGATCGAGCCCGAGGCCTATGCGCAGGATGTGCAGATGGCGTCGATGTTCCTGCAAGGGCGGCAACAGGAAATCATTGGCCGGCTCAGCGAGGCGATGGACAAGGCGGCCAACGAACTGGCGTTTGAACAGGCTGCGGTCTATCGCGACCAGATCCAGTCATTGCGTCGGGTGCAGGACAAACAGTATGTCGAGAGCAGCCGCGGCGAAGATGTCGATGTGGTGGTCGTCATCGAAGAGGGCGGCATGCTCTGCGTCAATCTGGCCATGGTGCGAGGCGGGCGGCATCTGGGCGACAAGCCGCAGTTCCCGAGCAACGCCGGAGATAGCTCACCGGTCGAGGTGCTGTCGGCCTTTTTGTTCCAGCACTATCTGACCCACCCGATTCCGGCCCAGATATTCCTCAATCTGCCTTTGCCGGACAACGAGGTCCAGGAGGTGCTCGCCGAACTGGCTGCGCGTCCGGTTCCGATTGGTGAACCCCGGTTGACCATGCACAAGGTCTGGGTCGAGATGGCCGAGCAGAATGCCGGTCTGGCCATTCTCGCCCGCCGCGGTCAGCAAGCCCGCCAGGAAACCCGGCTGGATGCGTTGCGCGAAGTGCTCGGCCTGGAAGTTGACGAAGCGCAGGAAGTTCGCATCGAATGCTTTGATATCAGCCACACGCAAGGCGAATCGACCGTCGCTTCCTGCGCCGTGTATCAAGGCAACGGCATGCGCAAATCGGAATACCGGCGGTTCAACATCAAGGACGTGCAACCGGGAGACGACTACGCGGCCATGCGCCAGGCGGTATTGCGCCGTTATGAAAAAGTCAGCAACGGTGAAAGTCTGGCGCCTGCATTGATCCTCATCGACGGTGGCAAGGGGCAGGTGAGCGCTGCGGCCGCTGCGCTTGAGGAACTTGGTTTGTCCCATCTTCCGATGCTTGGCGTCGCCAAGGGAGATGCGCGCAAACCCCTACATGAAACCCTGATTTTCGCCGATGGCCGCGAACCGCTACAATTACCAACGGAACACCCTGCTTTGCACTTGATCGTTGAAATTCGTGATGAAGCACACCGTTTCGCTGTTTCGGGACACAGGATGCAGCGTTCCAGGACCCGCAAGACATCGCGGCTTGAGGACATCGGCGGCATCGGCCCCAGACGGCGCAAGGCGCTGATTGCGCATTTCGGCGGATTGCAAGGTATTGCCAGCGCGGGGGTCGACCAATTGACCGCAGTTTCCGGCATCAGCCGGGAACTGGCCGAAAAAATTTATGCGGCTTTGCACTGATGCCAATCAACATACCCATTCTTCTGACCTGGCTGCGGATCATCCTGATTCCCCTGCTTGTTGCCCTGTACTATGTCCCGTTTGACTGGACTTTTCCTGTCGGGCGGGATCTGGTGGCTACCTTGCTGTTTATCATCGCAGCTTCGACCGACTGGCTTGATGGCTACCTGGCGCGACGCTGGAATGAAACCTCGGCGTTCGGGGCCTTTCTCGATCCGGTGGCGGACAAATTGATGGTGGCAACCGCATTGATCATTCTGGTTTACCTGGGGCGGGTTGGCGCATTGATCGCCGTTATCATCATCGGCCGTGAAATAACCATTTCCGCCCTGCGCGAATGGATGGCCCAGATTGGCGCGCACAAGAGCGTGGCGGTTTCGATGATTGGCAAGATCAAGACGGCTGCCCAGATGAGCGCCATCCCTTTATTGCTTTATTACAAACCCATAGCCGGTATCGACATTCATGCCCTGGGTACCTTGCTTATTTATATTGCTGCAGTTCTGACGCTGTGGTCGATGGGATATTACATGCGCATGGCCTGGCCGTATCTGGTCGGACATGACCGCAAGCCCTGATCGTTTTCTTGCAAGGCATGAAATTCGAGGCTAAACGTTGACAGGATGTGCCAAGGCTTTATAATGCGCACTCGTTTTTGCGGCAGTAGCTCAGTTGGTAGAGCGCAACCTTGCCAAGGTTGAGGTCGAGAGTTCGAGACTCTTCTGCCGCTCCAGTTTCTACGGAAAGCCGGTTGGCTTTTTGTTTTTTAGCGGTACCTATCGGAAGGTAGGCGCGGCGCGATAGCAAAGCGGTTATGCACCGGATTGCAAATCCGTGTAGGTCGGTTCGACTCCGGCTCGCGCCTCCAGGATTACGCGGCAGTAGCTCAGTTGGTAGAGCGCAACCTTGCCAAGGTTGAGGTCGAGAGTTCGAGACTCTTCTGCCGCTCCAGATCAAAAGGGGAAAATGCTCAGGCATTTTCCCCTTTTTCATTCCAGGCCCTGCGACCGCTCAGGGTATAATCGCCGCCGCTGCCCGGATGGTGAAATTGGTAGACACAAGAGACTTAAAATCTCTCGACCTCACGGTCGTACCGGTTCGATTCCGGTTCCGGGCACCATAAAGAAACGTGCAGCGTTCCTGACTGTTTTGGATTGATTCGTCCGCCAAATCCCACCCTCCCGCTTTATCGGCATTGGTTAGCCGGCGCAGTCATTCAAACCCCCTCGGGCCGGAACGCCTGCACCGGGCCGCTCACGGCGTCGCAATGAAAAACGAACGACCGGCTCTTCCTGTCCCACGACAGGCGGTTATAGACCCATGAGCGCCCGGATGAACTGTTCGTCCCGCTGGCGAAGATCAGTTCCTTCATCGTCCACATGCCGGTCAGGTAATCGCCTGTGCTGCTCGCATTGGGAGGTGGCGAAAGCCGCCAGTATTTGTTCGATCCGCCTTCGCCGTTGATCGTGTACAGGCACTTGTCCGCCGGGCAATACGCCCAGCCGATGGCCAGGTTGTAACCGCTCGAATTCAGCGGCCAGGCCCCGTCAACGTCTACCGTCAGCGTCGAGAACGCGAACGCGCCCGTCCCGACAATCGACTCCACCGGGCAGGCGAAGAAACGGAAGGTGACGCCATCCAGCCCGCCCGCCACCGAGCCATCGGCCTTGCGCGAACTCGGCACGATGTACAGGCCGGAGGCTTCATGCAGCACGTTCGCCCCGTGGTCGGTCGCCGTCTGGATCGTAGGGCTGGTATAGCGTAGCGAGTACGTCCGCGTGGCCACATCCCAGACATAGATCGCATCCGTGGACGTATTGGCTGAACCGACCATGATCACCTTGTTGCTCACCGGGTCGTAGCGCGTGGCGCGCCACCCGCCTCCGGCATTTGGCAGCCTCTGCGCACCGCGCGACCAGCGTGCCGTGTCGTAATCGAAGGTATGCGTCGGGTAGGAGTAAATCCCCGACAGGACGCCGGTCGCCTGCCCGATCTTGAGCAGCGCCCCTTTCGCATTCCCCATGGCCGCTGCGGGAAGATGCACCAGCATCCCCCGGCTGTGTCCCGGCACCGGCTGGATCACGCCCGGACGGGCATAAGCCCCGTACCCGGAATAGCCTCCCTGCACTTCGCCCCAGTCGTAATCCAGTTCGTCAGCCGTGTAGTACGACATCACCGTGGATTTGTCGGTCTTGGCCCCGGCAAACCAGAGGCGCGCATAGCCGTCGAACGGCAGCGGCGTGTCCAGCCATTTCCAGCGCAGGTCGTTGAGGTCAAAGCAGAACGGAGCGCAGGCGTTCGCGCTGGCGTGCCCGCCGCCGTAGCACACGATCTGCCGGGTGTCCGTGTTGAACGACGCGCCGCAGAAACCATTCACCGATCCCCAGGAATAGGCCACCGCCCCATTCGAAACCCGCTTGATGCCGTACAGCCCGAGATTGGGCTTGTCGGGGTTCCAGTCGTAATAGGAAGGGCTGATCTCCGAAAGAACAGCACCGCGCCCCAACGGATGCGCTCTGGCAGCATAGGAAATCGTCCTGATCTGTCCTGCAACGGGTTCCCAGGCGGGGGCAATGAAGCGATCTCCGGAACGTTTGCCACTGAAAAGGGCACCATGGGCGTCCGGAATAGCAGGGGAGGGCCAGAGTCCCGCGAACGCATAAGCAAGAAACTGTCTGCGGTCCATGATTTGCTCCAGCTTCATCGACACAAGCTATTGTAGTTTCTGAAGTTGAATGCGGTGGCGGGTGTTTGTAAAAGTGTTCTTTATTTGCTGATTGTGATTGCTGGGTGCTTTTCGAGCATGGCTAGGAAATACGAAAAGATAGTCGCAGAAGCGGATTTTGGGAGCTTTCTGCTATTCGGCCAGAGCGGTCGGTTACACGGCTGATTGGCTAAGGCAGCTTTTGTGTGAAAAACCGCCTACTGATCAATGGGGACGTTCAAACTGGGAGATCAGAATACAAAAGTATTCTCGCGTTCCAGCCTCATGCGATAACCCACTCCGCCGACAAAAGTTCCGCCTGCTGCAATACCGTCTCCGCCGCCCTCTCCTGCTTGTCGGGCGGATAGCCGTACTTGCGCAGGATGCGCTTGACCAGCACCCGCAGCTTGGCGCGAACGCCTTCTTTTACCGTCCAGTCGATGCTGACGTTTCGCTTAACGTTATCCACAAGCTCGCGGGCGATCTTCTTCAGGGTCTCGTCGCCCAATTCAAGCACGGCGCTGTCGTTGGTCTCCAGCGCGTCGTAGAACGCCACCTCGTCATCGTTTAGGCCGAGGCTTTCGCCGCGTGCCTGAGCCGCCTTCATGTCGCGCGCCAACTGGATGAGTTCTTCGATGACCTGTGCAGTTTCGACCGCGCGGTTCTGGTAAGCACGGACTGCCTTTTCCAGCATTTCGGCAAACGAGCGTGACTGCACCACGTTTTTCCTGGCGCGGACCTTGATTTCGTCGGCCAGCAACTTGCGCAGCATTTCGACCGCCAGATTCTTGTGGGGCAGGTCGCGTACATCCGCCAAAAATTCGTCGGACAAAATCGAAATGTCGGGCTTCTTCAATCCCGCAGCTGCAAACAGGTCGATCACCCCTTCGGGCGCGACCGCATTGGCAATGATCTGGCGCACGGCGTGATCGAGTTCGTCGGCACTCTTGCCGGTTGGCGTGCTCTTCGCCAGCGCTGCGCGAACCGCCTGAAAAAATGCCACGTCGTCGCGAATCTGGATCGCCGCCTCATGCGGAACCGCCAGGGCAAACGCCTTCGACAAATCGGTGACGACCTTGATAGTCCGGTTCTTTCCATCATCCTGGGCTAAGACATGCTCTTGCGCCGCAGGCAGCAAGGACAGCTTTTCTGCCGGCGTGCCAGTGGTCCAAGCGTCCCATTTGAATCCGTGGAACAGATTGCAACATACCTCGTACTTTTCCAGCATCGCCGCCACGGCTTCAGCCTGGTCGATCGCCGTCTTTCCGGAGCCGCCGCTCTCTGTATAGGTTGCCAGCGCGTGCTTCAACTGGTCGGCGAGGCCAAGGTAATCGACCACCAGACCACCGGGTTTGTCCTTGAATACCCGGTTCACGCGGGCAATCGCCTGCATCAGGCCATGCCCGCGCATCGGCTTGTCGATGTACATGGTGTGCATGCAGGGCGCGTCAAATCCGGTCAGCCACATGTCGCGCACGATGACGATCTTGAACGGGTCCTTCGGGTTCTTGATGCGCTTGGCCAGTTCCTCGCGGCGCGGCTTGTTGCGGATGTGTCCCTGCCACTCCAGCGAGTCGGAGGCCGAGCCCGTCATCACCACCTTGACGGCGCCCGCGTTGTCATCGTCCGAATGCCATTCCGGGCGCAGCTTGACGATGGCGTCGTACAGGGCCACGCAGATGCGGCGTGACATGCAAACCACCATCGCCTTGCCGTCCATGATTTCCAACCGCTGCTCGAAGTGTTCAACCAGATCGCGGGCAATCAGGGCGATGCGTTTTTCTGTGCCTACCAGCGCTTCCAGTTGCGCCCAACGTGACTTGAGTTTTTCCTTGCGGTCGGTTTCCTCGCCCTCGGTGACTTCCTCGAATTCCTCGTCCAGCTTCGGCTTTTCGCCATCGAGCAAGGCCAGCTTGGCGAGCCGGGATTCGTAATAGATCGGCACCGTCGCACCATCCAGTACGGCGCGTTGGATGTCGTAGATGCTGACGTAGTCGCCAAAGATGGCGCGGGTGTTCTTGTCGCCGGAATCGATGGGCGTGCCGGTGAAACCGATAAAGCTGGCATTCGGCAGAGCGTCGCGCATGTGGCGCGCGTAGCCGTCAATGAAGTCATATTGGCTGCGGTGCGCTTCGTCGGCAATCACCACAATGTTGCGGCGATCCGAAAGCATCGGGAAGCTATCCCCCCCGGCCTCCGGCAAGAATTTCTGAATCGTCGTGAACACCACGCCCCCCGAGGCCACCTTGAGCAGTTCGCGCAGGCTGGCGCGATCCTTGGCCTGCTGTGGCTTCTGGCGCAGCAGTTCATGGCAGCGGGCAAAGGTGCCAAAAAGCTGATCGTCGAGGTCGTTGCGGTCGGTCAGAATGACCAGCGTCGGGTTCTCCATGCGCCGCTCAAGTACCACTCGGCCCGCATAGAAGGCCATCGTCAGGCTCTTGCCCGAACCCTGGGTATGCCACACCACGCCGATGCGTTTATCGCCCAACTCTCCGGCCGGTTTGCGGCCAGCCTCATAAACCCCAAAGTTCTGCGCGACCGCGTTCTGCTGAACCGCGCGCAAGGTTTCCGCCAGTGCGGCATTCACGGCGTGGAACTGGTGATAGCCGGCCAACTTCTTGATGACGGTGTTACCGTCATCCTCGAAGACGATGAAATGCCGCAACAGCAACAGCAATCGGCGCTTCTCGAAAACGCCTTCTACCATCACCTGCAATTCCGGCATCGAGGTCGGCGCCAAGGTCTCGCCGGCAATTGTTCGCCAGGGCATGAAGCGCTCGCGGTCGGCGGTCAGCGTGCCAATACGTGCCTCCAGGCCATCCGAGACGATCAGTAGGGCGTTGCTGAAAAACAGCAACGCAATCTGCTGCTTGTAGGTCTGCAACTGATTGAAGGCCGACCAGATGGTCGCGTTCTCGTCGGCGGCGTTTTTCAACTCGATGACCGCCACGGGCAGCCCATTGAGAAACACCACCACATCGGGACGCCGGTTGTGGTGATTCTCGACCACGGTGAATTGATTGACCGCCAGCCAATCGTTGTTTTCGGGCGAATCCCAATCGATCACCCGCACGCGGTCGCCTTTGACCCGGCCGTCAGCGGTTCGGTACTCCACCTCAACGCCCTCCACCAGCATGCGATGGATGATGCGGTTGTTGGCCAACGTGGAAACGGCGTCGGGGCGCGTCAGCTTGCGGAAGGCATCGTCCAGCGCCTCGGAGGGAATTGACTTGTTCAGCCTCGTCAAGGCTTCACGCAGCCGACCCGCCAGCACGACATCGGAAAAAGAGTCTCGCTCGGCCGTAGCCTCGCCGGGTGCAAGTGCCGGCCCGCCGATGACCTGATAACCCAAGCCTTCAAACCAAGCCAGCGCGGCTTGCTCAATCACGTCTTCCGAAAAATTGGTCTCGGTCATGTGCCTTCCGTTTCTTGTTCTTCGTTGTCACCGGCGCTGTCTGGAAGCTCTTCCATGACCTGCTCGCGATAGGCTTCGCGGTCGGTGGCAAACAGCACTCGGCTGGGTGGCAACTCGTACTGAAAAATCCGCACCGGCTCGCGGGTTTCGTCGATGTAGTCGTTAAGCTTCGGATAGTCGTCGTAAATCAGGTGCCGGGTTTCAAGCGAGCTGAACTGGCGGTGGCAGCGATAAAGAAAGCTGACGATGGCGTCGGCTGCTCGTGCCACAAATTCAGCCTGAATGCTTTCGCTCGGCATCGCATAGGCATCTTTCCCGTGAGATGCCAGCCCCTCGTTCTTACGCAGGGCGGTTATCCCGAATACAGCGCCATCCAAGCCCTCGACAATCTTGCGGAACCCTTCGACAACTGCCGCGTCAGCGGGAGGCGGGGTAAGCTGAACGCTGGAATACGTGTCCTTCAGCAAGTCCTTGAATCCCTCCGGAGGTGAGCCCCCCCGGTCGGTCAAAATGGTCTTGCAGACGGTCTCAACCAACGATCGTGCCAGATCGAATGCCAGGTTGGGCGCATCCCGCACTGCCAGCTCAATGGCACGAATCTGCTGCTCCAGGTGCATGGCATCGCCCGCCATTCGTAACACTTGGCGGGCGCCGTGCATCTCGAAAACAGAGTCATTCGTCATGTGCTATCTCACGCCATCAACTCGTCGGGGACACGCAACTCGCCGCTCATCAGCTTGGGCAGCAAGGTATCGCGCACATCGGCCAATTTGCTGGACTGCATGGCGAGCTTCTGTCGCAAGCGGTTGAGTTCCCGCCAGCGCCGAGTGAAAGCTTCGGCAATCTCCTTCGGCGGCAGCACCACCGGAATCGCCGCAAAGTCTTTGAACGACAGGCTTTGCCGCACCGAGCCGGAGCAGAATTGGTTGATGACTTCCCTGGTCTGGGGCAGATCAAGAAAGAAACGCAGAAACCACTCATAGCCCTCTGCCGGACGTAGCACCGTATAGACCGGACTGACCGCGCCGACGATAGGCTCTTCCAGCATACCGATGGAGCCGATGTTGATCCGTGACGGGTTGTAGGCGTAGTCCCACTGTTCGACACGCTTGTATTTCGATGTGTCCTGCGAATAGACCTGCTTGGTGAAATGCTCCTCGGATCGCTTGAGTTCGCCGCTGGCGATGGCCGAAAGCACTTCATGGTCATTACCCTCGCCAATCTTGGCAGTGCGTTCGGTCACGATGTCAGCCAAAGTGACTGCTGACCACCCAGCGGGGATTCTATCGAGGTCAGAATCCTCGAAGGCGTCGGGGAATAGCTCGCTGGTTTCTGCATCAAGGCCGAACGGACGACGACCTTCGGCTTTAGCGCGTACAGGAAAAAAATCTAAGAACCAAGCTTTGAACAGAGTGGTTGCAACTTCACGTAGATTGGCAATCTGTCGATCATGATGAATAATTTTATCGTCGAGCGTCCCAAGAATATTCGCAATGGTCCTCTGCTCAGCAGAGGACGGCAGCGGAATGTGGAAATTGTCCAGAATTTTCTTGGTTAAGAATTTTGTCGCCGACCCAACGGATAATTGCTGAAATTCGTCTAAAGCAAGCATAAGACTGTAATAGAGAAATCTGCTGCTGACCAATCCTGATGAATCAATAGGCGTGATTACATAAGTTCTTTGGTAAGCATTAAATTTCCCCTTGTAATATTTCAAAGGAAACTGACCACTAGCATTGTTTCCCGCAAGCAATACCGCTTCAGCATCAAACGCATAGGTATCAATAGCTAATGTCGCTGGCGCACAAGTAAAGAAAGGGTAAACGCCACCATCCACTGCAGCGTTTGAATCCAATTTACCTGTCTTGAAATTAGCGACTTCGGCCAAGGGAACACTTCTCCAAAAAGAAGTCATTTTTTCTTCTCCAAGCGCTTTATTTTCTCGACCACCTTATCGAAATCCGAAGTCGGCTCGTTCGCCTCCTTGATCCGCAGCTTTTCCTGATATTTCTCGAACTCAGTCTCCGCCAGGCGCTTGGCGACTTCGGCGGAAATCCGGCCTGTATCCTTGAGCACTTCGCGCTCGTTGAATGCCAGGAAGGCGTCGAGCTTCTGTACCCAGTCCTGCATGTACATCGGCTTGCGCTTGCGGGCCTGATCTTCGGCGTAATCGAGATACATGTTCACCACTCGATTGAGTTCGCTCAGTTCGTCCTGATCGAGATAGTTCTTGGCAACCCACACATCGGCCTTGCGGATGCGGCCGGCCGGGGCGTTCTTCCAGGTCATCAGGCCCATGTGCGGCTGTGCGGCATCGGCGCGCTCCTGAATGACTTCGGCAGCGGTGTGGCCGTGAATGGCCCAATGCAGCTTGTTCTGCACGGTGGCGTAAAAGGTCTGGGTAATGTCGGCCTTGGGGTCGTAGTCCTCGCTGCATTGGGCATAGAGGTCGGTGATCTTCTGGTAGAACAGGCGCTCGGATGCCCGGATGTCCCGGATGCGTTCGAGCAGTTCCTCGAAATGGTCGTTGCCCAGCGTGCGGCCGGCCTTCAGGCGCTCGTCGTCGAGCACGAAGCCCTTGGTCAGCAGCTCCTTGAGCTGGGTGGTGGCCCACTGGCGAAACTGGGTGCCGCGTAGGCTGCGCACCCGGTAGCCTACGGCAAGGATCATGTCGAGGTTGTAGTGATCGACCAGCCTTTCCACGTCCCGCGCGCCTTCCCGCTGAACTATCCGGAATTTCCGGATAGTTGCCTCGGGGGCCAGTTCGCGCTCGTCGTAGATGTTCTGGATGTGCTCGTTGATGGTGCGCACATCCTTCTGATACAGATCGGCCAGCAAACGCTGCGGCAGCCAGACGGTGTTTTCCTCCAGCCGGACCTGGACACGGGTTCGTCCGTCTTCGGTCTGAAAGAAAACAAACTCGGTGCCGCGCGCTTCGGCGGGCATGACTTCAGCCGTGCCGGCAACTTCCCCGGTTTTCTTTCTAGCCATTGGCCACCTCGTCGAGGAAGCCCAATGCCCGCAGGTTGTCGCGAATCGATTTTTCCAGCGCCGCGCCTTGCTCGAATTGCTGATCCAGTTCGGCAGCCAAGCGGCGCATTTTGTCCTCGAAAGGTTCGCCATCGCCTTCGATTTGTTCGGAGCCGACGTAACGCCCCGGCGACAGCGCATAGCCTGCCATCCGTACCTCATCGAGCCCGACCGCCTTGCAGAAGCCGGCAATGTCGGCGTAGGCGTTGGTACTGTCACCACGCCAGGCGTGATAGGTGCCAGCAATGGTGTTCAGATCGTCTTCGCTCAGTTCGCGGTGGGTACGGTCGGCCATCCGTCCCAGCTTGCGGGCATCGATGAACAGGATTTCGCCGGAACGATCACGCAACGCCTTGCCCTCTTGCCCCTTGCCGTTGCGCTTGTTGCGCGCCAGGAACCAGAGGCAAACGGGAATCTGGGTCGAGTAAAAGAGCTGGCCCGGCAAGGCCACCATGCAATCGACCAGATTGGCCTCGATGATGGCCTTGCGAATATCCCCTTCGCCCCCGCTGTTCGACGACATGGAGCCGTTGGCGAGCACGAAGCCCGCCACGCCATTGGGCGCGAGGTGGTGAATGAAGTGCTGTACCCAGGCAAAGTTGGCGTTGCTGGTGGAAGGCGGGCCATAGGCCCAGCGCTTGTCTTCCTTGAGGCGTTCGCCGCCCCAGTCGCTCATGTTGAACGGCGGGTTGGCGATGATGTAGTCGGCCTTCAGGTCGGGGTGCAGGTCGCGGTGAAAGCTGTCGGCGGGCTCCTTGCCGAGGTTGGCTTCGATGCCGCGAATGGCGAGGTTCATCATGGCCAGCCGCCAGGTGGTCGGATTCGACTCCTGCCCGTAGACGGACACGTCGCCGATGTGGCCGCCATGTGCCTCGACGAATTTCTCGCTGCTGACGAACATGCCGCCGGAACCGCAGCAGGGATCATAGACGCGCCCCTTGTAGGGGGCCAGCATTTCGACCAGCAGCCGGACTACGCTTTTCGGAGTGTAGAACTGACCGCCTTTCTTGCCTTCGGCGCTGGCGAACTGGGAAAGGAAGTACTCATAGACGCGGCCGAGAATATCTTTGCTGCGGCTTTCGGCGTCGCCCAACCCGATGGTGGCGATTAGATTGACCACGCCGCCGAGGTTACGCTTGTCCAGTGTGGGACGGGCGTAGTCCTTGGGCAGCACGCCCTTGAGGCGGGGATTGTCAGTCTCGATGGCGACCATTGCGTCGTCGATCAGGTTGCCGATGTTGGGTTGCGTGGCGTGGCCCTGCAAATAGGCCCAGCGCGCCTCTTTAGGCACCCAGAAGATGTTTTCGGCGAGATACTCGTCGCGGTCTTCGGGATCGGCGCCTTGGTCTTGCTGGGCGGCCAGTTCGGCATATTTTTCGTCGAAGGCGTCAGAGATGTATTTCAGGAAGATCAGGCCGAGCACGACATGCTTGTATTCGGCGGCATCCATATGCCCGCGCAGCTTGTCGGCCGTGGCCCAGAGGGTTTGTTCAAAGCCGAGTTTGACGGCATTTTTGTTGTCAGTTGCCATTGTGTTTGCTTTTTTATGTGAAATCGATGAATGACGTAGGGAGGCCTATTGGGTCATGTTGTTATTGCCCAGAATGGCTTGGTATTGTCCAATAAAATCCTATGGATAGCTATCCTATGGATAACTAATTCATATGCGCGAGTAATAGCTCGGAGAATTCAGTCTCAATACGATTCTGAAGGTTGATACTGAATCAAACAACGAGAACACAAAGGGCTGGATTCGTGCTTGCAACGCATAGAAACGGACGTTTGCTGCCTTCCTAAGCTGAACGACTGCTAAGCGACATATTGCTGCCCGAATCTGGGAAACAGGCCAACGGCCGGAATGGCCGATTACCCGCCATGTTGACCACGACTCTTGGTGATCAGTCTGGTAGGGAATAGCTAACTTTTGTTCCGTTGATATCAAGTACGCCTTGTTTTGTAAGGGCCGTGATGATCGCCTTCACCTGTTGCTCGGAAAGTTGTTTCTGGAACATCGAACTGATGGTGCTAATCAGCGTTTTCACTGCCCTTGGCTTGGACGCCTTTCTGCGCTTTAAGTCTTCGAGCACCAAGGCAATTTGGTCTGCTTGAGTCTTTGGTGTTGCTGTCTTTATTATCGGAATTTCGCCGACATCAGCAGAACGGCATGCCAGTATCTTCTGCGCCTTGAGGTGCTGAATCAGAGGATCAAACCCCGTGTCCTTCGAAACGATATGGAAAAATGCATCCGGTTCCTTAAGGGCTAGCTGTCCGAGGTAAAAGGCAATGTGAAAATCGAGGGCATTCTTGCCATTGCCGGTGATCTTTATGTACTCAGCCCGGCTCCCCATCTGCTGGAGGGCCGAAGCCACTTCGAACGTAACTTTCGATTGGTTCTCCCCGACGAAGACCAAGACCTTGAAGTGATCTTCACATAGCCCGGCCATTGCTTCGGGCTGGACGTTCTCATAATCGATCAGAACATAGTTGGTCTTCACGCAGCCTCCTGGGGCGCTAAGGATTGGTGTAATAAAGCCCGGAAGATGAACAGTTTCCGCATTCGATAAAGAATTCCTGCTTTTGTTTGCGTAGCTTCATCAAGTCTCCGCAAGCAGGGCAGGTAACCTTGATTGCGGTGTTCTTCTCGCATTTGGTGCAATAGAAGAAATAGGAGTGTGCGAAACGGATTTCGAGAGCCGTGCTTCCGCAGTGTTTGCATGCCTTGCCCGGGGCTGGCTTACGCGGGACGAGCGAGTCGTAGGCGGAAATTTCCTTCAGTGGCTTGGTGGCTTCTGGGGGAGGGGGCTCGGCGACGGTCGGTGACAGAGGTTGGTGCGCGGCACCGAGGAATTCCGCGATCTTTTGTCGATTGGCGGGATTCAGAATTGGCGCTGCAGACGCCCTTTCCTTTTCTTGTTGTGCCTGTTTGATTTTGTCGGCGACCTGATCTGCTTTGCAGACATTAGCGATGGGGCCTGAACTCGGCCAGAGAATTACGCCTTCGTCGGAAATGGCCACGAGAATATCGATGGGCAATTGATCGATCAGGGCGTTGTTCTTTGAAGCTCTGCCCAATACGCCGCGGAAGAAATCGGCTTGTAAGCGGGCTTGATGCAGTGGCGAGGCCATTCCCTTTGACTGGTTACCGTTGAACCATCTGATCCACTGACCGTCGTCCTTGATCTGAACTTTGCCGTGAACGCTCTTGCTTTCGACAATGGTGAGGCCGTGTGAGTGGATTACCAGATGATCGACTTGGGCCGCGTCACCTTCCATCGCAAGCCGAACACCGTTGAGCACGAGCATATCGGGGTTGCTGCCAAAGTGCCGCTTGAGGTAAAAGGCCATTTGCTCTTCAGCAGCGCGGCCCGACTTGGCGAATTTATCCTCGGATTGAAAAGGGTCGAGTTCCTTGTAGATCACGGATCGTGCTCTTATTCATTTTCGATGATGGTCATTCTAACGCCATATGTGCTCGAATGACGTGCGTGCTTCACGCGCAAATCGCCTGACACTCCAGGAAATCTAGGGGGAATGGTGTTTTATGTTGTTATTTGCCCCGGATATCGTCGAGTTGGATAGCACTGTACCTGTGTGTTCAAAATTGACCAGTCGCGCTCGAAGGCGGGTGATCAGCCAAAGAAGATTGCGAACGATAAGGTGATCCGGGATGCCTGGGAATGCTCTTGGTCAGTCTATGGCGCGCACAATTTCTGCGATCTGGTCAGTCGTAATCGCGCGCATACACTGCAGCTCAGATTAGAGGGGCTGAATGGCAGCAATGGCCGAGTAGCCGTTCGAATCGTATTTTGTCCGAACGGCGGCCTGTTTATGACATTGTTGACGCACTGCTTCAAAGACGATAGGTCAGCCGTTTGGCCAATGCAGGTGAGGTTTTGTTGTTTTCCGACAACTAAAATAACTTAATGCCGAAATACCTATCCGTAGTGAGAAAGCGCAAGCAGCTTGGTTCGCTGAAATGGTTTTGCTAAATATATTTGGTTAGATCAGATACGGTGCCGTCCGACGTGGGCAAAACAAAAAGGCCAGTCCGAAGACTGGCCTAAGTGCTTGAATCTATTGGTCGGGGCGGCGGGATTCGAACTCGCGACCCCTTGCACCCCATGCAAAAAAATCGTCATTTCATATAGTCTCAGAGCATATCAATAATTCGGCTTAAAGCCTTGCAAAATAAGCGATACAGACGATTTTTATGTTTCTTTCCGTCTCACGCCGTATCGCAAAAACTCAAAAATTTGTTTGGGCAGTGTTTGGGCAGGAAGGCTATACTGTTTGCATGAACTTCTGAATGCAAGGGGTAGCAAGATGCTTGGGCCGCTTACTGAACTGGAACTAAAGGCCAAAACCGCTTCGGACGAGGGCAAGGTTTTATCCGATGGCGGGAGCCTGTTTGGTAAGGTCAGGCTTGATCGGAGCGGGCGCGTTATTGTCTTCTTCGAATATCGTTTCCGTTCCCCTGTTACGAGGAAACTAAGGGCGATTGCTTGCGGAACATGGCCGGATGCCAGTCTTAAATCTATCCGTTTACAGCGTGACGAATACCGGGTTTCCGTAGACGGCGGTGTTGATCCGCTGGAAACCAAAAAGGCCGAAAAACTGGCTGCCAAAGCCGACCAAGAAGAGGCCATCAATAAAGAGCAAGAAAGGCTTAATCAGATAGCCGCCGCAAAAGCCCGAATGACCGTTATTGAGTTGTTCGAGCGATGGGAACGGGCCGAACTGGTAGAGCGCAAGGATAAGGGCGCGGAAGTGCGCCGGATGTTTGCCAAGGATGTTTTCCCGCACATCGGCAACATGGCGGCGGCGGATGTCCGCAAAGCCCATGTAATGGCGATTATCGACACGATCAAACAGCGTGGCGTCTCCCGTATGGTTCGCGTGATTTTCAGTCTGATCCGTCAAATGATGCTGTTCGCCGTTGATCGTGAATTAATCGAGAGCGATCCCACATCAGCTATCAGAAAGGCTAAAGCCGTTGGCAAGGATGCCGAACGCGACCGCGTACTATCCGAAGAGGAAATCCGGCTGCTGTCAGAAAAATTGCCTGATTCCGGGCTGATCGATCAGGTAAAAGCTGCCATATGGATCATGTTGTCGACATGCTGCCGGGTAGGGGAGTTGTCCAAGGCCAAATGGAACGACCTGGATATAGCGCAACGGCGCTGGCGAATTCCTCCGGAAGTGGCAAAGAACGAAAACGAACACATCATCACGCTATCGGCTTTCGCGGCCAGTCAATTCGAAATCCTCAAACGGCAGCAAACATCTATGGAATGGGTTTTTCCGTCTCGCGATGGCGGCAAGCATTTGGACGAGAAGACCATTACAAAACAGATTCGCGACCGTCAGAGAACCGAGCAGCTAAAGGGCAGGGCTAAGCCAAGTTGCGTTTTATTGCTTCCGGGTGGGCAATGGACTTCTCACGACCTGCGGAGAAGCGGCGCAACGCTCATGGGTGAATTGGGCGTGGCAGGCGATGTGATTGAGCGATGCTTGAACCATATCGAACAAAACAAGATGAAGCGCACCTATCAGCGGCAACGGATAGAACAGGCCAAAGCCGAGGCGTGGGCATTGCTTGGGGAGCGTCTGGAACTGCTGACGACAAAACGAAAGAACGTCGTCACGATGAAGCGCAAGCACAAATAACCCGGTTGATACTTGCTAACCGTAACTCTACGCTATACACTTCACCATGATAAAGAGTTTCCAGCACAAAGGACTTGAGGCGTTTTTTGAGACAGGCAGCAAGGCCGGTATTCAACCACACCATGCACCGAAGCTATCCCGGCAACTGGCACGGTTGGATGTGGCGAAAGGGCCGGAGGACATGAATATTCCCGGCTGGAAGTTGCACGGCTTGAGCGGCAATCTGACCGGGCATTATTCGATAACGGTCAATGGCAACTGGCGCATGACCTTCACCTTTGATGCTGGCGATGCCGTATTAGTTGATTATCAGGATTACCACTAGCAAGGATTCAGGATGAGCAGAATGTTTAACCCGCCCCATCCCGGCGAAACATTGAAAGAGGATGTTTTACCTACCTTGGGGCTGAATGTGACCGAAGCCGCCGCGCAACTGGGCGTAACCCGTGTCGCCCTGTCCCGGGTACTGAACGGGCGGGCGGCAATTTCCCCGGAAATGGCCTTGAGGCTTGAAGGCTGGCTAGGTGTGGAAAACGGCGGGCGGGCAGATACATGGATTGCGCAACAAGCCGCCTATGACCTATGGAAAGCGAGAAAGGCCGGAGCGCCCAAGGTAAAGCGCGTTTCGCTACCGAGTACCACCGCCGCCTGACGGATTCAGGCGAACCTACGTGAGGGAGGTGTCAGCATGGTAATAAAGAATGCCAGTCCAGCGGCCAAAGAACGTAAGGAAAAGAACCGGCGTTGTCGGGAACTGATGCGGGCTATCAAAGCAGGAAAAGCCAGCGATGCCGAAATTCAGGAATTCGCGGCCATGCCCGCCGATATTGGTCCTTCACGCGGGAATGTATTTACCGAGGCCCTTCTACGTAGTAAGGCGTAATTCGTCGCCTGGGCGGTTCTCAGGCAAAGCGGGAAGCCCAAGATGTTAGCGGCATCGAGGGCGACCCTAACCACAACTTGAAACGGAGCTTCAAATCATGGCTGAACAGAAGTCTACCAGTAAGACAATAAAGCCCTTCATGGAAATGACGGATGCCAATTCAATAAGCAATGCAGAGTTAGATATTGAAACAGGGCTTAGCCTTCTCGCAACATTGTCGCATTTCTTGCACGAGCTTATTGTGGAGTGCAATGACGCTGGCAATAAATTAACCGCTGCCGCCGCTCTCGCGGAAAAAGCGGGGGCAATTCTTGAGCGTGGAGTTCGTAGCGCAGGAATACTCCAAGGGCCGGGGATTGTAGGAGGGCCTGAAGACTGGATTGGAATCTGATAACGAGAACATCACGAATAGCCGCGCCTAGATCGACGGATCGAAAACCGGGAAGCCCCTTCCCCCGGCTGGCGCGGTTCCTTACAAGGGGGCGAGGAAGGGGCGATAAATGATAGAGCGCGAATACTATTCAATCGAACAAGCCGCATCGTTACTTGGTTGTACGAAAGACGATTTAATTCATCTAGCTGCGTGCGGACGTGTGAGACTTGGCGTGCTGTTTGGTATTGATGAGTTTTTTAAAGACGAACATTATGACGCTTTTGACATAAATGAGATGGCGTCAATACCAGTTCCGAGTATAAACGGATTTGTTTATGTAGACCGTGGGTATTTCAAAGATATGGAACGAGTCGGCGGGGATTTGATATTTAACGCTGTTCTGACAAAACAAGATGTGATGTTGTCAACAAAGCCATCCGTACAATACAGCGACAGCCGCTCAATAGATCAAATCTATATTCAGCATAAGGACTTAAAGATATTACGGGAGCTTGAGCAATCACAAATAGATGCTCAGAACGGAACAGTTAGAGTTTCTGACAACACCCTTGTTGCAACCATCGCGGCCCTATTGGCATCATGGCCCGGCGGGAAACTGCCATCAGGGAAAGACCTAGAAAAAGCGGCTTCTTCTGTTGGTGTTCCAGTGTCAGATGACAGTATTCGCAAGGCTTTGAAACTTGCTTACGAAATCGCCCCAAGCCTGAAATCTGCCTAATAGGCAACTCGACTCGCCTAGTTAGTCCGCAAGGAGCGTGCGAAAAACGAGTATTGCGCCATGTTCATAACGCCTCAGAAAGGGCAACGACATGGCAAATCGTACCGCACCGAGCGCACTCCCTGACTCGCTCAAAAACTTCGATTCACTTCCTGATTCCGCATATGTCCGATTGCCGGTAGTGCAAGGTCTTTTGGCCTGCTCTGCTGCGACCGTCTGGCGATTAGCCAAGAAGCAAGAAATTCCCGCCCCTGAGAAACGTTCCGAGCGTGTTACAGCCTGGAATGTGGGAAAACTCCGAGCTGCTCTGGCGAAGTAGGGGGCGATATGACGACCAAAGAGAAAGCCGCTTGGGCTGGCACCCGCACGGCTTCGAATACACCCTATCAGAGCAATCATTCTACCCAACCGGGCGGAATAGACAACCTCCTTTCACGGCTCGACAAGGTAAAGCGCACCGGCAACGGCACCTATATGGCATGTTGTCCGAGTCACGCGGATAAATCGCCATCCCTGACGATCCGCGAAACCGACGACGGAACAGTATTGCTTCACTGTTTCTCCGGATGTTCTGTGCATGAAGTTCTGCACGCGGTTGGCATGGAAATTAGTGACCTGTTCCCGCCCCGGCAACACCATAGCAAGCCCCAAAGACGCCCATTCCCGGCGGCTGATGTACTCCGTGCGCTGACATTCGAGGCGCTAGTCGTTGCCTCGTGTGGCGTGTCCATGCTGGCCGGGCAATTCACCCAAGGCGACCGGGAACGGCTGATTCTGTCCGTTCAACGGATTCAAGCCGGATTGACGGCGGCGGGGGTGGCGCATGGATAAGAAAAACCCCCTCGACATACTGATCGAGCAACAAGCCGAACAAGCCGAGAAACTGGCGTCTGAGTCGTTGCTTGATGCCGTGGCGCGTCTGGCATCGCTTCACCCGCTGGAATACGAGAAGGTCAGGGAAAGCGAAGCGCAACGCCTGGGGGTGCGTATCGGCGCACTCGACAAAGAGGTTTCCATTGCGCGGCGTACCCGGCAAGAGGAAGGTGGCAAAGCGGCGATGTTCCCGACCGTGGAGCCGTGGCCGGAACACGTCGACCCGAAACAACTGCTAGATGAGATTCATTCGACTATCAAGCGGTTCATCGTCTGCGACAAGGTAACGTCGATAACGGCTTCGTTATGGTGTGCCTTCACATGGTTGATTAACGAGGTGGAGATTTCGCCGCTGGCCGTGATTACCGCTCCGGAGAAGCGTTGCGGGAAATCGCAGCTATTAAACCTGATCGGCAGGTTATCCCGTCGTCCGTTGGTGGCATCAAACATCGGAGCTGCTGCCGTGTTTCGCGTGATCGAGGCGCATTCCCCGACGTTGCTGATTGACGAAGCGGATTCGTTTTTCAAAGACAACGAGGAATTACGCGGCGTTATCAATTCCGGCCATACGCGGCAATCGGCCTATGTGATCCGCTGCGTGGGCGACGACCATGAACCCCGGCAGTTTTCTACTTGGGGCGCAAAGTCTATCAGCGGCATCGGCCATCTATCGGAAACCCTGATGGATCGTTCTGTCGTTCTGGAATTGCGGCGCAAGTTGCCATCGGAGAAAGTGACACGGATTCGCCATGCCGAACCCGGATTATTTGAGCGTCTATCGTCCAAGCTTGCGAGGTTTGCCGAAGATGCCGCCCCGACGATCCGCAATGCCAGACCGCCATTACCCGAAGAACTGAACGACCGGGCGCAAGACAATTGGGAACCGCTGCTAGCGATTGCGGATTATGCCGGGGGTGACTGGCCGCATCTGGCGCGACATGCGGCGCTGAAACTGTCCGGTGCAGAACAGGAAGCAGTTTCTCTTTCGGCTGAATTGCTGTCTGACATCCGCGAAGTATTCGAGCAGAAACGCATGGAGCGCATCGGCACGGCTGATCTTCTTCACGCACTGATCGAAGATGACCTTAAACCGTGGGCGACGTACAACCGGGGCAAGCCAATGACCCCGCGACAACTCGCCAAACGCCTTGATGAATACGGCATCCATAGTCAGAACATCAAGTTCAGTTATGGCGACGTGAAACGCGGATTCCGGTTAGATCAGTTTGCCGATGCATTCTCACGCTATCTCACACCTGGCACCCCCCCTAATAATCCGCTACCCGCTACCAGCCAGAAACTGCAAGGCTTTGACGGTAGCGGCAAGGTAGCGGCAACGGATTCAATGCGCTACCCGCTTGAGAAGGTAGCGGATGAAAACGCTACCTGCTACCTATCCGCTACCCCGGAACCCTTGCCGATCAAGGAAGGTAGCAGAGTAGCGGATACAGGGGGGGTATTAGACGGGGGTGATGTGGAGGTATCGCTATGAACACCTCGACACTCATTCAGGCCGCGACATCTGACGGCGTGAAGTTTGCCATCGCCCCGGATGGAAAACTCAAGGCGGCGGGCAAGGATGAAATCGTTAATAAGTGGTTGCCGACGATCCGCGAACACAAGGACGAAATCATCCGTCTTTTGTTGGAATCGAGCGCCATTCCTTTAATGACCACCGACGAAGAAGCCGCAATTCTAGACTGGCTGGATCGTATCGATGAACACGACCCGGTAACGATAGGCGAAGTCATTGACCGCTGCCGTTCCGATCTTGAGGCACGCGCCTATTTCCTGAACCGCGCATCCGAATAACGCCGGGAAACCGATTAACACCGCGACCCGGCGGCGCGGCTTATCCGCTGGAAAAGCATAAGGAATAAAGCATGAACTCAATCACGATTGAACAACTGATGCAATTACCCGGCCTGGCCGAACAATTCAAAGCCGCCGAAAACGCGAAACTGGCAGAACGGCAGGCGCTAATCGATGAATGGCGGGATTTTGTCGATACCGGGCGGCAAGCCATAGCCGAGAAGCAGGGCGAAGAACGGAAACTGGCCGAGAAGATGGACAAGCTCACCGGGGAATTGAAAGCCGTAACCGAGCAGCGGAACATCGCTCGCACCGCGATTATGGAGAACATCGGCAGGAACGAGCGCAAAGCCGAGGCGATGAAGAAGGCAATTCTTGCCGGGGCTGATCCGATGCTTAATCGCTTTACCCTGTGGGCGCAGCGGGCGGCAAATCTGGCATCGTTCGCCAGTCATTTCACCGATTACCTGGGCTTTTCGAGCGACCGGAACGAAAACCCGCCTGATCGGAGTATTCCGGCAATAGCCGCTTCACGCAAAGTAAATGAGTTGGTTCAAGCTGCAATTGAACGGGCGGATCAGATGCGACTGGAAGCGATCAGCTACACCGACATGGTGAAGGAACTGAAGATCAGGGAAGCCGAAATCCTCGACGCCTTCGCGCCCCTGGCCCCTTATGCTCGAACCGCGATCCATAAGGATTTTTTAACGTTCGAGTATTAACAACCTCAGACCGGCAGGGAAGCCCCTTGCCGGTTTTTTCTTTGGAGCGCATCAAATGATTAAGTCGAACAACAGCATCCGGCGAGAACAAATCAAAGCCGAGATAGAACGTCTGGGCTTGGATGTAATCCAGCATGGAAACGCATGGCGCGTCTGTGGCACGGGCGTCGACATACTGGTGTGTGACCTTGCCGACCTTGACCCGATGAGCCTACGCCCTGCGAGATGGGCCGAACGTGGGCAAAGTGGAGCGTGCTAGATGGCCGGTCAATAGGCAGGGGCGGCTCAAGAGTCCAGAGCCTTTCCGTCCGGAAACCACCCGGTTTCTCACGCGCAGAAAATATCCCCTTTTGAAATAATCAAAATCAGCAGCA
The DNA here is from genome assembly GCA_964563685.1 of uncultured Propionivibrio sp. GTDB lineage: Bacteria > Pseudomonadota > Gammaproteobacteria > Burkholderiales > Rhodocyclaceae > Propionivibrio. The sequence goes on from CAZLXL010000002.1 coordinate 162,661, forward strand.
AATAATCTGCAACCCTGTAAACGCAATGGATATGGGCGAATCTGATTTATTTGAATTCAGCAAATGGAAATTATTCAAATAGCCGGGAGGGGCGATCTGGTAGGGATAGGGCGGGTAAACACTCTGGAGCAAACAGACGGGAAACCAGGCGGTGTTTTTCCCTTCCATAAACGTACACTTTTTCGGACGGCTTTTACGGATTAGGTGGGGCAGTGAGCGGGGGGCAAACCATTTCTTTGCGTGTTGTATTTTTGCAAAACTGGCTCAGAGCGCGGGAAAATGTTTGGGCAGTGTTTGGGCAGGAGAGGAAAACGGTGAAATAGAAGCAAAAAGGCCAATCCGAAGATTGGCCTAAGTGCTTGTTTTTCAATGGTCGGGGCGGCGGGATTCGAACTCGCGACCCCTTGCACCCCATGCAAGTGCGCTACCAGGCTGCGCTACGCCCCGACAAGCTCGGCATTATACCTTGCTTTATTGTTTTCGGGGCTTACGGATGCAACATTTCGGCAATTGCGAGCAATTCGGTGCGGATGAAGTCCGTGGTAAGTTCTGTCACCGAAGCGGCTTCATCTGCAACGTCTCCCAGCCGGTTGCGCGCACCGCTGATAGTGAATCCCTGGCTGTAGAGCAGTTCGCGAATCCGGCGGACGAGCAGGACTTCGTGGTGCTGGTAATAGCGGCGGTTGCCACGCCGTTTTACCGGCTTGAGCTGGGTAAATTCCTGTTCCCAATAGCGAAGTACATGGGGTTTTACGCCACAGAGTTCGCTGACTTCTCCAATGGTGAAATAGCGCTTGGCCGGAATGGGGGGCAAAGGCTCCTTTGGAGTGTCTTTAGGATTGTGTTCCATTGTAGGAAAGCTCCACTTCGCCCTTCAATTTCTGGCTGGCATGGAAGGTTACAACACGACGCGCGGTGATCGGGATTTCTTCACCTGTTTTCGGGTTGCGGCCCGGGCGCTGCGGTTTATCACGCAACTGGAAGTTTCCGAAGCCTGATAGCTTTACTCCGTCGCCGCGCTCCAGCGCATTTCGTATTTCCTCGAAGAAGGCCTCGACCATGTCTTTGGCTTCACGTTTGTTGAGACCGACTTTTTCAAACAACAAATCTGCGAGTTCTGCTTTGGTGAGCGTCATGTCTTATTCCTGTTAGACACGAAGTTGAGCCGAGAAGGCTTGATGCAAATATTTAATCAATTGTTCGATGGCTGCATCGACTTCGGTATCTTGCAAAGTCCTTTGAGTATCTTGCATAACTATCCGGAAAGCAAGACTTTTTTTCCCAGAATCAATGCCCTTTCCGGTATAGATATCGAACAGCCGGATGTCCTTGACGAGGGCTGGGCGATTGGTCGCCAGCCCGTCGAAAATTTCCTGAAGCTCGAGTTTCTGGTCGACAACGATGGCCAGATCGCGGAAAGCTGCGGGTTGGCGCGAGACTTCTGCGTATTGCGGCAGGTGGGCTTGTGTCAGCGTTTCAAGGTCGAGTTCGAAGACAACCGGAGCCATGGGCAGGTCGTATTTTTGCAGCCATTGTGGGTGCAATTCGCCAAGAAAACCGACCGGTTTCCCGTCCACAATCACGCGTGCGCTACGACCAGGGTGCAGTGCGGGGTGTTCCGCTTTTTCGTAGCGGGCAACCCGTGGGGTCAGCAAGAGTTCAATTTCGCCCTTGATGTCGTAGAAGTCTGCCTGGCGTGTGGGACTGGCCCATTGTTCAGGCTGAGCACCTCCGAAAGCCAGTCCGGCGAGCCTCCATGGCTGGCGGAATCCCTTGACCGGAAGTCCCTGTGCATCGCGATGGAAGCAGCGGCCGGTTTCGAACAGACGCACGCGATTCTGCTTGCGCTTGAGGTTTGTCACAACATTGGCTACCAGACCGCCGATCAGTGTCGAGCGCATGACGCTCATCTGGCTGGCGATAGGATTGGCCAGCCTGATTGGGGCCGGGTTTGCTGCAAAGTCGTTTTCCCAGGCTTCTTCCACAAATGCGTAATTGACGACTTCCTGGAAACCGCGATCGGCCAGAATCTGGCGTACGCGGGACAAGGGTCGCGCATTTTCGGTTTGCGGGAGCATCAACAGGGTGGCACAGGGAGCGTGAGAAGGAATTTCATCGTAGCCGTGCAGGCGGGCGATTTCCTCGATCAGGTCTTCCTCGATTTCAATGTCGAAGCGATAACTGGGGGGCGTGACGATAAAGTCCTCGCCATCACGCGTGAAAGCCAGTCCAAGGCGGGTGAAAATGGCTGCGATTTCTGCGTTTTCGAAGGAAACGCCAAGCACCTTGGCAATCCGCGCCAGACGCAGGCGCACCGGTTGTCTTTCGGGAAGTTTGGCTTGAGCTTCGCAAAGAGGTCCGGCCTGGCCGCCGCAGATGTCGAGAATAAGCTGGCTGGCGCGCTCCAGCGCCTGACGGGTGGCTCCGAAATCGACTCCGCGTTCGAAGCGGTGCGATGCGTCGGAACCGAATCCATAACGGCGCGCGCGTCCTGCGATGGCCTTGGGAGAGAAAAAGGCCGATTCCAGGAACATTTCGGTCGTGTCGAGGGTGATTCCGCTATCTTCGCCACCCATGATGCCGGCCATGGCAACGGGGCGATTGTCGTCGGCGATCAGGAGAACGTCGTTTTGAAGTTCCAGCGTCTGCTCGTTGAGCAGCAGAATCTTTTCTCCAGACTGTGCCATGCGGGCGTGGATTGCGCCCTCCAGTTTGGTGTTGTCGAATGCATGCAGCGGCTGTCCGAGTTCGAGCATCACGTAGTTGGTGATGTCGACGAGGGCGGAAATCGAACGAATGCCGCTGCGTTCAATGCGGCGTTTCATCCAGTCCGGTGTGGCTGCCTTCGCATTGACTCCCGAAATTACCCGGCCGCAATAGAGCGGGCAGGCCTCGGGGGCGTCAAGCGCAATGTCACGTCGCTTGTCGATGGTCACGGGAACCGCCGCCGGCTGGTGATAAGAGGCCGGCGTGTCGGTCAGGGCCGCCACTTCGCGGGCGATGCCGGTCAGCGACAGACAGTCGGCGCGATTGGGCGTCAGTTTTAACGTGAGCAACCGATCGTCGAGATCGAGGTAGGCGCGGATATCCTGGCCTACCGGAGCGTCGGGGGGCAGCACGAGCAGGCCGGAAGCGTCTTCGGCTATGCCCAGTTCCTTGGCCGAGCAAAGCATGCCGGAGGATTCGATGCCGCGTACCTTGGCCAGCTTGATCTTGAAGTCTCCCGGCAGGCAAGCTCCGGGAAGGGCGCACGGAACCTTCAGGCCGGGCGCAACGTTGGGGGCACCGCAAACGATCTGCCGTACTTCGGCTTCGCCCGTGTTAACGCGGCACACGTTGAGGCGGTCGGCGTCCGGATGTTTGGTGACTTCCAGTACCTCGGCGACAACCACCTTGTCGAAAGCGGGAGCGACTGTTTCTTCCTCTTCGACTTCGAGGCCTGCCATGGTCAGAAGGTGAGAGAAGTCGTTACCGGAAACGGCAGGGTTTACAAAGCTACGCAGCCAGGATTCAGAGAATTTCATGGGTGTTCCGTATCAGCAAAACCGTTAGACGAACTGCCGCAGGAAGCGCAAGTCGCCGTCAAAGAAGAGGCGCAGATCGTTGACGCCGTAGCGCAACATGGTCAAGCGATCGGGGCCCATGCCGAAGGCGAAGCCGATGTATTTTTCGGGATCGATCCCGACGTGTTTGAGCACGTTCGGGTGCACCATGCCGCACCCGGCGATTTCCAGCCAGCGGCCCTTCAAGGGGCCGTTCATGAAGGCGACGTCGATTTCGGCGGAGGGTTCGGTAAAGGGGAAGAACGAAGGGCGGAAACGTACCTGCAGATCTTCGCTCTCGAAAAAACGTCGCAGAAAATCAGCCACCACGCCCTTGAGGTCGGCGAAACTGACGCTCTCGCCGATCCACAAGCCTTCGACCTGGTGGAACATCGGCGAGTGCGTGGCGTCCGAATCGACGCGGTAAACCCGGCCCGGTGCAATGATCCGGATCTCGGGCATCGTTTCAAGGTGGCCGTACTTCGCGACGTGCGCTTGCATGTAGCGCACCTGGATCGGGCTGGTGTGGGTGCGCAGCAGGATATCTTCGGCCACCTTGCCGTTTTCGTCGAGGAGGTAGAACGTGTCGTGCATCGAACGCGCCGGGTGATCCTCGGGAGTGTTCAAGGCCGTGAAATTCTGGAAATCGGCTTCGATTTCAGGTCCGTCGGCGACTTCGAATCCAATGGAACGGAAAAGTGCTTCGATGCGTTCCAGTGTTCGGGTAACTGGATGCAGGCCGCCGCGCATTTCTCCGCGACCGGGGAGTGTTACATCCAGCGATTCTCCCGCCAGACGCGCTTCCAGTGCCTGCTTGCGGATGGCTTCGCGGCGCGCGTTCAAGGCCGCTTCGATGGCTTCCTTGGCCCGGTTGATGGCAGCGCCTGTTGATTTCTTCTCTTCCGGAGACAGTTTGGCCATCCCCTTGAGCAGTTCGGTGATTTGGCCGCTCTTTCCGAGATAGCGAGCTTTAATTTGCTCGAGGGCGTCGGGATCATCCGTCGCGGCAAAGGCTGCTGCGGCATCCTGGGCGATTTGATCAAGGTTCAGCATGGTATTTCAACGCTTTCAAGAAAAAAAAGGAGGCAAGCGCCTCCTTTTTCTTGCTTTCGTACTATTAAACGCCGAGTTGTGCTTTGGCCTGTGAGGCCAGAGCGGCGAATGCCGGCTTGTCGAAAACGGCCAGATCGGCCAGAACCTTGCGGTCGACTTCGATCTGGGCCTTCTTCAGGCCGTTCATGAAGGTGCTGTACTTCAAGCCAACTTCACGCGCTGCCGCGTTGATACGGGCGATCCACAGGGCGCGGAACTGGCGCTTCCTCTGGCGGCGGTCACGATAGGCGTATTGACCGGCCTTCATCACCGCCTGTTTGGCAATGCGATATACGTTCTTGCGGCGACCGCGGAAACCCTTGGCCTGGGCAAATACTTTCTTGTGGCGCGCACGCGCCGTTACACCACGTTTTACTCGGGGCATTTATCGTCTCCTTAAGCGTAAGGCATCATGGCGTGAACCATGGCCTTGTCGGAGTCATGCACTCCGGTCATGCCGCGCAACTGACGCTTGGCCTTGGTTGTTTTCTTGGTCAGGATGTGGCGCTTGAACGCCTGGCCGCGCTTGACGCGACCGCTGGCACTGACCTTGAAGCGCTTTTTGGCGCCGCTTTTGGTCTTCATCTTGGGCATTGAATGCTCCTGTTTATAAACATGGCAACAGGTGTCTTCCGGCGGAAGCGCTTATATCAACCTGAGACCACTTGTGGGTACTGCAACTTCAAAAACAATTACTGCTACTTCTTTCGGTTTGGCGCCAGAATCATTACCATCTGGCGGCCTTCCATCTTGGGCATCTGTTCTACGGTTGCAAGCTCCTGCAAATCCGTCCTGATCCGTTCTATCTGTCGCATGCCGATTTCCTGGTGGGCCATTTCCCGGCCCCTGAAGCGCAAGGTCACCTTGACCTTGTCATCTTCTTCGAGGAAGCGCGTCATGTTGCGCAGCTTGATCTGGTAGTCGTTTTCGTCAGTGCCGGGCCGCAGCTTGACTTCCTTGACCTGAACCTGCTTCTGCTTGAGTTTTTGCTCGTGCTGACGCTTCTGTTCCTGGTACTTGAATTTGCCGTAATCCATGATCCGGCAAACCGGAGGTTGCGCCATCGGAGCTATTTCGACCAGATCGACCCCGGCTTCTTCAGCCAACTGAAGCGCTTGACGTACGCTCACGATTCCCAGCGCCTCGCCTTCGGTTCCAACCAAACGGATTTCCGGTGCGTTTATCTCTTCATTGACGCGATGCGACTTTTGCAGTGCGATGGTTTCACTCCTTGTACTGATAAAAAATTAAGCCGTGCCACTTCGCGCAGCGACTTCCTGCTGGAGTCGCTCGATCAGGGCCTCGATTGTCATCTGTCCGAGATCCTGACCGCCGCGTGTACGCACGGCAACCAGATCGGCTGCCATTTCCTTGTCGCCGACGACGATCTGGTAGGGCAGCTTGTTCAAGCTATGTTCGCGTATTTTATAGGTAATTTTCTCATTCCGCAAATCGCATTCGGCACGCAAACCTGCTACGCGTAGCCTTTTTGCAACAGTTTCAGCGTATTCGCCCTGCTTTTCCGAAATGTTCAGCACGACAGCCTGGACAGGCGTCAGCCAGAGGGGCAGGGCGCCCGCCCAGTTTTCAATCAGGATGCCGATGAAGCGTTCCAGCGAACCGAGGATTGCGCGGTGCAGCATGACCGGGGTATGACGGGCGTTGTCCTCGCCAACATATTCGGCATCAAGACGCTGGGGCATGGAGAAGTCCACCTGGATGGTACCGCATTGCCATGAGCGGCCGATGGCATCCTTGATGTGGAATTCTATCTTCGGTCCGTAGAAGGCGCCTTCGCCGGGCAACTCTTCCCATTCGAGTCCGGAAGCTTTGAGGCTTTCGCGCAGGGCGGTTTCAGCCTTGTCCCAGACTTCATCGGAGCCGACGCGCTTTTCGGGACGCAATGCGAGCTTGACGGCAATTTCATGGAAACCGAAGTCTGCATAGACTTTGCGCACGAGGGCGTTGAATGCGGTGACCTCGGATTGAATCTGGTCCTCGGTGCAGAAGATATGGCCGTCGTCCTGGGTGAAGCCGCGCACACGCATGATGCCGTGCAAAGCGCCTGACGGTTCGTTGCGGTGACACGAGCCGAACTCGCCGTAGCGCAGCGGCAGATCACGGTAGCTGCGCAGGCCGGTGTTGAAAACCTGGATGTGCCCCGGGCAGTTCATCGGCTTGATCGCGTAATCGCGCTTCTCCGACTCGGTGGTGAACATGTTGTCCTTGTAGTTCGCCCAGTGCCCGGATTTTTCCCACAGGGTGCGGTCAAGGATCTGCGGACATTTCACTTCCTGGTAGCCGTTGTCCTGATAGACGCGGCGCATGTACTGTTCGACCTGTTGCCAGACCGTCCAGCCCTTGGGGTGCCAGAAGATCATGCCGGGCGCCTCGTCCTGCAGGTGAAACAGGGCGAGCTGGCGACCGAGGCGGCGATGATCGCGCTTTTCAGCTTCTTCGAGCATCGTCAGGTAAGCGTCCTGTTCTTCCTTTTTGGCCCAGGCGGTGCCGTAAATGCGCTGCAGTTGTTCGTTGTTGTGGTCGCCGCGCCAGTAGGCTCCGGCGACTTTCATCAGTTTGAATACCTTGAGCTTGCCCGTTGAGGGAACGTGCGGCCCCCTGCACAGATCGACGAAATCGCCTTCGCGGTAGAGCGATACTTCCTGTCCATCCGGGATGGCGGCAATGAGTTCGGCCTTGTAGTGTTCGCCGATGGATTTGAAAAAGGCGGTCGCGTCGTCGCGTTTCCATACTTCACGGGTGACCGGAATGTCCTTTTTGGCCAGTTCGGCCATGCGCTTTTCGATGGCGACCAGGTCTTCGGGGGTGAAGGGGCGCTTGAAGGCGAAGTCGTAATAGAAGCCGTTTTCGATAACCGGACCGATCGTCACCTGCGCTTCCGGAAACAGTTCCTTTACGGCGTAGGCCAGCAAGTGAGCGGTCGAATGGCGGATGATATCCACGCCTTCCGGGTCCCGGTCGGTGATGATGGCTAGCGGGGTGTCGGTTTCGATGCGGTAGGAAGTATCGACCAGCTTGCCGTCGACCTTGCCCGCCAAGGCGGCGCGCGCCAGACCTGCGCCAATGCTCTGAGCAACTTCCAAGACTGTGACGGGTTGTGCAAATTCACGTTGAGACCCGTCTGGCAATGTTATGACCGGCATGCTTCAACCCCAGAAATAAAAAAAGCCAGAGGTTCGCTCTGGCTTTGAAAATTTGGTAGGCGCGATTGGACTCGAACCAACGACCCCCACCATGTCAAGGTGGTGCTCTAACCAGCTGAGCTACGCGCCTTCTGTGCCGCCGAGCTGCTCGCGGCAACGAAGAAGGACGCATTATACGTGGGATAGAGGGCAAGTCAACTTTTGGTGCGGTGTTTTTTGTTCAGGGGTTTTCCTGACCGTTTTTACAATGTACCTTCGCCTTTTGCAAAATAGTTATCGTGCGAGCGGTCCGCTTCCAAGTTATTTCCGCTCGAAGATTTGAAAGGAGATTGAATGAAAAACATCAGACAACTTTGGAATGCCAATACGCCAGAGGAATGGCTGATGGCCCTTGGGGTTTGCCTGATTGTCTTCTTTGTCCTGATAACGTTGCGTCCGATCATCGTCAAACGGCTGCGCGTTTTGTCGAAGGATACGGTTTCCTACTGGGACGATATCGCGGCAGCCATGGCCGCTGCCGTCAATAGCCTGACGCTTCTGGTCGTGTCGCTTTATCTCGGCTCGCATTGGCTGGAGATGGACGCGAAAAGCGACGGGTTCCTTAACAAGACCGTGATGCTGGTGCTTTTGATTCAGTTCGCGCTGTCCGGCGCGCGCGGGATAAAAACCTGGGTCGCCGAGAAAAGCAAACGCAGCCTTGCGGAGGGAAAGGGCGAGACGGCGACCCATCTTGGCATCGTGGGGTTCATCCTGACACTCGTATTGTGGGCGGTCATCACATTGCTGGCGCTAAATAACCTCGGCTTTGACATTACGGCACTGGTTGCTGGCCTGGGGATCGGCGGCGTGGCCGTGGCACTGGCTGTGCAGAATATTCTCGGCGATTTGTTTGCCTCATTGTCGATTGCCCTCGATCGTCCGTTCCTGGTTGGAGACTTCATCATTGTCGATGACATGATGGGGACCGTGAAGCATGTGGGGTTGAAGACAACCCGTATGCAAAGCCTGAACGGCGAAGAACTGATTATTTCCAACAACGATCTGCTTAAAAGCCGTATACGCAATTACAAGCGTATGTGGGAACGACGCATCGTGTTCAGTTTCGGAATCCGCTACGAGACGCCTGTCGATACCGTCGAACGCCTGGCTTCCGAAGTGAGGACGATTGTCGAAGCGCAGAAGATGGCCCGGTTCGATCGGGCGCATTTCAAGGGGTTCGGAAGTTCGAGCCTTGATTTTGAAGTGGTCTACTACGTGCAGGATCCTGACTTTCTCGTGTACATGAATATCCAGCAGGCAATCAATTTCGCCATGATGCGACGCTTCGCCGAACTGAAGGTCTCTTTTGCCTATCCGACACAAACTGTGCATGTGGCTTCTTTTCCCGGCGAGCAAGGCAGGGAGTTGTAGGTCGGGCGTAATCGGGTACGAAAGATTTAATTTCTTGATCCGGCTGTCTGAATCGCTTTTTTGACGCCTTGCGCGGGGAACCGCAAGCGGGCAGTCAGTCCGCCCTCCGGTCGATTCAGCAACTCGAATCGGCCGTGGTGCAGGCGGGCAATGCGTTCGACGATGGCCAGCCCGAGGCCGGTGCCACAGGCATTGGTGCGGGCGTTTTCGAGGCGGGTGAATGGACGTTTCAGACGCTCGATTTCGTTCTCCGGCAAGCCTGGCCCGTTGTCCTCGATGTCGATCACGATCTCGTTGTCTTTACAGCAGGTGCGGATGATTATGGGTGGGGAGCCGTATTTGCGGGCGTTGTCCAGCAGGTTGGCAATGGCTCGGGCGAGTGCTTTTGGACGCGCCGACACTGGAGTAGAGATGCCATCCTGCACGATCTGCGGCGGGTCCTCCATTCGACTTCGCGCCGCGGCAATCTGGGTGAGCAGGGCGTTGATGTCGGTCTTGACGGCCGGTTCGTTTCCTTCTCCACGCGCGTAATCCAGAAACTGGGCAATGATGGCATCCATCTGCTCTATATCGCCAATGACAGCCTGGCGGGCATGTTCGTCGGCGATGGACATTTCGCTTTCCAGGCGCAGGCGCGCAAGCGGTGTCCGCAGATCATGCGAAATCCCGGCCAGTACTTCGGTGCGTTCGGCTGCGGTCTGTTGCAGGTCGATGTTCATGCGGTTGAATGCTTCAGCCAGTTGTCGCAATTCCCTGGCCCCGGCTTCGGGGACCGGTTCCGGGTGCCGGCCCGAGCCCAGTTCATGGGCGGCATTCGCAAGAATGCGTAGCGGACGGGTGACGAATGAGACAATCAACCAGGCTACAAACAGCGCTAGTACCAATGATGCAACTCCCCAACCCAGCCACTGCCAGGGGATCAGGCTCTGCGCATGTTCTCCGGGCAGCATCAGCCAATATTCGTCATCCGCTTGCGCGTCGATGGGGAAGCTGACCCAGAGGCCCGGTTGGCCGTTAACGCTGCTGGCAAAGCGGGTTTTTGGGCCAAGTTGTGCCATTGTGGCTTGCTTCATGGCGTTGAAAAGATAAGTTTCAGGCAAAGGAAGAACGATGTCCGTTTCTTCTGCCGGATAGAGATGCACGCCTTCGCTTTCGGCCATGTCCTGCAGAAGGTCCAGGCGCTTTCCGGGATCGGCTGCGACAAGCGCCGCATGGGTCAGGTTGACGACGCTGACGGTCAATTGCGCCAGCTGGCGTGCGCGAGGTTCGCGTTCGGCCAGGCTGAATAGCGTGAACCAGGAAGATCCGGATATGAAAATAAGCAGGCTGATGAGCAGAAAGGTTCGACCAAACAGCGTTTTGGGAGCGAGTCGCTGCAGCAGCGTCACTTGTTTTCGCCGTCTGGAATGAACACATAGCCGAATCCCCACACCGTTTGCAGGTATCTTGGAGTGGCGGGTTCAGGTTCGATTATCTTGCGCAATCGCGATACTTGTACGTCGATGGCGCGGTCGAACGGGCCTTGCTCGCGCCCGCGCGCCAGGGTCATCAGGCGGTCGCGCGAGAGCGGCTGGCGCGGATGTTCGAGCAAGGCCTTGAGCACGGCGAATTCGCCGGTAGTCAGAGATTGTGGCTCGCCGTCACGTCTCAGGGTGCGCGTGGCGAGGTCGACTTGCACATTGCCGAAGGCGATGATTTTCGCTTCGGCCGTTGGCGCGCCGGGGATGGCTGCAACGCGTCGACGCAGCACGGCCTGGATGCGCGCAACCAGCTCGCGGGGATTGAACGGCTTGGGCAGATAATCGTCTGCGCCCATTTCGAGCCCGACAATGCGGTCGATTTCATCGCCCTTGGCGGTGAGCATGATGATGGCCAGTTGCGGTTCATCGGTACGTAGCCGGCGGCAAATGGAGAGACCGTCTTCGCCGGGAAGCATGAGGTCGAGAACGATCAGGTCGAACGACTCGCGCGTCAGCGCCTTGTCCATGATTTCGGCATTTTCCGCGACCTTTACGGTGAACCCCTGTTCGCTAAGATAGCGTTGCAGCAGATCGCGTAGCCGTTTGTCGTCATCGACGACGAGAATCTTGCGCTGGGTCATCGGGGATTTTTGCTGTAACCCGAAAAGCTGTCAGGCCGCGTTGTTGCGCTTGGCACTGCACAGGCGTTCCATGTTCGGGACGGGGAGCGTCCGGCGCAATACGGTCTCACCAAGCCACTCGGCGGCGCGGCGCGCGCGGTCAGCGATGGTTTCGGCCGGTATCTGCAGATAATCGCTGTTGTAAACGTCAAGGCTGTAATCGCCGAAGTAGCCGATTTCCTCAAGCTTGACGATGAATCGGGCAATGGCCTCGCTGTGCGCGCCTTCGCCAGGGAAAACCCGGAAATGCGCCGCTGTGGATTCCTGTTCTTCGGTGGTTCTGATTTCCTGCAGCATGAAATCGGAGAGCTGTACCAGGAATATCTGATCGGGGAATATGATGTCCAGATTGTCCAGCGGAACCCCGGCGGCAATGACGTCAAATGCGTCGATGGCCAGCCCGAGATTCGGGCAGTTGGCTTCCGAAATGATTTCCGCAGCCACCGAGAAATCCTTGACCGTCCGGCTCCAGGACATTCCCTTGAAAGCAATGCGGATTCCCATCGGCAGCGCAAGAAAGGCCAGCTTGCGCAGATCCCTGGCAATTTTTTCCGGATCGGTATCGGCGTGCGTCGAGGATGAGGCTTCCGTCAGCAGAAGATTGCCTCCAATGTTGCTGCACAATTCGAGCATCGACTTGGCAACATCGATCTTGTATTCATGCATTTTCCCGGACAGGCCCTCAAAGTCGCGCAGTGCTTCCAGGCCGGTGACGCGCAGGCCGCTTGAGCGAATTGCCTGAATGCCGGTTGCGGTGCTCGAAGGATGCCCCACGATGTCGGTTGCCGATATCATGATTTGCGTGAATCCGGCCTGGCGTGCAGCAGCCAGGCGAGTTTCCAGCGATCCGGCCATGGAAGCGCTGTCGATTCCGAAGTCATTGAAGTTCATGGGCACGGCGCTTATTTCCCGGGTTCAGTGTGAACGAACTCGAACATCACGCCTCCCAGCATGGCGGCGGTCAGCGCGCCACGTTCGGTGGTGTGAACCTTTTCAGTCGACAGGAATTCGATCCCCTGTTTTTCCAGCTCGCGTACGGTGCCGATGACGTCAGGGGTTCCCAGTCCGATGCGCTGGAAATGTTCTTCCATCGGCGCGTATTGTGCCGTACCGTCGGGTTCGATCAGCTGGAGGTAGAATTTGCCGCACGGACTTTGCAGCAACTGGCCCTTGGGCATGATTCCGAAACGCATTGAATCCGGAAGCTGCCTGAATCCGAAAATCTGCGAATAGAATTCGGTCCAGTCCAGTGTCCGGTCAACGCCGACGTATTGCACGACGCCGAAGAAACGCATGTCGTTGATGGCGGGCGGATGCGGGTCGACTCCTGGAATGGCGCGGAAATCGATGTCGAAGATCGAGAATTCGTCGTAACGGTCGACGAAATAGATCACGCTTTCTCCGACGCCGTGAATGGCCGGGATGTTCAGCTCGATGGCCCGGGCGTGCACCGGAATTTCCCATGCGCCCAGATCCAGTGCCCGGCGGTAGGCTGCATCCGCGTCGCGCACCCGAATGCACAGCGCGCTGATCACCGGGCGCTCGACCAGGGTGACCGTACGCGGAATATCCGCGGGGTGCGAGTTGATTACGATGTTCATCGTTCCCTGGCGGTAGAGTTCGACCTCCCTGGAGCGATGTCTGGCGACCAGGCGGAATCCCATTCTTTCCAGTAATCCGCCCAGCACCTGAGGTTTGGATGTGGCGAATTCTATGTATTCGATACCGTCCATGCCGATCGGGTTTTGCGGTTCTGGAACCGATTCGCGATCTATTGCATTGTCCATCTTGGCTCCTGGTTTAATGCTTCAGCGGGAATATCCACCATTATGTTCGCTTGCTGCCAGTAAAGGCGAATGTGTCCTGCAAGCGTTTTCGAGAACCGTTTGAATTCTATAGGCTGGCAAGACCAATAGGCAATCCCCGTGCGATGTATCGATTGTCGCTCAGCGGGAGCGGAAGGGGGCTGGAAATTGAGCTCTGCGCAGGGAAGATGTGTGTGCGGCGTGACCTGAGATAGAATCTTCGATTTTGGGCGGGGGTAGTTATGCTGGAACGCTATTTTCAGCTTTCCGCGCACGGAACAAACGTGCGCACTGAAATCATGGCCGGGGTGACGACATTTCTCACCATGGCCTACATCATCTTCGTCAATCCGGACATCCTTTCGGCGGCAGGAATGCCGAAAGAGGCGGTTTTTGTGGCGACCTGCCTGGCTGCGGCGCTGGGCTCGGCGATCATGGGCCTGTATGCCAATTATCCGATCGCGCTGGCTCCGGGCATGGGGCTGAATGCTTATTTTGCGTTCGCCGTCGTGCAGGGAATGGGCTTTACCTGGCAGGTGGCGCTTGGCGCCGTTTTCATTTCCGGGATGTTGTTCATCATCGTCAGCCTGTTCCGGATACGGGAAGCCATCGTCAATGCCATTCCGCGTTCGCTCAAGTTCGGGATCTCCGCCGGTATCGGCCTGTTCCTGGCCATCATCGGCTTGAAGAATGCGGGAATCATCACAGGCCACCCGGCTACCCTGTTGACGCTCGGCAACCTGCATAACCCGGGAACACTGCTGGCCGTCCTGGGCTTCATCCTGATCGTCGCGCTTGAACAGCGCAAGGTACGCGGTGCGATCATCATCAGCATTCTGAGCATTACGCTGATCTCCGTGCTGCTCGGTTTGTCGCCCTTTGTCGGCATCGTCGCCGCGCCTCCGTCGATTGCTCCGACCTTCATGCAGCTGGATATCGCCGGCGCGCTGAATGCCGGGCTGTTGACCGTGGTCATGACCTTCTTCATGGTTGAATTGTTCGATGCCTCGGGAACACTGATCGGGGTTTGCCACCGTGCCGGACTGCTTGACGCCGAGGGCAAGTTGCCGCGCCTTAAAAAAGCCTTGCTGGCCGACTCCGGCGCGATTGCGGCCGGTTCCTTGCTGGGAACGTCGTCGGCCACGGCTTACGTTGAATCGGCTGCAGGAACATCTGTCGGTGGGCGCACCGGGCTGACAGCGGTGGTCGTGGCGCTGTTGTTCATCGCCTCCCTGGTTTTCGCCCCGCTTGCCGGGACCGTGCCGGCATTTGCTACGGCTCCTGCGCTTTGCTACGTGGCGGTGCTGATGACCCGTGGCCTGGCCGAGATCGAATGGGATGATCTGACCGAAGCGGCTCCGGCCGTGGTGACCGCCATCAGCATGCCGTTCACCTTCTCGGTGGCGCACGGCATTGCCTTCGGCTTCATCACTTATGCCGCAACCAAGATCCTGGCCGGACGAATCCGGGAACTGTCGCCCATGGTGGGAGTCATTGCAGTGGTATTCATCCTCAAGTTCGCCTTCCTGTGAGCCTGATATCAAACTGCCTGTGATAAAGAAATCCAATGCCTGAAACGGCCGTGATCCTGTTGGCGCATGGTGCGCGTGAGCCCGAATGGGCTGCGCCCCTGCGCAGGGTATTCGAGTCGGTAGTCGCACAGGCGCCCGATCTGCGCGTCGAATTTGCCTTTATCGAACTGATGTCGCCGGATTTGCGCCTGTGTGCCGAAAACCTGATTGCGGAAGGCTTCCGGCATATCCGGATCGTGCCTCTGTTGATCGCGCGTGGCGGGCATTTGACGCACGGCGTGCCGAAACAGATCGATGCCTTGCTCCAGGATCATCCGCAGGTCCGTTTTCAATTGACGGGGCCTGTCGGCGAGGCCGATGCCGTGGTGCAGGCCATGGCTGCGCACGTGCTCGATATGGCACGGCAGGGAGTGCGATCGTCAGAAAATTAGGCGATTCCTGATGAGGCAACCGGCTTCCATCAGCCGGTTGACGGTGGCTGTCAGATTAAGTCCGGTTTGTTGATGTATTGCTTCGGCTCTTGCCTGAAGGGCTTCATGCGTGATGTCGACCGGTGTGTCCCCGCGCGCAAACGCAATCGCATTGCCGCTTTCGCACGAAGGGAAAACCAGCGTCTGATCGTTGAAGGCCGCTGCGATGCGATCCTTGCTGGCCGCGAATCCACGGCGGCGGCTGAGCAGATTGACCGACAGGAGACCCTCGGCGTTGAGGCGTGCGCGGCAGGCCTGGTAGAAGGGTTCCGTATCGAGAACGCCTGCGTGGCCGTTCTTGTCGAAGCCGTCGACCATGATGCAATCGAAAGGCTGATCGTCCTTGAGCATGTAGCGCGCGCCATCGCCGATGATGATTCGCAGGCGTAGCGGGTCGTCGGGGAGCTTGAAATGCAGGCGTGCAATGATTTCCACCTGCGGGTCGATTTCCACGACGGTGATCCGGGTCTCGGGCAGTTTGTGATAGATGAACTTGGCCAGCGAGCCCGCTCCCAGTCCGATCAACAGAACTTCGCGCGGCCAGGGCGCATCGCGCAGCAGCAAGCCGGCCATCATTTCGCGGGTATAGGCCAGTTCCAATGCATTGGGGCGTTGAATGCGCATGGCGCCCTGGATCCATTCGGCGCTGAAATGCAGGTAGCGCACTCCAGCGTGTTCGCTGATTTCGATGGAATCGTTGCTCATCGTGGTGTCTTCAAGGGCATGGCAAAGTGGCGAATCTTAACCTGTTGGCCGTGACGTTGAAACTTCCCGTTCCGGTGTATCCTCGGAGACATTGATACAAAGGGATTTTTCATGCGGACAAGCAAGGCCGGAGCGACGCCATTTTCGACGCTGACGCCTGATTCGCTGCTCGATGCGCTTGAAGGAATCGGCTTGCGGCCGGACGGCCGCTTGCTGGCGCTGAACAGTTACGAGAATCGCGTCTATCAGGTGTACCTGGAGGAGGAGGGGCCGCTGATCGCCAAGTTCTATCGTGCAGAACGGTGGAGTGATGCGGCCATCCTTGAGGAACATGCTTTCTCGAGCGAGTTGGCGGCGCGCGAATTGCCGGTGGTCAAACCGCTGACGGTTGGCGGAAATACCTTGCATCATCACGGTGACCTGCGCTTTGCCGTGTTCCCGCGTCAACGTGGCCGGGCGCCGGAATTCGATCGGAGCGCGACCCTGGAATGGATGGGTCGTTTCATCGGACGCATGCATGCAGTGGGCGCGGTGAGTCCGTTTTCCGAACGGGGCGAGATCAATGTCCGCAGCTTCGGCGAGGAGCCGCGGGATTTTTTGAAAAACGGCGGGTTTCTGCCCGAGGATCTGGCCGGTACTTACTTCAGCGTGGTCGAGCAGGCGCTGGATGGCGTCCGGCATTGTTTCGAACGTGCGGGAAAGGTGCGCAAGCTGCGCCTGCACGGAGACTGCCATGTCGGTAATGTCCTGTGGGTCGAAGGCGAAAGCGGTGGTCCGTGGTTCGTCGATTTCGACGATGCGCGCATGGGGCCGGCCGTGCAGGATTTGTGGATGTTGCTGTCCGGCGAGCGGGATGAACAATCGCGCCAGCTGGGCCATGTCCTGGCCGGCTATGAGGATTTTCACGAATTCGATACGCGCGAACTGCACCTGGTCGAGGCACTGCGTACCCTGCGCCTGATTCATTATGCCGGCTGGCTGGCCCGGCGCTGGGATGATCCGGCTTTTCCCGCAGCCTTTCCTTGGTTCAATACGCAGCGCTACTGGCAGGACCGTGTTCTGGAGTTGCGCGAGCAAATTGCGCTGATGCAGGAGCCGCCATTGTGGTCTGCATAGTGCTTCACGGGGCTGGATTTTTATTGATCAACCCTGACAGGAAATTTTCTTGATGCTTTCGAGCAGGGCGCATACTGCGGCGGAACGTTCAAATCGTCGGTGCACGACAATCAGGTTCGAGGGTGCGACGACATTTTTCAACGGCCGATAGCATACGCCGGGTAAACGCAGATGGTTGACGATCTCGGCAACCAGACTGACGCCAAAGCCCGCGGCGACCAGGCTGATCAGTGTGGCGATTTCCGATACTTTCTGGGTGATCCGCGGTTCGAAACCGGCGTTCCGGCACTGGTCGAGCAGCGCCTGGCCCATGCCCACACCGGATGGATCAGTGAATGCCAGAAAGTTGTCCTGTGCCAGATCGGGCAGCCGGATTTCCGTGTTTGCCGATTGCGGGTGCTCTTCGGGCAGAACGACCACCAGGCGTTGCGTGGATAGGGTGAAGCAATCAACATCCTCCAGCACCTGCGCTGGAATCGGCTCTCTGATGATGGCGATATCCAGGCGCTGGGAATGAACGGCTTCGATCTGCGTCAGGATCGGCATTTCGTGCAACGAGATGCGCACCCCGGGGTGATTTCTGCTATAGACATTCAACTGGTGCGTAAAGCGGGGTTCGTACATGACCGAGCCGACGATGCCGATATCGATCTGCCCGGCTTCGCCGCGTGCGATGTCACGGGTAACGCGTACGGCCTTTTCTGCCTGGGCGAGGGTGGCCTGCGCTTCCTGCAGGAAAGCGGCGCCGGTTTCTGTCAGTTCGACGCGGCGCTTTGTGCGCAGAAACAAGCGGGTTCCCAATTGCTCTTCCAGCGACTTGATTTGCTGGCTGAGGGCGGGCTGGGCAATGCCCAGCTTTTCGGCGGCGCGCGCAAAGTGAAGCTCCTCGGCCGCAGTAACGAAATAGCGGAACTGTCTGAAATCCATAGGGTTTCCTGTTTATTGATAAGTTTAAGTTATTAATTTTGCTGTATCAATACAATTGATCATCTTGTTTGTTCCGGCTAATGTCAATCTCCGGATTCATTGTTCTGCCGGATCAATGCAATGGCCACGCCTGATGTTTTTACAAGCCGTTAACGAGTGACTGATACATGACAGCCCAAGCGCTGGATTCTCATCCTTTTTTTTCCAACCGAAACGCTGTAATCGCTCTTGCCACGCTCTGCTGCCTGCTGTGGGGCAGTTCCTACCCGGCCATCAAGAACGGATTCGCCCTGTTTGCCATCGTCCCTGACGATATGCCCGGCAAGCTGGTCTTTGCCGGGTGGCGCTGCCTGCTGGCGGGTCTGGTGCTGCTTGGCGCAGCGCTTCTGGCGCGCAAGGACATTTTCGCGCTGGACAGAAAACGCTGGATTGAAGTGAGTCTTCTGGGTCTGCTGCAAACTTCGATCATGTTCGTGTTCTTTTACCTTGGCCTGGCCTATACCACAGGCGTGAAGAGTTCGGTGCTCAACGGTACCGTTTCCTTCTTCGGCGTCCTGCTGGCGCACTTCATCTATCAGAACGATCGCCTGACCTGGGTCAAGAGCCTGGGCTGCCTGATCGGATTCGGCGGAGTGCTGGTGGTGAACTTCAACCACACCCTGCTCGACTTCAGTTTTACGCTGATCGGCGAGGGCAGCATGATTCTTTCCGCGTTCTTCATGGCCGCCGGAATGATTTACGGCAAGCGCGTTTCGCGGCAGATGGATTCCGGCCTGATGACTGGATACCAGCTGACTGTCGGTGGCGCCGTCCTGCTTGCGGTGGGCTATGCGCTTGGCGCTGAACTGGCGCATGTGACTCTCAAGTCCTCGCTGATTCTGGGCTACCTGGTACTCAACTCGTCGCTGGCTTATACCTTGTGGAGCATCCTGCTCAAGTACAACCGGGTCGGCATGGTCAGCGTATTCAATTTTCTGGTGCCGATTTTCGGTGCAATTCTTTCGGCCATCTTCCTCGGAGAAGCATTCCTCGAATGGAAAAACCTCGCCGCCCTGATGCTTGTATGTACCGGGATCTGGCTGGTGACTCTGGAAAAATGAGGCGTTATTTCATGACTCAAAACTATCATCCGTTTTTTTCCGACCGCCGCGTTGTTGTTTTGTTGGCGTCCTTCTGCTGTCTGCTCTGGGGCAGCGCCTATCCGGCCATCAAAAGCGGCTATGAGCTGTTCAGCATCGCCACGAACGATATCCCTTCGAAAATGGTTTTTGCCGGCTACCGCTTCGCCTTCGCAGGCCTGATCCTGTTGCTGTTGGCCGTTCTGACGCGGCGGGATATCCTGATCAATGGCCGCAGGAGTTTCTTTTCGATCAGTCTGCTCGGGTTGACCCAGACTTCGTTGCAATACGTGTTTTTCTATATTGGACTGGCGTATACGACCGGAGTGAAGGGTTCGATCATGAATGCGACCGGAACGTTTTTCAGCGTGCTCATGGCGCATTTCATCTATCGCTATGACCGTTTGAGCCTGAACAAGGTGGCCGGATGCCTGATAGGCTTTGCTGGCGTCATGGTGGTAAATTTCAGCCCCGATCTGCTGGATTTCCAATTTACCTTGCTCGGCGAAGGGTTTGTTGTCATCGCGGCCTTCATACTTGCCGCTGCCATGATTTACGGCAAGAAATTGTCGCAGGAGATGGATTCGGTTGTCCTGACCGGCTATCAGCTCAGCATAGGAGGCGTGGTTCTGGTATTCGCCGGTTACGTCACAGGCGGAACGCTGACCGGATTTACGCTGCAGTCGACGGCGTTACTGGCGTACATGGTGGTGTTGTCTTCGGCCGCGTTTGCCTTATGGACCGTTTTGCTCAAATACAACCGGGTCGGGCTGGTTTCCGTATTCAATTTCCTGGTACCCGTATTCGGCGCCGTTCTTTCCGCCATCTTCCTCGGGGAAAGCATTCTTGAATGGAAGAATGTTGTTGCCCTGGGAATGGTGTGCTGGGGCATCTGGCTGGTGACTCAGGAGTTGTGATATTCGATGATCCGCTTTGTGCGGGGACCGGGAAGGCGCGACCTGAATCATCAATTACCTGCAGCCTTGTGCATGTTATTGACGCCTAGCCCGGTCGTGTTCTCCAGAAGGCTCTGCGTGGATACCTGGAGATAAGCATCGAGTTTCCGTTTCAGCTCGTTTTCCTGCGGGTCGTTGATCAGTTCAGTGCTGCCGGGATTCGTCCAGAGCCGGTATTCATACGCTTTCAATGCCCTTGATTTCGATTGCACGACGATTTTGTCGCCGTTGATGATGGCGACTGTCTGGTCGTTTCCCGAGGGCTTGATCACGCCAAATCCGGGGTCGCCCTGCGGCAGGTTCAACAAATCGCGCCCCCAGCATTGATGGCGGACCGGACCTCCCAATCGACCCATGATGGTTGGAACGACGTCAACCTGGGTTCCCGCCGTGTCGCGCGTCTTGCCGAATTTCTCCTGAATCTCCGGCGCGATCAGCAGCAGGGGAACATTGAAGCGGGCCAGATTCATTTCCGTCAATTGTTCGCCCCGGCCAAAGCCATGATCGCCGACGATGACGAAGAGCGTCTCCTTGAAGTACGGCGCATTGCGAATTTTCTCGAAGAATTTCCCCAGCGCCCAGTCGGAATAGCGCATGGCCGTCAGGTGCTGGTCGACCGATCCATTTTCGGTCACCGGTTCGACCGGCAATTTCTCGGGCAGGGGATACGGCGTATGGTTGGACAGCGTCTGCAAAATTGCATAGAAGGGCTTTTCTTTGCCCAGCTTGGCCAGTTCATCGGCGGCGCGGTCGAACATGTCCTGATCCGAGACGCCCCAGGTCGGATCGAACACGACGGGGTTCTTGTAGTCGAACCGGCCAATGAAGCGGGTCACGCCCTGCCGGCCAAAGAAACCCGACTGGTTGTCCCAGGAGAAGTCGCCGTTATAGACGTACAGGTTGTCCATTCCGCGCGCTCCGAGCAATTGAGGCAGTCCCGAAAAATCATTGCTCCCTTCGGAGGTTTGCATCAGGTATTCAAAGCCGGGCAGGTTGGGAAAGCAGGCGAGGGTGGCGAAGGTGCCCTGGTGGGTATGCGTTCCGTTGGAGAAAAAGCGGGTGAACAACAGGCCTTCACTGGCCAGCTTGTCGAAATACGGGGTGACTTGTCCTTGCCCGCCCAGGGCGCCCACGTGTTGCCCGGCGAAGCTTTCCATCAGGATGACGACCACATTGCGCACAGGCAAGGCCTTGTTTGCTGGAGGCGTGTAATTCCTGAGTATCGGCTCCGTGCCTTCGGTGACGAGGCTGTCATTCCGCGTCAGCATCATGCTGCGCACGCGGGCCAGCGCTTCGTCGGGGGGCAGGTTGCCTTTCCAGATGTTGTCGCGATGGTCCGAGAGTTGTCCTTTTGCCGCCGAGACCAGCATGAGTGTTCCATTCAGGCCCAGTTGATTGGCAAAGGTCGAATCGGTGGTGAAGGCATCGCCCCAGCGCAGGGGCGGTCCCTGACGCAGGGTGCCGCGTGCGGCGACAACGGCGAGCAGGGCGCAGATCGCGAAGGTTCCCAGTCGAAGGAATGCGCTGCCAGAGGCGTTTTTACTGGGATGCCGTTGTACCGGATCGCGTCGCGTGCGCAGATCGATTTGCCTGAACAACCAGGCCATGAGCCAGGATGCCGCAGCCCAGGCCAACAGGTAGCGGACGACGGGGAAACCGTACCAGATCATGCTTAGGACGGTCTTCGGGTCTTCCTTCAGGTACTGGAAGACCAGGCCGTTGAGCCGCTGGTTGAATTCGCGGTAGAAGTCGAGTTCGATGATGCCCAGGAAGAACGTCACGCTTGCGATGACAGTCAGCCAGAAGCGGAAGAAACCGCGCGCCTGCATGGCGCGGGTACTCGGCAGTGCGAGCAGCAGCGGTAGCGAGGCCACTATCACGAGGCGCAAGTCAAAGCGCAGGCCATTCAAGAATGCTTCAGCCAGAACGCCGGCCGCAGTGCTTCCGATCTGCTCCCGGTTATAGATCAGCAGGGCCAGGCGTAATACGGAGTACATGACCATCAGCGCCAGCATGCTCGATGCCGTAAAGCGAAGGTGATCTCGTAAGCTCACGGGTACTTGCCGGGAGCGCTTTTCGGAACGGCTGGCCAAGGGAATGTAGTTATCGGTTTTCATTTGGCGGTGCGATGGAGTTCAAGAATGCGTCCACGTCCTTGCTCGGCGAGAAGGTAGTGTCCGGGGGCGATGGCAAGAATGGTCTGCGGAGCGCGCAGGTGAGAAAGAAGGGTGTTCAATTTTCCCGATGTGTCCAGGAGCAGGAGACGGGCGCGATGGGTCGCATCCTCGGTTATCCATAAGCCTTCCGCGTTGCACATCAGGTATGAAGGCGCGTTCAGGCCGCTTGCCACGACAACATCCTCGCGGCCCGGTTGAAGGCGCTTTATCCAGCCTTTCTTTTTCTCCGTATAGAACAGCGCGCCATCGGGGCAGATCGCGATGCCTTCCGATTCTTCCAGCCCCTCACGCAAGACGGTGATTTTCCTTTCAGCCGGATCGTACTTCAACAAGCGGCCATGATGCTTCACGTCTTCGATGGCAAACAGGCGGTCTCCGTCGCTGGCGATGCCTTCGACACTGTTCCCGCTGAGCAGTGTTTCGACTTTTCCATTTTTCCACCACAACACGGGGGTTTCGCCTGTTTCCTGGCTGACGGCTATTCCATTCCGGAACAGAGCCAGCCCATCCGGCTTCGAGAGCCCGATGATGATGACTTCCGTCCGTCCGTCGGGATTGATTCTGAAGACGGATCCCCGCTTCTTGCCAAATTCCTGCGAAACGTAAAGGTTGCCTTGAGCGTCCGCAGCCATGGCACTGACCATCGGCAGATGGTCCAGATAGACACCGATTGCCCAGCTACTGGCTGCCTGTACGGGATAGAAATGTTGCCATCCCATGAAGGAGAAAGCCCCCAGGATTATCGCTGCGATAGCTAGTCTGAGTCTGTTTTTACGGGACAGGAACGAAAGGGAAGGCATCGTGATGGACGTCAAAAAACTTCATCCTACGTGATGAAGCTTAAAGCAGTCTGAAACTTCGCTCCCTGACGTCAATCGACAGAAGGCGTACAGAAACATCCGTTGATGGGGGCAAGGTACGTTAAGGATGGATTAAGACTGGCCCGGTGTAATGCGCAGCAGCCGATGCTGCGTGTTCCTCCGTGGATGGGAAGGCCCACACGGAAATCGTTGCTCACTCGGCATGTTCAAGATCAACCTGGAGTTCCCGATGTTCAGTATCCGATATGGCCAGCTTCGCTATTTGACTTTCATTATGGGGGTCTGGCTGGGGGTGTTCTTCCTGACGCGCAGCGTGCTCCTTGTCACGCATCTGGCCGAAGCCGAGGTGGGGCTGCTGGATCTGTTTCGTCTTTACGGTGTCGGCCTGGTTTACGACCTCGGCTTTCTGCTGTATGCCTTCCTGCCTTTGTCCATTTATCTGCTGCTATGCCCGTCTTCGCTCTGGAAGCGCAGGTGGCATCAACGAATGTTGCATGTCCTTTTCGGACTGATCGTATACGTGATGCTGTTTACGGCCGTGGCGGAATGGCTGTTCTGGGATGAGTTCGGTGTGCGCTTCAATTTCATCGCCGTGGACTATCTGGTTTACTCGAAGGAAGTCGTCAACAATATTCTCGAGTCCTATCCGATCTTCCCGATATTGTCGGCATTGGCGGTGCTTACCGTCATGATCGGTCTCGGTTCCAGAAAGCTCCTCGATGCGGTGTTTGCAGCACAGCCCTTGCCGAAATCCAGAATCTGGTTCGGGCTGGCCGGCATGCTGGCGATGGTTGGAATCAGCAGTGCCGTACTGGGGCAGAATTTTCCCCGCGGAATCGGTGGAAACGCCTATCAGCGTGAACTGGCGAGCAACGGACCATTTCAGTTCTTCGCGGCGTTCCGCAACAATGAACTCGATTATTCCCAGTTTTACGCAATCTTGCCGGAGGAGCAGGTCGCTACATTGCTTCGCAACGAAGTGCGTGAACCGAATGCGAAGTTTATCGGCAGCGATCCGCAGGATATCCGCCGGGAAATCGATAATCCCGGTGCGCCCCGCAAAATGAATGTTGTGCTGGTGACCATCGAAAGCCTGAGTGCCAAATATCTGGGCAGTTTCGGCAACGTTCGCGGCCTTACCCCGAACCTCGACGAGCTGCGCAGGCACAGCCTGTCTTTCAGCAATTTCTATGCGACGGGCACACGCACCGATCGCGGGCTGGAAGCCATTACGCTTTCCGTTCCGCCCACGCCGGGCCGCTCCATCGTCAAGCGCATTGGACGGGAAACGGGCTATGCCAGCCTGGGGCAGCAATTCAATGCCCAGGGATACGACAGTGTTTTCATCTACGGCGGACGCGGTTACTTCGACAACATGAATGCCTTCTTTTCCGGTAACGGTTATCGGATTGTCGATCAGAGCAGCGTGCCCGATTCGGAGATGGCCTTCCAGAACGCCTGGGGGATGTCCGACGAGGATATTTACAAGCAGACCGTCAAGGTGGCCGATGCGGATCATGCGGCGGGCAAGCCGTTTTTCCTGCACCTGATGACGACATCCAACCATCGTCCCTATACCTATCCGGCCGGGCGTATCGATATTCCTTCCGGTTCCGGCCGGGATGGCGCGGTGAAGTATACCGACCATGCCATCGGTCAGTTCCTTGCCCAGGCGCGATTGAAGCCGTGGTTCGAACAGACGGTATTCATTTTTGTTGCCGATCATACGGCAGGAAGCGCCGGCAAGGAGGATCTGCCCGTCGATAGCTATCACATTCCGCTGTTTGTTTACGCGCCCGGCTTTATTCAGCCGCGCGAAATATCAACCGTGGCCAGTCAGATCGATCTGGCGCCGACTTTGCTGGGCTTGCTCAATTTTGATTACACCTCGGTGTTCTTCGGACACAACGTATTGCGTGAGAATGCCGCACCGGGGCGCGCATTGATCGCCAACTACCAGCATCTGGGCCTGTTCGACGGCAGCAGCCTGGCCATCCTCAGTCCTCGCCGCGCCATGCGGCGGCATGACGATGCGCTCGGAGAAAGCCACGAGATTCGCTCGAATACACGTGATCCTTTGCTGCAACGTGATATTGCGTACTATCAGGGCGCGAGTTATGACTTCCAGAATGGCCTGCTGGCGTTGAATCCTGAAGCTGCCAGGAAAATCTTGCTGAGTCAGGCTGAGTTCCCAAAACATCCCGGACACTGAGCTACTGATCATGCCCCTTCAGTCGAAAAGATATTCACGCCATTTCAATTTCCGCCTGGGATTTGGAATTCCCGCGGTTGTCATGGGGTTGTTGCTGCTGTTGGACGACCATCGGCTGGATTTTGCCCTGGCACGTTTGTTTTATACGCCCGGAGAAGGGTTTGTCGGTCGCCATAGCTACTGGCTGGAAAATATTCTTCATGACAAGGCCAAGCAGCTTGTGATTCTGTTTGCCGCGATTGCTGTTGCCGGTTTCATGCTTGGGCTGATCTTTTCGCGGTTTCGTGATTGGCGCAGACCACTAGGGTATCTCGTGCTGGCGATGTCGTTGTCTACCGCAATGGTTACCCCGCTGAAAACGCTGACCGCCGTGCAATGCCCATGGAGCCTCAGCGAATTCGGCGGGAAGCAGAGTTATTCGCCGCTGCTCGGCGCGAGACCTGCAACGACAAGCCCCGGCCGCTGCTGGCCGGGTGGGCATGCCTCCGCCGGCTTCTCACTGCTCGCCCTGTATTTTGTCCTGCGCGACCGGCGGCCACGTGCAGCACGCATCGCACTGAGTGTTGCGCTTGGGCTTGGCTCCGTATTTTCCCTTGGGAGAATGATGCAGGGCGCCCATTTCTTGTCGCACAACGTATGGACTCTGCTGCTCGACTGGATAATCTGCCTGTCCTGCTATCGCTGGCTGCTTTATCGAAAACCTGAGGAGAGGGCTGAAAGATACCTTGAGCCAGGCGAATTGCAATCTACATTGGAGCAGAAAGTAAACGGGTTCATAAGCCCATTACGGGGCAACTCTACGAATGCCCTGAGTTGCCTCAAACGTTAATTAGGTTACAGGTTGTTTCTTGCCGAATACTTATTCGATTGCCACGGCCGGGCAATCGGAAAGTTCACCTTCAGAGAGCTGCAACATGCCCAGGCGCGCCTCTCTTGCGCATAGGGCCCGCAGCCATTGATTTCCAGGGTCAAGGTGGTATCTGCTATGCCAGAACTGCTTTACCACGACGCGTGGCATGGGGACAGGGCATTCGAACAGGCGGACGGCTTTGCTGCTGGCTGCGAGCAATGTTCCGATTTGTTCGGGGAGGGTTGTAATCATGTCGGTCGATGCAACAATCTTTACAACGCCGAGCACGCCGGGCAGATAGACCCTGACGTCCCTGTTGATCTTCCTTTTTTGCATCTCCGATTCGATGGTTTCAAAGGATTTTCCGTAGCCGAAAGCGACATGGGATTCGCGCTGAAATTCTTTCAGCGTTAGTCGATCCTTTATCCGGGGGTGTTGGGCACTGACCAGACAAATGTACCCCTGGTCAAACAAGGTTTGTTCGTAGAACCCGGCTTCCATGACAGGAACAAAGCCGCCAAAGGCCAGGTCGGCTTCCCCTTTTTCCAGAAGCTGCGGTGTGCGCTTATCCAATGGCAATGCCTCGAAACTGGCATTAGGCGCATCCCTGAATATGGCTCGCAACAAGTTGGGCAGCAAGGTGGTTTGCGCACCGTCCGGAACGCTCATCCTGAAAGTACGTGTGGATGTAGAGGGGTCGAATTGCTGAGCGTCAATGATCTGATTCATGGACTCAAGAATCTCGCGAGCCCTGCACACGACAAATTCCCCGCGCGGGGTCGGCACCATCCCTTCCGAGGTGCGTACAAAGAGCGGGTCATTCACCTTGTCGCGAATTCGTTTCAGCCATGTGCTGATCGTGGGCTGGTTTTGACCGAGCAATTCCGCCGACTTGGTTACGCTGCGCGTGGCATAAATGACTTCTATGAGCCTCAATTCTCTTGCGTCGAGGTGTTTCTCATTGACTTCTGTTTTGCTCATATAAACAAGATCATCCAATTCAAACGTGTGTTGCGTTCAGGCAAAGGCCCTGAAAATCCATGCCAATTGAACGCAACGGAAATCATGCTGAAAATCAGCTTTTCAGGATACAACGAAATTGCTTCTTTGCACGCCACGATTTCCAACCTTCCATTGAATCAAGGGAAGAAAAAGTCCGGAGCCTGAATTGTTCTCAGCGCCCAACGGAATCTGTCAGATCGCATCCGAATTTCTACCTCTTACGAGCCAGGACAGGCCAGTCCGGGTCGTGTACAATCGCATCCTCCGTTGCGTCCCCGTAGTTAAATGGATATAACCGCCCCCTCCTAAGGGGTAATTAGAGGTTCGATTCCTCTCGGGGACGCCATTCCTGCGATCCCGGTTCGCCGGTTTTTTAGTGCCTTCCTGCGCAGCGCTTCGATCTGTCTTATGATTCGCGTCTTCGCATTTTCCGGTCCGTATTTTTTCCCATGCCGCATCTGATACTTTCCGACGCATCGCTTGCCTATGGCCATGTGCCGCTGCTTGATCACGCCGAGTTGCAACTTGATCCCGGCGAGCGGGTGGCGTTGATCGGACGCAACGGTTGCGGCAAGTCCTCCTTGTTGCGCGCCCTGGCCGGGCAAGGGGCTCTGGATGACGGTTCGGTCTGGCGTCAGCCGGGAATCCGGATGGGTTATGTGCCGCAGGAGCCGCCATTTGATCCGTCTCTCAGTGTTTTTGAAGCGGTCGTCGCCGGCATGGGAGATGTTTCGGCGCTGCTCGCTGAATACCACGCGGTGTCGCATGCCATGGCGGAGTCTTCATCCGACCAGACCATACTTCTTGAGCGTCTCCATACTTTGCAAGGCGAGCTTGAAGCGCGCAACGCCTGGTCGTTCGAGACTCAGGCAGAACGTGTGATCCAGCGCTTTTCGCTGGACCCGGAGGCTTCCGTTGGCACGTTGTCGGGAGGGCAGAAGAAGAGGCTGGCGCTGGCCCAGGCGCTGGCGGTTACGCCGGAGTTGCTGCTGCTCGATGAGCCGACCAACCACCTGGATATCGCAGCGATCGAGTGGCTGGAAGAGTTGTTGTTGTCCTCGGGCACCTCGATGGTGTTCATCACGCACGACCGGCGTTTTCTCGACCGCGTGGCGACGCGCATCGTCGAGCTGGATCGCGGTCATCTGCAATCTTTCCCCGGGCGTTTTTCGGAATACCAGGCGCGCAAGGAACAGATGCTGCACGATGAGACTGTCCAGAACGCCAAGTTCGACAAGTTTCTCGCGCAGGAAGAGGTGTGGATCCGCAAGGGCGTCGAGGCGCGGCGGACGCGCAACGAGGGCCGGGTGTTGCGTCTGGAGCAGCTGCGGCGCGAACGCGCGGCGCGGCGCGAACGGCAGGGCAAGGTTGAACTGGCGATCGATGCGGGCGACAAGAGCGGCAAGCTCGTTGCCGAACTTGTCGGGGTGAGCAAGAGTTTCGGCGACAAGCGCGTGGTTCGCGATTTTTCCTGCCGCTTGCAGCGGGGCGACAAGATCGGTCTGATCGGCCCGAACGGCGCCGGAAAGACAACGCTGCTGCGCCTGATTCTCGGAGAGCTGAAACCCGATATCGGGACAGTGCGTCTTGGGACGAAGATCGAAGTGGCTTATTTCGATCAGTTCCGTACCCAGCTGGACGAGGAGGCCGCGCTGGTCGATGTCATTTCGCCGGGTTCGGATTTTGTCGAAATCGGTAACCAGCGCAAGCACGTGATCAGTTACCTGGGCGATTTCCTGTTTGCCCCCGAGCGCGCACGTTCCCCGGTCAGGTCGCTTTCTGGTGGTGAGCGCAACCGGCTGTTGCTGGCCCGCCTGTTCGCCCGGCCGGCCAACGTGCTGGTGCTCGACGAGCCGACCAACGATCTGGACATCGATACGCTGGAACTGCTCGAACAATTGCTTCAGGACTACCCGGGAACGTTGTTCCTGGTCAGCCACGACCGGGCCTTTCTCGATAACGTGGTTACGCAGACCATTGCCGCCGAGGGTGATGGCTTCTGGCGCGAATATGCCGGAGGCTACCAGGACTGGGCCGATTATCAGGCCCGGCGCCGGGCGGAAAATGCCGCGCAACAGGCTTCCTCGCAGGACACCTGGCGCAATGAATCGCCGCGCACCGATGCGGCGCCGAAAACGAAGGCCGACGGCAGCCGCAAGTTGAGTTACAAGGAAACCCGCGAGCTGGCCGAGTTGCCCGGGCGGATTTCTGCGCTGGAAGCCGAGCAGAAGGAAATCGCCCAGCGGCTGGAAGACCCAGCGCTGTATCAGTCGAATCCGCAGGAGGCGAATGCGCTGTCGTCGCGGCTGACTGAAATTGATGATGAATTGATATCACTGCTGGAGCGCTGGGAATACCTGGAACACTAGTTCCGCATCGATTAGACGGGTTCGGCAACCGGTTCGGCGGATCCTAGAATGGCTGCTGCTGCACCCACGGAATGGCAGCCAGTGCGGCAAGGAAGACGGTCAGGTGGAATGCCGACCAGCCCAGATAGCGGCGGGCGAGCTTGTTCGGGTCCAGGTTGGCAAGCAGGAAATGGCGGCCGTTGCGCGGACACTGCAAGGTATGCACGTCGGATTCGTTGCGCGCGTCGCGGTGCTGTTTTTCCACTTCCCTGCGTGCGGCCTGGCGCGCCAGACCCCATTCCTGCATATCGATTTCGCCGTCGCCGTTCAGGTCGAAGCGCTTGTGCAATTCGACGCGGTTTTTTTTCCACTCGGCGAGCAATTCGTTGATGTCCCGGCGGGCGTCCAGTTCGATCGAGCCGCCGCCCAGGGTTCTGAATTCCCCCAGCGCGTAAATCTCGTCGTGGATCAGGAGCTTCCACTCGGTATTGCGGTAGTTGCCCTCGGTCCACGTTTCCTTGTGGCGGGTGAGAATCTCGGCCCCCTCGACATCGACCACGCAGCGTCCGCTGCCGTCGTCGATGATGAAGGAGACGTCGCTTTCGCCCCGGCTGATTGTTTCCCATTTGTTGTTGTCGGTTTTTTCCTCGATCTGGTAGCGGTACCAGAGACAGGGCAGGCGGGTCAGGTGCGACAGGAGCGGCGGATGGTCGAGAGGACGTCCCTCGCCGATGAGTTCGACGTAGCCCTGCGCGGCAGAGGCAATGCGCGAAGTCGGCGTATCGGTGATGGCACGCCGGCGGCGCAAGGTCGACATCCAGGCAAAAAGGCTGATGAGGGCGATCAAGGCGAGACAAATTGTCCAGCCTGCGCGGGATTCCGACTTCAGGCCGATGAGCAGCAGCAGGAGCTGGGCGCCGGAAGTGATGAACTGCGCGTAACCTTTCCGCAGATTGAAGCTTATCTCCTGCATTGTTCAGCAGCGCGTCGGCGATGGACGGAACTTAACTGAACAATTGCTTCAGGTCGACGTCGGCCTTTTCCGCGGTCGAGAATTCGAGCAGCGGCTTGGTCTCGAAATGGAACAGGTGGGCAATGACGGCATCCGGGAATTGTTCGACCCGGACGTTGTTGATATTGACCGCGTCGTTATACAGCTCGCGGCGGTCGGCAATGCCGTTCTCCAGACTGGTGATGCGTTGCTGGAGCTGCATGAAGTTTTCATTGGCCCTGAGTTCCGGATAGGCTTCGGCGACGGCGAACAGCCTGCCGAGTCCCATGCGCAGGGCACCTTCGGCCTCGCCCAGCGCACCGATGTTCTGGGTTTCCCGGGCGGCCTGAACCTGCGACCGGGCTTCGATGACGCGCTGCAGGGTGGTTTGTTCGAACTCCTTGTACTGCTTGCAGACCTCGACCAGTTTGGGCAGTTCGTCGTGGCGCTGCTTGAGCAACACGTCAATGTTGGCCCAGGCCTTGGCGACGTTGTGCTTGAGCGCAACCAGGCCGTTGTAGAGCATGACGCCGTAAATGACGATGACGGCCAGCAGGCCGAAAAAAATCATGTTGCCGATAGACATGCGGTTCTCCCTGTCAATTTTCGCTTGCAAGAAATGTACGGACCTGGTCGCGCAGATGCGCTGAACCTGTTTTCTGCAATATCCGCAGCTTTCACCTGCAATGGATCGCTCCGCATGCTACCAGTTTTTCCCACCCTTTGTGGATGCGTTGAATGCCCTGGACATTTATTCAGGACCGGGTTTGCCGGTTGATCCGCGAATGATTTTTCTGATTACTGATTTTGTGGAACATTGTTCCATTTTTTAAAAAATGATGGCGCTAAGTAGCTGTTTCACGGGTTATACTTCAACTCATTCAAGTCGACTTGTGAAAATGGAGAATCCTGTGAATTCCCGAAAGAGTATTGAAAATTCTGCTTCGCCCATTTCTCCCGAAAACCTGAATGCCGCCATCAATTTGCGGCTTGCGCTCCTCGGATTGCCTCTCGTCGGTTGCAGCAGCGAAGGCGTGACGGGTCTGGTCGAGCCGATTCTGGCGCGCCAGCGCGAGTTGAGTCGGCGCCTGGCGGACAAGTTGTGTCCGGTCGATGCCCGCATCCAGGATTTTCTCAACGATTACCTGGCCGGTAGCGGAACGATTCCGTCGCTGCCGCGCCGCACGCTGGTGCTCGATCAGCCGGGTCTGGCGCGCGGTCTGTCGTTGCCGGCCGATGGCGATTGTTTCAAGTCGTCGTTGCTCAGCAGTTATCGCCTGCGCAATGGCGTCCTGCATAACCCGGTCAATGACCGCCGCACCACGGCCGGGGTTTTCCATGTCGCCGAAGGCGGACTGCCGATCCCTGATGACAAGCTGGCAGTGCCGAAAGCCGCATTCGCCAAATTGCTGGCGCTGGCGATGACCCCTCCCGCCGAGTCGATGCAGTTGCCGTATGCCTCCGGGCAGACCGATCCGGCATCGTGCTTTGTTTCGCTGCTGATACGCCCGCTGGTGGTGCCTGCTGTTCCTGGATTCCTGAGCGAAAAGCGCATGGAAATCCGTTTCTTTGCCCCGGGAACGCTGGTTGCCAATCTCGACTTCATCGAAAGCATCTTTGGCAACGCCGGAGATCCCTACCTCCCGGAAAACGATGCCTTGCTGGACACCGAAGGCTGGACCGGCCATACCGGTTGCGTGATCCTGGCACCGCACCTGACCCAGGTGCCCAAGCGGCTGCTGGGTCTGCCGCACTGGGATGTGGCGACCGAGCGGCAACGTCGCGACGGCATGTGTTACAAGAGCGAGAACGAGCTGTATAACGGCGGCAACGCCTTCAAGATTTGTGCACGCGATGCGCGCGGCGTGATCGTGACCCTGATTGCCGACAACTACTTCGGTTACTGCAAAAAGGAAGTCAAAACCCAGATCAGTTATTCAGCGAACCTGTTCGGACTGGCCGAAGAAGAACACTCGGGCGGTGCGCTGGTGTTTCCCAGCTACAACGAAGGGCAGGAATACACCGACCTGTCCGCCGATGGCACCCACACCCTGAAAGAAGTGCTGGCGCGCGATTCCGGACGTTTCGTGCCGCAGCCGGAAGGGCACGCGCTCGACAGTCAGCAGCCGCATATCGTTCTGGTGCCGGAAAATTCCACCTACAGCCTGCGTACCCAGACCGTATCCTGGCAGCAACCCGATGGGACGAAATCATCGATCAAGATGCTGGCCGGCAAGACGTACATGGGACCCAATGGTTTCCGCATGCGCATGCGTCCGCAAAGCGGCGATGGCCGGCAGTGGAGCCTGATCGGCACCTCGGCCGAAGCCACGGCCTGCCACAAGCCGAGTACCGTTTCGGGCGGCGGCAAGTCGGAAATCTCCAAGGCGATTTCGGATGCCATTCTCGTCGGGATCGTGTTCGTCGCCGACCTTGAAAAGGATATGGATGCCGTCGATGCCATCCTGGAACGCGATTATTCCGGGCGCTTCATTGAACCGGAAAAGAACGGCATCGATCACCGCCCCATCCTCGGCAGCGAACGTTCGATGGGCAGCGTGATCAAGCTGTTGACGCCCTCGAGCGATTACAACCCGGCCTACAACGACTGGTTGAAGTCGATCCCCCAGCACGTCAAGGAACTCGTTTTTGTGGTCAAGCGTTTTTACAGGCCGGAATGGAACGGCGACTGGCGCAGCCATTACTCGGTGGATATCACCAACGGCCGCCCGGCCAATTCGCTGCGCCTCGACGGAATCAAGCTGCTCAACAACGTCCTGCGCGTGGGTTTCGAGAAGGACGGCTCCTGGCGCGTGTTTGGCCTGCGCCACGATTTTTATCCCGCATGCAAGGTGCAGACGGAAGACGACATTACCGCCAGCGTCGTTGTTCCATCGGAGGAAGGAGGCGGAGGGCTCTCCCGCAAATTCGTGCAGAACTGCGAGTTGCGTCTGTTCCAGCGTCCTGATGATGCCATTCACCGGGGTTATGACCGGCAGGCTGAAGCGGATATTGCTACCCCGGGTACGTTCATCTCCAATTTCGAACCGCTGAAACAGTCCGATGCGCGCGAATTACTCGAAGATGCCATCGGATTCAGTGCCTTCACGGCTCCGATGCAGGATCTGATCCGCGCCGCTGCCGGAGCGGAAGAGGGCGTTTCGCCCGCGTATTTTGTTTCCTCGGCGCACCCGCGGATGGTCAATGGAAAGCCCTCGAAAAATCCGCGCTATCTGCAATTGCGCTCGGATGTGGCGCATCCCGAGGAAACCGCAACTGCCGAACTGTCCATGCGGCTGTTGCGCAAGCTGCCAAGCGATGCGCCATTAAGCACCCCGGTGCATGTGGTCGCTGCCGGACGGCGCAATAACCCGCCGGAGGACGGGGTACGTCCGTTGTGCACCTACAACCCGCTGCATTACATGGAATTGCCGGAACTGTTCATGGAGTTCATCAGCTCGATGACCGGCAAGTCGCCATCGACCACCGGAGCGGGTTCCGAAGGCGCGCTGACCAAGGCGCCGTTCAATGCTTTGCCGGCCATCATCGACCTGAATGCCGCCTTCGTGTCGTTTGCCCTGACAGGGTACGACGGCTGGATATCTTCCGCAGGCTATATCGGGCCGAACGTGCGTGTAGATCATGACTTCAGCCTGCTGGTTCCGGAAGTATTCGCCCGCATGAACCCCGAGGAACGCGAGGCGAAAAACCTCATTGCGATCGGTGCGCTGGAACGCCTGGAAGACTTCGAGCACGACGGTCAGACCGTGCTTGCCAGCCGCTTGGGCTACCGCATGACGGAGCGCTTCGCGAGCATCTATTTCGGCCGGATTTTCCTGCATCCGCACGTTGTTTTCACCGAGGAAATGCTGCGTCCGGAACTGCAGGACAAGGGTGTTTTCGCGGAAAGCATGGCCAATATCGTGATTACCCACCAGCGAGTGGCCGAAAGCTATTTCGCTGACGGCACGATCGAGCTGGCTTGCCCGCCGTTGAAGTCCTTGCTGGAGATCATGGCCTACGGGAAAACAGCCGATGGATTCGATTTGCATTCACCGGAGCTGCGCGCAATGTTCAGCCGCGAAAGCGTGTTGGCCAGCGATTGGTATGCCGCGCGGCTGGATGCCAAGCAACGCAGCGATGAAGCACGGTTAACCCGCGCCGTGGCCTCGTTGTACGAGTTTACCGACCGGCCGGAAAACGCCGACGCCGTATCCCGTATGGGATTGATGGCTCGACGGGAGACCGCGCGGGCCGGGCGCGTGCGTTCCGGATCGGCGGAATACCGTGCGTGGCTGACTGGAACGGTTGGCCTGCAACCACTGACAAGCGAGAAGTAATGTATTGATGCCTGGCAGGAGGGGCCGTCGATCGGTGGCCCCGCCCGGCGTGGTCTGCCTCAGGCGCATGGCAAGAAATTCGTTGATTTCATTGCCAGCCTGCAAAATTGGGCGCACACTTTGCAGGAATTTAAACCTGTTTCAGGAAACCCGATGAATGCTTCCGTTCTTGAATATCTGAAAGCCAACGGCGAACAACTCGATGTGGATCTGTCCAAGGCGCTGCACATCCCGGTTGCCCAGTTGAGGACGCTGGTCTCGCAACTGTCGGCGTCGGGAGACATCATCTGTTGCCATGTGACGCGTTATGTAGAAGGAAAGAAAATCGAGGGCGTCAGTTGCCGGCTCTCCTGCGATTTGCCAACGCCGACGCGTGGCCGCAAGCCGGGGGTCAAGAAGGAACAGGGTAATGAAATATTCCCCGAATAAGAAACGCTGATTTCTCCTTTTGAACTTCATTGAACAACGCCGCCGGAAGGTGGCGTTTTTTTATGCTATCGAACAATGGGTATCGGTGGACGCTAAGGTAAAATTTCGCGATGAACGATGAATTCTTTATGCGCGAGGCGATTTCTTTGGCGCGTTCTGCGGAATGCCTGGGGGAAGTGCCTGTCGGAGCCGTTGTGGTGTATGAGGGAAAGATCGTCGGACGCGGCTTCAATTCGCCGATCGGCGAGTCCGATCCCACTGCGCATGCGGAAATCTCGGCATTGCGCGCTGCAGCGAGAGCGCTGGATAACTACCGGCTTCCGGGCTGCGAGTTGTTCGTGACCCTGGAACCCTGCGCCATGTGCGCCGGTGCCATCCTGCATTCACGCATCTCCCGGGTGGTCTATGGCGCCAGGGATCCGAAAACCGGCGTGCATGGCAGTGTGGTCGATCTTTTTGCCGTGGACCGGTTGAATCATCACACCGAAGTGCTCGGCGGAGTTCTGGCCGAAGAATGCGGGCAGCTTCTTTCGGCTTTTTTTGCGGCAAGACGCTCCAGGAAGGAAGTCTAGGCGTGCATATCCGGGTTTCCCTGGCGCAACAGACGCTGACCTTGTTCAACGAGGCAGGCGAAGTGGAGCGGGTTTACCCGGTATCCACGTCGGCCCGTGGTGCAGGGGAGCTGCAGGGAAGTTTCTGCACGCCACGCGGCAGGCACCTGATCCGTGCCCGGATCGGCGAGGGGCTGCCGGAGAATTCGGTATTTGTTGGCCGGCGTCCGACGGGAGAAATCTACGGACCGGATCTGGCCGGGATGCATCCGGACCGTGACTGGATATTGACCCGCATTCTCTGGCTATCGGGCTGTGATGCGGGGGTCAATCGTCTCGGCTGCGTCGATACCATGCGCCGCTATATTTACATCCATGGCTGTCCTGATTCCGTACCCATGGGGTCGCCGGAATCTCACGGCTGCATCCGCATGCGCAACCGGGATATCGTGGAGCTGTTTGATCGGGTCCCGGCCTATACCCCGGTAGAAATCGACGAAAACTGATTAAGCCCGGTTTGGCCTTGGCCTTACTCTCCGACGATAGTGATGTCAGTCAGCGGGATGCTGTTTTCACCGGCAATGCCCAGGATGGGCTCGTTGCTGCCTATCGTGTCTTCCAGTATCACGGCCAGCCCGTCGTAGCCGCCTCCCGGTGCGGGCGATGCATTGGCGACCAGTCCGCAAGGCTGGTCCGGAGTTTTTGCGGGGAGAATCTGCGTGCCGGCCGC
The DNA here is from genome assembly GCA_964563685.1 of uncultured Propionivibrio sp. Lineage (GTDB taxonomy): Bacteria > Pseudomonadota > Gammaproteobacteria > Burkholderiales > Rhodocyclaceae > Propionivibrio. The sequence continues at coordinate 199,089 of CAZLXL010000002.1, forward strand.
GATTGGCTGGGGCGCGTGGAACCGGTAAAGATGGCGCTTGATTTTGCCCAGATACCGGGTGCGCGCCACAACTTCCTGACCCGGGTAACAGCCCTTGTGGAAACTGACACCGCCAATTTTGTCGAAATTGGCCATTTGCGGCACGAAAGCCTCCTTCGTGGCTTCGGCGATCCGTGGAATTCCGGCCTGGATATCCAGCCATTCCCAGACCGGAGTGCCTGCCGGACGGGCATGAACGAGCAGAGCTTCCCAGAGCGCCGGGGCGGTTGTGTTGGCCGTAACGACGATGAAGCGGCTCTGATCAAGGCGCAGCACGGTTCCGGTTGAAGCAGCAGCCGTGCGCATCGGGGCGGGCGGCACGGTCAATCCGGCTTCCTGCAATGCGGCTTCGGCCTGGGGGCCGGCAAGGCCCATGATCGCGTGATCGATGGTGCGATTGATCACCTTGACTTTCGAACGCAGCACATACATCTGCAGACGTTTCTGGATGAATTCCTGCAGATCGGCGGAGAGCAGCGCCAGGTAGTCCGTTCCCCGGCGATACAGGATGAAGCTGGCCAGCATGCGGCCCTTGGGCGAACACCACGAAGAATACTGAGCCGAGTCCTCTTCAAGGTGATTGACGTCGCTGGTCAGCTGGTTCTGGAGAAAGGATTTGGCGTCCTCTCCCGCGCATTCGATCAAGCCGAGATGCGGTAGCGGCGCGATGATTGTAGCCTTGCCCGCGGCAGCAAGCTCCGCGCCAGGGTCTCCGAAATCGGAAACCATTCCGTTGTCGATACGAGCGCCATGCGCACCTAGAAAATCCAGCCACTCGGAATTCATCTATGTTTCCTTAGCTAATCAAAACGGCAGTTTCTGGAACTGCTGAGCCTGTCCCTTAGGACCTGAACACGGGCGTATCGGTTCAGTCCTCTTGTCTTCGGCTATTATATCGCCTCCCCGAATCCATCCCCCGCGTGTTCTCCGCCCAATCAATGCTTCGCTTATTCAGGAAAATGCTGTTCATCGGACTGGTCCTCTTCCTCGGGGCCGGAGGCTGGTTCTATTGGGCGGTTACAACTCCCCTTGAACTTGACGCAGAACGGGTGGATTTTCACGTCGCACGAGGCAGCGCAATGCGTGCGGCTGCGCGGGACATCGCCAGTGCAGGCGTCAGGCTGGATCCCATGGCACTGGTCGCGCTGGGCAAGCTGCTGCGGGTGGATACTTCGATCAAGGCAGGCAGCTATGAAATCGAACAGGGAACCACGTTGCTGGACCTGTTGCGCAAGCTCACACGCGGCGATGTATCGCAGGCGGAAATCGTCTTCATCGAGGGATGGACCTTCCGCCAGATGCGCCAGCGCCTGGATGCCCATCCCGATGTACAGCATGACGGCAAGGATCTGAGCGACGCCGAGATCATGCGCCGGATCGGTGCTGAGACGAATTCTCCCGAAGGCTGGTTCTTTCCCGACACCTACCTTTTTTCGAAGCGAAGCAGCGATATCGATATCCTGGCCCGCGCCTATCGCTCGATGCGGAAGCACCTGGCCCGCGAGTGGGAAAACAGGGCGCCGCAATTACCTCTGTCATCCCCCTACCAGGCGCTGGTCCTGGCTTCCATCGTGGAAAAGGAAACCGGGCGCGAACAGGATCGGCCATTGGTGGCTGCAGTGTTTGTCAATCGGCTACGCAAGGGCATGTTGCTGCAGACGGATCCTTCGGTGATCTATGGCCTGGGCGAGAGCTTCGATGGCAATCTGCGCAAGCGCGATCTTCTCGCCGATACGCCCTACAATACCTACACGCGGCCGGGATTGCCTCCAACGCCGATTGCCATGCCCGGCCTTGCATCATTGCAGGCGACGTTGCGCCCGGCTGCCAGCGGGGCACTGTATTTCGTGGCGCGTGGCGATGGCGGAAGTCATTTTTCGCAGACGCTTGATGAACACAATCGGGCGGTGAATCGTTATCAGCGCGGTGCGCGTTAGGAGAGGGTGTTGACGGAAAAAAATAACAACCTGCCGGGGAAATTCATCACTTTTGAAGGCATCGACGGAGCCGGGAAAAGTACCCACATCGCCACCGTCGTCGATCTGTTGCACGCCCGCGGGCTGAAGGTTGTTTCAACGCGCGAACCTGGCGGGACACCGCTCGGGGAAAAGCTGCGCGAACTGCTGCTGCACGAAGCGATGCATCTGGAAACCGAGGCCCTGCTGATGTTCGCTGCGCGGCGCGAGCATCTGGCGCAGGTTATCGAACCGGCGCTGGCACGGGGCGACTGGGTGGTTTGCGACCGTTTCAGCGATGCCACGTATGCTTATCAGGGAGGCGGTCGTGGTCTGGACAAAGCGAAGTTTGCCGACCTTGAACGCTGGGTACATGGACATCTGCAACCCGACCTGACCTTCCTGTTCGATTTGCCGCCCGAGGTGGCCGGCGAACGCATTGCCCGGCAAGGGCGGGTGCTGGACAAGTTCGAGCAGGAGCAGGCGGATTTTCATGGACGAGTCCGGCAGGCCTATCTGGAACGGGCCGTTGAAGCTCCGCAGCGGATTCGCGTGATCAATGCCGGACAATCCCTGTCCAGCATCAAGAAACAGGTTAAAGAAATAGTTTTAACCTATTGTTTATGAATATTTATGATCTTCATGAAAAGGCCTGGGTCCAGCTTGGCGAACGGCGCGCCCATTTGCCGCATGCCTTGTTGCTGACGGGGCAGCGAGGGATTGGAAAATTCGAACTGGCGCGCCGGTTTGCCGAATCCTTGCTTTGTGAGAATCCGACGCACACGCTGTTTGCCTGCGGTTCCTGCCTGTCTTGTGGCTGGCTGGCTCAGGGGAATCATCCCGATTTCCGGTTGGTTCAACCCGATGCCGCGGCGGAAGAAGAGGGAGAAACCGCCGATTCAGGAGGCAAGAAGAAGCCCAGCCAGCAAATCACCATTGATCAGATTCGTGGGCTGGATGACTTCCTGCATGTGGGAACCCACCGTCAGGGCGTACGTGTCGTGCTTGTCCATCCTGCGGAAGCGATGAACCGATCGACGGCCAATTCTCTTCTCAAATCACTTGAAGAACCTGTTCCAGATACCTTGTTTATATTGGTTTCAAATGAACCGGAACGACTCCTTCCGACAATCCGCAGCCGCTGCCAGCAATTGCCGGTCAGCCTGCCCGAACATGATCGGTCGGAGGCCTGGCTGAAGCAGGCCGGGGTCAAGAATCCGGAATACTGGCTGGCGTTGACCGGAGGTTCGCCGCTGCTGGCCGCGGAATTGGCTGCCGGTGATGAACGCGAACTGCTGGATGCGCTGCTTGGTGAATTGGGCAAGGGCTTGCGTCTGGATGCGCTGGCCGCTGCTGCGGCCCTTGACCGGGTGATCAAGGCGGGAAAACGTTCGACGCCGCTGAAACGACTGGTTGAATGGGGGCAGAAGTGGCTGGTCGATTTATGCCTGCTCAAGGCCGGACAGAATCAGCGCTACTTTCTGGCGCAAACCGAGGTGCTGCGGGAACTGGCCCGGTCGGCCGAACTTCCTGACCTGTTGGCGTTCAGCCGGAAAGCGATACAATACCGGCAGCAATGTGAGCAACCTCTGAACAGCCGCCTGTTTCTCGAAGATTTCTTCCTGAATTACCTGGCCTTGTTCCAACCTGCCCGAGACGTTCATGGCTGAATCCCCAGAACACAAGTCCGCCGCGCCGCGCCCCAGCGTATTGTCGCTGAACATCAACTCGAAATCGGCGCTCTATGCGGCTTATATGCCGTTCCTGCGTTTCGGCGGAATTTTCATTCCGACGACGCGCTCTTACAGCCTGGGCGACGAAGTTTTCATGTTGCTGGCCCTGATGGACGATCCGACCAAGTTGCCCATTGCCGGAACCGTGGTCTGGATTACCCCTCCGGGCGCTCAGAACAGCAAGGCGCAAGGTATCGGCGTGCATTTCAAGAACGACGAGAGCGGCGTCGAGGCCAAGCGCAAGATCGAAGGACTGCTGGGCGGGGTGATGCAGTCCCCCCGTCCCACCCACACCATGTGAAACCGGCTGATGCTTGTCGATTCGCACTGCCACCTCGATCTCCCCGAACTGGCCGATAATCTCCCGCAAATCCTTGCCGCGATGCAGCGCAACGATGTGGGCTGCGCCGTGTGCATCGGCGTCACCCTGGAGGATTTTCCGCGCATTCTGGGGCTGGCCGAAGTACACCCGAACATACTGGCGACGGTTGGGGTGCATCCCGAAAACACGGGAGTGAAAGAGCCGACTGTCGAAGAACTCGTGACGCTGGCCAGTCATCCAAGAGTTGTCGGAATCGGAGAAACGGGTCTGGATTATTACTGGCACAAGGATGCGCCGGAGTGGCAGCGCGAACGCTTCCGGACGCATATCCGGGCCGCGCAAGCGTCAGGCAAACCCCTGGTGGTCCATAATCGCGAAGCGACAGAGGATACCTTGCGTCTGCTTGAGGAAGAAAATGCCGGTGAAACCGGCGGCGTACTGCATTGTTTTACCGAATCGTGGGACGTGGCACAAAGGGCGCTCGACCTCGATTTCCACATTTCGCTGTCGGGGATCGTGACCTTCAAGAACGCGCAGTCCGTCAAGGAGGTGGCGCGCCGCGTTCCGCTGGACCGTTTGCTGGTGGAAACCGATTCGCCCTATCTGGCGCCGGTTCCCTTCCGTGGGAAGATCAATCAACCGGCTTATGTCCGGCATGTGGCGGAGGAAATCGCCACTTTGCGCGGTATTTCCTATGAAACCGTGGCTGCCGCCACGACGGAAAACTTTTTCCGGCTCTTCCCTTTGGCAAGAACGGAGGCAACCCGATGAAAATCAATCTACCTTGTTTCGCATTCCTCCTCGTATTTCCGCTGCTGGCTTCTGCGGGGGCCTACGAAGACATGGAACAGGCGATCATCAGCAGCGATGTGAGTGCCGCCATCAACCTGATCAATCGCGGCATGGACGTGAATACCGTTGACCGGCAGGGGAATACCTTGCTGATCCAGTCGGTCCAGCGCGATTTGCCGCAGTTGTTCGATTATCTGCTGCAACGCCGCGCGCGATTGAACAACCGCAACAGGAACGGCGAGTCGGCTTTGAGCATCGCCGCATATCTTGGACGCGAAACCTACGTGCGTCGCCTGGTGGAAAGCGGAGCCCAGGTGAATTTCTTTGGCTGGTCGCCGCTTTCCTACGCAGCGTTCAACGGCCATACCGCCATTGCCGGGTATTTGCTCAAGCATGGTGCCGAAGTGGACGGAAGGACCGAAAACGGTTCAACAGCCTTGTTTTTTGCCGCCCGATTCGGGCATGCCGATACGGTAAGGCTTCTGCTTGAGCATCATGCCAATCCCGACATACTCAACGAGAACAATGAAACCGCCGTGGATTGGGCCTTGAAAGGCAACAACACGGATATTGAAGCGATCCTGCGTCAGGCCGGCGGGCGTTCTGGCAAGCCGGTGACCATCGAATTGTCAAAATAATCAGGTTTGCCAGCCGGTTCGGGCTTCCCTCAGGCAGGGTCGGAGTGCCTTGGTTCGATCATTCTGCAATTCCCGTTGTCCAATCTCCCTGAATTGATTTGTGCCTTTGGCGGCATGGAAATTTTCATGAGCGGGAGCGGGGCCAATGGACAAGATACTGGACGGGGAAGGTTTCACCGACAAACATCCAGCTTCCTCCAATCGGAAGGAATCCCGGCCATTGACTGGATCGCATCTAGGGGACGATTCATTTCGCAGAGTCGTCGAATGGTCGCCCAGTGCAATGGTCATGATCGACAGGCGCGGCATCATCGTGCTGGTCAACGTAAAAACCGAGCAACTGTTCCAATACAGCCGTGAGGAACTGATCGGGCAATCGGTTGAAATTCTTGTTCCAGAGAGATATCGCCAGCATCATCGGCAGTATCGCAACGGCTATTTTGTGCAACCACAACCGCGGCCGATGGGTGCCGGGCGCGATCTGATGGGTTGCCGCTCGGACAAAAGTGAATTCCCGATCGAGATCGGATTGAATCCGCTCGATACCCAGGAGGGCCAGATGGTGCTGGCTTCGATTGTCGATATCACCGAACGCCGTCGCGCGCAGCAACATCTTGAAGATGCCCTGCGCGAGAAAACGGTCCTGCTCAACGAAGTCCATCACCGGGTCAAGAACAACCTGCAGGTTGTTTCCAGCTTGCTCAATCTGCAAGCATCGTATGCCTCGGATCCGCATCTGCGCTCGATTCTCGAGGAAAGTTGCGGACGCGTCAGAGCGATGTCGCTGACGCATCAACTCCTGTACGAACGCAAGGATTTTTCCCGTCTCGATCTGGCCGATTACCTGCAGCGCCTGGTGCAATCGATCCGTTCCATCTATCGCACGGCGGAGGGACGCATTGCCCTGCGCCTGGAATTGCCGGGCGGAGGAGTGGCGCTGGAACTGGAACGATCGATTTCCTGTGGTCTGGTCGTCAATGAATTGGTTACGAATTCGTTCAAGCATGCGTTTCCCGGAACGCGCCGTGGCGAAATCGTGATTGAACTGGGCGAGGGAAGCGACGGTCAGATTTATGTCAGTGTCGCGGATGATGGCATCGGCCTGCCGTCCGAGAAAGACCTGGCGAACTCTTCTTCTCTTGGCCTGCAACTGGTTCCCCTGTTTGTCGAGCAGTTGCACGGTACGCTTGAAATCGAGCGGAAGGAGGGAGTCCGATTTTGCATCCGTTTTCCCAAATCCGTGGATACGAAGGAGGTGCCGGAATGAGTGCGCGACTGCCGGTTAATCTCATGCTGGTCGAAGACGAACGGATCGTGGCCTTCGACCTGAAAAGGCAACTGAACAGCTTCGGGTACAGCGTTGGTTCCGTTGTCGCCAGCGGTGAGCAGGCCATCGACAGGATTGCCGAGGAAAAACCTGATCTGGTGCTGATGGATATTCACCTTGAAGGCCGCATGGATGGTATCGAGGCGGCTGCCGCCATCCGTTCCCGGCATCGGATTCCGGTCGTATTCCTGACCGCGTATGCCGAGGAGGACACGCTGGGGCGTGCCCTCGACAGCCGTCCTTTCGGATACCTGGTGAAACCCTGCGAAGGTCGAGAATTGCATGCCACCATTCAAATGGCACTGGCCCGACATGAAGACGAGGTGATTATCCAGCGGAGCGAGGAACGTTTGCAGCTGGCCCTGGATGCAGGATCGCTCGGAGTCCTCGAGTGGGACCCGGCGACGAAAAAGCTCAAGGGCGATGCTTACCTCGGGATGCTTTTTGGCAACCAGTGTGTGCCTCTCGACGAAACATGGGATGCGTTCATTTCGCGGGTCAATGCAGCCGATCGGGAACGGGTCAGGTCAGCACTTAATCCCGCCCAGGGCGGCGTCAAGGCGGTGCAGATCGAATTCCGCACCGTCGGCAATCATTCCCCGGCACGCTACATGGAGGCACGCGTTAAAGCCTATGGCGGGGAAATGACAGATGGCCGTGTTGTCGGCATACTTCAGGATGTAACGCAAAGGCATCACTACGAAGAGCAGTTGCGTCAATCCAGCGTTGTCTTTCATACCTGTGCCGATGCCATCGTAATCACCGATTCAGAGCGGTGCGTCGTTGCCGCCAACCCGTCATTCTCACGTATCACCGGATTTGCAGAAGGTGAAGCCAGTGGCCTCGATATCGATCTTCTGCTGCGGATCACCCCCGATGCAGAGCATTATATGTCCTGTTTGCTTGATAGCGAGGCTGGCTTCTGGCAAGGAGAAGTCCGCTGTTACCGCAAAACCGGAGAAGTGTTTCCCACGTGGCAAAGTGTCGGAGTGGTCCGTGATGCAGACGGTCTTTTGACGCATTTCGTCATGGCCTTTTCCGACGTCACGGCCATTTACGAAGCGCAGCAACAACTTCATCACCTCGCGCATCATGACCCCCTGACGGGGCTGCCGAATCGATTGCTGTTCGACGATCGGCTCAAGAATGCCATTGAGCAGGGACTGCGCAACAACCAGCGCTGCCTCTTGCTGTACTTCGATCTCGACGGGTTCAAGGTGATCAATGACACGCTCGGACACGTGGCCGGGGACGAGCTGTTGCGTATTGTCGGCATGCGCCTGAAAGCGGTTTTGCGTGCCAGTGATACCGTTGCCCGGCTCGGTGGAGATGAATTCGTCATTCTGGCCGACAATGCCAATCCGGAATACGCGTCCCATCTGGCACAGAAAATTCTCGAACAGCTGCGTCTGCCGATCACGCTTTCCGGCCAGATACTTTCAGTGACAGCCAGCTTGGGGATCGCCGTCTTTCCGGACGATGGCGTCGATAGCCAGCAGCTGATGCGTGCGGCCGACATGGCCATGTACTCCGCGAAGGCCGAGGGACGCAATCGCTACTGTTTCTACGTCGAGAAGATGTCGGCAGAGGTGGATGAAAGGATGCATATCGAACAGGGCTTGCGTCGTGCTATTGCAGCAGACAACCTGATCGTGCATTACCAGCCGCGCGTCGATCTGACGGATCGCAGAATCGTCGGCGCCGAGGCTCTGGTGCGTTGGCAGCATCCGGAACGGGGTCTGGTTTATCCCGGTAGCTTTATCTCGATTGCCGAAGAAAGCGGCATCATCGAACAGCTCGGACGCTGGGTGCTGCATCGCGCCTGTTGCGACATGCTGCATTTGCAGCGACATATACGCGATTCGGGAGGGGTGTTTCACTTGGCCGTCAATGTCTCGGCTCGTCAGTTTATCGGTACCGACTTTGTCAATGTCGTCCAGTCGGTACTGGAGGAAACAGGTTTCCCGGCGGATGCGCTGGAACTTGAAATTACCGAAAGCACGCTACAAGGAACCGAACGCAGCATGGCCATCCTGCGTGCTTTCGAGGCGCTGGGCATCACCGTCAGCATCGACGATTTCGGAACTGGCTATTCTTCGCTGAGCGTTCTTCGTGACCTGCCGGTCAACCGCGTCAAGATTGACCGTTCATTCATCGTTGACCTGCCATCGAGCGATAGTCAGCGGGAGATGGTCAGGGCTATCGTCACCTTGAGCGGCGTAATGCACATGTCGATAACCGTCGAAGGCATCGAACGTCGGGAACAGGCGGAACTTTTGCAGCAATTGGGTTGCCATGAGGGGCAGGGCTACTTTTTCGGGCGCCCGATGCCGCCCGATGAATTTTTCCGGTGGGTCAATTCCGGTATGCACGAGTCGTAGTCGAGCTTCTTCTCCACAGCATCAGGTTGAGTGCCAGTATCACGGAAAACAGGATGGCCACCCCTGCCGTATGGGCTACGGCAACCGGCAATGGCAGGAAAAGCAGGACATTGGCGATTCCCAATGCGATCTGCAGAAGCAGCGCAAGGCCGAGGCCCAGTCCCCAGTTGCGCCACCTGGAACGTCGCAGCAGAACCAGGGCCAGGCTGCCTGCCAGCAGCGCGACAAGCAGCGCGCCGACCCGATGCAGCCAGTGAATGGCGATCAGCGCAGTCCCCGGAAGAAATCCGCCGGTCGCGGCCGTGCTTCGGCCCAGTTCGCGGTGTAGACCAAAAGCCGTATCGAAATCCATTTCCGGGACCCACACCCCGAGACAGGTCGGAAAGTCGTTGCAGGCGAGCGCCGCATAATTGCTGCTGACCCAGCCGCCAAGGGCGATCTGGAAGATTACGGCGAACAGGGTAAGCGCTGCGTGCATTTGTAGTCCGCCGTTCGGCGTTGGTTTCTCCGTTTGGCGCTGGAAATACAGCAGCCAGATGAGCAGGCCCAGCGTTGTCATTCCGCCAAGCAGATGCAAGCTGACGATAACCGGACGAAGCTGGAGCGTGACCGTCCACATCCCGAGCAGCGCCTGCAGCCCGACGATGCCCGCCAGAAGCGTCGCCAGCCAGGGCGACTGATTCAGGTCACGGCGATGCTTCCAAGCGAGGAAAACGATCATGACAACCAGCAGGCCGAGCGTGCCGGCGAAGTAACGGTGCGTCATTTCCTTCCACGCCTTGCCGGTATCGACGGGATTGTCGGGAAAGGCCTGTAGCGCTGCCGAGTGCTCGTGCGGCGTATCAGGAACACCGATCCAGTGCCCATAACAACCCGGCCAGTCCGGGCAGCCGAGCCCGGCATCCGACAGGCGCACATACGCACCAAGGGCGATGACGCCCAGGGTGAGCAGGGTGGCGAGCATGAGCAGCGGGCGATAAAGGCGCATCGGCGTTGTCCTGGAAAGCATTGGAACCACGAAGAACACGAAGGGCACGAAGAAAATCACTGCATAAAGCGAGCGATCGTCGAAATTTCTTGCCTATCTTCGTGTTCTTCGTGACCTTCGTGGTTAATCGACGTTTTTCTGGTTCATGCGAAATGATCGACCAGCAACGCCGCGAAGAGCAGCGTCAGATAAATGATCGACCAGCGGAAGGTGCGTCTGGACAGGTCGTCGCTGTAGTTGCGCCAGAGGGCGAAAGCGTAGGCCAGGAAAACCGCGTCGAGCGCGAGCGCGGCGAGGAGATAGCCGAGACCGCTCATGCCCAGCAGGAAAGGCGCCACCGATGCGGAGCAAAGCAGGACGACGTAGATCAGACTGTGCCTGCAGGTGTATTCAATGCCGTGCGTGACCGGCAGCATCGGCAGGCCGGCCTGGGCATAGTCGTCGCGGCGATAGCAGGCGAGCGCCCAGAAATGCGGCGGGGTCCAGACGAAAATGATGAGGAAGAGCGCCAGCGGTTCCGGAGCGACGCTGCCGGTCATGGCCGTCCAGCCGAGCAGTGGCGGCATGGCCCCCGAGGCACCGCCGATCACGATGTTCATCGGCGTTGCCGGTTTGAGCAGGAGGGTGTAGATCACGGCATAGCCGAGGAAAGTGGCGAGCGTCAGCCACATGGTCAGCGGATTGACCAGCGCATAAAGGATCCACAACCCGCTGCCGCCGACCAGGGCGGCCAGCATGAGGGTTTCCCCGGTGGAGGCATGCCCGCGCGCGGTGGGGCGCCAGCGGGTACGCAGCATCGCGGCATCGACAGTCCTTTCCATCAGGCAGTTGATGGCCGCCGCCGCGCCGGCCACCAGCGCGATGCCAACGGAAGCGGCGAGGAAGCGTCCGAGCGGGGGGAAGTCGGGTGACGCGAGGAACATTCCGATCATCGCGGTGAACACGATCAGGGTATTGACGCGCGGTTTGCACAGGGCAAAGAAATCGGCCAGGCGCTGTGTGAAGCGGCGGGGAGTTTCAACAACCTCAACCGCAAGCTGGCCGACTGCTTTTGCTGTTCCGTTTCGTGCTGTGGCGGACATCGCGTGCATCCTTTCCGTCTCTTGTTAACGAACCCAGGAATATTTCAGCAGTCGCTCGACATCTTTGAGGACGCCTCGCATGTCTACCGGATCGGCGTAACGCATCATCAGGTTGCCGAACGGATCGACCACGAGGACCTCCTGCTCGAAGCCGTCCAGCGTCTGGTTCCAGGCGGCTTCATCCGCGCTGCCCGCTGCAGCAACTGTGACAACCACGAGGCCGGGAAAGCGCTGCTGCGTTGCTGCTGCAAAAGAAGCCTCCTTGCCGATAAGAACCCGCTGCACCCGGCTTTGTTCCTTGCCTAGCGCAAGCTGAAGCTGTTGCAATTGCTGCAGCGTTTGCTGGCAGGAAGACGAGCCACAGGCATCGACCGCAGGCACGATGAGCAGCCACCGGCCATGTAATTCGCGGGTGGGGATGGGTTTCCCATCGGGACGGCGAAGGCCTGTTTGCGGCAGCGGATGCGGCGGTTGAATCAGTTCTCCGTGAATGCGCACATTCTCCGGATGCCAGCCCGACCAGAACAGCCCTGAACCGACGGCGAAAGGCAAAACGAAGACGGCTGCCAGCAGCATCAGCATGATCCATGGCCGGGATGCCGATCTGGATGCCGGAGCAGAGATTGTCAGCATGGCCGATTCCTTTCGCACTCCTGCTTGCGACGCAGACTGAGAACGACCCAGAGTCCGAGGGTCGTGAGCGCGAAGCCCCACCACTGCATGGCATAGTTCAGGTTGATCTCTCGGCGGTTGTCGGGACGGGGCCATTCGCGGGCGAATCCACCCGCTGCGTTATCTGCATCGAGTTGAATGACTACCGGCTGGACTGGAAAAGGGACGGCCTGGCTGTAGCGGTCGAGGTCGAAGTTCTGCCAGACGCGTTGCCAGCGAGCTCTGTCGCTACCAGTTTCATCCGCCAAAGTGAAGAAGCGCGTTCCGGGAATGACCGCCATGCCGGATACCGTGACGATGCCGGGCGGGGTGTCGATCATAGGTTCCTGGTGGTGTTCGGCCAATGCCGGAATCCAGCCGCGGTTGACGAGCAGGCGCACCTCGCTGCCTTCCAGTCGGAGCGGCGTGATGACATGGAATCCGGCCTGCTGGCGGTATGTCCTGTTGTCGATCAGTATCTGGTACTGTGGTTCGTAGTATCCCCGCGCGATGATCTTCCGGTAATTCAGTGTTTGCGCATCGCCGACGGAGGTCGGTGCCTGAACGGCCGGTTCCGCGCTGCGGACATCGAGTTGCCGCTGCAGATCGGCCTTGATTACGGCCTTGCTCCATTGCCATTGGCCGGCGGCGATGAAGAGCGGCACGAGCAGCGCAGCCGCGAGCGTGGGCCACCAGCCCGGCCGAAAGCGGCGCTCGGGCGACTCTGATCGAGGCGTTGTGGCCGCAGTTCCGGAGCGTGCATAATCGACGCTTGCGCTAGGAGGGCCGCTCATGTTCAGACTCGTCGTCGTTCTTATGCTGATTGGCGTGGTGGTCAGCCTGTTTTCCGGTCTTTTCTTTCTTTTGCGGGACCGGGGTGGAAGCCATCGCACCGTGCAGGCGCTGACCTTGCGGGTGGGGCTGTCGGTAACGGTTTTCGCGCTGTTGCTGCTCGCCTACCGATACGGATGGATACCCGGCTACCATCAGTAGGATCGGCAGGAAGCTGCGCAAAAAGCGTTTGATCATCCGGTCATTTCCTCGCCCACGAGTGCCCGGCCCGGTGCCGCCGGTTCCGTGCTTGAGTGTGGCGTGCTGGAGTCCTTTTTCGACGCGTCTGGACATGATCAGGGTAACGCCAGTTTGGCCGCCGATTTCGGGTCGGTGACATTGAAGAAGGCATAGGCCAGGGTGATGGTATGAGTGTCCCTGTCAATGCTGTCTTTGACCGTGAACAGCAATGGCAATTCCTTTGTCTCGCCGGGCGCCAATGCCTGTTGCGAGAAACAGAAGCATTCGAGCTTTTCAAAGCTCGCGGCGGCCAGTCCGGGTGAAACGCTGGGGACGGCCTGGCCGACGATCGGCTGATCCGACAGGTTGCGCACGCGGTAGGTGACCTGGTGCAACTCGCCCGGATGCACGTCCAGGCGCGCGGTTTGCGGCACGATTTCCCAAGGCAGGCCGGGCATGACGGTGTCGGTGAACTCGACCGTGACGGTGCGCTCCTTGTCGATGCGTGAAGCAGAAGGTGATGCTGCTGGATTGACGATCCCGCCGACACCAAAGCCTCCTGGACCGGCGGTTTTGCCATTGAGGCCGGTAACTTCGCAAAAGACATCGTAAAGCGGCACCAGGGCGAACCCGAAGGCAAAGGACAACGCTACGCCGGCCAGCAGCTTGATGACCAACCGGCGGTGGCTTTTGCCCGTAGCCGTGAAATTCGGTAAGGCAGGCATGCTCATGGCGGGCGGTTCTACATCCAGTAGACGAACACGAACAGCAGCAGCCAGATCACGTCGACGAAGTGCCAGTACCAGGCTACCGCCTCGAAGGCGAAATGCCGTTCCGTCGTGAAGTGCCCGATTACCGCCCGGCAGAAGATGACGAAGAGCATGGCCGTGCCGAGCATGACGTGAAAGCCGTGGAACCCCGTCAGCATGTAGAAGGTGGCGCCGTAGATGCCGTCCCGGATCGAGAAGGCGGCTTCCCCGTACTCGTAAATCTGCAGGGCGATGAACGTGATGCCGAGGATGATGGTCAGCGCCAGGCCGAGCGTGAGTTGCATCTTCCGATTTTTCAGAACGCCCCAGTGCGCCCAGGTCACCGTGGCACCGGAGGTCAGCAGGATCAGCGTGTTCAGCGCCGGGAGCCCCCAGGCTTCGACGGGCTCGATGGCCGATTTTGTGCCCGGTCCGGCGGTGGGCCAGTCGGCCGAAAACCCAGGCCACAGGAGCTGCGCGTCGGCCAGCATGGGGACGGCCAGATTGCGCGCATAGAAGAGGGCGCCGAAGAACGCGGCAAAGAACATGACTTCGGAAAAAATGAACCACACCATGCCCCAGCGGAACGAGGTTTCGACCTGTTCGGCATGCTTGCCTGCCTGGCTTTCGTCGATCACGTCGCCGAACCAGCCGATCAGCATGATCAGGAGGATGCCTGCGCCAATCGCGATGACATACGGGCCGGCGCTCGCCTTGTTGAGCAGCAGGGCAAATCCCCCGGCCAGCGCGAGCAAGGCGATGGAGCCGGTCAACGGCCAGATCGAGGAGGGCGGGACGTAGTAGGTTTCCGAGCGCGGATGGGTTTCCATGTGGACACTCCCTTTAATGACAGCGCTTTCCGATGGTGTTCATCGCCGGTCCTATTTCACAATTGGCGGCGTGGCGAACGAGTGGTACGGCGGCGGCGAGCTGAGCGTCCATTCGAGCGTGTCGGCGCCTTCCCAGGGTTTGTCTCCCGCCCTGGCGCCGCGGCGGATGCACTGGATCACGTTGTACAGGAACAGCAGCTGGCTGGCGCCGAGCAGGAAGCCGCCGATGCTGGAGATCATGTTGAAGTCGGCGAACTGCAGTGCATAGTCGGGAATGCGCCGCGGCATGCCGGCGAGACCCAGGAAGTGCATCGGGAAGAAGGTGATGTTGAAGGCAATGGCCGTCAGCCAGAAATGTATCTTGCCCAGTGTTTCGTCGTACATGCGGCCGGTCCACTTCGGCAGCCAGTAGTACACGCCGGCCATGATGGCCATGGCCGAACCGGAAAACAGCACGTAATGGAAATGGGCCACCACGTAATAGGTGTCCTGTAGCTGGATGTCCACCGGCACCAGCGCCAGTACCAGGCCGCTGAAGCCGCCAATGGCGAACAGGAAGACGAAGGCCAGCGAAAACAGCATCGGCGTCTCGAAGGTGATCGAACCACGCCATAGTGTGGCGACCCAGTTGAACACTTTCACCCCGGTGGGGATGGCGATGAGCATGGTGGTGTACATGAAGAACAGTTGCCCGCCGACCGGCATGCCGGTGGTGAACATGTGGTGCGCCCAGACGATGAACGAAAGGAGGGCGATCGAGGCCACGGCATAGACCATTGACGCGTAGCCGAACAGCGGTTTCCTGGCGAAGGCCGGGATGGTCGTCGAGATGATGCCGAAGGCCGGCAGGATCATGATGTACACCTCGGGGTGGCCGAAGAACCAGAAGATGTGCTGGAACATCACCGGGTCGCCGCCGCCCGCCGCGTTGAAGAAATGCGTGCCGAAATGCCGGTCGGTGAGCAGCATGGTGATTGCGCCGGCCAGCACCGGCATCACGGCGACCAACAGGAAAGCGGTGATCAGCCAGGTCCACACGAACAGGGGCATCTTCATCAGCGTCATGCCGGGAGCGCGCAGGTTGATGATCGTGACGATGATGTTGATCGCTCCCATGACCGACGAAACGCCCATGATGTGGATGGCGAGAATGGAAATGTCGTAGGCGATGCCGCCTTGAATGTACAGCGGCGGATACATCGTCCAGCCGCCCGAGATGGCGCCGCCAGGGACGAAAAAGGTGGAAATGAGCAGGATGCCGGCGGCGGGCAGCAGCCAGAAACTCCAGTTGTTGAGCCGCGGGAAGGCCATGTCCGGCGCACCGATCATCAGCGGGATCTGCCAGTTGGCGAAGCCGACGAGTGCCGGCATGATCGCGCCGAAGATCATGATCAGCCCGTGCATGGTGGTCAGCTGGTTGAATACGGCGGGCTGGAACAGCTGCAGGCCGGGCTGGAACAGTTCGGCGCGGATCAGCATGGCCAGCGCCCCGGCGAAGAAGAACATGAACAGGCTGAACCACAGGTACAGTGTGCCGATGTCCTTGTGGTTGGTGCTGGCCAGCCAGCGCGCCATGCCTGCCGGGACATGATCGTGGTGATCGGGGGCAGTATCGGAAAAGGCTGTTGAATTCATGCTCATGTCCGGACTCCCGTTCTATTTGCGCCGCGCGGCGACGTCTGCAGGTTGTACGCTGTCGCCGGTCTTGTTGCTCCAGCTGTTGCGCTCGTAGGTGATGACTGCCGCCAGGTCGAGATCGGACAGCTGCTTGCCGAAAGCGGCCATGGCAGTGTTCGGCTTGCCGTTCAGGACGATGTCGATATGTCCGGCCTTGTCGCCGGTGGCGATCTTCGATCCGGCGAGTCCGGGGAAGACGTTGGGGATTCCCGCCCCGTTGGCCTGGTGGCACACCAGGCAATGGGTGGCGTAAACCTTCTCGCCAATGGCTTTCAACTCGGCCATTTCATAGGTCGTTCCGGCGCGAGCGGCCATTGCCGCCAGCTCGGCTTTCCTTTCATCCATCCATGCCGTGAAATCTTCCGGAGCAAGTACATTGACGACGACCGGCATGAACCCGTGGCCGACGCCGCACAATTCAGTGCATTGGCCCCGGTAGGTTCCGGGTGAGTCAGCCTTGAACCAGGTGTCGCGGATGAAGCCGGGAATGGCGTCCTGTTTGACGCCGAGCGCCGGAACCGCCCAGGAGTGGATCACGTCGCTGGCGGTGGTGATCAGGCGGATTTTCTTGCCCGCGGGTACCACCAGCGGATGATCGACCTCAAGCAGATAGTGCTCTCCCTTGGGCTGGGTGCCATCGATCTGCGCCTTGGGGGTGGAGGCGTTGCTCATGAAGCGGACACCGTTGCCGAGATATTCGTATTCCCATTTCCACTGGTGACCGGTGACCTTGATTGTCAGGTCTTCCTTTTCCGTATCCTTCATGGCAATGACCATGCGCGTCGCCGGCCAGGCCATGACCAGCAGAATCAGCGTCGGAACGACGGTCCAGGCGATTTCCACCGCTCGGTTGTCGTGAAACTTCGCCGGCACATGGCCAACCGACTTGCGATGCCGGATGAGAGCGATGCCCATCGGCACGAAGACCACGATGAAAATCGCCAGGCATATCCACAGGATGAGGGAATGCAGTTCGTGGATTTCCTGGGCGAGACCGGAGGCGGGGGGAGGAAGATTGGTGGCGAACTCGGCGCGGACCGGCAGAGCCGCCAGTGCGGCCAATAGTGCGATCAGGGAATAGCGTCCGCTGGAAAACTGACCAACGCGAAGGCTGGGAGACTTCGGCGTATTCAAATTGTTTCCTCCCCGTCATTATGAATTCCGTGAGGGTAAGACTCAGACCGCATCCGGAAGGAAAGTTCATTGATCCCGGAAAAAGCAGTTAACCACGGAGTGCACGGAGAACATGGAGAAAAACAAAGTGTTGGCGTGACACGAAGACTCCCCCGACGGGTGAGAGCAACAATTCACAGTTTCCGGTATTTCTCCGTGCCCACCGTGTTCTCCGTGGTTTGAACTAAGGTTTTCAGGTTGATACGCCATTGTCTGAATCGCGGCGTATGGCGTGTGTTTTTCACTCGCGCGAACAGCTCTACGCCTGCCGGGAAGGCATGCTTTGCCACGCGGCGCACTATGCACCTTGCGTGCGTTTTGCAGTTTCCTGAATTTCCCGCGAACGTGGTCAGGTCAGCACTTTGCCCCAGGTGACGAAGGCCAGAACGATCATGA
This sequence comes from uncultured Propionivibrio sp., assembly GCA_964563685.1. Taxonomy (GTDB): domain Bacteria; phylum Pseudomonadota; class Gammaproteobacteria; order Burkholderiales; family Rhodocyclaceae; genus Propionivibrio. Next base: position 216,833 of record CAZLXL010000002.1, read on the forward strand.
TCACCCAGGCCACCAGTCCAGCCGCGAAGACCGTGCCGGCCACGAGCAGCGAATGTCCTTCGTCGCGCAGGTCGTAGGTGCGGTCAACCCCCTGGAAAATCAGGGCCGCCGAACAGGCCAGCGCCGCCAGCATGATCAGGATGTTGAATGCCAGGCTCGGAACGAACAGGGCCAGCGGCGCCAGCCAGAGCGGTGTGGGTACCACGGCCGCAAAGGCGAACGTGTCCTGGTAGGAAGGGGAAGCGTCGGCAACCTGCCCGATCATCTGCAGCACCCGGCCCATGATCGGCACCATCAGCAGTTCCGCGACGAAAAAGACGGCCGCCAGGAAGAGCGCTTCATCCGGTGTGATTTCCGGCAAGGGTGCGTTACTGTAGCTGCGCCACGCATACAGCAACATGGCCGGAGGAATAAGCGACAACGGTACAACATAGAGGATGTACATCCCCGCAACCGACGGGTGGATGCGCTTCAGCCAGTCCCAGCCTTCTCCATGCGACGTCAGCATTTTCGGGAACATCATCGGATCCATGGCATGCCTCCTGGTTGTCGGTGATGCTGGCGCTTAGACCGATAGATCCGGAATTAGTTTGCTTCGGGTTTGATTTTCCGGGCGGGGTGTACGCCTTTTCAGGAGAGGGATAAGTCGATGATCTTGATTTTTCCATCCTTCAGGTGTTTCCCGACAATCCGGTAAACATCCACGTCGAAAGCAGGAGGAGCTTTGTCCCGGTTTTCGAGAATCGACAGTAGCGTTTCCTGGTCCTGAGCCGTTCCCAGATAGCGCCAGGCGTCGATGATGTGGTAGTCCTCGCGCATTCCAAATTCATCGCGTTCGATCAGGGCTACGGGGCCGGGATACGGCCAGGGGTGTACCCGCAGTTTCGCCAGAGCGGTCAACAGGCGGGCGCTGTGCATCGATAGGGGTTCCTTGCCGACACAGGCGCCACGGCAGGTTTTCTGCTTGTAGGCCACACAGGCCTCTCCTGTCTTGCCCGTGCCGAGGCCGGTCAGGCTGTGGCACAAGCGGTGTGCTTCGGCGAGTTTGCGCAAGGCGTGCGTAGCCTCGCGCCGGTTTGAGTACAAGCCGAACAGATCCAGTGTTTTGGCAAAATCCAGATCGCACGCAAACACAAGCTGAGGACGCAGAGCACCATCTTCGTCCGTGATCAGTTGCCAGGAGCACAGTTCGTCATGAGGCTGGCGCAATCGGGGATTCAATTCGCGTTCGCACAGTCGTGCTCCCAGTTCGCCGGCCGATTCGCGCCATTCGATTCGCCGGGTACGGTTGGTCAGGACGGTATCCCGGTTGGCCGGCGAAAACTGGGCAAATACTTGCTGGCGAATATTGGAGCAGCGTTTTACCAGCAGACGTTCTTCATTCTCTCCGATCAGGGCGAAGGCGCCGGGTGCCTCGGGGAGGTCGTCCATGAAGGATGCATCCAGGTGGGCAGGCAGTTCCGGGCGGCCGGTGATCAGGTCGACGGCTTGCCAGATGGCCTCTTCCGCGAGCAGACCATGCCAATGCTTCCAGAGATCCCAAAGCACGCGGGCATCCGCCAATGCGCGGTGTCGTTCCCCAACGGCGATGCCGTAACGTGCAACCAGCGTGTCCAGGCTATGCCGGTGGTGCCCGGGAAAAAGTTTGCGCGACAGTTTGACGGTGCACAGGCTGGTGGCCCGGAAGTCGATGCCGATGCGTTTGAATTCGTGTTTCAGAAAGCCGTAGTCGAAACGCGCGTTGTGGGCGATGAACAGCTTGCCCCTGAGCTTTTCCTGGAGGAGCGGAGCGAGTTCGGCGAAATCCGGCGCGGAAACGACCATGGCGGTGTCGATTCCCGTCAGGCCGGTAATGAAGGGAGATACCTCCCGGCCGGGATTGACCAGGCTGCTCCATTCGCGCACGCCATCCTGATCAACCTCGACAATGCCGATCTCGATGATGCGGTCGTTGGCGAAATTGGCTCCCGTCGTCTCAAGGTCGACAAAGATGAGCGGCATACGGTGGGGGCAGGGGTTCATCCTCGGTGCGTTGTCCTGGTGTGAAAAGCACAACGGGCGGTTTGCACCGCCCGTTGTATGGTTTTGGCCGTATGCGTATACGACCGCGATTGAAGCTATTTTACGCGATTATTCTCAGGGCTTCGGAATGCCGAATTTTTCCGGAGAATTCTTGCTGGCGCCGGCGTCGTGGATCAGCCAGGACATTTGCGAACGCCAGGTGTTCATGAAGTCGCGCGCTTCCTTGCCGCTTGTGCCGATAACTTCAAGCCCGTTGGTCACCGTGTAATTGATGAACTTGCTGTCCTTCATGGCTTCCTTGAAGGCCGCGTTCAGCTTGTCGATGATCGGCTGCGGGGTGCCCTTCTTGACGAACACGCCATAGAAGAAGCCGGAAGCCTTCATTGCATCGGTAAAGGCCGGATTCAGCTTGGTGATGTAGGGAACTTCAGGAACGGCCGGGTTTGGCTTGTTCTTCATGATCGCCAGAGCCCGCAGGTCGCCGGACTTGAGGTACTGCGAAGCAATGCCCACGGCCAGGCCGCTGACATCAAGCTGCTTGCCGAGCAACGCGGTAACCAGCGGGCCGTCGCCATTGAAGGCCACCGGATTGAACTCCACGCCTTCGACTTTTTTCAGCAACGTCGAGGTCACCCAGGGTTGGCCGCCGACGCCGCTGGTGCCGACGCTCAGCTTGCCGGGTTTGGCCTTGGCTTCCTTGATCAGGTCGGCATAGGTCTTGATCGGCGAATCCTTGTGGACCACGATGACCGTCGAGCCTTGTACCGTCAGGAGGACGGGTTCGAAATCGTCGTAGCTCAGCTCGGACAGACCCAGCACCTGGTACAGCTGCGGGTTTTCGGCATGATAGAGGAGCGTGTAACCGTCGGCATTGGCAGAGGCTACGTGCTGTGCGGCGATAGCGCCTGTTGCGCCCGTCTTGTTCTGAAGAATGATGGATTGCTTCAGGATTTTTTCAGCAACCGGGGTGATCAAACGTGAGACGGTGTCCGAACCGCCGCCAGCTCCCCAGGCAATGACGCCGCTGATCGAATGCTCCGGATAGTCGGCGGCGCCGGCAAAGCCTGCCGCCATGAGTCCGGTAGCCAGAACCAGTTTTGACCATTTTATGATTCTCATGCGTTTCTCCTTAGTTAAAAACCAATCCGGGAATTTCCCGTGACTGGGTGCCACCATCAACAACTCCCCGAGGCATGGCTGCCCGGGCGTGAAGAAAATTACAGTTGATTCCTTGCATCAAAATTCGGGAACATCATTTATTTGACCTTGCCAATCATCAACGCGTGCAAGTACCTGGCCGCAAGCAGCCGATTGTGTTTCTGTTCGATGGTACGAGCTATCAGAATGTCCGGACCGAGCTTGCTTGTCTCGATGTCACGGTTGACTCCGTCAAGTACGGCAGCATGGCGCTCCGGGCTGATGTTCTGCAGGAACACTTGCGGATAGGACTCAACCAGGGCCTTGTAGTAGCTCTTTCGGTTTTCATCCGACAACAGGGATACTCCATCGATTTCCGACTGGCCGAACAGCTGTTCAGCCAGTCCGCGGCACGGTGTCAGGATGTCGAATTCGCGGTTTTCCTTTTTGGCAGTCTCATATTCCTGTTCGGCGAGTTCGCCATACTGGATCATGACCTTGCTATGGGCCCGACGCCAGGGCTCCAGCGTGTAGAGTCTGAAGCGCGTTGTCATGTATACCGCGACGATCACGAACGGAACGTACAGCACCAGAACAATCTGACCCTCGAGCAGGTTGATCCCGATACCGCAGAGCACTACCGTCAGTACCGATAACCAGCCGAAACCGAAAAACCACGAAATTCTCATCCTTGTCGATCCCCGTCGATCAGGCTTCTTTTTTGCCGAAGCCCAGCACACTCTTGACCTTGCCCATGATGTTCTGGTTGGCAACCACAAGAGTCAGGAACATGAGGACCAGGATTCCGATGGCTACCGGGTTGACGAACATGCCCCAGAAGAAGTCCAGCGCGCTGCCACGGGCCAGTTGCACGCCGCGACGGAAGTTTTCGTCGATGATCGGAGTCAGAATGATCCCGAGAACCAGCGGAGCAACCGGGTAGCTGAAACGCTTCATGAAGTAGCCGAGGATGCCGAAGCCGATCATCCAGTAGATGTCGGTGATGCTGTTCTGGATCGAATAGCCGCCGACAAAGGTCAGCACCACGATGATCGGGATGATGTAGGGCTTGGGAATCTCGACGATCTTGCTGAAGGCACGGATGCCGGTCATGCCCCAGATGTACAGGAACACGTTGGCGATCAGCAGTGCGCCGACGACGAACCAGAAGAATTCCGGTTGTTCGCGCATCAGCATCGGTCCGGGACGCAGGCCGTGGATGATCAGCGCGCCGATAAGAACGGCGGTCACAGAGTCGCCCGGAATGCCCAGGGTCATCATCGGAACGAAGGCGCCGCCAATAGCCGCGTTGGCTGCTGCTTCCGGAGCGATCAATCCCTGATAGGCACCTTGGCCGAACGGCTGCGGATAGGGGTTCTTGACGGTACGCTTGGCATGGTCGTAGGCCATCAGCGCAGCGATGTCGCCGCCGGTTCCCGGCAGCGCGCCGACGATAACTCCGATGGTCGAGGCACGCACGGTGAGCCACATGTTTTTCGTTACGGCGCTCCACTCCGGCCTGACCCGGTCGATTTTCTGTTTGACCGGCAGGACCTTGGTTTGCAGTTGGACCAATGCTTCCGAAATGCCGAAGGTGCCGATCATTACGATCACAAAGTGAATCCCGCCGAGCAAATTCAGGGTACCGAAGGTCATGCGCCCTTGCCCGGTTTCCGGATCCATTCCGATCAGGCCGACTATGATGCCGATGCCCGCTGCAACCAGCGCCTTGAGCATGCTGCCTTCGGACAGGCTGCCGACCAGGAACAGGCCCATGAAGGCCAGCAGGAAGTAATCGCGCGCCTGGGCGATCAGGGCAATCTGGGAGATGAGCGGAGCGGCTATGGCCAGTACGACAACGCCGAAAAAGTTGCCGATGACCGCCTGTGTGGTGCTCAGGCCCATGGCCTCGCCCGCCAGACCCATTTTGGCGAGAGGATAACCGTCAAACGTCGAGGCGACGGCCGCTGGAGCGCCCGGAATGTTGAGCAGAATGCCCGAACGGGCGCCACCGTATACCCCGCCGACAAAGATGCCGACCATGATCGCCAGCGCGGGCAATACTTCCCAGGAAAAGGTGAACGAAATCAGCAACGAAACAGCCATCGTCACGGAAAGTCCGGGAATTGCCCCGACGTACAATCCAACCAGCGTACCGATAGCGATCCACCAGACCAGTGTCAGACTCATGAATGGCTGAAGAAAGCCTTCCAAACCTGTATACATAATTATGCTTCCTCCGCGTATTAGGGTAGAACGACCTGGAACAGTGTCGTGAAAATCAGGTACAGCCCGGCCAGCGTGCCGGCGGAGACACCAATCTTGAGCAGCAGTTTCTTCGGTTCGAGCAGGTACATGGTCGTGACCAGAAACAGGAAGGTGGCCGGTAAGAAATGCAGCGTTTCGAGGATGAATCCGTAAATCGTCAGGGTGATCAACAGGATCACTACTTCCTTGTCAAACAGATGGTGAATCAGATCGCCGAAGGTTCCTTCCTTATACCCCTTCCGGTAAAACTGGATTGCCAAGGTGACGAGCATCAGGATGAGGGCTCCCCCAACAAGTTGCGGGATACTGCCCGGCCCGGCGCTGTTTCCCTGGAAAATCCCCTCGCTTCTCAGGGAATCGACAAAGAGAGCGACGCAGATGACGAGCAGCACAAGGATCATCTTGTATTCGCCTTTCGGGCGTGGACTCTCCGTTATTTCTATTTCATTCTGGGTGTTTTCGGACATAGTGAATTTCCCCTCTGATTGTTGACGTGCCGGGAGTACTTGCTCCCAGCCCTGAATTATATGAACTTATGGCGACTGATCTGCAAGCCTTTATATTTCCAAAGGTCCTGGATCATTGTCCCTGGATGGCGGAAACCGCCGCACGCAGGCCAAGCAGGTAACTGTCGACGCCAAAACCGCAGATCTGTCCCTTCGCAATTTCTCCGAATACCGAGTAATGGCGGAAAGACTCGCGCGCATGGACGTTCGACATGTGAACTTCGATGACCGGCACCGTCAGGATGGCCAGCGCATCGCGTAAACCGTAGCTGTAATGCGTCCATGCGCCGGCGTTGATCACCACGGCATCGACCTTGTCGACAAACGCCTGATGGACGCGCTGGCACATTTCTCCTTCATGGTTGGTCTGGAAGCTTTCGACTTCCACGCCCAGTTCCTGAGCCAGTGTGCGCAGTTGCGCATCGATCTCGGCCAGGGTGGTCGTGCCGTATTGCTTCGGGTCGCGTTTACCGAACATGTTCAGATTGACGCCGTTCAGTACCAGAATCTTTTTCATGCCTTCCTTTTCCTATATAAAAAACGTAACTCTCGGCCTTGTCCGTATTGAGCCGATCAATAACGTACTTTGGCCACGGCACGCAGTTCTTCCGCCGTGGTCGTGCCGAAACCAAAGAACTCAAGGTATGCGGGGATCATTTCGTAGAGCATGTCGACCCCGATCTGGTAGCGGCATCCGAGTTCACGGGCGGCCTGGAGCAAGGGCGTGATTTCCTGCTTCATGACCACCTCGCCGACAAAGGTCGAGGGTGACAGGCGGGTAATGTCCATCGGCAACGGGTCGCCAGGCAGACCGAGCGGTGTGGCATTGATCGCCAAGTCGTACCCGGCGGGGTCGTTGGGTCCCGTGCGCACCTCCAGTTGGGGGTAGTGCAGACGAAGCCGCTCGACAAGTCCTTCAGCCGATTCCTGCCAGGTGTCAAAGACGGTGATGGCAGCGACGCCACCGGCGGCGAGCGAAGCGGCAATGGCCGAACCCACCCCGCCCGCGCCAACCAGCAGGCAGCGCGCGCCGGCAAAGGAAAATCCCTTGAGTTGCAGGCCGCGGGTGAATCCTGTGCCGTCGAACATGTCGCCGAGCAGGGATCCGTCGGGGCGCTTCAAAATGGCGTTGCAGGCGCCGGAAATTTTTGCCGTGGTGGAAATTTCGTCAACCAGAGTGGCCGCCGCGATTTTATGCGGCATGGTCACCAAGGCTCCGGGAACGTTGGTGAGTTGAAAGACAGATTTCATCACTGAAGGGAAATCCTCGGGCTTGGCGCCCATCGGCACGACGACGGCGTCGATATCGTGTTTTTCAAACCATGGGTTGTAAATGAGGGGTGCCTTGAATGCTTCGGTGGGATAACCGAACAGGGGCAGCAGTTGCGTTTTACCGCTAATCATCTTGATGCCATCTCCTTGGGGCGAGTTGTTTTTTTAATGTTTGAACAAGCAATGCTTAACGTGTCGATAATATAGAGAGGTACAATAATTCTGTAAATTCTATGTATTCAATGCTGACCATATGTAAAAACAAATAATGGGCGGTCAGGGGGCAGGATTCCTGCCATGCAAGAACAGAGAGGGTGGAATGAACGACAGCAGCGAATTAGCCAGCTATCTCAGTGCGCGGGATTTCAAGTTGCTTGAAATTCTTTATGAAACGCGCAGTGTTACCCGTACCGCGGAACGCATGGGGCAAAATCAGCCCATCGTGAGTTCCTGGCTGAAACGGATTCGTGAGCAGTTGAAGGATCCGTTGTTTGTGCGTACCTCGGAAGGCATGATGCCGACCCCCCGGGGGGAGGTTGTCGTCGAAAAATCCAAGGAAATCCTGGAGGCGATGCGGCAGTTGGTTGAGGATGCGCCACGTTTTGACCCGGCGTTATCCAGGCGCGAATTTCGCATCTGTATCCCGGACGCATCACAGATTACCCTGATGCCGAGCATACTGGGGTATGTCCGGAATCATGCGCCGAACGTCCAGGTTGAAGCCTTACCCGTTGATAATCAGACTGAGCGACTCCTGGAAAACGGCGATGCCGACCTGGCTTTTGGCGGCTTTGTACCTGGCATGGACGCGGGGATTTATCAGCAGGCCCTGTTTGAACAGGACTTTGTCTGCCTGGTCAGCAAGGAGCACCCACGAATCACCGATCAATTGACCCTCGAAGATTATCAGCGCGAAGCACACATTGCGGTCGGCTATGGCAGCGCCAATGCGGTGATCGAGACAGAACTGAAACGTCAGAATGTAACAAGGAAAATCGTTGCAATCTTGCCGGGAGTACTCGGTGTCGGCCAGATCATCGCCACCACCGATATGATTACGACCATGCCCGGACAAATCGGGGCCACGCTGGCGGGCAGGGGAACCGTCAGGCTCTTCCCCTGCCCGGTTCCCATGCAGGTCATTGTCGTAAAACAATACTGGCATAGCCGTTTTCACCGCGATCCGGGAAACCGGTGGTTTCGCCATGTATGCGCCATGCAGTCGCGCAAGGGGATACCGGAAGGGCCCATGCCCGGTGTCTATACAAGGCTTCGTTCGGGCGAAACTCGATAAAGCTTTCGGTATGACCCGAAAAAAAAAGAGGATCCCGCCTGGTCAAGGCGGATGATCCTCCACGAATGCTTCCGGGTCGTGCTGTTTGTTTAGCCGCAGCTTCCCACCGCGCCGCAGGCGGTACAGAAATCGCACCCGTCCTTGCGGATCATGGTGAAGTTGCCGCATTCGCCGCACAGCTTTCCTGCGGTGGGCTTGGGCGCCGTGCTGCTGGTCGGGGCTTCCAGAATGCCCATCTGTTGCAGCGGGAAGCCGTTTTCGTCAAGAATGCCCAGCATCGCGTAGCGGTGGATGATCAGGCTGGCGATGTAGGCCACCGTTGACGGATAGGTCTGCTGTTTGCGCGAACCGGGAACGAACGCCATGAAGTCGCCGAGCGGCTCCGGATAATCGAGCAGCTTGCGCAGTTTCATGCCGATCCAGGCCGGGTCGAGCACGCGCATGTCGAGCGAAAGCAGTTTGGTCAAACCGTCGAGGGCACGCGGGTAGTTGCCTGAGAGCCAGACCGAATAGGGGCGTGTGACGCCGTCGGGCAGGGTGATTTCCTTGAGTCCGAGCACGAAGTCTTCGCTGGTGGCCGGGTTGAAGACGTCGACCGTCCAGGACAGGGTGCCGTCGGTGCCGGTCTTCGGTTCCTTCAGGCTGAACAGCGCGTCCAGCACCGGAGTGGGGCCTGCGTTGTCGAAGGCGCCAAGCTTCTCGACGCGGTATTCGATCAGGCGGGCCATTGCGGAGACGACCGAAGGCATGCGCTTGCGTTCCCCGTGCGGCGGGAAGGGCATGTCGAAGCCCTCGCCATCCGGGGTTTTCGCCAGTGATTCGAGCTTCAGTTTGAGCCAGCCGTGGTCATTGGCGCGCATGTCCATGGACAGTGTCTTGGCGACGGCGCCGAGACCTCGTGGCTGGGTCGGGCCATTGACCCAGGCTTCGAACGGCCAGGCGTGGCCTTCCTGCTCGACATGGCCGACGAACAGGGCGAACTTGCCGTGCTGTTCATGTTCGATCATGTAGGTCCAGGCCATGTTGCCTTCGGGTAGATCCGGGCGCCCCGGCCAGCGCAGGCTGGAAAGTACCGGAGCCGGCAGGTTCTTGATCGACAGGCGGCGGTTGGCGTCGCCGTTGACGAAGTCCTGCGGCTGTTTCTTTTCCTCGTTCTGCTTGGTCGTCTCGACCGACAGGACGGCGCCCAGGACGCTGTTCGGACGGTAGGTGGCGAGGCCCTTGAGACCGGCTTTCCAGGCGCTCATGTAGAGATCCTGGAAGTCCTCGTAAGGATAGTCGGCGGGGACATTGACCGTCTTCGAGATCGATGTGTCGATGTAGGGTGCCACGGCGGCGACCATGTTCTTGTGCGCTTCGGCAGAGATTTCCAGTGCCGTCACGAAATAATCCGGCAGGTTTTCCACGTCGCCGCCCTGGTGCTTGTACAGGCGCCAGGCGTAGTCTTCAACGGCGTATTCCTTGATTGTGCCGTCGACCATGCGCTTCTTGCGGCTGTAGGTCCAGGAGAAGGGCGGTTCGATGCCGTTGCTGGCGTTGTCGGCAAAGGCCAGCGAGATGGTGCCGGTGGGCGCGATGGACAGCAGGTGCGAGTTGCGCAGGCCGTGCTTGCGGATTTCAGCCTTGATTTCGGCGGGCAGGCGCGAGGCGAAGTTGCCGCCGGACAGGTACAACTCGGCATTGAACAGCGGGAAGGCGCCGCGTTCCTTGGCCAGTTCGACGGACGAAAGATAGGCCGTGTCGCGCATGTATTCGGAGATGCGCGCGGCCATCGCGGTGGCTTCCGGACGGTCGTAGCGCAGGCCAAGCATGCACAGCGCGTCGCCCAGACCGGTGAAACCGAGGCCGACACGGCGCTTGTTGCTGGCTTCCTCGCGCTGGCGTTCCAGCGGCCAGGCGGTGACGTCGAGCACGTTGTCGAGCATGCGCGCGGAAACCTTGACGACTTCGCCAAAGGCGGCAAAATCGAATTCGGCCTGGTTCGAGAACGGATGACGCACGAACAGGGTCAGGTTGATCGAGCCGAGGCAGCAGCAGCCATAGGGTGGCAAGGGTTGTTCGGCACAGGGATTGGTGGCCTCGATGACTTCGCAGTAATTGAGGTTGTTGTCCTTGTTCATGCGATCCAGGAAAAGAATCCCCGGTTCGGCATGGTCATAGGTGGACTTCATGACCTGGTCCCACAGATCGCGCGCGCGGATCTTGCGGTAGACCCAGAGCCCGTCATCGCGCTGGAAAGCGCCGGAGGCCTTCATGTCGGCATTCGGCTCCGCGCGATGGACAAGCTCGACCTCGCTGTCGCTTTCGACAGCCTTCATGAATTCGTCGGACACGGCGATCGAAACGTTGAAGTTGGTCAGGTCACCCTGATCCTTGGCGTGGATGAACAGTTCGATGTCCGGATGATCGCAGCGCAATACGCCCATCTGGGCACCGCGACGGGCGCCTGCGGATTCGACGGTTTCGCAGGAACGGTCGAATACGCGCATGTAGGATACGGGACCGGAGGCGCGCGACTGCGTTCCCTTGACCTGGGCGCCCTGCGGCCGGATCGAGGAAAAGTCGTAGCCGACACCGCCGCCGCGGCGCATGGTTTCGGCGGCTTCCGCGAGCGCGCTATAGATACCGGGACGGCCATCGACGAGCTCGACGATCGAATCGCCGACCGGTTGGACGAAACAGTTGATCAGCGTGGCGGCCAGCGGAGTGCCGGCGGCCGAGTTGATGCGTCCGGCCGGAACAAAACCGTTTTCCTGGGCCCAGAGAAAGCGCTCTTCCCATTTCGCGCGGGACTTTTCGTCCTCGTTCGCGGCGAGTGCCTTGGCTACGCGACGGCGTACGTCGTGGACGTTGGTTTCTGCCCCCTTGGCATATTTTTCGACGAGAACCTCGGTGGAGATTTCCTGCTCGGTCAGTGGTGCGATCTCCGGAACTTCTGCGATCGCGGTCAGGGACAACTGTTGCGCATTCTGACTCATGGTTTGCCTTTCGAATGTTGCTTGTACGGTGTGATCTTTTTGACCCTTGCGGTAAAACTTGGTGCTGCTTTGTGTCTGACAGAATGCATCGAATACTTATGCATTATGAGAGCCTCGAAAATCGGCTTCGGCGTAAAGCTACTACATATAGTGGTACAACGCAACAATAACGCTATATGTAGTTGTATGGGGCAAAAAACGAAAACGCTGATGAATCATGTAATTGCATTAGGCGAAATGTTATTTCATAATATGAAGTCTGGTTTGCTTCAGTTGGTTTGCTTGGGGCAATGACCACTAGACTCACATGGGATTTGTCCATGATGCAGATCGAAAATCGCGGCTGCGATTGCAGAAGCATGGCTATAACTTCATATAAATTAAAGAATTACGGTTGTCTTCCTGTATTGGTGTAACCTTATAGATTGTAAGGTTTACCGAGATGAAAAGAATCTTCCGGGTGTTGACGTGGTGTTTTCTGAGGAAAGAATAATGTACGTTTTTGTTTTGAATTGCGGCAGCTCGTCGTTCAAGTACCAATTGCTGGACATGTCCAACGAGCACCGAGTAGCTGCCGGTCTGGTCGAGCGTATCGGCATGAAGGATTCGATCCTGGCCTATGAGCCGGCCGATGGCGAGAAGGTCAAGGAAGTTACCGATATCGCCAATCATGAGATGGCGATCAAACTGGTCCTGAACAAGCTGGTTGATCCGAAAATCGGAGTCATCAAATCGCTGTCGGACATTACGGCCGTTGGCCATCGCGTCGTTCATGGCGCCGAAAAATTTTCCGGTTCGGTGCTCATCACCGAGGCCGTGCTGGAAGCGCTCAAGGAAAACATCCCGCTCGCGCCGCTGCACAATCCGCCCAACATTACCGGTATTCAGGCGATGATGCATGCGCTGCCCGGCGTCCCGAACGTTGGCGTGTTCGATACCGCCTTCCACGCCACGATGCCGCCGGAGTCCTACATATACGCTCTGCCATACGAGTGGTACGAAAAACATCACGTCCGCCGCTATGGTTTTCATGGCACCTCGCATCGCTTTGTTTCCGAGCGCGCCGCGCAGATTCTCGGCATCACCAAGGATCAGTTCAATTGCATCACCTGCCATATGGGCAACGGGTCGTCCTTTACTGCAGTCAAGGGAGGCAAGTCCTACGATACGAGCATGGGCATGACGCCGCTCGAAGGGCTCGTCATGGGCACGCGCTGCGGTGATATCGACGCCGGTATTCCCAAATTTCTGGCCGACAACAACAACATGTCGTTTGCCGACATCGACAACGCGCTCAACAAGAAATCCGGCCTGCTCGGTATTTCCGGCATCAGTTCCGACATGCGCGACATCGAGAATGCCGCCAAGGAAGGCAACGCCCGTGCCAAGCTGGCCATCGACGTGCTGTGCCATCGTGTGCTGAAATATATCGGCGCCTACGCCATCGAACTCGGGCGGGTCGATGCAATCATTTTCACGGGCGGAATCGGTGAAAATGGCATCGAATTCCGTGCTGCCGTCGTTGAGCGCCTGACTGCGCTGGGCATCAAGCTGGATGCGACTGCGAACAAGGTGCGTGGCAAGGAAGCCGTTATTTCCACCGCCGATTCGCCAATCAAGGTGATGATCGTTCCGACCAACGAAGAACTGGTGATCGCACGCGATACGCGGGACATCGTCGCCAAGTAATACCGATGACCGGGGCCGGGACTACCGGCCGGCATCCTGGACAAGAGCGGCTTCGGCCGCTCTTGTCATTTGTGCCTGGTGCTTTTTACTGTTGTCCAGTTGAACCAGGAAGGCATCGGCTTCCTCGATCTGGAGTTCGCTGAACGTGTGTATGCCGGCATGGCGCAAAAAATCCGCTGTTACGCCGCTCGCCGGAACGCGCTGGCCGGAGAAAGTGCCGTCGTAGGTGAAATTCACGCCGCATGACGGACTGCCTTCCTTGAGCAGCGCGACGCCAATCCCGTTTTCACGTGCCAGTCTGAGGGCGTGTTCGGCTCCTGCGATGAATTCGGCGGTGAGATCCCTGCCTGCCGGGTCAATGACAATAGCCTGTCTCAAACGTACGGAAACACCGCCACGTCCACCGGCGATTTCCACGGGAGGTCGACGGTTCGGCAAGCCTCCTGCAACTTCCGGGCAAAGTGATATCACCCGATTCTCGGCCAGCCATCGCTGCAATACGGGATGCCGGCAAGCGACCGATACCCCGTTATAGCGAACGGGTTCGTCCAGCAGACAGGCACTGACAAGAATTCGATTCATGATCTGATTTTCGGACAGTATGCGATGAGGTTGCGGGTGGATCATTTAGAATCCGGCGTGCGGGTTACTGCTCGCGCCGATGAGTTGCATTGTCTGGTCCGCCGGTTGGCGAGTCAAATGTGCCGGTTATTTTCCAGGAGAAGCTTGTGAAAGTGCTTGTGCCCGTCAAACGGGTGATTGATTACAACATCAAGGTTCGCGTCAAGGCCGATTCTTCCGGCGTGGAAATGGCGAATCTCCCCATGTCGATGAACCCGTTCGATGAAATTGCCGTCGAGGAAGCCGTGCGTTTGAAGGAAGCAGGCACGGTTACGGAAATCGTGGTGGTGTCCGCCGGTCCCGCGGGCTGCCAGGACACTCTGCGCACTGCTCTGGCCATCGGTGCGGATCGCGCCGTCCTGATCGAGACGGACGCCGAACTGCAGCCGCTGGGTGTTGCAAAATTGCTGAACGCCTTTTGCCGGAAGGAGCAGCCGCAACTTGTCATGTGCGGCAAACAGGCCACCGATGATGATGCCAACCAGACCGGACAGATGCTGGCGGCCTTGCTCGACTGGCCGCAGGCGACATTCGCTTCGGAAGTTTCAGTGATCGGGGCGACTGCGGTCGTGATTCGGGAAATCGACGGCGGACTGGAAACAGTCGAAATCAACCTGCCTGCGGTGGTTACCACGGACCTGCGCCTGAATGAGCCGCGCTACGTGACCTTGCCGAACATCATGAAAGCCAGGAAAAAGCCGATCGATGTCATTACGCCGGAAACGCTGGGCGTCGATATTGCACCGCGGCTCAGAATGCTCAAGGTGGTAGAACCTTCCTCCAGGAAAGCGGGAGCGAAGCTTGAGAATGTCGCTGAACTGGTGGAGCGGCTGAAAACCGCGCGGGTGATCGCATGAGTATCCTGGTCCTGGCCGAACACGACAACATTGCGCTCAATGCGGCGACCCTGAATACCCTGGCGGCAGCGCATCGGATCGGCGGAGAAATACATATTCTCGTTGCCGGGAACGACTGCCGTCCGGTTGCGCAAAGCACTGCCCGACTGGAAGGGGTGTCCAAAGTGCTGCTGGCGGAAGCCCCTCATCTGGCGGATGCCCTGCCGGAAAATCTCGCGGCGCAAATCCTTTCTCTGGCTTCCGGCTACAGCCATTTGCTGGCGCCGGCGACGAGCACGGGCAAGAGCGTCATGCCGCGGGTTGCGGCCTTGCTCGACGTGGCCCAGATTTCCGACATCGTTGCCGTGGAATCGCCCGATACCTTCATCCGCCCGATTTATGCAGGGAATGCCCTGCAAACCGTGCAGGCGACCGATGCAACGAAGGTGATCACGGTGCGTACGACAGCTTTCCCGACTGCAGGAACGGACGGAGATGCACCGGTCGAAGCGGTTGCGGCGGCTGCCGACCGCGGAAAAAGCCGCGTGATCGCGCGCAATCTGACGAAATCCGGTCGCCCGGAGCTGACTTCGGCGAAGGTTGTCGTCGCCGGAGGACGCGGACTGGGTAGCAGCGAGAGTTTCCACGCTCTGCTTGAACCGCTGGCCGACAAGCTGGGGGCGGCGCTCGGGGCGACCCGTGCCGCGGTGGATGCCGGTTTCGTCCCGAACGACCTGCAGATCGGACAGACCGGAAAAATTGTTGCTCCCCGACTGTACATTGCCGTGGGGGTCGCGGGAGCCATCCAGCATCTGGCCGGAATGAAGGACAGTGAAATCATCGTCGCCATCAACAGGGATTCAGAGGCGCCGATTTTCCAGGTCGCGGATTTCGGATTGGTCGGTGATCTGTTCGAGATTGTCCCCGCGCTGACAAAGGCGCTGGACTAGGGAGACAAAATCGCGCCGTATGAGTTTAGAATGCGATTTTTCCGTGCGATAAAAAGGAGTACAGCGTGAGCCCTGCGTTCCCTCGCGTCTCGGATGCGTTCCGCGAAACATTCGCTGCCGCGAAGGTCGGAGAACTCAATTTTCCGACGAGCCTGGATGCGAGCCGGCGCGTGTTGAAGGCGGTGGAGAACCCGGACATCGGCCTCGCCACCCTGGCCAAGATTGTGGTTTCCGAACCGTTGCTGTCGGCCAAAGTCATCCGGCTGGCCAACTCCGTGGCGCTCAATCCGACGAACCAGATCGTCCGCGATGTGCGGTTGGCCGTGGTACGGGTCGGGATGGATCCGATCAAGGCGCTGGCCATGGTCCTGATCATGAACCAGCTGCGTCAGTCGCAGCGGCACAGCGGCATCCGCAATCTTTCCAGCCGCCTGTGGGAACGTAGTGTGAATGTGGCTGCGCTGGCCTATGTCATTGCCAAGAAAATGACCACGCTCAACCCCGACGAAGCCATGTTTGCCGGCATCGTGCATGATCTGGGCCGTTTCTATCTGCTGGCGCAGGCGGTCGATTTTCCGGAACTTCTGGAGCATCCGGACGAATTGGCCGTGGCGGTCAACGATCTGGCCGAACGCGCTACCCGCATGGTGTTCGGTGAACTGAACCTGCCGTCATCGGTTGCCGAGGCTGTGCTTGCTTCGCGGGAGTACGGGAAAACCATGCCGCCCGCAACGCTTGGCGACGTCCTTTTCATTGCCAGGGCACTGTCGCCGCGTAGCGATCCATTCAACGAACTCGACGAACGTGTCGTTCCCACGGCGGATTCAGCGGAAACGCTTGGCCTGGAGCAGAGCACTGTGGCCGAAGTGATCGCGGCGTCGGGCGACGAGATTTATTCGATCATCGTTGCGCTTGAATCCTGATTCTTGAGTTCCGGAACGTAAAAGGACCCCCGATGCGTTATCCGCTGTATCTGCTTCTCGCCATATTCGCCTTGGCCGGATGTGGCGTCGAAAGTGCGGGGACAGCAGCCGGCGTGGCCAAACTGCAGGCCGACCAGGCCCGGCAGGGTAAGGAAACGATGGAATCGGTGAAATCCAGCCTGGATGCGGCAGCCCAGGCTTCCCAGGACAATCTTCGGCGCGCGGAAGAAAGCAACGCGAATTGATGCGATCGCCCGATTCGGGTTTTCAGGTATCCACGTAGTTCGGACCGTCACCGCCCTGCGGCGCCACCCACTCGATGTTCTGCCTCGGATCCTTGATGTCGCAGGTCTTGCAATGGATACAGTTGGCCGCGTTGATCTGCAATCTTGGCCGGTCATCCTGATCCCGGACGATCTCATACACACCCGCCGGGCAGTAGCGCTGTTCCGGCGCATCGTACAGTGCCAGATTGACGTCGAGCGCGATGGATTCATCCTTTAGCAGCAAGTGGCAGGGCTGTGTTTCCTCATGGCGGGTGTTCGAAAGAAAGACCGATGAGAGGCGGTCGAAGGTGATTGTTCCATCCGGCTTCGGATAGTCGATCGGTCTGCAATCGCCAGCTTTTTTCAATTTGGCGTGATCCGGCGCCGCATGATGCAGCGTCCAGGGAGCCTGACCACGGAACAGCAGCTGGTCGATGCCGAACAGCGCGCTGCCAAGCATCAATCCCCGGCTCAAATACGGCTTGAAATTGCGTGCCCGGTGAAGCTCATCGAACAACCAGCTTTCGCGGAAGGCCTCGGGATAGTCTGACAGTTCGTCATTGCCGCGTCTGGCGGCGAGTGCTGCATGGCAAGCCTGCGCGGCCAGCATTCCCGACTGGATGGCGGCGTGCGACCCCTTGATCCTTGCCGCGTTGAGAAACCCCGCATCGTCGCCAAGCAGTGCACCACCCGGGAAAACCAGCCTGGGCAGGGACTGCAATCCGCCGGAAGTGATCGCACGGGCGCCGTAGGCGATGCGTTTACCGCCTTCGAGTACACCCCGCAGCGCAGGATGGGTCTTGAAGCGCTGAAATTCTTCAAAAGGAGAGAGGTAGGGGTTGGTATAACCGAGTCCGGTGACGAAGCCGATGGCAATCCGCCGGTTGTCCATGTGGTACAGGAATCCGCCGCCGTAGGTCCGGTTGTCGAGCGGCCAGCCGGCGGTGTGGATTACCCGTCCCGGGTGATGATTCTCGGGTGCGATTTCCCATACTTCCTTGATGCCCAGACCATAGATTTGGGGATCGGCTTCCCTCCGAAGTTCAAAGCGCACTTCGAGCTGCTTGGCCAGATGACCTCGCGAACCTTCGGCGAACAGGGTATAGCGGGCGTGCAGTTCGATGCCGGGCTGGAAAACCGGGCCGGGGCTTCCATCTTTGGCGAGGCCCATGTCGCCGGTGGCAACGCCCTTGACCGATCCGTCCGTGTGATAAAGTACTTCGGCGGCAGCAAAGCCGGGGTAGATTTCAACGCCGAGTTTTTCGGCTTGTTCGCCGAGCCAGCGGCACAGGTTGGCGAGGCTGAGCACGACGTTGCCGAGATTGACGAAAGACTCGGGAAGGACCCAGCCGGGAAAACGGAAGCAGCGTTTCTCGCCGAGCCACAGCATATGATCCTCGCTGACCGGAACGATGCCGGGCGCGCTGTTTTCTCCGCCATTGCGCCAGCCGGGCAACAATTCATCCAGCGCGCGCGGGTCCATGACCGTGCCGGAAAGAATGTGGCCGCCGATGCTGGCACTTTTTTCGAGCAGGCAGACGCTGATCTCCCGGCCCGATTCCCGAGCCAGCTGTTTCAGACGGATCGCTGCGGACAGACCGGCCGGTCCGCCGCCGACGATGACCACATCGTAGTTCATGGATTCGCGTGACATGGAGATTCTCTTGTCGGGAAAGGCTGGTGCAGCCGTCAGAGGAATTATCCCTCAGCACGCTGGCCGAAGAAATGCCGGACTCCGCGTGAGTCGCATCGGATCAGGGCTTTAGCAGTTCAATCAGTTCATTTTGCGCGCTACGCGGCCTGGAACGTCCGACGCGTTTGGGATGGTAGCCGCCGTTGGCGTCCATTTCCCAGGATTGCTGGTTGTCGGTCAGGTAGACCTGCAGGCCTTCGTTGATCACCCTGCGCTTCAACCGCTTGTCGAGGATTGGAAAAGCGATCTCGATGCGGCGGAAAAAATTGCGCTCCATCCAGTCGGCACTGGAAAGAAATACTTTCTCGGTACCTCCGGCGTAAAAATAGAACACGCGGTGATGCTCGAGAAAACGGCCAATGATCGAACGGACGCGAATTTTGTCCGAAAGCCCCTTGATACCGGGACGCAGGGCGCAGACGCCACGCACGATGAGGTCGATCTTTACGCCGGCCTGCGAGGCGGCGTAAAGGGCGTTGATGATTTCCGGTTCGAGCAACGAATTCATCTTGGCGATGATGCGCGCCCGCTTGCCGGCACGGGCGGCTGCGGCTTCTGCACGTATGGCTTCCAGCGTGTTCGTGTGCAGGGTGAAGGGCGCCTGCCATAGGTGCTTGAGGGTTTTGGCCAGTCCCAGTCCGGTCAGCTGTTTGAACACTTCATTGACATCGGCGCCCATTTCCTCATTACAGGTGAGCAAGCCGAAATCCGTATACAGACGGGCAGTTTTCGGATGATAGTTGCCGGTCCCCAGATGCACGTAACGGCGCAGCACGCTTCCCGAGCGAGTTTCCTCGCGGCGCACGATCATCAGCATCTTGGAGTGTGTCTTGTAGCCGACGACGCCATACACGACATGCGCACCGATCTCTTCGAGCTTGGTTGCCCAGCCGATATTGGCCTCTTCATCGAAGCGCGCCATGAGTTCGACGACCACCGTCACTTCCTTCCCGTTCTGGGCGGCGCGCAGCAGTGATTGCATCAGGATCGAGTCCGTCCCGGTGCGGTAAACCGTCATCTTGATGGCAACCACGTGAGGATCGTCGGCGGCCTGGTCGATCAGATGAATGACCGGCATGAAACTCTGGTAGGGATGGTGCAGAAGAATGTCGCCAGCGCGGATGGAGTCAAAAAGCGAAAGTTTCTTTTTCAGCAGCTTGGGTGTTCCGGCATGAAATGGAGAAAACTTCAGGTCGCTGCGTTGCACCCAGTCAGGGATTTGCATCAGGCGCACCAGATTGACCGGCCCGGATACGCAGTACAGATCGTCGGAACCCAGTCCGAACTGCGACAACAGAAAATCGGACATGGTTTGCGGGCAGTTATCGCTGACTTCCAGACGGACGGCATCGCCAAAATGGCGCTGCGGTAGTTCGCCCTGGATCGTCGCACGCAGATTCTTCACTTCTTCCTCGTCGACGAACAGGTCGCTGTTGCGCGTCACCCGGAACTGATAACAGCCGAGCACGTGCATTCCGGAAAAAAGTTCGCCAACGAATTCATGCAGCACGGAGGACAGGAACACGAAACTGTATTCGCTCTTGCCGATTTCCTGCGGCAGGCGGATGACCCGTGGCAGTACGCGTGGCGCCTGGACAATGGCCGTGCCGGAGCTGCGCCCGAAGGCATCCTTGCCTTCCAGCTCGACGGCGAAGTTGAGACTTTTATTGAGCAGGCGCGGGAAGGGGTGCGACGGGTCAAGACCGATCGGCGTCAGTACGGGCATGACTTCGCGGAAAAAATAGCCCTTGATCCATTCGAGCTGAGCCTCGTTCCATTCACTCCTGCGCAGGAATTCGATGCCTTCCACGGCCAGGCCGGGCAGGATTTCCCTGTTGAACAGGGAATATTGCTCCTCGACGAGCGAATGCGCTTCGCGGCCGATATGCCGCAAGGCGGTTTGCGCCGACAAGCCGTCCGGCGTTGCAGCGACAGAATTCAGCTTGACCTGCTCCTTGAGCCCGGCCACACGGATTTCAAAGAATTCGTCGAGATTGCTGCTGACGATGCACAGGAAACGCAGACGCTCGAGCAAAGGAGTCTCGGGATTTCTGGCCTGCGCCAGAACACGGCGATTGAAGGCCAGTATGCCGAGTTCCCGGTTCAGGAAGTTCAAGCCACTTTTCGCGGGTTCTTTACGGTTCGTCATGGCAGCATTGGATCAGGATTGGGAGGGCAGGGCAAGAAGACATTGTGTGACCCTTTTGTTGCAAGAATATGTCAATTTCCTGCATGAATCCGGAACGGCTCACGAATTTTGCCTCGCCCCGATGGGAAGCACAGCCCGATGATAGAATCCGGGGTCATTGTATTGTCGATTCAGGTAAGCAGACGATGGGATACGAGCAGATAGCGGCGGTCGATCTGGGGTCCAACAGTTTTCGCCTTGAGGTCGGCCGTGTTGTCGATGATCAGATCTATCCGCTCGATTCGCTGAAGGAAACCGTACGCCTGGCCTCCGGATTGACGCGCGAAAAAATCCTCAATGATGAAGCGCAGCAGCTGGCTCTGGAAACGCTCAGCCGCTTTGGCGAACGCCTGCGCGGATTCCAGCCCCAGGCCGTCAGGGCGGTGGCTACCAACACCTTGCGCGTGGCCAAGAACGCCCGGGTTTTCATTCCACGGGCGGAAGCAGCCTTGGGCTTCCCGATCGAGGTGATCGGCGGGCGCGAGGAAGCGCGACTGATCCATATCGGCGTGGCGCATGCCATGCCGCACTCGCCGAACAAGCGTCTAGTTGTCGATATCGGCGGGGGGTCGACGGAACTCATCATTGGCAGGCATGTCCAGCCGTTGCTCATGGAGTCGCTGTTCATGGGGTGCGTTGGTTACTCGTTGCGTTTCTTTCCCGAGGGCAGGATCGACAGGAAACGTTTTTCCGATGCCGAGCTCGCGGCAGCGCGCGAAATCGAAACCATCGCTTACAAATACCGCGAACAGGGCTGGATGGAAGCAGTGGCTTCTTCCGGAACAGCGAAAGCCATTGCCGACCTGCTGGAAATCAACGGACTCAACCCTGATCGGTTACCCGGAATCACTCGTGAAGGACTGGACAGGCTGAAGACCCAGCTGATCCGCGCAGGCTCTGCGGCAGAATTGAAATTGTCCGGACTGCGTCCCGACCGCCAACTGGTTTTTGCCGGCGGCGTAGCCATCATGTCGGCGATCTTTTCCGAATTGGGCATCGAGCGCATGATCTATTCGGAAGGGGCCTTGAGGCTCGGCGTCCTGTACGATCTTCTCGGCCGCTACCAGCAGCACGACATGCGCGATGCAACAGTGAGTCAGTTCATGCGGCGCTACCAGGTTGACGCCAAACAGGTTGCGCGTGTCGAACGAACGGCCATGCAGCTGCTCGGGCAGCTGATTCCCATCGAACAGCCGGAACATGAAAACGATGTACGTTTTCTGCGCTGGGCCGTATCCTTGCATGAAATCGGAATTTCGATTGCACATGGCGGTTTCCACAAACATGGCGCCTATATCCTGAGCAATGCCGACATGCCGGGCTTTTCAAAGAAGGATCAGGAAAAACTCTCCCTGCTGGTTCTCGGACAGCGCGGCAAACTGGAAAAGTTGCCACCGATCGTGCTTGCCAACCCGGTCTGGCGTCTCGTTTTCAGCTTGCGGCTTGCCGCCTTGCTGGAACGGACGCGTGACAACCTGCCGTTGCCGCCGCTGAAGGCGAAACAATCGGCTTCGGGATTCCTGATCGAACTGCCTGCCTCGTGGCTGAAGGGAAACCCGCTGACAGCCTCCGCGCTGACCGAGGAAGCTCTGGCCTGGGAGCGCATGGGGGTGCAGTTCCGGATTCGCCGCCGTCCCGCGGTTTCCGTGCCGGAATAGGAACATGGCAACGGCAGCCATCGATCTGCGGAAGACGGAGGGCCAGGTTCAGGTGCTGCTGACGGGTGAGTGGACGCTGATTTCGCTGCCGACGCCGATTGATGCGTTGCAGAAACGCCTGGCTGAATGCGCGGCGCAACCGGCAATCTGGGATATTTCCTCCGTGTCGCGAATGGACAGTGCCGCTGCCGTTTTGCTTTGGCATGCATGGAACCGGCAATGGCCGACGGCATTGATTGCCAGTCCGGAACAACGCGCCATTATCGAACGGGCGGCCGCGATTCCTGCCTACAAGGCCACAGAATGGCCTGTTTCGTACCCCGCCTGGTTGATTGTTCTGGGTGAACTGGCTCTGTCTGCAGCGCGGAATCTGCTGAATATCGTGACGTTGATCGGTCAATTGATTCTCGACACGGGTCATCTGTTCGCTCATCCACGGGACATTCCCTGGCGCGAGTTTTCCGCCACCCTCTATAAGAGTGGGGCGCTGGCCCTGCCGGTTACGGCGCTGGTGGGTTTCCTGATCGGGATTGTGCTGTCCTATCTTTCATCCCTGCAGCTGAAGACTTTTGGCGCGGATGTCTTCATCGTCAATCTGCTCGGCATCAGTGTCATCCGTGAACTGGGACCGGTCATCGTCGCCGTGCTGGTGGCCGGCCGCTCGGGGTCGGCGATGACCGCACAGATCGGCGTCATGCGCGTCACTCAGGAACTCGATGCGCTGGCGACGATCGGGGTGTCGCGAACCCTGCGTCTCGTGCTTCCGAAAGTGGCTGCGCTGTCCGTAGCCATGCCGCTGCTGGTCGTCTGGTGCGCGGCGTCGGGGCTCATCGGGGGCATGGTCGCAGCGAATCTGGAAATGGATTTGTCCTACGGCTATTTCATCGACGCGCTGCCCAAGGCGGTTCCGGTGGCCAACCTGTGGATCGGCATCGGCAAAGGGTTTGTCTTCGGCTTCCTGATTGCCCTGATCGCCTGCCATTTCGGCCTCAAGGTGCGACCCAACACGGAAAGCCTTTCGGCCAGGACCACCTCGTCGGTGGTGACGGCGATTACCGTGGTGATCATCGTGGATGCCATTTTTGCGGTACTGACTCGCAGCATCGGCATGCCGGGGGGCTAGGGTGACGCAAACGCCTGAAAAAGAGCCTGTCATTGCCCTGCGGGGCGTGTCCACGAGTTTCGGATCGACGGTGGTACATCGCGATATTTCGTTCGATGTCGAGGCTGGACAGATCGTTTGCCTGGTCGGTGGTTCGGGCAGCGGCAAGACGACACTGCTGCGCGAAATTGTCGGTCTGCTTGCGCCAAACCGCGGCAGCGTCAAGCTGTTCGGCTATCCGGTGCTCGATCCCGATCCGCTGATCCGCAGGCTTGTACGCCGCCGTTTCGGCATGCTTTTCCAGCAGGGCGCGTTGTTCTCGGCTTTGTCCGTATTCGACAACATCGCGTTTCCGTTGCGCGAACTGCATCTCTTTGAAGAACCGATCATTCGTGATCTTGTGCTCATGAAACTGGCCATGGTCGAACTCGAACCCTACCAGGGCTTGTTGATGCCTGCCGAACTTTCCGGAGGCATGGTCAAGCGCGTGGCCCTGGCGCGTGCTCTGGCGCTCGAACCGGAACTGCTGGTGCTCGACGAACCGACTGCGGGGCTGGATCCGGATATGGCCGACAATTTCGTACAGCTGATCGGCACCCTGCAGCGGCAGCTGGGGTTCACCGTCGTCATGGTGACGCACGATCTGGATACCCTGGCGGGCCTGGCTACACGAGTGGCGGTGCTGGCCGACCAGCGTATCATTGCCTACGGTCCGCCGGCCAGCGTGCTGGAGGTTGACCATCCATTCATCCAAGGTTTTTTCTGCGCTGAGCATGTCCGTGAAGCCATGCGCAAACGTGTCAGTTAGAGATTGCATCGATCATGGAAAATCGTTCTCATGCCCTGATTGCCGGATTGTTCATGCTCATTCTGGGAATGTCTGCCATCGCCGCGTTGTGGTGGTTCGGTGGCAAGCATGAAGAAATCAACAGCTATGTCGTGCTTTCGCGGCGCAATGTCACCGGACTCAACCCGCAAGCGCAGGTGCGTTATCGCGGAATCCGTGTCGGCAAGGTCGAGTCGATCCGTCTTGATCCCGCGGATGCGCGCACGACACGGATCAACATTGCCGTGGGCAAGAATATTCCTATAACCCGGGGAACCGTAGCCAAGCTCGGTTATCACGGCGTTACGGGTATTGCCCATATCCTGCTCGAAGACGATGGCACGAATCCTCAGCCACTGCCTACCGGTAACGATGGGCACGCTCCTATCATCATGCAGGATTCGCTGATGCAGGAACTTACCGATGTCGGCAGCGATACCCTGCGCAACGCGCGCGACCTGCTGGAAAATATCAACGAAATCCTCAGCCCCGCGAATCGACAGGCGATCTCCGATACATTGCAGCATCTGGAAGCGACCACCCGCCAGGCCAGCGAAACCACAGAACGCCTGCAGAACGTGTTGACTCCCGAGAATATGCAGCGGCTCAACAATACCTTGATCCATGCCGAGCAAACGGTGGCTGAAGCAGCCCCATTCTTTGCCGAAGCGCGGGGACTGGTGGCCAGTCTGCAATCCGCAAGCGACAGGTTCGAAACAGTGCTTGGGGATTCTGCCTCGGGCGGTGTTGGCGCGCTTGCGCCGCGCCTGAACGAACTGACGACTGAAATTGCCTCCGCCTCGCAACAGCTTGACCGTGTGCTCCAGATGCTCGAAAAGGAACCGCAAAGTCTCATTTTCGGGCGGCAAAGCCCCTTGCCCGGACCGGGGGAACCCGGTTTCGTGGCTCCTTCATTCATCCGGGTGCAGCCATGAGAAAAACTGTTTTCCTGTGTGTGCTTCTGCTTGCCGGATGCACCGGCGTTGCGCGCAATGGCGTGATGCCGGCCATTTACGATTTTGGACCGGTTGCGGTCTCAACCTCACCACTTGCGCCGGGACCTGCGACCCGCATGGCACTGGAAGTCAAAGCGCCACGCTGGCTCGAAAATCCGTCCATCGACTACCGTTTGCTCTACGAGGATCCGCTCAAACGCCGGCAATATGTCGACAGCCGCTGGGCTGGCGCGCCGGCCACCTTGCTGGCCCAGCAATTACGGCATGTTCTGGGATCTGCCGGAAGCAACGGCGGTCTTGCTGTCGATTGCCTGTTGCGTGTTGAACTGCACGAGTTTTCACATGTTTTCGATACGCCGCAGCACAGTCGTGGCGTGCTGCAGGCGCGGGTCAGCGTGATTGACGGACAACGCCGTTTGCTGGCCAGCCAGGGGATCAGCATCGATCAGCTTGCAGATAGCCCCGATGCCCGTGGCGGCGTCAAAGCCATGGTGGCAACGGGAGAAGAGCTGGCCCGGCAACTGGCTGACTGGTTGAGAAACCTGGAGAAGGATGACAGGTTGCGGGCTTGCAAACGCAATCATTGATTGATAGGCAGGCCCAGAATACTGGAAAGAAGGGATAAAAAAAGCGGCTCTCGTCAAAGAGCCGCTTTTTTGTGGCAAACAGGAAAATCAGAGCACCGCAGCCATGGCGTTGGCCACGTAGTCGATGTTTTTGCTGTTCAGCGCCGCCATGCAGACGCGGCCTGTACTCACCGCATAGACACCGAATTCGCTTTGCATCCGCGCTACCTGTTCGGCGGAAAGGCCGGTGTAGGAGAACATGCCGCGCTGCTTGGTGATGAACGAAAAGTCCTGGGCGACGCCCTTGGCCTTGAGCTTGTCGGCCAGGCTGCTGCGCATCACCTTGATGCGCTCGCGCATGCCGAGCAATTCGGTTTCCCACATCTGGCGCAATTCCGGATTGGCCAGCACGGCGGCGACGATGGCGCCACCGTGGGTGGGCGGATTGGAATAGTTGGAGCGGATCAGGCGCTTGACTTGCGACAGGACGCGCGCCGATTCATCCCGGGACGTCGTGACCACCGACAGCGCGCCAACGCGTTCGCCGTACAGGGAGAAGGACTTCGAGTAAGAAGTCGAGACGAAGAACTGCAAGCCCGATGCGACAAACAGGTTGAGTGCGAGCGCATCCTCCTTGATGCCATCGGCAAAGCCCTGGTAGGCCATGTCAATGAAGGGTATCAGGCCGCGCGCCTGCATGACTTCGATGACTTCGCGCCATTGCGCTTCGTTCAGGTCGGCGCCGGTCGGATTGTGACAGCAGGCGTGCAGAACGATGATTGATCCCGCAGGCAGGCTATCGAGCTTGGCCTTCATGGCCGGGAAATCGACACCGCGCGTGGCCACATCATAGTAAGGATAGACATCAACCTTGAGTCCGGCATTTTCAAAGATGCTGCGGTGGTTTTCCCAACTCGGATTGCTGATGTAGACGGTTGCGTTCGGCGAAAGGCGCTTGAGATAGTCGGCACCGATCTTGAGCGCTCCGGTACCGCCCAAAGCCTGGACAGTGAGCACCTTGCCTTCGGTCAGGAGTGGCGATTCCTTGCCGAAAAGCATGGCTTGCACGGCCTGATTGTAGGCGGCCAGTCCGTCGATGGGCTGGTAGCCCCAGCTTGGCATGCTTTCGAAGCGGGTTTTCTCTGCGGCCTTGACGGCGTTGAGCAGGG
Organism: uncultured Propionivibrio sp.; assembly: GCA_964563685.1. GTDB lineage: Bacteria > Pseudomonadota > Gammaproteobacteria > Burkholderiales > Rhodocyclaceae > Propionivibrio. Next base: position 243,753 of record CAZLXL010000002.1, read on the forward strand.
GTATTTTGCCGTTGTCATCGAAATAGACGCCCACACCGAGATTCACCTTGGTCGTCCGCGCATCGGCATTGAACGCCTCCGTCAACCCGAGAATCGGGTCGCGGGGAGCCATTTCTACGGCAGCAAAGATTGAGTTGGTCATGAAAATATTCTTTCGTTAGTTCAAAGGAAGTCGGATGTGGCTCTGGTAATCCCGCAAAATCGATGCAGCAACAGGGAGGCTCGGGAAGCGAGGATTCAACGTAGAATTCTAGCATGACGAAAATTGCGGAATCTCCAGAACCTTCCCGAAAAGAAGCCCGAAACGACCGGATCGTGATCTTCGAAGGTTCGCCTTTCCGGCTTCATCTACCTTTCGAGCCCGCAGGGGATCAGCCTGAGGCGATTGACAGGCTGGTCGAGGGGCTCGAAGACGGGCTGTCGTTTCAGACCTTGCTGGGTGTAACCGGTTCCGGAAAAACCTTCACCATGGCTAACGTCATCGCCAGGACCGGGCGGCCGGCCTTGGTGCTGGCCCCTAACAAGACCCTGGCGGCGCAGCTTTATTCCGAGTTCCGCGAGTTCCTGCCGGAGAATGCCGTCGAGTACTTCGTTTCCTACTACGATTACTACCAGCCGGAAGCCTATGTCCCGGCGCGCGACCTGTTCATCGAGAAAGACTCGGCGATCAACGAGCACATCGAACAGATGCGTCTTTCCGCGACCAAGAGCCTGCTGGAACGCCGTGACTGCGTGATCGTGGCCACGGTTTCGTGCATTTACGGCATCGGCGACCGCGACGAATATCACAACATGATCCTGACCATGCGCGTCGGCGACCGCATGGGCCAGCGCGACATCATCAAGCGCCTGGCCGAAATGCAGTACGAACGCAATGAACTGGATTTTCACCGCGGTACTTTTCGTGTGCGCGGCGACGTCATCGATGTCTTCCCGGCGGAACACGCCGAGCACGCTATCCGCATCTCGCTGTTCGACGACGAGATCGACGGGCTGCAGCTGTTTGATCCGTTGACCGGTCACCTGCAGACCAAACTGGCGCGCTTTACCGTATTCCCGTCGTCCCACTACGTCACCCCGCGCGCGACGGTATTGCGCGCCATCGAGGCGATCAAGGAGGAATTGCGGCAGCGCATCGAGTATTTCAACCGGGAAGGGCGTCTGGTCGAATCCCAGCGTATCGAGCAGCGTACCCGGTTCGACCTGGAAATGCTCGATCAGCTCGGCTTCTGCAAGGGGATCGAAAATTACTCGCGGCATTTGTCAGGGCGCAAGACCGGCGAGCCGCCGCCCACCTTGCTCGACTACCTGCCTTCCGATGCGCTCATGTTCATCGACGAATCGCACGTGGCGATTCCGCAGATCGGTTCGATGTACAAGGGGGATCGCTCGCGCAAGGAAAATCTCGTCAATTACGGTTTCCGCCTGCCGTCGGCGCTGGATAACCGGCCGCTCAAGTTCGAGGAATACGAGGCTTTTTCACGCCAGGCCATATTCGTTTCGGCTACTCCCGCCGAATACGAGCGGACTCATCAGGGGCAGGTGGTCGAACAGGTCGTGCGCCCGACCGGCCTGGTCGACCCCGAGATCGTCGTCAAGCCGGCGATGACCCAGGTGGATGACTTGCTCTCGGAAATCCGGCTGCGCGTGGCGCGCGACGAACGTGTCCTGGTCACCACGCTGACCAAGCGCATGTCCGAAGAGCTGACCGATTATCTCGGGGAAAACGGGATTCGCGTACGTTACCTGCACTCGGACATCGATACCGTCGAGCGCGTCGAAATCATCCGTGATCTGCGTCTGGGGCAATTCGATGTGCTGGTCGGCATCAACCTGCTGCGCGAAGGGCTGGACATTCCGGAGGTTTCGCTGGTGGCGATCCTGGATGCCGACAAGGAAGGTTTCCTGCGTTCCGAACGTTCATTGATCCAGACCATCGGCCGTGCGGCGCGTCACCTGAATGGCATGGCTATCCTCTATGCCGACCGGGTGACCGATTCGATGCGCCGCGCCATGGGCGAGACCGAACGGCGGCGCACCAAGCAATTGCAGCATAACGAAACCCATGGCATCACTCCGAAGGGAGTTTCAAAACGCATCAAGGACATCATCGACGGCGTTTATGATTCGGAAACGGCCCAGAAGGAACTCAAGGCTGCGCAGCAACAGGCCTCTTACACGGCGATGAACGAGAAGCAGCTGACGCGTGAGATCAAGCGGCTCGAGAAGGAAATGGCCGATTACGCGCGGAATCTCGAATTCGAGAAAGCCGCTGCCGTGCGTGATGAGCTATTCCGGCTCAAGGAACAACTCTTCGGTGCGGCCAAACATGATGCGGACAACTGAAAGCGGCTATTGATCATGCAAAAAAAAACAGGGCACCGATCAGAGTGCCCTGTTTTTTGTCAGCCCGGATTTAAGGCTGCTTCGTTGTCGTCTCTATCATCACCAGAGGTTCGTCTGCCAGTGCTACAGGAGCAGGACGTCTGCGGCGTGGGCGCGGCACAGCTTCTTCAGCAACTTCCGGCTGCCACGACTGGATCTTGTCGCTGCTGGTTTCAATCATGACCAGGCCGCTGGATTCCAGTACCTTGTCGATTTCCGGAGCTGCGGCATCGGGAAGAGATTGTTCGTTCACTTCCTCTGCCTGGATCAGTACGGTTTCAGCAGGCACCTCGTTACCTTGGTCAATTTCGATTGTTTCAACGATTTCTGTTGTGGAAACCGGTGACGGTTGACCGATGCCTTCAATCGCAGGCTCGATGCCGATGCTTGGCGTTTCAAGTGCGATACGACTTGTGCTGATGGATTCAGCGCTCGTTTCCTTTTCTGCAGAAATGGAAGCCGCATCTGCGGGTTCGGCCACGTTGATCGCCGGAGCCTGGTTCAGGCCCGGATCGACAGGCTGGACCCCGGTTGTTTCGAGTTCAACCGGAGCCGGAGCTTCGGCAAGCAATTTCGGAGCGGAAGGCGAGGCATCTACTGTTTCGATGGTGGCGACTTCGTTCTCCACGATTTCTGCGCTTGTGGCCGCAGTCGCTGCAACAACTTCGTTGATACCGGTCGACGAACCGTTCGCGTTTTCGACGCGATCTCCCCGCTCACGACGGCCACCGCGACGGCCGCGGCGGCGCGAAGTTCCATTGCCGCTTTCTTCGGGCGCCTTTTCAGGAGAACCGTTCACGGGCACGGCATTCTGCTTCACTTCGACCGCCTGTGTCTGTTCCTTTTCCTTGCGTTCCGGTCGCTGCTCCCCACGTTGACGGCGGGGTTCGCGGTTTCTCTGTGGCTGGGTTTCATCCCGTTGCGCTGCCTGCTGCTGTTGTGGCCTTGCTTCCCGGGGTTCTCTCGGCGGCCGCGCATTTCTTGGTTCACGATTCTCGCGGTCTTCCTCGCGGCGGTTGTTCCGCCCGCCGCGCCGACCGTCGCGCTGGGCGCCTCCGTTCCTGGGGCGACGCTCCTGTTTTGTTTCCTGTGCAGGTTCGGCAGAACCGCGGAACCAGGAAATGATTCGGGAGATAAATCCGCTGGCGTTCTTTTCCGGCTCCTTCCGGGACCTTTCAGCAACAAGCGGGGCCGGCTGATCCGGTGTGATCCCCTTGATGGCCGCTTCCTGTCGCGGTGCCTTGGCTTCAGCATGGGTGATGATCTGCTGGAGGCCATCATCCTTGGGCACGTCGACCATTTTGTAGGAAGGCTGCTGCAGATCGTCCAGATTCAATTCGTCGTGGCGCAGGCGGACAATGCTGTGTTGCGGTGTTTCGAGATGAATGTTCGGAATCAGCAGGATATTCACCTTGTGGCGCAATTCGATGGCCTGGATGTCAGCCCGCTTTTCGTTGAGCAGGAAGGTGGCGACGTCGACCGGCACCTGCGTATGCACGGCGGCGGTGTTGTCCTTCATCGCTTCTTCTTCAAGGATGCGCAGGATGTGCAATGCGGCCGATTCGGCGCTGCGGATATGCCCGGTGCCCGAACAGCGGGGGCAGGGGATGTAGCTGGTTTCAGCCAGTGCCGGACGCAGGCGCTGGCGCGACAACTCCATCAGTCCGAAACGGCTGATCTTGCCGGTTTGTACGCGTGCCCGGTCGAGGCGCAGGCCGTCGCGCAGGCGGTTTTCCACTTCCCGCTGGTTGCGCTGACTTTCCATGTCGATGAAATCGATGATGATCAAACCGCCGAGGTCGCGCAGGCGCAACTGACGGGCGATTTCCTCCGCGGCTTCCAGATTGGTCTTGAAGGCGGTTTCTTCAATATCGGCGCCACGCGTTGCGCGGCCGGAGTTGACGTCGATCGAAACGAGCGCTTCGGTATGGTCGATGACGATGGCGCCCCCCGACGGCAGGTTGACCTGGCGGGAGTAGGCCGACTCGATCTGGTGCTCGATCTGGAAGCGGGAGAATAGCGGCACATCGTCGCGATAGCGCTTGATCCGGTTGACCGTCGCTGGCATCACATGGGCCATGAACTGGCAGGCCTGTTCGTAGATGTCGTCCGTGTCGATCAGTATTTCGCCGATGTCCGGCTGGAAATAATCGCGAATCGCGCGGATCACGAGACTCCCTTCCTGGTAAATCAGGAAGGCGCCTTTCTGCTGGTTGGCCGCGCCGTCGATGGCTTTCCACAATTGCAGCAGATAGTTGAGGTCCCACTGCAGTTCCTCGGCGCTGCGGCCGATGGCTGCCGTGCGTGCGATCAGGCTCATGCCCTGCGGTACCTGCAGCTGGTCCATGGCGTCGCGCAATTCAGCCCGGTCATCGCCTTCGACCCGGCGCGACACGCCGCCGCCGCGCGGATTATTGGGCATCAGGACAAGATAACGTCCGGCCAGGCTGATGAACGTGGTCAGAGCCGCGCCCTTGTTGCCTCGCTCATCCTTGTCCACCTGGACGATCAGTTCCTGGCCTTCGCGCAAGGCCTCCTTGATGGAGGCTCGGCTGGCGTCGACTCCCGGCTGGAAATAGGTACGTGAAATCTCCTTGAAGGGGAGAAAGCCGTGCCGTTCGGCGCCATAATCGACGAAGGCGGCTTCGAGACTGGGCTCGATGCGGGTAATCACCGCCTTGTAAATATTGCTCTTTTTTTGTTCCTTGGAGGCCGATTCAATGTCGAGATCAACAAGTTTTTGACCATCGACAATGGCGACACGAAGTTCTTCGGCCTGTGTCGCATTGAAAAGCATTCGCTTCATTATTGGGGCTCCCGCGTGCGCATACGTGGGGAGCGCCTTATGCAGGCAGCGACGGATTAGTTGTGGTGTAAATCGGTCATGTTTTCCGTGAAAGCAACTAATAAGTCTTACGCTGAATCAATTCTTTTGGGCTCCTGAAAACCAGAAGCCGGGAATCTGCTTGGGGCGATCCGAACGTGCTGAACGCACGCAAATCAAGTAGTATCGCTACTTTTGGTGAGCGTACTTAACCAGGTGATTTGCGCAGATCGATCTTGCACAGGTTGGTGCAAGAGAGGCTGCTGAAGCCTGCCGGAATGTGCGTCGCAATTACTATGGAATCGGCGCCGCTTGAAGGTCTCACGGGTCAGCGCCTCTTTCAATCCGAGACGCAAATCAAGGGCAAGTATATTCAAAATGGCCGAAGTAAGCAAAGACAATGTCACACAGGCCATTATCGTCGAAGAAGAACACGGACAACGCCTCGACAATTTTTTATTGAGAATCTGCAAAGGCGTACCGAAAAGCCACATCTACCGGATCATCCGTAGCGGCGAGGTCAGGCTGAATGGCAAGCGCGCCGATGCGTCTGACCGGATCAGTGCCGGAGACGTCCTGCGCATTCCGCCAATCCGGATCGCGCGGCGTCAGGAAGAAATCGTTGCCGGAGCGGAAATCAAGGTGGAGTTGCCCGTCGTCTACGAAGATGACGCCTTGCTGGTTGTCGACAAGCCTGCAGGGATCGCGGTGCACGGCGGGAGCGGGGTGAGCTTCGGCGTCATCGAGGCGTTGCGCAGGCAGCGGCCCCAAGCGCGTTTTCTCGAACTGGCGCACCGGCTTGACCGTGAAACTTCGGGCCTGTTGTTGATCGGCAAGAAGCGATCGGCGCTGGCTGCGTTGCACGACATGTTTCGCGAAGGCGGGCGGGGGAGTGTGCGCGGTGCCGACAAACGCTACCTGCTTCTGGTCAAGGGGCGGTGGATGGATCCCGTACGCCACGTAAAATTGCCGCTGTTCAAGTATTTGCTGGAGTCGGGTGAGCGACGCGTTCGCGTGTCCGATGAAGGCAAGGCATCGCATACGGTGTTCCGCCTGATGGCCCGCTGGGAACATTTCAGCCTGCTGGAGGCCGAACTGAAGACCGGCCGGACGCACCAGATTCGGGTACACAGCGCACATCTGGGTTATCCGATTGCCGGGGATGAGAAATATGGTGATTTTTCCCTTAACCGGAGCCTGTCCAGGGACGGCTTGAAACGCATGTTCCTGCATGCCTGGAAAATGAAATTTCCGCACCCTGCAGAGGAAAAGGAAATGACCCTGGAAGCTCCGCTCCCGCAAGCACTTGATGAATTTTTGAAAAAACTGTCCAGCCAGGAAAAACAGGATTATGGCCAAAAGATTTGATCTTCTCGTTTTCGATTGGGACGGGACATTGTTTGACTCGACGGGGGCTATTGTCCGTGCCATGCAGGCCTCCTGCCGTGACCTGGGACTGCCCGAACCCTCTGCAGAGCGCGCCAGCCATGTGATCGGGCTGGGGCTGACGGAAGCGTTGCGTATTGCCGCCCCCGATCTGGAAGAGGAGCGCATGCCCATGATGGTCGAACGCTACAGGCATCACTATCTGTCGCAGGATCAGAGCATCCGCCTGTTCGATGGCATTGCACAACTTATCGAAAATCTGTATTCGCTGGGTTTCAAACTGGCCGTGGCCACAGGCAAAAGCCGGCGTGGGCTGGATCGTGCACTGTCGGTATCCGGGCTCGCGCCTTATTTTTCCGCTACGCGCTGTGCCGATGAGTGTTTTTCCAAGCCTCACCCGCAGATGCTCGAAGAACTGATGGATGAGTTTTCCGTCTCCGGAGAAAAAACCCTGATGATCGGCGATACCACTCATGACTTACAGATGGCCATCAATGCAGGCGCTTCCGGATTGGCTGTCAGTTACGGCGCGCATCCGGCGGCCGAGCTGCATGCACTGAATCCGCTGACCTGCGTGCAGGATGTCGACGAACTGGATCAGTGGTTGCGCCTGAACGCCTGAGAAAAAAAGCTGTCCGATTGCCGGTCGGACGACTTATGCTATGCGGAAAATGGAAATGCATTACCGGCTATACTTCGAATCGGATGCCTTCAGGCCGCAGACTTGCCAATAATCAACCCGTAAACCGAGTAAAAAAGTGGAAACCCCTGAAAACAATTCCCAATATGAAAAGCAGCTCCTTGAAAAAATCGTCCTGGCTTCCTTGAAGGAACTCAAGGCGAAACGTCGTTGGGGAATCTTTTTCAAGCTTGCCGGGCTGGTTTACCTCGTTGTTGTGCTCGTGCTGGTTGTCGACTGGGGGGCTTCGGAAAAGCTGGTCGACGGCAGCCGCTATACCGCATTGATCAATATTCGTGGAACGATTGAAGCCAATGGCGAGGCCAGCGCAGATAAAATCACTGCTGCCCTGCAGTCTGCTTTTGAAGCCAAAGGTACGGCGGGCGTCATTTTGCGCATCAACAGCCCGGGTGGCAGCCCGGTGCAGGCAGGAATTGTCTACGACGAGATCCGCCGCCTGCGCGCGAAGTATCCCGACATCGCCCTGTACGCCGTGGTCGAGGATATGTGTGCCTCCGGCGGTTACTACATCGCTTCGGCGGCTGACAAGATTTTTGTCGACAAGGCCAGCATCGTTGGCTCGATCGGTGTGCTGATGGATGGTTTCGGCTTTACCGAAGCCATGAACAAGCTGGGGGTAGAGCGGCGTCTGCTTACGGCCGGAGAAAACAAGGGCTTCCTCGATCCTTTCTCCCCTCAGGACATGGTACAGAAACAGCACGCCCAGACGCTGTTGAAGGAAATTCACGATCAGTTCATCGATGTGGTTCGCAAGGGACGCGGGAGCCGCCTGAAGGAAACTCCCGAGATGTTCTCCGGTTTGATGTGGACCGGGGCGGAAAGCATCAAGATGGGGCTTGCTGACGGTTTCGGAACCGTCGATACGGTCGCGCGCAATGTAATCAAGGCTGAAAACATCCTCGACTATTCGGTCAAGGAAAATATTGCCGAGCGTTTTGCCAAACGCCTGGGCGCGGATGTTGGGCAAAGCATGGCTTTGCGCCTTTTCGGGGACAGTTCCAGACTGCACTGACTGGTCGCACAGAAAGCACGCAAGCTTGTTTGCCTGCGTGCCTCCTGTTCGCGTTACCTCTCTTGCCAGGCCGAGACAAACCTCCTGGCGCATGCGCTGACCTGTTCGCGGTTCAACCCGGGTTTGTACAGCGCTGAACCCAGGCCAAAGCCGGTTGCTCCAGCCTCCACATACATTTTCATGGTTTCGGGGGTGATTCCGCCCACGGGCAATAGTCGGGTCGCCCCCGGCAATATCACGCGCATGGCCTTGAGTACAACCGGCGTAACGAGTTCGGCCGGAAACAGTTTCAGCGCATCGGCTCCGGCGCCCAAGGCGGAAAATGCTTCCGTCGGGGTAACCACTCCGGGGATGCAGATCAATCCGGCAACTTTTGCGGCCCGGATCACGGCGGTGTCGGCATGTGGCATGACAGCAAGTTCTCCCCCGCAGCCCTTCAATCGCAACACGTTCTCAACGGTAAGCACGGTACCGGCTCCGACCAGTGCATCGCCCGGAAGCGCCTTCCGCACAGCGGCAATGCTGTCGAACGGTTCGGGAGAATTGAGCGGTATTTCGATCAGGCGAAAGCCCTGTTCATAGAGGCCCAGGCTGATGTCTACGGCTTCTTCGGGCTTGATTCCGCGCAAAATTGCCACCAGCGGCAGGGCTGAGCAGGCGTTATCGAAACGCGTGGCCAGGTTTATTTTGTCATTCATTGCATGCCCCATTCTGTTTCAGCAGGCCGGCCGCACAGGCGAAATTCCACAGCCCTGCCGGAGCCGTGTTGTCGAGCACGGCATGAGCCGTCTTGTCAAAGAATTGCAGGGAACGTTTGTAACGTTCACATAGCTCCGGAGCACCGATCAGGATCAGCGGTATCTGCCCGCAATGAGCGATGCCGGCCAGACCGGAAACCATTTCGTGTCCGATCAGCAGTCCCGACAGGAAATCCGGGAGGGCGTCGGCAGACAGGCGGCCGGTCAGGCCGAGAGTTCGTGCGGCAAATATCTGATGCGTGAAATCGCCGGGGCCGCTATCGCGTGCCGTGCCGAGGCCCAGTTCGAACCCCGTGTCGACAGGTTCGGAACGTGTTGCGGGTACTTCGGGAAAGAGGCGGCCCAGAATGGAATGCTGCTTGAGCACGGCAAACAGTTCTCCGCTCAGATAGGTGGCAAAACGGACGATTCTTCCGTCTTCGACGAGTACCCACTTTGAATGCGTTCCCGGCAAGACGAGGCAGCACCGTGCAGCCCATTTCGGGTTGTGCAGCAGGGCGCCGGCAATCTGAATTTCTTCGCCGCGCATCACGTCGGGAATTTGACCGGGTTCGTCGAAAAGTACACCGGGAGCGATCATGATTTGCGGGCCGAGTCCGCTCGGCACGGTCACATGTCTTTCCGCCAGTGCAGCAATATCGGCCGGACAACGCACATAAGGCGCTTCACGCCAGCCCTGTGCGCTCCCGACCATGCCGCTGGCCACAACGGGAAGCGTTGACCAGCGTTCCAGCCAGTCCGTTGCGATTGCAGCAAAAGCCTGTTCGAAACCGGCCGTACCGGCGACGGGAAGGTGCTGGATGCCGTGCGCGGATTGCCGGGTTTCGATCACCTGGCCGCTCTGCATCAGGAACGCGCGCAGGCTGGAGGTGCCCCAGTCGAGTGCCAGCAGGTGAGGAGAATGTGGGGCGTTCATCGAACTGTCCTCATGTGCAGAATGAGTTGGTGTGGCCGGTTACCATTCGGCGACCGCGCCATCGGCATGCCGCCAGACCGGGTTGCGCCAGTCGCGTGCTGTCTTGCTGTTCTCGATGACCCGTTGCTCGTCGACCTCCACACCAAGTCCCGGTTTCTTCGGGGGCAGCATGTAGCCGTCATGGAACTGGAAGTCCTCCTTGTTCAGCACGTAGTCCATCAGTTCGGCACCCTGGTTGTAGTGGATGCCCATGCTTTGCTCCTGGAACACGGCATTGCGCGCGACGAAATCGACGTGCAGGCAGGAGGCCAGCGCCAGCGGGCCAAGCGGACAATGCGGCGCGAGGCCGACATCGTAGGCTTCGGCCATGGCGGCGATCTTGTGACATTCGGTGATGCCGCCGGCATGTGACAGGTCGGGCTGCAGGATCGAGATTCCGCCACCGGCCAGTACGCGCTTGAAATCGAATCGGGAAAACATACGTTCCCCGGCAGCAATCGGAACATGCGTCATCTCGGCCAGGCGCGGATAGTATTCGGCCTGCTCGGCCAATACCGGTTCCTCGATGAACAGCGGCCGGTACGGTTCGAGTTCGTGAATCAGCACGCGCGCCATCGGAGCGGCCACGCGGCCGTGGAAATCCAGTCCGAATTCGATGCTGTTGCCGAAGGTTTCGCGGATTTCCGCGACCACGGCAACAGCGGCATCGACTGTCCGGCTGTTGTCGATCAGCCCCATTTCCTCGCACCCGTTGAGTTTGAAGGTGTCGAAGCCGATGCCCTGCAGCTTGCGGATGCCGGCGATGACCTCGGCCGGGCGGTCGCCGCCGACCCAGCTGTACATCTTCATTTTGTCGCGCACCAGACCGCCGAGCAGCTCGTAAACCGGAACTCCCAGCACTTTGCCCTTGATATCCCACAATGCCTGATCGATGCCGGCAATGGCGCTCATCAGGATCGGGCCGCCCCGGTAGAAGCCAGCGCGGTACATGGTTTGCCAGAGATCGTTGATGCGCGCGGGGTCTTTGCCGATCACGTATTCGGAAAGTTCTTGAACCGCCGTTTCCACCGTCCGTGCCCGCCCTTCGATGACGGGCTCGCCCCAACCGGTGATGCCCTCATCGGTTTCGACCTTGAGAAACAGCCAGCGCGGTGGGAGGGGGTAGGTTGTAATACGGGTAATTTTCACGGCAGGTCTCCTGTTCCTGTATATACATCACTTCAAGCCGGATGATCGATTCCCCTGATGGCCCGTTCGGCCGTGCGTTCGATCATGTATCGCGAAGCGGCCTCGGCGGCATCAGGATTCTTTCGGCGCACGGCATCGAACAAGGCGTAATGTTCCTTGATGGTCAGCTCCATGTGCGCGGCATCGGACATGAATGTAAAGTCGAAAATGGCGCGTTGCAGCGCGCTAATGGCATCGCTGAGCTGTTGCATGACAAGGTTGTGCGATGCGACGAGGATCGCCCTGTGGAATCGTATGTCGGCCTCGTGAAAAACCTCAAGTCGGGTCAAGTTCGCAGCCATGGCATTGTAACTGGCCTCGATATCCACCAGATCGACCGCGGTTGCCCGCTCTGCGGCCCAGCGCGAGATGGTTGGTTCGATGAGGCTGCGAACTTCTATCAGTGAGCGGATAAGCGAAGAATTGCATCCTTTTTCCAGAGTCCATTCCAGGACGTCGGCATCCAGATAGTTCCATCGCTCGGCCGGCATGACGAAAAGGCCTCGATGGCGCTGTGCGTCGATCAACTTTTTGGTTGAAAGTACCTTGATGACTTCACGCATCACGTTGCGCGAGGCACCGAATCGCTCGCACAAATCTGCTTCCGAAGGAAGGGAGGCCCCCGGGGCGAAATCCCCCTGGGTGATCAACTTACCGAACAGTTGCGTCAAGCGTTCCGTTTTGTTCATCGATTCTTCCCGGAGGGGTTTCATAAAAACGATTTTTTGTAGGATAGTTTTGTTACGATTGTAGTACAAGATAAAAAATATGTACTATAGTTGTACAGAATCGTTTCCTTTGCTGTCACTCCACTTGCTTAAATTGTCCCAAAAGTACTGGAACGGAAATGAATAATCAGGGTTCAGCAGTCATAAACCAGGAATTCGTCGATCTCTTTGTCGCCGAGGCATCAAACCCTTATCGAACCTGCATCCAGGGCCGTGCCAACGAACCGATCACGGTGCAGGCATTGCTGAATCGTGCGCGTGGTCTGCTGATTGATGAGCCCGATTTTTGCGCCCTCGGCGACTATTCGCAACGCGCCATCGTCGAACGCTTGGTGGAAAACCGCCCCCGGGTGTGCATCATCCAGGGGTCGCCCGATCATCCGGCGCATCTTTTCGACCAGGAACATGCCTTGCGCGCTGCAGCGCGTATCTGGCAAAACGGGGGGGTTCCCTTTACCTTTGGTATTCCGGTCATCTGTGACGGAACGGCACAAAGCAATATCGGGCAGAGCTACTCGTTGGCTTCACGCAATCACACCGCGATGGCTGTGAACATCAATTTCGAGGGACACAGCTATCACGCCGCCTATGTCATTTCGGGCTGTGACAAAACGCCGACAGGAATCCTTTCCGGACTCGCTGCGGCTGACCGGGCGCGGCGCGAGGCGGAACGTGGAACCGCGCCGGTGTGGGCCGTTTTCGTGCCGGCCCACGTTCTGAGGGGAGGCGCCATCCCGAAAGGAACACGCAGGAAACTGCAGGACATCCAGGATGCCGCACGGGTTGCCGGCGATGTTCAGCTGGCCGAGGATATCGAAGAGAATTGCCATTACATCCTGCAATGTTCGTCGGATGAAGCGTTCCTGGCGCTGCTCAACCGCGCCGTGGAGCAGCGCCTGATTGACCGCCCCGCGGCTGACCGGATCCTCAACGAACTGGCCGCGGCCACCTGCGACGATAAGGGTGGTATCTGCGCCTTCAATGGCACGGGCAACTCTTCGCGGACGCTGGTTGCCGCGCTGGGATTTGTTCCCGAAGGCTCGGAATTACTGGTGGATGAAGCTCCAACGGCATTGGTTGCGCACAACGTCGACCAGCTGTTCCGTCTGATCAACAAACCCGACTACGCCGTGTGCGACATCCTCAAGCACAACTATGGCAACGCGATGCGCATCCATAACGCCACGGGCAGCTCAAGCAATCTGATGCTGCACATGCCTTGCGTGATGCGCCATGCCGGTTTCGACGTCTCGCTGTTCGACTACGAAAAGGTACGCAACGCCCACCCCGTTCCTGACATTTTTGCCCATAGCCTGACCGAAGGGCGCGACACCTTCGTGCTTGCCGAGCAGGCACGCGCCGGGCTGCATCACGGCATGACCAGCCTGTACAAGGTGTTGAAGGATCTTGATGTGCCCATGAACTGGAACGCTCCGACTGTCACGGGAAAGACATGGGGGGAACGTGTTGCCGCAATTCCCGAAGCCGTTTCGCCAGCCCTGCCGCAGGAGCGCTCGGTGATTCGCATCCGTCCGATCCGCGACATCTCGGGCACCGACGTCATGCGCGGCAACTTCTTTTCGTCCTGCACGCTGAAGGTCGCCGGCATGTCGACCGAGGCGTACAACCGCTTCAACGGCCGGGTTTTTGTCGTGCGATATTACGAGAACGAGCACCTGTGCAATCAGGAGCTGTGCTCCGGCAGCCTGGTGGATCTTCTTGTCCGGATGCCGGAACTGACTCCGGAATTGCTCTCGGCCATTCGCCGGGCAAATGGGGTACCGGCGGATGCGGACGCATTAACCCTGGTCAATAACGGTGCACTGGCCTTCGCCTTTGTGATTGCAGGGCAGGGACCGAAGGCGTTCGGCATGCCGGAAATGTTCGCGCCGAGCCAATATCTGAGGCATCACGGAGTCGTCGAGCGCAGTTCGATGATGATTACCGACGGACGCTATTCCGGCGTCACCAAGGGCGCCTGTGTCGGACATATGGTACCCGAGGCGTTTGAGGGTGGTGGCATCGGGGCACTGGTCAACGGGGATCTGTTGTGGATGCGCCTGGGTGAGAAACGTATCGATTTGCTGGATCGGGATGCATTCTTGCGCGGTGAAATTGTCCCGCGCACAACCTCTGTCATCGAAGAGCGCAGTGATCTGCTTGCCCGGCGTCAGGCTCAGATCGAGCATCGCCAGCGCCAGATCGCCGCGTGCAATATTATGGATAACGTATCCCATGCCGAGTATGGCGTCGTCCCCATGGCCGTGCATCGTCGTGCAACGATTGCCTGGCATCCGGAATGAGCTTGCACAGAAAACTCCTGTCGGTTTTCTGTAAAAAGCAGGCCGGAGGATTTGCTTCTTGTCAGATTTTAACCAGCGAGGTCCGTTAAAAATGTCCAAGGTAATCCTGAAGAATGTGGTGAAGCAGTTCGGTTCCGTAAAGGCAGTCGATAATCTTTCGATCGAAATCCAGGATAAGGAATTCGCCGTTCTGGTTGGTTCTTCAGGATGCGGCAAGTCCACGGCCTTGCGTATGATCGCCGGCCTTGAGTCCGTGAGTTCCGGTGAAATCTACATCGGAGATACCCTGGTCAATGACATGGCCCCGAAAGATCGCGACATCGCCATGGTCTTCCAGAGTTATGCCCTTTATCCGCACATGAACGTCCGCGAGAACATGGGCTTCGGACTCAAGATCCGCAAGTTTTCCAAGGAGGAGATCGATGCACGAGTGCAGGAGGCAGCGGACATTCTCGGTCTCCACGAGCTTCTGGACAGGAAACCGAAGGAACTTTCCGGCGGGCAGCGGCAGCGTGTGGCAGTCGGTCGGGCGATCGTGCGCAAACCCAAGGTGTTCCTCTTCGACGAGCCGCTTTCCAACCTGGATGCCAAGCTGCGGGTGGCGATGCGTGCCGAGATCAGCAAACTTCACCGCCGTCTGGAAGCCACCATCATCTACGTGACACATGACCAGGTCGAGGCCATGACCATGGCCGATCGGATCTTCATCATGAGCAAGGGGGTCCTGCAGCAAAGCGGGGCACCGATGGAGGTTTACACCCAGCCGGTCAACCGCTTTGTCGCCGGGTTCATCGGTTCTCCGGCAATGAATTTCATCGAGTCGAAAGTGGTTTCCTCGGACGGAAACCTGTTTATCGATGCCGGCAGCTTCCGGGTCAGGACGCCGGAAAGCTTCCGTTCCCGTCTCGAGCCGTATGTCGACCGGACCGTCGTTTTCGGCGTGCGCCCCGAAGATATCGTATTGCACGAAACGGCATCGGACGTCGATTCAGGCAGCACCCTGACGGCCCAGGCCGACGTGGTTGAAACCCTGGGGTCGGAAATTTTTATTTACCTCTCGTGCGGCAAGCATTCCATCGTTGGCCGCATGGAAGTGCCGGATCGCGCGCTGAGTGTCGGGCAAACCGTGCAGGTGGATCTGAAAATGTCGAAAACACACGTTTTCGACAGAGAAACTTCGATGACCATCGTGTAGACGGCGGTGAAAAACCGTAGGTCGTTGTTTTTTGTGTGGCAATGCCGGACTGTTCTGGTCCGGCGAGGGTTGGCCTGATAGCAGTTGGTCAGGAGTGGTCTTTACAATTTTTGTGGAGGTTCATATGAGAAAGATAGTGGTGAATACACTGGTTGCTCTGTCCTCGATCTGCATATCCACGGGGGCAATGGCTCAGGCCAAGGAAATCCGTGTGCTGTTGGCCAACCATCCCTATGGGGAGTTGCTCAAGACTGCCATCCCCGAGTTCGAGAAAGCCAGCGGGATCAAAGTCAATTTTGAAAGTCTCCAGGAAAGCCAGCTCACGCAAAAGCTGACCACGGAGTTCGCTACAAAGTCTTCCACGGTTGACGTGTTCATGACACGCCCGCTGCAGGAAGGAAAGATGTTCTTCAAGAACGGCTGGTATGCCCCGCTCACGGCCTACAATTTCTCCGATTATCCGAAGACCATCATGGGAGCGGCCTCGTTTGGCGGAAAGCCCTACATTGTGCCGCTCGTCACCGAATGGCAGGTTCTCTACTATCGCAAGGATCTGCTCGAGCAGGCCGGGTTGAAGGTGCCTACGACGTTTGCCGAACTGGAAGCCGCGGCAGCGAAACTTAATTCCGAGAGCGTTGCCGGCATCGCTTCACGTGGCAAGGGGGCTGCGGCGGTGACACAGATGTCGAGCTATGTGTACAACTACGGTGGACAGTATCTCGACAAGGGCGTGGCGGTGTTCGACTCGAAACCTGCGATCGAAGCCACGCGCTTCTACGGCAAGCTTCTGGGCAACTACGGGCCCAAAGGCGTGACTTCGATGTCGTGGGAAAACATCATGCCGCTGTTCCAGGCAGGCAAGGTGGCGATGTGGACCGATGCCTCCGTGTTCTACGGTCAGGTTGTCGATCCTTCCAAGACGCAGATCCCTGTTGATAAATTCGGCATCGCGAATTTCCCGGCGGGACCGAAAACGAATGCTCCATTCATCGTTTCATCCTGGGGCATGTCGATCGCCAACCAGTCCAAGAAGAAGGACCTGGCGATGAAATTCCTTGATTGGGCGACGAGCAAGGAACTGGCGATCAAGGGCATGATGAGCAACATCACCATGGCGCGGACTTCGGTCTGGGCAGACAAGGAAGTGCTGGCCAAGATCAACCCCGGACTGGTCGAAACGCAAATCTTTGCGGCCAAGAACGGCACTCCTGTTGATCGCCCATATATGAGCGCTGTCGGCGAAGCACGCGATCTGATCGGTGAATTGATCATCGAATCCATCAATACCAAGGGCGCCTCGGCCAATCTCGAGAAGATGGCCAAGGAGAAAGTGGATCGCGTCAATGAAATCCTGAAGGATACCGGCGAATACAAGAAATAATCACGGGGTTTGCTCGCTATCCGCGAACCGGTTCATCGTCAGGGTGGGCCGGTTCGCAAACGAAACCGGATCGTCTTGCAGTCATTGTGAAGGGAGGGGTTCACTATGATCCACTCAAGTTTTACCGAACGGAATCTGAGGATATTGTTTCCCCTTCCGGCCATCATCTTCATTGCCTTGCTGATGGTGTTTCCCGTTGTTTATACCCTGTATCTGAGCTTTACCAACTGGAACCTGACGTCCGGTATGCCTGCGGCGTTTTCCGGCTTCAACAGTTATGTGAGAGTGCTGACCGAGCCACGTTTCCTGCATGCGCTGGGCAGAACCTTCAGCTTCACATTTTTTGCGGTCGCCATCGAGGTATTCCTCGGCGTGGCCATTGCCATCATTCTCAATCGTGCATTTGTCGGCAAAAGCCTGGCCAAACTGCTCCTGCTCCTGCCGCTCGTGGCCACGCCGGTAGCCGTCGGTATCGTATTCAATCTTTTCTACGATCCGACCATCGGGCTGGCCAACTATGTTCTCGATTCGCTTGGATTGCCCCAAGGCCACTGGGTTTCGAGCAGCGAGACCGTGATTCCGTCTCTGATCCTTGTCGACGTCTGGCAGTGGACGCCGATGATCACGCTCATCGTTCTGGCCGGACTGGCCAGCATGTCGGAAGAACCGATCGAAGCGGCGCGCGTGGATGGCGCAAGCGAATGGCAGATACTTCGATATGTCACGATTCCGATGGTCATGCCGGTCATTCTGACGGCAATGATCCTGCGCCTGATCGATGCGCTGAAAACCTTCGACATCATTTTCGCCATGACCGGCGGCGGCCCGGGCTACGCGTCGGAAACGCTCAATATCATGGGCTTCAAGTACAGCTTCGAATATTTCCGCATGGGGCAGTCATCGGTCATTCTCGTGGTGCTGTTCCTGGTGGTATTCCTGTGCAGCCTTGGCATCATGAAACTGCGTGCGTCGACGGAAAACTGAGGAGATTCAGATGAACAGGAAAACACTTTCAAATGTATTGTTCTACCTCCTTGTCATCCTGATTGCGCTGGTCGTACTGTTTCCCTTCCTGTGGATGCTTTCGTCATCCTTCAAGACCCAGGTCGACATCATTTCATGGCCTCCGACGATCTTCTTCGAGCCGACACTGCAGAATTACCATAAGGTTTTCGAGGAGCAGGATTTTCTTAAATACTTCCTCAACTCGACGATTGTCGGCGGAGTGGCCGTGGCCTTGTCGCTGCTTCTCGGGTTGCCTGCGGCGTATTCGATTTCGCGCTATGCGCAAAGGAAACTGGCGGTATTCATCCTGCTGGCTCGCCTCATGCCGGGCATATCGTTCCTGATGCCTTGGTACATCATCTTCTCGCGGCTTAACCTGATGGACAGCTATGTCGCCCTGATCCTCTCGCACATGCTGATCGCACTGCCGATCGTGGTCTGGATCATGTCCACCTATTTCGCAACCATTCCGCGCGAACTCGAAGAATCGGCCATGGTCGATGGGGCCACCCGGCAACACGCCTTCTTGGCGATCATTCTTCCTCTCTCGGGGCCCGGCATCATCACCGCGACAACCCTGTCCTTCATTTTTTCCTGGAACAACTTCATGTTTTCCCAGGTGCTCAGCATGGAAAAAACGAAGACGTTGCCCATCGCGGTTTACAACTTCCTATCCTATGCCGAAGTTGACTGGGGCGGCGTGATGGCCGCGGCGGTGGCCATCATGGCTCCCGCAATTGTCCTTACCATGATCTTCCAGCGGTATGTCGTGAAGGGGCTGACAATGGGGGCCGTCAAGGGCTAGATTGCTGTTGGGCTGGCGGTACATGGATCGCGCGCATGCCGCTTATGACCTATGGAAAGCGAGAAAGCCCTCAGCTCAAAAACTGTGTTACGTTACCGAGTACCCCCGCCGCCTGACGGATTCAGGCGAACCTGCGTGAAGGAGGTGTCAGCATGGTAATAAAGAATGCCAGTGCAGCGGCCAAAGAGCGTAAGGAAAAGAACCGGCGCTGCCGTGAGTTGATGCGTGCAATCAAATCAGGGAAAGCCAGCGACGCCGAGCTTAAGGAATTCGCCGCCATGCCCCCCGATATTGGCCCTTCACGCGGGAAAGTAATTACCGAAGCCCTGCTTGGAAGAAAGATGTAATCCATCGCCTGGGCCATTCTCAGGCAAAGCGGGACGCCCTGATGTTCGCGACATCGGGGCGTGCTAACCGTTCCCCTGGCGCCATAAACAAAAAAGCCAATCCGGAGATTGGCTTAAATTGTTGCTAACTTCTTGTTTTTTCAAAGATGCTTGGCGCGCCCGGAGCGATTCGAACGCCCGACCCCTTGGTTCGTAGCCAAGTACTCTATCCAGCTGAGCTACGGGCGCGCTGCAAATTTGAAGAGGCGGATTATACAGAGCCGTTTTGCCGAGCTCAATAGGTTTTTTGATGTTTTTCGAAAATAAAAAACAAACTAAAAAATTTTCTTGTGGTCAGTACTCCGGCACATGACGACTTTTTCCTGAAGCCTCCTTCTCGAGATTGTCGGTTTCATGTGCGCTAATGACGAACCCGTGACCCCCAAACCAGACCGTTCGCCGCTTGAGTGATTCAGCCATTTATTATGGCAAACCTTCGAAAAATCAATTAAGCTAGAGTGCCAAACCAACAATTAGACATGGAGCACTGACCATGAGCAATAAAGGGCAACTTTTACAAGACCCATTTCTTAACGTACTGCGCCGCGAGCATGTGCCAGTCTCAATCTATCTGGTCAACGGCATCAAGCTGCAGGGCCAGGTGGAATCTTTCGATCAGTACGTAGTGCTACTTAAGAACACTGTGACGCAGATGGTTTACAAACATGCCATTTCCACGGTGGTTCCTTCACGCCCAATAAGCCTCCAGCAAGATGGTGGTAACGGAGACTGATCCGGTTTGAGTTCCTTTTTTTTAGCTCCCTGCAGAGTTGCTTGCCCGGACAGGTTTCCCATAACCAACGGCAACGAAAATTCCAATTTGCTATTGATGTCACTCCATGTTTGACCGTCACCCAGGTGGCGAGCGCGCTGTCGTTGTTCAGCTTGATTTTGGCGAAGGCGAAATTGCTGATCGTCTGGAAGAGGTGCTTTTGCTTTCCGAGTCGGCGGGGGGCGCTGTCTGTGCCGTTGTACAGGGGCGTCGTCAAAGCCCCGATGCAGCAACCTACGCCGGCAAAGGAAAAGTTCAAGAGATTGCCGCCGAGGTTGCGGCCCATGGCGCCAATCTGGTTATTTTTAACCACGCGCTGTCTCCGGCGCAGGAACGCAATCTTGAACGCGCCTTGCAATGTCGGGTGATCGACAGAACAAGCCTCATTCTGGATATTTTTGCCCAGCGTGCGCAAAGCGCCGAAGGCAAGCTTCAGGTTGAACTGGCACAACTGGATCACCTGGCCACCCGGCTGGTCCGGGGGTGGACTCACCTTGAGAGGCAAAAAGGCGGTATTGGGTTGCGTGGTCCGGGAGAAACCCAACTCGAAACCGATCGCCGCCTGCTTGGCAAACGAGTCAAGCTGTTGCGTGAGCGTCTGCAGAAAGTTCAGCAACAACGTCATGTGCAACGCAGAGCACGTTCCCGGAACGAGGTGTTGAGTGTCTCCCTTGTCGGTTACACCAATGCCGGAAAGTCTACGCTGTTCAATGCGCTGACGCACGCCGGGGCCTACGCTGCCAATCAGCTTTTTGCCACGCTAGACACAACGTCGAGGAAGCTCTGGCTGGGCGAGGCAGGAAACATCATTCTTTCCGACACGGTAGGTTTTATCCGTGATTTGCCGCACGAACTGGTGGCGGCATTTCATGCGACGCTCGAAGCCACATCCCAGGCGGATTTGCTGCTGCATGTGGTTGATTCAGCCAGCCCGGCCAGGGAACAACAAATTGCCGAAGTCGACAAGGTTCTTGGTGAAATCGGCGCAAGCGATGTGCGACAACTCGTTGTGTTGAACAAACTCGATCTTACGGATCTGCCGCCGGCTGTCGAGCGTGATGAGTATGATAGAATTGCTCGCGTTCGGCTGAGTGCTAAACGCGGAGACGGAGTGACTCTTTTACGCGAGGCTCTGGCCGAAATTGCGTTGGAGAAATCCCGACCTGTTGGTCCGTCGGATTCAGCCAGTTATTCGTTTACACCTGACACAATCGACTCAGGATCCCCTCTATGATTTCAACCATTGGAATACTTATGTCGCTAAACGACCCGCAGTGGGGTAATCGCGGCAATGATAACGGTGGCGGAAAACGGCCGAATCAGGGGCCTCCCGACCTTGAAGAGATCTGGCGCGATCTCAATCAACGGCTTTCCGGACTTTTCGGAAAGAAGCGTGGCAATGGTAACTCCGGAGGCAATAACGGTGGCAATCCGCCTCCCGTTGAGTTCAACCCCAAATTCCTCGGAGGGGGGCTTGGCCTCCTGATTGCGCTTGTCCTTCTGGTCTGGCTCGGGAGCGGGTTCTACATTGTCGATGCCTCACAACGAGGCCTTGTACTTCAATTCGGCAGATACAAGGAAAGCACGGAGTCCGGGTTGCGCTGGCGTTTGCCTTATCCGATCCAGTCGCACGAACTGGTCAACATTTCCGGCGTGCGTACGCTGGAAGTCGGATACCGTGGCAGCGAGAGGAACAAAGTCCTCAAAGAAGCGTTGATGCTTACCGACGATGAAAACATCATCAATATCCAGTTTGCCGTCCAGTACATCCTCAAGGACCCGGTTGAATACATTTTCAATAACCGGAATCCTGATGAGGCTGTAATGCAGACCGCCGAAACCGCAATCCGGGAAATCGTCGGCAAGAGCAAAATGGATTTCGTGCTTTACGAGGGACGTGAGCAGATTGCAGTGAGAGCGTCCGAACTCATGCAGGAAATCCTCGACCGTTACAAGACGGGCATCCTGATCTCCAAGGTGACCATGCAGAATGCGCAGCCGCCCGAACAGGTGCAGGCGGCCTTTGACGATGCCGTCAAGGCTGGCCAGGACCGAGAGCGCCAGAAGAATGAAGGTCAGGCCTATGCCAATGATGTCATTCCAAAAGCACGCGGTACCGCCGCACGCCTGATGCAGGAAGCCGAAGGGTACAAGCAGCGCCTGATTGCCACCGCCGAGGGGGATGCCAGCCGATTCAGGCAATTGAATGCCGAATACGCCAAGGCTCCTGAAGTGACGCGGAACCGGTTGTATCTGGAAACCATGCAGCATGTTTACGCCAATACAAGCAAGGTCATGGTGGACGCCAAGGGGCAGGGCAATCTGCTCTATCTGCCCCTCGACAAACTGATGCAGTCTGC
The DNA here is from genome assembly GCA_964563685.1 of uncultured Propionivibrio sp. Lineage (GTDB taxonomy): Bacteria > Pseudomonadota > Gammaproteobacteria > Burkholderiales > Rhodocyclaceae > Propionivibrio. The sequence continues at coordinate 265,896 of CAZLXL010000002.1, forward strand.
CGGAGCAATCCATCCGTCAACTGGAAGCAGTGCAGAGACTGCTTCTTCTCCAGTCCGCTCGGCGGGTACAGGAGATTTGTTGCCACAGCCATCCGACAAGGCAGAAACGCGATCGCGCGAAGCCTTGCGTTCACGTGACCGGGAGACTCGCTAATGAAAGCTGGTTTGAATTTTTCGGCTGCAATCATTGCCGCCGTACTGGTCATTCTGGGAAGTTCGATCTTCACCGTGGATCAACGGCAGAATGCCATCATTTTCCAGCTGGGCGAAGTGCGCGATGTGATTACCGAGCCGGGCTTGTATTTCAAGTGGCCCCTGATCCAGAACGTCCGTTACTTCGACAAGCGGATTTTGACGCTCGACAGCACCGAGCCTGAACGTTTCATTACTTCAGAGAAAAAGAACGTGCTGGTCGACTCGTTCGTCAAATGGAAAATCGTTGATCCCAAGCTGTATTACATCTCCGTCGCGGGTGATGAAACCCGGGCCAAGACACGTTTGTCGCAAACGGTGAATGCGGGGTTGCGCGAAGAATTCGGCAAACGCACTGTTCATGATGTCGTTTCCGGAGAGCGTGACAAGATCATGGAGCAGATGCGCCAGAAAGCTGACCTCGATGCGCGCAAGATCGGGGTGCAGATCGTTGATGTCCGCGTCAAGCGCGTCGATCTGCCCTCGGAAGTCAGCGAATCGGTTTATCGGCGGATGGAGGCCGAACGTAAGCGGGTAGCCAACGAACTGCGTTCGGAAGGTTCGGCCGAAGCTGAAAAAATCCGTGCGGATGCCGACAGGCAGCGTGAAGTGATTGTTGCTGAAGCGTATCGTGATGCCCAGAAAATCAAGGGCGAAGGCGATGCCAGAGCGGCCGCGATTTATGCCCAGGCATTTAACCAGAACCCCGAGTTCTATGCTTTCTATAGAAGCCTCGAGGCCTATCGCCAAAGTTTCAAGGACAAATCCGATGTGATCGTGGTCGAGCCGAACTCTGACTTCTTCAAGTACATGAAGAACATGGGGCGCAACTCGGGCAAATGAGCAATGCACTGTTGATTGCATTCGCGCTGATGCTTGTCCTTGAAGGCTTGGTGCCGTTTGTTGCGCCCACTGTCTGGCGTGAAACCTTCCGGCGTCTGATCCAGTTTTCGGACGGACAGATCCGTTTCGTCGGCCTGGCCTCGATCCTGGCCGGGGTTATACTTTTGACGGTTTTCCAATGAACTGGCTTCTTCCTGAATACATTGCCGATGCGCTTCCCCACGAAGCCGCACAGATTGAACGGCTCAGACGCAAGGTTCTTGATCTGTTCAAGGTTCACGGTTACGAATTCGTCATTCCACCGATGCTGGAATATCTGGATTCGCTGCTGACAGGAACCGGCTCCGACCTCAAGTTACGAACCTTCAAGCTGGTTGACCAGCTTTCCGGACGCACTTTGGGATTGCGTGCCGACATGACGCCGCAGGTGTCCCGGATTGATGCGCACCTGCTCAACCGTCAGGGGGTGACTCGTCTTTGCTATTGCGACAGCGTCCTGCACACATTGCCTGCATCGCTTGGCGCGAGCCGTGAACCCATTCAGCTTGGTGCCGAACTTTATGGATATTCCGGCATAGAGGCAGATATTGAAGTCATCCGCCTGATGGACAAGTCGCTCAAGGCAGCAGGAACCCCGGCATCGCGAATCGATATCAGTCATGCAGGCGTTTTTCGTGCCCTGGTCAAAGCTGCGGCACTCGATGACGAAGTTGAAATGAAAATACTGCAACTTCTGCAGGCCAAGGACATTCCCGGTCTGCACGAATGCTGCGCTAGCGTCGTCGAGCCTTTCCGTGGAGCATTGCTTCGCTTGCCCGAACTTTATGGCGGTCCTGAGTTGCTGGATATCGCCCTGGAAGCATTACCGCCGCAACCAGAAATCCTGGAGGCGCTGGAAATGATGCGCATACTGCAGGCATCCCTGCCGGATTTGCCGTTGTCGTTCGACCTCGCCGACCTGCGTGGCTATAACTATCATAACGGGATTGTTTTTTCGGCCTATTTTCCGGGATTCCCCGGCGCGATTGCGCAAGGAGGCCGCTACGACGGCGTTGGAAAGGCATTCGGCCGGGCGCGTCCGGCAACCGGCTTCTCGATGGATCTGCGTGAAATTGCCAGATTGGCCGGGCAGGATGCAGGCCAGAAGAAAGGCATTCTTGCGCCGCTCGCAGCAAACAGGCCTGAACTGGCGGCACGAATTGCCGAATTGAGGGCTGGTGGAGAGATCGTTGTCGAATTGTTGCCCGGAGAAACCGGAAAAGAAGGTCCATTGTGCGATAGAACTCTGGTTGAAAACAAAGGACAATGGGTTGTTCGGGCAATTAACTTGGATTGATTGAAAAAATGGCTAAGAACGTCGTAGTAGTGGGTACCCAGTGGGGCGACGAAGGCAAGGGCAAGATCGTCGACTGGTTGACTGATCACGCCAGGGGGGTCGTGCGCTTTCAGGGTGGGCATAACGCAGGCCATACACTTGTCGTCGGAGAAAGAGTCTACAAGCTGAACCTGGTACCCTCGGGCATTGTTCGCAAAGGTGTTGATTGCTATATCGGCAATGGCGTCGTACTGGACATCCATCACCTGCTTTCCGAAATCAGGGATCTTGAGGCGGGGGGCATCGAGGTGCGCTCGCGACTGAAAATCAGCCCCGGATGCCCGCTCATCCTTGCGTATCATTCCGCGCTTGATCGGGCCCGGGAAGCGGCGAAAAACGCTGATACGCGCATCGGAACCACCGGCAAGGGAATCGGCCCGGCTTACGAAGACAAGGTGGCCCGCCGGGCCCTGCGTGTCTACGACCTGTTCTACCCGGAGCGCTTTGCAGAAAAGCTCAAGGAAAATCTGGATTATCACAATTTCGTCCTGACCCAATATCTGGGCGCCGAAGCGGTTGATTATCAGAGCGTGCTGGATCAGGCCATGGCAGATGCCGAACTGATCAAGCCGATGGTGTCCGATGTTTCAGCGGCTCTCCATGCGGTTAACAAGGAGGGCGGAAACCTGCTCTTTGAGGGGGCTCAAGGAACTTTGCTGGATATCGACCACGGGACCTATCCGTTCGTAACCTCTTCGAACTGCGTTGCAGGACAGGCTTCGGCCGGTTCGGGAATCGGGGCAGGCATGCTGCACTATGTGCTGGGCATTACCAAGGCATATTGCACCCGGGTAGGCGGCGGCCCCTTTCCCAGTGAGCTGGACATAGAGACAGAAGGCACGCCGGGTTATCAGATGTCGCAAAAAGGACGGGAATTCGGCACGGTAACAGGGCGCAAACGCCGTTGCGGCTGGTTCGATATTCCTGCGCTCAAGCGCTCTTCGCAGATCAATGGCGTAACCGGCTTGTGCATCACCAAACTTGATGTGCTCGATGGGCTTCCGGAACTGAAGATTTGCACCGGCTACAAATTGAACGGAAAAATTATCGATCTCTTGCCCATGGGGGCCGACGATGTCGCAGCTTGCGAGCCCGTGCTCGAGACTTTGGCCGGCTGGCAGGAATCTACCGTAGGATTCACTTCATTCGAAGCGCTACCCGCCGCTGCGCGAGCTTATCTGGCGCGTATCGAGGCTTTGTGCGAGATTCCGATTGATATCGTATCGACCGGCCCCGAACGAGACGAGACCATTTTGCGGCGTCATCCTTTCGGGTAAGTTGACAACGCATTGACGCCTATAGACGTGAGTTCGGAGAAGCCGGCGGCGATGCCGGCTTTTTTACTCCATAAACAAGGCAGGGTTTGCAAATAATGGGAATTCTCGATTGGTTCAAGAACCGGCCCGCGCAATTCGATCCGGATAGCTTGTCTGGCGAGATGCTCTCGAAGGCCATCGACAAGGCCGTGACGCTGACCAATCCGCGACTGAAAGTCCTGCGTTCCTATCAGGATCGTCTTGCTCCTGCAGTACAAAGCAGCATTCAGTATCTCAGGGATATTGTTCAGTCATTGCCTCCCTCCATTCCTCTCTCCGTAGCGAACTGGACATTCAATCCGGAACTGAGGGCCTTCTTTGTCGCCGCAGAAGATATTCCAAAAACACTTGGCCGTTCGGCCAACCTGAGAATTCTTCTGGACAAGTTCCCCGATCTTGATGAAGTTCATTTCATTCTCGGGATGAAATATAACGAACAGAACGTGAATGGCGTAGCGATGCGCGGGGATGTGATTCGCAGTGACGTGACGCAAAAGGTTGTCAGCTTCTCCGACCATCAGGCGCGAATTTGCGGCAATTCCGAAACGGAAATACGTCGTCTGCTTGGCTCGCAAGGTTTTGAATTTCTTGTCGCACAGGCGCTGGCCGAGATCGGCGAAGAACGTACAGAACGTCGCGAATTGCAGGATACGCGCACGTTGATTCGTTCCCGTTTGCGTTTGCTCCAGCAACAGGGGCCGGGCCTGGGATCAGTATTTGGGAGCGCCCCCGAAAAGATTGAGGAGGCGGCCAGGCTGGAACTGCGACTTCTGGAAAACGAACGCCAGCTGGAAGCTCTTGGCAGTCCGGAGGAGGCTCTGGATGATGAGCTGGAGAGCTTGCGCGGCGTACTTGAACATCCGGAAAAATATATTCAGGTCGAGCGCAAGCATCTTAAACTGAGTTCAATGAATGTCATCCTTGATGACGACAGTATGGATACCGTTTCAGAAATCGAGTTCTCAAAAATGAAGCTTTCGGGTACCCGTCCGAATGAAAGAGCCTTCGTCCTGGCTCGGATTGCCCGTTCGGAAGTCCCCGAGATTCGCATGAACCTTGCCAATGCCGAGCGATACCTCTAATGCGGGAATGCATTATTCTTGAGGGAACCCGGTCATGCCTCGCCACGCAGGGCGAAACAAAAAAGCCGCAGAACCCTTCGGTTTTGCGGCTTTCTGAACTTGATGCATCCGGAAATGTTTGGTGCCCAGGAGAGGACTCGAACCTCCACAGTGTTGCCACCACCAGGACCTGAACCTGGCGCGTCTACCAATTTCGCCACCTGGGCAATTCCAGAGAAGCGCGCATTCTAAAGGAACAGCAAAAAATGTCAATAAAGAAAATGTCAAAAATCAGAAAAAGTGATCCGTACTTCCAGCGCGAATCAGCCAAGTACGAGCAACCGCTTCCGTCGCGGGAATACATCCTGATGCAGCTGGAAAGCCAGGGAAAGCCGGTCAGCTACGAATACCTTTGTGCCTTGCTGGATATTCACAAGCGGGAGGAGGAATTTTTCCTGCGTCGCCTCGGTGCCATGGAGCGCGAGGGCCAGCTGATGCGCAATCGCAAAGGCTCCTACATTCTTCCCGAACGCGCCAGCCTGATCGCCGGGCGCATTGAAGGACATGCGGATGGCTATGGTTTCCTCGTGCCAGATGACGGGAGTGACGATCTTTATCTGGACGCCAAGCAGATGACCAAGGTCCTGCATCGAGACCGGGCCCTGGCACGCGTTGTGGGGCTGGACCGCAAGGGTCGTCGTGAGGGGGCCATCGTTGAGGTGCTTGAACGGGCCAATAGCCAGGTTGTCGGGCGCGTCCTGATCGAACATGGAATAACGGTGGTGGTTCCCGAAAACAAGCGTATCAGTCAGGACATTCTGGTTGTTCCCGGTAAAGCGGCAGACAAGAAATTCAAGGTAAAGGCCGGGCAGGTCGTGATCGTCGAAATCATCGAACAGCCAGACCGGCATTCCCAGCCCATCGGGAAAATCATTGAAGTGTTGGGCAATTACGCCGACCCAGGCATGGAAATCGAAATTGCCTTGCGCAAGCATGATCTGCCGTTCGAATTTTCCTTGAAGGTGCAGGAAGAAACCCAACAATTTCCGGACACGATCCGCAAGCCGGAGTGGGCCGGACGGGTCGATTTGCGCGACTTGCCGCTGGTGACGATCGACGGTGAAACAGCCAGGGACTTCGATGACGCGGTATTTGCCGAGAAAAAGGGAAAAGGGTGGCGTCTGGTGGTTGCCATCGCCGATGTCAGCCATTACGTGCAGCCTGGGATGGCACTTGATCGGGAAGCCATGGAAAGAGGGAATTCGGTTTATTTCCCGCGTCGAGTGATCCCGATGTTGCCGGAAAAACTATCCAACGGTTTGTGCTCGCTCAATCCCGACGTGGAACGCCTGTCCATGGTCTGCGACATGGACATCAATGCCCGCGGCAGCATCAAGGATTACCGTTTTTACCCCGCCATTTTCCGTTCCCGGGCAAGATTGACGTATACCCAGGTGTGGGGCTGGCTGTCAGGTACAGCTCAAGCGGAGAGTGATGTGCACAAAGCCCTGCAACCCCAGTTGCAGGCGCTGTATGCCTTGTTCAAGGTTTTGCTGCAAGAGCGCCACAAGCGCGGTGCGATCGATTTTGAGACGATCGAAACGATGATGCTGTTCAATGAGCAGGGCAAGATCGAGAACATCGTGCCCACGGAGCGCAACGACGCGCATCGCATCATCGAGGAATGCATGCTGGCGGCCAACGTATGCGCGTCAGACTTCCTGCAGGAGCATAAGCAGACCTGCCTTTATCGCGTTCATGAAGGACCCACACTGGAAAAACTGGAAGGACTGCACAGCTTCCTCAAGGAATTCGGCCTCAGTCTGCCTGGAGGTGATAACCCCACGGCCAAGGATTACGCCGCATTGCTTGAAAAGGTCAAGAATCGTCCCGATGCCCAACTGCTCCAGACCGTGATGCTGCGTTCCTTGCGTCAGGCCATGTATAGTCCGGAAAACGTCGGACATTTCGGTTTGTCCTATGAGCATTACACGCACTTCACTTCACCGATCCGGCGTTACCCGGACTTGCTGGTCCATCGTTCGATCAAGGCCGTCCTGGAGGGCAGGCAGTATTCACCGGGCGACTGGGAACAGATCGGCCTGCACTGCTCGATGACCGAACGCCGCGCCGACGAGGCCACGCGTGATGTGACGAACTGGCTCAAGTGTTACTACATGCGCGATCGCATCGGCGAAGAGTTTGAAGGCACCATTTCTGCAGTCGTACCTTTTGGTGTCTTTGTGGCCCTGGATTCGGTCTACGTCGAAGGGCTGGTGCATGTGTCGGAATTGGGCGAAGACTATTTCCAGTACGACAATACCAGGCACCAGATGCTGGGCGAACGAAGCGGACAGCGCTACCGTCTGGGTGATCGTTTGCGCGTCCGGCTGGTCAGATCCGATCTTGAAACCGGGCGTATCGACTTTGTGCTGGGAACCCCTCTGGCATCGCCGGACAGTCCGGTTCCAGTCGTGCCGTCGATCCCGTTCCGCAAGTCGATGAAAAGAGTTGCCAAGCCGGCAATTGGCGCTGCTTCTACGGAAAGCAAACCAAAAAGGACAAACAAGACCCCAAAAGTATCGGTGAAGAACAATCCCACCGTGGGCAAGAAGCCTGGAAAGAGAAAAACAAAATATTGAACCTGAAATCTCGATTGACCACACAGATCATGCTCCTCATCCAGTGTATGGAGTAAGGCATGCCAAGGTAAAATACACCTCCGTTTGATCGATAGAGCGAAATGACCCATGTCCCAGACCAGCTTCATTCACGGCTTTCATGCCATCATTGCCAAATTGCGCCACCAGCCGGAAGCCGTTCTGGAAATTTTCATCGCGGCTGACCGCCATGACGCGCGTGCGCGGGACCTGCTGAAACATGCCGAGCTGCACTCGGTCAGGGTCATGCCGGTGGATCCGGGGCGCCTCGAAGGCATGGCCGGGGGAGGGCGCCGGCATCAGGGCGTTGTCGCCCGCGTTTCCGGAGAGGTTCGCCATGTTTCGCTGGACGATGTGCTCGACACGCTCGAAGAACCCGCCTTCCTGCTCATACTCGATGGCATCCAGGACCCGCACAACCTTGGTGCCTGTCTGCGCGTTGCTGACGCTGTTGGCGCCCACGCCGTGATCGCTCCCAAGGACCGGGCGGTGGGCTTGACGCAAACGGCCATCAAGGTGGCCAGTGGCGCTGCCGAATCCGTGCCTTACATTACAGTCACCAATCTGGCGCGCACCCTTCGCGAATTGAAAGAACGCGAGATCTGGATAGTCGGTACGGATGCCGAAGCCACCGAAGATCTATATACCGCCCAGTGGCCGCAGGCCACAGCCTGGGTTCTCGGCGCCGAAGGAGACGGCATGCGCCGCCTGACCCGCGAAAGCTGCGATCAACTGGTGACCATCCCCATGCTCGGCTCCGTGCAGAGTCTGAATGTCTCGGTAGCTACCGGCGTCTGCCTTTATGAGGCAAGACGCCGCCGGGCAAGCACTTGATTGGCCTCCTGGCCATTGTTTTTACCTTTTTTGTAGTACTGACGCATGATTATTTTTGATCTGACCTGTAACAACGATCATCGCTTCGAAGGCTGGTTCCAGTCGCAGGAGAACTTCGATGCCCAACTGGAAGGTGGGCTGGTTTCCTGTCCTTTTTGCGGGTCGATGGAAATTCGCCGGGTGCCGTCGGCAGTGCACCTCGGGAAATCAGCTCCGCTCGGGCAAGCCGCGCAATCGCATCCGGTCATGACGCCGCAAGGCGAATTGCTTGCCACCTACCAGAAACTTCTGGCCGCCATTGTTTCCAACTGCGAAGACGTGGGCACGGAATTCGCCGAGGAAGCGCGCCGGATACATTACATGGAAGTACCGCAGCGCTCGATACGTGGGGAGGCCAGTACCGAGGATTTTGAGGCGTTACGCGAGGAGGGCATCGAGGTGTTGCGCCTTCCGACGATCAAGAAAGAAAAATTAAATTAATATAAACAATAAGTTATATTTGTATATTAAAATTAATTATAAATATTGCGGCGCAGCCTAGTTCTGGTTTTCGATGTCCGGGATTTGAACCGGCCACAACAAATCCATGCATGCATCTGGAGGGTCCGCATGAGCGCAATCGGCAATTTTCTGTGGTTTGTATTGGGCGGCATTTTCATGGGGCTGGGCTGGTGGCTGGCCGGTTTGTTGGCCTTTGTCTCGATTATTGGAATTCCCTGGGGGCGGGCCTGTTTTGTAATTGGCCGATTTGCCTTTTTCCCGTTCGGGAAAGAGGCCATCGATCGCCGGGACCTGTCCGGGAAAAGCGACATGGGAACCGGCAGCCTGGGAATCATCGGCAATATCGTGTGGTTCATCCTCGCCGGCTGGTGGCTGGCTATCGGGCATGTCGTTTCGTCGATTGCCTGTTTCGTGACGATTATCGGGATTCCCTTCGGCATTCAGCATCTTAAGCTGGCCGGAATCGCGCTTGCGCCGATAGGCAAGACCATTGTGGAGAAGGAAGTCGCGCAGGCCACCCGCAACAGCATCGCGCAGGACGAAATTTCACGCATCAGGAAAATCGGCGATTAAGGGAAACACTTAAATATCCGTCACCCCGGCCTTCGCCGGGGTGACGAGTCTTCAATTAATTAGCGGTCCCTAAGGTGTTCCAAAGCGCAGATCGGGCCGGGCCGGGAAACCATTCGGTGAGTTTCCCGGGGCCGGTTTTTTAATTCATTATTATTCGCTACCGCAGCACTGTTTGAACTTTTTCCCGCTGCCGCACGGACAAGGGTCGTTGCGCCCGACTTTCGCTTCTTCGCGGCGCAACGTCGGCGTACCGCGCTTGGCAAGCCAGAAGCGATAAATGTCGACCACCGCTTGCGGCAGATCTTCTTCGCACTCTTCTTCTATTTCGTCGCGCTCGTCACCTTCCGGCCATGCTTCGCCGTGCTCCCTGGCGGCGGCTTCGGCTTCACCGGTCAGCACCATCAGGGGAAACAGGCGTTCGTCAAGATAATTGACTTCATCTTCTACGTCTTCGCCCTGGTCCTCCTCGAAATATTCGAACCAGTCTTCGCTCGCCTGATCGACTCCGGCCAGATAGGCCTGGCACCAGGGAAGGTAATCGCTCGGACTGTCTTCGTCCTCGTCTTTCGGGTAGAGCAGCAAAACCGGCGGATTGCCGGCGGCAAGTTCGGCTTCGAGGGCTTCGGCAAACTGCCGGATAAGCAGAGCCGCTTCGCGTCCGGCCGCGCTGTCCAGCGCCTCGTCGCTGCCCAGAATATCGATCAGCCGGTCTTCTTCAGAAATGGGTTGGGGTCCTGAAACAGCGGCACAGAGATAGCCCTGGATTTCATCGAGGCGCATGGCCTCTTCCAGTGCCGGGTCGTCGAGCAGGGCTTCCAGCCGGTCGAATTGTTCGTCGTCAAGCTGGGCCTGCAGAGTGTTGGGGTCGGTCATGGTTTTAGCCTCGTATGTTGGATTGGGATTCAAAACCGGAAAGATCGACCTTGGGCTCAGGTTTCCAACCCTTCTTGCGATGTTCGGCTACCACATTGGTAAAAATGCCACCACGCACGAAGAACTTTGCAGTCACGCGCATGAAGCGGGGTTTCGTCGCCTTCACCAGATCATCGAGAATGCGGTTGGTGACGGCTTCGTGAAAGCAGCCTTCGTCACGGAACGACCAGATGTAAAGCTTGAGGCTTTTGAGCTCGACGCAGGTCTTTTCCGGAATGTAATCGAGAATCAACGTGGCAAAATCCGGCTGTCCGGTTTTCGGGCACAGGCAGGTAAACTCGGGAATTTCCATGTGGATATGAAAATCCCGGTGTGATGCCGGATTGGGGAACGTTTCAAGTGATTTGGTCGGTTGTGTGCTCATGGAGGGTCTGTTCAAACGGTTCAGGCTGACAAAATGCTATTATAGGCGTCCGGATAGGCCAGCGCGTCGTCATGTGCTGGTGATGAGGTACTTTATTTACGCAGCCTCCAGGCTGCGTTCTATTTCATGCGCCTGACAAAACTGAAACTCGCCGGATTCAAGTCCTTTGTCGATCCGACAGCTATAGCCCTGCCCGGACAACTGGTCGGCGTGGTCGGGCCGAACGGCTGCGGCAAGTCCAACGTGATGGATGCCGTGCGCTGGGTACTCGGCGAATCGAAAGCCTCGGAATTGCGCGGCGAGTCGATGCAGGACGTCATTTTCAACGGATCGGGGACGCGCAAGGCCGTCTCGCGTGCCTCGGTTGAGCTGGTGTTCGACAATTCGCTCGGGCGCATCGCCGGGCAGTGGTCGCAATATTCCGAGTTGTCGGTCAAGCGGGTGCTGACCCGCAACGGCCAGTCCGAGTATTACATCAACAACCTGCATGTGCGGCGCAAGGACATCACCGACCTGTTCCTGGGAACCGGCCTGGGACCGCGCGCCTACGCCATTATCGGGCAGGGTACGATCTCCCGCATCATCGAGGCACGTCCGGACGAGCTTCGGGTGTTCCTCGAGGAAGCCGCCGGGGTCACCAAGTACAAGGAACGGCGCAAGGAAACCGAAGGCCGGATTGCCGACACGCGCGAAAACCTGACTCGCGTCGAAGACATCCGTTCCGAACTCGGCACGCAGATGGAGCGCCTTGAAGGCCAGGCCGCCATTGCCCGGCAGTACCGCGAATACCACGACGAACTGACGCGCAAGCAACAACTGCTGTGGCTGCTGCGACGCAACGAGGCGCAAGCCGAACGCGAACGGCTGGCACGCGAAATCGAACAGGCGATCAACGAACTGGAAGGGCGGAACGCGGCGCTGCATGAAACCGAAGCCCGGCTTGAGGAAACCCGTGAAAGTCACTTCGCGGCCAGCGATGCCGTACACAACGTGCAGAGCGAGTTGTTTGCGGCCAATGCCGAAGTAGCCAGGCTGGAGGCGGAAATCCGGCACCGTCGTGAATCGCAGCACGAGTATGAATCCCGCGTGGCGCAACTGGGCGACGACCAGGTGCACTGGCAGGGACAGGTCGAAAAGCTGGAAACCGACCACCTGCGCTGGCAGGAGCTGTCGGCTTTGGCCGACGAACGGGTCGAGCAGGGAGAAATGCGGCTGGCAGCTCAGCAGGAGCGCCTGCCGCTGGCGGAAGAGACATATGCCGAGGCGCAGGAAGAAGTAAACAGGCAACGCAACGAGCTGGCGCAGGCCGACAAGCGTCTCCAGGTCGAAATCGCCAATCGCGGGCATGCCCAGCGTTCGCTGCAGATCATCGCTGGACGGCGGGAACGCTTGCAACAGGAGCGCGAAGCACTACCGGTTCCCGATACCGCAGAATATGAACTCAAGCAGGAAGCGTTAGCCGAATTGCGCGAGCGCATTGTCGAGGCGCAGGAAGATGTGGCCAGGCGGCAGAGGGAACTGCCTCTGTTCGATCAGCAGCGCCGTGAAATGCTGACGCAACTGCAGCACGTTCAGAAGGAGCGCGCCGAGGCACATGCCCGCCGGGCCGCGCTGGAGCAGTTGCAGAAGCGCGTGCAGGGAGATGGCAAGCTGGGCGACTGGCTGCACCGGCACCATATCGACAACCGCCATCCCTTGTGGAAGTCGCTGCATGTGGAAGCCGGATGGGAAGATGCCGTCGAGGCCATCCTGCGCGAACGCCTCAGCGCCCTGCCTGCCGATGACTTTGATCCGGTCTGGGGAAAGGATCGTCCGGGCAGCAAGCTGACCCTGCTGTTGCCGATTGAACACGCTGCACCGCGAAGCGGGTCGGGGCGTTTGAAGGAACGGGTACGCTGCGACAACCCGCAGTTCGCGGCCATTCTCGACGAATGGCTGGGTGACGTGTTCACCGCACCGGATCTGCGCAGCGCACTGGATCGCCGGGAAACTCTGAGCGGCTCCGCCAGCTGCGTGACTCCCGGCGGGGATGTGGTCACGCGCCAAAGCGTAACGCTGTTTGCCCCCGATGCCGCCGAGCACGGCTTGCTCGAACGGCAGCGTGAAATCGAAGATCTCGGCGCGACCATTGTCGGACTGGAGGAGCAGGTCGAACAAGAGCAGGCGCGGCTTGGTGAAATCGAATCGCGCATGGCCGATGCGCAGAATGCACTGCAGGCCGCACGCAAACATCTCGACGAGTTGCAGGAACAAGCGCATTCCATTCAGGTCGAGACGTTGAAACTGGCGCAGGCATTGGAGCGATTCCGCGAACGTCAGGCACAGATCGATGCCAGTCTCGAAGAAATGGCGGCCGAGGAAGAGGCTGAAAACGAGCGTCTGTTCGTGGCTGACGAGTCGATCGAGGCCCAGCGCGAACAGATTCGCGAATTGCAGCAGGTGATGGGTTCGGCGATGGCGCGGCTGGAGCAGGCGGACCGCGCCCTGCGCGACGAGCGCGAACAGGTCAATTCCGTGGAGCGCGAATTGCGTGAAGCGCAATTCTCCCAGCGCGAATGCCGCGGCAAGCTTGAAGAAATTGCCAATAACCGTGCACTGGCAAAGAAACAGATCGATCGCATCGTCGAAGAGCTGGCCCGTTGCGAAGAAAATGCGGTGGCCATGCAGGCCGAGGATCTCGAACCAAAACTGCAGGAAGCGCTGGATCAGCGCGTGGCCCGCGAACAGGCGCTGTCGGCCGCGCGCGATGCTCTGGAAGCCGCTACTTCGGCACTGCGCGGCCTCGAAGAACAGCGCATGAAGTCCGAGCAAAGCCTTGACCCGATGCGCGAACGGATCGGCGAACTCAAACTCAAGGAACAGGCCGCGAGCCTCAACGTCGAGCAACTTGCGGCGCAATTGCTGGAGGTGAAGGCCGACGAGCAGAGTCTGACTCCCGAACTGGCCGGAGCGCGCCCGGCCCCACTGCAGAATGCGATCAGCGGCTTGCAGCGGTCCATCGAATCCCTAGGCGCGGTCAATCTCGCCGCTCTGGAAGAACTCGAATCGGCACGCGAACGCAAGGGCTTCCTTGACGCACAGTCGGAAGATCTGACCCAGGCCATGGAAACCCTGGAAAACGCCATCCGGCGTATCGACCGGGAAACCCGCGATCTGCTGCAATCGACCTACGACGCGGTCAACAAGAGCTTCGGCGAGTTGTTCCCGATCCTCTTCGGCGGCGGCGAGGCAAAATTGATCATGACCGGGGAAGAAATCCTCGATGCGGGCGTGCAGGTCATGGCCCAGCCGCCCGGCAAGAAGAATTCGACGATCCACCTACTCTCCGGTGGAGAGAAGGCTCTGACGGCGATTGCCCTGGTATTCTCGATGTTCCAGCTCAATCCGGCGCCGTTCTGTCTGCTTGACGAAGTGGATGCTCCGCTGGACGATACCAATACCGAGCGTTTTTGCGCGATGGTGCGGCGCATGTCGGCAAACACCCAGTTCCTGTTCATCAGCCACAACAAGATCGCCATGGAAATGGCGCAGCAGCTGGTGGGCGTCACCATGCAGGAATCGGGCGTATCGCGTATCGTCGAAGTGGATATGGAAGAAGCGTTGCGCATGCGCGAACAGATCGTTTAGGACAAAAGATGACCGAACTGCAGATAGGTTTGATTGGCCTGGGAGCCTTGGGCGTGATCAGCGTGATGGCTTACAACAAATGGCAGGAAATGCGACAGCGCAAGCTGGCCGAGCAGGTCCTCGACTGCAGACACCCCGATGTGCTGCTGGACGAACAGACGGATCGGGAAGCCGTGGATTCATCCTCCGTCATGCCGGATGCCATGGATGAGCCGCGGAGTGCGGCAATTCCGTCGTCGGAGGAAAGAATCGAACCTGTCCTTTTCCTTGATCCCGAGCCGGAAGATATGCAGACCGGCCTGGAGACAGGATTGCAGTCCGGGCCAGTTGAGGCCGGCATTCCGCAAGAAGAAACCGTCGAACAAACCGCTCCAGCAGTGAATCTCGAACCTCCGCGCGCTTCCAGCGATGCTGCTTCCGCCGCCGTGCGCGAGCATACGGTTCGTGACGCGGAAGTTTCAGCAGATTCCGTCCTGCTTTCTTCCATGATCGATTTCATCGCATCCATCGACACGGTCGAGCCAGCACCGTCGGAGCGCATTCTGGAAGCGCAGCACGAAATTCAGCCGCGCATAAGCAAACCCTTGCGCTGGATAGGCTACAACGAGGAATCCGGCGAGTGGGAGGCGATTTCAGGCAAGAGAAATGCCGGATACCGACATCTCCGCGTCGGCCTGCAGCTGGTTAACCGGCAAAGCCCGGCCAGTGACAACGATCTGGCCGTTTTCGCCATCGCCATGCAGGATCTGGCCGATCAGCTCATGGGGTTGCTCGATCTGCCGCATCGCCAGCCGGCTCTCGAAGCGGCAGCAAAGCTCGACGCGTTCTGCGCCGGCGTCGATATCCAGATCGGAATCAACCTGATCAGCCAGGGCCAATCCTTTCCGGGGACCAAGCTGCGCGCGCTGGCTGAGGCGGCCGGCATGACGTTCGATTCCGGGCAGCGCTTTGTCCGCCGCGACGAGGATGGGAACGTGCTGTACCTGTTGTTGAACCAGGAAGCGCCGGGCTTTTCACCTGAAATGATGAAAACCATGAGCACGCAAGGCGTGACCTTCCTGCTTGACGTTCCATGCGTCGCGCACGGCGAGCGCGTGTTCAACCAGATGGTCGATCTGGCGCGGCGGTTTGCCGACGTGCTGCATGGTGCGCTGGTTGACGACAACCGCCGCCCGCTTTCGGAAAACGCACTGGAGCCCATCCGCAAGCAGATCGGTCAATACCAGGCCTTGATGGCGGCGCAGCATTTGCCGGCTGGAAGTCCCCTGGCTCAACGCCTGTTTTCGTGATTCCCGAAAGCGGAATGCATGAGCGTCCATGAACGTGCGCAGGAGTTGAGGAAGGAGATCGCCAGGCATGATCACCAGTATTATGTTCTCGACGATCCGCTGATTTCCGATGCCGATTACGACCGCCTGTTCCGTGAATTGCAGGCGATCGAAGCCGCACACCCGGAACTGGCGACGCCCGATTCTCCGACGCAGCGTGTTGGCGGCAAGGCGCTGGACATGTTCCAGCCCGTGCGCCACGTGCTTCCGATGCTGTCGATCCGCACCGAAACCGATACCGAAGCCTCGGGCGCTTTCGCTTTCGACGCACGGGTGCGGCGCGAACTCGGCCTGCGAGAAAACGATCCACCGGTCGAATATGCGGCCGAGCTGAAATTCGACGGTCTGGCCATCAGCCTGCGCTACGAGCGAGGCCTGCTGGTCTGCGCGGCAACGCGCGGAGACGGCGAGACCGGCGAGGATGTCACCGGCAACGTGCGTACCGTCGGACAGATTCCCCTGCGCCTGCATCTGCAGGAACCGCCGGATGTGCTTGAAGTGCGCGGGGAGATTTACATGAAGCGGGAAGACTTCGAGCGCTTCAACCAGCGTGCACAAGCCGCCGGCGAAAAGACGCTGGTCAACCCGCGCAACGGCGCTGCCGGCAGTATCCGCCAGCTCGATCCGAAAATTGCTGCAAGCCGTCCGCTGTCCTTTTTCGCTTATGGATTGGGCGATGTTCGCGGCTGGGAGCTTCCGGCCACCCACAGTGCCATTCTTGACGCCTTGTCTGCCTTCGGCCTGCCGGTTTGCGCAGAACGCGCCGTGCTGCACGGGCCGCAGGCCCTGGCCGACTTCCATGCGCGCATCGGTGAGCAAAGAAATCGCCTGCCGTTCGACATTGACGGCGTGGTATACAAGGTCAACTCACAGGCCTTGCAGCGGGAACTCGGTTTTGTCTCGCGCGAGCCGCGCTGGGCCGTGGCGCACAAATATCCGGCGGAAGAGGCCATGACCGAAGTGCTGGGCATCGACGTACAGGTTGGCCGCACGGGTGCGCTGACTCCTGTGGCGCGTCTTGCACCGGTCTTCGTCGGAGGCGTGACGGTAACCAATGCCACGCTGCACAACGAGGACGAGGTTCGGCGCAAGGATGTGCGCATCGGCGACACCGTTATCGTGCGCCGGGCCGGCGACGTGATTCCGGAAGTCCTGCGTATCGTGCCGGAAAAACGCCCGATTCTGGCTCCGGAATTCATTCTGCCGGCGACCTGCCCGGTATGCGACTCCCACGTAGTTCGCGCCGCGGACGAAGCCGTGGCGCGCTGCAGCGGCGGACTCTATTGCCCGGCGCAACGCAAGCAGGCGCTGATCCATTTTGCCTCGCGCCGGGCCATGGACATCGAAGGGCTGGGCGACAAACTGGTCGAGCAGCTGGTCGACCACAATATCGTGCATACCCCGGCCGATCTCTATTCCCTGGAGTTGCCGGTGCTGGCGAACCTGGAACGCATGGGCGAGAAATCGGCGGCCAATCTTCTGGCGGCCATTGAAAAAAGCAAACGGACGACGCTGGCGCGCTTCATCTTTGCCCTGGGGATTCGCAATGTGGGGGAAAGCACAGCCAAGGATCTGGCACGTCATTTCGGCAGCCTGGATCAATTGGCCGACGCTGACGAAGAAAGCTTGCTGCAGGTGGCTGATGTCGGCCCGGTGGTGGCTCAATGCCTGCGCCAGTTCTTTGGCGAAACCCATAATCTCGCGGTTATTGCACAATTGCGCGCTGCTGGCGTGACCTGGGCGGAAGGGGCGATGCAGCAGGCCGTCCCGCTTCCGTTATCCGGAAAGGTTTTCGTCCTGACCGGAACGCTGCCTTCGCTGGCGCGCGAAGAAGCAAAGGCCCTGATCGAAGCGGCCGGTGGCAAGGTCAGCGGTTCGGTATCGAAAAAAACGGATTTCGTTGTGGCGGGTGAAGAAGCCGGCTCCAAGCTGGACAAGGCCAGGGAATTGCAAGTCAACGTCATTGATGAGGCACAATTGCGCCTTCTTCTCGGAGGATCGAAATGAAAGAAGTCAGAAAGGCTGTCTTCCCGGTGGCCGGTCTCGGCACCCGCTTCCTGCCGGCAACCAAGGCCAGTCCCAAGGAGATGATGCCGATTGTGGACAAACCGTTGATCCAGTATGCGGTTGAGGAAGCGGTATCGGCTGGCATTACCGACATGATTTTCGTCACCGGACGGACGAAGCGCGCGATCGAGGATCACTTCGACAAGGCTTATGAACTCGAGAGCGAACTAGCGCTGCGCAACAAGACGGAAATGCTGGAATTCGTCCGCAGCCTGCTACCGAAGAACATCAACTGCATTTACATCCGCCAGCCCGAAGCGCTTGGCCTGGGGCATGCCATACTGTGTGCCAAGCCGGCCATCGGCGACGAACCCTTCGCCGTGCTGCTGGCTGACGACCTGCTGGACGGCGAACCGCCGGTAATGAAACAGATGGCGGACGTTTTCAACTACTATTGCTGCTCGGTCATCGGTGTACTCGATGTACCCCTTGCCGAAACCAGCAGCTACGGCATCGTCAAATCCACCCCGGTGGCCGAACGGCTGGAACGCATCGAAGCCATCGTCGAGAAACCGAAACCCGAAGCTGCTCCGTCAACGCTGGGCGTGGTCGGACGCTATATCCTGACGCCGCGCATTTTTCACCATCTGGAGCAGGTAACGCCTGGATCGGGAGGTGAAATTCAGCTTACCGACGGCATTGCCTCGCTGCTGCGCGAGGAGCAGGTTCTGGCACACCGTTATCTGGGCAAACGTTACGATTGCGGTTCGAAGCTGGGTTACCTGCAGGCGACCGTGGAATTCGGCCGGCGACATCCCGAAGTGGGTGCCGCTTTTACCAATTATTTGACTCATCTGGATCAGGCATGACAGACATACAGGAAGCGCGGGACATTCTCGCTGGCGCAGAACTCATCTACTCGGCGGAAACCGTTGCTGCCGCAGTTTCCCGCGTAGCCGCGGAAATCACGGAAAAACTCGGGGAGAGCAATCCCCTGCTGCTGTGCGTGATGAGCGGCGGCGTACCGTTCGCCGGGCAGTTGATGACGCAATTGCATTTTCCGCTCGATTTCGACTATATGCACGTGACCCGCTACGGGCAGGAAACCTCGGGCGGAGCGCTCTCCTGGCGCGCGGCCCCCTGGACTCCGGTCAAGGGCAGAACCGTCCTGATTCTCGACGACATCCTTGACGAAGGACTGACCCTGGCAGCCATTGTCGAACGCATGAAGGAACTGGGCGCCAAGGCCTGTTATACGGCGGTGGCAACGGACAAGCTGAACGGCAAGCAGAAGCCGATCAAGGCGGATTTCGTCGCGCTGACGGTCCCGGACCGGTTTGTCTTTGGTTACGGTATGGATGTGCGCGGCAAATGGCGCAACCTCCCGGCCATCTATGCCATGAAGGAAGAGTGACATGCTGGCAGTGATCGGTGGCAGCGGCCTGACGCAACTGGCAAATCTGGACGTGTCTCACCGCGAAGTGGTGCGTACACCCTACGGCGAGCCTTCGGGTGCAGTCACCTTCGGGCACATCTGCGGCCGGCCGGTCGCTTTTCTCGCACGGCACGGCTACGGCCATACCATTGCTCCGCACGAAATCAATTACCGGGCGAACATCTGGGCGCTGAACAAGATCGGGGCAACTTCCATCGTCTCGGTGGCTTCGGTGGGAAGCATCCGGCCCGACCTGAAACCCGGCGACATTGTCATTCCCCACCAGATCATCGATTACACCTGGGGAAGGAAAAACACCTTCCATGAAGGGCTGGAAGCCGTGGTGCATATCGATTTCACCGAGCCTTACGACCGGTCGCTGCGGGCCTTGCTGCTAAAAGCCGCTGACAGTGCCGGCGTGGCCGTCAGTGATGCCGCGGTTTATGCGGCGACTCAGGGGCCGCGCCTTGAGACGGCTGCCGAGATCGTTCGTCTTGAACGCGATGGTGCCGATGTCGTGGGCATGACCGGAATGCCGGAAGCGGCACTGGCCCGTGAAATGGGCCTTCCTTTTGCCGCCATCAATGTTGTGTCGAATTATGCGGCGGGCAGGGCGGACAGTATCCGGGGGATCAGTTTCGACACGATTGAAGCCGTGCTCGAACAGACAATGGGCCGGGTACGCACGCTTATCGAACATCTGGCCGGATGCGATGATACGTCCTGTTCTTAGAATGGGTGATCCCCGCCTGTGGCAACGCGCGCAGGAGGTGGATCGATTCGATACGCCGGAATTGCACGCTTTGATTGCCGATATGGAGGAGACCATGCGCCATCTGGATGGCGCCGGTCTTGCCGCGCCTCAGATCGGAGTCGGGTTGCGCGTGGTGATTTTCGGCTTTGATGTCAATCCGCGCTATCCAGAAGCCGGAAGCGTCCCTTACACGGTTCTGGTCAATCCGGTTCTTGTCCCTTTGTCGGAAGATTTGCAGGAGGACTGGGAGGGCTGCCTCTCCGTACCCGGATTGCGCGGCATGGTTCCGCGCTGGCAACATCTGCGTTATGCAGGCTTCGATCCATACGGAAACCGCATCGAGCGGACTGTCGAAGGTTTCCATGCACGCGTCGTCCAGCATGAATGCGATCATCTGGACGGAATCCTTTACCCGATGCGGATAAGGGATTTCAGAAGCTTCGGCTTTACCGAGGTTATTTCACCGGGAACGGCTGATAGCGATTGAACGTGCCGGGCCGGGCAGGGTGTTCATCCCGTGTCGCATGCCGGGATGAACACCACGATGATTACCTGGACAGTTCGGCGATGGTGGCCTCATCCAGCGTTCCGGTTACCGGAATCTTTCGCGACTGCTGGAACCTGCTTAACTGGGATTTCGTCCGCGGTCCCATGCTGCCATCGGGCTTGCCAACATTGAAGCCCAGTTCATTCAGCTTCGCTTGTGCGTCCTTCAGCGTCATCGACTGTGAGGATGTGCTGCCCTGCACGGCAAGCTGGCCACCCGTGCCAAGTCCACCTTTCACGGTCTGTGCCTTGTAATTCCGCACGGCTCTGACGATGCCATTGTAGGAGTCCATGAAGGCAGCGACGATGACCTTGCCTTCGGCCGTGTTGGAGTACCCCCCGCCGGCAGCACCGAAACCGGAACCAAGCAGACCGCCGAGTGCGCCGAAATCCCAGTTCTTGGCGCTTCCCTCGGCGGCGGCAAGCTGCACTCCGGAACGGTTGTCGACAACGGTCAGAAGCGTGCTGGCTTCCTTCGCACTGAGGCTGCCCCCGACGACGGCACCAACCGATCCGAAGAGCCCGCCTATGGCGCCTCCCATACCGCCTGCATTGTTGTTGGAGAAGGTGATGGAAGGTGATAGCGAATAATCCGCTGAAACCATCTGACCCTTGCCGAAATTCGAGTTGGAACGCAGTTCGCCCGATTGCGACAAGGCGCGTTCCTGCATCATGTTGTTCATCGCGCGTCCGCGTTCGACGACGACGAAACAATTCGATTGCTGGATCATCAGCTTGAGAACCGGAGATGTCGAACCGAGCCTGTATTGGCCGGTAAGGATGCCGTACCACGGGGCCGACGTGTCTTCCACAACGGCGATGGTGCCCAGGCTGGCGTCGCAGCGCTCAAGCTTGCTGCTTGCGTTCTGGCTTTGTGACCCTCCTGCGGACCCGGTTGCTTCGGTCTTGGCCTCGGCAGACCCCATCTGCATGTTCGCACAGCCAGCAATGCCCAACGCCATCCCAAGAACAGGAATACCCAGCAACATTTTTCTTTTCATAAACACTCCTTTGGTTATTGATGCACCGATAAACCCGCTTATTATCCCATATCCATATTCCCCGAGAAACAGCGAACTCTGCATGGGAGAATATTTTTCTTAGGACTTCAGCTGCTCCAATAGTTCCGTTTCCAGCTTGATGCGGCTTGAGCTCTCGCCCAGATCACCGCCGGTAAGCAGGAAGGTATCTTCAACCCGTTCGCCCAGCGTTGCGATCTTGGCGGTGTGCAGGTTGGCACCGTGCGCAGCGAGTACCCTGGCGACCGTGTACAGGAGACCCGGGCGGTCGGCGGCACTGACCGAGAGAACGAACAAGGCGCCTCGTTCGTCGTCCTCGATTTTTACTTGCGGTTGAATCGGAAAATGCCTGACCTGACGTGAAATCCTTCCCGCCGATGGCCCTTCAGGTGGATCCTGACGGATCAGCTTGTCTTTCAATTCATGTTCAATGTAATTGATCATGCTGCGGTCGCTGTCGCGCCCCGTCACGTCCTGCATGATGAAGCTGTCCAGGGCATATCCGTGCTTCGTGGTATGGATGCGCGCATCGAGGATGTTGAAACCGGCACGGCCGAAGAAACCGACCATGCGGGCAAAGAGATCGCGTTGGTCTCTGGTGTAGGCCATGACTTCGATGCCGTCTCCATGCGGGTTGAGCCGGGCCTTGACGACGGGATCCTCGCTGTCCATGCGATAGTGCAGGGCGCGGGTGTGCCAGGCAATTTCTTCGGCTGAATGACGCAGGAAATACGCGGTATCCAGCTGATCCCAGAGCTTTTCGTGTGCCGATTCGTGAATGCCATGGTAAAGCATCAGGTGCAGCGCCTCATCCTTGCGTTCATTGATGATGCCTTGCGCCGGCACCTGGGTGCCCGAAAGCAGCAGACGGCGTGTCTGGTTATACAGCCCTTCCAGCAATTGGCCTTTCCAGGAATTCCACACTTTCGGACTGGTGCCGCGGATATCGGCCACGGTGAGCAGATAGAGGGCGGTCAGGTGACGCTCGTCCCTGGCGATCCTGGCAAAGGCCGCGACGACATCCGGATCGGAGATGTCCTGTTTCTGGGCCACATTCGACATGACCAGATGATGGCGAACGAGCCAGGAAATCAGTTCCGCATCTTCTTCGGCGAGGCCATGCTCCTCGCAGAATTCCTGCGCATCGATGGCTCCCAGTTCCGAGTGGCCGCCGCCCCGACCTTTGGCAATGTCATGGAAGAGGGCGGCGATGTACAACAGCCAGGGTTTGTCGAATTCGCTGATCAGCTGGCTGCAGAACGGGTATTCGTGCGTGAATTCGCTTTCCGAGAAGCGGCGCAGGTTGCGCAGGACCTGCATGATGTGCTGGTCAACCGTGTAGACATGGAACAGGTCGTGCTGCATCTGTCCGACAATGGCACCGAATTTGGGCAGGTAGCGGCCGAGGATGTCGAACTGGTTCATGCGCCGCAGTTCATGCAGGACGCCGCGCGGCTGCTTGAAAAGTTCGATGAAGCGGGCCTTGTTGACCGGGTTGCTGCGGTAATCGTCGTCAATCAGCTTGCGTGCCCGCCAGAGTGAACGGATGGTGCGGGCCGTCATGCCTTTCAATTCGGAATGCTGCTGCATGATCAGGAAGGCTTCCAGCATGGCTTCAGGAGTTTCGCTGAATACCTTCTCATGCGTCACATCCAGCAGCTGGTGCACATTCTGGAATCGCTCGTTGATCGGTTGCGGCGCGCATTCGGATGCCGGGAAAATCGCGGCACCCATGTTTTGCAGCAGGATCGTGTTCAGCTGCATGATCGTCTTGGCTGTGCGGTAATACTCCTGCATCAGCTGCTCGCTGGCGCGTCGCGTCGGAATTGCAGCAAAACCAAGCCGTTCGGCCAGCGCCGTCTGGAAGTCGAAAAGCAACCGGTCTTCGCGCCGCCCGGCGAGGAAATGCAGCTCGATGCGCAGGCGCTGCAGAAAGCGTTCCCGACGTTCCAGCCCCTGTTCTTCCTGATAGGTGATGAAGCCATGGCGTTTCAGGTCTTTCCAGCTGTTGCCATAGCCCGCGCCCTGGGCGATCCAGAGAATCGTCTGCAGATCGCGCAAGCCTCCCGGGCTGTCCTTGCAATGCGGCTCCAGGCTGTAAGGAGTTTCGTGATATTTCCGGTAACGTTCTTCCTGTTCGACGCGTTTCGTATGATAAAAGGCCTGCGGATCAAGGTGATTCCTGAATTCGGAAACCATTCGGGCGAACAAGGCATAGTTGCCGACAACCAGCCGGGCCTCGACCAGCGCCGTCTGCACGGTCAGATCGGCCGCAGCTTCGCTCACACAGTCTTCGACCGTACGGACGCTGTGTCCTATTTCCAGACCGATATCCCAGAACAGGCCGACCAGTTGCTCGAGTTGCCCGGACATTTCCGGATCCAGGGGTTCCGGAAGCAGTATCAGAAGGTCAATGTCGGAAGCAGGCCATAATTCACCGCGGCCATAGCCGCCTACGGCCGAAAGAGCGAGGGAGTCCGGGAAGCGCAGCTCATTCCATAGGTCGCGCAGGATTTCATCGACCAGATGGCTGCGTTCGTAAAGAAATATTGCAGGGTCTGCGTCCTTTGCAAATTGCTCGCGCAGTACAAGCTGGCCTTTCTGTGTCCTCTGCTTGTACCGCGAAACAAGTTCGGAACGGGCAGCCGCATCAAGTTTCATTGTCCGTGCCCGATCCACGCGGGAGGCGGAGACATGCCATCGGAGAAGGTGAGTATTTCATAGCCTGTCTCGGTCACCAGCACCGTGTGTTCCCACTGGGCCGAGAGACTATGATCCTTGGTAACAACAGTCCAGCCATCGGCCAGCGTACGGATCGCCGCTTTTCCGGCGTTGATCATCGGCTCAATGGTGAAGATCATGTTGGGACGCAGGGCGACCCCTGTTCCCGGCTGTCCGTAATGCACCACTTGCGGGTCTTCGTGGAAGCTGGCGCCGATGCCATGACCGCAGAACTCGCGCACGACCGAGAATCCGGCTTTTTCCGCATACTGCTGGATGGCGTGTCCAATATCGCCCAGACGGGCTCCCGGTTTGACCTGGGCAATGCCTTTCCACAGACATTCAAAGGTAATGTCGCATAGTCGCCTGGCCTGGATGGAAACATCTCCCACCAGGAACATCCGGCTGGTATCGCCGTGATATCCGTCCTTGATGACTGTGATGTCCAGATTGACGATATCGCCATTCTTGAGTTGCCGTTCGCCGGGAATGCCGTGGCAGATCTGATGATTGACCGAGGTGCAGATCGATTTCGGATAAGGTGTGTAGCCCGGCGGGGCATAGTTCAAGGGGGCTGGTATACACCCCTTGTCGATCATGAAATCGTGGCACAGCGTATCCAGTTCGCCTGTGGTGACTCCCGGCTTGACGAAAGGGGTGATGTAATCAAGCACGTCGGCCGCCAGACGACAGGCAACGCGCATTTTTTCTATTTCATCGGGGGTTTTCAGAATGATGCTCATGGTCTCGGGTACAGCTTCAGGCGTAGGAAGCTTGGAAGAATAAAGGATGGGCCTGGCTTAGGCAATTTTCAGGTTGAACACGATATCGGAAACAAGCTCCCGATATCGATCCTGATCATCCAGGGCAGGCGGGTGTCAAACCGACCCGCCGAGTCTTTTGTGGGGACTTTCTAATTACAGCTGGAATCTACGAATCGTCGGGCTTTTGCAATTTCCTGTTCGCGTTGCGCATCTTCCATGAAATACCGTTCGCCCTTCTCGTCGCGCAAGGCGATACGCTCGCCCGACTCAAGCACTTGCAGTTGCCGGCGGGCATTGGCGCAATTCTCCCGCTTCTCCGTGGCGCTGGCTTCTTCCTTTTGTGCCTTTTCGCTGTTTTCCTGTGATTCCTTCTGGCGTTTGCGGAATTCAAGTTCGCGGTCGGCCAGTGATTTTTGCTTCTGGTTCTGAACCTGAGCCTGGGTTCCGGACTCAAGCGTTTTTTGCTGGCGCACCTGTCCAACGGGAGGCTTGTCGGAAATGACGGTTTTCCCGTTTGCATCCTTCCACTGATAGATCTGTGCGCCCGCCGGGAGCGCCAGGGACAGGGCTAGAACAAGGGCTAATCTTTTCATGGGTCATCCTGACGAATAAAGTCGTGCTGTATAATACGTTTTTGTGACACCGGATTATAGGCCATGCGCGTAATTCAAAGAGCCCTTACTTTTGATGACGTACTTCTCGTTCCCGCCCATTCCACCGTTTTACCCCGTGATGTCAAGCTGCATACCCGCCTGACCCGGAATATTACGCTCAACATGCCCCTGGTATCCGCGGCCATGGATACCGTGACCGAAAGTCGTCTGGCCATTGCCCTGGCTCAGGAAGGCGGCATCGGGATTGTGCACAAGAATCTCACTCCCAAGGCCCAGGCAGCCGAAGTGGCCAAGGTGAAACGTTTCGAATCGGGCATTCTCAAGGATCCGATTACCGTTCCTCCGACCATGCCGGTGCGCGAGGTGCTGGAACTGGCCCGTCTGCACAAGATTTCCGGGTTTCCGGTCGTAGAAGACCGTGTGGTCGTCGGTATCGTGACGAACCGGGATTTGCGCTTTGAGACCAATCTCGACCAGCCTGTATCCAGCATCATGACCCCTCGCGAACGTCTGGTCACGGTCAGGGAAGGCGCCACCGTGGAAGAGGGCAAGGCGCTGATTCACAAGCACCGGCTTGAACGCGTTCTGGTCATCAATGATGCCTTTGAATTGCGCGGATTGATCACCGTCAAGGACATCATCAAAACGACGGAACATCCGGATGCGTGCAAAGACCCAATGGGACGTCTGCGCGTCGGTGCTGCCATCGGCGTGGGCGCGGGCACGGAAGAGCGTGCGGCTTTGCTGGCGGAAGCAGGTGTCGATGTGATTGTGGTCGATACGGCTCACGGTCATTCCCAAGGCGTACTGGATCGGGTTCGCTGGGTAAAAAAGAACTTTCCGGGTATAGAAGTGATCGGCGGAAACATTGCCACGGGCGATGCAGCCAGGGCCTTGATCGATCAAGGCGCGGATGGTGTCAAGGTGGGTATCGGCCCCGGGTCGATCTGCACGACACGCATCGTCGCCGGCGTTGGGGTTCCCCAGATCACGGCTATCCAGATGGTCTCGGATGCGCTGAAAGGAACAGGTGTTCCTCTGATCGCAGACGGTGGTATCCGTTATTCGGGCGATATTTGCAAGGCCATCGCCGCTGGCGGACATTCCGTCATGCTCGGAGGATTGCTGGCGGGCACCGAGGAAGCGCCGGGTGAAGTCGAACTGTTCCAGGGACGTTCCTACAAGTCCTATCGCGGCATGGGGTCGATCGGCGCCATGGCGGACGGTGCGGCGGATCGCTATTTCCAGGATAACAACAGCGGCAATGTCGACAAACTGGTTCCGGAAGGAATCGAAGGCCGGGTTCCCTACAAAGGGTCGGTACTGGCGGTCATCCATCAGTTGATCGGCGGCTTGCGTTCCTCAATGGGTTATCTGGGATGCGCCACGCTGGACGACATGCATCAGCGCGCGGCCTTTGTCGAAATCACCTCGGCCGGGGTGCGAGAGTCCCATGTGCATGATGTGCAGATCACCAAGGAAGCACCCAACTATCACGTTGACTGATTTTTTTCCCTTCTCAGGAGGGCGGCTCGGGTAGCCGCCCTTGTTCATTCAAGGCTTGAAAATGGCACACCAGAAAATTCTCATCCTCGATTTTGGTTCCCAGGTCACCCAGCTTATCGCCAGAAGAGTGCGCGAACAGCAGGTGTATTGCGAACTGCATCCCTACGATGTGAGCGCAGATTTCATTCGTGCCTACAAGCCGCAAGGCATCATTCTCTCGGGCGGCCCGAATTCGGTCTATGAAGCCGAGGAATGGCGCGCGCCGCAGGTTGTGTTCGAACTGGGCGTGCCGGTGCTTGGCATCTGCTATGGCATGCAGACCATGGCTCAGCAGCTGGGCGGCAAGGTCGAGAGTTCCGGAAAGCGTGAATTCGGTTATGCCGAGGTCAGGGCGCAAGGCCATTCCGCGCTGTTCAAAGAAATCCAGGATCGTATCGATGCCGATGGCCGCAATTACCTCGACGTCTGGATGAGCCATGGCGACAAGGTGACTGAAATGCCGGCTGGATTCAAGGTCATCGCCAGCAACGATTCCTGTCCGATTGCCGCGATAGCTGACGAGACGCGCAAGTTCTACGGCGTGCAGTTCCATCCGGAAGTGACGCATACCCTCAAGGGCAAGGAAATCATCGCGTGTTTCGTTCATGATATCTGCGGTTGCGGGCGCGACTGGAACATGCCCGACTATGTCAATGAAGCCATCCAGAAAGTCAGGGAACAGGTAGGCAACGAAGAGGTCATTCTCGGTCTTTCGGGCGGAGTCGATTCCTCGGTCGTGGCGGCGCTCCTGCACCGCGCCATCGGGACCCAGCTGACCTGCGTATTCGTCGATAACGGCCTGTTGCGTTTGAACGAGGCGGAGCAGGTGATGAGCACCTTTGCCCGCAATCTGGGCGTCAAGGTCATTCATGTCGATGCCACCGAGCAGTTCATGGGCCACCTGCAGGGAGTGAGCGATCCCGAGGCCAAGCGCAAGATCATCGGCCGCGAGTTCGTCGAGGTTTTCCAGGCTGAGGCAAAAAAACTGCCGAACGCCAGATGGCTGGCGCAAGGAACCATTTACCCGGATGTGATCGAGTCCGCCGGTTCGAAGACCAAGAAGGCGCATACCATCAAGAGCCATCACAACGTCGGTGGCCTGCCCGAAACGCTCAACCTGAAGCTGCTCGAACCCCTGCGTGAACTGTTCAAGGATGAGGTCCGGGAACTGGGCATCGCGCTCGGATTGCCGCACGAAATGGTGTATCGCCACCCGTTCCCCGGCCCGGGTCTCGGCGTGCGCATTCTCGGTGAAGTCAAAAAGGAATTTGCCGATCTGCTGCGCCGCGCTGACGCCATTTTCATCGACGAATTGCGGGCGGCCGACTGGTACGACAAGACCAGTCAGGCTTTTGCCGTTTTCCTTCCGGTCAAGTCCGTCGGCGTCATGGGAGACGGCCGCACGTACGAGTATGTGGTGGCCTTGCGTGCCGTCCAGACCCAGGATTTCATGACCGCGCATTGGGCCGAATTGCCCCACAGCCTGCTGGGCAAGGTTTCCAACCGCATCATCAACGAAGTCCGCGGAATCAACCGGGTGGTTTACGACATTTCAGGGAAGCCGCCCGCCACGATCGAGTGGGAATGATCCCCGCTACCGCTGTCCATAGCCGCCTTGCCTACACCAGGGCGGCTTGTTTTTTCACGTTCTGGCGCAGCAGTTCGGTAAAGCCGGCATGGTCAAGCGGACGGAAATAGTAGTACCCCTGCATCGTCGTACAGCCTGACTGTTCAAGATAATGCGCCTGGCTTTGCGTTTCGACCCCTTCGGCGACAAGATTGAGCCCGAGACCCCGCGCAATTGAAATGATGGCAAGGATGACCGGAAAGTGGCCATCTTCATGCTGTATTTCCTTGACGAAGGTTTGATCGATCTTGATCGTATGGATCGGGAAGCGATGCAGGTAGGAGAGCGATGAGTATCCCGTGCCAAAGTCATCGATGGCGATGCTGATTCCGAGCTGGCACAATCCGGAGAGCTGGTCGTTGACGTGCTGTGGGTTGCGGATGCAAATGTTTTCAGTGATTTCGATTTCGAGTTGCGACGCCGGAATATTGTAGAAGGTCAGTGCCTGACGCATTTTCTCGAACAAATCTCCGCGATCCAGATAATGGGGAGAAATGTTTATCGATACGCGCACAGGTTCCATTCCTGCCTCGTTTCTCTGCTTCATGTCGCGGCATACTGCGTCCAGCATCCAGTCAGTGACAGGAATCATCAGACCATTTTCTTCCGCGAATGGCAGAAACTCGACAGGGGAAAGAACCCCGCGTTCGGGATGATTCCAGCGCATCAGCCCTTCAGCGCCGATTATCCTGCCGCTTTGCACGTCCACCTGCGGCTGGTAATACATTTCCAGTTCATTGCGCTCCAGCGCTCTGCGCAGACTGTTTTCCAGCGTCATTTCACGATACGAAGCATCAAGCATCGTTCCCTCAAAGAAGGAATGTCCATCCTTTCCCTGAGATTTGACGTGGTACATGGCGATATCGGCATGCATCAACAATTCATCGATCGATTCTCCGTCCTCCGGGTAGACAGCGATGCCGATGCTGGCTGATGCGTAGAGTTCGTTCCCCTCGAGATTGAAAGGCTGACGGAAAGTTTCAAGAAACTTGTCGGCAATTATTTCTGCGTCTTTCCTGTCGCGCAGTTCCGGCAGAACGACGGTGAATTCATCTCCACCCAGCCGGGCCAGGGTGTCACCGCGGCGCAGGCAGTTCTTCAGGCGGCTGGCGACCTGCTGCAGCATTTCATCGCCCTTGACGTGGCCCAGGGTGTCGTTGACCAGCTTGAATCGGTCGAGGTCGATGAACATGACCGCCAATGCGCTGTTATTGCGCTTGGCCTGAATGATGGCCAGCCCAAGCCGGTCCTTGAAAAGAATCCGGTTCGGCAGATCGGTCAGGATATCGTGATAGGCTTGGTAGGAAATCAGCGCTTCCGCCCGCTTGCGATCCGTAATATCGCGGGCAACGCCGTAGGTGCCAAAGAATTCTCGTTTGGTCGGCTCGCTTCCGACCGCATACATGCCCATCGAATTGAAAGAGATGGTCATCAGCGTGTTTTCAAAGGTCAGCTCCTGATCGCTGCCTTGCTGGCTTTTCAGGCGCAGCTCGACATTCCTGGAGGCTCTCCCGCCGACACGTCTCTCATTGAATACATACCGGGCGCGCTCAAGGTCTTCCTCGTGCACCAGTTCCGAATAGTGTTTTCCGATCAGTTCTTCCGGTGTGATGCCAAGCAGTTGTTGCGCCCGATCATTGACGAAAGTGAAATTTCCTTCCTGATTCAGGGTGTAAATGATGTCCGGTGAACTGTCGACCAGGTAGCGATACAGCTTTTCGGAACATTCGAGCTGCCAGGCGATATTGTGATTCTCGGTTTCCAGACGTTTCTGCTGCAAGGCATTGTCGATGGTCGTCAGCAATTCCTCGCGGGTATGGGGTTTGCGCAGGTAGTCATAGGCGCCACGCTTCAGAGCGCCGATCGCCGCCTCGATGCCGGTGTCTCCGCTGAGCACGATCACCTTCGTGTCAATGCACTTTGCATTGATGAAATCCATTATTTCGTGACCGCTGTAGTCCGGCAAACGCAAATCGAGCAGGGCCAGGTCAAATTTCATCCGGCCAAGATGGGTGATGGCCTCGGTACCGGTGGACGCAGTTATCAGGTGATAGCCCCGATCCTTGAGCAGTTCGCAAAGGCTCCTCAACAGCATCGGCTCGTCATCAACAAGGAGGAGTCTGGGAATGCTTTCAATTTCGAGGAAATTTCTGGACGACACGTTGCTGTCCAGAGCATAGGTCAGAGCGGCTGTATCGTTGGCAGGAATCACGCTCATTGTTTCCTCAGGTTGAATCACCATCCCGGACCGTCTGTCCGGGACGTTTTCTAACAGGCAGCAATATTTCAAACTGCGTTCCCTTGTTGCTGCTGCGACAAGTAATCAGGCCCTGATGCTTCTTGACCAGGCCATGCACGATGCTGAGTCCCAGCCCCTGATGCCCGTTCCCCTTTGTGCTCGGGACAGGCTGGAACAACTGGCTCAGGATTTCTGGCGGGATTCCCGGACCGTCGTCGATGACGCACAACTCGACATACAAGGCTCCGTCCTTGTTGACATGGCCGTTATTGACGATCTGGATTTCTCCTGGCGGGCGTATTGCTTCGATGGCGTTCTTGACGAGATTGACCAGAATCTGTTTGAACGTGGCGGGATTGATTTCGATCTCCGACGGAAAATCCTGCGGGTGGACCTGGATTTTCACCGATTCCGGAATATATTCCGTATCCTTGAACAGTCGTGCCACGTCGCGGATCAAGCGATTGACCTCTGCGCCGTTTTCGCGGAGAGCCGGTTTGAGGTCGGAAAGACTTTGGATGATCAATCCGACCCGGTCAATCTCCTCATTGAGTATGGAGATTTCACCGGATACGGATTCCTTCCGCTCCAGCTTGCTATCCAGAACGCTCAGGTAATTCTTGATGATCGAGAGCGGATTGTTTACTTCATGAGCAATCTTCCGTGAGGCTTCACGATATTCATCGATGACCGTCGCGACCCGGCGTGAAGCTTCTCCGCGTTCTCCCAGAGCGGTTTCAAGGGCCATGCCGGCCTGTTCGCCAAACGATTTGAGAAACCGCTCTCGTTTGCGCAGCTCCGCAATCCGCCAGGTGGCCACTCCGCCAATCAGCATGCCCAGGCAGCGGCTCCCTGATGCCATGGGAACACAGACCAGGGCGTCGCACCCCACGATCCGCAACAACTGCTCCTCGGCAATTCCCAGTGGGTTGCCATTTCCTGCGATAAAGGCCAGCCGGCGCTGCAATGCCGCTTCCGCAACCACTCCACCACCGGCCAGGGAAATGCAAAACTCCTTCAGGCGCGACTTGTTCTCTCCGAAGGGAACGCCCACGAGCGATCTTCCGGATCCATCCATCAGGAGAACCGTCGTTTCCTCGAAATCGAAAAGGATCCGGGCCGACCGGGTCATGGTTTCGAGCAGCGTGATCTCTCCCTGTTGCGGAGCCAGGGAACGGCCGGCTTCGGAAGTCAGCACCAGATTGAGCACTTCTTCGGACAATTGCTTGTGTGTACCGGAGGCCGGAGGAGAAGATCCATCGTTTGCTGTAGGGATGTCCAGTTCATCTACGCCGCTCAGGTCAATGCCCAGATATTCTGCCGATTTATTGACCTGATCCGAGGTTTGCGTGACCATCTGGGCGAGAACATCCGTTCCGATTCCACAAAGCGATGCAGCGGCCTGGACGACGGGCTCCTCGGCATCGTTGTCGCTGAGCAGATGTGCCAGGAGGACGATGCGAATCAAGGGGTGGGTTGACCCCAGGCGGGCGGCGGGCTCATGGTGATAGAGCACGCTGTCGGAAAGGAATGAATCGAGATTCCATCGTTCGACAAGCCAGGCGCCTGCTTCCTGGTGAGTGATATTGAGCGTCCGTTCCTCGACCTCGCAAAGAATTTCGTCATCCCGTGCGAGAAAATTGGTCGCATACTCCCTGGGGGCCGTTGCCAGCAAGGCAAGCCGTCCGACATCGTGCAACAAGCCTGCCAGATAGGCCTCCTCCGCATGGGGGTAGTCCATCAATCCGGCAATTTCGCGTGCCAGAACCGCTGAGGAGAGGGAATGTTTCCAGAATGCACGCAGATCGGTGCAGTTCGAATGCGAGAAATTGTTGAAAACCTGGAAAACGGATTCGCTGATGACCAGGGTTTTGATCATCTCGACACCCAGCGTCATCAAGGCGTGTTCGAGACCGAATTTCCGGCTGTTCCGGTGGTAGGCCGAACTGTTGGCCACGGCAAGGATTTTCCCTGTCATTCCCGGATCTTTTGACACCAGTTCGGCCAAAGCGGTCATCCCGATTGTCTCGGTCTGACATTGCTCAATCAATTTGAGCAGTATCTGGGGCATTGCTGGCAGGCGTGCAACCAGCAACCGATGGCGAATATCAGATTCTTCTTGGTGCATTTATCCGGTACTGCAGCCAAACACCCTTCGCGAGGGGCAATCATGAATTAAACGATTGCTTTGTTAGGGTGCTATCAACAGCAGGAAACCCCCCTGATCGTTATTCAAGTAATCATCAGTATTGCCGCATCTACCTATTACAAAATCAATATGACGAAGATAATACAAAAATGGAAAGACGATAGCTAGTACGATTTGATCGTTTTGACAAGTTGTTTTTTCAAAATTTACATCGAAGCGACAGGAGAAAATGAATTCCAGCTGTCGGTCAGCCTTCAAATCATCTCCAGATCAAGGCAGAAACGGTTGCCCCCTTTCTCTTTCGCGTGCTCAAGCAGTGAACGACAATGCTCGATCATTGGAGCCGAGTTTTCCCCGGTGTATTCGGAAACGCCTCCGCAGATGGTGATCCTGTTTCCAGCACTATCGGCCAGTGCACGCGCCTCGATTCCCAGGCGCAACCGTTCGAGTCCGATCATTGCCTCATGGAGCGCCACGTTGGGAAGAATCAGGAGGAATTCGTTATCGCCGATTCGCCCGGCAACATCGATTTCCCGCAAGCTTTCGGCAAGCACCTTTCCCACTGCGGCAAGTGCTGCGTAGTCGGAAAGCGTATTTCGGGAGTCGATGCTTACGAGAGCCATGGTAAATGGCGTACCGTATCGGCGCGCACGATGAATCTCGTTATCCAGCAAGAACAAGGTGTGACTCTGGCTGAAGACTCCGGTGAGGTGATCGTGGATCGAAAAATACTCCGGACCTTCATGTCCCGATCGCTGCGCCAGTGTCACCAGGATGCGATGCAGTTTCCCGTTTTCGGAAAAGGCCGGGAAAGCATTGACCCTGACCCGGATGCCCGGCATCCCCTCGCGCCCGAGAACCAGCATCCTGTCAAAAACCGGGATGTCTGACCGGATGACTTCGGCAACGGGATGCTCGTCGCGAGGCAGGGGGCGACCTGTCTCATCCATCCAGAGAATCGTCGCATCGCCCAGAAGTTTTCCCGCAATGGCATTCTTCTGGCACAGGCTACCGTCCTGCGCGAATACCAGCAGGCCGATCCCCAGGCGATCGAGCAAACCCGCGTAGCGGAAAATCTCTTCCTCGTCGGCCAGAAAATGGGGAAGGGCGGAATGTAGTGCGTTCATGGCATCGATATATAACCAAAGTAATACAAGCCTACCAAGTATTTATCGATGGATGTAATAAAGCAGGGCCGCATAAAAGCGTCTGATTTGCGGAATGTGTTCCGAAAACCACATTCCGCATTTCCCGGATGGTTTTATGCCGCGGCAAGCGCCTGGTCCAGGTCTGCAATCAGATCATCGATATGCTCGATGCCGACCGACAGGCGGATCATGTCTTCCGAGACTCCGGCCTTGGCCAGTTCTTCGGGAGAGAGTTGGCGGTGCGTGGTCGAAGCTGGATGGCAGGCCAGCGACTTGGCATCTCCGATATTGACCAGGCGGGTAAAGAGTTGCAGCGCATCCTGGAAACGTCCGCCGGCAGCTAGTCCTCCCTTGACGCCAAAGGTAAGCACGCCCGACGCCTTGCCGCCCATGTATTTTTCGACCAGCGGATAGTCCGGATGATCCGGCAGGCCGGCGTAATTGACCCACGAGACCTTGGCATGCGTCTTGAGGAACTGCGCAATCTTGACCGAGTTCTCGCAAATGCGGTCCATGCGCAGCGGCAGGGTTTCCAGTCCTTGCAGGATCAGGAAGACATTGAACGGGGAAATCGCCGCCCCCATGTTGCGTAACGGGACGGTGCGCGCCCGGCCGATGAAGGCGGCCTCGCCCAGGGCTTCGGTGTAAACCACGCCGTGGTAGGAGGCTTCGGGTTCGTTCAGGCGCCGGAAGCGGGTCTTGTGTTCGGCCCAGGGGAATTTCCCGCTATCGACGATGATGCCGCCGATCGAGTTGCCGTGACCGCCGATGTACTTGGTCAGAGAATGCACCACGATGTCGGCGCCGTGCTCGAAGGGCCGGCACAGGTAAGGGGAAGGAACCGTGTTGTCGACAATCAGCGGGATTCCGTTGCGATGGGCAATGTCGGCCAGCTTCTCGAAATCGGTGATGTTGCCGAGCGGATTGCCGACCGATTCGCAGTAGATGGCTTTGGTTTTCGCGTCGATCAGCTTCTCGAAAGAGGAAGGATCGCGGTAGTCGGCAAAACGCCCCTCGATACCGTACTGACCGAGCATGTGGGCGATCAGGGTATAGGTGCCGCCATACAGCGTCGAGGCCGAAACGATATTGTCCCCGGCTTCAGCGATGGTCATGATCGCGTAGGTGATGGCTGCCTGGCCGGAGGCCAGCGCCAGCGCGCCAATACCGCCCTCGATCGCCGCCACGCGCTTTTCCAGGACGTCCTGCGTCGGATTCATGATGCGCGTGTAAATATTGCCCGGCACTTTCAGGTCGAAAAGGTCCGCGCCGTGCTGCGTGTTATCGAAGGAATAGGACGTCGTCTGGTAAATCGGAACAGCGACTGCCTTGGTGGTCGGTTCAGGGCTGTATCCGCCGTGTACGGCGAGGGTTTCGAGCTTCATGGGCACTCCCTTGTTGTTGGATGCGAAACGGGGATATTAGCACCGGGAAACAATGTGCTTAGACCAAGAATTCATATCCAAATAACGCGCCGCACGGCGTGAGGCGTAAACGAAAAAAGCGCCCCGCAGGGCGCTTCAGGAAAAAGGCCGGTCGGCCTGGTTCCGGGCTATTCCGGGCGCATTTGCGGAAAGAGAATGACGTCGCGGATGTTCGCCGAGTCGGTGAGCAGCATGACTAGCCGGTCGATGCCGATGCCGCAGCCGCCGGTGGGGGGCAGACCATACTCCAAGGCGCGGATGTAGTCGGCGTCATAGTACATTGCTTCCTCGTCGCCGGCATCCTTGGCCTTGACCTGTTGCATGAAGCGGTTGGCCTGATCTTCCGGGTCGTTCAGTTCCGAAAAACCGTTGGCGATCTCGCGGCCGACGATGAACAGTTCGAAGCGCTCGGTGATTTCCGGATTTCCGTCGCTGCAGCGGGCCAGCGGGCTGATTTCGGCCGGGTAATCGATGATGAAGGTCGGATTCCACAGCTCGGCCTCCGTCGTTTC
Organism: uncultured Propionivibrio sp.; assembly: GCA_964563685.1. Classification (GTDB taxonomy): domain Bacteria; phylum Pseudomonadota; class Gammaproteobacteria; order Burkholderiales; family Rhodocyclaceae; genus Propionivibrio. The sequence goes on from CAZLXL010000002.1 coordinate 302,007, forward strand.
CTCGAACATCAGCAATTGCAAGGTGCCCAGCCCCATGCCCGGCTTGAGCTCGACCTTCATGGCCGTCAGTTTCTGCCTGAGCCATTCGGCGTCGGCCAGTTGCTCCAGCGTGTATTGCGGCCGGTATTTCATGATCGCCTCGACCATCGTCAGGCGGTCGAACGGCTTGGACAGATCCAGCGCACGGCCCTGGTATTCGAAGACCTCGGCACCCAGCGCTTCGCGCGCAGCATGGCGCAGCAAGCCTTCGGTAAAGTCCATCAGCTTGCGGTATTCCGAATACGCCTCGTAGAACTCCATCATGGTGAACTCGGGGTTGTGCCGGGGACTCATGCCTTCGTTGCGGAAGTTCCGGTTCATCTCGAAGACTTTCTCGAAGCCGCCGACCACCAGTTTCTTCAGGTACAGCTCCGGAGCGATGCGCAGGTAAAGCTCCATGTCCAGTGCATTGTGGTGCGTCTTGAACGGACGCGCCGAGGCCCCGCCGGGAATCGGGTGCATCATCGGCGTCTCGACTTCGAGGAAGCCATGGTTGCACATGTAGTTGCGGATCGATTGCACCATGCGACTGCGCGCCACGAAGGTAAAGCGCGATTGCTCGTTCATGATCAGATCGAGGTAGCGCTGACGGTACTTCTGTTCCTGGTCGGTCAGGCCGTGGAATTTCTCGGGCAGCGGACGCAGCGACTTGGACAGCAGGCGGATTTCGGTACACTGCACCGTCAATTCGTTGGTCTTGGTGCGGAAGAGGGTGCCCGCGGCACCGACGATGTCGCCGATGTCCCAGCGCTTGAAGGCTGCGTAGATTTCCTCGCCCACCTTGTCGCGCGCGACGTAGAGCTGGATGCGGCCCGACATGTCCGAAATCGTGATGAACGAGGCCTTGCCCATCACCCGCTTGAGCATGACGCGGCCGGCAATCCGGACTTCGACCTGCGCGGCCTCGAGTTCCTCGCCGGATTTTCCTTCATAAACCTCGATGATCTTGCCCGCCGTGTTTTCGCGTGCAAAGTCGTTCGGGTAGGCATCCCCGGAAGCGCGCCATTCGGCCAGCTTGGCGCGACGTTCGGCGATGATGTGGTTCTCATCCTGTTCAGGGGCGGGGTTGCTCACGTTGGTCTGTTCAGCCATGTCAAATCTCGAAAGGTAGGAATAGGGGTGCTTGTTTTCAGACGCCTTGTTTCAGGCTGGCCTCGATGAACTGGTCGAGATCGCCGTCGAGCACGCTCTGAGTATTGCCGCACTCGACGTTGGTGCGCAGATCCTTGATGCGCGACTGGTCGAGCACATAGGAACGGATCTGGTGTCCCCAGCCGATATCGGTTTTCGAATCTTCCAGCTTCTGCTGCTCGTCCTGGCGCTTGCGCAGTTCGGCCTCGTACAGGCGAGATTTCAACATGGCCATCGCTTCCGCGCGGTTACGGTGCTGCGAACGGTCATTCTGGCATTGCACGACGATTCCGGAAGGGATGTGCGTGATGCGCACCGCCGAGTCCGTCTTGTTGATGTGCTGACCGCCGGCACCGGAAGCGCGGTAGGTGTCGATGCGCAAATCGGCCGGATTGACTTCGATTTCGAACGAATCGTCGATTTCCGGATAAACGAACACAGAGGCAAAGCTGGTGTGACGGCGCGCGTTGGAGTCGAACGGCGACTTGCGCACCAGACGGTGAATACCGGTTTCCGAGCGCAGCATGCCGAAGCAGTATTCGCCGGTGAGCTTGATGGTAGCCGTCTTGATGCCGGCCACGTCGCCTTCGGACTCTTCCAGCACTTCCACGCCATACCCCTTGCGCTCGCCGTACTTGACGTACATGCGCAACAGCATCGAGGCCCAGTCCTGAGCTTCCGTGCCACCCGCGCCGGCCTGGATGTCCACGAAGCAGTTGAGCGGATCGGCCGGGTTGTTGAACATGCGGCGGAATTCGAGCGTGGCGACGTCCTTCTCGACTCCGTCCAGATCGGCGGCCACCGCCAGCAGGGTATCGTCGTCGTTCTCTTCGCGCGCCATGGCGAAGAGTTCCTCGGCATCCTTGAGGCTGTCCCCGACGCGGTCAAGCGTCAGCACGACGGTTTCGAGGGACTTCTTTTCCTTGCTGAGTTCCTGTGCACGCTCGGCGTTGTCCCAGACTTTCGGGTCTTCCAGTTCGCGGGAAACGGCGTTCAGTTGATCGAATTTTTGATCGTAGTCAAAGATACCTCCGCAACTCGGTGGCGCGCTGGGCGATATCCACGAGTCGGTTGGCGATGCTGTTGAGCTGTTCTGCTTCCATGTTGATCCAGGCGATGATTCGTCAAACGGGGGATTATATACGCTGCAGGCCATGAAATTAAGGCGGAGAGCGCTTTGTTCAGTTGCAATAACGTGTACGGCACGGAATTAACCGGCAGGTCTGTGTTAAGATTCGTCCCGGCGGGTCTCCCCGCATTGCAGGGTGGTGAATCTGGTCAGGTCCGGAAGGAAGCAGCCACAGCCATTTACTGTGAGTGCCGGGGTAAGGCTCGCCACCTCTTTTTCCGTTCTTCGATGACATGCTGCCGGCGTCCGCTGGCATTCGCATTAGAATGCGACGGTTGCTTCCTTTTTTGCTGACATTCCCGTGATGACCGATTCCAGACAGCCTCCGAAAGTTGGCTTAGTTTCCCTCGGGTGCCCGAAGGCGCTCGTCGATTCCGAGCAAATCCTTACCAAACTGCGTGCCGAAGGGTACGTCATATCGCCCTCGTACGAAGGGGCAGATCTGGTGGTCGTGAATACCTGCGGTTTCATCGACGCGGCGGTCGAGGAATCATTGGAAGCCATCGGCGAAGCGCTACAGGAAAACGGCAAGGTCATCGTCACCGGCTGCCTGGGGGCAAAACAGGAGCTCGTGCGCGAAACCCACCCGAAAGTGCTGGCGATCACCGGCCCGCACGCGGCCGACGAGGTCTTGCAGCACGTGCATGCGCACCTGCCGCAGCCCCACGATCCGTTTACCAGCCTGGTGCCGCCGCAAGGCATCAAGCTGACGCCGCAGCATTTTGCCTACCTCAAGATATCCGAAGGCTGCAATCACAGTTGCACCTTTTGCATCATCCCGTCGCTGCGCGGCCCGCTGGTCAGCCGGCCGATCGGCGACGTGCTGCAGGAAGCGAAGCATCTCGCCGAAGCCGGTGTGCGCGAGCTGCTGGTCATTTCGCAGGACACCAGCGCCTACGGCGTCGACGTCAAATACCGCACCGGTTTTGCTGGTGGCCGTCCGGTCAAGACCCGGCTGAAGGAATTGTGCGAGGCATTGGCCGAGTACGGCATCTGGGTACGCCTGCATTACGTTTACCCGTACCCGAGCGTCGATGACCTGATCCCGCTGATGGCTGAAGGCAAGATCCTGCCGTACCTCGACGTACCATTCCAGCATTCGAATTCCCGCATCCTCAAGGCGATGAAACGGCCGGCCAGCGCCGAAAACAATCTGGAACGCATCAAGGCCTGGCGTGCGATCTGCCCGGACATCACCATTCGCAGCACCTTCATCACCGGATTCCCCGGCGAAACCGAAGCCGAATTCGAAGAATTGCTGGAGTTCATTGAAGAAGCGCGGCTCGACCGCGTCGGTTGCTTCGCCTATTCGCCGGTCGAAGGTGCCGTTGCCAATTCGCTGGCGCCAGCGGTTCCGGACGAAGTGCGCGAGGAGCGCCGCCGCCGCCTGATGGACGTGCAGGAGGATATTTCCGCCGAATTGCTGGCCGCCAAGATCGGGCGCGAAATCACCGTGCTGGTCGATGCCGTGGATGACGAGGGCACCATTGCCCGTTCTTCGGCCGATGCGCCGGAAATCGATGGCCTCGTTTTCATCGACAACTATTTCGATGTGGAACCCGGCGATTTCCTGCAGGTACGGGTGCTTGACGCCGACGAGCACGATCTTTACGCCGAAGCGATCGTTCCTGCCAACTGACCGTTTGATTGTTCGTTGAACCCGTCGGCACTTACCCGGGAGGCAAGCCATGATGCGCGATAACCTGATCGAAAAGCTGGCTACCATCGTCGGGGCCAGCCATGTGCTGACTTCCGATGACGACATGGCGCCGTACATGACCGACTGGCGGGGACGCTATCATGGTGCGGCCTGCTGCCTGGTACGTCCGGCGTCGACGCAAGAGGTCGCGGCGGTTGTGCAGGCCTGTGCCGAGGCGGGGGTGAGCATCGTGCCGCAGGGCGGAAATACCAGCCTGTGCGGTGCCGGCATTCCGGATTCGTCCGGAGCGTCGGTGATGATTTCCCTGACCCGCATGAACCGCATCCGCGCCATCGACACGGCCAACAACACCTTGACCGTCGAAGCCGGTTGCCTGCTGAGGACCGTGCAGGAGGCCGCTGGCGAGGCCGGCCGATATTTTCCGCTGTCGCTGGCTGCCGAGGGCAGCTGCCAGATCGGGGGCAACCTGTCGACCAATGCCGGAGGCGTACGCGTGCTGCGCTATGGAAACATTCGTGAACTGACGCTGGGGCTGGAAACGGTGCTGCCCAGCGGCGAAATCTGGGACGGGCTGCGTGGTCTGCGCAAGGACAATACCGGCTACGATCTCAAGCAGTTGTTCATCGGTGCCGAAGGCACCCTGGGCATCATTACCGCCGCCGTGCTCAAGCTTTTTCCGCAGCCGCTGGCCACGGCGACGGCCTGGTTGTCCGTCGCAGCGCCACAAGTGGCGGTTGAGTTGCTGGGTGGCCTGCAAGCTGCATTCGGTACGGCGCTGACGGCCTGCGAGCTGGTGTCGGATATCTCCCTGGGGCTGGTGCTCAGGCACATTCCGGGCGCCCAGCCGCCGTTATCGTCGAGTCCGTGGTACCTGCTCGTCGAACTTTCAGCCCCAAGCGGCGAAAGCGCTTTGCAGACCGGACTTGAAGCTTTCCTCGAACAGGCTTTTGAAGACGGTCGGGTCAGCGACGCCGTCGTTGCACAAAACGTCGAACAGGCCGGAAAGCTCTGGTCGTTGCGGGAAAACATCAGCGAAGCCGAGAAAAAGGAGGGCGTCAGCGTCAAGCATGACATTTCGCTGCCCATCTCGCGCATCGACGAATTCCTCCAGCGGGCCGAACAGGCGCTGGAAACGGCTTTCCCCGGCGTGCGCATCGTCGCTTTCGGCCATATCGGCGACGGCAACCTGCACTACAACCCGTCGCAGCCCGATCCGGCGAAAAACACGGTTTTCCTGGCGCAGCAAGCACAGGTCAACCGGATCGTCTATGACTTGGTCACCGAACTCGGGGGAAGTATCAGCGCCGAGCACGGCATCGGCCAGCTCAAGCGGGGCGAACTGGCGCATTACCGCAGTGCAGTGGAAATCTCCATGATGCGTGCCGTCAAGCAGGCTCTCGATCCGCAGGGGATCATGAATCCGGGCAAGGTGCTGTAGGCGGGTTGCCCTATCGCCCCAGAGGGTTCTGCCGGTAAAACTTGCAGAACAGGGCAAAAAGCTCCGGATATTCCTGCTGGAGAATTTCCGGAGTTTCGAAAAAACATTCGCTCAACACGGCGAAGAACTCGCCGGGATGTTCTGCGGCGTAAGGATCAATGGGCAGATCGGCGAGCGGGATCTCACCGGATTCGCCAGCTTCCTCTTCCAAGCGATCGAGCCGGTCGCAGAAATCGTTGTAGGCCGCCAGCAGCGTTTCTTCCCATTCCTGCCGGGGAATTTCCGCTGGCAAAGGCGGAATGCCGTCAGCCTCGCCGTTGAGCATGTCCAGTTTATGCGCGAATTCGTGGATCACGACGTTGTAGCCGTCGCCTGCCATCTGCACGTCGTGCCAGGAAATAAGCAGAGGGCCGCCTTCCCAGGCTTCGCCGGAAGCGATGTCGTCGTATTCATGGACCACGCCGAATTCATCTTCGACGGTGCGCGGAATGACGAACTCATCCGGGTAAACGACGATGCCGACCCAGTCGCGGTAGCAGGCGAGTCCGAGGTTGAGGATCGGCAGGCAGCCCTGCACGGCGATCGAGACGCACATGGAATCGGTCAGTTCCAGCCCGCCGACCGCGGTGAATTCTTTTTCATTCAGGAAAGCCTCGGCGAGGCCGCGCAACCGGGATTTTTCTTTCTCATCCAACCGATCAAGAAAGGGAAGTTGCCGAAGCGCTTCCAGCCACAGCGCTTCTGGGATGGCTTTGGCTTTACCGTTGCCGCTCAGCCAGTCGATCAATTTGCCGATGACCATTGTTTCTCAGGCGGCTTTCTTCGAGGTCGTCAGGTAGATGCCCGTAAAAATCAAGGCAATCCCGACGAGATGGAATGCTTGCGGAATTTCATCGAGAAAAACCGTGGACAGCAGGGTACCGAACACCGGCATGAGATGGATGAACAGACTGGATTTGCTGGCACCGACTTCCGCCACGGCGCGGTTGTAGAAGATGTAGCCGATGAAACTCGGCAGCGTGCCGATGTACAGGATACCGGCCAGGGAGCCGCCCGTCAGGTGGATGAGCCGCCCCTGGGAAATTTCCCAGGCGTAGGCCGGGGCCAGCGCCAGCAGGCCGACAGCCGTCAATGCCGCGAGCAGGAGCATCGGATCAACGCCAACCGGCCGCCATTGCAGCCCGAGGGTGTACAGCGCCCAGACAAGCACCGCCAGCAGCATCCACAGGTCGCCCATGTTCAGCGTCAGCGCGGCGAGGGTGGCCAGTTCGCCGCGGGCGACAATGGCCGTGACGCCGACCAGCGAAATCAGCACACCCAGCCATTCGACGCCGCGCAGACGCTTATTCAGGAAAGCCCAGGACAGGGCGATGGTGGCGACCGGAATGAAGGAGTTGAGCAGCAGGGCATTGGTTGCCGCCGTGTATTGCAGGGCGATATAGGCCAGCGTGTTGTAACCGCCGATGCCCAGCAAGCCGAGCGTCAGCACGGATCGCCAGCCCTTGCGCAGCAACGGCCATTGTGACCGCAGGTGTGGCAAGGCGAGGGGCAGGGTCAGCAGGAAGGCGATCGCCCAGCGCCAGAAAGCCAGGGAAAATGGCGGCACTTCGCCGCGTATGGCACGGCCGACAACCATGTTTCCCGACCAGAACAGGGTGGTCAGGGTGAGCAGGATATAGGGATGATGAAAGCGGGAAAACATGGCGCGCAAGGTCATGAAAAACACTCATTATGCTTGACCTGGACGGCCGGTAGGCAAAGTAGCTTGATCGACGGTCACTTTTCCACTGGATCGGCGTTCTGCTGGCGCAGGGTATAATGGCGACATGGTTTCCGTCGTCCATTCCGTCGCCTCGCAGAGCGGCATCGAACATACCCTGCAAACCCTGTGTAGCGGTTTTTCCGGCGAGGATGCCGAAAGAATTCGTGCCGCTGCTGAATTCGCCCAATCCGTTTATGGAGATCAGAAACTCGGCAGCGGAGAGGGCATCTGGCATCATGCACAGGGCATGGCGCTGATTCTTGTCGGTTTGCGGCTTGATGTGGATTGCCGCCTGGCGGCCCTGCTGTTTGCAGTTCCGACGTATGACGAACACGGCCTGGAAAAAATTGAAAAGCGTTTTGGCGAAACCGTCGCGCACATGGTGGACGGGGTATCGCGGCTGAACCGCATGCGTCCGATCTCGCGTGGTTTTGTTGCGCATTCAGAGGAAAGTGGCCAGCAGAACCTGGCCGAAATGAAGGCGCAGATCGAAATCCTGCGCAAGATGTTCCTGGCCATCGTCGAGGATATACGGGTGGTGCTGCTCCGCCTGGCCTCGCGCACCCAGACATTGCGTCATTACGTGGAAGAACCGGACGAATTGCGCGTGCAGGTGGCGCGCGAGACGCTGGAGTTGTATTCGCCGCTGGCCAATCGCCTCGGCGTGTGGGAATTGAAGTGGGAGCTGGAGGACCTGTCCTTCCGTTTCCTCCATCCCGACATCTACAAGAAAATTGCCCGTCAGCTCGACGAAAAAAGAGCCGAGCGTGAACAGTTCATCGCGAATTCGGTTGAACGCCTGAAACAGGAGCTGGCTGCGGTCGGCATCAAGAACGCCGAGGTCTACGGACGTCCCAAGCACATCTACAGCATCTGGAACAAGATGCGCAAAAAGGGCGTGGAGTTTTCCGAGGTGTATGACGTTCGCGCCCTGCGTGTCATCGTCGATGAAGTCAGGGACTGCTATACCGCGCTGGGCATCGTGCACAATATGTGGATGCCGATTCCCAAGGAATTCGACGATTACATCTCGAATCCGAAGGGCAACAATTACCGTTCACTGCACACGGCGGTCAGCTGTCCCGACGGGCGTGCACTCGAAGTGCAGATCCGTACCCGCGAAATGCACAAGCATGCCGAGCTCGGCGTGGCGGCGCACTGGCGCTACAAGGAGGGCGCCCGAAGCTCGAGCGGTTCCTATGACGAGAAAATCGCCTGGCTGCGGCAGCTGCTGGTCTGGAAAGACGAGGTCTCGGACTCTTCCGACTGGGTCAAGCATTACAAGGAAGCCGCGCTCGACGAAACAATTTACGTCATGACGCCGCAAGGACGAGTCGTTGACCTGCCGCGCGGTGCCACGCCCGTGGATTTCGCCTATCGGGTGCATACCGACCTCGGGCATCGCTGCCGGGGCGCCAAGGTCGATGGCGCGCTCGTAACACTCAACACTGTGCTGGAAACCGGGCAGCGTGTGGAGATCATCGCCGCCAAACAGGGGGGGCCGTCGCGCGACTGGCTCAATGCCTCGCTCGGTTACCTGTTCACCCATCGGTCGCGGGCCAAGGTTCGCCAATGGTTCTCCAGCATGGCCCTCGAACAGTCAGTGGCCGACGGGCGAGCCATCGTCAATCGCGAATTGCAGCGCATGGGCGAGACCGGATTCAAGCTGGACGAACTTGCTTCCCGCCTGGGTTTCGCCAAGAGCGAGGATCTGTTCATTGCCGTGGCGCGCGCGGAACTGAACATGCGTCAGCTGCAAACGGCCGTACGCGGCACCGATGTGCAGGCCGAGGAAGAAAAACTCGCCGCCGAGCCGCCGGTGCGCAAGCGCAAATCCAGCGACGACAGCGAAAAAGGCATCCTGATTGTCGGCGTCGACAAGCTGCTGACTCAGTTGGCCGGTTGCTGTAAACCAGCGCCGCCAGATCCCATCGTGGGATTCGTTACGCGCGGAAAGGGCGTTTCGATCCATCGCGCCGATTGCCCCAATTTTGCCAACATGGAAGCCATGCAGCCGGAACGGGTCATCGAAACGGCCTGGGGGGCGGAAGCGGAAGGTGTTTTTGCCGTGGATATCGTGGTCGATGCCAATGACCGGCAAGGCCTGCTACGCGATGTATCGGAAGTGCTGACGAAGGAAAAGATCAATGTTGTCGCTGTCAGCACCCAATCCAGGCAGGGCAGCGCCAATATGCGCTTTACCGGGGAAGTGAAAAATCTGGCTCAGCTCAAGCATGCCCTCGCGGCGTTGCACGAAGTGCCGGGTGTGGTTGGCGCGCGACGCGCCTGATTTCTTGCGGCTGTTGCCGGGATAAGCGGAAACCCCGGAATACTGTTCTGCTCGCCTTGGTTGAAGCGTGTCTTTCAGGCTTTCTTCTCCTCCTGCCGCAATTCGTCCTCGGCGAACAGCGCGGCGCCGACCAGTCCGGCCTGATTCAGGAAGCTGGCGGCAACAACCGGCGAGCGCACGCTGATCATCGGCGCGAACTTCTCAAGTTTGCGGCTGACGCCCCCGCCAAGAATGATCAGATCCGGCCAGAGCAGGCTTTCCATGGTCGTCAGATACAGGTTGAAGCGCTTGCCCCATTCCTTCCATTTCAGTTTCTTGGTGATGCGCACGGCTTCGGATGCGTAACGTTCCGCCTCAGCCCCGTTCTCAAGCAGAATGTGGCCCAACTCGGTGTTCGGCAGCAGATGTCCATTGGAGAAGAGGGCGGTTCCGAGGCCTGTGCCGATGGTGACAATCAGCACGACGCCACGCACGTCACTCCCGGCGCCAAAACGCATTTCCGCCATGCCGGCGACGTCGGCATCATTGGCCACGAACACGGGGCAGCCGGTCTGAGCCGAAAAATATTCCGCCACCGGCAGGCCGATGAAGGATTTGTCGATATTGGCCGCAGTGCGCGCGATACCATGCTGGATGGCCGCGGGGAAACCCATGCCGATCGGGCCGGACCATTTCAGTTGCCTGACCAGCGCCTGCAATGCGCTTCCGATGGCCTTTGGCGTGGCGGGGCGGGGCGTGGCGATACGGATGCGTTCGCTGAGCAGATCGCCGGTCGCGGTGTCCACAATGGCCACCTTGATTCCTGTTCCACCCACATCGATCCCCAGGATTTGCACGGCAATTCTCCTCTCCACCCAATCAATAGCGACAATCCTAACCTATCCTTATACTCACTGCCCATGCAGGAAAGAGGAGATTTTCATGCAGGACAAGATTCAACCCGTCGAACTCGAAAAAAGCTATCTGTTGCTCAATCACGGACCGGTTACCCTGGTCAGCAGTGCGTTCCACGGACGACGTAACGTCATGGCGGCTTCGTGGGCCATGCCGCTCGATTTCGATCCGCCGAAAGTTGTCGTGGTCATTGATGGCACGACGTTTACCCGGGTACTGGTCGAAGCGTCCGGCGAATTTGCGTTGAACATCCCGTATCGGCACATTGCCGATAAAGTAATGGCTGCCGGCAGTATTTCGGGACGCGATGGAGACAAGTTCGCCCATGCCGGTCTGGTGGCGTTTCCGGCCAGACGCATCGGAGCGCCCCTGGTACGCGATTGCGCGGCCTGGCTGGAATGCAAGGTGATCCCCGAGGCACACAACCAGAAACGCTATGATTTGTTCGTGGCTGAAGTGGTCGCAGCCTGGGCCGATCCAGCAGCCTTTTCGGAAGGACGCTGGCATTTCCCGGATGCAGGACGGAGAACCATTCACTATCAGGCCGGAGGCAGCTTTTTTGCGACCGGTAAAGCCTTCGAATGCGCGGAAGAGGAGTAGGCTGCGGCAGCGAAGGAATCAGCCCAGTTCGGCCAGCAAGGCTCCGGCCATGCGTTCGGCCTGATGCCGGTAGCTTCCTCCGAACAGGTTCAGGTGGTTGAGGATGTGGTAGAGGTTGTACAGCATCCTGCGTTGCGGATAGCCCTCGGCCAGCGGCCAGGTTTCGCAGTAGGCGTCGATGAAACCGGAGGGAAAGCCTCCGAAGAGTTCACACATCGCCAGATCGGCCTCGCGATCCCCGTAGTAAACGGCAGGATCGAAAAGAACCAGTGTTCCGGTTTCATCGAGAGCCGCATTGCCATGCCAGAGATCGCCATGCAACAGGCTGGCCAATGGCCGGTATGGCTCAAAAAAGGCAGGCAGTTTTTCCGCCAGGCGCTCGCCGTTGCTGATCAATACGCCCGTGCATCCATTCTGTCTGGCCAGTCTGAGCTGCGGCAGCAAGCGTTCCTGAGCGAAAAATTCAGGCCAAGTGGCATGATAGCGGTTGGCCTGCGGCGTGCTGCCAATGAAATTATCCCTATCCCAGCCGAATTCCCTGTTTTCGATCCGGTGAAGCGCGGCCAGCGCGTGGCCGGCAGCGATGCTGGCACTTCCGTCGATCAAGGGCTGCATGGCGACATGTTCGAGAACCAGGAAAGCCTGCTGTCCGCAGCATCCGGTACCGATCACGCGCGGCACGCGCAACTCCGTGCAGGAAGCCAGTGCATTCAACCCATCGGCTTCCGCAACGAACATATCCAGTCGCGCACTGTCATTGAGCTTGACGAACCATCTGCCGTACCGTGTTTCAACGATGAATGCTGGCGAGATCGAACCGCCACCGGCACGCGAGAGGCGAGGAGCATGGCATGGCTCACCTGTGTGGCGATGGATGGTCGCCATGATTGAATCGACAAGCGGTGTGTCCAACATCATGAATTTCTCTGGTCAGACTGTGAGGTTTCCGTTCATTTTGACATTCCTCCGGTAGAGTTAGAGAAAAGTATTTCAACCGGCTGGAGAGCGTCTAGCAAAGCCGGGGCGATTCAGTTCAAAAGGAGAGGCACTTATGAAATTCGGATGTTGTACCAATATGCTGATTCGGGAACCGGGGAGCGTTGGCGAGGAGTATCTGGAGCGATTGGCTGAAGCCGGCTACGACTACGTGGAATTGCCGCTGGGGGATATTGCAGGACTTTCTCAGGAAAATTTGCGTCAGCTGAAAACACTTTCCGGGCAGACCCTTCCGGTGTATGCCTGCAACAATTTCTTTCCGAACGAAATCCATTTATGCGGAGAAGAGCCGACCCCTTTTCACGTGATCCAGGATTATTACAAGAGAGCCCTGTACCGCGCAGCAGAACTAGGAGTGCAGATTGCAGTGTTTGGCAGTCCCTGGTCGAAAGCGTGTCCTGAAGGCTTTCCGAAAACAGAGGCATTTAAGCAACTGACTACGGTTTGCCGGGCTTTGGGCGAAGAAGCCTCTCAGTATGGAATTACCCTGGCGCTGGAGCCAAACAACCGGCTGGAAACCAATATGATCAACACGTACAGCGATGTGCTCGCCCTGATCAAGGCGACAAATCATCCTCGTATTCGAGGGCTTCAGGATTATTTCCATTTAAGGCAGGAAAAGGATACGGTGGCCTCACTGATTGAAGGGAAAGACCACCTTGTCCACACCCACTTTGCACGTTTTGAGGGGCGGAGATTTCCAAAATCCATGGAAGAAGATTCCTATTACCCGGTTTACTTCCAGGCTTTGAAAGACATCGGTTATCAAGGCGGTGTCAGCATGGAAGGGTTTATTGATAGCAAGGAAGGCTTTGGAAATGAGGCTATCAGTACGATAAACTTTTTTCATTCGATTTAAGCCATCCAGCCGGGGAAATCAACGCTCCTTGGCTTCTGCGCCACGTAAAAAATTCCTCCTGCACCTCCAGGGTCATTTCAGTTTTTCTTCAACCCCATCTCCAAGCCAGCGGGTATGAAAATGCGCCGTCGCGTCCTGATCGATGCGCTGGTAACCATGCGCGCCGAAGCAATCGCGCAGTGCCTGCAGGATATTCGCCGATCCGCTGGCAGTTCGATAACCGTCGTAAAAGCTGAGCGCCGATGTCAGTGCCGGAGCGGCAATGCCCCGTTCGATGGCGAGAGCGGCGGTCTTTCGCCATCCCGCTTCCGATGCTTTCAATGCGTTCACAAAGAACGGATCAAGCAGCAGGCTTGCCGGTACCGGGTCACGCGAGAAGCTGGCCTTGATGTCGCCCAGAAAGCGGCTGCGAATGATGCATCCTGCACGCCAGAGCAGGGCTATGTCACCGAAAGGCAGATTCCATCCTTCCGCTTCGGCGGCCGACTGCATGAGCATGAACCCTTGCGCATAGGACACAATCTTTGCAGCGTACAAGGCGTCATGCAGGGCTGCGAGAAGGCTTTCGCGCTGGGCTCCGGACAGCGCGCCCGGCCTGTTGCCGAGCAGTGCCGCCGCGGACATCCGTTCGGACTTGCGGCCGGAAAGCATCCGGGCATGCACGGCTTCGCCGATCAGCGTCAGCGGAATACCCCGTTCGAGGGCATCCTGTGCCGTCCAGACCCCCGTTCCTTTTTGCCCGGCCTGGTCCACGATCCAGTCAATCCGGGGACTGCCGTCGCTGTCGCGCTGGCGCAGAACACGCGCGGTGATCTCGATCAGATAGGATTCAAGCCGGCCCCGGTTCCAGTCGGCGAAAATGTCGGCCATTTTGTCGCTGCTCATGCCCAAGGCATGCTGCATCAGGTGGCAGGTTTCCGCGATCAGCTGCATGTCGCCGTATTCGATCCCGTTATGCACCATCTTGACGTAATGGCCGGCGCCCCCTTCGCCCAGCCACTGGCAACAAGGAACACCGTCTACGCGAGCGGCGATGGCCTGAAACATCGTGCGTATGGCGGGCCAGGCCTGTACCGCGCCGCCCGGCATCAGCGACGGTCCGAAGCGGGCTCCTTCTTCACCGCCGGAAACCCCCAGGCCGACAAAATGAACGCCTTGCGTGCCCAGCTCCCGCCAGCGGCGAGTGGTGTCCTGATGGAAGGAGTTGCCCCCGTCGATCAGGATGTCGCCCGGAACCAGCATGGGCAGCAATTGCTTGATGAGCGAATCCACCGCAGGGCCCGCCGTCACCATCAGCAGGATGATGCGGGGGTGTTCCAGCCGATGGATGAATTGATCCAGGCTTTCGGCAGGCATGATCGTCCGATCTTTCCCGTGGGCCTCGATGAACGCGGAGGTGAGGGCAGGGCTGCGATTGAACACGACCACGCGATAGCCCTTGTCGTTCAGATTGAGTGCGAGATTCGATCCCATCACGCCCAGACCGATGACACCGATGTCAGCCTTCATGCCTGCCTCCCGTGCTCTTCATGCCCGGGCATGAGGGTGTTCTGTCCGCCACGGGATTGTGCCAGTGACCATTTTTTTCGATAAGCGCGTCGGCCTGCTCCGGCCCCCAGCCATGTCGCGGATACGGATGAACGGCCGGATGCCGGTTCAAAACGGGTTCGACAGCCGCCCAGGCGGCTTCGACCGCATCCTGGCGGATGAAGAGTGCGCCATGGCCCATCATGGCATCTCCGAGCAGCCGCTCGTAAGGCATTTCTTCTCCAAGCTGTTCATCAATGAGGCATAGCTCGCGCTGATCACCTATGAACTCTTTCCCGGCGCGCTTGATGCGGGCGGCGAGGGCAACGACGGAATGGGGCGAAAGACTGAAGCGCAGGTAGTTGGCCATGCCCCCGGGCGGCGCTGAATCAGCGAACAGGCGCTGCGGCGGAGGCTTGAGCTGGACGATCACCTCGGCGGCGGTTTCCGCCAGGTACTTGCCCGAGCGCAAATACCACGGCACGCCTTCCCAGCGCCAGGAGTCGATGAACAGGCGCAGGGCGCAAAACGTCTCGACATCCGAATTTTCCGCGACGCCGGGCTCCTCACGGTAACCGGCGTACTGGCCACGCACCAGATCCTCAGGGTTCAGCGGCCGCATGGCCCGGAAAACGTCGGCAGTCTTGCCTTGCACGGCGCCATAGCCGCGGTAGGTCGGCGGTTCCATGGCCAGCAGGGCGACAATCTGGAAGAGATGGTTCTGGATGACATCACGCAGGCAGCCGGCGGTTTCGTAAAACGTGCCGCGACTGCCCACGCCGAAATTCTCGGACAAGGTGATCTGCACGCTATCCACGTAATTGCGATTCCAGATCGGTTCGAGAAAAGAATTGGCGAAACGGAAATAAAGGATGTTCATGATCGCTTCCTTGCCCAGGAAGTGATCGATACGGAAGATCGATTCCTCAGGAAAGGCGGAAAGCGCAATGCGATTGAGCTCACGCGCGGAAGCCAGATCGCGTCCGAATGGCTTTTCGACGATGACGCGTGCTCCTTTGGCCAGTCCCGAAGCGCCGAGTCCCTTGATCATCGTTTCAAACAGGGCCGGAGGAATGGCCAGATAGAAAGCGGGATGCCGAGCGCCTCCCAGTGCTTTCCTGAGTGTCCTGAACGTATCCGGGTCGTTGTAGTTTCCGCTGACATAAGCAAGTCGGGCGAGAAGGCGCTGCAGGGCCGCAGGGTCATCAATCCCGCCTTGTTCCTTGATGCTGTCTGTCGCACGCTCATGCAGCTGCGCGATATTCCATTGCGATGAAGCCACGCCTACGACGGGAACGTCGAGAGCGCCTTTTTTCTCCATCGCGTAGAGTGCCGGGAAAATCTTCTTGTGGACGAGATCGCCCGTAACGCCGAAAACAACCAGCGCGTCGGATCGTTCCCTGCCGGTGCTTGAGAAGTTGTTCATGTCGAGTCCATTCAACCCGTCAAATCAACTCAGTCCTCCGTTTTCCTGGACGGTTCCCGCTTCCGGTTACAACGTTCCGGCAGGTCGAGGAGGACCGTGCTACAGAAGCACCGGCTTATCCGGCAATTCATTGGGGTTGGCACCGGAAACAGGAAAATGTTTCGCCAGATGGCGCGTCACCGCCTGAATGCCGTCTACCACGCCACCTTCAAAATTCGCCTGCCTGAACGCCGTTTCCATGGCCCGGCAAATGGTTTCCCATTCCTGCGAACCCACCAGCGCATGGATCTTGCGATCGGCAACGATCTCGACGTCGCGGTCGGCAAGCAACAGATAAATCAGTACCCCGTTATTGTGTTCGGTGTCCCACACGCGCTGTTGCGAGAAGACTTCGATCGCCCGTTCACGCGCGGCTTGGTCCTGCAAGAGCGGCCAGGTCTCCAGAGCGCCTTCGATGACGCAACGGATTTCACCGGAGTGAGCGGCCTCGCTGGCCTTGATCGCTTGTTCAATTGCGTTCAGGGATTCCGGGGGAAAAGCCCGACGGACTTGCCAATCCGTCATCAGGAGATGCCTGACGATGCGTGCGATGTTCATGTTCACCACCTTCCCGATGCGCCGCCGCCGCCAAAACCGCCTCCACCTCCACCGAAACCGCCGCCGCCAAACCCACCCGAGCCGCCTCGATATCCGCCCCGTCCCAATCCACCCATCCCTCCCATTCCTCCGATTCCGCCGCCAAGCAGGGTAAACAAGAGGGCCAGGACGCCCGCGCCCAGCGCTATCGATACCACCCCGACGACCAGCCAGGCCACAACGGCCACGGCGCCTCCGGTGACCAGCGCTCCGGGAAGCCGGCCGAGTACGCTGCGCAACACCCCACCCAGCATCACGGCCAGCATGAAGATGAATGGAACATACGACTGAATGTCGGAAGCATCGCCCGGGCCTTTTTCCCGGGGAGGCGGCAGCGGTTCGCCGTCAATGACACGCATGATCCGGTCAATCCCGTCGCGGATGCCACCATGGAAATCGCCCTGGCTGAAGCGCGGCACGATGACCTCGCTGATGATGCGCTTGCTGGCGGCGTCGGTCAGCGCACCTTCCAGGCCATAACCGACTTCGATGCGCAGCGCGCGGTCGTCCTTGGCGACGAGCAGGATCACGCCGTCATCGATTTTCTTACGGCCGGGCTTCCATTGCTCCGCGACACGCATGGCGTACTGTTCGATCGTTTCCGGTGCCGTGGTGGGAACAATATGCACCACGATCTGGCTGCCTTTCCGGGCTTCAAACGCCTGCAGTGTCTGCTCCAGGTCCGCCTTCTGCTCCACCGTCAGCGTTGCGGTCTGATCGACGACTCGTCCGGTCAAGGGCGGAATCGCGATCTGTGCTCCGGCCATGAACGACCAGCAAAAAGCGAACGCCAAAAAGGCGATTTTCACTGATCCATTCATTGCGGTTTGGGCGCCGCCGTACCGAAATCGACTTTCGGTGCCGAGGAAATTTCCTTCTCGTTTTCCACCGTGAAATTCGGCTTTGTCTTGTAGCCAAAGATCATGGCTGTCAGATTGGAAGGAAAGGAGCGCACTGTCACGTTGTACTCCTGCACCGCTTTGATATAGCGGTTGCGCGCAACGGCGATGCGGTTCTCGGTGCCTTCCAGTTGCGCCTGCAGATCACGGAAATTGGCGTCGGATTTCAGTTGCGGATAATTCTCGGAGACGACGAGCAGCCTGGAAAGGGCGCCGGACAATTCTCCCTGGGCCGACTGGAATTTGGCGAAAGTCTCGGGATTATCGAGTACTTCGGAAGTGACCTGGATGCTGCCGACCTTGGCGCGAGCGTTGGTAACACCCAGCAGCACTTCTTTTTCCTGGGCGGCGAAGCCCTTGACGGTATTCACCAGATTGGGAATCAGGTCCGCACGCCGCTGATATTGGTTAACTACTTCCGACCAGCTCGATTTGATCTGTTCGTCGTTGCTCTGCAGCGTGTTGTAGCCGCATCCCGTCAGACCTGCGGAAACCAGTACGGCCAGGGTGATCAATAGTTTACGCATATGATTTCTCCATTAAATCGCAGCTGAAACAGAGAGAAGGTCTCCGTGCCCTGAGCCTTGCCCCGCGGCCGCGGAACATTCCCGATCGATGTTCAGACACTCAACGATAGAACGTTTCTCCTGTCATTGAGGAATCAGCAGTTCCAATGGTATATCAGGGCGGCTTTCAGGAAGCCTGAATTTCCGAAACGGGAGACGGGGGCAGGGCGGTTTTTCTACCCAATTTCTCAAGCGCTGACGGTCCACGCATTCAGTGCGTCCAGTCCATTTGCAAGTGACAACAGGCGATTCACACCTTCCGGCGGAATGACCTGTTGCATGCCCTCTCCACCCGACCACAAGTCAACATCGGTCGGCAACAATTCGCGCAATTGTTTGAGTATGGGGGGTATGCGCCGCGCAGGGAACGCCGCCGAAAAGGACAGGGCCACGATATCGGCCCGATGCGCGGCAGCGGCTCGGGCAATGTCGAGTAGCGGCATCTGCGGCCCCAGGGGAACGCATTGCGCGCCTTCCAGTGCGAACAGCGCCTCGACCATCAGCAGTCCCAGTACATGCGTTTCCTCGGGCACGCTGGTCAGCAGGATGCACGGCCGCCGTGTTCCCTGCGGCAGACTGGCGATGGCCTGCCGCAACATCCGCTTGGTCAGTTCGGTATACAGGTGTTCCTCGAAGACCGCGAAGCGGCCGTCCTCCCAGGCTTCGCCAACCCGACGGGTGAGCGGCGCCACGGTGTCCATGACAAAACGTCCCAGTCCTTGCCGCGCGAGGCACTGTTGCAGGCGATGCTGGAAAGCGGCGGCATCGTGATCCTTGATCAGGGCCAGCAAGTCGCCAATTTCGCTGTTCTCCTCCGCGCTGGACTCGTGCTCCATGGCGGCTCTGGGGCGCCGCGCTGGCAGCGCCAGCAGCTCCTCCGGCGACATCTTCATCAGCCGCCCCGGGCGATGTCCCTGGTCGATCAGGCGCTTGATCAGGCGCAGGCGCTCGACCTGATCGGCGGGGTAAAGGCGGTCACCGCCGGCGTCCCGTTCGGGCAAAGGAAATCCATAGCGCCGTTCCCACATGCGCAGGATGTCTTTGGAAAGCCCGGTTTCCTGTTCGACGCCGGCAATCGTGAAACTTATTTTGCTCATATTTGTCTATGACAATAATAGGATAATTTACCTTATTAGGGTTCGAATACCGTAAAAAGTTTAATTTGTCCAGTACGTATTATCTGATTGCACCATAAACATACCCATCTAGGCGGAGGTCTTTACCATGCAGAATGCCACAAACATCGCTATCGTCGGATCCGGGATTTCCGGCCTGGCTTGCGCCTGGCTGCTCAGCCAGCGCTACCGGGTGACGCTGTTCGAGGCCGCGCCGCGCCTCGGCGGACACACCAATACGGTGGATGTCACCGTAGACGGGAAAACCCATCCGGTCGATACCGGTTTCCTCGTTTTCAACGAAAAGACCTATCCTAATCTGATTGCCCTGTTCGAAACGCTCGGGGTGGATAGCGTCCAGACCGAGATGTCGTTCTCCGTCAGCCTGGAGAACCCGGACCTCGAATGGGCCGGCAGCAGCCTGGCCACGGTCTTCGGACAGAAGCGCAACCTGCTGCGTCCGGCGTTCTGGACGATGCTTTCCGATATCCTGCGCTTCAACCGCGAGAGCACGGCCTGGCTGGCGGTGCATCCCGGCGATGAGCGCCCGCTCGGCGACTTCCTGAAGGAAGGGCGTTACTCCGACGCCTTTGCCGACTGGTATCTGCTGCCGATGGCCGCAGCCATCTGGTCGTGCCCGACCGCACAGATGCGCGCCATGCCGCTGGCCACCTTTGTACGCTTCTGTCAGAACCACGGATTGCTGCAGATCTTCGACCGTCCCTTGTGGCGCACGGTGCGCGGCGGCGGCCGGGAATACGTGAACAAGATCGCCGCCCAGCTCGGCGACGTGCGCCTGGCTTGTCCGGTGCAGCGCGTGACGCGCGAAGCGAACGGCCTGCGCGTGACGCACGCGCACGGCAGCGAGGTGTTCGATCAGGTGGTGCTGGCTTGCCACAGCGACCAGTCGCTGGCGATTCTCGGCGAAACCGCCAGCGCGAAGCAGCGCGAGGTGCTGGCCGCCGTGCGCTACCAACCCAACCACGCCGTGCTGCACACCGATGCGCGTTTGCTGCCGCGCGACAGCAAGCTGTGGTCGGCGTGGAACTACTTTGCCGGCAGCGGTGATCCAGGCAACCAGCCGGTCGGCGTGTCCTACCTGATCAACCGCCTGCAACCCTTGCCGTTCGAAACGCCGGTGGTGGTGACGCTGAATCCGGCGCGCGAGCCCGATCCGGCGAAGGTCGTCGCCGAGTTCGAGTACGACCACCCGGTTTTCGACGCCTCGGCCATCGCCGCGCAGCAGCGTCTGGCCGACGACACACTGCGAATCCAGGGCGAAGGCGGCGTCTGGCTGGCCGGGGCATGGGGGCGTTTCGGCTTCCACGAGGACGGCCTGCGTTCGGCGCTGCGCGTGGCCAATATCATGGGTATCGCGGCGCCGTGGCAGAAGGTGCCGGCGTCGCTGTCGACGGCCGTTGCACGGGCGTAGGGGCAAGAAAATGCGGAACACCTTGGATAACCCTCATTCCGGCGCAAGCCTGAATCCAGATGTGCACCACAGGATTCCGGGTCAAGCCCGGAATGACGGAGTTGGGAAGGCCGCGGCTCCAACCCATGAACCCCACCTCTTCCTCGGTCACGTCATGCACCGGCGGCTGCGCCCGGTAGTTAACGCCTTCGTCTATCCGGTGTTCTACGTGCAGTTGCCGTTGCGCCGACTGGACGAGGCCCGCGGACCGCTATTCTCGCTCGACCGCTTCAATCTGCTCAGCTTCCACCGGCGCGACCACGGCGAACGTGACGGGTCGCCGCTGGTGCCATGGATCGAAGCCACGCTGCGCGAACGCGGCTTGCCGCAGGACGGTGAGATCGTCTTGCAAACCTTCCCGCGCGTGCTCGGCTACGTCTTCAACCCGGTGAGCTTCTGGTTCTGCCACGACCGCGCGGGTGCGCTGATCGCCGTGCTGGCCGAAGTGAACAACACCTTCGGCGGCCGCCACGCCTACCTGCTGCACAACCCGGATGGCGCTCCATTGCGTGATGGGCAGGTATTCGCGGCAGACAAGGAATTCCACGTTTCCCCCTTCTGCGTCGTCGAGGGGAAATACCGGTTCCGCTTCGACCTCGAACGTGCCGTGCCGCGCGTGCGCATCGATTACGACGACGCCGAAGGCGAATTGCTGCTCACGGCGATTAACGGACGTCCGCGAGCCTGGTCAACTTCGGCCTTGCTCGGCGCGCTCGCGCGCATGCCGCTGATGACGCTCGGCGTGATCTTCCGCATCCACTGGCAGGCGCTGAAACTGTGGCTCAAGAGGGTGCCGTTCCGCGGTGCCCGGCTGCCGCAGCCCCAACAGCCGCCGGCTTCCTCCACCCCTCTTCTGGGAGAACCGACTCCATGAACCAACTCGAATCCACCTTGGCCCTGACAGGCAACGGGCGCTTGCGCCGCGATACGCAACTCGTGTTTGCGCTGCTCGAAAAAATCCGTGGCGGCTTGCTGGAGGTCCGCTTGCCCGACGGCGCGCGTTTCCTGTTCGGGGAAGGCGAGCCGGGCGTGACCCTGCAGGTGAACGACGAAGTCTTGTTCTCGCGCGTGCTGTCCAGGGGCGACATCGGCCTGGCAGAAGCCTACCTCGACGGCGCGTGGGATTCCCCGGATGTCACCGCGCTGCTGACTCTCCTGGCGCGCAACCGGGACGCACTGCGCGACGCGGTCTATGGCTCGTGGCGCCAGCTCCTGGCAGCCCGCCTGCGCCACTGGTTCAACCGTAACAGCCGCGCCGGCAGCAAACGCAACATCATGGCGCATTACGACCTGGGCAACGATTTCTATCGGCTGTGGCTCGATCCGGGCATGAGCTATTCCGCAGCGTTGTTCGACGGAATCCATGATCAGCCATTGCAGGCCGCGCAGGATGCCAAGTACCGGCGCATCCTCGAGCGCTTGTCTTCCGAAAAGGGTCAGCGCGTACTTGAAATCGGCTGCGGCTGGGGAGGCTTCGCCGAAATGGCGACACACGGCGGACTGGCCGTCACCGGCCTCACGCTCTCGCCGGCCCAACTCGCCTGGGCACAGCAACGCGTTCCGTCGGCGGATCTGCGCCTGCAGGACTACCGTGATACGGCGGAACGTTTCGACCACGTGGTCTCCATCGAAATGTTCGAAGCCGTGGGCGAGCGCTGGTGGCCGACCTATTTCCGCACCGTAGCCAATGCCCTGAAACCGGAGGGCCGGGCGGTGATCCAGAGCATCACCATCCGCGACGACCTGTTTGCCACGTACCGGCGCGGCACCGATTTCATCCAGCAATACATCTTCCCCGGAGGCATGCTGCCGTCACGCGCGGAGTTCCGGGCGCAAGCCGCGCGGCAGGGGCTCGTCGTGCGCGACGAGTTCGCCTTCGGCGTCGATTACGCGCGGACGCTGGCCTTGTGGCGCGATGCGTTTGACGCCAATTGGCCGCAGATCGCCGCGCTCGGTTTCGACGAACCTTTCCGCCGCCTGTGGCTGCTCTATCTCTCTTACTGCGAGGCCGGCTTCCTGGCCGGGAACATCGATGTCGTCCAGTTCGAACTTGCGCACGCCTGATCCGCAGCGGCGGTGCCTCGCCCTCGGCCTGGGAGCATTGCTGGCGTTACCATCACTGGCTCTGGCGCGCTCGCAGCCTTCGCCGGCAGACCTTTTGCCCGGCCTGCGCCGTTGGGGGCAGGGCGAATTCCGCCGTTTCGGTTTTCTGGTCTATGAGGCGTCCCTGTGGGCCGGCGACGATCCGACGCGTCCGCCGTTGGCCTTGCGCCTCGACTACAAACGACGTATCGCCGGCAGCGCCATTGCCGAAGCCAGCGTCAAGGAGATGCGTCGTTTCGGGGTCGAGGAAGCCGTGCTGGCCGCGTGGCACGAACGGATGGCGCGAATTTTCCCCGACGTGCAGGACGGCGACCACATCCTGGGTGTGTACACCTCCGATGGCGCTGGTTTCTTGCACAACGGCCGCGATCTCGGACGCATCGACGACGCTCGTTTCGCGCGCGATTTCTTCGGCATTTGGCTCGACCCGCGCACCAGCGCGCCGGAACTGCGCACGGCCTTGCTGACGCCGGCGGCGGGGTGAGGTCATGCCGGCCATGAGTGCGACCACAGCGAGCGTATCGGACGCACGGCGCTTGCTGGCCTACGGTTTCCTCGGCCTGCCGCTGGCGTTCGCCGCGCTGCCCATCTATGTGCATGTGCCGCGCTACTACGCTGAAAGTTCTGGCCTGCCGTTGGCCCTGCTGGGCGGTCTGCTGCTCGGCGCGCGCCTGTTCGATGCCGCCATCGACCCGTGGCTGGGCTGGCTGGCCGACCGGGTGCCGCGGCGGCGCATGCTGGCGGTGGCCCTGGCGCCGTTTCTCGCCGGTTTCGTGGCCTTGCTCAATCCGCCCGACACCTGGGTTTCTGCGTGGTTGCTCCTTTCCCTGACGCTGACCTATGTCGGCTTTTCGGCGGCGTCCGTCGCCTATCAGGCATGGGGAGCGGATGCCGGTAGCGATTCGCGCGAACGTACCCGGCTTACGGCCGCGCGCGAGGGTTTCGGTCTGGTCGGCGTGGTGCTCGCGGCGGCGCTGCCGGGACTGTTGGCCGCCGATCTGTCCGAGGGAGTGGCCCGTCTGAGCTGGGTGCTTCCTCCCATGTTGCTGCTGGCGGCGATCGTCCTGTTCACCGGTATTGATGCCGGGGTAGCGCGCACGTCCCTTGCCGCACCCTTGTGGCCCAGCCTGCGCCATGTGCTCGGCGATGCCGCGTTCCGCCGCCTGCTGGCGGTGTTCGTGGCCAACGGCATGGCTTCGGCGCTGCCGGCAACATTGTTCCTGTTCTTCGTCGCAGACGTCCTGCGCGCAGAATCCGCCGGCGGGCCGCTGCTGGCCCTGTATTTCGTTGCCGGCGCGGCATCGTTGCCCGGCTGGGTGCGTCTTGCCGCAAAACGGGGCAGGGTGCTGGCGTGGCTTCTGGCCATGGCGCTGGCCATGCTGGCCTTCGGCGGCGCGGTGCTGCTCGGACCGGGCGACATTCTGGCGTTCGGCATCATCTGCGTAGCCTCCGGGCTGGCGCTCGGCGCCGATCTCGCGTTGCCCGCCGCCATGGCCGCCGACATGGGCGAACGGCTGCGCCGGGCCGGGTCGTGCTTCGGCGTGTGGAATTTTCTCGGCAAACTCAATCTGGCGCTGGCGGCGGGCCTGGCCTTGCCGCTCCTGGCACTGTTCGATTACCAGCCGGGAGGCGGGACCGCTGGTGAAGGCTTGGTGGCTCTGAGTTTTGTCTATGGCCTGCTGCCGCTGACGTTCAAGTTGCTGGCGTCCCTCCTGTTGTGGCGCTGGCGTGATTCCCTGGAGGTTCGTTCATGAAACTGCTCTGTGCTGCCGCATTCTCGCTCGGCCTGACGGCCTGCGCCTCGACCGGCGTCGAACACTACCGCGCCGAACCCCCGGTGCTCGACCTGAAGACTTACCTCAACGGCACGCTGGACGCCTGGGGCATGTTCCAGGGGCGTTCCGGCGAGGTGAAAAAGCGCTTCCACGTGGTCATCGATGCCCGTTGGGAAGGCGATACCGGAGTCCTCGACGAGCGCTTCACGTGGTCGGACGGCACCACGTCGAAGCGCGTGTGGACATTGAAGCGGCAGCCCGACGGCAGCTTCCGCGGCCGTGCCGACGACGTGATCGGCGAGGCTGTGGGGGAAGTGGCGGGGAACGCCCTGCGCTGGCGCTACGTACTGGTCCTGCCGGTCGACGACAAGGTTTATAACGTCGATTTTGACGACTGGATGTTCCTGATGGACGACAAGGTGATGCTCAACCGTTCATACATGTCCAAATGGGGTTTCCGGCTGGGCGAAGTGACGCTGACCTTCGTCAAGCGATGAATCCGAAAATTTTCGACTGGACCGGCCGGCGCGTCTGGCTGGTCGGCGCATCCAGCGGCATTGGCGCCGCGCTGGCGCAGGCACTGGCCGCGCAAGGCGCACGGCTGGCGCTGTCGGCGCGCCGCCCGGACAAGCTGCAGGCGCTCGGTATTGACGGTGCATTGCTGCTGCCTTGCGACAGCCTGGACAACACCAGTCTCATGGCGGCACGGGATGCACTGACTGGAGCCTGGGGCGGAGTCGATCTGGTGGTGTATCTGGCCGGCGACTACGAGCCCATGACCGCGACGGATTTCGACCTGGCGCGCGCCGAGCAGATCGTCGCGGTGAATTTCAACGGCGCCATGCGTCTGACCGCCGCCGTGCTCGGCGAGCTGCAACCGGGCGGCGGTATCGCCTTCGTCTCCAGCGTAGCGGGCTACCGTGGGCTCCCCAAGGCGCTGGCCTACGGGCCGGGCAAGGCGGCATTGATCCATTTCGCCGAGTGCCTGCATCCCGACCTCGCGTCAAAGGGTATCGGCGTGTGGGTCATCAACCCCGGCTTCGTGTCCACGCGGCTGACGGCGAAAAACGACTTTGCCATGCCGTTGCTGCTGACGCCGGAGCAGGCGGCGCAGTCCATCATCGAGGGTTTCCGCCGGGGTGCGTTCGAGATTCACTTTCCCAAGCGCTTCACCTGCGTACTCAAGCTGCTTTCGAAGCTGCCCTATGCGTTCTATTTCCCGCTGATTCGCCGCATTACCGGAGGCCGCGATGCGTCTTGACGATCTGGTCGATTTTTTCGAGACGCTGACGCCGCAGAGTCTTGAACGCTTTCCCGAGTTTTACGCGGCCAACGCGTGGTTCAAGGACCCGTTCAATGAAGTACGCGGCGTCGACGCCATCCGGTGTATCTTCGAGCACATGTTCCGGCAGGCGGAGAATCCGCGCTTCGTCGTCACCGACCGATTGGTCGAAGGCGAACGTGCGATGCTCGTCTGGGAATTTCATTTCGCGCGCCAGGGGAGACCGCAGATCATTCGCGGCTCATCGCATCTGCATTTCGATGCAGAGGGCAGGTTAGTCAGTCACCGCGACTACTGGGATGCGGCGGAAGAGTTGTACATGACCCTGCCAGTGATCGGCTGGCTGATGCGGCGCTTGCGAAAGGCGCTGTCAGCTTCGCTCTGACACCTTCCATTACGCTGAATATCTGGCCATCCTGGGGCGCAAGATTCCGCATGAAAGAATAGAATGAAATCGTCGGTATCGTTTCGTCACTGAAAAATCCGGGATTGGAAGTTACGTTCTTGCAACATCCGGAATACACGAACAACATCAGCTGATGTCAAAGGAGTGAAAAATGCAACTCGTGCTGATCCTGGGCATTGTCTTCGCCATAGGGGCAGTCATCTTTGCCCTGCAGAACAATACGTCCGTCACGGTTTCGATCGCCCTCTGGCAGTTCGAGGGATCGCTGGCCATGGTTCTGTTGTTGTCACTAGGCTTGGGGGTGCTCATTGCAGGTTTGCTGTCCTCGCCAACGGTAATACGCGGGCAATGGACCGCCTCGCGTTTGCGCCATCAAATTGCTGATCTGGAGAAAAAATTGAGCCAGCAACAGAGCCGCAACAACGAGCTTGTCGCGGAGTTGACGCAAATAAGACGCACGGAAGGTATTCCGGAACCCGAACCGGTTGTGGAGAAACCCTACGTCGGTTTTCGGGAAATTCTCGCCGGGGAGGGGGATGCCAAGGCGTCTTCTTCCGATCGCTGACACCCGATCCAAATAAAAATCCCCCACACGGAAATTTCCTTCCTGTGTGGGGGATTCTGCTGCTGATTACATCAAGCCAGATCGAAACGATCGGCGTTCATGACCTTCGTCCAGGCCGCAACGAAGTCCTGCACGAACTTGGCCTTGTTGTCGTCCTGCGCATAGACCTCGGCGTAGGCGCGCAACACCGAGTTCGAGCCGAAAACGAGATCGACGCGGGTGGCTGTCCATTTCACAGTCCCGCTCTTGCGATCACGGATCTCGTACAGATTCCGCCCGGCCGGCTTCCAGGTGTAGGCCATGTCGGTCAGATTGACGAAGAAATCATTGGTCAGTGCACCGACACGGTCGGTGAACACGCCGTGTTTGCTGCCTCCGTAATTGGTACCCAGCACGCGCATGCCGCCGACCAGGGCTGTCATTTCGCAGGCGGTCAGGCGCATCAACTGGGCACGGTCAAGCAGCAGTTCCTCGGCGCTGACGACGTAATCCTTCTTCAGCCAGTTGCGGAAACCATCAGCGAGTGGTTCAAGCACTTCGAACGATTCGACGTCAGTCATTTCCTGCAGTGCGTCGCCGCGCCCCGGGGCGAAAGGCACACTGATTTCCATGCCCGCCGCCTTGGCCGCCTGTTCGATACCGACGTTGCCGGCGAGCACGATCACGTCGGCGACGCTGGCACCGCTTTCGGCGGCAATCTTTTCATAGGCCGCAATCACCTTGGCGAGACGCTTGGGCTCGTTGCCTTCCCAGTCCTTTTGCGGGGCCAGACGGATGCGTGCGCCGTTGGCGCCGCCGCGTTTGTCCGATCCGCGGAAGGTGCGGGCGCTGTCCCAGGCGGTGGATACCATTTCGCTGATACTCAAGCCGGCTGCGACGATCTTCGCCTTGATGGCGGCTACGTCGTAGTCCTTGCGGCCGGCGGGAACCGGGTCTTGCCAGATCAGGTCTTCCTTCGGCACGTCCGGCCCGATATAACGGGATTTCGGGCCCATGTCGCGGTGCGTCAGCTTGAACCAGGCGCGGGCGAAGGTTTCGGTGAAGTAGGCCTGATCCTTGTGGAACCGCTCCGCGATTTTGCGATATTCAGGGTCAAATTTCAGCGCCATGTCGGCATCGGTCATGATCGGCTTGCAGCGGATCGAGGGGTCCTCGACGTCAACCGGCATGTCTTCTTCCGCGATGTTGATCGGTTCCCACTGATGTGCACCGGCCGGCGACTTCTGCAGCCACCAGTCGTACTTGAACAGCAGGTCGAAGTAGCCACCATCCCATTTCGTCGGATGCGTCGTCCACGCGCCTTCGATGCCGCTCGTCACCGTATTTCGTCCGATGCCACGTGTCGTGTGGTTGTTCCAGCCCAAGCCTTGTTCTTCAACATCTGCGCCTTCGGGAGCGGCTCCCAGATTGGCCGCGCTGCCATTGCCATGCGTCTTGCCGACGGTGTGTCCGCCGGCGGTCAGGGCCACCGTTTCTTCGTCGTTCATCGCCATGCGGGCGAAAGTGACGCGCATGTCCTTGGCCGTCTTGAGCGGATCGGGCTTGCCGTCAACGCCTTCCGGGTTCACGTAAATCAGGCCCATCATCACCGCGGCCAGCGGGTTCTCCAGGTCGCGCTCGCCGGAGTAGCGGCTGCCTTGTGCGCCGGTCGGCGCCAGCCATTCCTTCTCTGAGCCCCAGTAGATATCCTTCTCGGGGTGCCAGATGTCTTCACGGCCGAAGGCGAAGCCGAAGGTCTTCAGGCCCATCGATTCATAGGCCATCGTGCCAGCGAGGATCATCAGGTCAGCCCAGCTGATCTTGTTGCCGTATTTTTTCTTGATCGGCCAGAGCAGGCGGCGCGCCTTGTCGAGATTGGCGTTATCGGGCCAAGAATTAAGCGGAGCGAAGCGCTGGTTACCGGTGCCGCCACCACCGCGCCCGTCGGCGATGCGATAGGTACCCGCAGAGTGCCAGGCCATGCGGATCATCAGGCCGCCGTAGTGCCCCCAGTCGGCTGGCCACCATTCCTGGCTGTCGGTCATCAGCGCCTTGAGGTCCTTCTTCAGCGCATCGACATCGAGTTTCCTGACCTCCTCACGGTAGTTGAAACCGGCGCCCATCGGGTTGGTCTTGCTGTCGTGCTGATGCAGGATGTCGAGACTCAACGCCTTGGGCCACCAATCCATGTTCGCCATGCTGGCCGACGTCGCGCCACCGTGCATTACCGGACATTGTCCTCCTGCTTTCGTGCTGTTTCCGTCCATACCCATGTGTTCTCTCCTGTTGTTTTACGTTAAAAGTTGCAGCTTTTGTATGGTATTAAACTTCAGTCGATTCAGCCAATTAATTAACTTGATATTTTCGATAGCAATCGACTATTTTATTTCAGTTCCAATACATCCACCCTCAGACCCTCTACGTAAAAATTGGCGCTCCATGTTGAAACCAATATAGACCACTCACTTGAAAAGGGTATTGGCTGCATTGCCTTTCGGTGCAAGTGATCCCGGAACTGCCCATCAGTAACGATGCGACCTGGTCCTTGCCAGGATTTCACGTGTTTTCGTCAGTCTGGCTAAAAATGCTTTGCCGGGGCACCTGGAAGTACCAAAAGACGTTCGAACAGGGCCAGATCTTCCTGCAAGAATCCACTCTCGGAGTCGCGCATGGCGATGAAGACAGGATCATGACCCCTGTGGCGCATTTCGGTTTGCAAGGCTTTCATGAAAATTCCCGATTCACCACGCAGACCGTCCGTTCCATTATGTATCGCGCAGCCCGGACTGCGCGGGTTGCCTCCGATAACTGCCAACAATTCACTGCCTAGCGTCAATCTGGTTTCAATTCGATCGGCTACTTCATTGGCCAATACGGCACATTGGCAGCGTCCCTGGCCGGTATCCAGCGTGTCGCGCAACCCAAGGCCTGGCGGACACTCCCGTCTCGGCCCCAACACGAAGATCTCGGGGCAGGGCATTTGCAGGATTCCCACATCGTACCGATGGCATAGCTGGAGCAGTTCGAGGTTCATGGCTGGGAAAGAAGCCGCGCCCGAATCCCGGACATTCTGGTCAAGAATGCAGTCGATTACGGCAACGAAACGGCCACTCCTGCAATCCTGTCGAACCCGATTGCTCGTTTTGCTTTTCATCAGGTTTGCGAAGATCTCCGGGTATCTCAAGGACATGATGCAGGCTGCCTTATAATCGTTACTCCGTTGAAGGGATACCAGGAGGAGGGATGGCGTGCCCACCCAGGCAAAATTGCGCCCCCGCTACGATTGATTTTAGACCGTCGGGCAGACCTCTGCGCGAGCGGTTCGGATAGAAATTCTTCAATGTGATAACGACTTTCCCTTTGGCACGTTACCGATTTGAGTTTCTGGTAACCCAATCGGCGTGCCTTCCTGACGACGCAGGCTGGATGTTGCGCAATGCCTTCGGCCAGTCCTTGCGACAACTCGCATGTCTCAAATGCGAAGGTTGTTCGCCAAAGAATTCCTGCGCGTTTACCGAAGTCTTTACACCGTCTGCGGTTAAAAGCGGAATCGAGAAAACCTCTCCGGCTCCTCTGCCTTATATTATTGAGCCGTCCCGGTGGGGGCATGGAGAAATTCAAACCGGGAATACTTTGTTCCTGAACATGGTGCTGATGGGTCCCGCACTTGATCATCTGCCTTTGATCATTCAATCCTGGAAACGAACGCTGAAACTTGGAGTGGGTACAGGAGGCGGGACGGCAGAATTGATACGTGTCGTTCATTGCGGCGCAAACCGGGGCATTGAAGATTCAGAAATCTACCGTGCAGAGGAAGGTTTGATTCTTCCGCACAAGCAGATCATCAATATCAGCGACGGCAAAGGAATTGACGTTTGCCCGGAAAACATCACCTTGCGCTTCACCACGCCGCTCTGTCTGGAATCCGACGGCCATGTGTTGCCAATGGAAAAACTTGAAGCACAAGTATTATTGCGAACCCTTGTCGAACGAGTCCGTCTTGTCTTCGAGAACTACACGGAAGCCTCAATCCGAGACTGGACTTCGTTAATGGCAAGAAACGCAGTTCCACATGATTCGAAAAATATGCTTTGGGTCGAATGGGCGCGCTATTCAACGCGCCAGGAACAGAAGCCAAATCTGGGCGGAGCTTTGGGTGACTGGACGCTCTGTGGGGAGCTTGCCGATTTCCTGCCATATCTGAAACTTGGAGAGTGGCTGCATGTAGGCAAAGGTGCTGCTTTCGGGCAAGGGAAATATGTACTTGTACTGTCGCTCCTTTAGCTCCGGAAGCATGAATGGCTGCTGTCCGTAGGCCTGCCGAAAGTCGCATAATTTGTATTATGTAAAGTCTGAAATAAAGAATTTAAAACAAAGGCAACTGATACGGCGCATAAAACTGCTGTTCAAATCGATAATAACGAACCTGACAATGCGGTTTACGCAGATGCAGACGATATAGCCTGATCACCTCAGGATCATGACCAAGGGCCGCGAGACGGCCCTTTTCTTTTTGTGCTTTTCGGTAATACCGACGAACGTCTTTATGAAACCGAGAATAGCGAATGAACCAGTAGATATTTCTCAGATCGGATGCGTCACGAAGAAACGTTTCTATCTGTCGGCGTCTATCACGATCCACATTTCAAACGGTAAATTTCATCATTAACCCGGCGATGCTCGGAATTCCACCAATCGTTATTGCCTCGCCGCTGCTGAGCAACAATTGAGTCTTTATAACGCCAAAGATCAGCACATTGTTTTTCTACCAAGCGCTTATCCTCTTCGGCTTTTGCTTGCTCATATTCACGCTTTTGGCGAGCCTGAACTTCCTCAACATTAATCCGCTCAGTCACTTTCTGACTCTGAACACGCTGTTCAGGAGTGACCGGTTGAACGGTATTAACCGGCGGCAAATCAACGTACCGAATCCGCTTAGTCTCATTGGAACCAAAAACAGGACATGGCTGGTCGCTAAGGATTTTTTTTCCATCCTTGACGCAATGATAAATAACACCTTGCGAGAGCGCGGCATGGCTCAGAAAACACAAGACAACAGCAAAAAGCTTTTTCTTAAAAAGCATCACCCCATCCCTTGGCTATTCTGAACATCATTATGCGCCGATGTGTCCTAGGCCGAAACCCCCGCCATTGCTCGATTCATCGACATCACGGTTGAGGAGTGTCCTAGAGTATAAATCTATGGCCGGCTTCGCCGGCCGCTCTCGGACGGCACGGCCGGCCAGTCAGCTACCCATCTCTTCATGAACCATTATCGCCTGATCGCTTTTCTTATCCTCCTGTTGATCTCCATCCGCCTGCCCGCAGAGACCCTGACAGGTCGGATCGTCGGCGTCAGCGATGGCGACACGCTGACACTGATCGATGCCGAACATATTCCGCACAAGATCAGGCTGTCCGGCATCGATACGCCGGAGAAGCGACAGCCTTTTGGGGAAAAGGCGAAGACCGCCTTTCCGCGCTCGCGTACAACCGAACGGCCCAGGCCGAATGCCGGAAAGTTGACCGCTATCGGCGCAGCATTTGCGTTGTTTTTATCGACGGACGGGATGTTGGCCTGGAACAAATCACGCGTGGATTGGCATGGTGGTATCGGCAGTACGCCAAGGAACAGACGAGACAGGAACGTACCGACTACGAACACGCCGAGTTACTGGCCAAACTACATCGCTTCGGGTTGTGGGAGAGCAAGGATCCGATACCGCCGTGGGAATGGCGGCGCAATGGGCGGTTACGCTGAGAACCTGATGAAATAGGCGCGTTGTAGGTAATTAGAGACAGAACTCGCCCTCGGAGAGATCAAACCCGATAGCAAGTTCCTGTGTATGTTCAGCGCAGTGCCTCCCGCCATTCTGGAGTCCAAATCAGTGCGTTCGGCTCAGTAAGGCGACCAGGTTTGTATGCGCGCGATTAAGATTGAACAGATCGCAACGATTGTGCGCGCCATAGACTGACCGAGAGTATTCCCAGGTAGGCGGGATCAACTTATCGTTCGCAATTTTCTTTGGCTGATCACCCGCCTTCGAACGCGGCTGGTCAATTTAGAACACGCAGGGACACACTAGCGGTGGCCAAGCAACGGGAACAGTTCGCCCAATTGGGACAGGAAACAGGGATCGGGGCTTTGTCTGTCCCGCGACAGGTGTATGGCCGCCATGCCTTGGCGCCGAGGGCCGAGGCAATCGGCTTGATAACGACCCGCACTCTGCCTTCGTCCATGAGGCTGTAATCCGCTTTTGTTCCCCCAGCGTAGTTTCTCTGGAACACATTGGGATACTTGGCAATCTCGAACCAGGTCCCCATGTAGCGATGCACGTCAAGCGCACGTATCGTCTCCAAGGGGCTGTCGGACGCCGGTGCGCCGGCTCCTTGCGCAACGTCCGCCGCCGCCGCGGACAAGGAGCCAGCAAAGAACAGCGCGGCGATTAAAAGGGTTTTCATTTTCGGTCGTTTCGAATGCGTGGTTCGGTGTTGATCCCCATCGGCGAGGCGGGAGGCTTCCGGCGGATAGACCCGCCGAAGCGGCGGGTCGTTCCTCCTCACCTACCTTGGGGCCAGAATTCAGCTCGAAACGGCCACCGGGTTCACTCCTCGCTGCTCATGAATCCGAACAATTGCAGAAGGCTGGTGAACAGGTTGAAAATCGAGACGAACAGCGTCACCGTCGCCAGCACATAGTTAGTCTCCCCGCCGTGGATGATGTTGCTGGTCTCGTACAGAATGAGGCCGGACATCAGCAGCACGAATGACGCCGAAACGGTGAGCGAAAGCGCCGGGATCTCGAAGAAGACCGCCACCAGGCCGGCAACGAACGCGACGAGGACGCCGACGGTCAGGAAGCCGCCCATGAAACTGAAGTCCTTCCGCGTGGCCAACGCGTAGCCCGAGAGGCCGACAAACAGGACTGCCGTCGCCCCCATGGCCTGCATGACCACCTCGCCGCCGTTCGGCAACCCGAGGTAGCGACTGACGATCGGACCGAGGGTGTACCCCATGAAGCCGGTCAGCGCAAACACGGTGGCGATTCCCCAGCCGCTGTTCTGGAGCTTGTGCACCGCGAACAGCAGGCCGAAATAGCCGACGAGCGTGAGCAGGATGCCCGGATGCGGCAGATTGAGCGCAACGGCCACACCGGCCATTACGGCGGCGAACGCCAGCGTCAGCGAGAGCAGCAGGTAGGTGTTGCGGATCACCTTGTTCGTTGCCAGGACGGAATCGACGCCGCCACGCGGCAAAGCGATCGCCTGGGCACGGGATTCGTTACGGGTCATTTCAATCTCCTTTACTATCGAGAAAAAAACGTCTGTGGGAAACATCTGCTGCAACGTTCATCACTACATCCTCAGGCACGCATCAGCGTCATCACCTGCCCTGCGTCCAGCGACGCAGCACGTTCCCGGATCTGCGGCAGGTACTGCGTCTGCAGTTCCTTGGCCGGGCCGAGCAGGCTCGTAAAGGTTTCGCGCAGCAACGCGGTGTTCATCGTCCGCCCACCCGCGTAGTAGCGACGGGCCAGCTGTCCGAGGGCGTAGGTGGTGGCGAAGGAAAACGCCATACCGGTGGCCACGCCGCCCGCCTTGCCGAAGGTCTTGCCCGCAGCTTTGCCCAGCAGGCCGCCCAGCAGCTTGCGACCGAACTGTTCAAGGTATTGCGAGGTCAATCCGACCCCGGCAGCGGCGATGAACTCCTTGATGTGCCCCCGGTCCAGCGACACCCCATGCTCCCTGCCAATCCCGTAGACCATCTTGATCTGGAGCGGAATGATCGCCATCGACGCCCACGACTGAGGCAACAGTTCCAGCGCGCCGGCCAGCAACGCGTAATTGAGGATGCTCTTGCCCGTGTCAGTCTCCGCATCGGTAACGGCGCCGTTGGCGGATGCCGCAGGCATCACGATCGTTGGCCCAGGCTGAAACTCGATCCGGTCGACGAGCTGGTCGACATCCTTTTCGATCCGTTCCGCCTCCGGCGCCGGCAGTCCAAGCAGGCGCGCGAGTTCGCCAAGGAAACGCCGTTCGCCATCCACCAGGCGGCCGTCGACTTCGCAAACGCACAAGGCCGTCTCGTAAGCAAACTGGCGCTGGCCGATATCGTTCAACATCCCGGCAACATCGCCCAGCGGCAGACGTTTGAGCAGCACCCCCTGGTAGATGCGCTGCAGTTCGGGGACGCCGCCATCGCCCGCCAGACTCTCGGCGACGCGGCGCACTTCCTCGCGCTCCCGTTCGTCTTTCGCGCCATCGGCAAAAGCCGCATGGATGGCGATCGCCAGCAAGGCATTCTGTTCTTCGCGGTTCATGTCGAATGTTCTCCCAGGATCGGTTCCACACAGTAGCCACTCCGTGTCGACGATTTCTGGCGTCGGGCGAGGCGGCGATCCAGGGTGCGACCGGTGCGCTCGGCAGCGTGGTCGATGGCCACGTACAGGTCGGCTTGCGTCTCATCGATGGCGATGGCGGACGTGCCGATCAGGCGGACTTCGATACCGCAGGACTTGTCGACGCCACCGCGCGGCCCGTTGACATCGGTAAGGCGCACGACGACGCGGGAGATCACGTCGCGGCCATGATTCAGGGAATACGCCATGCGTCTGACGATGTGCTCGCGCAGTCCGTCGGTGAGGTCGAAATCGTCGGAATGAATCTGTATCTGCATTTGAATCCCCTTGATAACCAACGTGAGGCCAATTATGGGGATCGCTTTTATTCGGTGCAAACAGATAATATAGTGTGAACTATTCTAAAAATTAGGATATATAAAAGACCTCATGCTCAATTTCAAACACCTGTATTACTTCGTCAGCGTGGCCCGCGAAGGAGGCATCATCCGTGCGGCCGAACGTCTCCATCTGGCGCCGCAAACCCTGTCTGCCCAGATCGCACAGCTCGAGGACAGGATCGGCGTGGCGCTCTTCAACCGCACCGGGCGGCGGATGGAACTGACCCCCATGGGCAAACTGGCTTTGTCCTACGCCGAAGAAATTTTCCAGACCGGAGCGGAGCTGGAGGAAATCCTGCGCCAGGGTGACGAGGAACGTTTCGTCACTTTTCGCGTCGGCATCTCCGACGTCGTGCCGAAGTTCGTCGCCCATCGCCTGCTCGCGCCCGTGCTGGACCAACCGGAGGCCGTGCGCCTGATTTGCCACGAGGATCGGCTCGAACGGCTGCTGGCAGAAATGTCGATCCATCGTCTCGACATGGTGCTGGCCGACCGCCCGATGCCGCCGGGGACGGAAATCAAGGGCTACAGCCATCCACTGGGGGAATCTGCCGTCGCCTTCATGGCCTCGCCAGCGCTCGCCGCAAAACTGAAAGGTGGGTTTCCTGAAAACCTCGAAGGACAGCCCCTGTTGCTACCCGGCAAGGACAGCGCCCTGCATACCGCCCTGCCGCGCTGGCTTGAGCGACAAGGCATCTGGATGCGCATCGTCGGCGAATTTGACGATAGCGCCCTGATGAAGGCCTTCGGCGAAGGCGGCGCTGGCATCTTCCCCGCCGCCAGCGCCAGCTACCCTGATATCGCGGCGCACTACGACGTTGAACAGATCGGCGTGATCGAGGACATCCACGAACGCTACTTCCTCATCTCCCCGGAGCGACACCTGAAGCATCCGGCCGCCCGCACGGTCAGCGACAACGCTCGAGCTGGCCTGTTTGCGGCGTCGATCTGATCGCAGCCGGCTGCCGCCATTCTGACGCCACGCGACACGGAAGTTTCTTGCAAAATTGCATCGCTTTGACCGGCTCGAACGACCCATTCCATCCTCAGGGATTCGAAGCCTCAAGGGCGGGTAGCAGACTACAGCGGTCAATAATGAAACTAGCGGAGCGATTGTCCCTTCGCCCTCCCCCATCGCTTTTCCAGCGCACCGGAAGCTGCTGCCTTGAGAAGTTTCTGGAAGCTTGGACACTCCACATGGCTTGGAGCGGGGCAAACTGCGGCATGCCTTAGTCCTTTGCTCATGGCTCGCAGTCATTTGACCTGGGCATCGATTTCATCGGCCTTGGCTTCCAACAAACGTCTATCGATGTTCGGCGCTTCGCTGGGCGAGAGCATGGAGTGAATTTCGTCCAGGGAAAGTCCTGCTGCCTGCCCCAGCGCGATCAAGGCTAACTGATCCAGCACACCCGGTGAGTAGCGACGCCGGGCACCCGGTTCACGGGCAGACGCGATTAACCCCTTCTGCTCGTAATAGCGCAATGCCGAGGCCGGTACGCCAGTACGTTTTGCCACTTCAGAAATATCCACCAAAAGCCCCTTGACTTGAAGTTGACTTTAACTTCTACAGTGTATCTCATCACCACAACCAAGGAGCCTGTCATGACCTCGCTAGACACCCTCAGGATCATTATCATCGGCTGCGGCGCCACAGTCGTGATGGATGCCTGGCTGCTACTGCTGAAGCAGTTCGGTGTCCAGACCTTGAACTTCGCATTCATCGGACGCTGGTTCGGACACCTGTTCCAGGGTCGCTTCATGCACCCTTCGATCAGCAAGGCGCCACCGATCCCGAATGAATTGCTGCTGGGCTGGCTCGTTCACTACGCCGTCGGCATCACCTTCGCTGGCATGCTGGTCGGCCTTTTCGGAATTTCTTGGATACGGAACCCCACCTGGATTCCCGCCATGTTGACCGGAATCGGCACCGTCGTCGCGCCGTTCTTCATCATGCAGCCGGCCATGGGATCGGGCATCGCCGGCGCCAAGACGCCCGCCCCGATGAAAGGACGCCTCAGAAGTGTCACTAACCATGCCGTTTTTGGCTTGGGGCTGTACCTGTCCGCCTGGCTTGTCGCACGGGTTTTGCGCTGAACCAGACGACCTTCATTCCAAAGGAGTACACACAATGAAAAAACTCGCCGTCATCTATCACAGCCGGGACATGCTGCGCACATTGCCAACCACGTTGCCGCTGGCGCGAAAGAAATTCCGAACATCGAGGTTCATCTCATCAGGGCGGAAGACCTGACTGCCAAGCCAGAAGATCTGTTTAAATTTGATGGCTATCTCTTAGGGTTGGCATGTCCCCGGTTTTCCGGGGTAAGCGCCACAAAAAGACACACCTCGCGAAAACTCAGGCGCTCTTGTTGCTATCGTTATGTCGTGTGTGGTAATAACGGTAAACCGTACGAACCGGACGATGAAAACCATGACCGACCCATCCGCCGCGATCAAGCCTTTTCCGTCTCTGCTGGCGCGGGGCAAGCGCTGGGATCACCTGGAACTGCTCGAACGCATCGATGCCACCGGCTCCATCTCCACTGCCGCAAGCGCCATGGGCATGAGCTACAAGGCCGCCTGGCAGGCTGTGGACAATATGAACAACCTGTCCGAGCACCCGCTTGTCGAACGACAAACCGGTGGCAAGCACGGTGGAGGAACCTGTCTGACTGCATATGGCCGACGCGTTCTCTCGGCCTACCGGGGATTGAAAAAGGAACAGGAACGGGTGTTCGCAACACTGGGCCGGATCATGGCAGACGACTTTGAACAGTACTACCGGCTCATCCGGAGATTCGACATGAAAACCAGCGCACGCAACCAGTTTCTCGGCAAGGTCAAATCCATCAAGCACGGTCCGATCAACGCCGAAGTGATCCTGGACATCGGTGCCGGCGATGAACTCGCAGCGGTCATCACTCACGACAGTGTGGAACATCTCGGATTGACCGAAAGCATGGAAGCCTATGCCCTGATCAAGGCTCCCTGGATCATCGTCACCACCGACGATTCGATCAAAACGAGCGCACGCAACCGCTTGTGCGGAACGGTCGTGCGTTGCCAGGAAGGTGCGATCAATGGTGAGGTGGTCATCGAATTGCCGGGCGGCAAGCTGGTTGTCGCCACGATAACCAACGAAAGCATCCACGAACTGGGTTTGAAAGAAGGCAAACATGCCTGCGCGCTGATCAAAGCCTCGCACGTCATTCTCGCCGTCGCCAACTAAAGGAAATCGCCGTGATCAGGAAAACCTGTTTCATTCTCGCCCTCCTCGGCAGCACCCTCGCCCATGCCGACGAGATACAGATCGCCGTTGCCGCCAATTTCACCGCTCCGATGCAGAAGATAGCAGCGGAGTTCGAGAAGGATACCGGCCACAAGGCTCAGTTGGCCTTCGGTGCCACCGGCAAGTTCTACGCACAGATCAGGAACGGTGCCCCGTTCGAAATACTGCTCGCCGCCGACGCTACGACTCCCGAAAAGCTCGAGAAGGAAGGGATGACCGTACCCAACAGCCGTTTCACCTACGCCGTAGGGAAACTCGTGCTGTGGTCTTCGAAACCGGGATTCATCGATGACAAGGGAGAGCTCTTGAGGAGAGGCAACTTCAAGCATGTTTCGATCGCCAACCCCAGGCTGGCACCGTATGGCCAGGCCGCCATCGAAACCTTGACCTTGCTCAAGCTGCTCGATGCGGTTCAAACGAAGTTTGTCCAGGGGGAAAATATCGCGCAAGCCCACCAGTTCGTCGCCACCGGCAACGCCGAGCTGGGCTTTGTCGCGCTTTCCCAGGTGATGAAGGAAGGCAGGATTGCTGACGGATCGTTCTGGATCGTCCCTCCCGAACTGCACCAGCCGATCCGTCAGGACGCGGTGCTGCTGGCCAACGGCAAGGGCAGGCAGGCTGCCGAGGCCCTGCTGATGTACCTCCGTGGCGAGAAGGCGAAGCAGATCATCACATCGTTCGGTTACGCGCTCTGACAGAGAAGTGGTCATGCTCTCCGATAGCGACCTGCAAGCGATCTGGCTCACCGTGCGGCTGGCGTCCATCGTCACGGTAATCCTGCTGCTGATCGGCACGCCCATCGCCTGGTGGCTGGCACGCACCAAGGCCTGGTGGAAGGGACCGATTGCCTCCGTGGTCGCCCTGCCGCTGGTGCTGCCGCCTTCCGTGCTCGGTTTCTATCTGCTGCTGGCCATGGGGCCGCACGGCCCGGTCGGGCAATTCACCGAAGCGCTCGGGCTCGGGCGTCTGCCCTTCACCTTCTGGGGACTGGTGGTGGCCTCGGTGTTCTACTCGCTGCCGTTCATGGTGCAACCGCTGCAAACGGCGTTCGAAGGCATCGGCGAACGGCCGCTGGAGGTCGCCGCGACGCTGCGTGCTTCGCCACTCGACGCCTTCTTCACCGTTGCCGTGCCACTCGCCCGGCCCGGTTTCCTGACCGCGGCCATTCTCACTTTCGCCCATACTGTGGGCGAATTCGGCGTGGTGCTGATGATCGGCGGCAACCTGCCGGGCGTCACGCGTGTCGCCTCGGTACAGATCTATGACCACGTCGAGGCGCTGGAATACGCCTCGGCGCATCGCCTCTCGGCGGTAATGCTGGTCTTTTCCTTCCTCGTGCTGCTGGTGCTTTACGCCTGGCGGCCGGGCACGAAGAAGGGAATCTGAAATGAATGCAACAACAAGCACCATCAACGCCCGCTTTCGCCTCGACTGTCCCGGGTTCACCCTCGACGTCGACCTGGCATTGCCCGGCCGGGGAGTCACGGCCCTGTTCGGGCATTCCGGTTCAGGAAAAACCACCCTGCTGCGCTGCATTGCCGGGCTCGAGCATCCGCCGCAGGGCACGCTCACGGTCAACGGCGAGGTCTGGCAGGACGAGCGCAACTGGCTGCCCACGCACCGGCGTCCGCTCGGCTATGTCTTTCAGGAAGCCAGCCTGTTTCCGCACCTGAGCGTGCTGGACAACCTGCGTTACGGTTTGAAGCGGATTTCCGGGGAGCAACGCATCAGCCTGGACCAGGCCATCGAACTGCTGGGCATAGGCGCCCTGCTCGACCGCAAGCCGGACCGGCTGTCCGGCGGTGAGCGCAGCCGCGTCGGCATTGCCCGGGCTCTGGCCGTCAGTCCGCGCCTGCTGCTGATGGACGAACCGCTGGCCGCGCTCGACCACGACCGCAAGCAGGAAATCCTGCCCTACCTCGAAAAACTGCACGACGAACTGGAAATTCCCGTGCTTTACGTCAGCCACTCGCCGGATGAAGTGGCGCGGCTGGCCGACCATCTGGTCGTGCTGCAGGACGGCGAGGCGATTGCCAGCGGGCCGCTCGGAACAACCCTGGCCCGGCTCGACTCGCCGATCCGGCTGGGCGAGGACACCGGCGTGGTCATCGATGCCTGCGTCGCCGAGCGCGATGCAGCTTGGCATCTGGTGCGCGTCGATTTTGCCGGCGGCAGCCTGTGGGTACGCGACAACGGCATTCCCATCGGACATCGTGTGCGCGTGCGCGTCCTCGCGCGCGACGTCAGCCTGGCACTGGGCAAGGAAGAAAACTCCAGCATCCAAAACATGTTGCCCGCCAAGGTTGTCGCCATTGCCGGGGACAACCACCCGGCGCTGGCTCTGGTCCGTCTGGATTTTGGACAAACTCCGTTGATCGCCCGCCTGACGAACCGCTCGGTCGCCCAGCTCGGCTTGCAGCCGGGCCAGGACGTCTGGGCGCAGATCAAGGCCGTGGCGCTGATTGGATAACTCGAGCGAGATACTGATCGGACGCATGCACTGAAATGCCGATCCAGACAAACTGCACACAATCAGGTTTACTTTTATTAATGAGTAGTATTATGAAATAGGAAACTCCTGTGATCGGAGGGTGCAATGCTTAAAAAAATTCGTTTGCTTGCACGCCGCCTTGTGCATCAGGCAACACGCAAGGCCATTTCCTGGTTGCCGCGCAGCCAGCGGTTCAGGGTATTTCGCTCGTTTGCGGACTGCAATCCCGCCCCCAGTCGCCGTCTGGTGCTGAAAATTGCCGAGACCCGGGAGGAGCTTGAGGAGTGTTTTTCCCTGCTGCACGACGCATATGTCGAAAGCGGCTTCATGAAGCCGGATCCTTCCGGAATGCGGGTAACGATCTACCATGCGCTGCCGACCACCACCACGCTTTGCGCCAAGTTCGATGGCCAGGTCGTCGGAACAATCTCGCTAATCCGTGAAAGCGCATTGGGCGTTCCGCTGCAGAAAATCTTCGATCTGAGTGCCATTCGCGAAAAGGAAGGGCAAATCGCGGAAGTTTCCGCGCTTGCGGTACATCGGAATTTCCGGAAAACAGGCGGCAGCATCCTGTTTCCCCTGATGAAATTCATGTATGAGTACTGCACGACTTTTTTCGACACGCGCCATCTGGTCATCGCGGTCAATCCCAGGCACATCGAAATGTACGAGTCGCTCTTGTTCTTCCAACGCCTCACGGCGAATGTTGTGGAGAAATACGATTTCGTGAATGGCGCGCCCGCCGTCGGAGCGACCCTGGACCTGAAGGAAGCGCCGGAGATTTTCCGCAAGCATTACGCTGCGAAGCCCATGCGCCGCAATCTTTACGCCTATTTTCTTCAAGTCAAGCTGCCGAATATCGAATTCCCGCATCGACGTTTTTATACGACCAACGACCCGGTGCTGACCCCGGACTTGATCGATTACTTTTTCAATGTGCGCACCAATACATTCAGAGAGTTGAGCGCACGGAAAAAGATGCTGCTGCATACGATCTATGACCACCCGGACTACCAGTCCGTACTTCCCGAACTCACGTCCAGCATCGACGGCATCCCGATACGCCGCCACGAACGCTTCTCCGTGAAATGCCCGGCCAAAGTCGTTCTACAGGGAACAGAAGGGAACCAGGAAATCCCCATCGAAGTGTTTGAAGTTTCGCGGTACGGATTCCAGGCACGCGCCGACAAGCCTCTGCCATTGAATATCTGGTTTGACACCGTCGTACAGCTGGGCCGCAGCGATATTTCCCATATCCGTGCCCTGGCCCTGCGCGGGCACAACAATGGGTCAAACGGTTTTTACGGTTTCAGTCTCGGCGAACCGGATATCCTGTGGCGGAAATTCGTTTCTGCGCTCTATCAAAGCAAAATCTATACGGATCTGGAAAGCCCGACCCGGTTCCTGCATTGAGCACTGAGACAAGTTTTACGGGACCCCCTCCTACCTTTTCCAGGCCAGAACGCTTGGCGATTCGAGCGTGCCTTCAACTGTCACAGGTACCCGCGTCTGGTTGACGCTCCCGCGCATCTGCAACTCCAGCCGGCCGCTCAGCTTGTGATCCCGGGCGATATCGATATATCCGGTCGAACGCATCAAACCCGAATTGATCAGCAAGCCGAAAAACTGATTTCTTTCGGGAGCCAGCTTCATCCGACCGGACAATTCCTCAAATGAAGTCATGCCGCCTTGCACGGAAGTGCTGGAGACACGGCGTACGGCCTCGGCCAGATCAATACCGGTTATGTTGCCACGCTGGACATTGAACTCACCTTCCGCATTGATGGATGAAAACACAGTGGCCCAGCGATCGGCTGTTGCCGTAAAACTCACTTTCCCCTCTGCTTCACCTACCAGTCTTTTGCCAATACCCAAGGCGTCGCCCAGACGCGCTGCATTTATCCGCTCAAAATGGATATCACCGCTGATTTTAGGTTTCGCGCCTGCAGGTATTTTGGCAGTGCCACGAATTACCCCGTCAAAAAGTCGCAGGTCCATGTCCTGAATGGAAAGAACTTCTTTCTCCAGTTTTGCTTTGATGTTGGCCGAATCGAAAGTGAATTTCGAAATCTCGTCCGAACGCCATCCGTAGGCTTCAATCTCCAGATCGATCCGCTCTCCTGTTGATCTGGCG
This sequence comes from uncultured Propionivibrio sp., assembly GCA_964563685.1. Taxonomy (GTDB): domain Bacteria; phylum Pseudomonadota; class Gammaproteobacteria; order Burkholderiales; family Rhodocyclaceae; genus Propionivibrio. Next base: position 345,208 of record CAZLXL010000002.1, read on the forward strand.
ACAATATTCAAGCCACCTTCAGCTGATCGCAGCAACAGAGAATCAAAGGCGCCATCAGGAGTAGTCTTCACTTCGGCTTCCAGGTTGTTCAGTACAAGTCCTACAAACGAAATCCCGGTTTTTTCAAGGCCGATTTTTGCGACCCGGACATCATTTCCCGGTTTGGCGAGGGAAGCGAATATCCTCGGCAGCTCGGCAATTCGCTCTGCGGGAAGCTGTACCCCGCTTAACACGGCTTTCTTGAAAATCCTCTGCCTGGAAAACAGGGAACTCAACTCGGGTTGCAGACGAATTTCGCCAATCCTGATTTCATCCTTGCCTGAACCGACCCGGACATTACCCAGGGTCAACGTGGGCGCCGGGTAAATCTCTCCACGCAACGCTTCCACCTTGGCGGGACGGCCCACAGACTGAGCGAAACTTCTTTCGACCTCAGGCAAATAACTGGCAAAGGGGAAAAAGATACCCGCCACGTATCCCAATCCGAGAATCCCCAGAACACTGAAGAACAGGACAGAGGACCAGGTGGGCTTATAACCCGGACTCTGGCGCACAGGCCTGATTTTGATCGGTTTTTCATCAAGAACGAAATCTGCGCTCGCCCACATCGTTTTCAACTGCGAGAACATGGACGGCTTTGCGATTTTCGTATCCGTTGATTTCTTTCGTCGTCCGGATTCTTTCTTTTTCTGCAGAGTCTTCTCTGCAATTACCGGTTCGACCGGAGCAATTGAAAACTGTGACTCGGGGAAAGATAAACTGTCCATGGCAGGGCCATCGAACACCGAATGCATGGAAATTGGAGCATCGCTCCCCTGATTCCTGGAATCGGGAAAAATTTCTTTTGGCCGGGATTCGGAAAAATCCGGATATTTCTCCTTGTGTCCGGATGATTTTGAAGAGAGTTGAAACGCCTTTTCGACCGCTGCCGAACGGATTTCCTGAGCAACTTTCTTGCTTTCTTCCCATAAGGAATCGCGTTGTTCGAGCTTGGGTTCGATGAACCCGCCTTTCTCCAGTTCAGTAAGGGCATTTTCGGTCAACTGGGAGTTGCCGGTTTTGCGACTCAAATCTGCGACAGAAGACTGCCCATCAACAAGAATCAGCACCATGCGGACATTTCTCTGAATAACCCGCGTGCGCTGTTGAATCGCATCTTCCCCAGAAGCTGTTTTGATGTAAATCAGGTTTGGGTCCATTATTATTTATCGGCGAAAATGTTGACGAAAGAGGTCTGGGTGTCTAGAATGCGCCCTTCGTTGTTCCCCGATAGCTCAGTCGGTAGAGCGCCGGACTGTTAATCCGTAGGTCCCTGGTTCGAGCCCAGGTCGGGGAGCCAGAAATACGAGGGGTTGCAAGCGATTGCAGCCCCTTTTCCATTTGTCCGTCTTGGACACTGAATCAAAGCAGTTGCCTCAAAATCAGATTCTCGCATCATATCTCAAGTCCTGTATCAGGCAATGTGGCGGAAGAATACCATTTGTCAGTGATTCAAGGACAATGGCGTTTCGAATCGGTGCTCGGTCAGTGGCTCCGTCTGTTTTCAACCTGGATGAATTACCGATGAATACACTGCCCCGTTGTCCGCTCTGCGACTCTGCATTCACTTATGAAGACGCAAGCATGTACGTCTGCCCGGAATGTGCGCACGAGTGGCAGCATGTGACTGACGATGCAGTCGCCAATGAACAGCGCGTCGAGATCCGGGATGCCGTCGGCAATGTGCTGAATGATGGCGATACCGTCACGGTAACCAAGGATTTAAAGATCAAGGGATCTTCACAGGTAGTCAAGGTGGGAACGAAGGTAAAGAACATTCGCCTGGTCAGCGGGGATCACGACATTGACTGCAAAATAGAAGGATTTGGCTCCATGCGTTGAAATCGGCCTTCGTCAAAAGGATTTAGTTTTTTAATCGAATCTATTCTGAAAGGGTTCAATATGCCATCCAACCTCGTTCTCCAGCACTTGAAAAAGCACGGTCAGTTGCTCGACAGCGAAATTTCGGCTTCGACCAAACTTTCCATCGAAGAGGTTCACCGGGCTATCGAAGAGCTCTCCCGCCTCGGAGAAATTTCTCAATGCAGTGTCACAAAGTACAGGGATGGAAAGCCCGTCGCAGGCGTGCAATGCAGAATTTCGGGATATTACCCGCCAGCGGCACCGGGCAGGAAACCGACGCACTAGCAATCCAGGAAAGCGGGCCGGAACCGGGGTAGAACCGGTACGGCCCTGAAAACGCAAAAAACCCGGAAGTTCAAAATACGCCTCCAGGCACCTGGAGGTCAGACCGGGCGATTCAAAACAACAATAATGCTTCAAACATGCGTCACGTCGCGCATGATCTGCCCGCAATCCGCTCCTTCCCTTCGCCTCTTCAGGACAACTCCGTCCTGGGATACCGATTATTTCGACGTTTTGGGAGATACAATCCCATATCTTGCGTCGGCAGCCATTCCTTGCGCTTTTTCCACGCTCCCGTCGTGATCCCGGCTTTCTACCCACAACTAAAAACAGGGAACAACTCATGTCCAGCGTTGACAACCTTCACACGGTACTGATCATCGGTTCGGGCCCCATCATCATCGGCCAGGCCTGCGAATTCGATTATTCCGGAACACAAGCGTGCAAAGCCTTGCGGGAGATGGGCTACCGTATCGTCCTTGTCAATTCCAACCCGGCCACGATCATGACCGACCCCGGCATGGCCGACGTCACCTACATCGAACCGCTCAATGTAGTCACGCTGGAAAAGATCATTGCCCGCGAACGGCCCGACGCGCTGCTGCCGAATCTGGGCGGACAGACGGCCCTCAACCTGTCCTCGGATCTGGCCCGGCAAGGAATCCTGGACAAGTACGGCGTGAAGGTCATCGGCGTCAATCTCGAAGCGATCGAACGCGGCGAAGATCGCATCGAGTTCAAGAAGCAGATGGACCGGCTTGGCATCGAAATGCCGAGGAGCACGGCGGTGTACTCGGTCGAGGATGCCGAGAAAATAGCTGCGGAATTGGGTTATCCGGTCATCATTCGCCCCGCCTACACGATGGGCGGCACGGGCGGCGGCCTCGTCTATAACCAGGAAGAACTGCGGGTCATCGCCGCCCGGGGCATCGCCGCCAGCCGCATCAACCAGATTCTGGTCGAGGAATGCGTCATCGGTTGGGAGGAGCTGGAACTGGAGGTCGTACGCGACGCCGACAACAAGCTCATCACCGTCTGCTTCATCGAGAACATCGACCCGATGGGCATCCACACCGGCGACTCGTTCTGCGCCGCACCGATGCTCACCGTCCGCCCGGAATTGCAGCAACGCCTGCAAAAGGCTGCTTACGCCATCGTCGAGTCGATCGGCGTCATCGGCGGCACCAATGTGCAATTCGGCCACGATCCGGTCAGCGACCGCGTCGTCGTCATCGAAATCAATCCACGCACTTCACGTTCCTCGGCCCTGGCCTCGAAGGCGACCGGATTCCCGATTGCCCTCGTGTCGGCGCGTCTTGCGGGTGGACTGACGCTCAAGGACATGGCGTACTGGCGCGACGGCACCCTCGACAAATACACCCCGTCCGGCGATTACGTGGTCATAAAGATGGCCCGCTGGGCTTTCGAGAAATTCAGGGGTGTCGAGGACAAGCTCGGCACGCAGATGCGCGCCGTCGGCGAAGTGATGAGCCTCGGCAAGAATTACAAGGAAGCATTCCAGAAAGCCGTGCGCGGCCTCGAAACGGGCTGCAGCGGACTGGGCTTTTTCAAGAACCTCAACCAGCTCTCGCTCGATGATCTGATGGCCAAGCTGGCCTTCCCGACCAGCGAGCGGCAGTTTGTTCTCTATGAGGCCCTGCGCAAGGGCGCAACAGTCGAGGAGCTGTACCGCCGCACCTCGATCCACCGCTGGTTCCTCGAACAGATGCAGGAACTGGTGGCGCGCGAAGAAGAAGTCCTTCGGCACAAGGGCGGCGAACTGCCTCTCGATCTCCTGCGAAAAGCCAAGCAGGACGGGTTTTCCGATGCCTACCTGGCAAAAATCCTCGGACGCAACGAAAAGGATATACGCGAACAGCGCACAAGCGCCGGTATCGTCGAGGGCTGGCATGCCGTGCCGGTCAGCGGGGTCGAAAATGCCGCCTACTACTATTCCAGTTACAACGCGCCGGACACGGTGCCGGTTTCCTCCAATCCGAACAAGGTGATGATCCTCGGCGGCGGCCCCAACCGGATCGGCCAGGGCATAGAGTTCGACTACTGCTGCGTGCATGCTGCCTTCGCACTGCGCGACATGCGGTACGAAACGGTGATGGTTAACTGCAATCCGGAAACGGTATCCACCGACTACGACACCTCGGACAAACTCTACTTCGAGCCGCTGACGGTCGAGGACGTGCTGCAGATCTATCAGAAGGAAAAACCGAAAGGCGTGATCTGCCAGTTCGGCGGACAGACCCCGCTGAACATAGCCCGCCAGCTCGAAGAAGCCGGCGTCAACATTCTCGGCACGCCACCATCAGTCATCGATCTGGCCGAGGATCGCGAGCAGTTCAACACGGTCATGCAGAAGCTGGGGATTCCGATGGCACCGGGCGGCATGGCCGTAAATATCGACGAGGCCATGGCCATCGCCAAACGCATCGGCTTTCCCCTGATGGTGCGCCCCTCCTACGTGCTGGGCGGACGCGGCATGGAAATCGTCTATGACGAAACGATGCTGCGCGACTACATGGCCGCGGCGGTCGGTGTCACACCCGACCGGCCGATCCTGATCGACCGCTACCTGGAAAACGCCATTGAGGCAGAGGCCGACGCGATCGCCGACGGCCAGGATGCCTTCGTCCCCGCCGTGATGGAGCATATCGAGCAGGCCGGCATCCATTCGGGTGACTCGGCCTGTGTCATTCCACCGGTCGGAATTCCCGAAAAGCACATCGCCACCATCCGTGAATACACCCGCACCATCGCCCGCGAGATGGGCGTGATCGGCCTGATGAACATCCAGTACGCGATCTGCGACGACACGGTATACGTGCTCGAAGCCAATCCCCGAGCCTCGCGCACCGTGCCGCTGGTTTCCAAGGTCTGTGGCATCCAGATGGCGCGCATCGCCACCGAGATCATGCTCGGCAAGACGCTGCGCGATTTCGATCTGCAACAGCGCGACATCCCGCACGTCGGCGTCAAGGAAGCCGTTTTCCCGTTCAACATGCTCCCCGAGGTCGACCCGGTCCTGGGGCCGGAAATGCGTTCCACCGGCGAAGTGCTGGGCATGGACTCCTCGTTCGGCATGGCCTATTTCAAGGCCCAGGATGGGGCCAATGGCACCTTGCCGCTTTCAGGAACGGTGCTGATCACCGTGGCTGAACGCGATCGATCCGAACAGCTGGTTTCCACCGCAAGGCGTCTGCAGACAGCGGGTTTCAAACTGATGGCCACCGATGGAACCGCCGCATTCCTCAGAGGGATGGGAATCGATTCGCAGAAGGTTCTGAAAGTACACGAGGGCCGCCCGAACATCGTTGATGCAATCGAGAACCGCGAGATTCAACTCATCATCAATACGCCGTCGGGAAAATTCAGCGCTTACGATGATTCATGCATCCGCAAGTCGGCGATCAAGCACAAAGTACCCTATCTAACCACCATCGCCGCCGCCGCTGCCGCCGCAGAGGGCATCGCCACGCGACTTGCAGGAGAAACGTCCGTGCGTTCCCTGCAGGAATGGCTGCAAGGAGTATAAGCGGCCAGGAGACGCCGGAAGGAGGAAATCAGCCGGGAGACCGGGATTCGCAAATAATTGAGGAATCCCGCTCCTGGTCAGGATCACCCTGCTTAATAGCTGCCGGGACTGGCGAAGTTCTCGAAGCGCGTGTATTCACCCATGAAGGTCAGGCGCACCGTTCCGATCGGGCCGTTACGCTGCTTGCCGATGATGATTTCGGCGGTGCCCTTGTCCGGAGTGTCCGGGTTATACACTTCATCGCGGTAAATGAACATGATCACGTCGGCGTCCTGCTCGATGGCGCCCGATTCACGCAGGTCGGACATCACCGGACGTTTGTTCGGGCGCTGTTCAAGCGAGCGGTTCAACTGCGACAGTGCGATGACCGGTACATTCAGCTCCTTGGCCAGTCCTTTGAGCGATCGTGAAATTTCTGAAATTTCGGTAGCCCGGTTTTCGCCCTGGGAAGTTGACGACATCAATTGCAGATAGTCGATCACGATCAGGCCGAGCTTTCCACACTGGCGGTGCAGGCGGCGCGCCCGGGCACGCAAATCGATCGGATTGAGCGCAGGCGTTTCGTCGATATACAGCGGAGCCTCGTGCATTTTTCCCAGTGCAAAGGATAGGCGCGACCATTCGTCATCGTTGAGGCGCCCGGTTCGCACTCGATGCGCATCGAGCTTCCCGACCGAGGAAAGCATCCGCATCGCCAGTTGCGCCCCCCCCATTTCCATGGAAAAAACGGCAACCGGAAGGCCCACCTCGATGGCAACATGTTCGGCCATGTTCAGGGCAAACGACGTTTTTCCCATGGACGGCCTGCCGGCGACAATCAGCAAATCCCCAGGCTGCAGTCCGGAAGTACGACCATCAAGATCATGGTAGCCGGTCGGTATGCCCGTGATATCGGAAGCATTGTCGCGATCGTGCAACTCCTGGATGCGCTCGACAACCTGCGTCAATAAAGGGTTGATGTGCTGGAATCCGCTCTGATGACGAAAACCGGATTCCGCTATGGCAAAAACCTTGGCCTCCGCCTCGTCCAACAGCTGCTTCGGATCGCGACCGAGCGGGTTAAACGCGCTGCCGGCTATTTCGTCTCCCGCAGTCACCAGCTGACGCAAGATGGCGCGCTCGCGCACGATCTCCGCATAACGCCGAATATTGGATGCGGAAGGTGTATTGACCGCCAGTTCGCCCAGGTAGGCCAGCCCGCCGGTCTCGCTCCCTTCGCCTGCAAGATCCAGACTCTCGGCTACAGTCACTGCATCGGCCGGCTTGGAGCGTTCCAGGAGTTTGCTTATTTGGCGATAGATGCGTTTGTGCTCGTCGCGATAAAAATCATGCTCGCTGATTATATCGGCGATCTTGTCGAACGCTGCGTTGTCGAGCAACAAACCGCCGAGCACTGATTGTTCGGCTTCGATCGAGTGCGGCGGCACTCGCAGATGGGCAATCGCAGGGTCAACGCCTGGTTTTTGCGAATTGGCAGAATTGTACGGCTTGGCCATGACGTATCCGAGATCAGAAACAGTGAGCAAGTTTACCCTGTACAGCCGACTTCACAATGCTCAAAAGCAAAAAAGCCTTGCGCGCAGCAAGGCTTTTTCAATCCATACACAAGGGAGGCGCATAGACACCTCCTTCTGAGGAACGGATTACTGTTCTCCGACCACAATCACCTTGATGCTGGCCATGACGTCGGTGTGCAGTGCAATTTCCAGACTGGACTCGCCAATCGTCTTGAGCGGTCCCATCGGCATGCGGATATCGGACTTCTCGACGCTAAAGCCAAGCGCCTTCAGGCCATCAGCCACATCGTAGTTGGTCACGGAACCGAACAGGCGGCCATCGACACCGGCTTTGCGGGCGATCGTCACGGTCACCCCTTCAAGCTTGGTGGCGAATTCCTGAGCGGCGACCAGCTTCTCGGCGGCCGCCTTTTCCAGCTCGGCGCGCTTGGCTTCGAATTCCTTCATCGCCGCCGGCGTGGCACGCTTGGCCTTGCCGTAGGGAATCAGGAAATTGCGGGCGTAGCCATCCTTGACCTTGACGAGATCGCCGAGGTTGCCGAGATTGACGACCTTTTCCATCAGAATAATTTGCATCGTCTTGTCCTCGAATTATTGGTGGTTGTCGGTATAGGGCAACAGAGCCAAGAAGCGCGCGCGCTTGATGGCCACCGACAGCATGCGCTGATAGCCCGCCTTAGTGCCGGTCAGACGCGCCGGCATGATCTTGGCGTTCTCGGCAATGTATTCCTTGAAGAGGTCGACATCCTTGTAATCGATGCTTTCCATCTTCTCCGCACTGAAGCGGCAGAACTTGCGGCGCTTGAACAGGCCGCTACCGCGCTTCTTGACGTTCTTGTCATCCTTTTTCTTGAAGAACCTAGCCATTTTGATTTCCTTCTACAAATTCGATCTTGGTTACATGCAGTCTGGGTTGTTTGCTGTTTTTGCTCCTGGCTGCCAGAAATCCGGTCAAGCGGATCGACATACCCGGAGCGGCGTCCTGAATCCATCGTGCCGGCTCGCCCAGCGCTATGGCCGGTATTTCACATTCGACACGTCTTGGACTTCCTGCTTCAATCTGTTCCGACTGATGCCCGATCACGCATTCCATGACCGGCACGCCGGCCGGTGTGTAACGCAGCGCCTTGCGCTCGATCAGGACCCCGGTCAGTTCAACGCAGTTCAGGTTCGCCTCGTCAATCAACCCGCTTGTTCAGCCTCGGAATCGGCCTCGGCAGCCACTTCTTCGCGCGGCTCCATCATCGACTTCGATTTTTCTTCCTTCATCATCGGCGAAGGCGTCGTCACGGCTTTTTTCATCTTGATGGTCAGATGACGTAAGACGGCATCGTTGAACTTGAAGCCATGCTCGAGTTCGGTCAGCACTTCGCCGTTACACTCGATATTCATCAGCACGTAATGAGCCTTGTGCAGCTTCTGGATCGGATAGGCCAGCTGACGACGCCCCCAGTCTTCGAGACGATGGATCTGGCCGCCCTGTGTCGTGATGATCGACTTGTAACGTTCGATCATCGCCGGGACCTGCTCGCTCTGGTCCGGATGGACGATAAAAACTATTTCGTAATGGCGCATGAACACTCCTTATGGCAAAAGCTCCCCGCCATGCGAACGGTGGAGCAAGGTGGAAAAGACCGCGATTTTATCCGACAAACCGCTTGTCAATCAATGCTTTTCGGAATTTTTTCGCCTTCGAGAGAAGAAATCCCCTCCTGAAGAGAATGCGAGCTTTCTTCGAGTCGCTTCTCGATGACTGACAAGGGGAAGACCAGAGACCATTCCCGTTCCATCAGCTTGAGCAACGGCAGCATTTGTGCGCCCAGCTCCGGCAAATGCGGAATAACAGCATTTTCCTGACCGGAACGGACGAGATCGGCCGCGCGTTCCAGCGTCGGCACGGCAATGGCAACGGAACCCAGTTGATCCGCATTGCAAGCCACCACCTGATTTCCTCCGTTCTGTTGTGCGATTTTCAATCGAGCACCGGCCAGTTCGATCAGCGCCCCCGCCGAACTAACGGCATCGGCCGGACTGTTGCTGATTCCGACACTGACCGAAAGCTTCAGGCGCTGCCCGTGTATGGAGATATTTGCCGAACGCATGGCCTCGCGCAAACGATTGCCGAACGATGCACACGCGGCAAACGAGGTTCCGGGAGAAATCACCACCAACTGGCTGCCAATATAGTGTCCGAGACTATCCTCCTTGCGGATCTTGCCAGAGAGCATGGAAATGAAACGCTGCTGCAGTTGTTTCAGAACCTCCACGCCATGCTCCTCCCGCAACGCCCCCATGTTGTCGAACCCCATCACGATGGCGCTGACTTCACTGTTATGGCGCATGGCATGGGACATGGCCTGAACGGCCTGCAGTTCGATGTACTTGCGGGTAAAAATTCCGGTTTCCGGATTCTGAACGTGCTGTTCGAGATTTTGCTTGAGCTGGTTCTGTGCCTGCGCCAGCTTGAGCAGCGAATCGATGCGCGCCAGCAATTCGGCGCCTCCCGTATTGCGGCTCATGAAATCCGACGCCCCGTGCGATTTGGCACGCTCGATCGCTTCATCGTTGTCGCCGGAGATCATCAGCATCGGCATCTGGCACAATCGCGTCAGCCGTGACGAACGCACCCTCACCAGCAAACCGTCTCCATCGAGCACAGGCAGAGAGAGCGAGCAGATCACCAGTTCAATGGAGTGATCGAGCACCAGCACTTGCCACGCGGCCTCTCCGTCGGCCTCTTCACGAAAATCGTAAAGATCGCGGATATGCCGGATGAGCATCGCACGCACCATGCGCGATTCATCGACGATCAGTATGCGTGGCAGTTGGTTCGGATTATCCATTCCTGACTCGGCACTCTGCGGTAATGGCCTAGGCGCCTATTCTGACCACAACCCGTCCGCGCGAATTCCCGGCCAGGAAGGTATCAAAGACGTCTGGCAACTCATCAAAAGCAATTACCCGCGCCATCTCCGACAGATGCCGCGGCCGCAAATCGGTATTCAATCGCTGCCAGATACGAAAGCGCTGTGAAATATCTATATTAACGGCATCGATGCCCAGCAGGTTTACCCCCCGCAGGATAAAGGGCATTACTGTTGTATTCAGCGTGGTGCTCGCGGCCAGGCCGATGCTTGCCATTGATCCGTAGGGCATCATCGTGCTGGCCATCCAGGCAAGTACATCTCCGCCCAGATTATCCACCGCGCCGGCCCAGGTAGCCTTGCCGAGCGGCCGGATATGCGCAAGATCAATCGATGACCGCGGCAGAATCTCCGCGGCTCCCAATCTGTGAAGATAGTCGGATTCAGTGTCCTTGCCGGTCAGCGCGGTCACCCGATAGCCACGACCCGCGAGCATATCGATGGCCATGCTGCCGACTCCCCCGGTCGCTCCACTGACGATAACCGGCCCACGGTCGGGCGCCAATCCGTTTTCCTCCATGCGCGTTATTGCCAGTGCCGCCGTAAACCCTGCAGTTCCAAGAGCCATGGCATCGAACAACGAAAGCCCCTTCGGCAAGGGTACTACCCACTCCGCTGGAATCCGTGCCAGTTCGGCATACCCACCATGGTGCGCCACGCCAATATCGAAACAGGTGGCAACGACCTCATCTCCCGGCTTGAAGCGCGAATCAGCGCTTTTCTCGACGATACCGGACAGATCAATACCTCCAATGCACGGAAAACGGCGAATGATTTTTCCTGCGCCTGTGGCCGCGAGGGCATCCTTGTAATTCACGCTTGAATAGGCCACCCGGATTGTGACTTCTCCGGGATCGAGTTGCTCCTCCTTCATCGATACGAAATTGCTTTGCGTTTTGCCATCAACGGTTTCTATCAGATACGCCTTGAACATACTCACGATTCGTTCCTTGCATGTGATTCGGAAAAACTCATAGTGTCGTCGATTTTTTACATGATAACCACAAAACCGGATTTGCAGTACGCATATCACCCCCGGCCATGAACAAAATCTTCATTAATATTCATAAAGTTATAGATAAAAACTCCGGATACCATGGTCGAGCGAAGTAAAAAATGTTTACACCTGCCAGATTTTCTTTTAGATTCCCGCACCATGCCTTGTCACAAATCCATCACAATCCTGCTCTGCTCTGCCGCGTTCTTGCTGTGCGGAATATCGGCCGTACAGGCCACGGAACAAGCCTCTGTAGCGACGAGTGACGAAATTTCGCTATTCGATCGCTACACAAACAGCGCCCAGGATCTGATTCTTAAGGGATTGGAGCTTGTCGGCATAAATTATCGTCGCGGCGGCACCAGCCCGGAAACAGGACTGGACTGCAGCGGATTTGTCCAGGTGGTCTTCAGAGATTCGATTGGTAAACTGCTGCCAAGAACAGCAAAAGAGCAAAGTCAGGTTGGCAATGTCGTTGACAAGAAAGAATTGAAACCCGGAGATCTGGTGTTCTTCAACACCATGCGTCGCGCGTTCTCGCATGTCGGCATCTACCTGGGAGACAATCGCTTCCTTCACGCCCCGCGCGCCGGTGCAAAAATTCGCGTTGAAGACATGAGTCAAGGCTACTGGGTCAAACGTTATAACGGTGCGCGCAGAATCGTCGAGGACTGAAGCAGTACGGCATTGAACAAATCAGGAAAAAAACGCATCAGGACGCATTCGCGTCCTTTTTTATGTGCAACCGTGAGAAAAGCTCTCATTTACATTATAAAAAAGAACGACTATCATCCGGGTGGGAACAGTTCTCAGTTTCAACTTAAGGAGCAATGTCATGTCGATCCATCCAGCCCCACGCTTTCTAGCATTTCTTCTTTTCACCAGTCTATCGACCAGCATCATGGCTGAAGATAAGGTATTGAACATCTATTCGGCGCGTCACTACCAGACCGACGAACAGCTTTACGGCGGTTTCACGAAGAAGACCGGCATCCGCATCAACCGGATCGAAGGCAAGGAAGACGAGTTGCTCGAACGTTTGCGCAACGAGGGTGCGAACAGCCCGGCTGATATTTTTGTCACCGTCGATGCGGCCCGCCTGTCCGCAGCGCATGAACTTGGGCTCTTTGCCCCGGTCAAGTCAAAAATTCTCGATTCGCGCATCCCCAGCCACTTGCGAACCGAAGACTGGTTCTCCTTCTCGACGCGTGCTCGTGTCATCGTGTACGCCAAGGATTCAATCAAGGCTGATGAAGTCAGAAACTATGCAGACCTCGCTGATCCCAAACTGAAGGGCAAGGTGTGCACCCGTTCAGGTTCTCACCCTTACAACCTTTCCTTGATGGCTTCGATCATCGCGCATCACGGTGAGGCGCAGGCCGACAAATGGGCGCGCGGGGTCGTGACCAACTTCGCACGCGCTCCGAAAGGAGGCGACACGGACCAGATCAAGGCCGTTGCAGCAGGTGAATGCACAGTTGCAATTTCGAACTCGTATTACGTTGCACGCCTGATGCGCTCGAACAAGCCGGAGGATATGCAAATCGTTGACAAGATCAGGGTTGTCTGGCCTGACCAGAATGCTCACGGCACGCACATCAACGTATCAGGAGCAGGGATGTTGAAGCATGCTCCGCACAAGGAGGCGGCGGTGAAATTTCTCGAATACCTGGCCAGCGACGAAGCGCAGCGATATTTTGCTGACGGCAACAACGAATGGCCCGCCGTGCCTTCTGTCAAGGTAAACAACCCCGCATTGGAAAAACTTGGGAAATTCAAGGCCGATTCCCTGCCCGTCAATTCACTCTCGATGTACCGCGCCAAAGCGCAAATTATTTTTGACCGGACGGGATATCGATGAAAGGCAAGGAATCAACAAGCCAGTTCCGGGTTCCGCCTTGCGACCGATAGAGAGCGACATTGGCAGCAGCCATCATTCTGGTTATTTTATCTTTTCTATTATATGAATATTTTAAATAGAATTTATCTTGTGTATTGGATTTACAGAATAAGGCTATTGGCAGTAAAGTTTGAGGTATAGGCAGGAAACTGCGATTTATTGGCCTTTGTTAAATCGAACCCGCCTGAACAGACCTCTTGAAGAAGTACGTAGCACGAGCAATGCCCCCTCTCTGCAGAGGGGGCAACTCTTTCAAACGCCAAACCGCAGTGGTTTCGCGCGATTTACGCAAACCGATGCATGGCGGGATTATTCGCCGCATTCTCCATCATGAATGTGACCGTGTTCTATCTCTTCCGCACTGGCCGGTCGCACCGCGGTCACGGTACAAGTAAAGATCAGCGCCATCCCCGCGAGCGGATGATTTCCATCAAGCACAACCTTGTCATCAGCAATTTCGGTGACGCGATAGATGAGGACCTCCTCTTCATCGCCTCCCTCGGGTAGCCCTTCGAATTGCATGCCGATCTGCAACTCCTTGGGAAAAGAGTTGCGCGGTTCGATCTGGATCAATTCCGCGTCGTATTCTCCGAAGGCATCATCCGGCTGCATCTTGACGACAACCGATTCACCGACTTTTTTTCCCTGCAGCGCCTCTTCGATCATTGGAAAAATATCGTCATATCCTCCATGCAGATAGATCAGAGGATCTCTTCCGGCGTCGACGAGCTCGCCATCCGGGTCGGTAACGTTGTAGTCGAGTGTAACAACCGTATTCTTTGCGACTTGCATGTTCATTAATTGAGTTCCTTAACCGCACGCAGGACTTCCAGCGCGTGGCCCTTGGCATTAACTCCGTACTGCACGAAGCGGAGAATGCCCTGTTTGTCGATAACGAAGGTCGAACGGACGATACCGTGCTTTTTTATTCCGTCAACTTCCTTGGCTTGCCACACGCCGTACTGCTTGCAGACATTTCCATCTGCATCCGATAGCAGGGCAATCGAAATGCCGTGCTTGTCCCGGAATTCGGCGTGCTTGATGCAATCATCCCGGCTGATGCCGAACACGACACATCCTTGTCGCGAGAATTCATCCTCATGATCGGAAAAATCGGTGGCTTCAAGCGTACAGGTCGGAGTGTCGTCTCTTGGATAAAAAAAGAGAATGACATTGTTCTTTCCCTGGTACTGGGCAATACTGAAGATTTCCATATCCGCATCAGGGAGGACGAACATCGGAGCCTCTTGTCCAACTTTCAGCATGTTGCCTCCTCAAAGACCCGACCCTGGTGCAGTCAAGCGATCAAGTTGGTCGGATTGTACCAAGCTTCCATTGCTTGCCCACAAGTAAAAGCTAGCATCAGGCGGTATAGAATGACACGACCCGATCCGATTTTCTTTACTCCGGTGAAGACAACCGGGCTCCGAAATAATTCGCTCGACGATAAGAGAGAGATTGCCATGTTCCGATTCATTGTTCTCAAACAAGCGTTCGCTACACTTGTTTTTTTGATCGCCTGCTCGGCATTCGCATCCGAATCATTGACGGTCGAACTTTCTGCGGATGCAAGCCGAACTGCAATCAACGATCTGGTTCAGGCCACGATAGCGGCCGAAGCTTCCGGAACGACTCCCGGTGACTTATCGAGACAAATCAATCTCTCCATCGGCGATGCCCTGAAGAAAACCAGGACCTACCCCAGCGTCAAAGCCAAGAGTGGCGGGACCAGCACTTATCCGATCTACGGAAAAAACGGCAGGATCGAATCTTGGCGCATGCGTTCTGAAATAATCATCGAGTCAGGCGAAACGGCAGAACTTTCCGAACTGCTCGGGAAACTACAATCGTCTCTCGTGGTTTCCGGATTGGTCATGCTGCCGTCTCCAGAGACCCGGAGAAAGGCTGAAAACGAAGCCATTCTGGACGCCATCGAATTGTTCAAGAATCGCGCCAGATTGCTTGCCGAAGCGTTGGGCAAGTCCTACAGCATCCGAGAACTGTCAGTCAGCACCGGCAGCCGCATCGCGCCCCCGATGTTGCGCTCTGCAAAGACTATGATTGCCGAATCCGCGTCGATGCCCATGGAAACAGGTGAGTCCCTGGTTACGGTTTCCGTTTCAGGGAAAATCGAAGTGAAATAAGCGCCGGTTACTTCCGGACGGGTAATTCTGCTTCAGGACGAGCCTGCTCACCCGGCGGCCTTTCCGGAATCTGGACGAAGACTTCATCCTGCCTGATCATGCCGAGTTCGAAGCGCGCCCGTTCCTCGATGGCATCATAGCCCTGCTTGAGATCGCGTACCTCCGCATCGAGGCCGGCATTGCGGATTTCCAGCTTTTTGTTGCCGTCCTTCTGTTGCTGCAACTGCTGGTCGACATCCCAGACGCGCAACCAGCCGCCCTTTCCCAGCCAAAGCGGATATTGCAGCAGAGCGAGCAGAGTGGCCAGGGTGATGGTTAGCCAGCGCATGTATTCAGCGAAGAGAGCGGCGAGTGGCGGCAGGAAAAGAATCGGAATCGACAACCTTTCCTCTGCACATTCCACTCACATCCGGCTCACTCCTCACTTGAGGTTATAGAACGCTTCGAGTCCCGGATATCCGGCCGTATCGCCAAGATCCTCCTCGATGCGCAGCAACTGGTTGTACTTGGCGATGCGATCCGAGCGCGACAGGGACCCCGTCTTGATCTGCAAGGCATTCATGCCGACGGCAATGTCGGCGATGGTGGTGTCTTCCGTTTCTCCGGAACGGTGCGAAATCACCGCCGTATAACCCGCACGCTTGGCCATTTCGATGGCAGCGAAGGTCTCCGACAAGGTGCCAATCTGGTTGATCTTGATCAGGATCGAATTGGCCACGCCTTTTTTGATGCCTTCCTTGAAGATGCGCGTATTGGTGACGAACACATCGTCTCCGACAATCTGAATCTTTGCCCCCAGGCGATCGGTAAGCAGTTTCCATCCTTCCCAGTCGCCTTCGGCCATGCCATCCTCGATGGAAATGATCGGAAACTGGTCGACCAGATTGGCCAGGTAATCGACGAACTGGTCCGGCGTCAGCTCCAGTCCTTCCCCGGCCAGAACGTATTTTCCGTCCTTGTAGAACTCCGAAGCGGCGCAGTCCAGACCAATCAAAACGTCTTCGCCGGGAAAATAACCCGCGGACTCGATGGCCTGCACGACAAGCTGTAGGGCATCGGCATGACTGGCCAGGTTCGGTGCAAATCCGCCTTCGTCGCCCACTGCCGTCGAGAAGCCTTTTTGATCAAGCAGCTTCTTCAGGGCATGGAAGACTTCGGCGCCGCAACGCAAGGCTTCGCGGAACGAATTCTGGCTGACCGGAAGGATCATGAATTCCTGGAAGTCCAGGCTGTTGTTGGCATGTTCCCCGCCATTGATGATATTCATCATCGGAACCGGCATCTGCATCGGCCCTGAGCCGCCGAAGTAGCGGTACAGCGGCAAACCGGATTCTTCCGCAGCCGCCTTGGCGACCGCGATCGAAACGGCCAGGAGGGCGTTGGCCCCAAGCCGCGACTTGTTCTCCGTGCCGTCAAGCTGGATCAACGTCTGGTCGATGAATGCCTGTTCCTGGGCATCGAGGCCAATGATGGCTTCGGCGATCTCGGTGTTGATATTTTCCACGGCCTGGGTGACGCCCTTGCCGTTATAACGCGTGTCATCGCCATCGCGCAATTCAATGGCTTCGCGAGAACCCGTCGAAGCTCCGGAGGGAACAGCAGCCCGCCCCATGACCCCCGACTCCAGCAGGACATCGCATTCGACGGTAGGATTGCCACGGGAATCGAGAATTTCGCGTGCGACCACATCAACGACTGAGCTCATGTTTCTTCCTTTTTATCAAAGTTGATTCCAGCAAACCGCAAGCCCACGGGTGGCGCTTGTGATTATCGCATTTCTTCGAAGCCCGCCTGCTTGATCACGCGGTCGAGTGCGACCAGAGTATCCAGCAGACTTTCCATACGGCTAAGCGGCCAGCTGTTCGGCCCATCGGAGAACGCTTTTTCCGGACAGGGGTGAGTTTCCATGAAAAGTCCTGAAATCCCCACGGCCACTGCAGCACGCGCCAGAACCGGCACGAATTCGCGCTGTCCGCCGGACACCGTGCCCTGCCCTCCCGGCAACTGCACCGAATGCGTCGCGTCGAAAACAACCGGACACCCCGCCTCGCGCATGATCGCCAGGCTACGCATGTCTGAGACAAGATTGTTGTAGCCGAACGAGGCGCCGCGTTCACAGACCATCAGGTTGTCTGCCCCGGCATTGGCTTCCCGGGCCTTGGCCACGACATGTTTCATGTCGCCCGGCGCGAGAAACTGCCCCTTCTTGATATTCACCGGTTTTCCGCTGGCCGCAACGGCATGGATGAAATCCGTCTGCCGGCAGAGGAAAGCCGGAGTCTGCAGTACATCGGCCACGGCCGCAACAGCGCTGATTTCCGCTTCGGAATGCACGTCGGTCAAGACCGGCACGCCGATCTGGCGACGCACTTCCGCGAGGATGTTCAGTCCCGATTCCAGTCCCGGACCCCGCGGCGACTTGCCCGAGCTGCGATTGGCCTTGTCGTAGGAAGCCTTGAAAATATAGGGAATGCCGAGCCGGGAGCAAATCTCTTTCATGGTTCCTGCCACTTCGACGCAGAGCTCGAGCGATTCGGCGGTACACGGCCCGGCGATGAGGAAGAATGGCTGGTCCAGCCCGACATCGAATCCGCAGAGTTTCATGCTTTTCCCTGACCGGCGATGGCCGCCTTGACGAATGAGGTAAACAACGGATGTCCTTGTCGCGGCGACGAGGTGAATTCCGGGTGGAACTGACAACCGAGGAACCACGGGTGCGCCGCTTTCGGCAACTCAATCATCTCGCACAAATCGGTGCCGGGAGCACGCCCTGCAACCACAAGCCCCTTGGCTTCCAGTTCGTTCAACAGCGTATTGTTGACCTCGTAGCGATGACGATGGCGCTCGACAATCTCCGGCTGGCCATAAATCTCGCGCGCCAGCGATCCTTCCTGCAGTTTGCAGATCTGTCCGCCGAGGCGCATGGTTCCCCCCAGGTCGGAATTCTCATCGCGCTTTTCGAGTTTGCCGGAAGCGTCCTGCCATTCAGTAATCAAACCAATCACCGGGTACGGCGAATTCCTGTCGAATTCGGTGCTGTGCGCTCCGTTCATCCCGGCCACATCACGAGCATACTCGACAACGGCGAGTTGCATACCGAGGCAGATTCCGAGGTAGGGAACCTTGTTTTCCCTCGCATAACGAATGGCAGCAATCTTGCCTTCCGTACCTCGCCGGCCAAAGCCGCCCGGAACAAGAATGGCATCCATTCCCTTCAGGGCGCCACACCCCTTGGCTTCGATTTCTTCCGAATCGATGTAATGCACCTTGACCTTGCTGCGGGTGTGAATGCCGGCATGCACCAGCGCCTCGGTGAGGGACTTGTAGGATTCAGTCAAATCAACATACTTGCCGACAAATGCGATATTGACTTTGTACTCCGGATTTTCCAGGGCGTGCACCATGTTTTTCCAGACGGAAAGATCAGCCGCCTTGGCCAGAATATTCAACTTATGGCAGACAATCTCGTCGAGCATCTGGTTGTGCAGCATACCCGGGATCTTGTAGATCGAATCCGAGTCCAGGCATTCGATGACCGCTTCCCGCTGCACATTGCAGAACATCGCGATCTTGGCCTTCTCGTCTGCAGGCAAAGGCCTGTCGGCACGGCAGATCAGCACGTCCGGCTGGATGCCGATTTCGCGCAACTCCTTGACCGAATGCTGAGTCGGCTTGGTTTTGAGTTCACCTGCGGTCGGAATATAGGGCAGCAGGGTCAAATGAATGTAACAAGCATTGCTCGGCCCTTCCTGCAAGCCCATCTGGCGAATCGCCTCGAGAAAAGGGAGTGATTCGATGTCGCCTACCGTACCGCCGACCTCGACAATCGCCACATCGGCCCCTTCCGCACCATTACGGATGTGCGCCTTGATCTCGTCGGTAATATGCGGAATGACCTGCACGGTTTTGCCAAGATACTCGCCGCGCCGCTCCTTCTTGATCACCGTTTCGTAAATCTGGCCGGTAGTGAAATTGTTGCGCTTGCCCATCTTGGCGCTGGTAAAGCGTTCATAGTGGCCCAGATCCAGGTCCGTTTCAGCACCGTCCTCGGTGACGAATACTTCGCCATGCTGGAACGGGCTCATCGTTCCGGGATCGACGTTGATATAGGGGTCAAGCTTGAGATGGGTGATCTTGATGCCGCGTGATTCGAGAATCGCACCCAGAGATGCAGCAGCGATGCCCTTGCCCAAGGAGGACACCACACCGCCGGTAACAAAGACGTATTTGGTCATGGAAATATCTGCAGCGGGAAATTCGAATTGTAGCCCAAAAAAAGAAGGCGCAATAAGTCCCGTAAGCATCCATTGTTTTCCCTGTTGAAGGCAATTCTCGCGCCAACCAAGTCGACTATCAATCGTTTAAGATGGAGCTTTCCTGCATCAACTCCATGAAACATGAATGACTTCGAGAAGAACATGAATCCCAGCCCGCTCTCCAGTCTCACAAAAAATCGAAGACCTTTTACTCCTTTATGGCGCAGCCCGGCCAGGATGCTGTTGATCGGATTCGTTGCACTGACTTTTGGTGGATGCGGGGATCAGACCGAAAAAACGCCGGAAGACAGTCCTCTAGCAATGAATGGAACGTTTCCCATCGCCGAACCGGCACTCTCGAATGCCATCATTCAGGGAAACCTTGCAGAAGTTCGAAAAATAATCGACTCCGGCGAAAATCTCGAGACCCGGGATACCCTGGAACGAACGCCACTGCACATGGCTGCATTCTATGGAAGAATCAAGACCATCGAACTGCTGCTTGCCAGCGGCGCAGACATCGCTGCGCGGGATCATGTCGGCATGACCGCGCTGCATATCGGCGTCATTTCCGGTGGCAGGCAGACCGTTCAATTGTTGCTGGACAAGGGCGCCGATATCAACGGACAGACGGGGGCAGGACAAACGGCCCTGCATCTTGCCGCTTCAACCGGACAACCCAGGTTGACAAGATTCCTGATCGAACGAGGAGCCGATCCGCATAAAAAGGACTACGACGGCAAACTTCCGCTTTACTACGCGAAAAAAAATTACCATCCCCAAACGACTGCCGTCCTGGAGCAGGCTACCAGCAAAAGAACCTCCTCTCCTGCGCAGAACCCCGAGTAACGTTACATGGCCTCGCCGCCACGGATCAGCCCGACGGCAATACCTTCGACCTCCACGGATTGATTTCGCGTGTCGACCACAATCGGCTTGAAATCGGGATTTTCGGCGATGAGTTCGATAATGCTTCCTTGCCGACGGTAGCGTTTGACGGTTACCTCGTCATCCAGACGGGCAACCACAATCTGGCCATCGCGCGCTTCGCTGCTGCGATGCACTGCCAGAAGATCGCCATCGAGGATGCCCGCATTGATCATGGACAACCCGCGCACGCGCAGGAGAAAATCGGCGCGTGGCTTGAACAGGCTGGCATCAAGCGCGTAGCGCGCCTGCACGTTCTCCACGGCAAGAATCGGGCTACCGGCCGCCACGCTGCCTATCAGCGGCAGTCCCAGTTGTTCCACCAGCCTGATGCCCCGCGCCGAACCCGGCTCCAGCACGATAATGCCTTTTTTGGCCAGTGCCTTGAGATGTTCTTCGGCAGCATTGTGTGAAGCAAAACCGAAGGCATTGGCAATTTCGGCTCGCGTTGGCGGCGCGCCGAGAACTTCAAGCGAGTTGCGGACGAAATCAAGAATTTCCTGCTGACGCGGCGTAAGCTTCACCATTGTGGCTCCTTTGGCATTCGTACTGTAATTTTATACAGTACGACATGAAATGCAAGAAAAACCCAAACGGAGCACAGCGAATACGCCTACTTGATCCAGCCGCTGGCGAAGTCTTCTATCGTCCTGGACAGTTTGTGGGGGTCATGCCGGATGTAGTCGGTTTCGCTGGTGAAATCGCGCTCAACTATCTTGATCCCTTTCTGCACCAGCAACTCGCGATTGCGCAAGCGAACCGGAATCTTGCCCTCTTCTTCATACTTCCTGAGCAAGCTGCTGCGCAGTTCTCCATTATTGACCAGCAGATAATCAATCGCTCCTTCGCCCAGATGCTGCTCGAGCACCCGCACGAAATCCTCGACGGCGAACCCGTCGGTTTCTCCATGCTTGGTCATGATGTTGCATACGTAGATGATTTTCGCGCTGGAACTGCGAATCGCTTCCACCATCCCCGAACACAGCAGATTGGGAATGATGCTGGTATAGAGATCCCCCGGCCCGACAATCACGTAGTCCGAGTTCTCGATGGCTTCCTTGGCGCGTGGATTGAGCCGGCCGCCTCCGAGCAGAAAGGCGTCCCGGATCGGGATGCTGGCATCGTGCTTGGGAACATCGATGTCTTCTTCACCGAGAATCCGCTCCCCGTTTTCGAGCGTCACGCCCAGGCTGACATTATCCAGCGTCACGGGAATGACTTTGCCGTGCACATCGAACATGTCGGAGAGTTCTTCGATGCCGCGTTCGAAATCTCCCATGATGTCGGTCAATGCCGTCAGGAGGAGGTTGCCGATGGTATGTCCGGCAATGCGCTTGCCCTCCTTGAATCGGTATTCGAACAGGCGGCGAACGACTTCCGTATCCTCGGCCAGCGCCACAATGGCCCGGCGCACGTCGCCCGGAGGCAGGATGCCGAACTCGTCGCGCAGTTCCCCGGTCGACCCCCCTGAATCGGCCACGGTGACAATAGCCGCCAGGTTCAGACGGCGGTTCTTGCCAAGGCCTGACAGTACATTGAATGTCCCGGTCCCGCCGCCAATGGTCGTGATGTTGCACTTCACTTCAGAATGTTCCTGTCTCATTGACCGTCATCTCTCTTTGAACACGACACGGTTTCTCCCGGCCGATTTGGCCTGGTACAAGGCATGATCAGCCGCATCGACAGCATCCTCCCACTGATTGTCCGCCGATGAAAGTTCGGCCACGCCGATACTGACCGTGAAGGGGCGCTCCCGCATCCCCGATTCCGCCTCCAATGCCGCATGGATCGTTGTGCGCAAGCGTTCAGCGATGTTGCACGCCATGACACCGGGCGTGTTTGGCAATACTGCGACGAATTCCTCTCCGCCATATCGACACCATATGTCTTCCGGACGCAGCGTCTCTTGCGCAACAACGGACACTCGAGCCAGCGCATGATCGCCGGCCCGATGGCCATTCTGATCGTTGTAGTGCTTGAAAAAATCGATATCCAGCATCAGAAAGGACAATGGATAACTGTGCCGACGCGCACGCGACCACTCGCGCACGGCCAATTCATTCAGCGCACGACGGTTAAAAGCGTTGGTCAGTACATCCTTGCGTGCGAGTTCGCTGATTTCATCCTGCAACTTTTGCGTAGTCAACAAAACCAGCAAGGCTGCAATGATCGAAAAAAAGAGGATGCCAATCAGGAAAAACTGTATCTGGGAAAAGTCCGGCGCTAACAATGAATCCACCGTTCCGGAAAAAACGCTTACCGCCCTCCATACGCTTGATATCGCAAGAATGATCAGCGCCACGGCAATCATGCGCAGTGTCAACGCCCGGCTTCCTGCGGACGCCATAAGACAGATCCAGGCCGTGTACAGATTGAACGAAACCGAAGCGAGACAGAAGACCAGAACGCGAACTGGGTAATTCGGGGCAACCAGCGTGAACCAGGTATTTATAGCCAGAGCCAATCCCATTACAACAAACCCGGTTCTCCAAGGTGGAGAACCTCCTGCCGCTCGAATTATTCCGCTACAAAATAACAACCAACCTGTAAATAGAAATAACGTGGCCAGGAGAATCGACAGTCCGTTGGGAATCAGGTCGCGCAAACCGAACAGCAACAGGCCGGCCGAAATAATCAGCGATCCGCCCCCCCAATATCTTGCAGGCGGGTATTGCGACTGCACACGCCAGAGATACAGCAACACAAGCGTATGAACCAGCAACTGTCCGGTCAGAACGAGAATCAGGGTGCGGATATCAAGTAGGAGCGGCATGGTGGAAAGCAAATCCGCGGTTCTTTCTTTGCGAGGTTTTCACACAATCAGCGCGACAGTCAAGCCCGGTAATACTTCGTTTTTCCGATCGCGTTCAAACGATTTCCTTTCGCGGAAGGCTTCATTTTTCCATCCTTGCGGAAAACAGGCTGGCCGTGATGATCATCATCCCCCCGACGCTTTCGCGCCAGCCAAAATATTCACCGGCCAGCAACCAGGCCGCCAGCGCGGCAATCCCGACCTCCGTCAGCATGATGACGATGGCCCGGTTGGCCGCTATGTGCGACAGACCATATTGAACAATCAGATTGACCACCACCAGAATCAGTCCGATCAACCCGATCAGCCACAGCCCACCCGCGTTTTCCGGCAGCGACGGTGAAGCGATGCCGAGTAGCATGAGCGCACACCCAACCAGCACGACGCCGGCGAAGGACACCATCGATTTGGCCTCGATGCTGACGTCGCAGGCATAACGGGAAAGCACGTTGAACAGGGCAAAGGAAAATCCCGCGCCCAGCCCCAGCCAATCGGCAAGGTCGCGCGGCACGGGGATTCCCGCTTGCGGATGCCAGAGGATAGTTGCTGCCCCGGACAGCGACAGCGTGACGACAAAGGCGCCAACACGATTCAGCTTTTCTCCGAGCAGCAGTCTGGACAACAGCACGGTCCACAACGGTGCGAGGTAAAAGAGCAAAAGCACGCGCACTACTTCGCCATTGAGGGTGGCCAGGACATACCCCAGATTGCAGCCGCCCGCGGCCAAGGCCAATGCCAGTAGCTTCGCGGTATTCGCTCGTGCCCATTTCAGGGGAAACAGGGTCCGCCGGAAAAACACCAGCCCGAGAAGGAAAGCCACGCTATAGGTCATGGTCAAAGCCAGAACGCCATCGATGCCTTCATCCCGCACTACCCGATAGGGATACCAGATCAATCCCCACACCAGGGCGCCGGTCAACAGGGCGAGGACAGCAGTGGCCTGCGGTCCGGAATTCTTGTTCTTATGCACACAGTCCATCAGTCATTTTCATGCGCATGAGGGCAAACACGGGTGCCGCCATTTGCGCGATGCTTCCTTTATAATCGTTGTCCTATCCACGTTCCACGCCAAGACAGTGAATCCCAATCTCAGCAAGCTGCAAACCTATCCCTTCGCCAAGCTGCGGCAACTTCTCGCCGGTACCGTTCCAAATCCGGATTATCGTGAAGTCAAACTCTCCATTGGCGAACCGCAACACGAAACCCCGGCCTTCATCAAGGAAGCTCTCATCAATGGATTGGGCGGTCTGGCGAGCTATCCTAGCACGATCGGCGAACCGGCCCTGCGCCGCACCATCGCCGACTGGATGGAACAACGCTACACACTATCGGGAATCAACCCGGAAACCGAAATCCTCCCGGTCAACGGCTCGCGCGAAGCGTTGTTCTCGTTCACGCAAACGGTCATCGACCCCTCGCGGGGCTACGTGCCCCTGGTCGTCAGCCCTAACCCGTTCTACCAGATCTATGAAGGGGGCGCCTATCTCGCCGGGGCGGACATCCGTTTCCTCAACACGCTACCGGAAAATGGCTTTGCCTTCGACTATGCCAGCCTGAGCGAGGAAGAATGGCGGCGCGTGCAATTGCTCATCGTCTGCTCGCCGGGCAATCCCACCGGCAAGGTGATGAATCTCGACGACTGGAAGCAGCTCTTTGCATTGTCGGACAAGTACGGATTCATCATCGCTTCGGACGAGTGCTACTCTGAAATCTATTTCGAGGAAGGTCAGCCTCCGCTGGGCGGTTTGCAGGCGGCCAGACTGCTTGGCCGCAGTTTCGAACGCCTGGTCATGCTGTCCAGCCTGTCCAAGCGTTCCAACGTACCCGGCATGCGCTCCGGTTTCGCCGCAGGTGACGCAACCATCCTCAAGAATTACCTGCTTTACCGCACCTACCACGGCTGCGCGATGAGCCCGGCTTTCCAGGCAGCCAGCATCGCCGCCTGGAAGGATGAAGCACATGTCATCGCCAACCGCGAGCAATACCGCCGGAAATTCGCCGCCATCGTGCCGATGCTGTCCGGACAACTCGGTGTCTCGATGCCCGACGCCAGCTTCTATCTCTGGGCAAGGACGCCGATTTCCGACACGGAGTTCGCCCGCCGCCTGGTCGCTGACTATAATGTCTTCGTCCTGCCGGGCAGTTTTCTCGCGCGCGAAGCGCACGGGGTCAATCCGGGCACGAACTTCGTGCGCATTGCCCTGGTCGCACCGCTCGCCGAATGCCTCGACGCCGCCGACCGTATCCAGCAGTTCATTTCAGATCTTTAGAAAAGTCAGGAAAACAAATGCAACAATCCCAGGAAATCATCGAAAAGGCATGGGAAGACCGTGCTTCGCTGCAACCCAATGCCGCCCCCGCCGAGGTCGTCGAAGCCGTCAACAAGGTACTGGCCGAACTCGATACCGGCGCACTCCGGGTAGCCGAGAAAATTGGCAACGACTGGGTCACCCATCAGTGGATCAAAAAGGCTGTGCTGCTCTCCTTCCGACTTGAAGAAAACTTTCTCATGGATAGTGGAGCGAAGCGTTATTTTGACAAGGTGCCTGCCAAATTTGCCCAATACGACGCGGAAAAATTCGCCAGCGGCGGCTTTCGTGTCGTCCCTCCGGCCAACGTCCGGCGCGGAAGTTACATCGGCCGCAACGTAGTGCTCATGCCATCCTTCGTCAATATCGGCGCCTACGTCGATGAAGGCACGATGGTCGACACCTGGGCGACCGTCGGTTCCTGCGCCCAGATCGGCAAAAACGTGCACCTCTCGGGCGGCGTGGGCATCGGCGGCGTCCTTGAACCGTTGCAGGCCAACCCGACAATCATCGAGGACAACTGCTTCATCGGTGCACGTTCGGAAGTGGTCGAGGGTGTCGTCGTCGGCGAAGGATCAGTGATTTCGATGGGGGTGTTCATCGGCCAATCGACCAAGATTCTCGACCGCGAGACAGGCGAAATAACATACGGGCGCATTCCGCCGGGTTCGGTCGTCGTCTCGGGCAACCTGCCGTCAAAGGATGGTAGCTACAGCCTGTACTGCGCCGTGATCGTCAAGAAGGTCGACGCCAAGACCCGCGCCAAGACCAGCATCAACGACCTGCTACGCGGCGACTGATCGACCGACCACGACGCCCATCAACCTTTCCTGGCGGAGCCCCCATGATTCTGGACAAACTTTTCCAGCTGATGTCCGAAAAGCAGGCATCGGACCTTTTCATCTCCGCCGGCGTACCCATCCACATCAAGATCCAGGGCAACACCGTGCCGGTCAATCAGCAGGTCATGGATTCGGCCATGATCGAGAAGATCGCCTACGAGCTGATGACCCCCGATCAGGCCAAGATTTTCGAAGCGACGATGGAAATGAATCTTTCCTTCGGCGTTCCGCATGTCGGCAACTTCCGTATCAACCTGTTTCGCCAGCGCGCCTCGATCTCGATCGTCGTGCGTTTCATCCTGGGCAACATCCCGCCGCTCAATACCCTGATGCTGCCGGAGGTTCTGGCCGACCTGGTCATGGAAAAACGCGGACTGATCCTGATCGTGGGTGCGACCGGTTCCGGAAAATCGACCACCATCGCCTCGATGCTCGACCACCGCAATGCGAACCGGACCGGCCACATCCTGACCATCGAGGATCCGATCGAATTCCTGTTCAAGCACAAGAAGTCGATCGTCAACCAACGCGAACTCGGCATGGACACGCTGGGCTGGGAACACGCACTGAAGAACGCCATGCGCCAGGCGCCCGACTGCATCCTGATCGGCGAAATCCGCGACAAGGAAACCATGCAGGCGGCCATCGCCTACGCCCAGACCGGCCACCTATGCCTGGCCACGCTGCATGCCAACAACAGTTACCACGCGCTCAACCGGATCATCAATTTTTTCCCCCTGGAAAACCGCACGGCGCTTTATCTGGACCTGTCCGCCAGCCTCAAGGCCATCGTCTCGCAGCGTCTCGTCAAGCGTCCCGACGGCCGGCGCCTGCCCACCTCCGAAGTCCTGCTCAATACCCGCCACATCCAGGAACTGATCGAACGCGGAGAGATCCTGGCCATCAAGGAAGCCATGGAACAAAGCCTGGCTCCCGGCTCACAGACTTTCGAGCAGGATCTCTTCCGTCTTTTCAGCGAAGGAACCATCACGCTGGAAGAAGCCCTGACCAATGCCGATTCGCCGACCAACCTTTCCTGGTTGATCAACAACTCGGAAATCGGAAGCCATGGCCACAAGGACGAGAAACCTGCCGAACAGCCGCTGGAGTTTTCGGAAACCAACAGCAATGGCACTTCCTTCAAGGAATTCACCCTGAGCTTTGAGGATGCCGAGGGCGCCGAGGAGCACCATGGCAAGTGACCCGACGCTCAGCCTGACCGAACAACTCATTGCGTGCCCTTCGATCACCCCGGAAGACAAGGGGTGCATGAAAATCATTGAAGAACGCCTGCGGCGCATCGGCTTCCGTTTCGAATACATCAATCGCGGCGGCGTCACCAACCTCTGGGCACGGCGCGGCGACACGGGGCCGCTGTTCTGCTTTGCCGGGCACACCGACGTGGTACCGCCCGGTCCGCACGAGCAGTGGCAAAGCCCGCCTTTCGAACCCACGCAACGCGGCGGCTTCCTCTACGGGCGCGGTGCCGCCGACATGAAAGGATCGCTCGCCGCGTTTGTCACCGCAGCCGAGACGTTTGTCGCAGCGCGCCCAAACCACTCCGGTTCGATGGCCCTGCTCCTGACTTCGGATGAAGAAGGCGACGCCGTCGACGGCACCGTGGCGGTCGTCGATGCATTGAAGGCTCGTGGGGAAGCGATGGACTATTGTCTGATCGGCGAACCGACGGCCGTCAATCGGCTGGGCGACATGGTCAAGAACGGCCGGCGCGGTTCGCTCTCGGGAAAACTGACGGTCAAGGGCATCCAGGGGCATATTGCCTATCCACACCTGGCCAGGAATCCGATCCACCAGGCCGCCCCGGCCATTGCCGAACTTGCCTCCACGGTCTGGGATCAAGGCAATGCGTTCTTTCCGCCGACCACCTGGCAGATTTCGAACATGCATGGCGGCACCGGTGCATCGAACGTGATCCCGGGTCACGTCGACATCCTGTTCAATTTCCGCTTCTCGACGGCCAGCACGCCGGAAGGATTGCAAACCCGACTCCAGGAAGTTCTCGACCGCCACGGGCTCGACTACGACCTTGCCTGGACCCTTGGCGCCAGGCCGTTCCTGACCGGAGGCGGAGAACTCGTCGAAGCATCGCGCCGTGCCATCCGCGACGAACTCGGCATCGACACGGAATTGTCGACCAGCGGCGGCACATCGGACGGCCGTTTCATTGCGGAAATCTGCCCGCAGGTCATTGAAATCGGCCCGGTCAATGCCAGCATCCACAAGATCGACGAATGTGTCGAAATCGACGCGCTCGCGCAATTGTCAGCCATTTACCGGCGCATTCTCGAACAACTTCTCCCGTAACCGGACGCATCCCGTGACTCAAGAACTCTTCGAACAAGCCCAGAGCGAACTTTTCACGCTACGCGACCTGATGCGCTTTGCCGTCAGCCGTTTCAACGAAGCCAGCCTGTTTTTCGGCCATGGCACCGACAACGCCTGGGATGAGGCCGCCTACCTGCTGCTGCATACCCTGCACCTGCCGGTGGACCAGCTCGAGCCGTACATGGAGGCCCGACTGACCCATACTGAGCGCGATGCGGCCCTCAAGATCATCCTGCGGCGCATTAGCGAACGGCTGCCGGCCGCTTACCTGACGCATGAGGCCTGGCTCGGCGAGTTCCGTTTCTATGTCGACGAACGAGTCATCGTTCCCCGTTCGCACATTGCGGAGTTGCTGCGCGAGCAGTTCACCCCCTGGGTCAACGATCCCTGGGCTGTGGGTCGGGTTCTGGATCTGTGTACCGGTTCCGGATGCCTGGCCATCCTGGCAGCGAACGCGTTCCCCGAAGCGACCGTCGACGCCATCGACATCTCTCCGGATGCGCTAGCCGTCGCCCAGACCAACGTCAACGACTACGGACTGGACGAACGCATTCGCCTGATCCAGTCGGATGCCTTTGCGTCTATCCCTGAAGAGCGCTACGACGTCATCATTTCCAACCCGCCTTACGTTAACGCCGAGTCGATGGCCTGTCTGCCCGAAGAATACCGTCGGGAACCCCAGCTCGCGCTGGCCAGCGGCGAAGACGGTCTCGATTTCGTGCGCATCCTGCTCAAGCAAGCTGCTCAGCATCTCAACCCGGACGGAATTCTGGTGGTTGAAATCGGCCACAACAAGGACGAACTGGAAAGGGCATTCCCCAAACTCTCTTTCGTCTGGCTCGACACTAGCGCTGGCGACCGCTTCGTTTTCATGTTGCGTGGCAAGGATCTTCAGTAGCGCAAATCAAAGTCCCGCGCGCAATGTTTCCATCGGGGTTTGCCGCATCAGGCGCTGAGCGGCGAACCAACCTGCACCTACCACCATTGCGGCCCCGGCGAACATGGCCATCGGCATCAGCCAGAACGCCGGAACAACCTCCAGGTTGAACACCTGGCGGGCAAGCACCTGTCCGACACCGATCGTTGCCAGCGCCGCCACCAGCCCGGACAAACCGCCGATCGCTGCAAACTCGGTCAACAAGGCCCGTTGAAGTTGCACGCGCCGTGCGCCGAGCGCCCGCATCACGGCCAGTTCATAGCGCCGCTCCTCGGCGGCCGAAGCCAAGGCCGCATACAGGACGATAACGCCAGCTAGCAGCGTAAACAGAAAGACAAACTGCACCGCCTGCGCCACCTGCCCCATGATCGATTGCAACTGGCTTACGATAGCCGCCACGTCGATCACCGTCAGATTGGGAAATTCGCGCACCAGACGGCTGACGAAATCCGCCTGGTCGGTCGGCAGATGGAAACTGGTGATCCAGCTCGCCGGATAGTCTTCGAGAACGTGCGGCGGCGTCAGAACAAAGAAGTTCACACGCATCGAATCCCAGTTCAGCTTGCGCAGTCCGATGATCTGCATTTCCACCGCATCGCCGGCCACCGAGAATTCCAGGCGGTCGCCAACTTTCAATCCCAGGGTTTTAGCCAGCCCATCCTCAACCGATGCCACTCCGCCGGTTTCTCCCACGGCAAACCAGCGTCCTGCGGTAATTGCATTGCCTTCCGGCAACTCCGCCCGGTAGGAAAGATTGAATTCACGCTCGACCAGCCGCCTGGCGCGTTCATCCTCGAATTGCCCGGGGCCTGTTTCCTGTCCATTCACTTTTGTCAGGCGTCCCCGGATCATCGGAGAAAATTCCGGCTCAAGGCGGTTTTCTGCAAAAAAACGACGCACCGCATCGCGCTGATCGGGCTGAATATTGACCACAAAGCGGTTGGGCGCGTCAGGGGGAATCGCCTGTTGCCAGGCATCGAGCAATTCATTGCGCGTCACGGTCAGCAAAAGCAACGCCATGAACCCCACGGACAGGGCAACAATCTGCACGATGCTGGCTGCGGTATGGCGCTGCAGGCTGGCTATTCCATAGCGCCAGCCAAAACGGCTCCGGCTCGCGCTTGCCGATGCCGCATTCCGCCACAGGGCTGACAACCGGATGGCCAGCCAGGCGAGTCCTGCAAACACCAGCATGGCTCCGGAAAATCCTCCAACAACATAGCTTCCCAGACGCGCTTCCCCGGCCACCCAGAACATCAACCCGGCAAGCAGGAACAAGCCCGCCAGGTAACGGGCGATCATGCTCGATGGCGGCACTCCACCGCCAAACAGTTCGCGGCGCAGGACACGCAGAGTGGAAACCTGGCGCAACTGCAGCAAGGGCGGTAGCGAAAATCCGAACAGCAGCAACAAACCGATGAGGACGCCCTGCACCGCAGGAAGCACCCCCGGCGGCGGCAAGGGCGTTGCAAGCAGATTGGCCAGCAAGGCATGCAGCACGAAATGCGCCAGATACCCCAGAATGCAGCCCAGAGCGGACGCCAGCACACCCAGCAGGAAAAACTGGCCCAGATAGACTCGCAGCAGGAAAGACTGCGTCGCGCCGAGACAGCGCATGATGGCGCAAGGATCCAGATGGCGCTGCATGTAACGCCGGGAGGCCAGGGACACGGCAACGGTCGCCAGCACCACGGTCAGCAAGGCCGCCAGTCCGAGGAAGCGCTGCGCCCGCTCCAGCGCGGCACGGATCTCCGGTCGCCCGTTTTCCGCATCCTCGATGCGTTCTCCACGTTCAAGTATTTTATTAAAATAATTCTTGAACTCATTGATTAATTTATATTCTCCTGCCAACAAAAGGCGATAGGAAACCCGGCTTCCCGGCTGGATCAGATCCGTCGCCGGCAGATCTTCAAGGTTCATCAGCACCCGAGGCGCAACACTGAAAAAATTGAGACCGCGATCGGGCTCGTGCGTCAGGATGGCGGCGATCCGCAGTCTCGCCTTCCCCACAGTAATGAAATCGCCGACCCGTGCCGGCAGTAGCGACGCCAGCCGCTCATCGACCCAAGCGCTTCCCGCCTGCGGAATGCCCGTAGCGGGAGCATCCGGCACATGCGCTTCCCCGGCCACGCGCAGACTGCCACGTAGCGGATAGCCCGGCGAGACGGCCTTGATTTCGGACAGCTGGGCACGCACGGCCTCGCCTTCTCCGATGGTCACCATACTGGGAAAAGTCCGCGTCTCCGCTACCGTCAGACCCCGCCTGCGTGCCTCGTCGGACTTGTCTGTCGACCAGGGATGATCGGAGATCAGCAGCAAATCGGCACCCAGCAACTGATTGGCTTCCAGCGCCAGCGCCTGTCGCACGCGGTCTGTGAAAAAACCCACTGCAGTAAGGGCAGCGACCGCCACGATCAGGGCTGCCATCAACAGATGCAACTCGCCAGCCCGCGCATCGCGGCGTAACATCTGCAAGGAAAAATCAAAGAAACGCATCATCACCTGCTACGACATGAAATGGAGCAATAGTTCATTGCTTCGAGGGGAAGTGTAAGGACGATTATGTCCGGCATTGACCGGCACAGGTAAGAAAAGGATACTTCCCGGCCTGAATTTTTTATATTTTCTTTTCAACCCTCTCAAACAGGAAAGCAGATTCACATGAACGACAAAATCAGAATCGGCATCGTCGGCTACGGCAATCTTGGTCGCGGCGTCGAAGCCTCCATAGCGCAGAACCCTGACATGAAACTCGTCGGCATTTTTACCCGCCGCAATCCGGCCGACATCAAACCAATCACCACGGGAGTCTCGGCGCATGCCCTGGCCGACGTCGCCAACTTCAAGAACGACATCGATGTCATGGTTCTCTGCGGCGGATCGAAGAGCGACTTGCCCGAGCAGGGTCCGGCCTTGGCTGCCCTGTTCAATACAGTGGACAGCTTCGATACCCACGCAAAAATTCCGGACTATTTCGACGCCGTCAACAAATCCGCCCAGGCCGGTGGCACCACCGCCTTGATTTCGATCGGCTGGGATCCCGGCCTGTTCTCGATCAGCCGATTGTATGGCGAGGCCGTTCTACCCGAGGGCGAAACCTATACTTTCTGGGGCCCCGGAGTCAGTCAGGGCCATTCCGACGCCCTGCGCCGCGTGCCTGGCGTGAAGAATGCGGTGCAATACACGCTGCCGTCCGGGAAGGCGATGGAGCGCGCGCGCAGCGGTTCGCGCCCGGCCCTGACGACTCGCGAAAAACACACCCGCGATTGTTATGTGGTACTCGCCGACGGCGCGGATTCCGCAGCGGTCAAACAGGCCATCGTAAGCATGCCGGATTATTTCGCCGACTACGATACGACGGTGAATTTCATCAGCGAGGAAGAGCTCCTGAGCAAGCATTCCTCGATGCCGCATGGAGGATTCGTCATCCGCAGCGGAATCACCGGAAAGAAAACGGCGCAAACCGTCGAATTCAGCCTCAAACTCGAGAGCAATCCGGAATTCACCTCCAGCGCACTCATTGCCTACGCGCGCGCAGCCTTCCGCCTCAACCGCAACGGCGACACCGGAGCCAAAACAGCCTTCGATATTGCCCCTGGCCTGCTGTCGCCAAAGAGTGCGGCAGAATTGCGCAAGGAAATGCTCTGACCGTAAGTAGTCGAATGCAGGAAAGCCAAGGGACAGGAGCTGCAACACGTATGCACATCCAACAACCGCGCATCCTTCGCTGACATCGATTCCGGGAAGCAGGCCGTTCTTTGACGGTCTGCTCCGTTAGCGAACACGAGAAACCAGGCGCTTATCCCGCTCTCTTACGACACGACAACCGGATCCACAACAAGCCGACAACCCCGGCAATCAGCGAAGCGAGCAGAATCGAGATCTTCGAAGCGTCAACGGTCATGGGCATACCGGGAAACGCAAGATTCGCAATGAAAATGGACATGGTAAAGCCGATGCCCCCGAGAAATCCGGCGCCAATAATGTGATTCCATCCAACACCGCCTGGCAAAGAGCACAGACCGGCCACGACGGCAATCAGGCAAAACAAGGTAATTCCCAACGGCTTGCCGACAGCCAAACCGGCAAGGATGCCCAGACTGTTGGCCTGGTTAATGTAGGTCACCCAATCTGCATTCAGGACAATGCATGTATTGGCGAGAGCAAAAACCGGCAAGACGAAAAAGGCGACTGGCCGGGCGATAAAATGCTCCAGTCGATGCGATGGCGACTTTGCATCTTCGCTCTTATGCGAAAAGGGGATAGCAAACGCCAGCAAGACTCCTGCCAATGTCGCATGAACGCCCGACTTGAGCATGAACGCCCACATCAGCACTCCTGCAACAATATACGGCCACAGGGACATGACACGAAAACGGAAATTGCACAGCAACAAAGCCCCCCAGAGAGCGAATGCCATAAGCAGATAAAAAAGATGGAGTTTGGCCGAATAGAATGCGGCTATGATCAGAATGGCACCGAGGTCGTCGATGACCGCAAAGGCCACGACAAAGACCTTGAGCGACGAAGGAATACGTTTTCCCAGAAGCGCAAGCGCGCCCAGCGCGAATGCAATATCGGTCGCCATCGGAATGCCGAACCCGCTTTGCTCGGGCGTTCCGGCATTGAATGCAAAATGAATCAAGCCAGGCACAAGCATGCCGCCGGCGGCAGCCATGATCGGCAACAGCGCATTCCTTGGATTCGACAACTCACCTACATAGATTTCACGTTCCAGTTCCAGCCCGATCATAGATTTCACGTTCCAGTTCCAGCCCGATAAGCAGAAAAAAAACGGCCATCAATCCATCGTTGATCCATTGATCAAGTCTCAAACCGAATAATTCCTTCTGCCAAAAAGGAAAATACGACGTACCCAGGGACGAATTGGTCAACGCAAGCGAGAAAAGCGTGCACAAAATGAGCAAAACGCTCCCCGATTTTTCCGAGGACAAAAATCTGTTGAAGGATGCCGACAAAGCTTGCATGCCCATGGTCATTGAAAAACTCCTGAATCAATAAAACACTTACAAACTGGATTATTCCAGCTCGCGCAAACGCTCGAAGGCCTCATCCACACGGCGCACCGGGATGATTTCCATGCCTGGAATCTTTTGCTTCGGTTTGTTGGCTTCCGGGATCAGGGCCCGGGTGAAGCCCAGTTTGGCGGCCTCCTTCAAGCGCTCCTGCCCGCGTGGCGCGGGGCGGATCTCACCGGCCAGACCAACCTCACCAAATACTATAAGTTTACTAGGCAACGCTTTGTTTTTAAGAGAAGAAACAATCGATATCAGCACCGAAAGATCGGCGGCTGGCTCGGCAATCTTGACGCCGCCGACGGCATTCACGAAAACATCCTGATCAAAGCAGAGAATCCCGGCATGGCGGTGCAGCACGGCCAGCAGCATGGACAGGCGCTGCGCATCGAGCCCGACGGTCAACCGCCGCGGATTGCCGTGCGCCTGATCGACCAGCGCCTGGATTTCGACGAGCAGCGGCCGCGTTCCCTCCTGCGTGACCAGCACGCAGGACCCCGGAACCTCCTGCCCGTGCTGCGACAGGAACATGGCCGAAGGATTGTTTACGCCTTTCAACCCCTTGTCGGTCATGGCGAAAACGCCGATCTCGTTGACCGCGCCGTAACGGTTCTTCACCGCACGGATCAGGCGGAAACTCGAATGCGTATCCCCTTCGAAATAGAGTACCGTATCGACGATGTGTTCCAGCACACGCGGCCCGGCCAGCGCGCCTTCCTTGGTCACGTGGCCGACCAGGATCACGGTCACGCCGGTTTGCTTGGCCAGCCGGGTAAGTTGCGCCGCGCACTCGCGTACCTGCGCCACCGACCCGGGTGCCGAACTGAGCTGTTCCGACCATAGGGTCTGGATCGAATCGATAACGGCCACCTGCGGCTTTTCCGCCTGCAGCGTGGCCAGAATTTTTTCCAGATTGATCTCGGCCAGCAGTTTGAGTCGTTTTGTGTCCAGCGCCAGACGCCGCGCTCGCAACGCGATCTGCTGCCCGGATTCCTCGCCGC
Source organism: uncultured Propionivibrio sp. (assembly GCA_964563685.1). Taxonomy (GTDB): domain Bacteria; phylum Pseudomonadota; class Gammaproteobacteria; order Burkholderiales; family Rhodocyclaceae; genus Propionivibrio. The sequence goes on from CAZLXL010000002.1 coordinate 380,887, forward strand.
TGACGTAGAGCACATGGCTAACCTCCGACAGCTCGGTCAACGCCTGCAACAACAGCGTGCTCTTTCCGATGCCCGGGTCGCCGCCGATCAGCACCACTCCGCCCGCCACCAGGCCACCGCCCAGCGCCCGGTCGAACTCGCCGATCCCGGTCGGCAACCGGTCTTCCTCGCGCGCCTCGATTTCCGAAAGCGTCTGCACCCTGGCCGTTCCCGCCAACGCCACAAAGCGCCGGGAGGCTGGAGTCGTCGACTCGGCGACACTTTCGACCAGCGTATTCCACAGTCCGCAGCCCGGACATTGTCCCTGCCATTTGGATGAAGTCGCGCCACACTCGGTGCAGGAGTAGATTGTTTTGGGCTTGGTAGCCATGCCTACTCCCGTACTTCGACTGGCACACGCCGGGCCAGCGCACAGAACAATTCGTAACTGATGGTTCCGGCTGCCGCTGCCACTTCATCTGCCGGCAGCCCTTCTCCCCACAACACCACCGGACTATCCACGCCGGTTTGCGGCATATCGGTCAGATCGCAGGACAGCATGTCCATCGACACCCGGCCGACCGTGGTCGTACGCTGTCCATTGACCAGGATTGGCGTCCCGCTCGGTGCATGGCGCGGATAGCCATCTGCGTAGCCGCAGGCGACAATGCCGATGCGCATGGGCCGGGTCGCCTCGTACGTGCCGCCATATCCCACCCGCTCACCGGGCTGGATCTCCTGCACACCAATGATACGGCTGCTCAGTGTCATCACCGGTTGCAGTCCCAGGCTGGCCGCGCTGGCATCGGCGAACGGACTCGCTCCATAAAGGATGATTCCGGGGCGCACCCAGTCGTGAACCGTTTCCGGATGACGCAGAAGAGCCGCCGAGTTCGCCATGCTTACCGGCAAATCCCAGCCCTCGGTCATCTGCCGGAAGCGCGCGAGCTGCCAATCCACACCGCGGGCATCGTCAGCATCGGCAAAGTGCATCATCAGGGTCATGGAACCCACCGCGGGATTCAGCGCCAGCTCTTTCCTGAGCTCGGGAATCTGCTCAGGTGTAAAACCGAGCCGGTTCATTCCGGTATTGAGTTTGAGATAGATCGGCAGGCGAACCGGCAGAGAGGCTTCGCGCAGCATGCGCAATTGTTCGAAGCGATGGATGGCAAGGGTCAGGCCGTATTCGGCACACACCGCCAGTTCATCGGGATCGAAGAAACCTTCCAGCATCAGGATCGGCTGGCGAATTCCCGCTTCGCGCAAGGCCACCGCCGTTTCCAGTTCGAGCAGGGCGAAACCGTCGGCGAGCCCTGCCAGGGCCGTGGCCGTGCGTAGCAGGCCGTGACCGTAGGCATCGGCCTTGACGACGGCCCAGGATTTGGCCTTCCTTCCCGAAAGCGAGGCATGTTTCGAGGCCACCAGATAATTGTGCCGAAGTGCGGAAAGGTCGATACGGGCTTGAATCGGGCGCGTCATTTTGAGAGGTATTTCGGCAAAAAAATGGAGCATGAACGATAAATAACAGCGCTCCATTTTGCCTTAAAGGCCGTCGCCTTGTGAATTTATCGACATGGCCGAGGCGGGTTTTCATGGTATAAACTCCCGACTTGATAAAAAGCAGCACCGGATTTCAATGCCCTTCGGCTTCTATATCATCATGGCGGCGCAATTTTTTTCTGCGCTCGCCGACAACGCTCTCCTGATTGTTGCCATCGCCACCCTGCGGGAAATGCAGGCGCCGGCGGCCTATGAGCCGCTGCTGAAAACCTTCTTCACCGTTTCCTACGTCGCACTGGCCGCCTTTGTCGGCGCTTTTGCCGATTCGATGCCCAAATGGCGGGTGATGTTCATCAGCAACAGCATCAAGATCATCGGTTGCAGCATGATGTTCTTCCACGTCCATCCGCTGGTGGCCTACGCCGTGGTCGGCCTGGGAGCCGCCGCCTACTCTCCGGCCAAGTACGGTATCCTCACCGAATATCTGCCAGCCCGACTGCTGGTCGTCGCCAACGGCTGGATCGAGGGTCTGACCGTCGGCGCCATCATTCTCGGCGTAGTCATCGGCGGCACCCTGATCCAGCCGGACATCGCGCATGATCTGCTGAGATTCGATTTCCCGCTGATCGACACCGGAATCGACTCGGTGGCAGAAATGGCCCTGTGTTTTGTCGGCGCCTTCTATATCCTGGCCGCAATTTTCAATCTCTACGTGCCGGAAACGATGGTCGACCACAAGGTCTTGCACAAGAACCCCTGGTACCTGATCCGCGAATTCAACCACTGTCTGATGCTGCTCTGGCGCGATCGTCTCGGACAGATTTCGCTGGCCGTCACCACGCTGTTCTGGGGGGCCGGTGCAACGCTTCAGTTCATCGTGATCAAGTGGGCCGAGGTATCGCTCAACCTCGACCTGTCTAAATCCAGCATGCTGCAGGGCGTGGTGGCCGTCGGCGTGGCACTCGGCGCCGTCGCCGCGGCCCGGGCAATCACCTTGCGCAAGTCGGTCAAAGTCATCCCGTTGGGCATTGCCATGGGACTCATCGTGCTGGTGATGAATTTCGTGCACCACATGTGGCTGGCCGTCCCGCTGCTGATCATCATCGGCGCGCTTTCCGGCTATTTCGTGGTGCCGATGAACGCGCTACTGCAGCACCGCGGGCACATTCTGATGGGCGCAGGCCATTCGATCGCCGTTCAGAATTTCAACGAAAACCTGTCAATCCTGATCATGACCGGTTTCTACTACCTGATGGTCAAGGCCGATCTTTCGATCTACTGGGTCATTTCCCTGTTCGGATTATTTGTCAGCGCCAGCATGCTGCTCGTCAAACGCAAGCATGAAGCCAATCAACGTGACCGCGACGACGTGATCCACCTCGACGACAGCAACGGCCACTAAGGGTTTGGGGTCGCCTGTCGTTCGGCCTGCTGGCGCATCAGCGCACGCGCCCGGCACAAGTCTTCCCACGCCTTGGCCTTGTCGGGGAGGTTGCGCAGCAGGTACGCCGGATGATAGGTCACCAGTACCGGAATTTCGCGCTCGTCCACCCGATAGGTCAGATTCTTGCCGCGCAAACTGGACAGCGAAGCATCCTCACCCAGCACCGAATTGACGGCCACCCGACCAAGCAGGACAATCAGTTTCGGCTGCAACAGTTCGATCTGCCGTTTCAGGTAGGGAAAGCACGCCGCCATCTCCGCTGCTTCCGGCGTACGATTTCCGGGAGGACGGCATTTCACGGCATTGGCGATATAGACATCCTCGCCGCGGCGCAAGTCGATGGCGGCCAGCATCGCATCGAGCAACTTGCCCGCCTGGCCGACGAAAGGTTCGCCGCGGGCATCCTCCTCCGCCCCCGGCCCCTCGCCGATGAACAGCCATCCCGCACTTTCGTCACCCACGCCGGGGACAGCCTGCTTGCGGCCTTCGCAAAGTCCACAGGCCCGGCAACCGGCAATACTCCGGCGCAGCTCATCCCAGTTCATGCTGGAAATCCCTGCCAACCGATCCACAGGTTCAGCGACAGTTTCCAGCCGGACGGCCTGCGCATCCACTTCATTGACAGGAGAAACGATGGGAGCCGCCGCCGAATCGCGCCGGGCGACGGCCGGCTGATCGCGCAACACCCACTGCGGCGACAGGCCCATTTCCTCAAGTATTTCCTGGCGCGACAGACTCATGCTTTCACCTCTTCCAGTGCATGCGTCAACACCAGCGCATCCTCGCGCCCGCCCGCAGCCCCCGGATAGTAACCGCGCCGTACGCCGATCTGGCGAAACCCGAAATGACGATACAGTTCCAGCGCCTTGCCGTTGGATGGGCGGACTTCCAGCAGCAGCACCCTGGCACCGGCATGTTGCGCGGCATTCATCGCCTGGCGCAATAACCGGGCGCCAAAGCCGAGCCCCTGGCGCTTTTCTGCAACGCTGATATTGAGCAGGTGCGCCTCATCGACAGCCATCATCAGGATAAAATATCCAACCAGTTCGCCATTGACACGGCAGACCCAGCAGCTGTAGCCGTTCTCGATCGAATCGGTAAAGTTGCCCCGGCTCCAGGGATGCGAATAGACGCGGTATTCGATGCGCAGCACTTCGTCGAGATCGTATGCGGTCATCGGCAACAATTCGACAGCCGGTTCAAGCACCGCATTCATCAGGCCTTGCCTCCCTCGGCCAGGCGTTCTGCAACGGTCTTCGCCACCTTGTCGCGCACATAGAGCGGCACGGCGTCAGCCGGATCGATCTGCTCCCCGCGTTCCAGGCGCGGCGCCGCCAGGCGCACGACGTATTCGGCATGAGGCATGATTTCGGGTTTCCATTCCGTTACCACTCCGCTGAAACGTTCACGCAGCGCGGGATAGGCCGCCAGCCCGTTGCCGCAGGCCAGCCAGTCGGAAGAATCGGGGAGCGGCACGACTTCCGGAGCATGTACGCCAATGTCGCCTTGCTGCACGCCGTTTACGAACATACCGTAATACACCTCGCCCATGCGCGCATCCAGCGCCACAATCACGCGTTCTCCGCCGCTGGCCAAGGCCATGGCTTCCAGCGTCCCGACGCCGAGCAGCGGCAGATCGCGGGCAAAAGCCAAGCCTTGCGCCACCCCGCAGGCAACGCGCAGGCCGGTGAACGACCCCGGCCCCATGCCGAAGGCAATGGCATCCAGGTCGGCGAAACCGATGCCCGATTCGCGCAGCGTCGTTTCAGCCGTTGGCAGCAACGTTGCGGAATTGGACAGCTTGTCGGGGCAGCTCCGGGCAACTACCCGGCCGTCCAGCCAGAGGGCGATGGAACCCGGATCGGTCGCGGTTTCGAGGGCGAGGATTTTCATGGGGGGTATTCTACCCGCACTCCCCCACCTCGACATCGTCGCTCAGGCTTGCGGCATTACGACACCTGTTTCCTGCAATTCCTGACGCGCCTGGCGCACCACGGCGACTCCTGCCGAAAGCGCCAGCCCTGCCATGATCGAGGCAACCACGAAATCCGGCCAGCCCGCACCGGTGCCAAAGACGCCTGCCGCAGCCAGCATGACCGCCACGTTACCGATCGCATCGTTGCGGCTGCACAGCCAGACCGAACGCATGTTGGCATCGCCGTCGCGGTAGGTATACAACAGCACGGCGACAAGGCCGTTGGCAAACAACGCGAGCAACCCGACGGCTCCCATCACCAGAGGCTCCGGAGGAATTCCCTGCCAGGCTCCCCACAAAGCTCGTCCGAGCACGAAGACGCCGAATGCCCCCATGGTCAACCCCTTTACCAGCGCCGCCCGGGCTCGCCAGATCAATCCAAGCGACAGGACCGTCAATGAGATACCGTAATTGGCCGCATCCCCGGCAAAATCGACGGCATCGGCCAACAGCGAAACCGATCCGGATTTCACTCCTCCGGCAATTTCAATTACAAACATCAGGGCATTGATCACCAGCGCCACCCACAGCGCCCGGCGAAAGCGCGGGTTGACGGGTGCTGAAGCGCAGGCGGCATGGCATTGGCAGGCAGACATGAGCATCTCCTTGATGAATTTCGGGAACATTTCACACCTTGCAGCCACTCCAAGGTCAACTCGCGGAAATCGCCCGCGTCCCTCTGGAGAAATAATCATGCGCATCGGAGAACTGGGACAGGCCACTGGAATCGACACCGAAACCATCCGCTATTACGAGAAAATCGGTCTGCTGCCAGCGCCGGGCCGCCGCGCCAACGGCTACCGAGCTTACAGCCAGGAACACATCGAAAACCTGTCATTCATTCGTCACTGCCGTGCCCTGGACATTTCGCTCGCGGACATCAAGCGGCTGCTCGATTTTGTCGCCCATCCGGAAAGCAATTGCAGCGACATCGACCGCCTGATCGACGCCCAGCTGGCGCGGATACGCGCCCGGCTGGAAAGCATGCACGTTCTGGAACGACAGTTAGCCTCCCTGCGCGGCCGATGCGGAGCCAGTCACCTTGCCGGAGATTGCGGCATTCTGCAGGAACTGGTAGCCGTCGCGCACAATGAGGCATGCCCCAACCCGAAACCCTAGGTGGCAAATGATATATCCGGGGTTTCGATGCAAATCCACTGGCTTGGAGTTTCTCTTAGCTCAACGAGGGGCATGCCCCTCTCCCGCAGCAACTACTCGATTAACCCAATTACCGCCCACCCGTTCCGTAAACTTGTCATAGACCGGCTTTAGCGCAGCACGAATCCTCTCCTTCTCCACGACGTTCATCTCGCTGATCTTCACCCCTTTCGCCATGAGAACGGCAGTGGCCTCGCGCATTTCCTTTTCCGCCAACTGTCGCTGATAGGCCTGGGCTTCTTTGGCCGCCCGCTTCACAAGCGTCTTCTCTTTGTCGGAAAGAGTGTTCCAGAACTTCTGGCTGAGAATAAGCGGGTAAGCGTTGAAGGCATGCCCGGTCAGGGTCAGAAACTGTTGAACTTCGTATAAGTTGCTGGAAGCCATATCACCTAACGTGGATTCCTGACCGTCAATTTTCTTTTCCTTAAGCACACTAAAAACCTTCGGGCCAGGAATCGGCTCCATGCTGGCACCCAGAGCTGTCCAGGTCTCGGCCTGCAACGCGCTTTCCATGGCACGAATCTTAAGGCCTTTGACGTCTTTCAGCGTTTTAACTTCATGACTGCTGTTGCTCAGATGGCTATAGCCTCTTGTCCAGAAGTTCAACCCAAGCAGGCCCGCTGCGGGAAGCCTGTCGAGCAATTCCTGGCCGATCGGACCGTCCGCCACACGGGATGCTGTCTGTTCATCCTTGAATACAAAGGGCAGATCGAAAACGCTGAATTGAGGGACAAAAACCGCGACCTGACTCGCGGATACGGAAGCACACTGAACAGTGCCCATCTGCAATGTTTCAAGAGCCTGGCGGTCGTCACCGAGTACACCGTCAGTGAACACTCGGACCTTGATGCGGCCGCCACTTCCCTTCTCGATGATTTTGCCGAACTCGACGACCCCTTGGCTCAGAGCGCGATCTTTACCCGTCTCGACAGCACACATCATCGTTTTTTCGGTCGCGATGGCCATTGAACTTGCCACCGCCAGGGTAAGACACGTTGCCATTACTTCGCGAAATAACCTATTCACCTGCATATTCCCGGGGTAAAACACCTGATATGACTAAAAAAACGCGTCACAGCGAGGATTCTCGACAGCCCCCCGCCATAAATGGCAGAGGGCTGAAAAGAAATACGTCTGGATTTTTTAATTCGACTTACAACTTCTGAAGCGCTGTAATCAACACCGAAGCCTGGTTGATCAGATACGAGCCCGCTTCATTGGCAAGAGCACCCTTTTGCACTTGGCCGCGGACAAGAATGATGTACTGCTCCAGCGAACCGATTGCATTCCCGAAGAACAACCTGGCCACATCAGGCGCCGCGACGTTGTAGCCGGTGGCGATCTGGTAGGTAGCATCGTCGACCGGGGCAAGCAACGTGGCGCGATCAAGCAGATTATAGCTTGCGGTATAGCGACGCAACAGTTGCGAAGAGACCATATACGGCGGCACGCTTTGATCCGAGCACAAGGAGCCCAGATCGCATCTGAGTTTGCGACCGTAAATGGACGCTTTTGCTGTATCGATTGCCTCCTGGGCATCTTCCGCCAACATGAAGCCATCGGCAACGGCCTTGTTTGCAGACGCGGTAACTTTGGCAACATAGTCATCGTGTGTCGGATACAAGCTGTCCAACTTCGCCTTGTCAAAAGGCATGAACGAACCGGGCAAGCCACAGTAAATACCCGTATTTACGCCGGTCGGGACGTCGACATCAGGAGTACGAACCCCGCCTAGCATCAAGCCGTTCGCATCACGCAGTGTCAAGGGTGAGAGCGGCGTACTGGTGGGGGCAAAGGCAACCGCCGGGGCGGTAGGCAACGGCTTGCCTTTGTCGAGGAATTCCTCGATTCTGACGAGCGCGGCATTGTAGATGTAACGTCCATTGAGACGGTTGCGACTTGGAGTGGCGCAGGTTTCACTCGCGCCGCCGTAGTTCACGGCCATGTCGCGCAGATAGATGGCAAGGCGCGGAATGAAACCAGCGAAATCGGCATGGGCCGATCCCGCAATACCCCACGTCTTCAGCTTGTCCGTGTCTGCCACGGCAACCCTCGTCTCGTTGGTCATGCCCTCGATTTCGGTCTCGGTGAGTATCTTGAGGATCGGCACCGGCAGATCGCGCCGCATTTCCGGTCCGCCATAGAGCAAGAGGGCGCCGTCGAAAATATTGCCGTGCGGCTGGCTGAGGCTGTTCATGTACACGCCGAGACGGCCTGCCGACTGCGACCCTCCCATGGCAATCACCTTCTTCACCGGAAGGCCACCCAACACCTCGGGTACGGCGCGGACCGCCTTGGCGCCTTGGGCAAAAATATCCCAGCCCAGATCCTCACCAGTAAATTTCCCAGCGCTGGTGACGTCGAGATTAACGTAACGCTTCGGGTTCCACGCGACCAAGCCGAGCGGCCCCGAGACAGGATTCTTCTGAACCGTTGCGCCGACGTAGGCATAACCTTTTCTCAGGATCATTTCCTTCATGTGGAACCAACCGAGATGGATATCGTAACCACTGGTCGCGTTCAGCCAGTCGTAAATCACGGTACCGTTGAACTTGGCCGGATCCGTCGGACGAATCACATACAGCCGAGTGCGATAAGGATTGTCGGCCGACACGACTGACGCGTCGCCGGCGACCGCCGTGGTGTTGCCGACACCGCCGGTCATTTTGAGGCCATACGAACTGGCTTTTCCTTCGAAGGTAAATTCCTCTTCGACAAAACCATAGGCTTTCAAATCGAAGTCGACGGACGAGAAAGGATAGTTGCGATCGGCCATAACCGTTTTGTCAATGGGCAAAGCCTTGACCAGCGGCGTCGGAACTTTCGGAAATTTATCGACCGCCGGAACGGTATCCGCCGAGTCGCCGCCCCCGCCACCGCAGGACGAGAGCGTCACGAGTGCCACGACGGAAAGTACGCTTGCGGCACCGCTGCGCAAGTGTTTCGTCCATTTCTGGCGCGTAAGGCCGGAGCGAATGGAAATATCCATTTCATGATTCATTTTTTGCATGGTATAACCCCAAATTGTTGTTGACTTACCCGTTTCAGGAAGCGCTGCAAAAATGCCTGAATGCCAAGAGTAGATGCCCGTTCCCCTGCATTTCATTCGCCTTCATTTTCTTATCGCTAAAGAATAAACAAGGCGTCTCTCATACTATTTAGCGGAATGCCATTTGTGCATCGGCGAATGGCTGGCGAGCGCTTCCAAAATGCTGATGATCCGACCGCGGATTGATGAGAAGTTTTACGCTCGAAGATCCCCCCTGCGACCCATTTCATGCCAAGGAGATGCAGGTTACCCCGACGGGGGATGCAACCTTATCGCTCATGAGACTGCCTGGCCCTTACGACAACGCAACGTGTTCGTCGCATGAATGATTGCAGTAAGCGAACATCTCGAATTACAGTTCGCCTTTCACCTGCATGCCCCTCTCGAATAGCTTGCCAGCCCCAAATCCCCGAGACAGATATCAATGACTCCGCATCGACACTGCCGGCCACGGACCCTCCTTTTGTTCGCAGCCATTGCTGTTACAGCCCTGATCACCCTTTCCTCCTGCAGCTCCGCCAAGGACGAACCTGCCTCCACGCCTGCAAAAGCCGCATTGACGGTCAGCACGGCCGTCCCGCAAACAGCCGAGTGGCCACAGCTTCTGACGGCGAGCGGAAGCATTGCCGCCTGGCAGGAAGCCATCGTCGGCAGCGAGATTTCTGGATTTCGTCTCACCGAAGTTCTGGTCAACGTGGGCGACCGTGTGCGCAAAGGGCAGGAATTGGCCCGCCTGCAAAGCGAAACCCTCGCCGCGGAACGCGGACAAACACTGGCCAGCCTGGCCGAGGCCGAAGCCGCGCTGGCCGAAGCGCGGGCCAACGCGAACCGCGCCCGGCAACTCGAATCCAGCGGCGCGCTCAGCGCCCAGCAGGTGGCGCAATACCTGACCGGCGAACTGACCGCGCAGGCGCGCACTGATGTACTGAAAGCCCGCTTGAAATCGGATGATCTGCGTCTCTCCCAGACGCACATCCTGGCTCCCGACGACGGCACCATCTCCGCCCGCTCGGCGACTCTCGGCGCGGTCGTGCAATCCGGGCAGGAACTGTTCCGGCTGGTGCGCCGCGACCGGCTCGAATGGCAGGCCGAACTGCCGGCAGCCGATCTGGCCCGCATCAAGCCGGGCATGCCGGTCACGCTGACCACGGCCAGCAAGGGCAAAATTCATGGGCGCGTGCGCACCATCGCTCCAACGCTCGACCCGCAAACACGCAACGGCCTGGTTTACGTGGATCTCGACAACAAGTCGCGCCAAGTCAGCGCAGGCATGTTTTCCAGTGGAGAAATGGAACTCGGCCGCGGCAAGGTGCTGACCTTGCCGCAAAGCGCGGTGCTGCTGCGCGACGGCTACAGCTACGTGTTCCGCCTCGGCACGGACAACCGCGTCGTCCAGACCAAGGTCACCACCGGCCAGCGTTCCGGCGACCGCATGGCGATCACCAGCGGCCTCGAACCCGGCACGGCCGTGGTGGCCTCAGGCGTCGGCTTCCTCGCGGATGGCGATCTGGTGCGCGTGGTCGCGGCTCCTGCGGGGAAATGATGGATTTGAATAAAGGCGCTTAACCACAACGTGCACAACGAACACAACGGAAGAACAAGATCTTGAATTCATCTTGTCACGCTCACTTCGGTTGATGACAGGAAACGATGGAAGCCTTAGTCCTTGTATTTCGTTGTGCCCGTTGTGTTCGTTGTGGTTAATTGCGTTTTCTAGGCTAAAAACAATGATCAACGTCTCCTCCTGGTCGATCCGCAATCCGATCCCGGCCATCCTGTTGTTCCTGCTGCTCACTCTGGCTGGCCTGATGGGCTTCCGGGCCATGAAAATCCAGAACATGCCGGACATTGACCTGCCGATGGTCATCGTCACCGCATCGCTGCCCGGCGCCGCGCCGGCGCAGCTGGAAACGGAGATCGCGCGCAAGATCGAGAACTCGGTGGCTGCGCTGCAGGGCGTCAAGCACATCTACACGATGATCCAGGACGGCACGGTCAACCTGACCATCGAGTTCCGCCTGGAAAAGCCGACGCAGGAGGCGCTCGACGATGTGCGCGACGCCGTGCTGCGCATCCGCTCCGACCTGCCCGGCGACATGAAGGACCCGGTGATCACCAAGTCCAACCTCGCCGGCACACCGATCCTCACCTACACTGTGGCATCGCAGCGCATGGACGAGGAAGCGCTGTCCTGGTTTGTCGATAACGATGTAGCCAAGGCCATGCTCAGCGTACGCGGTGTCGGCGCGGTTGCGCGCGTCGGCGGCGTCGCCCGGCAGGTGCGCGTCGAGATCGACCCCGATCGCCTGCTCGCGCTCAACGCCACGGCTTCCGACATCTCCAGGCAGCTGCGCCGGATCCAGCAGGAAGCGTCGGGCGGCCGCACCGACATCGGCGGCGCCGAACAATCCGTGCGCATGATCGGCACCGTGCAGACTGCCGCGGAACTCGCGCGCATGGAAATTCCCCTGTCTGATGGCCGCCGCATCCGGCTCGACCAGGTGGCGAGCGTCGACGATGCCATCGCCGAGCGCCGCACGGCCGCCTTCCTCAACGGCCAGCCGGTCGTCGGTTTCGAGATCGTGCGCAGCCGCGGCGCCAGCGAAGTGGACGTAATGAACGGTGTGCGTGTCCAGATCGGCAAGCTCAAGGAGAAGCATCCGGACATCCGGGTCGATGAAGCCTTCAATTTCGTCGACCCGGTGGTCGAGAACTACGACGGCTCGATGTCGCTGATGTATGAAGGCGCGGCGCTCGCCGTGCTGGTCGTCTGGCTTTTCCTGCGTAACGGTAAGGCCACCCTGGTCTCGGCAACCGCACTGCCTTTGTCGATCATTCCGACCTTCGCGGCAATGTACCTGTTCGGCTACACGGTCAATGTCGTCACCCTGCTCTCGCTGTCGCTGGTCGTCGGCATCCTGGTCGACGACGCCATCGTCGAGATCGAAAACATCATCCGCCACCTGGCTCTGGGGAAAACGCCCTATGAAGCAGCCATGGAAGCGGCCGACGAAATTGGCCTCGCGGTCATCGCCACCACCTTCACCCTGATTGCCGTATTCCTGCCCACGGCTTTCATGACCGGCATTGTCGGCAAGTTTTTTGTCCAGTTCGGGTGGACGGCCGCCATCGCCGTTTTCTTCTCGCTGGTCGTGGCGCGCATGCTGACACCGATGATGGCCGCCTATCTGCTCAAGCCAAACACGCGCGGACATCAAGAAGCACGCTGGGAGCGCCTGTACATGCGTATGGCGCAATGGTGCCTGAAACACCGTATACGCACCACGTTGCTCGCCGCCGTATTCTTCTTCGGCACGCTGATGGGACTGACGCCGCTGCTGCCCACCGGATTCATCCCGCCCGATGACCTTTCCCAGACACAAGTCGCACTGACCCTGCCGCCGGGCAGCACCTTCGATCAGACCCTGGCCCTGGTCAAGCAGGCGGAGGGCCTGATCGGCAAGCATCCGCACGTGAAAACGATCTACACCACCATCGGCGGGGGCGCTTCCGGCGCCGACCCGTTCGCGCCGCAGACGGCTGAAGTCCGCAAGGCCACGCTTACGCTTAACCTGACGCCGCGCAAGGAGCGCCGGGGTATCAGCAAACAGGCCGTGGAAGCCGATTTCCGGCGTGATCTTGAAGCGCTGGCCGGGGTGCGCGTCAAGGTCGGGCTGGGCGGCAGCAGCGAAAAATACCAGCTCGCCCTGTCCGGCGACGACGGCCGACTGCTGGCCGAGCACGCACAAAAGGTCGAACGCGAACTGCGCGGCATTCCCGGCATCGGCAACGTCACGTCCAGCTCCAGTCTGGTGCGTCCGGAACTCGAAATCCGGCCGGACTTCGCACGCGCAGCCGACCTCGGCGTCACCTCGGAAGCCATCGCCGACACGCTGCGCGTCGCCACGGCCGGCGATTACGATCAGGCGCTGGCCAAGCTCAACCTCTCACAGCGCCAGATACCCATCGTCGTCAAGCTGCGCGATGCGGCGCGCCAGGATCTCGATCTCGTTTCGCGCCTGACGCTTCCGGGCAGCCACGGCCCGGTGCAACTAGCCAATGTCGCCGACATCCATCTGGTCGGCGGACCGGCGCAGATTGACCGCTACGACCGTTCGCGCAACGTCAACATCGAAGTCGAACTCAACGGCGTACCGCTCGGAGTCGTCGAGGAACGCGCCGCCACTCTGCCCAGTCTGCAGCACTTGCCCGCCGGCGTAACCAAGACGGCCATTGGCGACGCCGAGGCGATGGGGGAACTGTTCGAGGGCTTCAGTCTGGCCATGCTCACCGGCGTGCTGTGCATCTACATTGTGCTGGTGCTGCTGTTCAAGGATTTCGTGCAGCCGGTGACCATTCTCGCCGCACTGCTCCTTTCCGTGCCAGGCGCCATCCTCGCGCTGTTCGTCACGCAGACTGCCCTCTCGATGCCGGCAATGATCGGCCTGATCATGCTCATGGGCGTTGCCACCAAAAACTCCATCCTGCTCGTGGAATACGCCATCATGGCCCGCCGCGACCGCGGCATGGCCCGCCTCGACGCCTTGCTCGACGCATGCCGCAAGCGCGCCCGCCCCATCGTCATGACCACCGTGGCCATGGGCGCCGGCATGCTCCCCATTGCCATCGGCCTGGGTACCGACCCGAGTTTCCGCGCCCCGATGGCCATCGTCGTCATTGGCGGCCTGATCACCTCCACTTTCCTCAGCCTGCTGGTGATCCCGGTTCTCTTCACCTACGTCGATGATGCGCGGACATGGGTGAACGGGCTGTTCAAGCGTGGGTAAACCCCGGTCGTTCCAAGCGGAACAAACGCCACGGATTTGCTGTCTAGCAAAGCGCAACCCACGCTGCGCCCGCCGCTTCCGCCCGGTCCAGACGCCACCGACCCCTGGTTCACAAGGAACAAGAGGATGAGTTCCTGACAAACCTGCCTCGCCGGAATGAGGAACACAACATGAAATTGCATCTGCAGCTTTTTTCCCTGACACTTGCCAGCATTCTCCTGGCCGCCTGCGGCCAATCCAAAGAGCCCCTCGTCGACCCATACGACGTTTCCCGCATGGAGCTCAAGTCAGCGCCAGCCAAAGTAACGAACGAACGCCATCAGGGATCCTTTGCCGAAGGTAGTGCACTGAGCCCGGTACCCGAGCTTAAACCGCTTGATCCTGAGCCGGTCAAGACCATCCGCATCGACACGACTCACCATATCGTCGAAGTCGCACCGGGCGTCAAATTCAGCGCCTGGACCTTCGGCAACCAGCTTCCGGGCCCCACGGTACGGGCGCGGGTGGGCGACAAGATCCGCTTTTCGATGACCAACCGCAGCGACGAAACGCTCCCCGGCGTGCAGTTCGTCACCGCGCCGATGATGCATTCGATGGACTTCCACGCCGCCATGGTTTCGCCGCAGGACAAGTACCGTTCGATAGCCCCCGGACAAACCATCGAATTCGAATTCACCCTCAACTATCCGGGCGTCTTCATGTATCACTGTGGCACCCCGATGATCCTTGAGCACATTGCCTCGGGCATGTACGGCGCGGTCGTCGTCGAGCCGCGCGACGGTTATCCGACCAAGGTCGACCGCGAGTACGTGGTCATCCAGAGCGAGCTGTACCTCAAACCCGACCCGGACGGGCGCAAGATCGACGGAACTCCGCTCTACATTCTGGATGGCGACAATCTGAAGAAGGCCACCCCCAATTACACGGTATTCAACGGCGTCCACAACGGCATGGTGCACAAACCGCTCCCCGCCAAGCCCGGCGAACGCGTGCGCCTCTTCGTGCTCAATGTCGGCCCGAGCAAGACCTCAAGTTTCCACGTCGTCGGTACCATCTTCGACCGTGTCTGGCTGGACGGCAACCCGGACAACCAGTTGCGCGGCATGCAGACCGTCCTGCTCGGCTCGTCGAGCAGCGCCATCGTCGAATTCATGATTCCCGAAGCGGGCGACTACATCATGGTCGACCACCATTTCGCAAACGCATCACAAGGCGCGATCGGACTGATCTCGGCGTCGGACAAGGTGCAGACCAACGAGCTTGAGCACCACAACATGGAAGCCACCGCCACGCCGAACGATCCCCAGGCGGTCGCCGGCAAGCTCGCCTTCGAAAGCAAGTGCCTGGCCTGCCATACCATCGGCGCCGGCGACAAGCTGGGCCCCGACCTGGCCGGTGTTACGAAGCTGCGCAGCGAAGCCTGGCTCACGAACTGGCTGAAGGCGCCCGAAAAAATGCTGCAAACCGATCCGGACGCCCAGGCCATGCTGAAGAAGTTCAACAATCTGCCGATGCCCAACCAGAACCTGAGCGATGCCGAAATCAAGCAGTTCATCGAATACTTCAAGTGGTTCGATGCGCAGCAGGGCCGCGCGGCGCCAGTCAAGGGGGCACATTGAGATTTCATGTCACCCCGACTGCAGCGCTAATGGCATGGCGAACGCCAACGGGAAGCGGATACCGATGAAGCGGCACCCACAACTGACCGGACTTTCCCGGGAGCATTATGGGGCGCTCAAACTGGCACGCGATGCGAAACACGCCGCCGAATCGGGGAACATTGAGCAAGTCATCCAGTTGTCGCGCCGGATAGTCGACAGCTTTGCCAGAGAGCTGGATTCGCACTTCCGCAACGAGGAAGCAGGCATCCTGCCCTTCCTCGCGAAATCCGGCCGCAACGATCTGGTCCGGCAGGCACTTTCCGACCATGCGCAACTGCGTGCCCTGGTGATTGCCCTGCATTCCCCGGAAGCCTCCATCCTGCTGCAGTTCGCCGACCGGATGACGACTCATGTGCGTTTCGAGGAGCGCGAATTGTTCGAAACGGCGCAATCCCTGCTCGCCACCACCGGACAAACTACTTTCTTTCAGGATCAAGAACCATGAAGTTGTCCAGTCACCCGCTCTGGCTCGTGGGATTCCGACCATTTTTTGCCCTTGCCTGCATCGCCGGAGGCGTGCTGCCCGTGCTCTGGGTACTGATGTTTTCCGGCGTTCTGCCGCCGCCGTCAACCGCTCTCTCGATGACCCAATGGCACGCCCACGAAATGTTGTTCGGCTTCGGCTGGGCCGTGATGGGCGGCTTCCTGCTCACCGCCACGAAGAACTGGGTGAAGGTTCGCGGCTATCACGGGGAAATCCTGATGCTGCTGGTCATCGCCTGGCTGATTGAACGTGTCGCCATGTGGTTTCCAGACAGTCTGCCGCCCTTGGCATTCCTGGCTGCGAACAGCCTGTTCCTGTGGTCGGTCATCGCCCTGGTTCTGTGGACGCTGCTGCGGCATCGCGATAACGATGGCTATCGCGCGGACAACCGTTTTTTCCTGATCATCCTGCCCACCTTCCTCGCCGCCAAATACCTGCTGCTCAGCGAATCGCACTTCGCCGCCGGCGTCAGCGTCACGCTCGGCCTGTTCCGCATGGCCTTCCTGGTCATGCTTGAGCGCACCCTGACGCAATTCATGAAAAACACCTTCCAGGTCGATATCCTGCGTCATCCGCTGCTTGACGGCGCGATCAAGGTGCTCGCCCTGCTCTTTGTCATCGAAAGTTTCCTCCCGAGCTGGTTTGCCGCCACGCTGGCTTTCGTGATCGCGCTGCTGCTGTTGCTGCGCTTCCTGTTCTGGAAACCGCAACTGGCGTTCCAGCGGCTCGATATCGGCATCATGTATCTCGGCTACCTGGCGCTCGCCGGGCAGCTGCTGATCGAAGCCATCGGGCTGATCGCCCCCATCGCCTGGGTCGGCAGCGTTTCGGTGCATGTATTCGCATTAGGCGTCATCGGACTGATCGTTCCGGCCATGCTGATCCGCATCTGCAAGGGCCATACCGGCCGCAAGGTCCTGTTCGACCGGGGCGACAAGCTGGTGCTGTGGATAATGATGATCGCGTTTGTCCTGCGCATCGTCGCGCCGCAGTTCTTTCCCGCGGCCTATCTGCGCTGGATCGAAATTTCCTCTGCGGGTTGGCTGGCCGGTTTCACGCTGCTGGCCTGGCGCTACACCCCTTACCTGTTGCAGGCGCGGATCGACGGCAAGGAGCACTGAATCCGGATAGCCTGTTCCGGCTGAAGGAATAGTGCTATCCCTTCAGACCCAGACGGCGGCAAAGCTTGTGCAGGTTGCTCGCATCGATGCCCAGTCGCCGCGCAGCGCGGGTCCAGTTGCCGTTGCACTTCTCCAGCGTTTGCTGGATGAGCTGACGTTGAAAGGCATCCAGCGCGGTTTTCAAAGGCACATGACCGTTTTCCGGAAGCGGTCCGGTCGGTAGGGAAACATCCGGCGCCGGGATCCGGGCAAGTTGCAGGTCGAGGTCGAGATGTTCCGGTTCCAGCGTCACGATCTCGGTGCGCTCGGCACCCCGGCTGACCGCACGCAGGGCAGCACGGCTGATGACGTGCTCCAGTTCGCGCACATTGCCCGGCCAGGTGTAAGCGCACAACGCCGTTTCCGCGTGCGGCGACAAACGCAGGCTGCGCACGCCCAGGCGAGTGCGGTTGATTTCCAGGAAACTGCCCGCCAGCAACAACACGTCGTTGCCGCGTTCACGCAGCGCGGGAATCTGCACGGGGTAGACGGAGAGCCGGTGATAGAGATCGGCGCGGAAAAACCCTTCGCGCACACGCTCCGGCAGCGGGCGATTGGTGGCGGCAACAATGCGAACATCGACCTTGTGCGGCTGGTCGGTACCCAGGCGCTGGATCTCGCCATTCTGCAAGGTGCGCAACAGTTTGGCCTGCACGCCCAGCGGCAATTCTCCCACTTCATCGAGGAACAGCGTGCCGCCATCGGCGGCTTCGATGCGCCCGGCCCGTTCTCCGACTGCGCCCGAGAAGGCGCCCTTGACGTGGCCGAACAATTCGCTTTCGGCCAATGATTCGGGCAAGGCCGCGCAATTGACCTGCACCAGCGGTCCGGCCGCACGGCGCGAAGTGCGGTGCAGGCGGCGCGCGAACAATTCCTTGCCGACCCCCGTCTCGCCCAGCAACAGCACGGGCAGTTCGGACTCGGCAACGACATCGAGTTCTTTCAGCAAGTCCTGCACGGCCGGACTGTGTCCGATGATTTCAGGTTCGCTGACGGCGCCATCCCCTATTGCAGGGACGTCCTGCCCGATTCGCCCGGCACGAAGGCTGCGGTTTTCTTCTTCAAGCCGGGTCATGCGTATGGCCGTTTCGACCAGAAGCGCGAGGCGAGCCAGATCGTCGCACGCCGATGCATCGAAAATCTCGCCGCTGATCGCATCCAGCGTGAGTACGCCCCAGGGCTTGCCGTCCACGGACAGGCTGATGCCCATGCAGTCGTGCACCGGCAAGGGTTCGCCCAGATGATTGTCGAGCAGGCCATCGTAGGGATCGGGCAAGGGACTCCCGGGCGGGAAGCGCACCGGCAAGCGACTCGCAAGAATCGCCGACAAGCGTGGATGTTGTGCCACCACGAAGCGCCGGCCCAGGGTTTCTTGGGCCAACCCCTCCACGGCCAGCGGGCGCAGGCAATCCCCCTCGCTTTTCAGCAAGCCGACAGCGCCGCAACCGAAATGCGCGCGCACGGCATTCACCAGGCGCTGCAATCGCACGGTATGCGGCAACTCGGTGACCAGATCGGCCAAAAACAAAGGAATCATCATGGTATAAAAAACCCGTACTGGTATTTAAGACCCTTAAATCATAAGGTAAAAACAACCATACACAAAATAATTTCTTGAAAATCATTGTATTGAATACTGGCACGGCGCTTGCGTTTAGTCCTGCGTTATTCACCCGAGGACTGACACCATGAATCTGCTCGAACAACCGATTGGCCAACTGGCCTGTGCCCTGCCGGGCTCGACCCGCATTTTTCACCAGCACAAACTCGATTTCTGCTGCGGCGGTCACAAAAGTCTGCGTGAAGCGGCCGCAAAGCGCGGGATCGACCCGCAACTCCTGCTGAACGAACTGGAAGCGCTACAGGACAATACGTCCGCGCAACATGACTGGCGAACCGCCCCCGTCGCGGAACTGATCGGCTTCATCCTCGATCGCTTCCACCAGCGGCACCGCGAGGAAATTCCCGAACTGATCCGCCTGGCCCGGCGCGTGGAACAGGTGCACGGCGAACGCACGGATTGCCCGATTGGGCTCGCCGACCATCTTGAAGCCATGTTCCATGAACTGCTCAGCCACATGATGAAGGAAGAACAGGTGCTTTTCCCGATGCTGCTCAACGGAAAGGACCGCCAGGCACAGGCTCCGATTTCGATGATGCGCTCCGAGCACGACCAGCACGGCGAAGCTCTGGCGCGGCTGGAAAGTCTGACCAACGACATTTCCGCACCGCGGGATGCGTGCAACACCTGGCGCGCCCTCTACGCCGGTCTGATCCGTCTGCGCGAAGACTTGATGCAGCACATTCACCTCGAAAACAACGTGCTGTTTCTCAATGCGGAACAAACGGCTTCCGTAGCGGCCTGATGATCGTGCCCGGCAAGCGCGCGCTGCTCGGGTGCGACTTTTTCATCCTCTGAAAGAAACGACGATGAAACATCTGCGCACACGCGCTGTTCATGCTGGACAAAAACCCGACCCCGTGACCGGCGCCATCGCGACGCCAATCAGCCAAACCACCGCCTTTGGCTACGGCACGCTGGCGCGCGGGGGCGCACTTTTTGCCGGAGAAATTGAAGGCTATCGCTACAGCCGATTTGCCAACCCGACGGTGGCGGCACTGGAAGCAAAAGTGGCCGATCTGGAAGGAGCTGAAAGCGCAGCGGCTTTCAGCAGCGGCAGCGCGGCAACCACCGCGATCGTGCTGTCCCTGCTCGCAGCGGGTGATGAAATAGTGTTCCTCGGTCCGCTTTACGGAGGAACGGAAAGCCTCTTCCGTAACATGGGAGAACGCTTCGGCATCCGGATTACGGACGCGTCGGAACGTGCGCTGTCCGAAACACTGAGCTCCGCGACGCGCATGATATGGGTCGAAACATTGACCAATCCGACCCTGCGCCTGCACGACCTTTCGCTCATCGCCAAGACAGCCAGGGACAGGGGCATCATCACGGTGGCAGACAATACCTTCTGCACCCCCTGCCTGACCCGTCCGTCCGAACACGGCATCGATCTGACGATGCATTCGATGACCAAATACCTCGGAGGTCATGGCGACGCCACGGGCGGCATCATCTCCGGTCCGGAGCACCTGATCGCACCGATTCGCAAGACCGGACTGGGCCAGGCCGGCGGCAATCTTTCTCCGCAAGAGGCTTTCCTGTTTTTGCGCGGCATCAAGACGTTGCCCCTGCGCATGGCCGCCCATTGCGAAGGAGCCGCCGCAGTCGCCCGTTTTCTGTCCGGGCATCCGGCCGTTGCGCGAGCCTATTATCCCGGCCTGCCCGATCACCCGCAGCATGAACTGGCCAGGCGTCAGATGCCGGGAGGATTCGGCGGCATGGTTTCCTTCGAGCTGGCCGATGGCGGGCGCAATGCAGTGGCAGCCGTTCTGGACAATCTGACGCTATTCACCCAGGCCGTTTCGCTTGGCGATGTGGACAGCCTCGCATGTCATCCGGCCAGCACAACACATAGCGTTGTCCCCGCAGAGACGCGTGCCAGATATGGAATTCGCGAGGAATTGATCCGGCTCAGCATAGGTATAGAACACCCGGATGATCTGATTGGCGACCTGCAGCAAGCGCTTTCAAAACAACTGAAAAACCAGAGCAACGCTTGAATCAGGACACAACATTGATTTTTACCGACGCAACAAATCACCAGCGTGTTCCCTGAAGTACGATAAACCTGTCACACCCCGCCAGGCCAGGTGGCCAGCCACTCGGTCAAAGGGCGGGCTTCGCCGAATTTGGTAAGGCGTTGTTCGACAGCCTCATGGTTACCCCAAACCTGACCGTCCATGGTTCCTTCGGCCACCTGGGTTTCTATGTCTCGGCAGTACAAGCCCTTGCCGCGCTGCACGTAAAAACCGTAAGTGCGACAGGCGACGGGGCGCTGGGCATAAACCGGACAGGTTCCGGCAACGGAATCGAGCATGGGGCAGACAACGGGGCGTAAAGACGAAGCGGCCAGTTCCGCCACAGCACGACGGATCGCTTGCAGCCGCTCCGGCGACAGCGTAGCCAGCCCTTCACGCAGCAATTCCCATTCCGGGGCGGTCAATTGCGGCACATCTGCAAGCTGGCGACAGCAGCTGTCGCAGCCCTTGCTGCAAGGCCAGTCAGGGTAGCCATCGCGCAGTGATTGAACGCGGTTGTCAATCTCGGCGTGGAGCCGGAAGAGCGAGTTCACATTGCACATCCCGTTGATCACGCCTTGGAGAAGAATCCCGCCGGCCATCCGGCGGGAAATATTCCATCTGTCTTATTTCTCTTTGATGGCCGCCTGGGCGGCAGCCAGACGGGCGATCGGCACACGGAACGGCGAACAGCTCACATAATTGAGACCCGCGCCGTGGAAAAACTCCACCGAGGCGGGATCGCCGCCGTGTTCGCCGCAGACACCGAGCTTGATATCCGGACGCACCGAGCGCCCTCGCTCGACCGCCATCCGGACAAGCTGCCCCACCCCTTGCTGGTCGATCGACTGGAACGGGTCCTGTTCGTAAATGCCGGCCTCCAGATAGTGCGGCAGGAAAGAACCTGCGTCGTCGCGCGAGAAACCTAGGGTCATCTGCGTCAGGTCGTTGGTGCCGAACGAGAAAAACTCGGCCTGCTTGCCGATGCTGTCGGCCAGCAACGCGCCGCGCGGCGTTTCGATCATGGTGCCGACAGAAAATCCGATGGTTGCATTGCGCTCGGCGAAAACAGCCTCCGCCGTATCCCGGACCACCCGGGCCTGGGACTCGAATTCACGTACGCTGCCGACCAGAGGAATCATGATCTCGACCTTCGGAGAAATCCCCCCGGCCTTGGCGTTGAGCGCTGCTTCAATGATGGCGCGCGCCTGCATCTCGGTAATTTCCGGGTAGGTGATGCCAAGACGGCAGCCACGGTGGCCCATCATCGGGTTGGCTTCGTGCAAGTCCTCGACGCGCTGCCTGATTTCCTCGTAAGGCAGCCCCATCTCGGCGGCCATTTCCTTCTGGTTGGCTTCGTCGTGCGGCAGGAACTCGTGCAATGGCGGATCAAGCAGGCGGATGGTCACGGGCAGGCCGTCCATGGCCGTGAAAATGCCTTCGAAGTCGCCACGCTGCATCGGCAACAGCCGGGCCAGCGCCCGGCGGCGACCGTCTTCGTTTTTCGCCAGAATCATTTCGCGCACGGCCTTGATGCGCTCGCCTTCGAAGAACATGTGCTCGGTACGGCACAGGCCGATGCCCACAGCACCAAAATTTCGTGCCGCACGCGCGTCTTCCGGCGTATCGGCATTGGCGCGCACGGCCAGCCGCTTGCAACGCTCGGCGATGTCCATCAGCTTGCCGAAATCACCCGACAGCTCGGCGTCGCGGGTCGGCACCTGCCCTGCGTAAACCTGCCCGGTCGACCCGTCGAGCGAAATCCAGTCGCCTTCCTTGAGCACCTTGCCGTCGACGGTCATGGAACGCGCTTTCGGATCGACATGGATCGCGCCGGCTCCGGACACACAGCATTTGCCCATGCCCCGCGCCACCACGGCGGCATGCGAGGTCATACCGCCCCGGGCGGTCAGAATGCCCCTGGCGGCGGCCATGCCGCGCAGGTCTTCCGGCGAGGTTTCCTGGCGCACAAGGATGACATCCTTGCCTTGCTGCGCCCATTCCTCGGCCTCGTCGGCAAAGAACACGATCTGTCCGGTGGCTGCGCCCGGCGAGGCAGGAAGACCGCGCGCGATGCTCTGCGCGGCCTTGATCGCCTGAGCATCGAAAACCGGATGCAGCAATTCATTGAGTCTGTCCGGAGCCACCCGCAGCAAGGCGGTCTTCTCATCGATCAGACCCTGCTCCAGCATTTCCATGGCCACGCGCACCATCGCCGCGCCGGTACGCTTTGCCGAGCGGGTCTGCAACATCCAGAGCTTGCCTTCCTGAATGGTGAACTCGATGTCCTGCATGTCCTTGTAATGCATCTCCAGGGCGGTTTCGGTCTTCAACAACTGCTGGTAGACCTCAGGCATCAGTTCTTCCATCGACGGATACCGCGTGCGGCGTTCTTCTTCGCTGACCTGAGCCAGCCGGGCCCAGCGTCGCGAACCTTCGAGGGAAATCTGCTGCGGCGTGCGGATGCCCGCGACCACGTCTTCGCCCTGGGCATTGACCAGGAACTCGCCGTTGAATACATCCTCGCCGGACGCCGCGTCACGGGTAAAGGCGACTCCGGTGCCGCTCTGCTCGCCCAGGTTGCCGAAAACCATCGACTGCACGTTGACGGCGGTTCCCCAGGCGTCGGGAATATCGTTCATCCGGCGGTAAAGCTTGGCGCGGTCGTTGTTCCAGCTATCAAAAACGGCCATGATGGCGCCCCACAACTGCTCCCATGGATCGGTCGGGAATTCCCGACCGATGCGGGCACGGATCAGCGCCTTGAACTCGCCGACCATCTGCCTCAGATCGTCAACGGACAACTGCGTATCAAGCTCGACGCCCCGCTGTTTCTTGATCGATTCGATGATCACTTCAAACGGATCGTGTTCTTCCTTGGATTCGGCCTTGAGACCCATGACCACATCGCCATACATCTGGATGAAACGGCGATAGGAATCCCAGGCAAAACGTTCGCTGCCGGATTTCCGGGCCAGCCCGGCGACCGCTTCGTCGTTCAGACCAAGATTCAGGATGGTATCCATCATGCCCGGCATCGAGGCCCGCGCGCCCGAACGCACCGAAACCAGCAAAGGATCGGCGGCATTGCCGAAGGTCTTGGCCAGTTCATTCTCGATGAAGGCCACGCCTTGCAGCACTTCCGCCTCGATCAGCTTGCGCGCGGCATCGGAACCTTGTTCGGAATAAATGGCACAGACTTCGGAACTGATGGTCAGTCCGGGAGGAACAGAAATCCCCAGGCGGCACATTTCGGCGAGATTGGCGCCCTTGCCTCCGAGGATGTTTTTCATTTCCGCAGCGCCTTCGGTCCTGGACGGACCGAACACATAGATGAATTTGTTCGACATCGTTTCCCCACCTGTTGGACAAACACAATGAATAATCAAGGCCGGATCTTCACGCCACGGCAACACCAGTTTCACTGCCTCATTCTATGCCAGCATCAAGTTTTTTTCAGTTTTCTGGCCCGGGTACTCAACTCTTTCATTAGTGTTCGCAAGTTTAATCCTCGTCCCGTTCGATGAGGGCAATGGCTTCCGTGGAAATCCCTTCTTCCCGCCCCACAAATCCCAGGCGTTCCGCCGTCTTGGCCTTCACATTGACCCGTTCGGGCGCAATCTGCAGGTCGGCGGCAATGAGCCCAATCATGGCCGGAATATGCGGCGCCATCTTCGGACGCTGTGCATTGATCGTCGAATCGACATTGACGATCCTCCAGCCCGCCTGCGTCAGACGGTTGCGTGTCGCCCGCAGAAGCACCCGGCTGTCGACATCGCGATAAAGCTCGTCCGTGTCCGGGAACAGCCTGCCTATATCGCCCATGCCGGCCGCGCCGAGCAGCGCATCGATGATCGCATGCAGCAGCACGTCGGCATCGGAATGCCCGAGCAGGCCTAGTTCATGCGGAATCTCGACGCCGCCGATGATCAGCTTGCGTCCCGGCACCAGCGCATGGATGTCGCACCCCTGTCCGACACGCATCATGATTTTTCTCCTTGCAAGACGAGTTCGGCGATCCTGAGATCGGCGGGAAAGGTCACCTTTAAATTGGTCGTGTCGGCCTTCACCAGTCGAGGTTTATAGCCAGCCGCCTCGAGTGCGCTCGCCTCGTCGGTGACTGCGAAATTGCCGCTCAACGCCCGGCGCAGCAGGCCATACCGGAACATCTGCGGCGTCTGCGCCTGCCACAGGCCGTCACGGGATTGCGTAGCTGTCACCCGCTGCTGCGCATCGGCACGTTTGAGTGTGTCAGCCACCGGTACTGCCAGCAGGCCGCCGACCGGGTCGTCCTGCAATTCGTCGCACAAGGCGGCGAGCATGGCCTGGGTAAGGCAGGGCCGGGCGGCGTCGTGCACCAGCATCCAGTCATCCTCCGCCACAATGCCTGCGACGGCCTGCAGGCCATTGGACACACTTTCGGCGCGCGTCGCGCCTCCGCAACGGATAACCTGCAATTTCGCTCCGAGCACAGACCAGTCATACGACTCCCACCACCCGTCGCCCGGCGAGAGGACAACCCAGACCTGTTCGATCCTGTCGCAACGGCACAAGGCCGCCAACGCGTGATGAATCATCGGCCTTCCGGCCAGTTCGAGATACTGTTTGGGAACTTCTGAACCGAAGCGGGCGCCGATGCCGGCGGCAGGAACGAGTGCGTAGTAGCGGGACATGCGGCAATTCTAGCCCAAACCCTTTTTGAACGCGCTCCATCCTTTAGCTTGCGACTCCCGGTTTGCTCTCATATAGTGAATTGAAAGGAGTCGCCCATGAGCACCAACCTCCGTCCGGCGGCCGTTGCAGGAATGTTCTATCCGGAATCTCCGGCAATCCTGAGCCGCGAAATAGTCTCCCTGCTGGCTCATGTTGTGTGCAATACGCAAACCAGCCCCAAGGCCATCATTGTGCCGCATGCCGGTTACGTCTATTCGGGTCCGATCGCCGCCAGCGCTTTCGCTACGCTGGACGGCCTGCGCAATACGATCCGCCACGTCATACTGCTCGGGCCGACGCATCGTGTCGCCGTGCGCGGCCTGGCTCTGCCGGATTGCGATGCTTTCGAAACACCTCTGGGCACAATCCCCATCGATCTGCAGGCCATTGACGCCATCAGCGAACTGCCGCAAGTGCTGTTCAGCGATGCCGCCCATGCACAGGAGCATTCGCTGGAAGTGGAACTGCCTTTCCTGCAGACGGTACTCGACAAGTTTTCGCTCCTCCCGCTGGCGGTCGGCGACGCCTCGCCAGGCGATG
Source organism: uncultured Propionivibrio sp. (assembly GCA_964563685.1). Lineage (GTDB taxonomy): Bacteria > Pseudomonadota > Gammaproteobacteria > Burkholderiales > Rhodocyclaceae > Propionivibrio. Next base: position 406,976 of record CAZLXL010000002.1, read on the forward strand.
TGGCCGATGTACTTGGACGCCTGTGGGGTGGGCACGATTCCCTGATTGTCGTGAGCTCCGACCTGTCGCACTATCTGCCCTACGATGATGCGCGACAGATTGATGCCAAAACGGCACGCCAGATTCTCGGCCTCAACCCGTCGATTAACCACTACCAGGCCTGTGGCGCCACGCCGGTGAACGGTTTGCTCCTGGCCGCACAGGAACGCGGATTGCAGGCGCAGCAACTGGACCTGCGCAATTCGGGCGACACCGCAGGAGACAAGTCGCGCGTCGTCGGATACGGAGCCTTCGCACTTTTTGAACCCGCACAGGAAGCGCATCGCCATGTCCATTGACCCGCTGGGCCATGCCTTGCTGACGATCGCCCGCAATGCCATCGAAAGCAGGTTCGGCATGAAGGCCCGCACCGCCACGCCGCACCCGGACCTGGCAAAACCGGCTGCGACCTTCGTCACACTGACGCAGCAAGGACAATTGCGCGGATGCATCGGCACCCTGGAAGCGTACCGCTCGCTGGCGACGGATGTCGCTGAAAATGCGCTCGCCGCCGCCTTCAACGACCCGCGCTTCCCCCCCTTGCGGCGCGCCGAACTGGAACAGACACGGGTGGAAGTCTCGTTGCTCGATGTGCCACACGCGATGCAGTTCACCGATGAAGCGGACGCCCTGCGCCAACTCAGGCCCGGAGTCGACGGGGTGATTCTGTGCTGCGAATACCATCGGGCCACCTTCCTTCCGCAAGTCTGGGAATCCTTGCCAACACCCCGACTGTTCCTGGATCATCTCAAGCTCAAGGCTGGGCTTTCAACCGATTTCTGGAGCCCGAAACTGACGCTTTCCCGTTATGGGGTACAGAAATGGAAGGAAGAATGAAGATCCCCGAATCCCGGCACCCTGCTCGCTGGTGGCATACGTTGCCAGCCGAGGAAGGCAAACCGCGGCGCATCCAGTGCGATCTTTGCCCGCGCGACTGCAAATTGCACGATGGCCAGCGCGGCGCCTGTTTCGTGCGCCAGAACATCGGCAACCAGATGGTACTGACCACCTATGGCCGTTCCTCGGGCTTCTGTATCGACCCGATCGAAAAGAAGCCGCTCAACCATTTCTATCCGGGATCGTCGATTCTCTCTTTCGGCACGGCCGGGTGCAATCTGGCCTGCAAGTTCTGCCAGAACTGGGACATCTCCAAATCGAAGGACATGGATCGCCTGATGGACGCAGCCAACCCGGAAGGCATTGCCGGGGCAGCGCTGGCCTATGGCGCCCAATCCGTGGCCTTTACCTACAACGATCCGGTAATCTTCGCCGAATACGCCATCGACACAGCCACAGCCTGCCACCAGAAAGGCATCAGGACAGTCGCCGTGACGGCCGGCTACATCCATCCGGAACCGGCCAGGGAATTCTTTGCGGTGATGGACGCCGCCAACGTCGACCTCAAGGCCTTCACCGACGACTTTTACGTCAGACTGTGCGGCGGCCGCCTGCGACCTGTTCTCGATACGCTGGCCTTTATCCATCATGAAACAGCCTGCTGGCTGGAGATCACCACCCTGCTGATCCCGGGCCAGAACGACTCGCAAGCGGAAATCAGGGCGCTTTGTGCATGGGTGGCGCGCGAGCTGGGCCCGGACGTGCCCCTGCATTTTTCCGCCTTCCACCCCGACTGGAAAATGGACGATCTGCCGCCGACGCCCCACTCGACGCTGACTCACGCACGCAACATCGCCATGGAGTCCGGATTGCACTATGTCTATACCGGCAACGTGCATGACACCGAAGGCGACACGACCTTCTGCCCCGCCTGTCACGCGGCGCTGATCGTGCGCGACTGGTACGCAATCCGTCATTACGACCTGCCCGAGGACGGATGCTGCCCGCATTGCCGCACGCAAATCCCTGGCCATTATGGGAAATTCGGCAAACCTTTCGGGTCGCTGCGCATTCCCGTAAGGCTTGCGCGAAGATAGGCCATGATCGACTTCACCCCGGATGGCATCGGCATCCCCGTATCCCTGCCATCCGAACACGGTGCGCTGTACGGAGAACTGGCCTTGTTGCCGGATTCGCCGGGAATTGTCGTTCTCGTCCACGCCGCGATGGCGCTCGATCAGAAAGACAAATTGCTGGCAGGACAATTCCGGCGCGCCGGGCTATCCACGCTCAACGTCGACCTTCTTGCACATCAGGAAGAACACTTTCCCGACGTTCACAACAACGTTCCCTTGCTGGCCAGGCGGCTGGTCGACTTCCTGGGTCTGCTCAAGAACCGGATGCAGATGGGTGAAATGAAGGAGCAGCCGATCGGCCTTTTCGCCGCCCATGCCACCTCTCCCGTCGCCGTCCGCGTCGCGGCCTTGCGCGACCACGACATCGCCGCCATCGTCTGCCGTGACGGGCTGATCGATCTCGCAGGCGTACTCTATCTGCGCGTCCTCGAATCGCCGCTCCTTCTGCTGGCCGAGGAAAGCGACACGCAGCACATCGCCAGCAATCGTCGTGCGCTGGAAGAAGTTACCTGCCGCAAGGATCTCAGGATGATCCCTGAAATGGGACCAGATTACGCGGTATCAACAGGAGTTTCAGCCTGTCTGCATGAAGCCGTGCAGTGGTTCATGAAGCATTTCCACTCATCAGCGATCAAGGAAGAAACCCGTAGCGGATAGCGCGTTCCTCCGGCCCGCCTTACCGATGCCAACAGCTGCCAAGCGGTATAATGGCGCCCTTTCCGCATCCTTGCGTCCTTCTCCGTGCCTCAAGCAAAAACCGCTGTCAGTCCGGCAGCCAGTCCAATTTCCATTGCCTTGCCTCACTGCAAGCCAGGCGAACGCGTCCAGCTACCGGAATTCTCGGGATCATCCGACGCCCTCATGCTGGCGCAGCTGGCGAACGAGAACAAGGGCATGCTGGCCGTTCTCACCGCGAGCGCCAACGATGCGCAACGCCTGCTCGACGAGATTCCATGGTTCGTGCCCGGCCTGAAAGTGCGCCTTCTGCCCGACTGGGAAACCCTGCCCTACGACAGCTTCTCGCCGCACCACGACCTCGTTTCTGAACGCCTCGCGACGCTCTACAGCGTCACGCGCAGCGAGTGCGACGTGCTGCTCGTGCCCGCATCGACTGCCGCCTACCGCTTTGCGCCGCCGGCCTACCTCGCCGCCTACACCTTCTTCCTGAAGAAAGGTGAAACGCTCGACGCCGAAGCCTTCCGCGCCCAGTTGACGCTGGCCGGCTACACCCACGTTTCAAACGTCGTCTCGCCCGGCGAATATTCGATCCGCGGCGGCCTCGTCGACCTCTATCCGATGGGCTCGGCGTTACCCTACCGCCTTGACCTGTTCGACGACGAGATCGAAAGCATCAAGACCTTCGACGTCGACTCACAGCGCACGCTTTATCCGGTGCCGGAAATCCGCCTGCTGCCGGCTCGCGAGTTCCCGATGGACGACAAGGGCCGCGCCCGCTTCCGCCAGCGTTTCCGCGAAACCTTCGAGGGCGACCCGGCCAAGTCGGGCATCTACAAGGACATTTCCAACGGCATCCCGTCGGCCGGCATCGAATACTGGCTGCCGCTCTTCTTTGACGAAACGGCGACGCTCTTCGACTACCTGCCGCAGGACGCGACGCTCTGCCTGCACGGCGGCGTTCCCGAAGCCTTGCGCGATTTCTGGCGCGACGCACAGTCGCGTTTCGCCATGCTCTCCGGCGAAAAAAGCCGGCCGCTGCTGCCACCGTCCGATTTGTTCCTCAACGAGGAAGCCTTCTTCACCGCCGCCAAGCCCTACACGCGGCTGGTGCTCGCCAAAGGCAGCGAGGGACCGACGGCCGCCGTGCCGCCGGTGGCCGTCGACCGCCGTGCCGACGATCCGCTCGCCAGGCTCAAGTTGTTCATCGACACGCATCTCAGTCACCCCGCCGGGCGAATCCTGCTCCTCGCCGAATCGGCCGGCCGACGCGAAACGCTGACCGAACTGTTCTCCGAATACGGCCTCCGGCCGGACGCCAGCGCCAACCTGTCCGGCTTCCTCGCCGGCGACGCCAGGGTGGCGCTCGGTGTCGCGCCGCTGCACGAAGGATTTGTGCTCGACCAGCTCGCCTTCATCACCGAAACGGAGCTTTACGCCGGCAGCCCGACTCGCCGCACACGCCACGCGGCGCAGAAGAAAGCATCGCTCGACAACTGGCTGCGCGACCTGACCGAACTGAAGGTCGGCGACCCGGTGGTCCATGAGCAGCACGGCATCGCCCGCTACCAGGGGCTGATCCACATGGACCTCGGCGAAGGCGACATGGAGTTTCTGGAACTGCATTACGCCAACGACGCTAAACTCTACGTGCCGGTCTCACAACTGCACGTCATCTCGCGTTACTCGGGGGCCGACCCGGACGCCGCACCACTGCACATGCTCGGCTCACAGCAGTGGGAAAAGGCCAAGCGCAAGGCGGCGTTGCAGGCGCGCGACACCGCTGCCGAACTGCTGGCGCTCTACGCCCGCCGCGCCGCGCGCCAGGGCCACGCCTTCGAATTCACTTTACGCGACTACGAGGCCTTCGCCGACGGCTTCGGCTTTGAAGAAACCGTCGATCAGGCCGCCGCCATCGAGGCCGTCATCACGGACATGAAGTCCGGCAAGCCGATGGACCGCCTCGTCTGCGGCGATGTCGGCTTCGGCAAGACCGAGGTCGCCCTGCGCGCCGCGTTCTGCGCAGTGGCCGGCGGCAAGCAGGTCGCCGTGCTCTGCCCGACGACCCTGCTCTGCGAACAGCACTTTCAGACCTTCAGCGACCGTTTTGCCGACTGGCCCGTCAAGATCGCCGAACTGTCGCGCTTCAAGACCGCCAAGGAAACGACGCAAGCCTTGAAGGAACTCGCCGAAGGCAAGATCGACATCGTTATCGGCACGCACAAGCTGTTGCAGAAGGACGTCACCTTCACCCGCCTTGGCTTGGTCATCATCGACGAGGAGCACCGCTTCGGCGTGCGCCAGAAGGAGGCGCTGAAGGCCCTGCGCGCCGAGGTGGACGTGCTGACGCTGACCGCGACACCGATCCCGCGCACCTTGGGCATGTCGCTCGAAGGACTGCGCGACTTCTCGGTGATCGCCACCGCGCCGCAAAAGCGCCTGGCGATCAAGACCTTCGTCTCGCGCTTCTCCGACGGCATCATCCGCGAGGCGCTGCTGCGCGAATTCAAGCGCGGCGGCCAAGTGTATTTCCTGCACAACGAGGTCGACACGATCGAGAACATGCGTGACAAGCTGACCAAGCTGCTGCCCGAAGCGCGCATCGTCGTCGGCCACGGCCAGATGAATGAGCGCGAGCTGGAGCGCGTGATGCGCGACTTCACGCAGCAGCGCGCCAACCTGCTCTTGTGCACGACGATCATCGAGACCGGCATCGACAACCCGCACGCCAACACCATCGTCATCAACCGTGCCGACAAGTTCGGCCTCGCACAGCTGCACCAGTTGCGCGGCCGCGTCGGCCGTTCGCACCACCAGGCCTACGCCTACCTGCTCACGCACGGCGAAGCGGATGGCACCACCGGCCTGACCAAGCAGGCCAAGCAGCGCCTCGAAGCGATCCAGATGATGGACGAGCTCGGCGCCGGTTTCTATCTGGCCATGCACGACCTCGAAATCCGCGGCGCCGGCGAGGTACTCGGCGAAAACCAATCGGGTTCGATGCAGGAAATCGGCTTCAACCTGTACACCGAAATGCTCAACCGTGCCGTCAGCGCGCTGCGCCAAGGCAAGGAACCGGATCTGCTCGAGCCGCTCGGCATCGCCACCGAAATCAACCTGCACACCCCGGCGCTGCTGCCGGACGATTACGCCCCGGACGTGCACGAGCGCCTGACGTTGTACAAGCGCTTCGCCAACTGCGATTCGCTCGATGACGTGAGTGCGATGCAGGAGGAACTCGTCGACCGTTTCGGCGAACTGCCGCCGCAGGCCCAGTCGCTCATCGAAAGCCACCGCCTGCGCCTGCTGTGCAAGCCGCTCGGCATCGTCAAGCTCGATGCCACCGCCTCCGGCGTGACAGTGCAGTTCGAGAAGACTCCGCCGATCGAGCCGATCGTCATCATCAACCTGATCCAGAAGAACCGGAACTACAAGCTGGCCGGACAGGATAAACTCTCGCTCACCCGGAGTTGCCCGACGCTGGCCGAGCGTGTCGCCGCCGTCAAGGAACTGATCAAGCAACTGCATGGCAAATAAATATTTCCCAGGAGACCCCCAGTGACCACGCCCCTGATCCGCCCCTTCACCGGCCTGCGGCCGCGCACCGAGCACGCCGCCGCTGTGGCTGCACCGCCCTACGATGTACTTTCCAGCGAAGAGGCGCGCGAACGCGCCGCTGGCAAGCCGTACTCGTTCCTGCACATTTCGAAGGCCGAGATTGATCTCCCGCCGGAAATCGACCACTACGCGCCGGAGGTTTATGCCAAATCGGCCGAAAACCTCGAGAAACTGATCGCCGGCGGCATCCTGATGCGCGACGCGAAACCGTGCTACTACGCTTACCGGTTGATCATGGGATCGCACACGCAAACCGGCCTGATCGCCGCCGCCTCGGTCGCCGACTACGACACCAACCGCATCCGCAAGCACGAATTCACCCGCCCGGACAAGGAAGATGACCGCGTGCGCCAGATCGAAGCGCTCAACGCGCAGACCGGCCCGGTGCTGCTCGCCCATCCGGACAGCGATGAGGCCGAACGCCTCGTCGCCGCCGCCACGGCCAACGCTCCGGTTGCCGACGTCACGGCCGATGATGGCATTCGCCACACCGTCTGGCTGATCGACGACGAGGCGGCCATCGCCCGCATTAGTGCTGTTTTCGGCGCCATGCCCAACCTCTACATCGCTGACGGCCATCACCGCTCCGCAGCCGCTTCGCGTGTTGCAGCGGCACGCCGCGGCAAGGGCCAACCCGATTCCGCCGAATACTTCCTGTCGGTGATCTTCCCGGCCCGCCAGATGCGCATCTTCGACTATAACCGCGTGGTGCGCGATCTCAATGGTTTGTCCACCGAAGCCTTCCTCAAGGCCGTCGGCGAGCGTTACACGGTCACGCCTTCGAAAACATCCGTGCATCCGGAACGCACCGGCGTCTGTGGAATGTATCTGCAGGGCCGCTGGTATCGCATCGAAGTCAATCCGGAACGCGTTCCGTTGCAGGACCCGGTACGCCGCCTCGACGTCTCGGTACTTTCCGAACAACTGCTCGGCCCGATCCTCGGCATTGCCGACCTGCGTCGCGACACGCGCATCGACTTCGTGGGCGGCATCCGGGGGCTCGGCGAACTCGAACGGCGGGTAAACAGCGGCGAAATGGCCGTGGCTTTCGCCATGCACCCGACACAGCTGAGTGAACTGATGTCGGTCGCCGATGCCGGCGAAGTCATGCCACCCAAGTCGACCTGGTTCGAACCGAAACTGGCCGACGGCCTGGTCTCACACGTGCTGGACTAAGGAAAGCACGCGAAATACTCAAAACAAAACGGCATCCGAGGATGCCGTTTTTTGTATCTGCGATCCGCTCAGGCGAATAAGCGCTTGCGCTGGGACAGCAAACCGAGCAACCCCAGTCCGAAAAGCGCAATCGATCCGGGCTCGGGCACATCATTGTTTGGCGGATTGCACCCTACCGTTCCCGAAATGCATCCCGTGACCGATTGCAGTTTGACGTAGTCATAGGAGTTCGACGACCCCGTTGCGGCACCGCCCCCCGGATTGGCCAAGGGGTTGTAGGCGCCAATCAGCCAGTAGGATGAAAACACGCCATTCTCATTGATTGCCTTGGATGACGTTCCCAGATCGGAGTAATTGCCGATCGATACCCAGCCCAGACCCACGAGATCGCTGTACCTGTTGCCAATCAGTGCCGGCGCCCCGTTCCCGGAATAGGCCATCACCGTCACGTCGGAGTCGTATTGCCACCATCCCAGCTTGAGATCAGTCAGCCGGACGTTTGAAGCAAACGTAAGCAACGCCATGTCGTAACGTTGATTGTTATCGATCGAATGCTCCGGATTGTTGTTCTCGTTCGTGTCGCAATATGAACCGCTCGCACACGCATCGGCGTTGTAGATACCGCCCCAGGTGTTGGTCCATGTGGCGCTCTGGATCGTTTGCAGGGCTGCATTGTTGGCCGCATTCGAGTAATTGTTTGTGCCTCCGGTATTCGACAGGGCGGTAACGGTTACTCCAGGACTGATGCTTCCATAATCGGAGGCCAGAGTCCAGGTCGTTGCTGCTACGGCCTGTCCGGACATCGCCACTGTTAACAGTGTGCACAGAAACTTGAGTTGCCTGTTCATTTCAACTCCCACGTTAACTCTCACCAAGGTAAAAGCAACATTAGTGCCAAAAATAAATATCTTTTATTATCAAGACATTAAATCAAAAACCAAAACACAACCCGAGTTTCTGTAAAGAAAGCCGACAATCCAACCCCCTCTTTACAACCCGAGCTCCCTTTTCAGTCGCCTGAATTCCTCATGCTCGGCAATGCGCTTCGAAGCGGAAAGCGCAGCGGTCAATTCTTCCCTGGCCTCATTGCTGCGCCCGTTCCTCGCCAGCGCGTACGCCAGATGAAAACGGATTTCCGCATTGTCCGGACTGCGCAATCGCGCTTCCCGCAAATAGCGCAATCCGCCTTCAATCTGTCCCCTGCGCACAAGAATCCAGCCCAGCGTATCGGCATAGGAAGGATTATGGGGAGCCAGAGAAAAGGCCCTTTCCGCGATTTCCTGCGCGGCGGGATCATTAAGCTGTTGCAGGAGATTGGCGTAGTTATTGAGCATCACGGCATCGTCAGGTTCAAGGGCCAACGCTTTGGCATAGCTCTGGCGCGCTGCCTGCAATTGTCCGGCACGAAATTGCGCCTCGGCCAATGCCTTGCGCGCCGCCGTGTCGTTCGGTCGTGTCTTTATCCAGTCGTCGAGAAAACCGGCCGCCTTGACGGCATCGCCGGAAGCCAGAAAGGCGTTGACCAGGGCCAGTGCATTTGCGGTGTTTTCCTGACGTGCGAGCGCCGTGCGGAAAGAGGAAATGGCCATGGCATGCTGGCCCCGCATCAGCGCCAGATGGCCTCGTGCCTGTGCTGTCTCGACGCGGTCCGGATGCTTTCCGGCCAGTACCTTGAGCGCCGCATCCGCCTTGGCGGAATCGTTCCGCCGCGCCTCGATTTCGACCATCAGCATCAGTGCAGCCGGATCATCGGGCTGGCCTTGCAAGGCCTTTTGCACACAATATGCGGCGCCATCGAGATTGCCCGCCTGTATCTGCAAACGGGCCAGAGTTACCTGAGCACGCGCGTCGAATTCCGCAAGCCGCGTAGCACCTGAAAACACACTGCGCGCCGCCCCGACATCTCCCGCCGCGAGGTAGGTGCGCCCCAGCGCCATCTGTACGGAAAGGTCATCGGGCATTCGCGACGACCAGGTTTTCGCCACATCCAGCGCCTGCGCGGATTCACGCAGAGACAGATGGAAATCGATCAGCGCCAGCGCAGGCCGCACATCGCTGCGCTGGACATCGGCCGCTTTTTGCATGCGCCTCAAGGCCTCGGGCATGCGCCCCGCGCGTCGTTCAAGCAGGCCATATTCGTACAACGCTTCGTGATCGTCATGCTGCCGGCCCAGCAACTTGTCGAGCCGTTTGCGCGCATCGTCAAAACGCTGCTCGCTGCTGTCCAGCCTGACGAGACTGAGAATGGCCGGCCGGAATTCCGGATCTTTTTCCAGCACCTGCAAGAAGGCTGATCTGGCCCCACCCCTGTCGCCATTCGCAACTTTTAACGAACCAAGAAAGTTCAAGACGGAAAGATTTCCCGGATCGCGCCTGACCATCGCTTCGGCGATCTGCAACGCTTTTTGCGTCTTTCCCTGCTGCATGTAGATCCGGGACAGCGCCATCCCGGAACGCGTGTCCGCAGGGTTGGCGGAAAAAGCCTTTTCCAGGCTGGACAGTCCCAATTCGTTGCGCCCCAGGCCAATCTGGCTGAAAGCCAGCGCCCGGTTCATCTGCGGCGCACCGGTCCGGGCTGCTGCCTTTTCCAGCAGATCAGTCGCCTGTACATAGCGGCGTTGCGCCATGTGTACGGAACCGAGCATGAACATCACCTGCGGATCGTCTGGCATGATCTTCAGCAATGATTCCAGCAAGGGCAAGGCACGTCCGTAATCGCGCGTGTCGAGGTAAATCGCGGCCAGCAATTTTTTCGCGCCCAGATTGCGATCGTTCCGCGCAATGATCATATCCAGGTACTCGCGCGCCTTTTGCGGGTTTCCGAGGCCGTGGTGTGCCAACGCACCTGTCATCAGCAACTGTTCCCGCCGGGCCAGCCAGGAAGGAGGCAAGCCGTCAATGATGCGTACCACGTCGCCGAGTGCGGCCGCAACGGCCTGTCCGTCGCCCTGCTGTGCCGCCATCAGGGCGCGCAGGTAGGAAGCGCGCGGCTCATCGGGTGCGGCGGTCAGCAAAAAATTCAGATCCTTCCTGGCATCGGCCAGGCGCTGCAGATCGATGTACAGACTGGCGCGGGCGATGCGCGCATCGACATGTTTCGGATCCAACAGCAAGGCTTTGTCGTACGCGGCCAGCGCGTTAACCATCTCGAGCGAAGCATGCAGCACCGAGGCCTTCATGTTCCATGCATGGGCACTGCGCGGAGCAAGCTCAACCGCCTTGTCGGCAATTTCCGCGGCGCGCGCGGACTGCCCCGTGGCAAGCAGCATCGGAATCTCGGCAATCAGCGGGGAAGCCGATTTCGGATCCAGCGCGCGCGCTTCCTCAAAGCTCCGCACGGCAAGCCGGTTGTTTCCAGATTCAAAATAAGCGTTGCCGCGCAGGGTGAGCACTTCAACCTGTAGCGCCGGCGGCAGACCGGCCGCAATTATCCGTTCAATCACGGCTTCGGGACGTCCCAGCGCCATATACACCTGACCAAGCGGCAAGGCGACTTCGGCACGATTGACCCCTTGCCGGAGCGTTTCCTCGAATGCCGCCGCAGCGCCATTGAGATCGCCGCCTTTGAACAGCGCCTTGCCGAGCAGCAATTGTGCCGCCAGCATCTGCTGATCCTGTTGCAGGGCATTCTTGAGCTGAATGATCGCGCCCGGTACGTCGTTTCTCTCGAACCGGCCCAGCGCTTCTTCATAGTATCGCGCGGCCTTGTCCGGACTGGCATGGACGGCACTCAGCAGAAACAGCTCCAGAAGGAGCGCCCCCAAGACCGGAAGCCAGAAACGTCGAGGTTTCACGGCCTGTCCTGCAATCCGATGATTTTCCATGGAGAAATCCGTGTAATTACCAATTTCCGTCAGAATGGGCTGCACCGCAGGAGTTCCATTCCGCGCCTGGGCCTTGGGCATCCTGCACAATCATCTTAGGGCCGGCGGCAGGCCCTGACAGTGAATTATTTGGCAATCCGGACAAACAAGGACCGCATAAAAACGGGACGAACTCAGGTCATCAGCTGCAGTTTTTTTCTCAGACAAGCCTGCCTCAATCCCAGGCTGGCAAAGCGGCGTGTATTCCGGACAGTCAAAGGAAGCGCGTTGCGCGCAACGATGTCATAACCCTGCCCTTGAAAATACAGGGCGCAAGAGGAAGCAAAAAGATACAGGGAATCTACCGAATGCGCCAAGGCGTGTGTCTCGGCAAAGGCCAGCAACGCGCTTCCCAATCCATTTCCGCGCCATTCCTGCGCAACGGCCAGTACAAGCAAAAACGCGAAATCACCCCGCAACTCCAGTCCGACAACTCCGCTCAACCGGCCATCGCACCGGATTCCAAAGAACACGGCCGAAGAATCTTCAGCAGATTCTTCGGCCGGGAAAGCACATTCCTGCAACAAGGCTGCAACCTCCGTCCCCATGGGAACGGGCTCAATTCGCATGTCAGACGAAAGACAATGAATAACGCTCAGCGCACGGCCAGGCAGATTCGATCACTCGCCGGCCGATCCGCATGCTCAACCGTAATTGATCGGGTTCTTGGACAACCAGTGCTCGTCACGAGCCACCCCGATCCGTTTTCCGGCACCGCGCGCCATGGCTGAAGTCAAAGGCCGGGTTTTCCAGGCAAAACTGCCCGCAAAGCCCAGCACAGCGCCCAAAAGGCCTCCCGCGACAACACCGCGCATCGGCTTGCGATCGTCTGCCAGTACGCCGAAGACGGCACCGGCCAGGACTCCGATCGTCGCGCCTTGCCACGACTCCTGCGCTGCGGAAGTCACCAGGTCCGTATTGCCTTCTGACTCCAGTACAGCCTTGCGCGCGTCCTTCGCTCCTTCAATCCCCGACTCCAGCAGTTCCTTGCTGTAAGCCACGTTTTCCTTGACCTTATCGGTAATGTTCATCGCGTAATACTCCTGTCTGTACTGTAAAAACCTGCCGAAAACTGCCCCACAAACCTGCAAGATCGGAGACTTTTACTGCTCATTGTTCAATGTGGCATGAACCACGTTCTAATTATAGGCCGGGAATCAAGATTTATTGCGCATAACGCGACATGAACCGTTGTCCTGAAGGGCATCGCGCCCAACTTGCAACACCAGGCAGCGGAATCAGACGACAGTCAGTCCGCGCGACGAGAAAACGTCGTGGACGTGTTCAATCAACTCGGGAGTGGGAACCTGCGTATCCGCCAGCTGATAGGTCAGCTTCAGCTCTTTCCATTTGAATTCGCCAAGCTTGTGGAAGGGCAGAACTTCGACGCGTTCAACCATTTTCAGCGAGGCAACAAAATCGGCAAGACCTTCAACGTTGGCCGGATCGTCGGTCAGGCCGGGAACCAGGACGAATCGTATCCACATCTTGTTGCCCCGGCTGTCCAGCCGCCGCGCAAAATCGAGCGTTGGCTGCAGCTCGACACTCGTTACACGCCGGTAAATTGCCGGGTCGAAGGACTTGATGTCGAGCAGCACAAGATCAATGTCATCCAGCATGGCATCCGTGGCGGCCGCGCCCAGATAACCGCTCGTGTCGAGGGCCGTATGCAGGTTCATTTCCTTGCAGCCGCGCAGGATCGAGGCAACGAATTCAGGCTGGACGAGCGGATCGCCGCCACTGATGGTGACCCCGCCTCTGGCGCGACGGAGGAAATCCGCCATGCCCTGGATCTCGTCGAGCAATACGCCTGAAGCAACGCGGCGCCCTGCCTTCATCTTGAAACTGTCCGGGTTGTGGCAATAGAGACAGCGCAAGGGGCATCCCTGCGCAAAAAGGACATATCGAATCCCTGGGCCATCGACCGTGCCCAGCGTCTCGACGGAATGAATGTAGCCATCGACAGACGCCGTCTGGCGTGGACGGGACTGGATTTTCATGCGTTGATTCCGATTCGAAAAAAGGAAAGGTCTCCAGACGAAGATGTCCAGACGGCCCTGTTCCGGCAAGACGACAGGGGCGCACGACCTTACGGCCGTGCCCCATCATCTTTTGCGGATCACGAAACGACCGAAGCCAACCGTTCGTGGAAAGTGCGATTGATCACGTCGAGCTGCTGCTCGCGGGTCAGCCTGATGAAGTTGACCGCGTAGCCCGAGACCCGGATCGTCAGCTGCGGATAGTTTTCCGGATGCGCCATGGCGTCCTCAAGCGTCTCGCGGGTGAATACGTTCACGTTGATGTGGTGACCGCCATCGCCGAAGTAGCCGTCGAGCAGGCCAACCATGTTCGAGACGCGTTCGTCCTCCGTCTTGCCCAGGGCCTTGGGAACGATCGAGAACGTATACGAAATGCCGTCCTGTGCATGCTCGTACGAGAGCTTGGCGACCGAGCGCATCGAGGCCACGGCGCCTTTCCTGTCGCGACCGTGCATCGGGTTGGCTCCCGGGGCAAACGGTTCGCCCGCCTTGCGGCCGTCCGGCGTGTTGCCGGTTTTCTTGCCGTAGACGACGTTCGAGGTGATCGTCAGCACCGACTGCGTGTGCATCGCATCGCGGTACGTCGGGTGCTGGCGCAGCTTGCCCATGAAATTCTTGACGAGCGAGGCCGCCAATTCGTCGACCCGGTCGTCGTCGTTGCCGAACGCCGGATATTCGCCCTCAACGCGGTAGTCGACCGCGAGACCTTCCTCATTGCGGACCACGTGGACCTTCGCGTGCTTGATCGCCGAGAGCGAGTCGGCAACGACCGACAGACCGGCGATGCCGCAGGCCATCGTGCGCAGGATGTGCATGTCGTGCAGCGCCATCTCGATGCGCTCATAGGCGTAGCGGTCATGCATGTAGTGAATCACGTTGAGCGCGTTCACGTACGTGCCGGCCAGCCAGTCGAGCATGATCTCGTAGCGTCCCATCACCTCTTCGTAGTCAAGCACGTCGGCGGTGATCGGCGCGAACGGGGTGGCGATCTGCTCGCCGGATTTTTCGTCACGGCCCCCGTTGATCGCGTACAGGAGCGCCTTCGCGAGGTTGACCCGTGCGCCGAAGAACTGCATCTGCTTGCCGACGCGCATGGCCGATACGCAGCAGGCGATCGCGTAGTCATCACCCCAGTAGGGACGCATCAGGTCGTCGTTCTCGTACTGGATCGCACTCGTGGCGATCGACTGCGCGGCGCAGTAGTCCTTGAAGCCCTGCGGCAACTGATTCGACCACAGGACTGTCAGGTTCGGCTCGGGAGCCGGACCGAGGTTGGTCAGCGTATGCAGGATGCGGAAGCAGTTTTTGGTGACCAGCGGGCGACCGTCGATGCCAACCCCGCCAATCGCTTCGGTCACCCAGGTCGGATCGCCTGAGAAGAGTTCGTTATAGTCGGGCGTGCGGAGGAAGCAGACCATCCGGAGCTTGATGACCAGATCGTCCATGAGTTCCTGGGCTTCCGACTCGGTCAGCAGGCCGTCCTGGATGTCACGCTCGATGTAGATGTCGAGGAAGGTGCTGATCCGGCCGATCGACATCGCGGCGCCGTTTTGTTCCTTGATGGCAGCGAGATAGCCGAAGTACGTCCACTGGATTGCTTCCTGCGCGTTCGTTGCCGGCTTCGAGATGTCGAAACCGTAGCTCCGGGCCATCTGGCGAAGCTCTTCGAGCGCGTCGAGCTGGCGCGAGAGTTCTTCGCGCAGGCGAATCGTTTCTTCCTTGATCACGTCGAGACGAAGTTCGTGCTTCTGGGCTTTCTTGTCCTCGATCAGGCGGTCAAGACCATAGAGCGCAACACGGCGATAATCGCCGATGATGCGACCGCGGCCATAGGCGTCGGGCAGGCCGGTGATGATGCCGGACTTGCGGGCGCGCAGCATGTCCTCGGTGTAGGCGTCAAATACTCCCTGGTTGTGCGTGCGGCGGTATTCCTGGAAGACCCGGTTGATCTCGGGGTCGATCTTGTAACCATAGGCTTCGAGCGCCTGCGCGGCCATCCGGATGCCGCCGAACGGCATCAGCGCACGCTTCAAGGGCTTTTCGGTTTGCAGACCGACGATCTTTTCAATCGATTTGTCGATGTAACCTGCCGGATGCGAGGCGATGTTGCCGACCACATGAGTATCGGCGTCGAGAACGCCGCCCTTGGCCAGTTCCTGTTTGCGCAGATCGAGCACCTTGTTCCAGACCGCCTTGGTGCGTTCCGTCGCGGGGGCAAGGAATGTACTGTCGCCGGTATAGAGGGTGAAGTTACGGTGGATGAAGTCACGGACGTTGATTTCCTTGGTCCACAAGCCAGATTCGAAACCTTCCCAGGGATTCTCGCGCACGGGTGCAAACTCCTCGTTTCCGACCATCTCCAAAACTGCAGCCATTCCTTGTTACCTCCTTCAGTTGAATAACGCCGACACCGGAATACACGGCGTCGCTTAAGCCTTGCCTTTTTCAAAAACCTTTTCGTCAAATTCCTGGCCACCCGCCTCCAGCACACCCTCTTCCTCGATGGATGGCCGCGACGCGTACCAATAGCCGACGCCCATGAACAGGATTCCGCTGGTGGCATTGCCCAGCGTGGCCCACAACAGATTGTGTCCCCAGCCAGCCAGATTGACCGTCGGGTCACCTCCGCCCAGCACACCAATGGTCAATCCCGTCATGTTGGCGACACTGTGCTCGTAGCCGCTGGCAATGAAAGCAAGCAAGCACCAGAAAATCAGGATGCATTTGGCAGCATCGCTGTTCGTTCGTCCCGTCATCCATACAGACAGGCAGACAAGCCAGTTGCAAAGCATGCCTTTGACGAATATCTCGAATCCCGGCGCATGCATCTTGTGTCCGGCGAGATCATAAAGAACCGTGCCGTGAACGAGATTTCCGCCACCGGAAGCGATGAAGAGCGAAGAAACGAGCAAAGCGCCGGCCAGATTGCCGAGCCAGGTCATCGAGCACAGCCGGAACAGGTCTGCCAGGGTCGTCCGGCCACGTAACCAGCCTAAAGCCATATACATGGTGTAGCCGGTAAACAACTCGGAACCGGCAAAGATCACCAGGGTCAGCGATATGCCAAAACACGCTCCCATCACCAACCGCCGGATGGAAGGATCAACATCGTTACCCAGGGTAAAGATCAAGATGATGGCCAAGCCAACATAAGCTCCGGCCATCATGGCCCCGACGAAAAACGCACCGGGGAATTTCTTCTGAAACTTCACTTTCTTTGCAGCCAACTCCGCAAACTTGTCTACTGTTTCCAGATACATTAAAAACCCAGCTCTGCGCAAAACTGGCTAGTTTACACCAATTCAATTATTCGCTGGTCATTTTTGGCAATCGCATGCCATGAAGAAAAAAGACATTTCTGCGCCAAGCGACGTTCTGCCTGCTTCAACTTTCGGGCAGCAGTTGAAAGCACGACGTGCCTGGATTTGCGGGAGCAAGCAGAATGAAACGGGATTTGTCAGCAGTCCGGAACCATCCGGGCATTGCGCCCTTCTTTCCGGTCAGAATCAGAACTTGTCCGGCCGCAAGACTTCGATATCGGTGAGAAAAGTGACCATCGAATAGTTGGCATAATATTGGACCTGCAAATGGCGTAGCACGTCTTCCGCCATTGCGCGCGGGCAGATCACCTCAATGCGGATATTTGCCGCCTCTTCCCAGGCGGCGTCGCGCACCCCCCCGCGGCTGCCTTTGCCGCGTGCGTCGGATACGGTGTAGCCGCGCACGCCAAAACGGTCGAGTTCGCGTAGCAAGGTAGGTTCGACCACAGCCTCGGTGATTATCGTCAGCAGGGTACGTTTTTCGGTCGGCAGATTCATGGCGCGACTCCTGCAAGTTGCGTGGCCAGCTGATGGTAGAGCGGAATACCGGCCAGGATGTTGAACGGGAAGGTTACGCCGAGCGCCCCGGCCAGCGAAATGGCTGGATTGGCTTGTGGCACGGTAATGCGCATCGCAGCGGGAACAGCGATGTAGGAAGCCGAAGCAGCCAGGGTCGCCAGCAGGGTCAGTCCTCCGACTGAAAGGCCAAGCAGCAGGCCGGTACCCAATCCCAGCAGGGCCGACAATAGCGGCATACCCAGTCCGAAAGCGATCAGAAAAATCCCGCGCCGTTTCAACTCCCCGATCTGGCGGCTAACGATCAGACCCATCTCCAACAGGAACAGTGCCAGCACGCCCTTGAACAAGTCGAAGAACAGCGCCTTGACCGGCGCCAACCCTTCCGGACCGGCAAACCAGCCGACAGCCATGCCACCCAGCAGCAACGTAACTCCCTTGCCGAGAAAGGCTTCGTGACCCAGGGCCCGCCAATTGGTTTGTTGGCTCACGCCGTGTGCCAGCACGATGCCGACGAGAATCGCGGGAACCTCCATGATTGCCAGCAAGATCGCCATCTGCGGTTCGAAATCTATGTTGCGCGCGCCCAGCCAGGCCACGGCCACCGCGAAGGTAGCTACGCTGACCGAGCCGTAATGCGCAGCAATGGCAGCGGCATCTGCTCGGTCGAAGCGTCCCAGATTGCGCAGCGCAGCGAAGCCGATCAGTGCCTGTATCGCCCCGAGCAGAATAACCGCGCCGATCGCCGGAATCAGAGGGGCGAGCGGCTGGGTGGCCAGCCCCTGGCCACCCTTGAGGCCGATGGTCAGCAGCAGGAATACCGACAGGGATTCGTAGAGGGCCCCCGGCAGCTTGAGTTCCGAGCGCAACAGGCCCGCGACGAGGCCGAACAGGAAGAACAGGATGACGGGATCGAGCGAAGTCATGACGAATAGCCTATCAAGGGTTGCACCGATCGATCAGGATCAGGCCAACGATGCTGTTCTGAACACGCTGCTGTTCGATCCGGCAGCGGATGCGTTGTCGCCTGGCCTGGCGTTGTCCTGTGCGGCGAAAGCGGAGTCGATTATGCGGTCTCCTCGACAGGGTCCCGAATGCCGATGGCGCGCCGTGCCGCCAGCGCCAGTTCTTGCACGTCGACGGCGTTGTCGCCGATTACCGTGAAGTGCCCCATCTTGCGGCCGGGTTGCGGTTCACGCTTGCCGTACAGATGCAGCTTGAGATTGGGGACGGCCAGAAGCGCCTGCCATTCGGGTTCGCGCGGAGCGTCAGCACCATCGGTGAACCAAAGGTCGCCGAGCAGATTGACCATCGCCGCCACCGAATGCATCCTGACCTCCTCCAGCGGCAGGCCGCAAAGCGTGCGTACCTGCTGCTCGAACTGGCTGGCGACACAGGCGTCAAGGGTGTAGTGGCCGGAATTGTGCGGCCGGGGGGCCATTTCATTGATGTACAAACGGCCTTCAGCAACGAAGAACTCGACGGCCATGACACCGATGTAGTCCATATGGTCGGCAATTTCCCTGGCCATTTTCCCGGCGATCTCCCCGGCCAGGCCGTCGTCTCTCCCTGCTGCATGATCCCGTGTTGCCGGCGCCAGCGACAGGTCGAGAATTCCGTCCCGATGACGGTTGATCGCCGTCGGGAAGCAGGCGATGCGGCCGGTTTCGTCGCGCGCCAGCACGACCGACAATTCGAGATCCAGTGAAAGCATCCTTTCCAGTACGCAAGGCTGAAAGCCGAAACGCCGGAATGCCGCCCGCGCTGCTTCACGGTCCATGACGCGGGCCTGTCCCTTGCCGTCATACCCGCAGCGCGCTACCTTGAGGATGCCCGGAAACAGGCCGGAACCGGCCTTGTCGAGATCCTTTTCGCAATGGATCTCGGCATAGGGCGCATGAGGGAAGCCATGCTGCCTGAGGAAAGCCTTCTCGGAGATGCGGTTCTGGCAGATGGCCACGCGGGCGGCGGAAGGACGCACACGCAAGTGCATGGCGAGATAGGCGAGCGTATCGGCCGGCACATTCTCGAATTCTGTCGTCACGGCAGCGCAGGTTTCGCTCATGCGGCGCAACGCGGCAGGATCATCATAGTCGGCAGCAAGATGCTCGTCGGCGATGCGGCCGGCAGGACTGTCGGGGTCAGGGTCAAGCACTGTCACCCGGTAGCCCAGTTCGTGCGCGGCCATGACGAAAAAACGTCCCAGCTGGCCGCCGCCGAGTACGCCGATCATGGCGGGCGGCAGAATCATTTCGGTTGCTCCAATTTCATTGCCAACACCTTGGCTGTCTGCGTCTTGCGGAACTTGGCGAGCTGCCTGGCCAATTTGACATCGGTCGCGGCCAGCATCGCGACGGCAAACAAGGCCGCGTTTGCCGCGCCGGCTTCGCCGATGGCAAAGGTGGCCACCGGCACCCCTTTCGGCATCTGCACGATGGATAACAGCGAATCCTGGCCGCCCAGGGACTTTGACTGCACCGGTACGCCGAGTACCGGGACAATGGTCTTGGCGGCCAGCATGCCCGGTAAATGGGCCGCTCCCCCTGCCCCGGCAACAATCGCGCGCAGGCCGCGCCGGCCCGCCGTCGTTGCATACTCGAACATCAGGTCGGGGGTTCGGTGTGCGGACACCACGCGCGCCTCGTAGGGCACCCCGAATTCGGCGAGGACCTTTGCCGCCGCCTGCATCGTCGGCCAGTCCGAATCCGATCCCATGACGATGCCTATTTGGGGAGAGCGCTCTATCTTCTGATTCATAGCGTATCCACCGAAGTATGCTGGTGCGCCACCGGGAATGCGGCGAAGTCGCGGCGCTGTACCAACCGGCGCTGCAAGGAGCGGCTGACGCGCTCGAAAGCGCGGTCGATGGCGACATCCAGATCGGCTTGTACATCCTCGATAGCCAGCGATTGCGCGTTCTTGAGGCGCAACTGGACAGCGCAGCACTTGTAAAGCACGCCACGCGGACCGCTAACGTTCGTCAGGCGTACGACGATTCGCGAAACAGCCTCGGGGCCGTGACTTGTGGCATAAGCGATGCGCCAGGCGATATGTTCGCGCACCCTGTCGGTCAACGGAAATTCATTGGCATCAATCTGGACATTCATGATGACTCCTTAAGGAGAAAACGTTCGCATTGTCGTCAAGTTGAATGTTCGTTACAAACAGATAATAATTGGTGATTTATTCGATAAATACGAATAGAAAACTTCACTCTCGTCATGCTCAACTTCAAGCACCTACACTACTTCGCCAGTGCCGCCGAGCGATTGCACCTGACGCCGCAGACACTTTCCGGCCAGATTTCGCAGTTCGAGAAACGCATTGGCGTTGTCCTTTTCGAACGCGTCGGACGTCGTCTTGAACTCACCTAGGCGGGGAGACTGGCACTTTCAACGGGGGTTGCCTTCCTCGCCGCCCCCGATCTGATAGCGCGGCTGAAAGGGACCTTCCCTGACTGTCTGGATGGGGCCCCGCTGCTGTTGCCTGGCCGGGACAGCGCCCTGCACGGCGCACTGCCGCGCTGGCTGGAACACCGCGCACTGGGAGTCCATGTCGTTGGCGAACTCCATGACAGCGCGCTGATGAAGGCCTTCGGTGAGGCCGGAGCGGGGATTTTTCCGGTGCCAGCGGCTAGCGTGCAGGACGTTAGCAACCACTACAAGATCAAATGTCTAGGTACGACCGACGAGATTTGCGAGCGCTTCTTTCTGATCTCGGCGGAACGCCGCCTAACCCATCCTGCCACGCGTGTGGTCATTGAGCAGGCACGCGCCGGGTTATTTACCACTGCATCGTAGGGATAAGCGGAACCTGGATGCCCTCGCCGCAAGCAGGAAAAATCCCAAAGCGAAGTCTGGTTACTTGGTGATTTTGCCATTCGAACAGGGAACTTCTGAATCCCTTGATTGCCGCAAGCAAAACGCTTGATGGAGAAAGGTGATGGAGATCGAGGTATTCAGCCAACCCATGGCCGGAGAACGCTTCAATTTCCGCATCACAGGCGGAACCCGTCCGACTTATATCGAGGTTTACATCAACCGCAGGCTGGTGATGGAAACGGAGTGTAGCGACCCGCCCTGCCACGAAATGGTGTTCATTCCCCACGGAGCGAGGGGCACCGAACTCTGGATCATCGCGCGCGATATATTCGGCAGCATCGAGCAGCAGAAACTCGCGATACGGGATTCCGATGCAAGCGCCGGCGGCGCCATGGCCACCGAAGGCTAGGATCATGCTCGACTCTCTGCTCACGGAATTGTCCAAAGTGCCGCCTGGCGTGCTTGCTGCCATCGCCGCGATTGCAGGTGCCATCGGTGCGATTTTCTCCGCACTCCTAACGGGGCTGCTCGGAAAACTGCTCGTTACGCCATTCCTGAGCGCCAGGGATAAACAGGATCGGGAAGTCGAGTGGCGAAAACACGCAGTGGAACTGACCCGGCTCGACCTGGAAAGATTACTCAAATCCGGCAGGGATTTTAAAACGCAACCACTGCGCCCCTGCATCCTCGATTTCCTGGCGAATTATCGTGATCTGCAGGAGCTTGGCACGAAAAACCCGAAAGAGTTGTACCTGACCATCATCGAGAAACGGATGAAACGACCAGCCACAGCGCCATCGCCTGTGCCAGGCAACGATCCCGTCGATTTTGACGACGGGTGAACCCGGGTCAGGCAGAGGCGACTCAAGCTTAACGCCGGGGAATATACAACTCCTTGCCGGCCTCCCTGACATCACGGCGCAATTGGCGCCGCTCTTCCGGCGAGAGACGGGAACGTTGCATCTCGCGCCGTTCTTCGCGCTGATAGTCCTGACCGCGCAGTTCATTCTGTCTTGAGGATTGCCGTCTCTGACTATCAGGCTGCCGGTTTTCCTCGCGCATCGGGTAAGCCTGCCACGGGTTGGCATGGGCTACGGTTATCGTCAGCGCCAAAGCAATCACGGCGGCAATCCTGCCAATCAAGCGTCTGCTCGACAATGCCACAATCATCCCCTCCTCTTCGACACAAATTGACCGCGACCACCCCGGCAAAATACTCCGGAAACATTCCGAAAGCGGGATAAAACACTGACTGCCTGATTCAGGTGCATTCTGCCCGCATTGCCTGCTGCATGAAACACCTTTCTTAGCTCGAGGACAGTCTGCGCTCAAGGTGTTGCTGGGATTTTGTCGATGGGCGAAAAGTTGTAAAAAATTGTTTCCGCACGTCCGCTGGAATGCAGGGTGCTGCAAAAAGTCACTCGATAATTTCACCGCTGGCGATCAGATGGCCAAAGGCCAGACCCAGGATGTCGGCGACACCGCCGATCGTGATGTTCTGCCGGATATAGTCCAGGTTGACGTCCTGCAGGAAGGGGATGAACGCCTCCCCGCGGGCAATGATCTGCTCCAGCCTGCGTCCGTCCTGGCGCACCCGCTCGAGACCTTGCGGACCGGCACGGTGCAGCGTGGTGGTGTCATCGACGGTCTGCATCAGGCGGGCCATCATGGCGAAGGATGCCGTTTTCGGACAGCCGTGGCGTTTCATCGCATTGCGGAAGGCCGGCAAGGCTTCGTCAAAAAGCGAGGGATAGGCATCAATCGCCTCGCGCACGATCCCGCCGGTATTGAACTGCTTGCGCGCCAGTTCCCCGTTTGTATGTTTCTCGCCCGACACCCTGAAGAATGTTTCCGAAATGGAAGACAACGATTTGCGCACGGCGGACTCTTCAACGCTTTGAGCATCGTGCATGGCAATCAGCAGCATGCCGCTCAGAAAAATGTATCCCTTGTGGGTGTTGGTCCCGAGGTTGTCGTAAAGACGCTGTTCGGCGCGGATGGCCAGATTTTTCTGGGCTTCGAAGGGCTCACCCGCCTGCAGCGAAATAACGATTTCGGCCAGGTAATCGGCGACGTAACCGATGGACTGCTCCATCACTGCAACGGACAGGTCGGGATGCGAGCCGCTGTCGGCCAGGTCGACCAGTCCGGGTTTCGGTGTCAGGTAAAGCTCCATGCCTGCGCCCTTGACCAGAGCCTGTGCCAGCTTTTCAAGCGCTAAAGGGGGCAAGCAATTCATGGACTTTGTTAATGACTTCTTCAAAGGAGTGACGTTTGGTGCGGATGCACTCGACAGCCGACGCATGACAAACAAGGCAGGTGCGGGTAGGCAGGCCGAGGCTGCGGCGATCGATCTGTACGCCCGTTGCGGAATAGACATCAAGATCGATCAGACGGGCCGATGGACGGCTGGTTTCGATTTCAATGCAGCGCCGCTTGGCTCCCTGCGGATCGGCTTCGATGGCGAACAGCGCATACGGCCCCAGGGCATCATGCGTCGTCTTCAGCACATGCCGTTCGGGGAAGGCTTTTTCCAGTTCGCCGGAGACCCATAAAAAAAGCGCCTCCGAACCCGGAGGCGTCTTTTCGTAACCTGGAATGTTCAGGGATACAAACAGTACCGCCGGATACCCTCGACTCAAGACTTGAGTGAGGGCATCCTGACGACTATCCCTGGCGTCCAGGAAATCAAGCGCGGACTTTTCTGACCGTATCAATGATGGTTCCGTCACGGTATTCGATCAGGCCGACCACTTCGTCCTCGAACTCGACGTTCTTCGGAGCGCCGGTAACCGAATAGATTTCATCACGCAGCTGATGAATATCCTTTACCGGAGCACGACGACGGAGGAGTTCTTCCTTGAGTTCCGGCAGATGGTCATTCACCGCGATACCACGCTCGGTAATGATGACACCCACCGTCTCGCCCGGAGTCGTGATCGTCGTCACTTCGTCACGTACCATCGGCAGACGGCCGCGGATCGACGGACAAACGATGATCGACACCTTGGCGCCTGCAGCCACGTCACAGTGGCCACCGGTGTTGTGAAGCAGCAGACCGGTCGATTCGGTGTTCACGTTAACGTTGAAGTTTACGTCGGTTTCCGTCGCACTGAGGATGGCGCAGTCGAGACGATTGACCAGGCAACCCATGTTGAACGGATCGGCGTACAAGTTGGCCGACATTTGCTGATGCTTGCGGTTACGTCCGATGGAATCGACAGCCTTCAGGTCGAAGCACTGAACGTCGAACAGGCCTTCGAACAGCCCTTCTTCCAGCATATCGACGAAGAAGCCGGTAATACCGCCACAACCAAAGCTGCCCTTGATCTTGCGTTCGCGCATCATGTCACGGACATGACCGGCAACCGCCAGCGAAATACCGCCCGTACCCGTCTGGAACGAGAAACCGTCCTTCAGGTAACCGGTCGCATCAATGACGGTCGCCGCGTACTTGGCGATCTGCAGCCCCATCGGATCGCGCGTCAACTTGGTTGTCGACGAAACGATTTTTTTCGGGTCACCCAGCGTATCGACCGTGGCAACGATATCCACTTGAGACTGATCGATGGCAATCGGCAATGCAGGGTAAGGAACGAGGTTATCCGTCACGGCAACAACGGTTTTGGCGTACTGGGCGTCGGGAATCGCGTAGCCCAGCGTACCGCAAGCAGACGGGCCATAGAAGCCGTTGAAGTTACCGTACTCGTCGCAGTAAGGCGCCGCCAGGAAAGCCACATCGATCTGGACTTCGCCGGTGGCAACCGAGCGGGCACGACCGCCGTGCGAGCGCACGGTAATCGGACACTGCAATTCACCCTTGGAAATCAGCTCACCGATCAAACCGTTGACACCGCATTCAAAACCGGTAATGACGCCCTTCTTGATGTAAGGCACGAGTTCAGCGTGAACAATGTGCACGGAACTGGCTGCGATCTTGATATCACGGAGACCAAGCGCATCGATTTCCTTCACAAGATCATTCAGCAGGCGGTCGCCGTTACGCAGATGGTGGTGAGTGGAGATGGTCATGCCGCTCTTCAGACCCGATGCAACGATCGCGTCACGCAGACCACCGACAACCTTGCTCTTGCCACTATTATTCCGCTTGATCGGACGGGTCGCCGTCATCAACTCCGGCTTGTAGGATCTTGGGCCGTTATAAGGGACTATTTTCTTGCCGTTATAAATCTCGGGAATCTCACGTCCCACGCTATTAATTGCCATTCAAAATCTCCTCATCAACCGGGGCATCGACCATACCTTGCGCGTAAGCAGTGTTCAGCGTATGGATCGCGCGCTTAACGACAGGCAAGTCAACCATCTTACCGTTCAACGAAATAACGCCGGTTCCCATTTCATTCGCCTGCTTGATCGCTTCAACAACCTTCAACGCATATTCGACTTCTTCTGCCTTCGGTGCGAATACTTCGTGAATGATGTCGATCTGACGCGGGTTCGACAAACACTTTCCGGTGTAACCGATGCGCTTGATGAGCTCGGTTTCACGACGCAATGCGTCCATGTCGTTAACATCGGAGAAGACGGTGTCGATGGCTTGAACGCCAGCCGCCTTACAGGCCATGACAATTTGCATCCGTGGATGCATCAGGTCTTCGCCGGAATTCGTACGCGCGATGCCCATGCTGGCGGTGTAGTCCTCGGCACCGAATGCCAGACCGTAGATACGGGTCGAAGAACGTGCGATGTCATAAGCGTTGATAACGCTCTTGACCGTCTCGATCGACGGCAGAATCTTGAAGTGACCGACTTCAATACCATTGGCTTGTTCGTATTTGGTCAGCTCGGCATCAAGTTCTTTTGCCATTTCAGGCGTTTCACACATCGGGAAACGAATCGCATCCGGCATCACGGGCAGGATGGCCTTCAGATCGTCATGCCCCCACTTCGTGTAGAGCGGGTTGATACGAACGAGAACTTCCTTGTTACGGTTCTTCCAGGTCTTCAGAAAACTCGTAACCAGATTACGTGCTGCATCCTTTTCGGCGTAGTTAACCGCGTCTTCAAGGTCGATGATGACCGCATCACATTGGAACAGCGGTACATTTTGCAACATTGACGGCATATTGCCTGGGACGTAGAGCATTGTCCGGCGCAATTGGAAATCTGCCATATTCATTACTCCTCGAAAATATGAAGGCTCTTATGCGGCGCAAGAGCGCTGGAGGGCTGTTTTAACACGCGCTTCAATGGCATAGTCCAAAGCACCCCGATCAGATACACGAATGAAGCCAGCCTTCACACCGAGTTCTGCCACAACCTCATCGACCTTGGCACTGATCAAGTGACCAAATTGCTTGAGAACGGTCGATTCGATTTCAATCTTCAATTCATCCGCAGGCTCTACAAACACCATGAGGTCGCTGGACTGCATCGTCCCAGCGACCCCTTTTTTCAAAATCTTCATTTCCAACTCCTAGTCACATGAAGTCCAGGCCTTTGGATCAACACTGACGATCCAAAGGCCTGGGCGAAAATCACAACGATTTCTCTTGCGATGACGAAGTCTTAGAGAGAATCGATGATCGCATTCAAGGTTGCACTCGGGCGCATCGCAACGGAAACCTTGGCAGCGTCAGGGCGATAGTAGCCGCCCATATCAACCGCCTTGCCTTGCGCACCAATCAACTCGTCGTTGATCTTCGCTTCGTTTTCGGTCATGGCCTTGGCAACCTTCTCGAACTTCGCCTTGAGTTCGGCATCGGCTGTTTGGGCAGCCAAGGCTTCAGCCCAGTACATGGCGAGGTAGAAGTGGCTGCCACGGTTGTCGATCTGACCCACCTTGCGTGCCGGCGACTTGTTGTTGTCGAGGAACTTGGCAATGGCCTTGTCGAGCGCGTCGGCCAGAACCTGGGCCTTGGCGTTCTTGAAGTTCTGCGCAATGTGCTCGAGCGAAGCGCCGAGAGCGGAGAATTCGCCGAGCGAATCCCAACGCAGGTAGTTTTCTTGCGCGAACTGTTCAACGTGCTTCGGTGCGGAACCGCCGGCACCGGTTTCGAACAGGCCACCGCCAGCGAGCAGCGGAACAACCGACAGCATCTTGGCGCTGGTCCCGAGTTCGAGAATCGGGAACAGGTCGGTGAGGTAGTCACGCAGCACGTTGCCGGTCACCGAGATGGTGTCCTGGCCCTTGCGGATGCGCTCGAGGCAGAAGGTCATCGCAGCGACCGGATCCATGATCTTGATCTCGAGGCCGGTGGTGTCGTGGTTCTTGAGGTACTTCTCGACCTTGGCGATGATGTTGGCGTCGTGAGCACGGTTCTTGTCGAGGTAGAACACGGCCGGAGCGCCGGTCACCTTGGCGCGGGTCACCGCCAGCTTGACCCAGTCCTGCACCGGAATGTCGCGGGTGCGGGCCATACGCCAGATGTCCCCGGCTTCGACCTTGTGCTCCATCAGAACCTTGCCGTCGGCGGCAACAACGCGCACGGTGCCGTCGGCCGGGAGGATGAAGGTGGTCGGATGTGAACCGTATTCTTCGGCCTTCTGGGCCATCAGGCCAACGTTCGGCACAGAACCCATGGTGGCGGGATTCAGGGCGCCGTTCTTCTGGCAGTCTTCGACCACCGCCTGGTACATCGGGCCGTAGCAGCGGTCCGGAACCAGCGCCAGCGTGTCCTGCAGCTTGCCTTCCTTGTTCCACATCTTGCCGCCATCGCGGATCACGACCGGCATCGAGGCGTCGATGATGACGTCGTTCGGCACGTGCAGGTTGGTGATGCCCTTGTCGGAATTGACCATGGCCAATGCCGGGCGCTTGTTGTACTCGGCAGCGATATCGGCTTCGATTTCAGCTTGCTTGGCTTCCGGCAGGCTCTTGATCTTGGCCAGCAGATCGCCCAGGCCGAGGTTGGGGTTAACACCGGCTTGCTTGAGCGCGTCAGCATGCTTGGCGAAAACGTCGGCGAAGAATACGGTAACCGCGTGGCCGAACATGACCGGGTCGGAGACCTTCATCATGGTGGCCTTGAGGTGCACGGACAACAGCTGACCGTTGGCCTTGGCGGCTTCGATCTGGTCGGCGAAGAACTGACGCAGGGCCTTCTTGCTCATGAAGGTTCCGTCAAGGATTTCACCCTTGAGTGCGTTCAGCTTGTCCTTCAGAACCTTGGTCGTGCCGTCGGCACCCACGAATTCGATCTTGAAGTCGCCGCCGTTTTCCATGACGATCGACTTTTCGTTGCCGTAAAAGTCGCCGCCGCTCATGCTGGCGATCTTGCACTTGGAGCCGGCTTCCCACGGAGCGAGCTTGTGCGGGTTCTTCTTGGCGAAGTTCTTGACCGACAGCGGAGCGCGACGGTCGGAGTTGCCTTCGCGCAGCACCGGGTTCACTGCGGAACCGAGTACCTTGGCATAGGTTTCCTGAATGGCCTTCTCTTCGTCGTTCTGCGGAGCTTCCGGGTAGTCAGGCAGGTTGTAGCCCTGGCCTTGCAGTTCCTTGATCGCGGCCTTGAGCTGTGGGACCGAGGCACTGATATTCGGCAGCTTGATGATGTTGGCTTCCGGCTTCGTGGCCAGTTCGCCCAACGCGGCCAGGTTGTCGGGAATGCGCTGCTCCGGCTTCAGACGCTCCGGGAAGCAGGCAAGAATACGGCCGGAGAGCGAGATATCGCTCTTCTCGACGGCAACGCCAGTGCCTTTGGTAAAGGCCTGAACGATCGGCAGCAGCGAATAGGTTGCAAGCGCCGGCGCCTCGTCGATTTCGGTCCAGATGATCTTGGATGTAGTGGTCATAGGCTAATCTCCTGGTAAGTTAAAAGACAAATTGCAAAAATGAACAACATTATGGAAAAACAGCAAATTCATCAATTGCGTAGATAGTCGCATGGCGCTTTGGTAATCACTGGCTGACATCGGAGGGAACGGGACAGATTCACCGGACGGAGTTTCCCGGACTCAAATTACACAATTTGTTCAGGGAAAAGTTGATCAACGATGCTTGATACCAAACTATCAACAACATAAACATACGCCTGCTCTACGACACCACTTTCCCTTATTTTCACAGGGTTTTATCGGAGTCACAAACAATGTTTCATCACATGTTTTTGCGTTTTTGGAATCAATTAACGATTCCGGTCAACGTCGCGCAAAAAACGCAAAAACACATCCTTAACTCCCGATACCACGATCTGCGCCGACACATGATTCCATTGCAAAAGCAACCTCAAAAGACGGACATCAATTCCATCCTTTATCCTCATCGAAAGGATTGCAATAGTAGGCCCAACTTATTGCGCGGTCGATTGACCATCATCGACTTACGGGCGACAATCGGCCGGGTGAGTATGATAATCGCGCGGATGAATAAAGTCCATGAACAGCAACAAGCCTCCCCTTAACAAGAAAGACTGGATAGCCGGTCTGGAGAAGGGTTTGCAGATCATCGAAGCCTTCAATGACACGCATCCTCGACTGACCCCATCCACCGCCGCCCGCCGGACAGGCATTACCCGGACGGCAACGCGAAGGTATCTGCGCACCCTGGAGCATCTCGGCTATGTCGAGAGCGACGGACAATTTTTCTGGCTGACGCCGCGCGTCCTGCGCCTGGGCTGGTCATATTTCGACTCGGCAAAATTACCGCGTGCGGTTCAGCCCTACTTGCAGCGAATCAGTCTGGCGCTCGGCGGCGCGGCCTATTTTGCCGTAATGGATGAAAACGACATCGTGTTTGTCGCCCGCGACGGTTCGAACCTTGTGCAGAATGTGGGATACGTGCTGGGAGCCAGAATTCCGGCCAACCTGTCTTCGGCAGGCATAGCCATCCTGTCCACCTATTCTCCGGAAGATGTCGAGAAATGGCTCACCGGACGCAAGTTCGTACCCTACTCCCCATTCACTGCGACCACGGAAGAAGCTGTTCGGGAACTGATAGACAACGCACGAAAAAACGGCTACGCGCTCCTCGAACAACAGATCGCCCAACGCGTGCGTGGAATTGCAGTTCCCATCCGGACACGGGATGCCAAGGTTGTGGGTTCGATCAGCGTCAGCCTGCCGATGGGCAACGAGACCACTGAAAGCGCGGTGACCCGGGCTCTGGCGATGCTACGCGAAGCCGAATACGCGCTTCTCGCGGCCTTCTGAAGAAGTAATCGCGAGCCATTCGGGCAACCCATTGACTCTCCCGACGGATCACCCCCTATTCCCGATCAAGTCATTTCCAAAAATCGCGACAAGGAATGAAATCCGGAGGGCATAAGAAAACCGGCGCTGTGCGGAGTTTCCGCACAGCGCCGGCAAGGCTTCTATTTAAAAAAGATGCTTAGTACGGGGAGTACTGGATCTTTTCATCCTCAGGATTGTAGAACTCACCGAACAGTTCGGCATCGATCATGGGATCCGGCTTGTCGAATTCCCTCGAAACCCAGGTGAGGTTCATGTAGTGCTTCAGGTGAATGTTTTCACAGGTAGCATTACCCGCCCAGGTACCACAACCGATCGAGGAGGTCATCGGCATACCGTTGTTCATGCTGCCGGAATTGGCCTTGGATTGCGGCTGACGAACCATGATACGGCCCACACGGGCGACCATGGCCAGACGGTGAATGTGATCCTCATCGAACGAGAAGATACCGACGGAGTGGCCGATACCACCCACCTGGTGGATAGCCTGGACGGCATCGATCGCGTTCTGGAATTCACCCGTGTACTTGTGAACAGCCAGCAGCGTGGTCAGCTTCTCGACACACCAGATGCCTTCAGGCGTGCTGTTGTAGATGCCGGTGCCATGCGAAGCGATCAGGAACTTGCGATCGGCCGGGATTTCAAATCCGGCAGCCTTGGCCATGTCTTGCGGCGACAGGGCGACGGTATCCGACAGGCGGTGACATTCGTCGTCCCACATCACTTTGCGAATGGCATCCTGTTCGGTGGGGGACAGCATGTAGCCACCCACTGCAACCAGTTCCTTCAACGCGGCATCCCAGATGCTTTCATGGATAATGATGTTGCCATCAGCCGAGCAGCCGGAACCGAAGTCGGAAGTCTTGGAACGCATCGTATTGAATGCCGCCTTATTCAGATCCTTGGCTGCGGATTCATCCCAAACCATGGTGGCGTTACCTGCGCCAACGGCATAGGCCGGCGTACCAGACATGTAGGCACGACGTACGACACCCTGACCGCCGGTAGCGATGATCAGATCGCACTTGGTCATCAGCGCCTCGGAGATGCCCTTGTTGATCTTGGCCTTGTAGCCGAGGATCTGGACCAGGTCTTCCGGAGCGCCGACGCGACGCAGACCTTCGCGCATCAGTTCAACCGTCTTGCGGCTGGTCTTCAGCGTACGGGGATGCGGCGAGAAGATGATGGCATTGCGAGCCTTGATCGCGTAGATCGCATTGCCGGCCGGGGTCAGGTCGGGGTTGGTCGCCGGGATGACGCAGGCAATAACGCCAACAGGCTTGGCGTACTTGACGATGCGCTTTTCCGGAATCTCTTCGACGATACCGACAGACTTCTCGCGCAGACAATCGCGCAGGATGCCGCGGATCTTGAAGCGCTTGGCTTCGCGGCTGATCGGGTCACCGAAGGCGCTTTCCTCGATACCCATGGTGACGAGTTCATGGAATTGCCTGGAATTGGCCACGATCTGGGCAACGGATTGAATTGCGCGGTCAATGGCTTCCTGGCTCCAGGTCTCGAATTCCTTCTGAGCCTTGTCCGCTTTGGCAAAAGCCTCTTCGACCTCGTTGATCTGATCTTCGTTAAGCTTCAGTTCAGCATAACGGGCTTGCATATCATTTTGTCTACTCATTTCATTTCCTTATTAAAACAACAAAAAACAAAAAACCTTCATTTCTCGGAATGCCGTTATCCGGTTGCAGCAGTACAACTAACCTCGGCATTTCCGAAACGGCAAGCTCAGGACCATTCGGCAAGCCAGTATGTTCATTTCAAACGATACCGTGCGCGAATCATCCAGTGCGCCCCTTGCCTAATGCTTATTTATTGTTCTGACCCTGTGCCTTTTCCTTGACCAGATCAGCACAGCGGCCTGCCTTGAGTACCGTGCTTCCAGCCTCATGACCCACAAATTGTGCTGCCAGGCGAGCGGTATCCATGGCCTTCAGCAGATCGATGCCCGTGTCGATGCCCATTTCGTGCAGCATGTGAATCACATCTTCGCTGGCCACGTTGCCTGAAGCACCCGGTGCGAAAGGACAACCGCCCAAGCCGGCAAACGCGCCGTCGAACATGCGGATACCTGCCTGAATCGCCGTAACGATGTTGGCGAGCGCCATGTCGCGGGTATTATGGAAGTGCATGACCCATTTCACTTCCGGGAACATCTGAATCATGTGCGTGCCAAGCTCGTAAACCTGGCGCGGATTGGCCATACCGGTCGTATCGGACAACGACAATTCGGTAATGCCCAGCTTGACGAAGCTGCGCACGACGTTTTCGACCTGCTCGACCGGCACCTTGCCCTGGAACGGACAACCAAAAGAAGTGGAGATCGCGCCAGACAAGGTCATGTTGTTCTTGGCGGCGAATTCAACACAATCGGCAAAGCCCTCAACCATCTTGACCGGCGAGCTGTTGAAATTGGCCAGACAGTGCGCTTCACTGGCCGAAACGGTCAGCTTGGCCTTGGTCAGACCCGCATCGAAGGCACGCTGCACGCCCTTGGCGTTGGGGACCAGTGCGCGATATTCGACACCATCGACTTTTTTCATCGCTCGGCACAGCGCGTCGGTGTCCGCCATCTGCGGCACAGCCTTCGGGTGCACGAACGCACCCACTTCGATGATCTTCACGCCGGAAGCGACGACTGCGTCCAGAAGTTGCAGCTTCTGTTCAACGGTGGGAATGGTCTTTTCATTCTGCAGACCGTCACGCAGACCAACTTCGCACAAAGTGACCTTGGCAGGCCAGGCAATCGGGGAGGAACTCATGTTGAATCAACCTTTCATGTAACGTAGCGGAGCTTGCCTGGATTCGGCAAGGACTCCGCATGCGTTCTAACTTGATACACAATTACATCAATACACCAATATCAATACATCAATACGCAATTTTTGCCACTGAGCGAAGTTCATCCGGCGTCGAAGTGCCGAAACCGAAGAATTCGAGGTACGCGGGAATCATCTCGAACAGCATGTCGGTGCCAACCTGATACTTGCAGCCCATTTCAATGGCTGCCTTAAGGATCGGGGTGATTTCGGTCTTCATCACGACTTCGCCAACAAAAGTCGACGGCGAAAGGCGCTTCGGGTCGAACGGCAGAGGATCGTCAGGCTTCATGCCCAGCGGGGTAGCATTCACCACCAGATCGTAGCCGGCCGGGTCATTCGAAGTCACATTGACTTCCATGTCCGGATAATAGGTTTTCAGACGCGAGGCCAAGCCTTCCGCCGATGCAGTATTCAAATCAAACAGCGAAATCGAGGCTGCGCCGTCGGCCGCCAGGGATGCAGCGATCGGGCTGCCCACACCGCCCGTGCCGACAACCAGAATCTTGCTGCCCTTTGTCTTGAAGCCTTTGCGGGCCACTCCGCGCGCAAAACCGGCGCCATCGAATTGATCGGCAAGCAGCGTCCCATCAGGGCGCTTGAGAAGGGCGTTGGACGCGCCGGCGATCTTGGCAGTAACACTCACTTCATCGGCAAGACTGATGGTCTTCACCTTGTGCGGCATCGTGACCAGCGCACCGTGAACGTTGGAAAACTTGAAAATCTGTTTGAGCGAGACGTCATAGTCTTCAGCCTTGACGCCCATGGGCACAACCATTGCGTCAATGCCCTTGCTTTCAAACCAGGGGTTGTAAATCAAGGGCGCCTTGAAAGCTTCTGTCGGGTAGCCGATGTGTGCGATCAATGTTGTTTTACCACTTAACATCGCTTTTCCTAATTTTGGTTATATAGGTAAGTAAAAAAAACATTCAAAAACACCCGTGGAGCTCTTGACAGGCTCCACGGATGTCATCCTTCCCCGGGAACGGGGAAGGCGGACGCTACCTTTTACTTGCGGATCCGGTCGAACTCGGCCATCACCTGCTTGTAGAAATCGGTACCGACGTTGACGCTGTACTTTTCAAAGACGGGCTTCAACTTGGCACGAACCTTGGCCACTTCAGCCGGCGGCAGAGACGTGACTTCCATCTTCTTCTTCAGCTCGCCCAGCGCAACTTCCTGAGCGCCACGGGAGAAGGTGCGCTGATAGCTCGTTGCTTCCGCAGCTGCTTCAGTGATGATCGCCTGCTCTTCCTTGGTGAGACCATCCCACTTCTTCTTGCTCATCAGCATGGATTGCGGGTTGTACATGTGGTTCGTCTCGGCAAGATACTTCTGCACTTCGCCAATCTTGTTTGCGAAGATGACGGTGAACGGATTTTCCTGACCGTCGATCATGCGTTGTTCCAGAGCCGTATAGACTTCCGTGAAAGGCATCGGAACCGAGTTGGCACCCAGCGCATTGAAGGTGTCGATATAGATCGGCGACTGGATCACGCGCAGCTTCAGGCCGACGATGTCTTCGGCGGTCTTGATCGGGTGCTTGCTGTTCGTGATCTGACGGAAGCCAAGGTCAAAGTAACCGAGGTTGATCAGGCCTTTTTCCGGCAGCTTGTCGGCCAGCATCTTGCCGACTTTGCCGTCGAGGATGGCATCGACTTCCTTGCCATTGGCGAACAGGAAGGGGAAGTCAACGATAGCGAATTCCTTGACCTGGCCTTGCAGGATGCCGGAGTTCATCGTTGCGAAATCAAGCGTTCCCCCCTGAACGGCGGAGAGCAGTTGCGGATCGCTGCCCAGCACACCACCCGGGAAAACCTTGACCTTCATCTTGCCGCCGCTCTTCTTGGCGACCAGCTCGGCGAACTTCTCGCCACCAACCGGGATCGGGTGGCCGGCCGGGTTGGCCGTCGCCCAACGCAGGTTCATTTCACGCACTTCAGCCTGGGCACCACCGACCATGACCATGCTGCATGCAGCCAGAATTGCCACTCCTACAGTTTTTTTGAATTTCACTTCTTTTTCCTCTTGAAAAAGACCATGAAGCAATAAGCGGTTACCCGCATGATTGGGGACCTGGGGCTTCCCCCAGGCTCCCAAAACTTGAATCCTCATCAATATCCGCCGAGCCACTTGGCCGGCACGATGACCAGCGCCGGGAAGAAGAGCATCAGCAG
>CAZLXL010000003.1:0-147960 GCA_964563685.1 uncultured Propionivibrio sp.
AACGGGGGCGCTTCTTGATCATGGAAAACCGGACAAAAATCAGGGCCATGCGCAGCAAGATGCCAGGCCTGCTCATTGCAGCAGCTCTGTTTTTGTTGGTGTTCCTGCTGATTTACCAGCTTTTCCTGAGCTATCGTGACCAGATTCGCACGGCGGAAATCAGTACGCGCAACCTGGCCGACCTCCTGGAAACGCAGCTCTATGAAACCTTGCGCCGAACCGATGCCGACCTGATGGCCATGTCGGCCGAATTGCCCAAGGAGGCGCTGGACGCCGAGGCGGTTCCACGATATCGCCAGGAAATCCACGCCCGTCTGGCAAGCAGGCAGATCAACGTTGACCGGATGAACGGCCTGCATGTGCACGATGCCAATGGCGTTGCCCTGTATTCATCACTCAGTACATCGGCGCGGGCAGTGAACATTTTTGAGCGGGCTTACTTCCAGAAGCTTCGCGACAATCCGGATGCCGGGCTGGTTTTTTCCAGCGTGGTCAAGAGCGTTTTTTCCGGCAAGGACAGCATCATCGCTGCCCGCGGCATTCGCGATGAAAACGGCATTTTCCGTGGGGTAATTCTCAGTCCGCTCAACCTTGAAACCTACAAGCAGCAATTCACTTCGCTGGATGTCGGCAAACATGGTTTCGTATCGCTGAGACGCAGCGATACCCATGCACTCGTTGTGCGCTGGCCGGCGAGCCGCGAAGAGTCGGACGCAACGCTGGCTCCGGACCATCCCTTTGTGAAAGCCTTGGCGACCGGAAACGGCAAAGTGACCCTGGAGGACAATCTGTCACAGGAATTCGAAGGCCACGTAAACCGCATTACCAGCCTCAAGAGCATGCGCGGGTATCCTTTTTACTTTGCCGTTGGTGCTTGCCGCAGTGAAGTACTGGCGGGCTGGTATACGCAAGTCGCGGTGGTCTGTGTTTCGCTGCTGACCCTCATTGGACTGATCGCTGCCCTTCTGCTGCGTCTTGGCCGGATGCGCGAACGCGAGGCCGTCATCCTGACCGATCTGGCCCAAAGCGAAAACCAGTTCAGTGAGCTGGCGCGTCTCGTCCCTGCAGGGATTTGCCATTTCGACACCCACGGCAGGTGCACGTTTGTCAACGACCGCTACAGGGCGATTACCGGACAATCGCGGGGGTCATTGATAGACAATGACTGGTCGGCGTTCATTCACCCGGATGACCGTCCTATGGTTCTGGCCGCTTTGAACCGGCCGAATCCGAAAGAAGGAGTGTGCGTTTGCGAATACCGCGTACTGAAGCCTGACGGGGAATCGGTTCATGTCATCGGCGAAATCAAGGCGGAACGAGCGGATGACGGCCGGGTAAGCGGTTACATCGTTGCGCAGACGGACATCTCACGGCTGAAAAAAGTCGAGGAAGAACTGTTGATCGCCAAACAGCAGGCGGATCAGGCCAATCAGGCAAAGACCCGCTTTCTGGTTGCGGCCAGCCATGATCTCAGACAGCCGCTCCAGGCCATCCATCTCTTCAAAGACGCACTGAACAGGACCGGTTTGAACGAGGAGCAAAAATCCATCGCCCGCTTCCTGTCGCTGTCCGTCCATTCGCTCAGCGAACTGCTCTATTCCCTGCTGGATATTTCGAAACTCGATGCCGGACTGGTCAACCCACAGATGAGGCGAGTGGAGATCGAGGAAATTTTCAAATCGGTCGATGACGAATTCTCATCGCTGGCCCAACAGTTGAATTTGCGTTTCAAATTTTTCTACCCGTTCAATGGGCTGGTACTGCAGACAGATCCCGGATTGCTGCTCAGCGTATTGCGCAACCTGATCGACAATGCGTTCAAATACACGAAATCCGGTGGCGTCCTGGTTGGAGTACGCAAACGCGGACGCTTCGGAGTCATTCAGGTCTGGGATACCGGCATGGGGATCGACCCGGTGTTTGGCGACAAGATCTTCGAAGAATGTTTTCAGGTGGACAATCCCCTTAAAGATCGGGCCAATGGCATCGGAATCGGCTTGTCGATCGCCAGGCGCACCGCCAGGCTGCTCGGAGGCGAGGTGGTTTTTCATTCGCGACCGGGCAAGGGAAGTGTGTTCGAGATTAGCATTCCGCTGGCCAACGGTGTCTACGAAGAGGACAAACAGGATTCCGGCAAGGCCGGTAGCGACTCGACGAACCTTGACGAAATTGATTGCGCCCGTTTCAGAGGGGGCAAGGTTGTGGTAATTGAAGACGATCCGGTCGTGGCAAAATCCATCGAATTATCACTGCAAGCACTGGACATCGAAGTCAGGCTTTTCGGCAGCGCCGAGGAAGCAATGGCCTCTCCCCACCTCCTGAGCGGCGATTTCTACATCTCGGATTTCATCCTGCCTGGAATGAATGGAATCCAGTTGCTCGACACCATTCAGGAACAATCGTCATCCCCTATCAATGCCCTGTTGATGACCGGTGAAACCGCGCCCGACCGCATCAGCATCATTACCGCCTCGCGCTGGAGAGTACTCCTCAAGCCGGCGGATCTGTCACGCCTGCTGTCCATAATGAACGAGGTTGCAACTGACCGGGACTCAGGATAGGCACAAATCGGTGGAGCAAAAACTGGCTGTTCCTGGCTTTTCCGGTCAGCCTGTTTCGCTCCCGATAATCGTGTGACTGGCGCCCTTCTGGGCTAAAATTCGCTTTTGAAACGCGCACTCGTTCCATCATGACTGCACGCCTGCGGGAAATCCCCTACAACTACACCTCCTTCTCCGACCGGGAAATCGTCATCCGTCTGCTCGGCGCGGAGAACTGGGCCATTCTTGACGAACTGCGCAGCCAGCGCATTACCGGCCGCTCGGCGCGGATGCTCTACGAGGTACTCGGCGACATCTGGGTCGTGCAGCGCAACCCCTATCTGGAAGATGACCTGCTGGCCAACCGGCAACGCCGCGACGCGTTGATCGAGGCGCTCCGTCACCGCTTGCGCGAGATCGACAAGCGCCGGCAGGGCAACACCAAGGTACTCGACCTGTGTCAGGCGGCCAATGCCGCCGTCGACGCCTTCGCCCGGCATTTCGACGATACCGCCTCCCTGCGCCAGCGCGTACTGAAAACGCTGCAGCACCATACGCGCAAGGACAACATCGCTTTCGACGGTCTGGCCCGCGTCTCGCACGTCACCGACGCCACCGACTGGCGCGTCGAATACCCCTTCGTCGTGCTCTATCCCGATACCGAGGAAGAAATCGCGCCGTTGGTGCGCGGCTGCATCGAGCTCGGGCTGACCATCATCCCGCGCGGGGGTGGTACCGGCTACACCGGTAGCGCGGTGCCGCTGACCCCGAAATCGGTGGTCATCAATACCGAAAAACTGATCGACATCGGTCCGGTCGAGGAAATAGTACTGCCCGGCTGCGACCGACCCTACGCCACCATCCGTACCGGCGCGGGCGTCGTTACCGACCGTGTCTCCGAAGCGGCGAGCGCGGCCGGACGCGTCTTCGCCGTCGATCCCACGTCAGCAAGCGCCTCGTGCATCGGCGGCAACATCGCCATGAACGCCGGCGGCAAGAAGGCCGTGTTGTGGGGCACCGCGCTCGACAACCTGGCCTGGTGGAAGATGGTCGATGCCAACGGTTACTTCATGGAAGTGACGCGCATCAACCACAACTTTGGCAAGATTCACGAACAGGACATCGCGCGCTTCGAGGTCCAGCGTTTTGCCAAGGACGGCAAGACGCCGCAGGGCCAGCCCGAAGTGCTGGAAATCCGCGGCGCCACCTTCCGCAAAACGGGGCTCGGCAAGGACGTCACCGACAAGTTCCTGTCCGGCTTGCCCGGCGTGCAGAAGGAAGGCACCGATGGCCTGATCGTCGCCGCGCGCTGGGTGCTGCACCAGATGCCGCCGCACACGCGCACCGTCTGCCTGGAATTCTTCGGCCAGGTGCGCGAAGCCGTGCCGGCCATCGTCGAGATCACTGATTATTTCAGTCCGGGCGGAGCCGGGCATCAGGCCGGGGTACTGCTGGCCGGGCTCGAACACCTCGACGAACGCTACGTCAAGGCCGTCGGCTACGCGACCAAGGCCAAACGCCACGGTCGTCCCAAAATGGTGCTGATCGGCGACATCGTCGGCCACGACGAAAAAGCCGTGATGAACGCTGCAGCCGAAGTCGTGCGCATGTGCAACCTGCGTTCGGCCGAAGGCTTCATCGCCGTCGATGCCGACACGCGCAAGAAGTTCTGGCTCGACCGTTCGCGCACCGCTGCCATCTCGCGCCACACCAATGCCTTCAAGCTCAACGAAGACGTGGTCATCCCGCTGCCGCGCATGGGCGACTACTGTGACGGCATCGAGCGCATCAACATCGAGCTGTCGATCCAGAACAAGCTGGCCCTGTGCGACAACCTGGCGGCCTTCCTGCGGGGCAACCTACCGTTGCGCAGCGCGGACGCGAGCCTCGACAGTGACGTGCTCATCGGCGATTGCCGCCAGGCCGGCCTCGAAGCCGTCGAAACAGCCCGCCGCCGCTGGCAGTGGCTGCTTGATCACCTCGACCTGCCGCTGGCGGAAGCGGAAGCGCAATTCGCCAAATTCGGCATCGCCGCAGGCGAACTGACCAACAAGGCGACCGTGGCGAGGCTCTTCCACCGCCTGCAGGATTATTCCGTGCGCGTTTCGTGGAAGAACGAGTTGCGGCCGCAACTGGCGCGCATTTTCGACGGCAACGCCTTCAGCAAAGTGCTGGAACGGATCGACGCCATCCACAAGGAAACCCTGCGCAGCCGCGTCTTCGTCGCCCTGCACATGCACGCCGGAGACGGCAACGTGCACACCAACATTCCGGTCAATTCGGACGACTACGCCATGCTGCAGAACGGCAACCGGGCGGTCGCGCGCATCATGCACCTGGCGCGTTCGCTGGACGGGGTCATCTCCGGCGAACACGGCATCGGCATCACCAAACTTGAATTCCTGACCGAGGAGGAGATCCGGCCTTTCCGCGACTACAAGGCCAAGGTCGACCCGCACGGTCACTTCAACCGCGGCAAACTGATGCCCGGCGGCGATCTGGAAAAAGCCTACACGCCTTCGTTCTCGCTGCTTGGCGCCGAATCGCTGATCCTCGAACAATCGGAGATCGGCAACATCTCGACCTCGATCAAGGACTGCCTGCGCTGCGGCAAATGCAAACCAGTCTGCTCGACGCACGTGCCGCGCGCCAACCTGCTGTATTCGCCGCGTAACAAGATCCTGGCCACCTCGCTGCTGATCGAGGCTTTCCTCTACGAGGAGCAGACCCGGCGCGGTATCTCGCTCAAGCATTTCGACGAATTCAACGACGTCGCCGACCACTGCACGGTGTGCCACAAATGCCTCAACCCCTGCCCGGTGGACATCGATTTCGGCGATGTTTCGATCGCCATGCGCAATTTCCTGCGCGAGCAGGGGAAGAAGAAATTCGTCCCGGCCAAGGCTGCGGCCATGGCCTTCCTGACCATGAAAGAGGCCGGCACGATCCGTCTCGTGCGCAAGTTCATGATCGAATGGGGCTATCGCGGCCAGCGTCTGGCGCACAAGATCGCCAAGACACTCGGCCTGATCCAGCGGACGACCCGTCAGCCCCCGTCCACCCTCGGCAAGCCCTCGGTGCGCACCCAGGTCATCCACTTCCTGAACAAGCCGATGCCCGGCGGCCTGCCCAAGCGAACTTCGCGCGCGCTGCTCGATATCGAAGACGACAAGATCGTGCCGGTCATCCGCGACCCGCAGAAGGTCAACGCGCCCGACTATAGCGGCGACGCCGTCTTCTATTTCCCCGGCTGCGGCTCCGAACGCCTGTTCTCGCAGGTTGGACTGGCCACCCAGGCGATGCTCTACGAGATCGGCGCGCAGACCGTGCTGCCGCCCGGCTACCTGTGCTGCGGCTATCCGCAGACCGCTGCCGGCGAATCGGACCAGGGACAGAAGATCACCACCGACAACCGCGTGCTCTTCCACCGCGTGGCCAACACGCTGAACTACCTCGACATCAACACGGTGATCGTTTCCTGCGGCACGTGCATGGATCAACTGCTCAAGTACCAGTTCGAGAAGATTTTCCCCGGCTGCCGGTTACTCGACATCCACGAATACCTGCTGGAGAAGGGCGTCAAGCTCGAGGGCGTGCAAGGCACACGCTACATGTACCATGAGCCCTGCCACGCACCGATGAAGACGATGTCGGGCATCAAGGTGGCCAATGCCCTGATGGGGCAGCGCGTCGACCTTTCCGACCGTTGCTGCGGGGAATCCGGGACGCTGGCGATGACGCGCCCGGATGTATCCACCCAGGTGCGTTTCCGCAAGCAGGAAGAAATCGAGAAGGGCGCAGCCAATCTGCGCGCCGACGGTTTTGCCGGCGATGTAAAAATCCTCACCTCGTGCCCGTCCTGTCTGCAGGGCCTGTCACGCTACGACAACGATGCGGACACGCAGGCCGACTACATCGTCGTCGAAATGGCCAAACACTTGCTCGGCGAGAACTGGATGGCCGATTACGTGCAGAAGGCTAACAACGGGGGTATCGAGCGCGTGCTGTTGTAATTCCTGGACTGACTGTGTTGTCGCGTTCCCGCAGCCCGGGAACGTTGAAAACACAAACATTCCGTGATTTTTTTCCTTGAATGCGCATGGCGCGGACCTTAACCTTGAACCTGAAGGATTGTCTTCCCACGCTTGGAAAACGCATCAAGGAGAAAACGCAATGACGGCTATCCGAGCCACGAAGAACGCGAATGCGGCAAAGCCATCCACAGGGAGGTTGGCATGAGTTCGTCAGCACCGGTTTTGTTCTCGATCCCCGATTTTCAGAGCGGAAGCGAGATGATCGCGCGCATTCCCCTGGCCAATCCGCAACTCGCCATCGTTGAACTCAACCGCATTCTGGACAGCCTGCTCGCCGCCCCCCCCAGACTACAGGCCTATTTCCAGATTCTCGAGCAGGCCCGGCTTCCCGTCAGCTTCACCGCCGAGGAATTGGCCAAGCGCTATTTGAACAAGCCGCTGCCGCTCGGAGAAATTGAAGAAGGATTCTTTCGACAGGTTGTCCTGCTCTGGCTGAAAACCGCCCGGGCCTACGCCCACTGCGCCGAAAGCAGTTCATCCGACGCAGAAACCGTGCAGTCCGAACGCTTTGCCACGCTGCTGCACCGCTGCATTCATTTCACTGGCATGGCCATTCTGGAATATCAGCGCGCCCGGAGGGAAGTACCCTGGGGGCTATGGCTCGATCTGCACGGCTACTACGGAAGCGCCGAGGAAATGCAGGTTGATACGCTGGCCGTTCCATACGTCCTCGAACCGCATACCACCAGCACGCATTGTGCGGCGGCCTATCTCGGCTTTGTTCTCTGCGACATGGCCGGAAGCTATGCCCTCTCACTGCGCGAACAGGTACTGGTGCGCCGCTGGGCTGCCGCCTGGTCGCCGCTGGTCAGCCTGCATTCCGTCGTTCCCGGAGAGACCCTGCCTCCGTTCGTGATCGATCTGGTCCAGGACGTCGCCTTGCGCCCCGTCGCAGAATGCTTGAACACTGATCAGCTGCGCCGACTGGATACTTCGCGCCTGGCCATTCAGATCGGCCACGTTCGTCAGCAATTGCGCCAGCGCATTCCGCCTTCTCAGCTCGCACTGGGCGATGACTGCACCGCTCACCAGTGCATCCGTCTGCTTGAACATCTCTCGCGCCAATGGTCGCACGTGCGCGCCGCCAGAAAATACCGTCGTCACGCCGCGTCAGGCATCAGCCGCATTTGTACGGGTTTCGACGAAATGTACTATTTTGTTGCCGGCAAGGAATTCGAACAACCCGAAAACGTTCGCATCTATTCCCGGCGCGACTTCGAAAATCTGTTTTCATTCCGTTTCCAGGAAAATCCACAACATGCGTTGCAGATACACCAGGAAAAAATTTCGACGACCTTCACACTGGATTCCTGGGAAGCGGTCAACCAGTCGGCCAACGGATTCCGCCTGGTGCGCAGTATCAATGGACGAAAAATGGTCCATGGGCAACTGCTGGCGATCTGCCCGCATGATGGCGAACGCTTCCTGCTGGCGCAGTCCACCTGGCTGATGCAGGAAAACAAAGGAGGATTGATTGCCGGAGTGAAGGCGCTTCCAGGACTGCCGGTCGGAATCGCGGTGCGTCTGGTGGACGAGAGTGGAGAACCCAGCGAAAAATATCAACCCTGTTTCCTGTTACCCGCCGTGAATGCGGTTGGCGCGGAACAATCGCTGGTACTTCCGTCAGGCTGGTTCCGTGCCGGCCGGGAGGTCGAGATATTCAGCAACGGCATCTGGCGTGCCCGAATGAAGCATGTGCTGGATCTCGGGCCGGATTTCGAACGCGTCAGTTTCGATATTTGTTAACCCGTAAAACGCGAAGGGCGATTGCGGATGCATATCGCCCTTCGTATGCCGCATGGGGAGATTTGCTCTCCCGGCAGTTATTACACGGACTCGACCTGCAGCGTGTAGTTTGTACCGCCGATGCTCACGTTGTAGGTTCTGGCCTGACCTGTCGCCAGCGGGGCAAGTGAGGCGAAGACCCCGCCGGTGGCAGGCGCCTGCGGAGCAGCCGCCGGAGCGGGAGCCTGCTGGGGGACCGGCGCTGTTGCCGGTGCCGCGGCAACCGGTTTTTCAGACTTCTTCGGCAAGGCAATCTTGAAATTCCCCTTGAGGAATTCGAGTCCCTTGTTACCGCCCTTGGTGGCAAACGCCCCAACGATGAAGATGTTTTCGTCGGTAACCAGCAGGCCGTTTTCTTCGAGCAGTTTCTTCGCCTTGGGAATTCCCGGTTCGAGAACCTCGATCGGATCGCCGGTGAAGACCGGCTTCTTCATCTGCTCGGAAGCGATCCTGACGATTTCGGGATCGGGCTCAACCGGTGTCTTTCCGTAATAGCCGAGCACCATGTTGCCGTAACCTTCGGTGATCTTTTTCCACGGACCTATCATCACGTTGGCATAGGCCTGCTGGAAATAGAACTGCGACACGGGGGTCACCGAAGTGCCGAAACCACCGCGCGCCACGCACTCGGACATGGCCTTGATCACTTCCGGATAACGGTGGAAGGTCTTGGCTTCGCGCATCATCAAGGTGTTGGCGGTCAGCGCGCCGCCCGGCATCGGGCTGAAGA
This sequence comes from uncultured Propionivibrio sp., assembly GCA_964563685.1. Classification (GTDB taxonomy): domain Bacteria; phylum Pseudomonadota; class Gammaproteobacteria; order Burkholderiales; family Rhodocyclaceae; genus Propionivibrio. The sequence goes on from CAZLXL010000003.1 coordinate 9,150, forward strand.
TCACTCCGGAATCGATGGCCAGCGCCTCCGGCGGAAACTCGTATTCACTGAGGCACTCTTTGGTGATCTCGTTGGCCTCCATGATCTTTTCGACATTGATATCGAGGGTGTATTCCGTCCCCTTGAGGGCGTGCCAGAGCGAGAACAGATCCGGCTGGGCGGTACCGCCACTGAGCGGGGCACGGCCAAGGCAGACGCCATCGCATCCGGCCTCGATCGCCGCCATGTACTGGGCAATGCCCGTACCGCAGGTTTCATGGGTATGAATGCGCAGTTCGACCTTGTCGCCGAGCAGTTTGCGCGCCTGCTTGATCGTTTCATACACCTTGCGCGGATTGGCCGTTCCCGAGGCATCCTTGAAACACACGCTGGAATAGGGAACGCCGGAATCGAGAATTTCACGCAGCGTCTTGATATAGAACTCGGGATCGTGCGCACCGGTGCAACCGGGTGGCAGTTCCATGAGGGTTACGACCACTTCGTGTTCAAGGCCGGCATTGACAATGCACTGGCCCGAATAGATCAGATTATTTACGTCGTTGAGCGCGTCGAAGTTGCGGATGCGCGTCATGCCATGCTTCTTGAACATCCTGGCGTGCAGGTCGATCATGTCCGCCGGCTGCTGTTCCAGAGCCACCACGCTGATACCGCGCGCCAGGGTCTGCAGACGGATATCCGGGCCGACCGCCTGGCGGAATGCGTCCATCATGTCGAAGGCGGACTCGCCGCAATAAAGGAAGGGCGCCTGGAAGCGGGCACCACCGCCCGCCTCGAAATGCGTAATGCCGGCAGCCACGGCGGCCTCAACAGCGGGAATAAAATCCTTGGTCAACGCGCGCGCACCGAAGACGGACTGGAATCCATCGCGGAAACTGGTGTCTTGGAAAAGAATTTTCTTGGTCATCATGATGCTCCGGGGGAAAAATTTTGCCTGGTATCTTCGCGTTCAGGGACAATCACGACCCCGCTCGAGCCAAACGAACCGTCAAGTATCCTTGACCCTGAAGCTCCCGTCAACGCACTCGCTTGATCTGTATCAGATTATTCTGACCTGGCAAAAGTTCAGGCCAGCAGGCTGGCCTTGGAAAAACGCACCGTAAACCGGCTGCCTTTGCCGGGTTCGCTTTCGATGTCCAGCGTCGCCTGATGCCTTGTCAGAACGTGTTTGACAATGGCCAGTCCCAGTCCGGTTCCCCCGGTCTCGCGTGACCGGCTGCGATCGACCCGATAAAATCGTTCGGTCAGTCGCGGCAGGTGCTTTGCGGCGATTCCGATGCCGGTATCGGTCACGCTGAACTCGCCTCCTCCTTGATGTACGCGCCAAGCCAGGTCGATCCTGCCTCCGGGCGGGGTATAGCGCACCGCGTTGCCCACCAGGTTGCCGAAGGCGCTGCGCAGCTCGCCGGCACAACCGCCCAGGACCGAAGGCGTCTCGATGCTCAGGGAGAAATGATGTTTTCCTCCGGACAAGGCTTCGGCTTCGGCCAGCAGACTCTGCAGCAACGGCGCCACCTCGACCCGTTCTTCATTGATCGCCGTGCCGCCCGACTCGAGCGAGGACAGGGTCAAAAGATCCTCAATCAGCCGCTGCATGCGGGCATTCTGTTCGCAGATAAGCGTCAGGTAATGCTTGATTTCCGCATCGCCGTAGGCTTCGTAGTTGTCCACCAGCATTTCGGAAAACCCGGCCACGACCGTCAGCGGTGTTTTCAGTTCGTGGGAGACGTTGGCAATGAAGTCGCGGCGCATGTTTTCCATGCGTTCAATCTGGCTGATGTCGCGCGACACCAACAGACTGTGATCGTTGCCATAAGGGATGACCTGCAGCATGAGGACCAGCCCCTCGACCCGGCCGCCGCGATAAATCAGCGGCTCATCGAATTTTCCATGCTCCAGGTAAGCGACGAAATCGGGGTGACGGATCAGATTGGTCAAGGCTTGACCACGGTCCGTTTCGGCGGACAACGCGAAATGCGCCTCGGCCCGTTCATTGATCCAGTCGATGTGCTGATGGCGGTCAAAGGCAATCACCCCATCCGGCAGGGCCTGAAAGGCACGCATGAAGCGGTCAAGGGTCTGCGAGAGCGATTGTTGCTGGCCGAGACGAACCCGGACCCGCCGATGCAACCCGGCAAAGGCGATTTCCCAGAGGCCGCGTCCGCGGGGAAGCGGATTGTCGAGCGGTCCCTCCTGCCAATCAACCAGCTGGCCGAGATGATACAAATGCCAGGACAGCAGAAGCAGGAGGCAGACAATCACGGCCGTCAGGGCCCAGACCAGCCCAAAGGCCAGCTTCACCGGCAGGAATACCAGGCAGAGAATGGCCAGAAGCAGCCAGCCCGTCCGGCCCCAGAGTTCGCTCATTCCGCCCCTTGAATGAAAATTCGCCTTCAGCCCGGCAGGGCCGAGAAGCGGTAGCCGCTGCCGCGTACAGTCTGGATCAGACGGTCATGCCCGGTCGCTTCGAGGACGGCGCGCAGGCGGCGGATATGCACATCAACCGTTCGTTCCTCGACGAAGACGTGATCCCCCCATACCTGATCGAGCAGCATGGCCCGGTTGAATACGCGCTCCTGGTGGGTCATGAAGAAGTGCAGCAAACGGAATTCGGTCGGCCCAAGATCGAGCGGTTGCCCATTGCCGATCACCCGGTGCGTTACCGGATCGATGCGCAACCCGTCGACTTCGACGCAATCCTCGGTCATTTGCGGCGCCCGGCGGCGCAATACGGCCTTGATGCGTGCCACCAGCTCGCGTGGGGAAAAGGGTTTGGTCAGATAGTCGTCCGCTCCGGCATCGAGTCCCGCCACCTTGTCCTGTTCCTCGCCGCGTGCGGTCAACATGATGACCGGCAGCTCCCGCGTCCGCTCTTCACCGCGCAAGCGGCGCGCGAACTGGATGCCGCTCAACCCGGGCAGCATCCAGTCGAGCAATACCACGTCCGGCAAGGTTTCGTTGACCAGCGGAACCGCCTCCTCGGCGGAATAGGCGCGCAACACGCGGTGACCGGCATGCTGCAGGGCAGCGGATATCAATTCCTGGATCGCGGGTTCATCTTCAACGACAAGAATGGTGGCAGGCATTGCTGGAATATTCCCGGAAATTTCACACTCCCACTTTATTAACGCAGGGTTACAGTTTGATGACAAAAGCCAGCGGTGACAACCCGTGACAGGAGCCCCACGGTGAGCAGGCTGACTTTGCGATATGATAGCGCCTCCAATTTCTCACGGAAGCCATCATGGCCGGCCTGCGTCCCGACACTCCGACCCCGACCGAAATCAAGCTGCACCAGAAATCGCGCCTGCTTGAAATCAGCTTCGACAACGGGGATTGTTTCGAACTGACTCATGAATTCCTGCGCGTCTTCTCGCCGTCGGCCGAAGTACGCGGACACGGCATCGGCCAGGAAAAACTGCAAATTGGCAAGCGTGACGTGGAAATCGTGCGCATCGAACCGGTCGGAAACTACGCCATCCGTCCCATATTCTCCGACGGTCATGAGAGCGGCCTGTTCTCGTGGGACATCCTGCACGGCTTGGGCAGCCACCGTGATGAACTCTGGCAGGCTTATCTCGACCAACTCAAGGAAGCTGGCGCCAGCCGCGATCCGGCGGAATGCCCTGCAGCTCCTGAGTCTGTACCGACCTCGTGCGGCATCAAGCGTTGAGTTCCTGACGCGCAGCTCCATCTAGGAAATACGATGAATACGCAGAACCAGACCCATTTTGGCTTCGAGAAAGTCGCGGAAGCGGAAAAAGCCCGCCGTGTAGCGGGTGTTTTCGACTCCGTCGCGCAACGTTACGACATGATGAATGATCTCATGTCCGGCGGGCTGCATCGTCTTTGGAAAGCGTTCACCATCGACCGCAGTGGCGTGCGCGAGGGTTCGCGCGTGCTCGACGTGGCCGGCGGCACCGGCGACCTGTCGCTGGCCTTTTCGCGTCGGGTCGGCAAGAGCGGCCAGGTCTGGCTGACCGACATCAACAACGCGATGCTGACCCACGGGCGCGACCGTCTGGCGGACAAGGGCTTCCTGCTGCCGGTTACGCAGTGCGACGCCGAAAAGCTGCCGTTTCCCGACGATTATTTCGATTGCGTCACCGTCGCCTTCGGCCTGCGCAACATGACCCACAAGGATCGCGCCCTGGCCGAAATGTGCCGCGTGCTGCGTCCGGGCGGCCGCCTGCTGGTGCTGGAATTCTCGCAGGTCTGGAAACCACTGGCTCCGCTTTACGATTTCTATTCGTTCAAGGTCATTCCGCGCATCGGCGAGATCGTCACCAAGGACGAGGCCAGCTACCGTTATCTCGCCGAATCGATCCGCATGCATCCGGACCAGGAAACGCTGAAGGGCATGATGGAACAGGCCGGATTCGAGAAAGTCGAATACTTCAACCTGACGCTGGGCGTCGTCGCCCTGCACCGCGGTTTCAAATTCTGAGGAGTTGCAAATGCGCAAGCTGATGAACGTATTTTTTGCAGTTTTGGTGGCTGTTGTCGCCGTCGGCCTGAGCAGCGGCGAGGCGGAAGCCAGGCGCCTGGGGGGCGGAAGTTCGTTCGGCATGCAGCGCCAGTCGGTGGCTCCGCGTCCGGCGCCGAGCCGGCAAGTGGCGCCGGCAACACCAACGTCCCCGACAGCCGCGCCAACGCCGGCACCGAAGCGCAGCTGGCTTGGCCCGATCGCCGGACTGGCAGCCGGACTGGGCATCGCCTCGTTGCTGTCGCATTTCGGACTGGGCGGCGAATTCGCCAACCTGCTGATGATGGCCCTGCTGGCCATGGGCGTGGTCCTGCTCTTCAAATTCCTGACCCGGCGCCAGGCACCGGTGCACGAACCGATGCAGTACGCCGGCCTGGGCCGTTCCGCGCAAGCATCGCCTGCGCCTTCCTTCGAACCGGCAGAATCAGGTAATGGATCGGCGACAGGAACGGTTCCGGCGGGATTCGACAGCGCCGCCTTCCTGCGCATCGCCAAGCTCAATTTCATCCGTTTGCAGGCAGCCAACGATACCGGAAATCTCGACGACATCCGCGAATTCGTCACGCCCGAGGTTTTCGCCGAGATCAAGATGCAACTGGACGAGCGCGGTGCGACCACTCAGCAAACCGATGTGGTGACGCTGAACGCCGAGTTGCTGGAGGTAGTTACCGAGGAACAGCGGCACATCGCCAGCGTACGCTTCAACGGCATGATCCGCGAAAGCGAAGGCTCCGCAGCGGTTCCATTCGACGAAATCTGGCACCTGAGCAAGCCGGTCGACGGAAACAAGGGCTGGGTCATCGCGGGTGTCCAGCAAATCAACTGATTGAAGGGTGATCCTGGATGCTGGCTGATATGGCCATTGCCGGACTGAATCATGTTCTGTCCGGCGAGGAATGGGCGAGCAACCATCTCAAGGCTTTTTCGGGCCAGACGCTTCGCCTTGAAACGGGAAGCATGGCCCTGGCATTGAACATTACGCCTGACGGTTTTTTTCGCAGGCAGCAACACGACAGCGAGGGCGGAATGCCCGCTGTTATCCTCTCATTGCCTGCCGATATTCCCTTGCGTTTGCTGTCGGGCCGGACCGACCGCTCCTCATTGCTTGCGTCGGCCCGGATCAGCGGTTCTGCCGATCTGGCCGATTGCCTGGGCTTTGTTTTCCGCAACCTGCGCTGGGATGTGGAGAGCGATCTGGCGCCGCTGCTCGGCGACATCGCGGCTCACCGTCTGGTCCGGACCGGCCTGCAAATCCTTGAATGGCAGCACAAACAGGCATGGAGTCTGGCACGCAATCTGGTCGAATACTTTACCGAGGAAAAACCGGCGATTGCCCGGCAACAGGATATTTCGGAGTTCTGCAACGAGGTGGGCAGGCTGCAGGATCAGCTTGCGAGTCTGGAGAAACGCATTGCCGCGCTCGATTAAGCAAGCAAGCGGAACAATAAAAAAGCAGGCTCGCAGCCTGCTTTTTTATTGTGTAAATACAGCAGCACAAAACGGAAAAATCAATGAGACTTACGCCCTTTCTTGATTGTCTGCAATTGGGCAATGGCCTGCGCCAGCTCGGCCTCCGCACTGGCGTAGCTCACACCCCCCGATCGATTGCGCAAGGCTTCTTCCGCCCGCTGCCGGGCCTTGATCGCCTCGGCTTCGTCCAGATCCTTGGCGCGGATGGCCGTATCGGCAAGCAGGGTAATCAGCGTCGGTTGGACTTCGAGGATGCCGCCGGAGACGTAAACCAGCTCGAATTCGTCGCGATCCGGAATCTTGAGGCGCACGGCGCCCGGCCTGACGCGCGTCAACAGCGGGGTATGGCGGGGATAGATTCCGAGCTCGCCCGCTTCGCCCGGGAAAACGGCAAATTCCGCTTCGCCGGAGAAGATTTGCTCCTCCGCGCTGACGACATCGACATGTACTCTGAGTGGCATGGTAGCTTCCCGTGACTTTAGAGGGTCTTGGCTTTCTCGAAGGCTTCCTCGATGCTGCCAACCATGTAGAAAGCCTGCTCGGGAATGCTGTCGCATTCGCCATCAACGATCATCTTGAAGCCCTTGATCGTTTCCTTGAGCGGAACATATTTACCCGGCGAGCCGGTAAACACTTCGGCAACGTGGAACGGCTGCGACAGGAAACGCTGGATCTTGCGCGCGCGATAGACGGTCAGCTTGTCTTCCGGAGAGAGTTCGTCCATGCCCAGGATGGCGATGATGTCGCGCAGTTCCTTGTACTTCTGCAAGGTCATCTGCACCGCACGCGCCACCTTGTAGTGCTCTTCGCCGACAACCTGCGGATCCAACTGGCGCGAGGTCGAATCCAGCGGATCGACGGCCGGGTAGATACCCAGTGAAGCGATGTCGCGCGACAGCACGACAGTCGAATCGAGGTGCAGGAAGGTGGTTGCGGGCGATGGGTCGGTCAGGTCATCGGCCGGCACATACACCGCCTGGATCGAAGTGATCGAGCCGACTTTGGTTGATGTGATACGTTCCTGCAGACGCCCCATTTCTTCGGCCAGCGTCGGCTGGTAACCGACGGCGGACGGCATGCGGCCGAGCAGGGCAGAGACTTCGGTCCCGGCCAGCGTGTAGCGGTAGATGTTGTCGACGAAGAACAGGATGTCGCGACCCTCGTCACGGAAACGCTCGGCCATGGTCAGCCCGGTCAGCGCCACACGCAGGCGGTTGCCCGGCGGCTCGTTCATCTGGCCGAACACCATCGCCACTTTGTCGAGAACGTTGGAATCCTTCATCTCGTGGTAGAAGTCGTTGCCCTCGCGAGTACGCTCGCCGACCCCGGCGAACACCGACAGGCCGGAGTGCTGCTTGGCGATGTTGTTGATCAATTCCATCATATTGACCGTCTTGCCGACACCGGCGCCGCCGAACAGGCCGACCTTGCCGCCCTTGGCAAACGGACAGATCAGGTCGATGACCTTGATCCCGGTTTCGAGCAGTTCCACCGATGGCGACAATTCATCGAACTTCGGCGCGGGCTGGTGGATCGAGCGACGTTCTTCGGTTGCAATGGGACCGGCCTCGTCGATCGGGCGGCCTAGTACGTTCATGATGCGGCCGATAGTCGCATCGCCCACCGGCACGGAGATCGGCGCGCGCGAGTTGTTTACCTTCATGCCGCGGCGCAGGCCGTCGGACGAGCCCATGGCAATCGTGCGCACGACGCCATCGCCCAATTGTTGCTGCACCTCGAACGTCAGATCGGCTTCGCAGCCGCCATGCTCCTCGGACTTGTCGAGCAGCAACGCGTCGTAGACCTTCGGCATCGCATCGCGCGGAAACTGGATATCCACCACGGCCCCGATGCACTGAACAATGTTTCCTTGACTCATCGTCGTATCCTCAATCAATTTACTTGGTTCGCGTGGTCAGACAGCCGCTGCGCCGCTGACAATTTCCGAAAGCTCGGTGGTGATCGCCGCCTGGCGCGCCTTGTTGTAGGCCAGCCGGAGTTCGCCGATCACATTCTTGGCGTTGTCCGAGGCGGATTTCATGGCCACCATGCGGGCACTCTGCTCGGACGCCATGTTCTCGGCTACTGCCTGGTACAGCACGACTTCGACATAACGCACCAGCAGATCGTCGATGACGGTCTTGGTGTCCGGTTCGTAGATGTAATCCCAGCGGCTGTGCGTATTGCTGCCCACCAGTTCGCCGGACAGCGGCAGCAACTGCTCGATGACCGGCTCCTGTTTCATGGTGTTGATGAAACGGGTGTAGGCGATGTACAGGACATCGATCTCGCCGTTCATGTAGGCATCGAGCTGCACCTTGACCGGCCCGATCAGCTTTTCCATGTGTGGAGTGTCGCCCAGGCCGACGACATGCGAAACGATGTCCGCCCCGGCACGCATCATGAAACCGAAGCCTTTGTTGCCGATGGCGGTGACTTTCAGCTTCTTGCCCTGGGCGTCCCATTCCTTCATCCGGCTCAGCGCCAGACGCAGCACATTGGTATTCAGCCCGCCGCACAATCCCTTGTCGGAGGTCACCGAAATCAGGCCAACGGCCTTGATGTCCTCGCGTTTTTCAAGGAACGGATGGCTGTAATCGGTCAACGCATGCGACAGGTTGCCGGCCACGCGCCGGATTTTCTCGCCATAGGGCCGGGCCGCGCGCATCCGGTCCTGCGCCTTGCGCATTTTCGATGCGGCGACCATCTCCATCGCCTTGGTGATCTTGCGCGTGCTTTCGACGCTCTTGATCTTGTTACGAATCTCCTTGCCGCTTGCCATGGCAATCCTCTCCCCGACGATCAGGCCAGCGTGGCCTTGAACTCCTCGATCGCCTTGGAAAGCGCCTGTTCGGCATCGGCATCAAGATCCTTGGAAGCCTCGATCTTGTCGACCAGGGCCGCGAATTTCTGTTTTATGAAAACATGCATCTGGCGTTCGATCTCCAGCGCCTTCCTGACCTCGATGCCGTCGAAATATCCCTTGTTAACCGCGTGCAGCGTAATGGCCATTTCGGCCACGGTCATCGGTGAATATTGCGGCTGCTTCATCAGTTCGGTGACCAGACGGCCGCGATCGAGCTGTTTGCGCGTGGCTTCGTCCAGATCCGAGGCGAACTGGGCAAATGCTGCCAGTTCGCGGAACTGGGCCAGCGCCAGACGCACACCGCCCCCCAGTTTCTTGATGACTTTGGTCTGTGCGGCACCACCGACCCGGGAAACCGAAATACCGGCGTCGATGGCGGGACGCACCCCGGAGTTGAACAGGTCGGTGTCCAGGAAGATCTGACCGTCGGTAATCGAAATGACGTTGGTCGGCACGAACGCGGACACGTCGCCAGCTTGGGTTTCGATCACCGGCAACGCGGTCAGCGAACCGGTCTTGCCCTTGATCTCCCCGTTGGTGAAGCGCTCGACATACTCTTCGTTCACGCGCGCTGCGCGTTCGAGCAGACGGGAGTGCAGGTAGAACACGTCGCCGGGATAAGCTTCACGCCCCGGTGGGCGACGCAGCAGCAGCGACACTTGGCGATACGCCCAGGCCTGCTTGGTCAGATCGTCGTAGATGATCAGGGCATCCTGTCCGCGGTCGCGGAAGTATTCGCCCATCGTGCAGCCGGCATAGGGTGCGATGTACTGCAGCGCGGCCGATTCGGCCGCCGTGGCGGCGACGATGATCGTGTATTCCATGGCGCCATGCTCTTCGAGCCGGCGCACGACGTTGGCCACGGTCGAGGCTTTCTGCCCGATGGCCACGTAGATACAGATCAGATCCTTACCCTTCTGGTTGATGATCGTATCAACCGCCACCGCCGTCTTGCCGGTCTGGCGGTCGCCGATGATCAGTTCGCGCTGGCCGCGCCCGATCGGGACCATCGAGTCGATGGATTTCAGGCCGGTCTGTACCGGCTGCGACACCGATTTGCGCCAGATCACGCCCGGGGCGACCTTTTCGATCTTGTCCGTCAGCTTGGCATTGACTGACCCTTTGCCGTCGATCGGCTGACCCAGCGAATTGACCACGCGGCCAAGCAGTTCCGGTCCGACCGGCACTTCGAGAATCCGTCCGGTCGCCTTGACCGGGTCACCTTCGGTAATGTGCTCGTACTCGCCGAGAACAACAGCGCCGACCGAATCGCGCTCAAGGTTGAGCGCCATGCCGAAGGAACCGCCCGGGAATTCGAGCATTTCGCCCTGCATGACGTCGGCCAGTCCGTGAATGCGGCAAATCCCGTCGGTCACGGTAACCACGGTCCCTTGCGTGCGCGTTTCGGCGCCAACGTCCAGACTCTGAATCTTGTTCTTGATCAGTTCGCTGATCTCGGAAGGATTCAACTGCATTTATTTCTCCTAGGTTCAGTTCTTAAGCGCCGCGGCCATTGCATCAAGCTTGTTGCGCACGGACAGGTCAAGGATCTGGTCTCCAACCGCGACCCGGACCCCGCCGATCAGCGCCGGATCAATCTCGACTTGAGGTTGCAATTTGCTGCCGAAATGTGCCTCAAGCCGGCGCACCAGGTTGTCCAGTTGAGCCGCATCAAGCGCAAACGCGCTGGTGATCAGCGCATCCTTGACCCCTTCATCCTCGCTCTTGAGCTGTTCGAATATTTCCTGGATCTGCGTCAGCACGTCGAAACGCTCGTTTTCGGCAAGCAGCTCGACAAAGGATGCCAACTCACGGTGATCCGGTTCGCCCGAAAGCGACTTGAACAAGCCGGCCACCTGGGCGGCTGAAAATTTCGGATTGCCGATAACCCTGGCCATTTCGGGATCGCGGGCAATTGCGGCGAGCCGCTGCAGACGATCCGACCAGGCCGGCAGGGAGCGGGTCTCGCGCGCCAGACGGAAAATCGCCTGGGCATAGGGCCGGGCGATGGTGACGGATTCAGCCATGAGGTTTACAAGTCCTGTTCGATCGAGGCCAGCATGTCGGCATGCGCCTTGGCGTCCACTTCGCGCCGGAGGATCTTCTCGGCACCGGCGACGGCCAGTTCGGCGACGCGTCCGCGCAGCGATTCCTTGACTCGCGCCGCTTCCTGATCGATGTCGGCTTTTGCTCCGGCAACGATCTTGTCGGCCTCGATGCGGGCTTGTTCCTTGGCATCCTCGATGATCTGCTCGGCGCGTTTTTCCGCCTGAGCGATGATCTCGGCCGCCTTTTCCTTGCCCTCGCGCAGGGTTTCGGTGGAGCGCTTGGCGGCCAGATCAAGGCTTTGCCGCCCGCGCTCGGCTGAAGCCAGCCCTTCGGAGATTTTCGCCGCCCGTTCGTCGAGCGCCTTCACAATTGGCGGCCACACGTACTTCATCGTGAACAGCGCCAGGATGATGAACACAGTGACCTGTGCCAGTAGCGTAGCATTCAGATACACGTCAGAGACCTTTCCGTGGAATGGATAGGGTAGACAAGGTATTCGTCAAGAAAGCATTACTTGAGGAATGTCGAGATGGCGAACCACACGGCGATACCGGTGCCGATGATGAACGCCGCGTCGATCAGACCGGCCAGGATGAACATCTTGACCTGCAGTTCGTTCATCAGCTCCGGCTGACGTGCGGAAGCCTCAAGATACTTGCCGCCCATCAGGCTGATCCCGATACAGGCCCCGATGGCGCCGAGCGCAATGATCAGACCACAGGCAAGGGCGACATTCCCGAATACTTGTTCCATGACTACTCCTTCAGATTGATTTACCAGCAAAGTTGTTGATCAAAAAAACTTCCCGCACCCGGTTAATGGCTCTCGTGAGCCTGACCGATATACACCAGCGTCAGCATCATGAAGATGAACGCCTGCAACACCACAATAAAGATATGGAAGAGCGCCCACAGCGTTCCAGTAATGAGATGCCCCAGCCACAGCAGCGACCCGCCGAACAGCGACATCGACGGGAAGGACATGCCCATCAGGGCGATCAGCAGGAACAGCAGCTCGCCGGCATACATGTTTCCCCACAGCCGCATGCCGTGCGAAACCGTCTTGGCCATGAACTCGATCATTTGTATTGCGAAATTCGGAAGGTAGAGCAAAGGGTGGTTGCCGAACGGCGCGGTGAACAACTCGTGCACCCAGCCGCCAAGTCCCTTGATCTTGATGCTGTACCAGATGCAGAGCAGCAACACGCCCACCGACAGACCGAGGGTTCCGTTCAGATCGGCCGTGGGAACTACCCGCAGATAGGCATGCGGGTTGCCCGTGAGGTATTGCCACAGCGCCGGTAACAGGTCGACCGGCAGGAAATCCATGGAATTCATCAGGAAGACCCAGACAAAAACCGTCAGTGCCAGCGGTGCAACGAATTTGCGCGACTGCTCGTTGTGCACGATGGCCTTGGCCTGATTGCCCACCATTTCGATGAGGATTTCAAGCGCCGCCTGAGCGCGACCCGGCACGCCGGAAGTCGCCTTGCGCGCCACGCTCCAGAGCAGGAACAGGCCGAGCATCCCGAGAACAACCGAAAAGAAAATAGTGTCGTAGTTGATGATCGAGAAATCGACGATTTCGGTTTGCGGATGCCCCGCGGAATTCAGGTTGCCAAGGTGGTGAAGGACGTATTCACCCGCATTTGGGGCTTTTGCAGCTGCTTCATGACCTGTCGACATGTTCAGTTCTTTTTCCAGAAAGCCAAAAACAATGCCTGCGTGGCAAGCACCAGTCCGATCAGCAAGGAAGGCCAGTGCAAATCGGCATATTCTCTCGCAATCACAAACAGCAAACCAACGGTTACTGCCAGCTTGACCAATTCGCCAAGTAAAAAATTGGCCATGAAAGTTGCGCCACGGCGGCCGGACACGGATTTCAGGCGCAGGGCAAACAACAGATTGGGAAGCATACAGGCCAAGCCTCCCAGTACTGCGGAAATCCCCCCGCGCACTCCGGCCAGAAGAACGCCCGCCAGCATTGCGACCAGCGTCGCCGCCGCTTGCAGAAGGATCACCCTGAACATTTTCGTGTCAAGAGAATGAATGCCACAAGCAATCGTCGCCACCGATTCCCGATTCCAATGATTGCACGGCAACCCACCTAAAGCAACTCTTCACGTGCCTTGCCATCAAGGGAATTTTCGCTGCACTCAATCTCCCCGAGTCTCCCTAACGTATCCGTTGCAGAATCCCGTCCAGCTGGTCGAGATCGCCAAACTGGATCTGAATCCTGCCCGCACCTTTCTTGTTGGTCCGTATTTCGACCTGCGCACCGAGCATGTCGGCAAGCTCCTCCTGGAGGCGCAGGACATCACGATCGGGCGCTTTGACTTCATTTTTTTTAGGAAGTTTCAACGAATTTTGCGCAAGCCGTTCGGTTTCGCGCACGGACAGCCCCTTCTGCACCACGCGTTGGGCCAGCTGGATCTGCAATGAACCCGAAAGCGGGAGCAGGGCGCGCGCATGGCCCATGTCGATCTCTCCGGCCATCAGCAGCTCCTGAACCGGAGGAACCAGCTGCAGAAGGCGCAACAGGTTGGATGCCGCCGGACGCGAGCGGCCCACGGCATCGGCGGCCTGCTGATGCGTCATGGAAAATTCGTCGATCAGGCGTTGCAGGCCCTGCGCCTCTTCCAGCGGGTTCAGGTTTTCGCGCTGGATGTTCTCGATCAGCGCCATGGCCAGCGCCGCTTCGTCCGGAATCTCGCGAATCAGTGTCGGCACTTCGTTCATGCCGGCCATTTGCGCCGCCCGCCAGCGGCGCTCGCCGGCCACAATCTCGTAACGTTCCTCGCCCGCCAGGGGGCGCACAAGAATCGGCTGCATCAATCCCTGGGCGCGGATCGAGGCCGCCAGTTCCTCGAGCGAAGCACTGTCCATGCGCGTCCGCGGCTGATATTTGCCAGGCTGCAGGCTGCCTACCGGCAATGTTCGCTGCTGCTCCCGGCCCGGCGATTCATTACCGGCCAGCAATGCGTCGAGGCCCCGGCCCAGTCCCTTCAATTTCATGCCTGTGCTCCTTGTTCTGCGTTTTGTTCGCCGGCAACGGAACGGTTCGCCGCGTCGCGCCGTTCCAGCAGTTCCTGAGCCAGCGCTCCATAGGCTTGTGCGCCCTTTGACAGTCTGTCGAAGGCAATCACCGGCTTGCCGTAGGACGGTGCTTCGGCCAGCCTGACATTGCGCGGAATGATCGTGCGATAGACCTTGCTGCCGAAATGATCGATCAGTTCTCCCGAAACCTGCTGCGTCAGTGTCGAGCGCGGATCGAACAAGGTGCGCAGCAGCCCTTCGATTTCCAGTTTCGGATTGAGATTGGCGCGCACCTTCTTGAGCGTCGCCACCAGATCGGTCAATCCTTCCAGCGCGTAGTACTCGCATTGCATCGGAATCATCACGGCCTGCGCCGCAACCAACCCGTTGACCGTCAGCATGTTGAGTGCCGGCGGGCAATCCATCAGGATGAAATCGTATTCGCCAAGCACCGGGGCCAGTGCGTCACGCAGGCGGAATTCGCGCCCGTTCATTTCGATCAATTCCACTTCGGCGCCAGCCAGTTCTCGGTTGGCCGGCAGGATATCGAAACCGAATTCGGTGCGGATGCGCGCCGCCTCCAGCGTCGAGCGTCCGATCAGGATCTGGTAGACCGTCGGCAATGCCTCGCGCTTGACGACGCCGCAACCGGTCGTGGCGTTCCCTTGCGGATCAAGGTCGATCATCAGCACGCGCTGCCCGAGCGTCGCCAGGCAGGCCGACAGATTGACGGCCGTGGTCGTCTTGCCGACGCCCCCCTTCTGGTTGGTCACTGCCAGTATTCTTGCCACTCGATTCTCCCCTGAATCTTTTCCCGTCTACTCCGCTGCTCGCCGGTGCATCACGACAAGGTGCCGTTCGCCATCGACGCCCGGTACCGGCAGCGCATGTACGGCTTTAACCCCGACATCGGCCGGCAGGCGCGCAATCTCGTCGTGCGGCCAGACACCTTTCATGGCCAGCCAGACCCCCTCCGGCGCCAGCAGATGCCGCGACAGACCGACAAAATCGGCCAGTTCGGCAAAAGCCCGCGAGGTGATCGCGGAGAAGCCGACCGGCGGATGATACTGTTCGACGCGCCCGCCGTGAACGGAAATGTTCTGCAATCCGAGTTCGATTGCCGCCTGCTGCAGGAACGCCGATTTCTTGGAATTGCTGTCGAGCAGGGTCACGCGCTGTTCCGGACGGACAATGGCCAGCGGAATTCCGGGCATGCCGCCGCCACTACCGACGTCAAGCAGGTTGCCGGCTGGAACGAAGGGCAGGATGGACAGCGAATCGAGCAGATGGTGGCTGACCGCCTTGTCCTGCTCGCGCAGTGCGGTCAGGCTGTACGTCTTGTTCCACTTGTAGAGCAACGCCACATAGGCGAGCAGCTTCTCCCTGACCTCGGCAGGCAGTGCCATGTCCATGGCGGCCAGTCCGTCTTCCAGTTGGGCGGCCTGGCTCATGCGATTCCGCGCGCCGCTTCCAGGCTGCTCCGCTTGAGATAAACCAGCAGGATCGAGATGGCCGCCGGTGTCATTCCCTGGATACGCGATGCCTGGCCGACGGTTTCCGGACGAAGACGGATCAATTTCTGGCGGATTTCGTTGGACAGCCCGCCAATCAGGCTGTAATCCAAATCCTCCGGCAACCGCGTTTCCTCATTGGCCTGGTTGCGCGCCACTTCCTCGGCTTGCCGGTCGATGTAACCCTGATACTTGGCCTGGATTTCGATCTGCTCGACGACCAGCGGATCGGATATCCCCGCATTTCCTGGCGCCTCTCCGATCTGCAGGGACATCAATCCGGCGTAGTTCACATCGGGCCGGCGCAACAGTTCATGGAGCGAGTATTCGTGCTCGATCGCCTTGCCCAGCACCTGCGTCACGGCATGCATATCCACCTTGTCCGGGTGCACCCAGGTCGAACGCAGCCGTTCCTGCTCCCGGGCGATGGCTTCGCGTTTCTCGCAGAACGCCGCCCAACGGGCTTCGCCCACCAGCCCGAGCTGACGCCCGATCTCGGTCAGACGCATGTCGGCGTTGTCCTCGCGCAGGCTCAGGCGATATTCGGCGCGGCTGGTGAACATGCGGTAGGGCTCGGAGACGCCGCGCGTGATCAGATCGTCGACCAGCACACCGAGGTAAGCCTCGTCGCGGCGCGGCGACCAGGCCTCCTTGCCCTGCACCTGCAGCGCGGCGTTGGCGCCGGCCAGCAGCCCCTGCGCAGCAGCTTCCTCGTAGCCCGTCGTGCCATTGATCTGGCCGGCGAAGAACAGGCCGCGGATCGATTTCGTCTCCAGCGACGAATGCAGGCCGGTCGGATCGAAATAGTCGTATTCGATGGCGTAGCCGGGGCGCAGGATGTGGCAGTTCTCCAATCCCTTCATCGAGCGCACCAGCGCCAGCTGCACGTCGAACGGCAGGCTCGTCGAGATGCCGTTCGGATAGATCTCGTGCGTCGTCAGCCCTTCCGGCTCGAGAAAGATGTTGTGACTGTTCTTGGAGGCAAAGCGATGGATCTTGTCTTCGATCGACGGGCAGTAGCGCGGCCCGACGCCTTCGATGACCCCGGTGTACATCGGCGAGCGGTCGAGACCGCCACGGATGATCTCGTGCGTGCGTTCGTTGGTACTGGTCACCCAGCACGGCAACTGGCGTGGATGCTGCGCGGCGCGGCCGAGAAAGGAAAACACCGGCAGCGGATCGTCCGAGTGTTGCTCGGTCATCACCGAGAAGTCGATCGTTTTGCCGTCGAGGCGCGGCGGCGTACCGGTTTTCAGCCGGCCGGCCGGCAACTGCAACTCGCGCAGGCGCGCCGCCAGCGAAACCGAAGGCATGTCGCCCATGCGCCCGCCCGTTGACTGCGACAGGCCGACATGGATCTTGCCATTGAGGAAGGTTCCGGCGGTCAGCACCACCGCGCGTGCGGCGAAACGGATGCCGTGCTGCGTCACAGCGCCGGCGATGCGTTCACCCTCGACGATCAGGTCGTCGCAGGCCTGGGCGAACAGCGTCAGATTCGGCTGGTTTTCCAGCCGGGTACGGATGGCCTGCTTGTACAGCACGCGGTCGGCCTGCGCGCGCGTGGCGCGCACCGCCGGCCCCTTGCTGGCGTTGAGGATGCGGAACTGGATGCCGGCCTCGTCCGTGGCGGCAGCCATCGCCCCGTCGAGCGCATCCACTTCCTTGACCAGGTGCCCCTTGCCGATGCCGCCGATCGAGGGATTGCAGCTCATCGCGCCGAGCGTATCGAGGTTGTGCGTGAGCAGCAGTGTTTTCGCGCCCATGCGTGCGCTGGCCAGCGCCGCCTCGGTACCGGCATGGCCGCCGCCGACCACGATCACGTCAAAGGGATCTGGATACTGCATGAAGAGTCCGTCATTTCCGGAAATGCTGAAAGGCCGGCAATTTTACGCCAATTCCATGAAAAATAACATGTTTCTGCATACCAACCCCGTCCCTGACGGCTTTTCCGGCATCCCGGATCACGTTTAACTTGTCGTCATGGCAAGCTAGAATCAAGCTGTTCCACTTGCCTTGACCGGCCTACCGTGACGGAGAGTTAAACCATGAGAACCGCTTTCCTTGCATCAAGATTCCTGCGCATCCTGTGCGTCCTCTGCACCTTATCCTTTGCTCCGCAAGTTGCCGCAGCGGGTCTCGGCGACCTGACGAACAACGATACCTCCTCCGGACTCAAGGAGGCTCTGACCCGCGGTGCCGAAGTCGCCATCGGCCAACTCGGCCAGAAGGACGGATTTCTCGGTGACAAGCGCGTCAGGATTCCGCTGCCCGAGTCAGCCCGCGCCGTCGAGAAGGCCATGCGCACCTTCGGCATGAAGAAGCAAGCCGACGAGTTGATCGAGACCATGAACCGTGCCGCCGAAATGGCCGTTGTCGAAGCCAAGCCGATCCTGACGAACGCGGTCAGAAACATGAGTTTCGATGACGCCCGCGGCATTCTCACCGGTGGCGACGATGCCGCTACGCAGTATTTTCGGCGCACGACGTCCAACGACATCGCTGCCAGATTCCTGCCTATCGTCAAGAAAGCCACCGCCAAGGTCGATCTGGCCGGACAGTACAACCAATATGCCGGACAGGCTGCCAAGTTCGGCCTGCTCGACAAGAAGGATGCCGACCTTGACACCTACGTGACGCACAAGGCGATGGACGGTTTGTTCCTGATGATCGCCGAGCAGGAAAAGGCCATCCGCAAGGACCCCGTCGGCACCGGTTCGGCCATGCTCAAGAAGGTTTTCGGCGCGTTGAAATGAAAGTGCACTGATTTTCCCTTTTCCCCCTTATCGGGAGGGATGAGGAGCACATCGAATTCATCGCTAACAATTGACAATCAAAGGCTTGGCGCGTAGATTCCATGGTTCTCAGGCTTGTCGCCAAGCCCGCGCCGATTTGAAGTTCAGCTTGCAGGCGCGTAATAAATGTGGCTAAAGCGGGCGTGATTCGATGAATTTCCCGAAACCCGTTCGCACATACCGCTGAACGGGTTTTTCTTTTCGAGGTTTTCCATGCAACCAGACCGTACCGCCGAACTTTCCAGCCTTTTGCAGCAACGCCTGCTGATTCTAGACGGTGCGATGGGAACGATGATCCAGCGGCACAATCTGCAGGAAGCCGACTATCGCGGCGCGCGCTTTGCCAATCATCCGCACGACCTCAAGGGCAACAACGACCTCCTGCTGCTCACCAGGCCCGAGGTGATTCGCGGCATCCACGCCGAATACCTCGCGGCCGGCGCCGACATCCTCGAAACCTGCACCTTCAACGCGACCTCGCTGTCGCAGGCCGACTACAAACTGGAAAGCATCGTCTATGAACTGAACATGGCGGGCGCCAAGCTGGCCCGCGAGGTGTGCGACGAATTCACAGCAAAAGACCGGGGCAAACCGCGTTTTGTCGCCGGAGTCATCGGGCCGACCTCGCGCACCGCCTCGATCTCGCCGGATGTTAACGACCCTGGCTACCGTAACGTCAGCTTTGACGATCTGGTCGTTTCCTACACCGAAGCGATCCGCGGCCTGACCGACGGCGGTGCCGACCTGCTGCTCGTTGAAACCGTTTTCGATACGCTCAACGCCAAAGCCGCGCTGTTCGCCATCGAACAGTTCTTCGAGAACGCCGGCCGCCGCTGGCCGGTGATGATTTCCGGCACGATCACCGACGCTTCCGGGCGCACGCTCTCGGGCCAGACGGCCGAAGCGTTCTGGAACTCACTATCGCATATCAAGCCCCTGTCGTTCGGTCTCAACTGCGCGCTCGGTGCCAAGGATCTGCGACAGTACGTCGAGGAACTCGCGCGTATCTGCGACTGCTACGTCTCAGCGCACCCGAACGCCGGCCTGCCGAACGCCTTCGGCGGCTACGACGAAACGCCGGACATGCTGGCCGACGAGATCGCCGACTGGGCGAAGCAAGGCTTTGTGAATATCGTCGGCGGTTGCTGCGGCACCTCGCCCGAGCACATCGCGGCGATTGCGCGCAAGGTGGCGGCGATCAAGCCACGCGCCATTCCCGCCGTCGAAAAGAAACTGCGTCTTTCCGGCCTGGAGCCATTCAACGTCGGCCCGGAATCCTTGTTTGTGAACGTCGGTGAACGCACCAACGTCACCGGCTCGAAAGCGTTTGCCCGCATGATTCTCGAAGGCCGCTTCGACGACGCGCTCGCCGTCGCCCGCCAGCAGGTCGAAAACGGCGCGCAGGTGATCGACATCAACATGGACGAAGCAATGCTCGACTCCATCGCCGCGATGGACCGCTTCCTCAAACTGATCGCGTCCGAGCCGGACATCTCGCGCGTGCCGGTGATGCTCGACTCGTCGAAATGGGAAGTCATCGAAACCGGACTGAAGTGCATCCAGGGCAAGGGCATCGTCAATTCGATCTCGATGAAGGAGGGTGAAGCCAAGTTCATCGAACAGGCCAGACTCGCACGGCGCTATGGCGCGGCCGTGATCGTCATGGCCTTCGACGAAAAAGGCCAGGCCGACACCTACGCGCGCAAGATCGAAATCTGCAAGCGCGCCTACGATCTCCTTGTAATCATCGGCTTCCCGGCCGAGGACATCATCTTCGACCCGAACATCTTCGCCATCGCCACCGGCATCGAGGAGCACAACAACTACGCCGTCGACTTCATCGAGGCCTGTCGATGGATTCGCGCCAACCTGCCGCATGCGCAGATTTCCGGTGGTGTGTCGAACGTGAGCTTCAGCTTCCGCGGCAACGATCCGGTGCGCGAAGCGATCCACACCGTTTTCCTCTACCACGCGGTCAAGGCCGGCCTCTCGATGGGCATCGTCAATGCCGGCATGGTCGGCATCTACGACGATCTCGACCCGGTGCTGCGCGCGAAGGTCGAAGCGGTCGTGCTGAACCAGTCGCCCGAGGCCGGTGAAGCGCTGGTCGAATTTGCGCAAACGGTCAAGGAAGGCAAGACCAAGGAAAGCGGTCCGGATCTATCATGGCGCGAGTTGTCGGTGGAGAAACGCCTCGAGCACGCTTTGGTCAAGGGCATCACCGACTTCGTCGTCGCCGACACCGAGGAATGCCGTGCCGCGCTGGAGGCCGCCGGCAAGCCACCGTTGTCGGTGATCGAAGGCCCGCTGATGGGCGGCATGAACGTGGTCGGTGATCTGTTCGGCGCCGGCAAGATGTTCCTGCCGCAGGTCGTCAAATCGGCGCGCGTCATGAAGCAGGCCGTCGCGCACCTGATCCCCTACATCGAAGAGGAAAAACGCCGCACCGGTGCCGCCAGCAAGGGACGGATCATCATGGCCACGGTCAAGGGCGACGTGCACGACATCGGCAAGAACATCGTCGGCGTGGTGCTTGGTTGCAACGGCTACGAGGTCATCGACATCGGCGTCATGGTGTCGTGCGACAAGATCCTGCATGCGGCCAAGGAACACGGCGCGCAGGCGATCGGCTTGTCCGGCCTGATCACCCCGTCGCTGGAGGAAATGAGCCATGTCGCCGCCGAAATGCAACGGCAGGGCTTTGACGTACCGTTGCTGATCGGCGGCGCGACGACCAGCCGCGCGCACACGGCGATCAAGATCGCGCCGAACTACGAAGGCACCGTCGTTTATGTGCCGGACGCCTCGCGTGCGGTCGGCGTCGTCACCAAGCTGTTGTCGATCGATCAAGCCGCCGGCTACAAGGAGGAAATCGCCGCCGACTATGCCCGCGTGCGCGAGCAGCACGCCGGCAAGAAGGCGACTCCCCTGGTCGCGCTCGACGCGGCGCGCGCCAACCGTTTTGTCTGGAACGCCGATCCGGCTTACCGCCCGGCAGCGCCAGCCAAACCGGGATTGCATGTGCTGCGCGAGGTCGATCTGGCCACACTGGTCGAGTACATCGACTGGGGCCCGTTCTTCCAGACCTGGGACCTCGCCGGCGCCTTCCCGAAGATTCTCGACGACGCGATCGTCGGCGAAACGGCACGCTCGGTCTTCGCCGACGGCCAGGCGATGCTGGACAAGATCGTCAAGGAAAAGTGGTTGACCGCCAACGCGGTGTTCGGACTTTACCCGGCCAACGCCGTCGGCGACGACATCGAAATCTACGCCGACGAATCGCGGCAACAGGTGCAGATGGTCTGGCACGCCCTGCGCCAGCAACACGAGCGCCCGTCCGGCAAACCGCACCAGTCGCTCGCCGATTTCGTCGCCGAAAAAGGGAAACCCGACTGGATCGGCGCTTTCGCCGTCACTGCCGGTCTCGGCATCGAGAAGAAGCTCGCCGAATTCGAGGCCGCGCACGACGATTATCACGCGATCATGCTCAAATCGCTGGCCGACCGGCTTGCCGAAGCTTGCGCCGAGTGGCTGCACCGCGAAGTGCGTACTGACTACTGGGGCTACGCGGCTGAGGAAGCGCTGGATAACAACGCCCTGATTCGCGAGCAATACCGTGGCATCCGCCCGGCACCGGGCTACCCGGCCTGCCCGGATCACACCACCAAGGGCGGCCTGTTCAAGTTGCTCGACGCCCCGGGCAACGCCAGCATGGGTCTCACCGAACACTTCGCCATGACCCCGGCCGCGTCGGTTTCCGGCTTCTACTTCGCCCACCCGCAGGCGCAGTACTTCGCGGTCAGCAAGATCGGCCGCGATCAGCTGGAAGATTGGGCCAAGCGCACCGGTATGAACGTCGCCGAGGCCGGGCGCTGGTTGGCGCCGGTGCTATAGGAGAGAGAGATGCCGGTGCCGACCTACGATAAGCTGTTCCAGCCGCTACTCGACGCGATTCACTCCCTTGGTGGATCTGCATCGATTTCTGAACAGGAAGACCGTGTTGCTGAACTCCTGAAACTCAGCGATGAAGCTGTCAGCGAAATTCATCGGGGCAATCGCACGAAGTTCAGCTACCGACTAGCATGGGCGCGGAATTACCTAAAACGATTCGGGATTCTTGAGAATAGCAGCCGTGGTGTTTGGTCTTTAACTCCAAAAGGGCAGGCAACAAAATCAGTCGAACGCGAAGATGTTAAGAAATTTGTAATCGCGCTGGATCGCCCTGGCGATAAGAACGCGGCCCCCATCACTAGCTTCGCGGTAACTAAGGTCGACGACGATCTTGAGGAGATGTCATGGGAAGATGACCTCCTTGAGACGCTAAAGAACATTTCTCCTGACGCGTTTGAAAGACTCTGTCAGCGTCTGTTGCGCGAGTCCGGCTTCATTCAGGTCGAGGTTACTGGCAAATCAGGCGACGGAGGAATTGATGGTCGAGGTGTCGTAAGAATTGGCGGCTTGCTCTCTTTTCACGTCATTTTTCAATGCAAACGCTATCAAGGCAGCGTCTCATCTTCGACGGTACGCGATTTTCGAGGGGCGATGGTTGGGCGAGCGGACAAAGGCTTGCTTATCACCATAGGAACCTTCACCAAGGACGCAAAAGCCGAGGCGCAACGAGATGGAGCCCCGCCAATCGATTTGATTGACGGAGAAGCTCTCGCCCAGAAGCTCAAAGAACTACGAATTGGTGTTGATATCAAGACTCGGGTTGTTGAAGACGTTGTTGTCGACAAATTGTTCTTTTTGAGTCTCTAGCGAGATGCTTCAACGGGAATTTGATCTCTCGGCTTGCAATACCCTTGCACTGGCCGGCAAGACCGCTCTCTACGCGCGAATCTACACAATTGATCAGCTTGTTGAGCCAGAGCTTCAGTTCACTCCGCGCTTCGTCCTTGGCGGCGGCAGCAATTTGGTACTGACCGGGGACTTCGACGGCCTCGTGCTGCACATGGCGATTTCCGGCCGCACGCTGGCGGCCGAGGACGACGATGCGTGGTACGTGCGTGCCGGCGCCGGCGAGAACTGGCACGACTTCGTGCAATGGACATTAGCGCAGGGCTGGCCCGGTCTGGAAAACCTGTCGCTGATTCCCGGCACCGTCGGCGCGGCGCCGATCCAGAACATCGGAGCCTACGGACTGGAAGCCGGCGACCGCTTCCACGCGTTGACGGCGTTCGACCTGCAGTCTGGCGAGACGGTCCGTTTCGACCACGCCGCCTGCCGTTTCGGCTACCGCGACAGCGTGTTCAAGCAGGAGGGCTGGCATCTCGACGGACGTTTCGTCATCACCGACGTGACTTTCCGGTTGCCGAAACGCTGGCAACCGCACACCGGCTACGTCGACGTTGCCACCGAACTCGCTGCACGCGGTATAGCCGTTCCGAATGCACACCAGATCGCCGAGGCGGTGATTGCCGTGCGGCAACGCAAGCTGCCCGATCCGGAACGCCATCCCAATGCCGGCAGTTTCTTCCACAATCCGGTGGTCAACCCGGCAACGGCCGGGCGTTTGCTGGACGCCCATCCGGGCTTGCCCAGTTATCCCCAGGCCGATGGCCGCGTGAAGCTTGCCGCCGGCTGGCTGATCGAACAGGCGGGCTGGAAAGGCCGCGACCTGGGCCCGGTCGGCATGTACGAGAAACAGGCGCTGGTGCTGGTCAATCGCGGCGGAGCGACGGGTCACGACGTCATCGCCCTGATGCAGACCGTACAGCGCGACGTGCGGGTAAAATTCGGCGTCGAACTGACGCCCGAACCCGTATTCCTCTGACTGGACGCTCAGACCGCTTCGACGCGCACGAAATTCACCTGCCCGTACATTTCCGGACAGTTCATCGCAATCCAGTAGGCCGCCTCGGATTCGGCACGCTCCCAGGTCGCTGCGCGCAAGGGGACCTCCTGGGCGCTACCGTCGGATTTTGTCCATTCCAGGAAATAGCTGCGCATTCCGCCGCGTTCCTTGCAGTGGATCTGTCGTTCCCAGTGCGGCGCTTCGCGCTGCAGGGTTGTTAGAAACGCGTCCAGGCGCAGCCGGTACAGGGGGCCCTTGCTGCGATGCTGAATGACGTATTCCTTTTCCGCCGCCATTTCATTGACGATCCGCCAGTCGCCGCAGCCTTCGATGAGGACGCCAACGGCTGCTTCCTGGGCATCGCGCACGATTTCGGCCTGCACGGCATGCGCTTCACGCGCGCCCTCGACGAGGTCGTGCCATGGCAATCCGCCGCGCGTCGGGGGCGGAAAGGGTAACGGGCGCTTGCCTTCGCGAATCCGGGCAAAGAGCGATGACTTGAGCACATCTTCCAGTTCGATCAGCGGGAAGGCCGTACGCGGCTGAGAGGGAAAACTTCCGGCCCCCATGTAGCCCACTTCTCACAGGGTCTTCAGCCATTCGGCGGCATCCAGCGCCACCTGCGCCAAGCGGGCATCCAGTTCCTTGACGCAGGTGGCGGGAGCATTTTCTTCGGCTTGGTGTTCCAGAAGCTCCGCCTCGTGCATGCGTGCGCGCAGACATTCCTGGAAGAGACGGCTGACCCATTCGGCATCGCCCGGAGCAAGGGTGTCGATGCGATCTGCCAGAACCATCAACTCATCGGCATCGAGAGGAACATTTTCTTCTTGCATTTCTACCTCGCTGGAATAATCGCCGTTCATCCTACATGAAGTTCCGGAACCGCTTTCACTTTTGCAGTTTCCGCCTGGACTGTCATAATTCCCGCATGAATACGCCTTCTCTCAAGCGCTTCGCCTGGCTATCCATTTTCGCGGCCGTGCTTACCATTGTCCTGAAGGGGTTCGCCTGGTGGATGACCGGTTCGGTCGGCCTGCTTTCGGATGCCCTTGAATCCTTCGTCAATCTCGCCGGAGCGATGATGGCGCTGGGCATGTTGAGCATCGCCGAACTGCCCGCCGACGACAAGCATGCCTATGGCCACGGCAAGGCCGAGTATTTTTCCAGCGGCTTCGAAGGCCTGCTGATCCTGTTTGCGGCTATCGGCATTGGCGTTTCCTCGGTCGAGCGCTTGCTCAACCCCCAACCGCTGACAGACGTCGGCATCGGGATCGCCGTTTCGGTAGTCGCTTCGGCGGTCAATTTGTTCACCGCGCGCATCCTTCTGGCAGCCGGGCGGGAACACCGTTCGATGACGCTGGAAGCGGACGCCCACCACCTGATGACTGACGTATGGACATCGGCGGGGGTCATCGTCGGCGTTGCCGCCGTGGTCCTGACCGGCTGGCAGTGGCTCGATCCATTGATCGCCCTGCTGGTTGCCGTGAATATCGTGTGGACCGGCTGGAAGCTGATCCACCGTTCGACCTTCGGATTGATGGACGGCGCACTGCCGCCCGGCGACCACGCACAGGTCGTGTCCATCCTGTCGCGTTATCGGGAGGAGGGTATCGATTACCATGCCCTGCGTACCCGCGAATCCGGGGCCCGCCGCTTCGTTGAACTGCACGTGCTGGTTCCGGGAAACTGGACCGTGCAGCAAGGGCATGAACTGGCCG
Source organism: uncultured Propionivibrio sp. (assembly GCA_964563685.1). Classification (GTDB taxonomy): domain Bacteria; phylum Pseudomonadota; class Gammaproteobacteria; order Burkholderiales; family Rhodocyclaceae; genus Propionivibrio. Next base: position 34,868 of record CAZLXL010000003.1, read on the forward strand.
ACCGGGTGGAGAACGATATTCGCGCGGCCCTGCCGCGCACGACCGTGCTCACTCACCTGGAACCGCTGGAGGACCCGATCTCGCACGAGGATATCGCTCTTGACCGGTAGGTTTTGCCATGCCCTTCCTCGTGCGTTGCATTTCTTTCTGGCCACGTTGTGTTTGTGCACTGCTTCCCCCTCGCTGGCCTGGAATTCTGCCGGACACCGCCTGGTAGCTGCGATTGCCTGGGATCAGCTGGCTCCGGAAGTACGCGACGAAGTCGTTTCACTCCTGCGCCAGCATCCCGATTACGCGCGCTGGATCCGGCAGACCGGCGAAGAAGACCGCGAACGGACGGCCTTTATCGAAGCTTCGACCTGGCCCGACGACATTCGCAAGGACAAGCGTTTCCACTCATCCGGACAAGAAGCGCCGACACAGACTCTGCCCGGTTTTCCGGACATGGAACGGCGCTTGGGCTGGCATTACGTGAATATTCCCCTCACGGCCACGGCCGGCAGTAGCCCGCTTTCAGGGCAACTCGACAGGCAGCTCGAGGAATTGCCGGAAATCCTCGCAACTTCTCCCATACCTGCGGAACGCGCTTACGTTCTTCCCTGGCTGATTCATCTCGTCGGCGATGTTCATCAACCGTTACACACCAGTGTACGAGTGGATGCGCAGGGAAAATGGGACAAGCTGGGAAGTTCTCTGAAAATCAGCAACCCGTTCAATTCACGCAGGCCTCTGACGACACTGCACGCGTTCTGGGACGATCTGCCGGGGCCTCCGTGGTTGCGTGGCGAACGCCTTGATCAGGCCGTCCGGGCGCTGCTCGCCGCCTACCCGCGACCGTCCAGCGGAACATCCGGCGGGCAATGGATGCGCGAAAGCTGGACTCTCGCGCGGGAACATGGGTATCCGCCGGACGACGACCCGCTTCCGGCAATCACGCAAGCGTTTTACGAAAACAGCCGGGAAATTGCCAACCGCCGCATTACCGAAGCAGGATATCGTCTTGCCGACCTCCTGAACCGGTCTCTCGACCCCCGGCGACGCACTCAGCGATAGCCGCCTGCCAGCGCGCGCAAGCGGGCGACGCGTTCCTCGGTGGCCGGATGGGTGCTGAACAGATTGGCGATCCCGCCTCCATGCAGCGGATTCATGATCATCATCTGCGCGGTGGCCGGATGTTCTTCCGCTGCGATCATGGGTATGCCGCGCGCGTAATGGTCGATCTTGGTCAGGGCATCGGCCAGGGCGTTCGGATCACCGCAAATTTCAGCGCCGCCGCGATCCGCCTCGAATTCCCTGGCCCGCGAAATGGCCATCTGGATCAGCGATGCCGCCAGTGGCGCAAGCAGGGCCACCAGGATACTGGCGACCGGATTCGCTGGCCGCCCCTCGGAATCGCGTCCGCCGAAGAACATGGCGAAGTTGGCCAGCGCGGAAATGGCCCCGGCCATCGTTGCCGAGATCGTTGAAATCAGAATGTCGCGGTGCCGGACATGCGCCAGCTCGTGCGCCATCACTCCGCGAATTTCACGCGCCGACAGCAGATTCAATATCCCGGTCGTCGCCGCGACGGCTGCATTCTCAGGATTGCGGCCCGTCGCGAACGCATTCGGCTGGGCTTCATCGATCAGGTAAACGCGCGACATCGGCAAGCCGGCCCGTTGCGCCAGATCGCGCACCATGGCATAGAACTGCGGCGCGCTGGTTTCATCAACTTCACGCGCGTTGTACATGCGCAAGACCATCTTGTCGGAGAACCAGTAGGCGAAGAAATTCATCGCCCCTCCGAAGAGGAGGGCCATGATCATGCCGTTTGCTCCGCCCAGATACGCACCGATGGCGCCGAACAAGGCCACGATGGCCGCCATCAGGACCGTCGTCTTTAGCCAGTTGCCGAACATTGTTGCAATCTCCTTACCGTTGCAGGATTCGTGCGGAACCCGTTTCCGCCACGGCTAGTTAAATTGGAGCTAGCAGGGAAAATTCAAGACGGCAGACCAAACATTGCGCCGGGTTGAATGGGATAGCCGGCGAGAAACCGGTCTACAGGGAGGCGCTTTCCGCCGGCTTTCTGCAGCTCGGTCAAACACAAGCCGTCCTCGCCGCAAGCCACCAGAATCCCGTTCTTGTCCGCCGACAGGATGGTTCCCGGAACCGCAGCTGCTACAACCTTCTCGGCACGCCATACCTTGATGTCCGTCTGATCAAGTTTCGCCAGGGCTCCCGGGAAAGGATTGAAGGCGCGAATCTGCCGGGCCAGTTGAGCGGCGGGCAGGCGCCAGTCGAGTTGCGCCTCTTTTTTCTCGATTTTGGCGGCGTAGGTAATGCCTTCCGTCAACTGTGGAAGCGCCACAAGAGGGAGTCGATCCAGCGTTTCGACGATCAGGCGGGCGCCAATTTCAGCCAGCTTGTCGTGCAGGGTTCCCGCAGTTTCTTCAGCGGCAATCGGCAAACGTCCGGACAACAGCACCGGGCCGGTGTCCAGGCCGGCTTCCATCTGCATGATGCACACGCCGGTTTCGATATCTCCGGCCAGGATGGCACGCTGGATGGGAGCAGCGCCTCGCCAGCGGGGAAGCAGCGAAGCATGGATGTTGATGCAGCCGAAACGCGGCAGATCGAGAACGGCCTGCGGGAGAATCAGCCCGTAGGCCGCCACGACCATTGCATCGGCCTGAACAGTATTTAGCCGCTGCTGTGCAACCTGATCTTTCAATGTGGAGGGTTGGTAAACCTCGATCCCGGCGGCCGCCGCCACCTCCTTTACCGGCGAAGGGCGTAGCGACATCCCTCTTCCAGAAGGCCTATCCGGCTGAGTAAGCACTAACTCTACCTGATGGCCCGCGGCAAGAATGGCCTTCAGGGAGGAGGCCGCAAAATCGGGCGTCCCGGCAAAAACAAGCTTCATGCGGTTATCTTGGCCTGCTTGGCCAGCTTGGCTTTGATACGCGACTGCTTGAGCAGGGAGAGGTGCTCGACGAAAACGTGTCCGTCCAGATGGTCAATCTCGTGTTGCAGACACACGGCCAGCAGGCCGTCGGCTTCGATGCGCCTTTCCTTGCCGTCGAGATCCAGGTAGCGCACGGTGACGGTTTCGGCACGTTCGACCTTGTCGTAGATTCCCGGAACTGACAGGCAGCCTTCCTCGCAAACCTGCGTCCCATCGCTCTCCAGGATTTCTGGGTTGATCAGGACGAGAAGCTGATCGCGCGTCTCCGATATGTCGATCACGATGATGCGCTTGTGCACGTCGACCTGGGTCGCCGCCAAACCAATTCCGGGAGCTTCATACATGGTTTCGGCCATGTCGGACGCGAGACGTCTTATGTCGTCGTCAATATTTTCAACAGGCGCGGCAACCTTTTTCAGGCGAGGATCGGGAAAACGGAGAATCGGCAACAAGGACATAAAAAGCTTGATCGAAGAAGTAATTACGTGCAGAATCTAACGCAACATCTACAAAGACAACGCAATATTTGCACATTGTATGCGATGTCTGCGGCAACTCATAAACGTGATGTAGACAAGTTGTGCGGCCTGCAGTTCACTGCGGCCGGATTACCGCAAGCATTTTCAACGTGCTGACTGTTCGTTCGCATGAGGATAACACGATGATCCGCATTATATCCGCGTTCATTCTGGCCTTTGCCGCCCATCTGGTAATTGCTGCAGATCAGCCGCTCAAGCTTGCCGACACGGCTCCCGCGCAGCACGTCGTGGTTCGTGGCGACACGCTCTGGGACATTTCCGCCAAGTTTCTCAAGGATCCCTGGCGCTGGCCGGAAATCTGGCGCATGAACCAGACACAAATAAGAAATCCGCACCGGATTTACCCCGGCGATGTAATCATTCTGGCTCACGATGCCAACGGCAACCCCTATCTGAGCATCGAGCCGTCGAAGCTGCGCCCGCAGATTTACGCTGAACAGCTGAAGGACGCCATCCCGCCGATCCCGCCGAACGTCATCGAACCCTTCATCTCGACACCGTTGGTCATCGCGGAGAATGGGCTGAACTCCGCCGCGCGCATCATCGCCACGCAGCAGGATCGCGTGTTCCTTGGCAATGGCGACGTCGCCTATGTCGAGAAAGCCGATGCCTCGCAAAAGCTATGGCAGGTTTACCGCAACGGACAACCCTTGAAGGACCCGGAAAATGAGGATCGGATTCTCGGTTATGAAGCCTTTTATCTGGGATCTGCAACACAGATCAGGCCGGGCGATCCTGCCATCTTCGAGATTGTTACCGCCAAACAGGAAATCGGACGGGGAGACCGGCTGATTCCAGCCATCCGTCCAACCCTCGTCGACTACATCCCGCACAAGCCGGAGACAAACATCGACGGACGCATTGTCTCTGTTTATGGCGGCGTCGGAACGGGAGGCAGACTCTCCATCATTTCGCTCAACAAGGGCAGCAAGGACGGAACCGAAATCGGCCATGTGCTTGCCCTGGAAAGAAACCGCATCGTCACCGAGCGCGACGAAAACGACCGCAAGGTCAATGTCGTCATTCCGGCCGTGCGTTACGGGCTGGCCTTTGTTTTCCGTACGTTCGAGCACATTTCCTATGCGCTGGTCGTGCAATCCGACGCCACGATCGAGGTCAACGATTTCGTACGCACGCCGTGACTGATGCCTGCAGTTGATTCGCTCCGGGATTGGCTGAGACTTACGCTGATTCCTGGTCTTGGCGGTGAAACGCAAAGGAAACTGCTTACCGCCTTCGGCTTGCCTGAATCCATCTTTTCCGCCAGTTACAGTTCCCTGCATTCGGTCATCGGCGATAAAGCAGTCCGGCTGTTGCTCGAAACCGATAACCAGCCCGGCATTGCCGCTGCGCTTGAATGGGCCAACGGAGAAAACCAGCATATCGTCACGCTGGCTGACCCCGAATACCCCCAGACTTTGCTTGAAATTCCCGATCCACCCAGCCTGCTGTACGTCCGGGGCAGGATTGAACTGCTGAATCACCCAATTCTCTCCATCGTTGGCAGCCGCAACCCCACTCCACAGGGAATCCTGAATGCAGAGCGGTTTTCGGCCGCACTGGCAGAATCCGGACTGGTGATTGCCAGCGGCCTGGCACTCGGCATTGATGCTGCAGCCCATCGCGGAGCACTGGGCGCTGGCGGAGATACCATCGCTTTCATCGGGACCGGAATCGATCGCATCTATCCGGCGCGCAACAAGGAACTGGCTCATGAAATAGGCGTACGAGGGGCCATTGTCTCCGAATTTCCCATCGGCACACCGGTCATTGCCTCCAATTTTCCACGGCGCAACCGTCTGATTTCGGGGATTGCACGTGGCGTCCTGGTTGTCGAAGCAGCGCTCGAGAGTGGATCGTTGATTACGGCTCGGCTTGCTGCCGAACAGGGTCGTGAGGTTTTTGCCATTCCTGGTTCAATACATTCACCGCAAGCGCGGGGATGCCACCGGCTGATCAAGCAGGGCGCAAAACTGGTTGATGCCGCGCAGGACATTCTCGAAGAACTTGACTGGCTGGTTCCGGTTGCCACCGGGGCCGATAATCGCCGCCCCGGGGATACCCAACCGGAAACCAATCTCCTGTTAACCCATATGGGGTTTGATTCCTGCAGCGTGGACGAACTGGTCGATCGCACGGGCTTGACCGCCGAAGAACTTTCCGTGATGCTTCTGCACCTTGAACTTGAAGGCTGTATTGCCTGCCTGCCCGGCAACCGTTATCAACGGCTTCAGTAAATTTTATTCTTTTGCACTACCGGGGCCCCGAGTGTGCTAAACCACGCGGAGGCTTAAATCCCCTGATGATTGATATTCTTGTATATCTTTTTGAAAATTATTACGACTTTTCTGCACATCCCGGACACGACGCTCTGGCACGCAAGCTGGGTGAGGAGGGCTTCGACGAGAAGGAAATATCCGAAGCGCTAGGCTGGCTCGCGGAACTCAAGAAGGAAGAATTCAGCACATTGACATGCTCTCCGCTTTCGACGCGCATTCTGACGCCTGATGAAATGAACAGGTTGGGAGCGGAATGCTTCGGCTTCATCCTGTTTCTTGAATCCGCCAACCTGATCACCCCGGCTCAACGCGAACTCATCATTGATCGCGGGATCATGCTCGATGACCGCCCGCTGCCTCTGGCCAAATTCAAGATCATCGTCCTGATGGTATTGTGGAGCAGCGAACAGAATCTCGAACCGTTGATTGTCGAGGAACTGCTTTACAGCAACGACCCGTTCGTATTGCACTGAGCAGGACAGAGGCAATCCATCCGGCTTTCCGGACGCGCTTATTGTACAGACAAGAAAAATTCACTTTCGGTGTAGTCATAAGCCTGCATCTTCACCCTCTGGCCGGCTTGGCTCGCTTTGCCGCTTGCCAAGCGCTGTAAACTGCTCTTATCATGCGTTGCAACATCGCATTTCCATAAAATCCATAAGTCATACTTCCCAAGCCATTTCACCGAGCACATTTCATTCATGAGCAAGAAGCTGATCATTGCCGAAAAACCTTCCGTCGCTGCCGACATAGCACGTGCGTTGGGTAGCTTCACGAAGCATGACGATTTTTTCGAAAGCGAAGACAACATCATCTGCTCCGCCATCGGCCACCTTCTTGAACTGGCCTGCCCGGAGGATTTTGAGGTCAAACGGGGAAAATGGTCCTTTGCTCATCTTCCTGTCATTCCTCCGCACTTTGACTTGCGACCGATTGAAAAGACGGAGTCACGACTCAAGCTGCTTTCCCGACTGATCAAGCGCAAGGATGTGACCAGTCTGGTCAATGCCTGCGACGCCGGGCGCGAGGGCGAGCTGATCTTCAACTACATTGTGCAGCATGTGAAAACCACCAAGCCGGTTGAACGCTTATGGCTGCAATCGATGACTCAACAAGCAATTCGCGAAGGGTTCTCACAACTCCGGGCCGGCCACGAAATGCGTGGATTGGCCGATGCAGCGGTATGCCGTTCCGAGTCGGACTGGCTGGTCGGCATCAATGGCACTCGGGCCATGACCGCTTTCAACTCAAAGACCGGCGGCTTCCATTTGACCACGGTGGGACGTGTTCAAACGCCCACTCTCGCACTGATTGTCGACCGCGAGGACAAGATCAGGAAATTCAAGCCGCAACCTTACTGGGAAGTTGAGGCGCAATTCACTTGTGCGGCTGGCGAATACAAGGGTCGCTGGTTTGATGAAAATTTCAGCCGCGGCAAGTCTGAAGAAGACGAACACCTGCGTGCCGACCGGATCTGGGACGAAACCCGGGCAATAGCATTGCAGGAAAAGTGCGCGGGACAAGCTGGTGAGGTCAGCGAAGAGGCGAAGCCATCATCCCAGCTTTCGCCTCTTCTGTACGACCTGACCAGCCTGCAGCGCGAGGCCAACAGCCGTTTCGGATTCTCGGCCAAAGCCACTTTGGGACTGGCACAGGCTCTATATGAAAAACACAAGGTGCTCACTTATCCGCGTACGGATGCCCGTGCGCTACCCGAGGACTACATCGGTCAAGTCAAGGAGACTCTCAGGACGCTGACCGGCGAAGGGATAGGCAAGGGTCATGACGAAGCCCTGCTGTCCAGATTTTCTCCGTTTGCCCATCAGATCCTGGCGCGCAACTGGGTGTTGCCTAACAAACGCATCTTCAACAACGCCAAGATTTCCGACCACTTTGCCATTATTCCGACCCAGCAAGCGCCCAAACACCTCTCCGAGCCGGAGCAGAAACTTTACGACATGGTCGTCAAGCGCTTCCTGTCCGTGTTCTATCCCGCCGCCGAATATTTGATTACCACGCGCATTACGCGCGTGGCTGGCGAACCGTTCAAGACCGAAGGCAAGGTACTGGTCAATCCGGGCTGGCTGGCGGTCTATGGACGTGAAGGCCAGGAGGGAGAGGAGGGCAACCTTGTTGCCGTGAAGGCAAAGGAAAAGGTGGGCACGAAGGAAATAGTCCTTAATGCTACCGCCACCCGACCGCCAGCCCGGTATAGCGAAGCAACCCTTCTCTCTGCCATGGAAGGTGCCGGAAAAATGGTGGACGACGAGGAACTCAAGGCGGCCATGGCTGGCCGTGGCTTGGGAACGCCTGCAACAAGGGCGCAGATCATCGAAAACCTGATTGGTGAACAGTACCTTCTTCGCGAGGGACGCGAACTTCACCCTTCGGCCAAGGCTTTCTCGTTGATGACCTTGCTCAACGGCCTAGGAATCCGCGAGCTTACAGCCCCGGAGCTCACTGGAGAATGGGAGCACAAGCTGGCGCGGATGGAGCGAGGCGAATTGTCGCGCGATGCCTTCATGAAGGAGATCGCGGCCATGACGCAACATATCGTCGAGCGGGCCAAGAGCTACGACAGCGATACCATTCCGGGAGATTTTGGTGAACTCTCGACGCCTTGTCCGAAATGTGGCGGCAAGATCAAGGAAACCTACAAGAAATTTCAGTGCCAGGCCTGTGATTTCTCCCTATGGAAAATCGTTGCCGGTCGGCAATATGAAGCATCTGAAATCGAAGAATTGCTCAACAAGCGCGTTATTGGTCCTTTGACCGGTTTCCGCAACAAGATGGGGCGCCCATTCAACGCCATCATTCGCCTGAATGATGCACTCCAGCCTGAATTCGACTTCGGACAAGGAGCCAATGGTGAGGATTCAGGCGGAGAAGAGGTTGATTTTTCCAGTCATGAACCGCTGGGGCCCTGCCCCAAATGCGGTGGTCGCGTCTTCGAACACGGAATGTCCTATGTGTGCGAGAAATCTGTAGGCGGAACAAGGACTTGTGATTTTCGCTCGGGGAAGATCATTCTACAGCAACCGGTTGATACCGCTCAGATGGTTAAGCTGCTTGCTACCGGCCGGACCGATCTGCTCAAGGATTTTGTTTCATCTCGTACGCGACGCAAATTTTCAGCTTTCCTGGTGCGTGGTAGCGACGGAAAAGTAGGTTTCGAATTTGAAAAGAAAATTGCAAAAACCAAGCCTGCAAATCAGGAATCAAAAGCAGACGACACGTCCGCAAGTGCAAGCAAGAAGAAGCCGGCTTCTCGTAAAAAAGCCAACTAAATATTCATTGAATCATTACTATCCGCCGTGTTTCACGTGAAACACGGCGGATAGTTTTTTCTGAATCAGGGAACTAGGGTCACGCCCGATGGTGGAGCATCCTTGATTGCCGAATGCAAAACATCAATGGCCTGAGGACGCGGAAAAGTAACTCTCCAGGCCAATGCAACCCTACGGCACGGTTCTGGAGCGCTGAAATTCCTAATCTGGAGCAAGTTACCGCGTTGCGGCCAGGAATCTGCAGCTGAAACAGGTACAACGGATATGCCCGCTCCGCTTGCAACCATATGACGCACCGTTTCAAGCGAACTGCCTTCAAGCGCACCTTCGATTCCCCCTGGCTCGGAAAGCTTAGGACAGGATTGCACCACCTGATCACGAAAACAATTCCCTTTCCCCAGCAAGAGCAGATTTTCCGACGCTACCTGGTCACGAGAAATGGTTTCATATTGCGCTAGAGGATGGCCGGAAGGGAGGGCGACACAGAATGGCTCATCGTAAACAGCACGCGAGACAATCCCGGGTTCGTTGAAAGGCAACGCCACGATGATCACGTCGAGTTCGCCAAGACGTAGCTGATCTCCCAAGGTGGAAGTAAAGTTCTCGTTTATAAACAACGGCATTTGAGGAGCCCGTTGGTGCAACGCCGGTATCAGTCGGGGCAAAATATATGGAGCAATCGTATATATGACTCCAACCCTCAACGGGCCAACCAGCGGATCCTTCCCTTGCGTAGCTATTTCCTTCAGTCGTTCCGCTTCCTGCAATACCTTTTCGGCCTGGTGAGCTATCTGAGTGCCTATCGGAGTCAGGCGAACGTCCGAGGAGGTCCGTTCAAACAAGGTTATTCCATAGCGTTTCTCCACCTTCTTTAATGCTACGGAAAGTGTTGGCTGGCTTACATGGCACTTCTCTGCGGCGTGTCCAAAATGCCGCTCACGTGCAAGCATGACGATATAGCGAAGTTCAGTCAGGGTCATGGCAGTTCTCAAACATCAAAGTGCAGTATCCCATCAACTGAAAAAAAGCCCCGAATCGATTCGAGGCTTAATTTTCACGTTTCCACACAAGTTGCTAAACGTCAATGTTTCTGGCCGCCAGCGCATTACTCTCGATGAAATTCCGGCGAGGCTCTACAAGCTCGCCCATCAGGGTGGTGAATATCTCGTCTGCGCCAATAGCATCCTCCACTTGAACCCTCAACAAACGGCGCACCTTTGGATCCATTGTGGTTTCCCACAATTGTTCCGGGTTCATTTCACCGAGCCCCTTGTACCGCTGTTTGCTGATTCCTCGTTCGACCTCGCTCAAAAGCCAGCGCATGGATTCTGCAAAACTTGAAACGGGTTGTTTCTTTTCACCCCTGCTAATGTAAGCCCCCTGCGCAAACAAATCGGAAAGGGCAGAGGCGGTTTTGCGTAGTTGGGCATAGTCACCGCTCGTTGTGAAATCCTCATCGATCGAGCAGACCTTGATGTTTCCATGGTGCAACTTTTCCATACGCAATTGCCAGCATTCCTTGGCAGAATCAAAATTCGCAGAGATTTGAATTCCTGCTTTGCTGTCAATGGCTTTCATGAACGTCTCTGCGCAGGCTTGAGCTGCAGCTTCGCTGGAAAGATCGATGGTCAGATTTGCATCGATCAGTGCATAGAGAACTTCCGGATTGATCAAATGCGATAGTCGATTGATCACTGCTTCTGCGAGCAAGAATTCCCTTGCAAGTTCTTCCAAAGCCGCGCCTTTGATTTCTGCGGCTCCGGTTTTTGTAACCAGGGCGGCATCTTCGAGTGCCAGCGTCAGATAGAACTGGTTCAGCGCCTGATCATCCTTGATGTAACGTTCCGTCTTGCCATGCTTGATCTTGTACAGGGGAGGTTGGGCAATATAAACGTGACCTCCTTCTACGAGTTCTGGCATCTGCCGGTAAAAGAAAGTCAGCAACAGGGTACGAATGTGCGCTCCATCCACGTCGGCATCGGTCATGATGATCAAGCGGTGATAGCGCAATTTCTCGGGCTTGTATTCATCCTTGCCAATTCCGGTACCTAGAGCCGTAATCAGTGTTGCAATTTCCTGCGAAGAAATCAGTTTGTCAAAACGCGCCTTTTCGACGTTGAGAATCTTTCCCTTGAGAGGAAGAATGGCCTGGAATTTCCTGTCACGTCCCTGTTTGGCTGAACCACCCGCAGAATCTCCCTCGACCAGATACAACTCACATAGGGCAGGATCCTTTTCCTGACAGTCGGCAAGTTTTCCCGGTAATCCAACCCCATCCAGCAAACCCTTGCGTCGCGTCATTTCTCTAGCTTTACGCGCTGCGTCCCTAGCCCGTGCCGCTTCAACGATCTTTCCGGTAATAACCTTGGCGTCTAGCGGGCGTTCCTGAAGGTATTCGGCAAGCTTGCTGGCAACCACCTCCTCGACTGCCGGCCTGGCTTCCGATGAAACCAGCTTCATCTTGGTCTGCGAGGCAAATTTGGGATCCGGCATTTTTACGGAAAGCACACATGCCAGGCCTTCGCGCATATCGTCCCCGGTAATATCGACCTTGGCCTTCTTCGCGATTTCGTTTTCTTCGATATATTTATTGATGACGCGCGTCATTGCCGCACGCAGCCCTGTCAGATGAGTACCCCCATCCGATTGGGGAATATTGTTGGTAAAGCACAGCACCTGCTCAGCGTAAGAATCATTCCACTGCATGGCGACTTCGACGCTGATCGCTCCATTGGGAATCAACGATTCGCCGGTTGCATGAAAGATATTCGGATGCAGAACAGATTTCGAGCGGTTGATGTATTCGACGAAACCTTTAACGCCGCCTAGAAACGCGAAATTCTCTTCCTTACCAATACGTTGATCGAAGAGACGAATTTTTACCCCATTATTCAAAAACGAAAGTTCACGAAGACGCTTGGCGATGATTTCATAATGGAATTCCACGGGACCGAAAATTTCTTCGTCCGGCATGAAATGGACTTCCGTCCCGCGCTTCTCGGTATTTCCGATGATCCTCAGAGGGGATACTTCGACGCCATTCTGGATCTCGATCTGGCGATCGACTACCAATCCTCGATTGAAATCGAGTTGGTACTTCTTTCCTTCACGCCGGATAGTTAGTCGCAACCATTTGGAAAGAGCATTGACGCAGGACACTCCAACACCGTGCAATCCCCCTGATACCTTGTAGGAATTCTGGTTGAACTTGCCTCCTGCGTGCAGGACGCACATAACGATCTCTGCAGCGGAACGTTTCGGCTCATGCTTGTCGTCAAACTTGATTCCCGTTGGAATTCCGCGTCCGTTATCCGTTACCGAAACCGAATTGTCGGAATGAATTGTGATGACGATATCGTCACAGTGCCCAGCCAGTGCTTCATCTATGGCGTTGTCCACAACCTCAAACACCATGTGGTGCAAGCCAGTGCCATCGGAAGTATCCCCAATGTACATCCCCGGACGCTTGCGTACTGCTTCAAGACCTTCGAGCTGCTGAATGCTGGACTCGTCGTAGACCGGACCGTTATCTTCTATCATGCAAATTCCAATTCATGTTTCACGTGAAACTATAAATGCCAGTAACCATTCCGCCTGTTCTGGGCTAGATGCGCATCGGCATGACCACATATTTGAACCGGTCATTTCCCGGTATGGTCAGCAATGCACTCGAGCTCGCGTCATTAAATCCCCATTCGATCATTTCTGACGAGGCGTTGTTCAGCACATCAAGTAAGTACCCGACATTAAAGCCAACATCAATCGAATCGCCCGTGTATTCGATTTCAATTTCTTCCTGGGCTTCTTCATGCTCGGCATTCGCCGCCATTATCTTCAGACTGCCTGGAGACAGTATCATGCGCACGCCGCGGAATTTTTCATTAGTCAGGATTGCCGCTCTGACCATCGATTGAAGCAGCATGGTTCGGTTTAAAACCAGCACATTCTTGAGCGTTGCAGGAATAACCCTTTCATAATCCGGGAATTTTCCATCAATCAGTTTTGAAACCAGGGTAATGTTTCCAAATTGAAACCTCATTTGATTGGAGGTCATTTCAATCTGGAGTAGTTCTTCACTGTCAGCAAGCAGGCGATTCAGTTCAAGCACGGTTTTGCGTGGCAATATCAGTTCCTGCCTTGGCAAGGAAACATTCTCTCCAAGCGACATGCTGGCATAAGCCAACCGGTGGCCATCAGTCGCCACAGCACGCAATTCATTTCCCTCTGCAAGCAATAGCAGTCCGTTCAGGTAATAACGCACATCCTGCGCCGCCATCGAAAACTGGGTCTGCGCCAGCAAATGACGAAATTGTTTCTGTGTTACCGATACCTTTTTCGTTTCGTTATCGGAAATAGCCATCCGCGGAAAATCTTCCGGTGGCAAGGTCTGCAGACTGAAACGACTTTTTCCTGCCTTGACCAGCAAACGCTTATCCTCAAGATGAAGCGTTACCTCTGTACTTTCAGGAAGCGAACGCAGGATATCCTGGAGCTTCCTCGCACCCACTGTGATTGCTGTTCCCTCATCATCACTGCTTACCTGGACTGAAGTGGTTACTTGAATTTCAATATCAGTCGCCAGGAAAGTCAGAGTATCACCTTTCCTTTCCAGTAACACGTTTGACAGAATTGGCAGGGTATGCCGCTTTTCAACGATTCCGGAAACCGATTGCAAAGGAGCAAGAAGTGAGTCGCGCTGGGTTTTAACAAGAATCATATATATAAATCCTATAAAGATAATCTCAGAGACAACTCTGTGGATATATAAAAATAGTGCTTAATTTATAAAGTGTTAGCTGAAAAAATCGTGTATGTGAAACCTATGTATTCTTGTGTGGATAAATTTTGATAAATAATCCACAGAACGATTAAACAAGATTTATGTACTTATTAGTCACAGCTTCTACATTAGTTACGCACAGACAGTTGCTCAACCCTTCAAAACCTGCAATAAAACATGGACATCATGATTCAGTTCATTATCCTTTCCGCGCAACGTTTCAATCGTGCGAACAGCATGCAACACGGTTGTGTGATCCCGGCCGCCAAAGGATTCGCCTATTGAAGGATAACTTTGCGAGGTCAGGTTTTTTGCCAGCCACATGGCGATTTGCCGGGGACGCGCGATTTGCCGGGTACGTTTTTTGGAAAATAGATCAGCCACTTTAATCTTGAAATAGTCTGCGACCGTCTTTTGTATGTTCTCTACTGTAATTTGACGGTTAACCGCTCCAATCAGATCCTTTAATGCCTCCTTGGCAAGATCAAGGTCGATCAGTCGGCCGTGGAAGGAAGCGTAGGCAAGAACCTTCTTTAAAGCACCTTCAAGCTCCCGTACGTTTGACCTTAAATGCTTGGCAATATAAAAGGCGACCTCGTCATCAAGGGCTACCCCTTCTGCCTCGGCCTTTTTCTTGAGAATGGCGACACGCATCTCGATTTCAGGAGGTTCGATCTGGACGGTAAGACCCCAGTCGAAACGCGTTATCAAGCGATCCTCCAACCCCGAAATATCCTTGGGGTAGGTATCGCAGCTGATCACGATTTGCTTCTTTGCTTCGATCAATGCATTAAAGACAAAGAAAAACTCCTCCTGTGTTCGGTTTTTACCATTGAAAAACTGAACATCATCAAGCAACAGCACATCAAGGGAACGATAATAACGCTTGAAAACATCGAAGGATTTGGTCTGGTAAGCACGCACGACATCGGAATAATAATCCTCAGCATGTACATAGCGGACTACCTTGGTAGGGTACTGCTCAAGAATGTGGTTGCCTATGGCATGTATAAGGTGGGTTTTTCCCAGCCCAGCTCCTCCATAGATGAACATGGGGTTATAGGTGGCCCCCCCCGGGTTGGTTGCCACCTGTATTGAAGCTGCCCTGGCCAGATCATTGGCTTTTCCGACAATCAGGTTCTCAAAGGTAAAACTCGGGATCAACCGTGTTTTTTCATAAACCGGAAATTGATGCTGTGCTGCCGCAGAGAAATCTTGTGACCCTCGGTCAGATTTCTTCGGCTGCGAACCGGTTGCAGGCTGGGTTGCAGAGGTAGACGTTCTTGCAGAAGGAACGGCAACTTCCTTTTGAGCAACAATCAATGAAATGCTGATCGGTGTAGAAAAGTATTGGCTGCTCAACTCTTCAATGCGTCCAAGATAACGTTCCTTGACCCATTTAAGGATGAACCCGTTGGGTGCGATCAGTCGCAATCCGGGATTCGGGTCTTCCTCACACTCAAACCGCAAGGGACGTATCCATGTGTTGAATTGCTGGGGGGACAGCTCCTGTTCGAACTGGCTCAGACACGAATTCCAAAAACTGATCATTGCATACAGTTCAATAGACGAAAAAGAAAGTGCGTTTGCTGACATTGCACTGGGAATATGGGGTGGAAGGCTGATCCGGCATACAACCCATCCACTCGGAGAAGGCATTACCTGCAACATGCTGTTCTCCAACTCTCAGAATCAGAAGAAACTGGAACTTATGGATTTTAACCCGTCAAACGCGAGTTATCCACAGCACGCTGAAAAATTTGGAGTTGACAAGAATAACCTTATCAATGTCTAATCTACGGTTCAATTCGCAATGACTTCAAGGGTTTTAACATGAAACGCACCTATCAACCGTCGGTAGTTCGTCGCAAGCGTACCCATGGCTTTCTCGTCCGTATGGCTTCCCGCGGCGGTCGTGCTGTGATCCGTGCTCGTCGTGCCAAGGGCAGGCATCGTCTGGCCGTTTGAACGCCACCTTGCCACAGGGAGAACGCCCGGTTCACCCAGCTGCGTTCCCAAAACACCATCGACTGACTAAAACGGATGATTTTTCATCCGTTTTTAGTTTCAGGAAGGCACTTAGAAGCAAAACTGGCCATTTCCTGTTACATTACCGCCCTCGGGCCAAGGAGCCGGGCGAAGGGGCTCGGCTAGGGCTGGTAATTGCCAAGCGATTGCTTCGCCGTTCGGTTGATCGCAACCTGCTTCGCCGCCTGATTCGCGAGGCCTTTCGCATGCAACACTCTGAATTGCCATCCTGCGACCTGATCGTTCGCCTTGCAGAAAAACCGGTCTTACCACTTGACCGGGGCATCTTGAGCGAGGAAATTCAGACTTTGTTTGAAAGAATGCGAAAGTTGGACCTTAATCCATGAAATTGCTACTGGTACTGATTCGTTGCTACAAATACGCAATCAGCCCATTGCTGGGGCAAAATTGTCGTTTTATCCCCAGTTGCTCGGACTATTCCGCGCAGGCAATCGAAAAACATGGTGCTTTCAAAGGGAGCGCACTTGCGCTAAAGCGAATTCTAAGATGCCATCCGTGGAATCCGGGTGGTTTTGATCCCGTACCCTAAATTTCCTTTTTATGCAGGATGTTCATGGATAACCGACGCCTTATTCTGTTGTGTGTCTTTTCGTTTTCCCTGGTCATGCTTTGGGACGCATGGCAAAAACATAACCTTCCCAAGGTTCCGACCTCCGTTGCCTCGGCCCCTGCCGCTGCAGCAGGTTCTCCCGTGCCTGTACCCAGTTCTCCCGGAAAAACTTCCCAGACAACATCTACCTCACCGCAGATCGCTGTTCCCGCGCCTTCGGCAACCGCGGTCACTGGCGAAATCGTGGATATACGCACAGATCTCTTTGTTGCGCGCTTGTCGGCCCAAGGCGGGGATGTAATTGGCCTGGAGCTTTCCAGTTACAAGGCAACCGAGGATAAAACGAAAAATTTCATGCTCTTCGATACCCGGCATCAATACGCTGCGCAAAGCGGGTTGATCGGGGAAGGACTCCCCAATCACAAGACGATGTATCGCATCGTGCCGGGCAAGCGTGAACTGGCGACGGGCGACAACACCATTGAATTGAAGCTTGAGGCGCCGTCCGAGAACGGCGTCAAGGTGAGCAAGGTGTATACCTTCACACGCGGCAGCTACCTGATCAATGTCGCCTATGAAATCAGCAACGGCAGCCAAAAGGCCATTGTTCCGCACGCTTATTACCAGTTGCAACGCGACACCCAGGCGCCTGCCGGCGAAAGCAGCATGGTCAGTACATTTACCGGACCTGCGCAGTACACGGATCAGGGTAAATTCCAGAAGATTCATTTTGACGATATCGAGAAGGGCAAGGCTAAATTCGAATCCGTGGCCGACAACGGCTGGATTTCCATGATTCAGCACTACTTTGTTTCTGCCTGGATTCCGCAAGAAAAACTGCAGCGCGAGTTTTACGTGAGAAAACTTGAAGGGGGAAGTGCCAATGCTGCTGTAGCGGCAGGCCTGATTGTTCCGATCCAGGAAATTTCTCCCGGAGCCAAACTTACCCATGCAGCGTCCCTTTACGCCGGGCCGCAAATCCAGTCCATTCTCGAACAATTATCCAAGCCGTCGGCAGAAGGCGGGATTGGTGCCCAAGGACTGCCGCTCGTGGTCGATTACGGCTGGCTGACGATTGTTGCCGCGCCGATTTTCTGGTTGCTCGAACTTATCCACAAACTGGTGGGCAACTGGGGTTGGGCGATTGTCCTGCTGACTGTTCTCATCAAGGCATTGTTCTTCCCGCTTTCCGCGGCCAGCTACAAGTCAATGGCCAAAATGCGCACCATTACACCGCGATTGCAGGCATTGAAGGAGCGTTGCGGCGACGACAGGCAAAAGCTCAACGTCGAGATGATGAACCTCTACAAGACCGAGAAGATCAATCCGCTCGGCGGCTGTTTGCCGATCCTGATCCAGATTCCGGTCTTCATTGCGCTGTACTGGGCATTGCTTGGTGCGGTGGAGATGCGCGACGCGCCGTGGATCCTGTGGATCAAGGATCTGTCCTCGCAGGATCCCTACTTCGTCTTGCCGATCATCATGATGGCGACCATGCTGATCCAGACCAAGCTCAATCCGACTCCTCCCGATCCGATCCAGGCCAAGATCACCATGATCATGCCGTTTGCCTTCGGCATCATGTTCTTCTTCTTCCCGGCCGGCCTGGTGCTTTACTGGGTGGTAAACAATATTCTGTCGATTGCCCAGCAATGGCAGATTACCCGGATGGTTGAGCGTGGCGGGAAAGCTGCCAACGACGCCAAGGCCTGAGACCATCGCTGCCATCGCCACGGCTTCTGGCCGTGGCGGGATCGGCGTGGTACGCGTATCCGGTTACAATCTTCTTCCTCTGGCCGAAGCGCTCTGCGGAAAATCTCCTGCTCCCCGGCAGGCGACCCTGGTCACTTTCCGGGCCGCTGACGGCAGTGCGATCGACAGCGGATTACTGCTTCATTTTCCGGCTCCGAACTCCTTTACTGGCGAAGATGTCCTTGAATTGCACGGTCACGGCGGAACCGTTGTCCTGCAAATGCTGCTGTCCCGCTGTCTCGATCTGGGGGCGCGTCTGGCAGAGCCGGGAGAATTCACCCGGCGTGCCTTCCTGAACGGCAAACTTGACCTGACTCAGGCCGAGGCGGTCATTGACCTGATCGACGCGTCAACCACAGCGGCTGCACGCAGCGCCGTGCGTTCGCTGCATGGCGCTTTTTCCAGGGAAATCCGCAATCTGCTTGATCAGCTGGTCGAGTTGCGGGCGCTGGTGGAAGCGACCCTGGATTTCCCCGACGAGGAAGTCGATTTCCTCGAAGCTGCCGATGCATTTGGCCGGCTTGATCGGCTGCAAAAAAAAATGGCCGAAGTGACGGATCGTGCCCAGCAAGGCCGCCTGTTGCAGGGCGGTCTGCATGTAGTGCTTGCCGGGCAGCCGAATGTCGGCAAGTCCAGCCTGCTCAATTGTCTGGCGGGCGATGACCTGGCCATCGTCACACCCGTGGCTGGAACCACCCGCGACGTTGTGCGCAGCACCCTGCACGTCGAAGGTATCCCCTTGCATGTGATTGACACGGCTGGCCTCCGCGAAACCCACGACGAGATAGAGCGCATGGGCATCGCCCGCACCTGGCGCGAGATCGAGAACGCCGATGTCGTGGTGCTCATCGTCGATGCCAGGGAGGGAGTTCGCGCCGCCGATGAAGCAATATTGGCCCAGCTCCCGCAAGGTCTTGCCCGGATAACCGTGCAGAACAAGATCGATCTGGCCGCAAAATTGCCGGAACGGCATGCCGAACCGACGGGTACAGTCGTTTCCTTGTCAGCCCGCGAAGGTTCGGGAATCGAGCTATTGAAGCAGGAACTGCTGCGCATTGCCGGCTGGCATCCTGCCGAGGATGTATTCATTGCTCGCGAACGCCATGTGCGGGCGCTGGCCGAAACCGGCGATCACCTGGAAAAATCCCGTTCCTGCCTGCCGCACCTTGAACTCTTCGCCGAAGAATTGCGCATGGC
Source organism: uncultured Propionivibrio sp. (assembly GCA_964563685.1). Classification (GTDB taxonomy): domain Bacteria; phylum Pseudomonadota; class Gammaproteobacteria; order Burkholderiales; family Rhodocyclaceae; genus Propionivibrio. The sequence continues at coordinate 54,248 of CAZLXL010000003.1, forward strand.
CCAGAAATCGCTCGGCGCGATTACCGGGGACTTTTCGCCCGATGATCTTCTGGGCGAGATATTCGGACGATTCTGCATCGGAAAATAGCGGGCGATTCGTTGCGGCTGTTAAGCGTACCCCGGTACGATTCGACTCATATCCGGATTCTGATGCCGCGAAATCAGAAATAGCTGAAACTCACTGTTCGGAAGGGTATGCGCTGCGGACAGGGTTGGCCGGATCAAAAACGCAGACCCGGTTGCGGCCGCTGCGCTTGGCCTGATACATGGCCTGGTCGGCCTGCCCGAGCAGGGTATCGATGGTGGCCTTGCCGGAGGTCAGGGTGGTTACGCCGAGCGAGATCGAAAACTGCAGGCGCTGACCATTGTCCAACAGCACTCCGCACCGAGCCGCCATCAAGCGCAGGCGTTCGGCAACTTCCAGTGCCTGCGTGGCGTCTGTTTCGGGCAGCAGCACTGCAAACTCTTCGCCGCCAATGCGGCCCACTTGGTCTACGTCCCGCAATTCTTCTCGACACAGATCCCCTATCATCTGCAATACCACGTCTCCGGTTTGATGGCCGTAGGTGTCGTTGATCTGCTTGAAGCGGTCGATATCCATCATCAACAGTGACAGCAATCCGCCATAACGCAGTGCGCGGGATAATTCCAGTTCTGCCTGCAGCATGAAATGCCGACGGTTGGCGAGCCCGGTGAGCGAATCGGTTTGCGCCAGCCTTTCCAGCTCCTGCTCTGCTTTCTTGCGCTCGCTGAAATCGCGGGTAACAGCAAGCTGCCCGATTATCTGTCCGTCGATGTCGCGCATCGGAGCGAAGTGCGAATCCACCCAGCGCCGCGTGCCTCTGCGTCCGATGATCTCGTGTTCGAGCGTTCCGGTTTCCCCTTGCCGCGTTTTTTCGTTCATGGCGGCAAAGGATTCTGCGTATTCCGGGGCAAGAAAGATGCTGAAGCGCTGGCCGATCGCCTGTTCCTCTTTGTCGCATTCGATCAGCGCCAGGCCGGCAGGATTGATCTGTAGCAGCGTTTCATCCGGGGCCATGAGCATGACGCATTCGGGCTCGGCTTCGATGATCGTGCGCAGCTTCCATTCGCTGGCGGCCAGAGCCTGGCTGGCTTGAGTTTCATTTTTGAGAAACTGGCGCAATCGGCGCTGGTAAGCATAAAGCCCCAGGCTCAATGTCACAAACGTTACGCAAAACAACGTGCTGGCCATGGCCAGGTCATGTTTCCAGAGCGAGTAGATGTCGGCAATGGGGCGTGAAATGGCCACACCGAGCGGTTTGTCCATCTTCAGTTCGGGCGGCCGGATGTCGCGCTGGGCAATCATGCGCTCCTCGCCCAGCGTCGGCAGGAAGCCGGAGAAAACCGTGGCGCTCATGCCGCTTTCGCGATGGCGCAGGAAAGAAGAGCCCGGCCGTTTCAGTTCCTGCCCGACAAGACTTTGCCGGTCATGCGGGTACATCAGGAACAGCAGGCCGTCGCCATGATGCAATGAAGCAGTCATGTTCGGGGCATAGCGCACGGCATTCAGCAAGGGGTCGAAATACTCCTGATCCAGTTGGGCGACGATGATTCCGGCAAAATTCCCGTGGGAATCCCCGATCATGCGCGTGACCGCCAGGGTGTAAACCCCGTCGGTCGTGTGATAAGGAGGAGAAATAAAAAGTGTATCGACCGAGGGGTGTTGCTGCGGCGTGCGGAAAAAATCCTGCTGGCTGAAATCGGTTTTTGTACTGAACAAGTTCGGCTGACTGGAATAAAGGATTTTTCCGCTTGCATCATGCACCTGGATACTATGCACACTCGGCATGGCTTGCGTCAGCGAGGAAAGTCGCCGATTGAATTCGTCGTGTGATTTCCTGCTTTTCAATTCCTCGATCAGGGATTCGAGCACATGGTTGACGGGGATCAGGTTCCGTTCAACGCTCAGCTGCATGACCCTGGACATCGCCAGGAGCCAGCCTTCCTCGCGCGCCTGAATCCGCTGGCGTTCGTTATAGAGCCCATAACCGGTCCCTGAGCCCAGGATGATCAGAGCCGCTCCGAGCAACAGCCACTGTGTCAGAAGCAGAGAATGTCCGGGCAGGGGGCGAACCATGAGTCAGAGCCTTTCCGCTGATTACCGCTTCTCTCAAGGAATCGTGCTTATCTACCATCTATTACTTTTAGTATAGCCATACGACAAATGACCATTTACAACATTTAAGCGGGAAGTTCGCGAGAAACCGGGAAATGTTGTAAATAGCCACAAGATGCGCACAAAGCACTCGATTGATTGAAGCCACGCAGCTAAACTCACGCATATTTCCAATAAAAAGAGAATCCTGTGACTGTCGAATTGTCCCTGCTGGCGGTACTTGCCTGCGCTGCTGTGTTTGCCGGATTCATCGATTCGGTGGTGGGTGGCGGAGGGTTGATACAGATTCCCGCACTGTTCTCGACTCTGCCGAAGGAAATACCGGCGACGCTTTTCGGCACCAACAAGATCGCCAGCATTTTTGGAACGGCCAATGCCGCCTGGCGCTACGCGCGCCGCGTGGACATGCCCTGGGCAACGACCCTTCCGGCCGCGTTGGCGGCTTTTGCCTGTTCCTATCTGGGAGCCATGGCCGTGGCCTGGCTGCCGCGCGACATGTTACGGCCGATGATCCTGGTTATGCTTATCGGTGCGGCAGCCTATACCTTCTGGCGCAAGGATTTTGGCGCCCTTCATCGCCCTCAGCATGCAGGGGCCAAGGAGTTTGTTTATGCTCTTGTCTTGGGTGGGGTGATCGGTTTTTACGACGGATTTTTCGGCCCTGGAACCGGCAGTTTCCTGATTTTCCTGTTCATCCGTTATTTCGGTTTCGATTTCCTGCATGCATCGGCAGCTTCGAAAATCGTGAACGTTGCCACCAATCTGGCGGCGATCATCTATTTTGTGCCGAACGGTTTCTTTTTGCCGGTTGCTGCCGTTGTAATGGCCCTGGCCAACATTCTGGGTTCGATCATCGGAACCCATCTGGCGCTGCGTCACGGCAGTGGCTTTGTCCGCAAGGTGTTTCTGATGGTGGTCGGCGCGCTGATCGTCAAGTTCGCCTGGGATACCTTTTAACCCGCGGTTCCGGTGTTGGCACGCTGGTTATTTGACCAGTTGATGTTGCGCCAGATAGGTGTGCAGTATTTCCAGGCGCGAAATCGGCTCGTCCAGTTCAAGCAGCTTCTGCTTGGCCAGGGCTTGTACCGGCAGTATCTCGGTCAAGCGGTAGCCTACCCAGGACGCGTCGTCGAAGGCATGAGGTTCGGGCATTTTGTCCGGGCCCAGATCGCTGACGATGCGTTTCAACAGGGGCAGCAGTGACTGATGTGCCGCTGGAATTGCGAAGCCTTCGACTTCGTCGAGCAGTTCCACGGTCGCGCGAAGCAGGTTGTCGTGTTGAGCCGCGCGGGTAACGATGCGGAAGCGCTGTCCGCCGCGGACCTTGATTTTAAGGATACCGAGTTGCGGCATATCCGCTTCAGTGATTTCCGCCAGCGTTCCGACCGTGTGCGGCGCAGCGGGTTCGCCAACCTCATGACCGCTGGCAATCAGACAGATGCCGAACGAAGTCCTGTCGCGCAGGCACTGGGCGGCCATGTCGAGGTAGCGCTGCTCGAAGACCTTGAGCGAAAGTGTTCCGCCGGGGAAAAGCACGCTGCCCAGGGGAAACAGGGGAATCTCGATTCGAACCTTATCCGGCCTGGTAGCAGCGGGTTTTTTGCGCAGCATGTCCAGCCAGCTCATGCGGAGTCTCCCGGTTCTCCCCAGCGGGGAATCAAGGCATGCGCGATACCCAGTTGATCCAGCAGGCGGGCGACGACGAAATCGACAAGCTCTGAGACACTTTCCGGCTGGTGGTAGAACCCCGGGTTGGGCGGCAGGATGACGGCTCCGGCACGCGACAGACGCAGCATGTTCTCGAGGTGAATGGCCGAAAACGGCGTTTCGCGCGGGACCAGGATCAGCTTCCGGTTCTCCTTGAGTACCACATCGGCGGCACGTTCGATCAAATTGCTGGCCAGCCCCTGGGCGATGGCGGCCAGCGTACCCATGGTGCACGGGCAGACCACCATGGCTTCCGGAGGGTTGGAGCCGCTGGCTACGGGCGCGAACCATTCTTCGCGGCCGTAAACATCGAGTGACCCCGGCAAGGCCGCGAAACGCTCACGCAAACAGGTCTGGGCCTCTGCCGCACGGCCGGGGAGGTCCAGAGCCATTTCCTGTCGGGCGACAATCTGTGCCACCTGCGAATAGAGCAATTGCACATGGCATCCCGCTTCGAGCAGACATTCAAGCAGGCGGATGCCGTAGGGCATGCCGGAAGCGCCGGTCAAGGCGAGACAAATGGTTTTAGGCATGATGCGTCCCGGGGTTCATGAAGGAAGGCGTGGCCAGAAGGCGAGCGGCGATCAGGCCGTTGATGATACCGAATGCCAGTGCGGCCAAGGCGAAAATCGGCACCAGATAGAACAGGCCATTGTGTGGAATCAGCCACAGCCGTGCCAGCACCAGTTGTCCTCCGATATGGGCAAACGCAGCGAGAATGCTCCAGCTGACCGGGCCGAACCAGCGGTGAGGCAGGCGGACCGCGGCGGCCAGTACAAGCAGGCTGAACAGTGCGCCGGTCAGGCTCATGAAGAAACCGGGCGAAAGCAACTGCCCGAGCAGGATGCCGCCGGCGATGACGCGCAGTCCGCAGACCCAGGCCGCGGTGCTCCAACCGTAGCGGGCAAGCACGATCAGTGTCACGATGTTCGACAGTCCCGGCTTGACACCGGGCAAGGGCAGGGGAATCGCCGCGTCGATCAGGGCCAGCCCGATCGCCGCAGCGGTCAGCCGGGCGATGCGGTGGTCTTCCGGGGTCGTGGCGATTTTAATAACTGAGCGAGTCATACATTTCCTTGCCGCCGACGATCTGCACGCTGACCTGGTTCGGTGCGCAAATGGCGATCTCTCCGGCATGCTCGATCCAGCCCTGGCGCACGCAATACTGGTGGGGACCAGGGTCGGAAACCACCCGCACGCGGCGCTTTTCCACGGCAATGGTGGTCATGCCCAGGGGGCCGGGAACCTCGATCCGCCGGTTCCGGGACAGATCCAGTTCGGCAAAAACCTCTCCTCCGCGCCGGACGACCGCCCTTTCAGCGGCGCCCCCCTGCCACGTCAATGGAATGGAAGCAGCGCATAACAGCGCCCCGAGAACAGCGGTCAGCCAGTCTCCCGGCCGTAGCAGGGAAAGCCACTGCATCAGGATTTTCCGTTGGCGGAGGCGGGAGACAGCTCACGATGACGAACCAGTACGCGCGCCTGTTCGCGGAAGTGTTCGCCCAGCCATTCGGCGAAATACACCGATCGGTGTTGCCCGCCCGTGCAGCCGATGCCAACGGTGAGGTAATTGCGATTGTCACGAATGTAGCAAGGCAGCCAGGTGGCGATGAAGCGTGCGATATCGTCGCGCATGCGCAGCACCTCCGGTTCTGACTCGAGGAATTCGATGACCGGTGCATCCCGCCCGGTGAGCGAACGCAGGGAGATTTCGTAATACGGATTGGGCAGGCACCGCACGTCGAAGACCAGTTCGGCATCAAGGGGCACGCCATGCTTGAAACCGAAGGATTCGAAAAGCAGGGTCAGATCACGCTTCGCCTCCGTGAGAACCAGCTGACGAATCCAGTCGCGCAGGGCATTGGGCTTCAGGTCGCTGGTGTCGATATGGTGGCCCAGTTCGGCCAGCTGCGCCAGGCGGCGGCGCTCCTCGGCGATGGATTCAGTCAGAGTGCGTTGCTCGTCGGCCAGCGGATGCCGGCGGCGACTCTCAAAATAGCGCTTGAGCAGGGTGTCCGTCTTGGCGTCGAGAAAGAGGAATTCGAGTTCGACCTCACTGTCCCGAAGTTTGGCCAGTTGCTGAGGGAGCATGGCGATGCTGTCGCCACCACGGATATCGATGGCCACCGCCACCTTGTCGTACCCGTGCTTGCCGAGGTGCTCGACCAGCGGTTGCAACATTTGCGAAGGCAGGTTGTCGACACAGTAGTACGACGCATCCTCAAGGATGTTGAGTGCGATCGATTTGCCGGAACCGGACAAGCCGCTGATGATGACAATGCGCATGCCTGCGAGCATAGCGGAATGTGGCAAACACGGGCAAGCCGGGCTGGCGTACACTGTCGCTTCGATGTTTTCGTTGCTTTGCTGCGCTGAACCATGAATCTATTGCCCATTTCCTTTCTAGACGAACTGATCGCCATTCGCCGGGATATTCACGCTCACCCCGAACTGGCTTTTCATGAGACGCGTACCTCCGACATTGTGGCCCGTGAGCTCGCCACCTATGGCCTGGAAGTGCATCGCGGCCTGGCGGGAACCGGCGTGGTCGGCACGCTGAGGAAAGGCAGCAGCGAGCGTGTCGTTGGTTTGCGCGCCGACATGGACGCGTTGCCGCTGCAGGAAAAAAACGATTTTTCGCATGCCTCGAAACACTCCGGACGCATGCACGCCTGCGGCCATGACGGGCATACGGTCATGCTGCTCGGTGCGGCACGTTATATCGCCACGCACCTGGATCAGCTGTCCTTTGATGGAACCCTCCACTTCATTTTCCAGCCCGCCGAGGAATCCGAAGGCGGGGCCGAGATCATGATCAGTGACGGGCTGTTCCGCAAATTTCCCATGGATGCGGTGTTCGGCCTGCATAACTGGCCGGGCATTCCGGTCGGCGAAATGGCAATCATGCCGGGGCCGGTGATGGCCGGAACCTGCGCATTTGAAATCAGCGTGCACGGACACGGGTGCCACGCGGCCATGCCGCATCAGGGCGCCGATACGCTGCTTGCAGCCAGCCATCTGGTACTGGCGCTGCAGACCGTGGTTTCGCGCAACCTGAATCCCTGCGAATCGGCTGTGGTCAGCGTGACCCAGATTCATGGTGGCGAGGCGCTGAACATCATTCCCGATGACGCCATCCTGCGCGGCACGATCCGCAGCTTCAAACCGGAAGTTCAGGCGCTGGTCGAAAAATCCATCAGGCGCGTGTGCGCCGGCATCGAAAGCACGTTTGGCGTGAATATCGGCGTCGTCTTCAATCAGCGCTATCCGGCGACCGTCAACAGTGTGCGCGAAACGGAAATCTGCCGCGCAGCGGGGGCCGCAGTTCTCGGCGAGGCCCAGGTACGCCGGGATGAACTGCCCTCGATGGGCGCCGAGGATTTCGCCTACATGTTGCAGCAAAAGCCGGGATGTTACGTCTGGCTGGGCAACGGGCCGGGGGAGAGCGGTTGTACCTTGCACAATCCGCGCTATGACTTCAACGACGACCTCCTGGCCATCGGCATCACTTACTGGGTGAGGCTTGCCGAGAAATTTCTGCATGCCCATTGAGCCGAAGTATTCGGATCAAACAATGTAATTTGAATAACACCTTCGTGCATGCCGCACCATTTTGCATTACATTAGACAGGTTTGTTCATTTCGTAGGCAGGGTCGCTGGCAATGAAGAACAAGGTGTTTTCGGATACGCTGGAAGAGGTTTCGACTGAACGACTTCCCCGGATTCTGGTGCTCGATGGTTCGCGCGTCGTGCGCGCCACACTGGCCAAGCGCCTTTCCGGTCACTTTGAAATCGTCGAGGAAGACGATGGCGAATCCGCCTGGCAGCGATTGATGCTTGATGGGCAACTGGCCGCCATCATTTCCGGAATCAATCCACCCAGGCTGATTGCCCGCGATCTGCTCGCACGGCTTCGGCGCAGTGCAATGCAGCGCCTGAAGATCATTCCCTTCATCCTTATCGTCTCGGATCTGGAAAATCCGGTTGAGCCGCATGCCCATGATTTGCAGGCTGTGACAGGCTTTATCACCAAGTCGATGAGCAAGGAGGCGATGGTTGCCCAGCTGCATCAATTGCTGGGGTTGGCCCGAATGCCGCAGCTTGCGGATCCAGTCGTCCGGAAAAGGGAACAACACGCTGCATCAGCGTCCGCTGGGGCGTTGCTGGAGTCTCGTGACGTTCAGGCGTTGCTGGCAACGTTACCGATTTCCGCAGAAGATAAAGCCTGCCTGCTGGTGTTGGGAATCGATCGGCTGGATGAATTGGCTGCGCGTTTCGGAGAGGATGTTCAGGAAGTACTGATCGAGCGCATAGCCAGGCTGCTGGCAGCCAAGCTGGATCCACACGATCGACTCGGGCGTTGCGGCCAGGATCGTCTGGTCATCGTCTCGCAAGGCGCCGATCTGAGACAGGCTGCCCGCTTTGCGAAACGGGTCTGCGCAAGCCTGGCCTCGGGGCAAATCGCGATTCAGGGACAAAAGCTCAAGCTGACGGTCAGTGTCGGGATCGCCGGCCGTCCTGAAGACAAGGTGGCTTCCGGTGAAAAGCTGCTGATGCTGGCGCAGCAGCGACTGGAGCAGGCCATGGTCTGCGGCGGCAATACCGTGTGCACCGAGCTGCGACCCGATTGTCCGCTGCATTGCCAGGATGCCGGCCTGCTCAAGCTGTTGAAAATCCTGCGATCGGATGAGGAGGCCAAGGAGTCGAACCTTCCGGAACAGATCGGTACGCTGGGCATGCAGGTATTGCCGCTGCTGCAGAAAATCGACGAGGAACTGTCGCTTGGCTTGCCGCTGGCGGAAATCAGGAAGCGCTTGCAGCTGCGTGCGCAAGCCGAGAAGAGTCCGGCGATCTGACTTGTCAGAGGATCCAGCGCGGTTTGCGTTTCTCGATCAGCGCCGTCATGCCTTCCCGGCCTTCCGCACTTGACTGGATCGTCGCCGCGCTGCGTACCGTTTCTTCGACCGTCGTTGCATCGACAGGCTGCCCGGAAATGGCCTGGATCAGAGTCTTGCATGCGCTCATCGCATGTACGCCGTTCTTCAACAGACTGTCGACGATCTCGCCGATGGCTTCGTCCAGCTGCTCTTCGCCGGGAACCATTTCGTGTACCAGGCCGATGCGATAGGCCTCGGTTCCCGAAAAACGCTCGGCAGTAAGCATGAAATACCGGCAGTGGCGTTCTCCGATAGCGGCGATGAGGTAAGGAGCGGCAATGGCCGGAAGGATTCCGAGCTTTGTTTCGTTCAGGGCAAACGATGCATCGTAGGTGGCGAGGGCAATATCGCAGGCGGCGATGAGGCCGACCCCGAGGCCGTAGGCCGATCCCTGCACGCGCGCAATCGTGGGTTTCGACATCTCGCTCAAGGTCTGCAACAGACGCGCCAGCTGGCGGTTGCTTTCCTGGCATTCTGCGGAAGATTCGCTGATTGCTTGCCGCAGCCAGGTCGGATCGAGGCCTCCGCAAAAGCTCTTGCCGGTGGAAGACAGGATCACCACGCGCACGTGCGGATCGGCCTCCAGTTCGAGCAGACCGGCAGTCATCTCGGCAACCAGGGTTTTATCCACGGTGTTGTGCCGGTCGGGGCGGTTCAATGTCAGGATGCCGATGCCGTCATCGACCTCGGTGATAATCGACTGGTACATGGATGCTCCGCTTGCGGATGCCGGGAAGCAGGCAGTTTAATGCGTCCTGCGCAGCTTTTCCAATCGGGCGCTGATCGCGCCAGAGCGGTTGGTGATGAGCACGCCTCCGATGACCGCCGCGCCCCCTGCCAGGACCGCTGCTTCAAGGCGTTCATCGAGCAGGAGCGCGCCGAGCAGCACGGCGAAAACCGGAACCAGATTGATGAAGGCGGAAGCTCTGGTGCTGCCGACATGGGCGATGGCTTCTGAATACCAAGTAAAGGCAACGGCGGTGCCGAAAATGCCGAGAAAAACAATGCTGGCCGGTGCACGCCAGGTGATGGAGGAGTAACTGAACAGCGATCCGTCAATGAGTGCGCAGGCCGTCAACATCAGCCACCCCGTGAGGCAGCCGCCGAAGGCCAGGCCCAGGGGCGAAAAGCGGACGGTGATACCGCGGTTGATCAGCGTGTACGCGGTCCATGCCAGGGCCGTGCCGAGCAGCAGCCATTCGCCGAATCCGACTTCTCCCATCAGCAGCCGGGCCGGGTGCCCGCGGGTGACCACCAGCAGGCAGCCGAACAGGGCCAGACTCACTCCCAGTGCTTTCAACGGCGTCATCGGCAAGCGGAAAACCAGCCAGTCCGCCAGCGCTATGATGGCCGGAATGAAAGCCACGACCAGTGCGCCGCGCCCGGCTTCGACATGCTGCAGTCCGTAAAGGAAGAAGACATTGTAAAGAAATATGCCGGTCAGCCCGAGGCTGGCCAGAACCATCCAGTCGCGTACCGTCCAGCGTGGTAGTCCTTCACGATGCTGCACCAGGATACCCAGGACCAGGGTGGCCAGCAGGAAACGCCAGCTGGCGACCGCCAAGGGCGCCATTTCCTGGACGGCTGCGCGTCCGGCGATCCATGTTCCGCCCCAGATGAAAGCGGTCAGGACAAGTTTCAGAAGGATGACTGGGCGGGTGTTGGGCATGGCAGAAAAGGAGAGCTTGAGCTTAATTTTTGATTATCCCATGCCGGCCTGCTGCTACCGTACAATGCTTCGCAGATGGGACGCAAGAAGGGGAGACGGCTATGAATGATGCGAAGCGAGCGCACACTGACCGGATGATTGCCGAAACCATACGCAATCGCCAGCAGCGCGAACAGGGCTACCGGGAACAGGCGTTGAAAATCTACCCGTGGATCTGTGGCCGATGCGCCCGGGAGTTCACGCGCGAGAACCTGCATCAGCTGACCGTGCATCACCGCGATCACAATCACGACAACAATCCCAAGGACGGCAGCAACTGGGAATTGCTTTGCCTGTACTGCCATGACAATGAGCATTCGCGCGAAATGGACGCCGAAGCGGCGCGCCAGGCGGGTGCCGATGAGGGGAAAAGCGCGGCGGCACGCGCCACTTCCCAGCCGTTTGCCAATCTGAAGGATTTACTCGGAAAGCGCAGGGACTGATTTCCGCAACTGTTGGAGGATCAGTGGCGGAATGCCGGGACTCCCGGGAATTTGGGCCATTCCAGGGCGTCGAGCATGTTCTTTACGACCAGTCCGAGTTCGGTGTCGCCCTCGATCGACAAGCTGCGGTTGAAGAACAGGGTGTCCGGATCTTCCTGACGCGCGGCCAGTTGCAGGAAGGCCGACAAGTTGGCGCGGAAAGCCAGGTCGGGCGTTTCCGGAACGGTAAACAGTGGACGGAACAACCCGTTACGGAAGGTCAAAGCGGCGCGACCGCCGGTATCGAGCACGTCGATCAGGATGTTGCGGCCTTCGAGTACAGCCAGGCTGTCGTCCGGCAGCAATTTCATCCTGACCATCGCATTCAGTCCCGCTGTCAGAACCAGTGCATGCGGCCATTGCGGCAGCTTGTGGCCGACGCTGGCGAAGATCGGGGGCAGCGTGAAGCTGGGGATGATGAACGATTTGAGGATTCCGCTGGACATGATCAAACTCCTTGCAATTCCTTGAGCGAAGCCTGGTGCCGGGCCACGATGCCGGCTTCGCCGAACCAGTAGCCGTCCACCATACCGTCCGGCGCCCATTCTCGCGCAATGGCGGGAGTGTTGCCAGCGCTTTGGCTGCCATTCCGCGCGGCATCGAAAGCGGCAATGATTTCCGGCATGTGCTGCGGTTGCGGACTGAGGCGCACGATGTCGATGCCCATCGCCCGCATGTCCGGCACTTCGGCGAGCAGGTTGTAGGTCTGTGCGGACAGGGTCTGGATGCCGTTGATGGCCAAAAAAGCCTGGCCTTCGCGGGTTTTCAGCGTCATGGCTTCCGGATGGTCGAGGCACTTGAACTGACAGTCGTCCTTGTTCAGGTTGTAATGGCGGGCGGTGAAGCAGCGCGCCGAGAAGGCCAGCGGCAGCTTGCCGAAGACAAAGACTTCCGTCTCGACGCCTTCCGGTCGCGTGGCATGCAGCGTTTCGACCAGCGTGCGGGAAGCTTCCAGCGGGGGCACCCAGCGGCGCAGCCCGTAGCGGTGGAAGGTGGCCAGCGTCGCGGCGTTGTAGATGTTCAGATGCGGGCCGGCGACGAAGGGGCGACCGGCGGCAACATTGACCGCGCCGAGATCGTTGGCCTCGACGATGCAGCCAGCGTCGTCGATCAACCGGCGCAGCGCCTTGAGATCACCCTCCGATTCCATCAGTGCCTGGGCCGAGACGACGACTTGCTTGCCGGCATCGGTCAGGTCGCGCGCCAGGCCAATCCAGTCGGCGACGCGCAATTGCTGGCGGCGCGAACAGACCACTTCGCCGACGTAAATGATGTCGAGCGCCTCGATCTGCGCCATCTCGGCGTAGAACTCGAGGACGGTCTGTTTCGGCCAGAAATAGAGCAGGGGTCCGAGCGAGAGTTTCATCGGCTTATCTCCACGGACGGTTGTAGGCGCCGAGGGTCACTTGCGTGCCTTCGGCCACTTTGCCGAGCTCGGCCTGCCAGGCCGGATTGACCTTGAATTGCCCAGGGTTTCGTTCCAGCGCGTCGAGCGCGGCGCGCAACGTGCGCGTAACCTGGGCGACGTAGGCCGGGCTGCGCTGGCGGCCTTCGACCTTTATGGCCGAAACGCCGATCCTGACGATGTCAGGCAGCAATTCCAGTACGTTCAGGCTGGTCGGTTCCTCTAGCGCGTAGTAGGTTTCGCCATTGACCTCGAAGCGGCCCTTGCACAGCGTCGGGTAGCCGGCCGGTTCGTTGTCGTTGTAGCGGTCGATCAGGATGCCGTTGAGGCGCGTATTCATCTGCCCCGGTTTTTTGTCCCATTTCACGTACTTGGCCGGAGAGCACGCGCCCACGGTGTTCGGCGACTCGCCGGTGGCGTAGGACGAAAGCCAGCAGCGCCCTTCGTTCATCACGCACAAACTGCCGAAGCCGAAAACCTCGATCTCGATCGGCGTGTTCCTGATGACCAGTTCAACCTGCGCCAGCGTCAGCACGCGCGGCAACACGGCGCGCCTGACGCCGAATTCCCGGTGCGCGAAATTGACCGCTTCGTAGCTGGTCGCCGAGCCTTGTACCGAGAGATGCAGGCGCAGGTTCGGGTGGCGCCGGCTGGCGTAATCAAGCAGGCCGACATCGGCCAGGATGACCGCGTCGACGCCGAGATCGGCGGCGCCGTCCACCGCGCGTTGCCAGTCGGCCTCGCGCCCGGGCTGCGGAAACGTGTTGATGGCCATCAACACATGCCTGCCGCGCGCGTGGGCATAGTTGATGCCCTCGGTCATCGCCTTCTGGTCGAAATTCAGGCCGGCGAAATTGCGCGCGTTGGTGTCGTTCTTGTAGCCGAAATAAACGGTGTCGGCGCCGTTATCGATGGCCGCCTTGAGTGCCGGCAGGCTGCCAGCCGGACAGACCAGTTCGGGTAATTTCTGTTGCAGCATGGTGAATCCCGCAAAACGAAGCCGCAAGTATACCGGCCGGGCGGCGATACTGCATGATTTCCATCAATTTCCGGGGATTATCCCGGCTTGTGGCGGGGTTTGCGCGGTGCGTTGGCGAACAGCCGGTCGTACAGCCCGTTGGGCAGGAGGCGCAACACTTTGGCGACGACGCCCATCTGCCAGGGAATGACGGTATAGCTGGCGCCGCGTTCGATGGCGCGGGCAAAACGGCGTGCGGCCTTGTCGGCCGGCAGCATGAACGGCATGGGATAGGGATTGAGGGCGGTCATCGGCGTGGCGATGTAGCCAGGTGCGATGGTCACGACCTTGATACCGCTGTCGCGCATTTCCAAGCGCAGGCTTTCGAGGTAATTGATGGCCGCAGCCTTGGACGCGCTGTAGGCTTCCGCGCCAGGCAGGCCGCGAATACCGGCTACCGAAGCGATGCCCACCAGGCGGCCGGGCTTGCCGCTGCCCGCGTTTTTCCGCATGGCCGGGATGAACGGCGAAAATGTCGCGGCCATGCCATAGACGTTGATGTCGAGAATGCGCCGGATGACGTCGAGATCCTCGCCAAACTCGCTGAGCGTGCCGGCGGAAACGCCGGCATTGGCAACGACGATGTCGGGAGCTCCGCCGCAGGAAGCCATGAAATCGCCGGCTGCGGCACGCAATGCCGTCGCGTCGGTGACGTCGAGCGGATAACAGCAAACCTTGCACGCTCCTGCGTCAGCCAGCGTTTGGGCGAGCGCCTCGAGCTGTTCGCTGCGCCTGGCGGCGAGACCGAGTGCGGCGCCCTGGCTGGCGTAGTGGCTGGCCAGCGCACTGCCGATGCCGGAAGAAGCTCCGGTGATGAAGACGCGCGGGGTGACGGACACTTGAGTTATTTCTTCTGCCCGCGTTCCTTGCGCCGTTTGTCGATGATCCTGTCGGTCAGGGTCAGCAAATCGTTATACGACTTGATGTTCTGCCCGGCGACGAGATAGCGGCCATCGACGGCCAGCGCAGGGACTCCCTGAATGCGCGCAGATTGTCCCATCTGATGGCCGCGCTTTGTTTTGCTGTTGACGCTGAAAGAGTTCCAGGCCTCGCTGAATTTCCGCGCATCGACGCCTTGCGAGATGACCCAGTCGGTAATGCTTCGTTCGTCAATCAGGCGCAGGCCCTTCACATGCAGCGCGTTGAACACGGCGGCATCGAGCCGCGCGAGGTCTCCCGTCGTTTCCAGCGCGTAAAAGAGCCGGGCCATGAGCTGGTAATAGGGACTGAAGCTGACCGGCACGCGCTTGAACTCGACATCGGAAGGGAGTCTGGCAGCCCATTGATGGATCAGGGGATTGAGGTCGTTGCAGTGCGGGCAGGCATAGGAGAAATACTCGATGACCTCGATCTTGGCAGGATTGTCGGTCACCTGGGCCGGTTCGATGGGCACAAAATCGCGGCCGGCTACAAGCGGAGTCTGGGCCGATGCGGCGGTGGCCAGGAAGGCAAGGGTGAAAGCGGCAAGCCAACGGCTCAAGTATCTTTTCATTGGTATTTCCCCGGAGCAATAAAGTAGGGCAACGTGTCAAGAAACGTCGGTAAATTCCTGCAAGCGCTCAGTCCTTTCTGACGACATTGGCTTCGATGCCCTGTCTGGCCAGATCGGAACGCATGCTATTCACCTCGTCGAGTTTTTTGAACGGTCCGAGGCGTACCCTGTACCACACCTTGTCCTGCAGCATCACCTGCTGGATCGATGCCTCGACTCCCATCATCGCCAGCTTGGCTTTCTGGTTGTCCGCATCAGCGGCGTTCTGGAAAGACCCCGTCTGCAAATAGACCGGGTCCCTGAGGGCACTCTCCTTGCCGTCCTTCGCTTTGGCTTCTTCTCCCTGTTTTAGTTCTCCGGATTTTGCATCGGCCGGATTGGGGTCGGGAATCGCCTCGCTATTTCCGGGCAGGATCTTGTAGAAATCGAAGCGCGGCTTGTCGCTGGCCTGCGGAATCGGGTCGCCCGGCTTGCCGGGCAGGGCCAGCGGCGTGGAGGGGGTTTCTCCCCGTTGCAGTGTTTGCGATGCCGTCTGGGAAGGCGGCTGAACCTTGCTGGACAAGGGCATCGGTGTCTTGTAGATGTACCAGACGACTCCGGCGGCCGCGAGGACGCCGATCACCAGTCCGACAAAAAGACCGACCAATGTTCCGCCCGCGGACTTTCTGCGGACAGCGGTACTGCGTTTACGAGACTTCATGTCACGACTCCCGGGAATTACATCGACTGCGGACAGCTAACGCCGATGATGGACATGCCGTTGCGAATGACCTGACGCACGGCAGCGGCCAGCGCAATGCGCGCATCTTTGAGTGCAACGTCGTCCACCAGCATGCGTTCGGCATTGTAGTAGCTGTGGAACTCTGCGGCCAGATCCTTCAGGTAAAAGGCGATCATGTGCGGGGCCAGTTCCTGGGCTGCCGATTCGACGATTTCAGGAAATTCGCTCAGTTTGGCCGCCACAGCCAGCTCATGCGCATTGTCGAGGCAGCCCAGGTCGGCCTTGAGCAACGCCTCGTCGTCGCCATTCCATTGCGCGAGGACGGAGCAGACGCGCGCGTGCGCGTACTGAATGTAATAGACAGGGTTTTCATTGGTCTGGCTCTTGGCCAGATCGAGGTCAAAGTCGAGATGCTGGTCCGACTTGCGCAGCACATAGAAGAAACGGCAGGCATCGTTGCCGACTTCCTCGCGCAGCGTGCGCAGCGTGACGAACTCTCCCGAGCGGGTGGACATCGGGGCTTTCTGGCCGTTGCGGTAGAGCACGGCGAATTGCACGAGGGCCACGTCCAGCACGTCCGGATCGAGTTCGAGCGCCTTCAGGGCGCCTTTCACGCGGGGTATATAGCCGTGGTGATCGGCGCCCCAGATGTTGATGATCCGGTCGAAGCCGCGCTCGTACTTGTTCAGGTGGTAGGCGATGTCCGAGGCGAAATAGGTGTACAGGCCGTTGTCACGCTGTACCACGCGATCCTTTTCGTCGCCGAATTCGGTCGATTTGAACCACAGCGCGCCGTTCTGCTCGTAAAGATGACCCGCCTGCTTCAGCCGCTCGATGCAGCGTTCGACGAGACCTGTGTCGAACAGCGATTTTTCCGAGAACCAGATGTCGAAATGCACGCCGAAGTCCTCGAGGTCGCTGCGGCAGTCTTCGAGCTGTTCGGTCAGCACGTGGTTGTGCACATAGTTCCAGTCCTCGCCGAGCAGGCGCTTGGCGTTGGCGATCAGCGTGTCGAGATGCGTCTCGCGCTGCGTCTTGGCTTCGTCGTCGGCGCGATCGGCCTCGGGCAAGCCCGGTGTGCCTTCGAGTACGGCCGCAACCTCGCGGACATACTTTTCCCCGTGCGCGATCTTCATTTCCATGGCCATGTGGCGCACATAGTCGCCCTGATAGGCGTTGGGTGGGAAAGCGATCTGTCGGCCGTGCAGGTCGAGGTAGCGCAGCCAGCCGGACAGGGCGAGGATGTCCATCTGCCGGCCCGCATCATTGACGTAATACTCGCGGGTCACATCCCAGCCGGCGAAAGCGAGCAGGCTGGACAGGGACGCACCGTAAGCCGCGCCGCGGCCATGGCCGACGTGCAGCGGGCCGGTCGGGTTGGCCGAAACGAATTCGATCTGGACTTTTTTCTTGTCGCCCGAAGCCGCACGGCCGAAAGCCTCACCCTGTTCGAGGATGCCGCGCACGATTTCCAGTTTTGCCGAGCGCTTCAGATGAAAATTGATGAATCCGGCGCCGGCGATTTCGACCTTGTCGACGAAGGGCGATTGCGGGATTTCCGGGAGCAGCAGTTGCGCCAGATCGCGCGGATTGCGTTTCATCGCACGCGCCAGCTGCATGGCCAGGTTGCAGGCGAAATCGCCATGCGACGCCTGTTTCGGACGTTCGATGACGATGGCGGTATCCGTCTGATCCGGCGCCAGGCTGGTCAGTGCGGCGCGCATCAGGTCGGCGAGATGGGTCTTGATATCTGGTGTCATTGCAAAGCGTGTCCGGTCTGTGGGGCAAGGGGCCGATTATACGATGTGCGGCTGTTTCGGGGGTTGCGGGGCGAAGTCATGCGATGAAATGCGCAAAGTGCGTCCAAAGTGCCGAGATGGGCATGACCAGCAGCAGCGCCGGCAGCATATTGACGATCGGAAAGATCTTGATGCCGCAGATGCGCAGCCCCGTGGCCATCATGATGATGCCGCCGCAGGCCGAAAAATCGGCCAGCATGGTCGGCGTGGTCAGGGGCACCAGAAGATAAGCGCCGAAAAATAGCGCGCTCTGGATCAGTATCTGCGGGAAGGCGATGAGGGCAACCGAGTAACCAAGCTCGGTCGCGAAAATCATGGCCGTGAACAGATCCAGCACCGATTTGGCCAGCAGGATGTTCGCTTCGCCGGTCATGCCCTCATGAATGGCCCCAAAAATTCCCATGCCGCTGGCGCAGAAGAGCACCGTGATGGTCACGAACTTGACGATGAATCCGTCGACGCGCGGATTGCCGCGGTCTACGGGGTTGTAGCGTTGAAAATGCTTTTGCACCCACTTGATGGCCAGTTCCAGACCACGCTCAAGAAACAGCAGCTCGCCGATCAGCGCGCCGGCAATCAGCGCCAGGGCAACCGCCGGCAGGGCGTGCACCTTGTTGACCAGCACTGCGCCAATTCCCAGGGAAATGGTGCCGCAAGTCAACGGCAAAGCGTCCTTGATACGGCGCGGAACGAGCCGTCCGAGCAGGGCGCCGGTAACGGCACCGGCCACCAATACACCACTATTAACTAACGGACCCAGCATCCTAACTCCCGGAAATTACAGACAAAAACTCTAAAGGGTAAGCGTCCGGCGAGAGGAAGTCCATAGCGTGCGCAGGTTATGCAAAGACAAAGCCGGAAATTCAGCAGCCTATGAGGCAAACACGGCGAAATGTCCGAATCGGGATAAACTCTCGCTTTCACACATTCCGCTTTCAGTGTCATGCGCATTCTCCGGCTCGCCAAAATTTTCAGTGTTGCCCACCGCCACGGCATCGACGGATTGATGGTGGAGCATGAGCCTACAGGGCGTCTGGCGACCTTTTTTCGTTGTTGCCGTTTCGGTCGAAGTAACGCGCAACCGCGCGCCGAACGTCTGCGTCGTTTCCTTGAGGAACTCGGGCCGATCTTCGTCAAGTTCGGCCAGGTGCTGTCGACGCGCCGCGACCTGCTGCCGCTGGATATCGCCGACGAACTCGCCAAGCTGCAGGACCGCGTGCCGCCGTTTCCGGCCGAACGGGTTCATGCGCAGATCGAGGCCGCCTACGGCAAGCCGGCGAGCGAAGTTTTCGCCGAATTCGACGAGACGCCGGTGGCCAGCGCCTCGGTGGCGCAGGTGCATTTTGCCCGGCTACGACCGGAGGATGGCGGCCACGAGGTGGCAGTCAAGATCCTGCGTCCGGACATGGAAGGCGTCATTGCCCACGATCTGGCCCTGCTCGACACGCTGGCCGGCGTGCTCGAAAAACTGTGGACCGACGGCAAGCGCCTGAAACCGCGCGAAGTCGTCGCCGAATTCGCCAAGTACCTCTACGACGAACTCGACCTGATGCACGAGGCCGCCAACTGTTCGCAACTGCGGCGCAATTTCAAGGATTCGAAGCTGCTGCTGGTGCCCGAAGTTTATTGGGATTTCTGCACGACCACGGTGATGGTCATGGACCGCATGCACGGCATCCCGATCAGCCAGAACGAGGCGCTGGTCGCCGCGGGTATCGACCTCACCGAACTGTCGCGGGCCGGGGTCGAGATCTTCTTCACGCAGGTTTTCCGCGACGGCTTCTTTCACGCCGACATGCATCCGGGCAACATCTTCGTGGCGCTCGACGGCGAGAACAAGGGCAAGTACATCGCGCTCGATTTCGGCATCGTCGGCACGCTGACCGATGTCGACAAGAATTATCTGGCGCAGAACTTCCTGGCCTTTTTCCGCCGCGACTACAAGGGTGTGGCGACGGCGCACGTCGAAGCCGGATGGGCGCCGCCGGATACCCGCATCGACGAATTCGAGGCGGCCATCCGCACCGTCTGCGAGCCGATCTTCGACCGTCCGCTGCACGAAATTTCCTTCGGCAAGGTGCTGCTGCGCCTGTTCCAGACCTCGCGCCGCTTCAACGTCGAGATCCAGCCGCAGCTGGTGATGCTGCAGAAGACGCTGCTCAACATTGAAGGACTGGGCCGGCAGCTCGATCCCAATCTCGATTTGTGGAAGACAGCCAAGCCCTTCCTTGAACGCTGGATGAGCGAACAACTCGGCTGGCGGGCCTTTGCGCGAGGCGTGAAAGAGGAGTCCCCGAACTGGGCGCGCACCCTGCCGCAGCTGCCGCGGCTGGTGCATCGTGCGCTCACGCACGAAAAACCGGCTGCAATTGCACCGGTCCTGGCCGAACTGAACGCCACCCAGCGCCGCCAGAACCGCCTGCTGGCGCTGATCGCCGTGCTGCTGCTGGCCTTGCTGGCGATTCAGTATTTTTAATTTCTAACCACAACGGGCACAACGACCACAACGTTGTTGTCTGGTTTTCGTCGTGCCCGTTGTGTTCGTTGTGGTTAATGTTTCTAAATCGATGTCCGCACTACTCAATCCCCCCCAGCGCGAAGCCATCCGCTACCTTGATGGCCCCTTGCTCGTCCTTGCCGGCGCTGGTTCCGGCAAGACGCGTGTGATTACCCAGAAGATCGCCTACCTGATCAACGACTGTGGCTTCAACCCGTGCAACATCGCCGCGATCACCTTCACCAACAAGGCCGCGCGCGAGATGCAGGAACGCGTTGCCTCGCTGCTCAAGGAAAAACCGGCGGGACTGACCATCTCGACCTTTCACTCGCTCGGCGTGCGCATCCTGCGCGAGGAGGCCAAGGTGCTCGGCTACAAGCCGCAGTTCTCGATCTTCGATTCGACCGACTGCTACGGCATCATCTCCGACCTCTCGGGCAGTGCCGACAAGGCGACAATCCGCCGCCTGCAGTCGCTGATCTCCAACTGGAAGAATGCGCTGGTCTCGCCCGACATGGCGATGAAGGATTCCCAGAACGACACCGAGAAGCTGGCGGCGCAGGCCTTTGCCAGTTACGCCGCGACGCTGAAGGCCTACCAGGCGGTCGATTTCGACGACCTGATTTCGCTGCCCGTCGAACTGTTCCGCACGCACCCGCAGGTGCTCGACAAGTGGCAGAACCGCCTGCGCTACCTGCTGGTCGACGAGTACCAGGACACCAACGCCTGCCAGTATCAGTTGCTCAAACAACTGGCCGGGCCGCGCGCGGCGTTCACCGCGGTGGGCGACGACGACCAGGCGATCTACGGTTGGCGCGGCGCCGACATCGAGAACCTGCGCGGCCTGCCGCGCGATTATCCGAATCTCAAGCTGATCAAGCTGGAGCAGAACTACCGCTCGACGGTGCGCATCCTCAAGGCCGCCAATACGTTGATCGCGCACAACGAGAAGCTGTTCGACAAGAAGCTATGGTCCGACCTCGGCGCGGGCGACCCGATCAGCGTGACGGTATGCAAGGACAACGAGAAGGAAGCCGAGCAGGTGGTGATGAAGCTGCAGGCGCACAGGTTCGAGCACCGCACGAAATTCTCCGATTACGCCATCCTCTATCGCGGTAACTTCCAGGCACGGGCACTGGAACAGCACCTGCGCGACCAGAAGGTACCCTACCTGCTTTCCGGCGGGCAGTCGTTCTTCGACAAGGCCGAGATCAAGGACATCACCTCGTACCTGCGCCTGCTCGCCAACAGCGACGACGATCCGGCGTTCATCCGCGCGGTGACCACTCCCAAGCGCGGCGTCGGCGGCACGACGCTGGAAGCCCTCGGCAAGTACGCCGGCGAGCGGCATCTGTCGCTGTTTGCCGCGGCCTTCGAGGAAGGCTTCGCGCACCGCGTGCAGCCGCGCCAGCTCGCGCCGCTGCTCGAGTTCTGCCAGTTCATCAACCGCTTCGAATACCGCGCGGCCAGGGAACCGGCCGGGCAGGTGATCGATGACCTGCTCGCGGCGATCGGCTACGAGGCGTGGCTGTACGGCGAGGAGGAGCGGCGCGCCGCGCAGACGCGCTGGGAGAACGTGCTGGAACTGAAAAACTGGCTGACGCAGAAGAGCGAGGAAGACGGCAAGACGCTGCTCGAAATGATCCAGATGATCGCGCTGATCAACATGCTCGACAAACAGGACGACGGCAGCCAGCCTGATGCCGTGCAGCTTTCCACGCTGCACGCCTCGAAGGGGCTGGAGTTCAAGCACGTCTTCCTGATCGGCGTCGAGGAGGGCGTGCTGCCGCACCGCGAATCGCTCGACCCGGCCAAGCTGGAAGAGGAACGCCGCCTGATGTACGTCGGCATCACGCGCGCGCAACGCTCCTTGCACATCAGCTACAGCGAGCGGCGCAAGCAGGGCAAGGAGTTGATCCCCTGCGAGCCGTCGCGCTTCATCGCCGAGATGGGCAAGGACGATCTGCGCTTCTCCGGCGGCAAGGCCGATGCGACGCCGGACAAGGTTACCGGTGCCGCGCGTCTGGCGGCGATGCGGGCGATGCTTGCCGGGACGTGATGAAAATGGAATATTGTTCCAAATTTTTGTTTCGTCTGCCTTGGCTGGCTACAATACCGGCGTTGTCCGCGCCAATATGGCGCGACATTTTCGGAGAACGGCATGGTGACGCAACGCTACCGGGTTGAATCCCTCCAGAAGCTCGCCGAGGATTTGTTCATCGCTGCCGGCATGGACGCCGGCAAGGCCGCATCGGTGGCCACCGTGCTGGTGACCGGCGACAGGGTCGGCCAGCGCACGCACGGCATCGCGCTGTGTCCGCAGTATGTCGCCGAACTCGAAAAAGGAATGATGGGCAAGCAGGGCGAGCCCGAGATCGTGCGCGACTCGGGTTCCATCTTCGTCTGGGATGGTCACTACCTGCCCGGCCCGTGGCTGGTATCGCGGGCCATTGCGCAGGCGGGCGAGCGTGTCGCCGACCATGGCGTGGTGACCGGCGTGATCCGCCGCAGCCACCACATCGCCTGCCTCGCCGCACTGATCAAGGAAGCCACCGATCGCGGGCTGGCCATAATCCTCGCCACCTCCGACTCCTCCGCCGGCTTCGTTGCGCCCTACGGCGGCAAGGAACCGCTGATCACGCCGAACCCCATTGCCATCGGTTATCCCACGTCGCATTCGCCGGTCTGGATCGACGTCAGCACCTCGATCACCACGGTCGGCATGACGCGTCAGAAAGCGGCCGCGAATACGCTGTTCGAGCACGACTGGCTGATGGACAGCGAAGGCCGCCTGACCAACGACCCGCACGTACTCGACCCGGGCGCCAACGGAACCTTGCTGCCGCTCGGCGGACGTGAATACGGACACAAGGGATTCGGCCTGTCGTTGATGATCGAAATGCTGACTCATGCCCTGGGCGGCTTTGGCCGTCCGGACAACGAAAAGCGCTGGGGCGGCAACGTCTTCCTGCAGGTACTTGATCCGGCCGCCTTCGCCGGGCGGGAAGCCTTCCTGCGCCAGGTGGATTTCCTGAGCGAACGCTGCCATGCCAATGCGCCGATCGATCCCGCCAGGCCCGTGCGCATGCCGGGCGAAATGGCGCAGCAACGCATGCGGGAAGCAGAAGCCTTGGGCATCGAGGTTGCGCCCAAAGTGATCGAGGCCCTGAACGTGGCGGCGGAACGCTACGGGATTCGGCTTCCCCAACCGTTGCCGGCCGAGGAGATAAGTTGCAAATAATGCCCGCAGTCCTGGACATAAGAACGCTGGTACTGATCTACGTCGGCATAAATATCGGGCAGACGGTGGTGCTGGTCTATTTGTGGCGCGTTCAGCAAAGCTACCCGCCAGCAAAAGATTGGGCTCTCGGATCATTGATGTTTGCCACCGGCCTGTTTCTGTTCTCCCTGCGCACTCAGGCTCCGGTCGTCCTGAGCGAGATCGTCTCGAATCTGTTCCTGCTGCCCGGCCTGATGCTCTTCAATTTCGGGATCGTCAAGGCCACGGGCCGGAAACCGCCATTCAGGCTCGGGCTGGCCCTCTGTGCCGTGGCGATTGTTTTACTGGCGTGGTTCGTCATCGGGGCACCGAACTATCCAGCCGGAGTGCTCACGCAGAATCTGGTGTTTGTAACGTTTGATCTGTATACCGCTTACGCCTGTTTCAAGGCGAAAACGGCCAAGGGCAATTACACTTTCCGGTTTATTGGAATGCTGTTCATCGCCCTCGTCGCCGCCTGCATTTGGCGCGTGGCGGGAGGTGTCTTTGATCTGACCTTCTCGTTCTCGCCGACCCTGCCACGTCTGTTCTGGATTGCAACGTCACTCATCAGCTTTCCGATGATCACGGTACTGCTGACCTTGCATACTTCGCAAAGGCTCCAGGAGGAAATCCAGGCCCAAGCCCGTCGTGACACACTGACGGACGCCTACAACCGTCGCGCCTTTATCGAATTTGCCGGCAAGGAATGGGAGAGAAGCACGCGTCATGGCTATCCCCTCTCGATTCTTTCGGTCGATATCGACCACTTCAAAAACTTCAATGATCAGCACGGCCACCAGACCGGCGATATCGCCCTGGTTCAGGTGTCGAAGCTTGCGCAGGCGGCATTGCGCTCGAACGATATCTGGTGCCGATACGGCGGTGAAGAATTCATCGCCCTGCTTCCCAATACCGCGATAGATCAGGCGATGCTCGTTGCGGAACGGCTGCGCCAGTGTGTGGAAAACACCACGATTCCATCGCCGCATGGCCCGCTGAATGTTTCAGTGAGCATCGGCGTGGCGGTGCGCTCATCAAGCCATGCGAATCTGACCGAAGTGCTGGCGATCTCCGATGCCGCGCTATACAAGGCCAAGGCAGCCGGGCGAAACAGGGTGGTCGCCGGTTGAAGGGTGGGTACTGCTTGTTTGTGAGTGACGTTGATACGTCGCGCTGAAGTTATAAACCGCTTCCCGGTGCTCGTCGCAAACACGCTCGAGGCGTTCTCGGGCCATTGGGTCTTCCATAATGTGATCTGATTCGGATGCACATCGAACCGCTCCCCTGACGTGCAGAGGTTTCACTGGACAGGCGGCCCTGATTCGCAGAGCCACCTCTCATTTCGAGAGCAGTTTTTCAAAATCCTCTGGTGGAATTGGACGACTGAAATAATAGCCCTGGATTTCGTCGCAGCCATGTTCGTGCAGGAAATCTGCCTGTTCCTTGATTTCTACGCCTTCGGCGATGACCGTTTTGTCGAGCGCATGGGCTAAAGAAATGATCGACAGCGTGATGGCTTCCGAAGATTTCTCGGTAGTCAGATTTTTAATGAAAGACTGGTCAATCTTGAGTTTGCTGACCGGCAAGCGCTGCAGATAGGCCAAACTGGAATAACCGGTACCAAAGTCGTCAATCGACATCTTGAGGCCCAGTTTGTCGAAGCGTTCAATGGTTTCAAGCGATTTTTCCACATCCTGAATAAGCGTGGACTCGGTTAGTTCGAGTTCCAGGTATTGCGCGCCCAGCCCCGATTCGGCGAGCGCGGAGGACACGATCTGTTCGAGGTCGCCGCGACGGAACTGCAGCGGCGATATGTTGACGGACACGACGATTTTCTTCAGCCCGGCCTCTTGCCATGCGGCGGCTTGACGGCAGGCTTCGCGGATCACCCATTCTCCTATCAGGGCAATCATTCCGCTTTCCTCGGCAACCCGGATGAAACGACCGGGCGGCACCATGCCCATTTCAGGATGCTGCCAGCGAATCAGCGCTTCGGCGCCGCAAATCGTGTGCGAGGCCAGATCCAGCTGCGGTTGATAGTGGAGAAGGAACTGATTTTCATCGATGGCGCGTGCCAGGTCGTTACGGATGCGCAGGAGATCCTCGAACATGGCATTCATGTTTTCCGCATAAAACCGGAAAGTGTTTCGCCCGGCCCGTTTGGCGTTGTACATGGCCACATCGGCGTTCTTCACCAGTGTCTCGACGTCACTCGCGTCTTCGGGGTAAATCGCGATCCCCATGGAGCAGGATATCGACAAGGCGTTTCCGTCGATAGTGAAGGGTTGCGCGAGTTGTTCAATGATCCTGTTGGCGACGAGATTGACAAACTCCAGTTCGGAAAGGTCGGGAAGGATCAACAAGAATTCATCTCCGGCCTGCCGGCTGACCGTATCCGTTTCCCGTGCGCACAGGTGCAGTCGCCCGGCGATCGATTTCAGCAGTTCATCCCCAACGGGGTAACCGAGCGTGTCGTTGATGATTCTGAAGTTGTCCAGGTCGAGGTAAATGAGCGCAACTTTCGACCCTGTGTGCTCCGCCTGGACCAAGGCTTGTTCAAGGCGCTCCTTTGCCAGCTCACGGTTCGGTAGCCTGGTCAGCGAATCGAAATGAGCCAAAAACTCGATCTGCGTCTTGTCCGCCCTGATCTGGGTGATGTCTTCCGCAATGGCCGTGTAATTGACGGTCACGCCATGGGCGTCCCGCACGGCATTGACAGTGAGCCAGGCCAGATACTCTTCGCCGTTTTTACGTTTGTTCCACATTTCGCCATGCCAGTACCCCCGCGTTTTCAGGGCGTGCCAGAAATTTTCATAAAACACCTTTCCGTATCGGCCCGACTTGAGAAGGCGCGGCGTTTTTCCAAGGGCTTCTTCCTGAGCATATCCCGTCACCTCCGAGAAAGCCGGATTGATCGACAGGATCGTGCCCTCGGGGTCGGTGATATAAATGCTGCTCTTGTTGCTCTCGAAAACCGTTGCCGCCAACCGGAGTTCTTTCTCCGCCTTCTTGCTTTCAGTGACGTCGTATGCCGTCGAGAGGATATACCGTCGTCCATCGGGCAGGCGGCCCAAGGGCGTGGAAACGAAATGCCATATCCGATGACTTCCGTCCTTGCAGCGCAATTGAAATTCTTCGGAATCGACCCGCTGCTCGCACGCGAAAACCGACTGGATGTGCTTCCAAACGGCTTGTGCTTTTTCTCCGTACGCCTTTTCCAGCCAGGCCTGGTTGGTCGGGATGTCTTCCCGCGCGTATCCGCTGATACCCAGCCAGGCGCGGTTGACCTGCAGAATCTCGCCGTCTTCGGCGTGGACCATCATGGGGAAGGCCGATTCGTCGGTAATGCGTCTGAGGCGTGCTTCGCTGGTGCGCAGGGAGGATTCTCCGCGCTGGCGAGCCGATTCGCGGTCGAAATTGTCCAGGGCAAAACCGAGACTGTCAGCCACTTCGGTCAGCAGCGCGACGATTTCCTCGTCAAAGGAGTAAGGCTGGTTGTTGTAAACCACGAACACCGCATAGGGCTTGCCGGCACGCATCACGGGGAAGGAGGCCGCCGCCCGAATAGCATACTGGTGTCCCGATGCATGCCAGGGGGCGGTCCGCGCATCGGCCCACACGTCGTGAATGACGATGATCCGAGATTCCCGGAACGCGGTCGAGGAAGGGCCGCCACTTTCCGGCGTCCCCGTGGCGATCGGGATTTTGAGCCCGTCGATGAAATCTCTCGCCTGCCCGTATATGGTTGTCGGGATCAGATAGCGTCCTTCCGGATCGGGGCGTCCCACCCATGAGAGCAGCATGCCGCCATATTCGACGGCGATGCGGCAGGCCAGCGGAAACAGTTCGGCCTCGTCTTCCAGGCGCATGATCGCTTTCGTTGTTTCGCCCAGGGCGTGGTACATGTTTCGCAGCCGCTGCGCGCGTTGTTCGGCGTTCTTGCGTTCGCTGATGTCGCGAATGATGTGCTGCACGAACGCGCCGTGATCCGTGTCAATTCGGCGGGAGCTGATTTCCACCGGAAACTCAAGTCCACTCTCGTGAACTTGACGGGTTTCATAAACGAGGCCCGTAGCGTTCTTGAGCGATTCCCATTGCGCAGCGAACTGCCCGGTTTCGGAGGGCGCGCGCAGTTTCGAGGCGTGCATCCCGATCAAGGCGTCGCGCGATTTGCCATAGGCGGCTTCGGCCCGGTCATTGACTTCGACGATGGTGCCGTCGTCATCCATCAGCAAGATGATATCGTTGGCATATCTACTCAAATAGTCGAAATGCTTGATGAGCGCCTGCTTTTGCAGTTCCACCTGTTGTTGCGCCATCCGGTGTTGAACGTCTTTCTGACGCCAGCGGAAATAGATGGCGAGCGCGCATACCGCCAGGAATAGGAAGGACGTCAGGGCTATTCTTGCGGCGGCTGAACGGGCTGGCCCCTCGACTTCCTCGATATCCATCTTGGCGAGGATGAGCAGGTCGGTGTCGGGGATCGCTACTCCGTAACCGAGAATGGGATGACCACGATAATCCTCCGCCTTGAGCGGCGTGCCCGTCGTACCACGAGCGACTTGTGTCGTCAGCATCTTCGGGCGGTCCTCGAAGCCGAAAAACCGGGAGGTCACCGTTTTTTCGTGTCGCAGCTGAGTTAAAAGCATTACTCCCGTCGCGTCCTTGACCGCGAGGCCGATTTCGATCGTTTGGCTGGGTACGGGCCAGCTTGTAACCAGGGGAATCAGTCGTAATTCTGGATTCAGTTCGAACAGCACGCCGCCCACAACCTTCCCTTCGGGCCCCTGCGGTAGTAGCGGCGCCAACACGGGGTGACGCATCTGGCGCTGGCCTTCCTGATCGAAGTACCAGTAGATCTTCCCGATGACGGGCTTTCTTGCCTGGACGGCGTCGCGAAACAGGATGGCAATCGCTTCTTCCGATGCGGGGTGTTGTGTCTCGCCGACAAACGCACGTGGTTTGCCGTCGATGTCGAGCAGGGCGACCCGCGTGTAAATGTGGCCTCTCTGCAAGGCGGAGAGCCTTTGATCAACGAATTTCTTCTGAGATGGACGCATTTGCCCCTGTTTTGACCATTCCTCCGCGGCGAAGGCCAGTGCGGAGAAATTACCGGCAACGTGCGCATATTGCAGTTGCGCCCGGATTCGACTCTCAATATCTTCGGCCTTCACTTCAGTAACGGCCGTGAGTTGCTGCTCCGCTTTTTTGTATTCAAGTTTTTTGATGAAATCGTACGAGAGGTACCCGAGCCCCACGCTCGCGATGGCCAGGGCGATTCCCGCGGCGACAAACCATCGCCCCTTGGGGCGCCGGCCGTGGGGGCGCGCGGCGTCATCGATGGCCATTTCCGCCGGCAAGGCGTGCGACCCCCTGCGCAACAGTCCGTAGAGCAGCATTGCTGTCACCATGACGAACAGCAACCCTTTGTAAATTTCGAGATCCGCCCGTGTTTCGGGGCTGAACGGCAGCAGGTCAATCAGATTGCCCGAATAGACAATCCAGAGACAGGCCAGAATCACGTAAACCAGTGTCGCCAGCCAGGCTCGCCGCATCGAGTTGCCGGTTCCGGTGGAGCGTTTGTTGTTGTGCGTGATGGCAGGCATATTGCGACCAAAGAAAAAGCTGCTGTGCTTGGGGCAGTGCTAGTTTCAATCTAGCAGGCAAAACGTACTAGGCATACCGTTTTTTGTCTGAGCTTGTTTTTGCTCAACGACTTACGATGCTTTGGCAAGGTGCGTTGCGAAGAAGGAGTGCCATGGTCGTATAACCCTATTGGACAAGCCTTTCGAACCGGTGCGTAATGCTGAGTATTCGTTCGCAATGTCATTTCCCGAACAGGAAAAATTGT
Source organism: uncultured Propionivibrio sp. (assembly GCA_964563685.1). Classification (GTDB taxonomy): domain Bacteria; phylum Pseudomonadota; class Gammaproteobacteria; order Burkholderiales; family Rhodocyclaceae; genus Propionivibrio. Next base: position 83,265 of record CAZLXL010000003.1, read on the forward strand.
CGACCTGCGACTGTGACGACTGTAACCACCCGAAACAAGTTGTTACTTCTTCGCTGACATCCGCAAGCTTGGGCGTTGCGTTAAAGCAAGCAAGGCCGCAACGCATATCGGGTGAAACGGCCGAGTGAAATAACCCCTTTTATTTCAGGAGAACGTAATGCTCAAGAACATCATCGCACTGGCCATCGCAGCCGCTTTCGGAACCGCCGCTTTTGCGCAGGCACCGGCTGCAACCCCGGCCAAGCCCGCCGAAGTTGCGGCACCCGCTGCCAAGGCTGAAGTCAAGAAGGAAGTCGCAAGCACCGAGAAAAAGGCCAGGAAAGCAGCCACCAAGAAGTCGGAAAAGACGGCCAATGCGGCCGTTCCTGCAACTCCCGCGACTCCTGCCGTTCCAGCCGAACCCGCCAAGGCCGCGACACCCGCTATTCCGGCAACGCCCGCTGTTCCGGCGAGCCCGGCGGCGCCTGCAGCCAAGAAGTGACAGTCAGCGCAACGCACCCGTAGTAAACGCAATGGAGGCCGAATCGGCCTCCATTTTTTTACGCATGCGGACGAGTTGTGAGTTATCTGGCCTTGCCGACAAGAAACTCCACCGCTGCCTTGAGTTCCTCGTCGGTCAGGGTGGCGTCACCGCCGCGCGGAGGCATGGCATTTTTGCCTTCGGTGGCTACTTTGACAAGCGTTGCCATGCCGGTGGCGATGCGTGGCGCCCAGGCGGCCTTGTCACCGGTTTTTGGCGCGCCGGCCACGCCCGCCTCATGGCAGGCCTTGCAGATCGAGTTGTAGACCATTTCCGCGCTGCGCGGCTGGCCGTCGGAGGGTGCGGCTGCCTTCCGCATTTCGACGCGCGCCACAGGCAGGATGCGCAATTCGGCGTCGTCGGTGCTGCCAGCAGTGGAGTCGCCCTTGCCGATCATCGACAGCGGCCAGATGATCACCGTCAGGACGATGGCCACGGCAATCGTGATGAGCATGATCGTGCGCGAAGAGTAAGCGGGTTTAGCCATGTTGTATCCCTGTGAGTCTGGTGATGGTCCGATTTCAATCGCAGGATTGCCATCCTACCGTTTTTCCCGGTGGATTCAATTGGTTCAATCCGGCGCGTCTGCGTCGAGCCGGCGGTAAGCGCCGTCGAAGAAGAGCAGCGGTGAAGCCGCCTCGCCTTGCGTAAAGCGTTCCACGTGGCCGACGAAGATGAGATGGTCGCCCCCGGGGTATTGCGTTTCGTTGGTGCATTCGAACCAGGCGCAGCAGCCTTCGATCAACGGCACGCCGCCGAGACCGACCTGCATCGGCAGGTCGGCAAAACGGTCTTTCGCGCGCGAGGCGAAGCGGTCGGAGAGACTGCGCTGGTCAGCTGCCAGCACATTGACCGTGTAGTGGCTGGCCTGTTTGAAAACGTCCAGCTTGGGTGAGTGCGTGGACAGGCTCCAGAGGATGAGCGGCGGGTCGAGCGAAACCGCGTTGAATGAGCTGATCGTCACCCCGATTGGATCACCGTCGGGGGAGAGCGCGGTCACGATGGTCACTCCCGTGGCAAAGCGTCCCAGCGTACTCCGGAAATCGCGGCAACACTGGCCTCTGGATGTCAGGACACTGCCGCTGTTGCAATCCAGGCAGGCGGGATTAACGGAATGGGTTGAGAAAGCGCTGTTCTGGGTCATCGTCATCGGTAGGTCCGGCAGGGGAGTAACGGCATGCTAAGATCGGCTCCGGTCGAGGAAGTTCAGGCCGTTGCGGCAACTCGGCGCCCATTATATTACCGTCATGCATCGAACCCGTTGGTCACATGAGTGAATCCGCCTCCTTTGCCGACCGCCTGATCCGCTGGCAGCGGCAGCATGGCCGTCACGACCTGCCGTGGCAGAAGACCCGCGATGCCTATCGTATCTGGCTGTCCGAGATCATGCTGCAGCAGACCCAGGTTACCACCGTCATTCCGTATTACCTCCGCTTTCTCGAACGCTTTCCCGACGTCACCGAACTGGCAGCCGCCCCGGTCGAGTCCGTGCTCGAACGGTGGGCCGGGCTGGGGTACTACGCGCGGGCGCGCAACCTGCATCGCTGCGCGCAGACGGTGGTCGCCGAGCACGCGGGGCAATTCCCGCGCGATCCGGTTCAGCTGGCGGACTTGCCCGGCATCGGCCGGTCAACGGCGGCGGCGATCAGCGTTTTTGCCTATGGAACACGGGCGGCCATTCTCGACGGCAACGTCAAGCGCGTGCTGGCGCGCTGTTTCGCAATCGAAGGATTTCCGGGCGCTGCGAAAACCGAAAGGGAGCTGTGGCTGCTTGCCGAATCGCTGCTGCCGGCCGCGCAAGTCGAAAGCTATACGCAGGGCTTGATGGATCTGGGCGCCACGTTGTGCGTGCGCACCAACCCTTCCTGTGGCGACTGCCCGATGCGCGAAAATTGCCTTGCCGGCAAGCAGGGCCGCCAGGCCGAACTTCCAGCAGCCAGGCCGCGCCGGGTTTTGCCCGAACGCGATGCGCAGGTGCTGCTGCTCACGGATGGGCAGGGTGTGCTGCTCGAACGCCGGCCTCCGGCGGGTATCTGGGGCGGCTTGCTGGCTTTGCCGGAACAGACCCACGCAACAGCCGGAGATTTTGCGCGGCTGCAGGGGTGCCGACTGCTGGATTGCCGCGAATTGCCAGTGCTGCGGCATACGTTCAGCCATTTCCACCAGACTCTCCGGGCGATGTTGTGCCGTGTGGAGCGTTCGGCTGACCGGGCAGGCGAACCGGGTATGGAGTGGTTGCGACCGGATGAAATCGATACCGCGGCTCTCCCCGCGCCGATCCGGCGCCTGCTCCGGCGAGCCTTGCAAGCCATCTGATGAACGTCAAGCGGCCTAGCTGCGGGAGCCGGGCAACGGGGCGACCTCGATGCCGTATTTGCGGGCGACCTGGAAATACATCTCACGTGCCGAAATGACCTTCGGGCTGCGCATGTCCTTGGCCTGAGCCATCTGCAGGTAGCGCAGGGCGCGCTTGGCCATGTCCTCGTTCCAGCCCTTGCGATCGAGCAGGGTGAAAATGGCCTTGGTGGCGTTGACCAGGAATTGCAGGTTGGGTACGCGTTCCGCGGCTTCGATGAGCATCTGCACCGAAGCCTCGATGTTGCCGCCGCGGGCGGCCAGCACGCCGCGGTTGTTGAGCTCGACGATTTCCCGGCCGACCTTGGCGAGCAGCGACTGGCCGGCCTCTTCCTTGCCGGTCTTGACGAACACCCCCTGAATCTGGGCGATCATGTCCCGGTCTTCGTTGTTTTCGGCGGCGACCTTGCCGAGAATTGCCTGGGCCTTTCCTTCGTCGCCCGACGCCAGGCAGGCGTGCGCCAGATCGACCGCAATCTTCTGCGATAAGTCTGATCTGTCCGATCTGTCGGATTCCTCCTGCAGGGTGTCATGCAGGGCCAGGGCTTTTTCCAGCGCCAGCCGGGCCTTTGCCGGTTCTCCCTCCTTGTTGGCGCACAGGCTGTCCATGACCAGTGCGGCGAGTTCTCCCTGCGGATTGCCGCGCTGGTCGCGGCGCAACTCCTGGGTAATGCGCCGCGCGCCCTCGGTGTTGCCGCGGTCGAGCATGACCCGCGTCAGATTGGTGTAGTCGTCGATGACACGCAGCGAGGACCCGCGATGCCGTTCGAGCACCTTGCCGTAGGCGCGTTCGGCCGCGTCGAGATCGTTGTTGCGCACGGCGACATCGCCAACCATGCGCTGCCGGGCCGAATTGTTCGGTGAAATGGACGCTGCCGCCTGCAGGGCTTCCTGGGCTTCCTCCAGCTTGCCCAGTTCTTCGCGCACGCTGGAGACAAAATCATAGGCCGCGAGATATTCGGGAAAATCCTCGATCAGGGCCGCGCCGATGCTTTCCGCTTCGTCCAGTTCGTCCAGCCCGCGCAGGGCGATGGCCAGACCCATGCGCGCCCAGGGCACGACGGCGTGGTTGAGCACCTGCTGATAAACGGCTTTGGCTTCTTCATGACGACCCAGCGCGTTGAGGATTTCGCCCTTGAAGCGCAGGGTGTCGTAGAGAAATAGATCCTCCTGGCCGATCAGCCCTTCGCAGGCGGCGAGCGCGTCGACGAAGGCACCGTTGTCCAGGTGCGTGAAAACGCGCTCGAAGAAATGTTTCTTGTAAATGGCCTTGACCAGGCGACCCTGCAGCTGCTCGGCGGTGAATGGCTTGATCAGGTAATCGTCGGGCGCGAGTTCGGCGACGGAGATCACATTGTGGTAGCCGCGTTCGGCGGTGATGACCATGTACACCGTGGAGAGCGAAATCAGGTGCTTCTGGCGCAGTTCTTCCAGCAATTGCTGGCCGTCGCGTCCGTCGTCGAGGATGTAGTCGGCGAAGATGATGTCGAACGAATAGGCCTTGACCTGGCGCATCACTTCGGCGGTGGTGCCCGCGTTGTGCACGGTGCCGATCCCGAGCGAGGAAAGGATGAAGCGCAGGGAATTGCGCGCACTGCTGTGTCTGTCGACAATGAGCACGCGCATGCGTCGCACGTCCTTCCCGATCTGATTCAGGAACTCGGTGATTTTTGCGGGATCGACACTGCTCATGGAGCGGACACCTTACGCGACTGTTCGCCGTGGATCAAGGTGATGCTTCAATGCAAATGGGCTGGAGCGGAAACGTGCGGCAGGAACGCAACGGCACCGGCAGCCCCAGTTATCCGGGAAGCGGCCGGTGCCGCATTGCACCGTCAATGATCCGGGACGTTAACCGATCCTGAAGGCCAGCGCATCGGCTCCCGAATTGAGAGCGACGCTGATCGGCATCTGGTGCGCCACGTTGCCCCACAACTGGCGTGGGCCGGGCGAGCTGAACAGATCGTCGACCGCCCATTCGGCGCGCCGCGCGGCGAAGTACTGCATGGCCGGCGAATCCATCGCGACCAGCGCTTTCTCGATGACGAACTCGTCCTTGCCGTGACGACGCTCGATGTTGAGCAGTCCGGCCAGCGGGATGGCCTTTGGCACGCCGCCCTTGTCTAGGTCGGTGACCGTGGCCATGTAGCCGGTACGGCCGTCGAGGATCAGCGAGCCTGCGGTCAGGCCGAGGTTATAGGTATAGGCCGCGTCGAACAGGGTAGGCGCGCCGCAGCGGCCCTCGTAGCCGAAGAAGTGGCATTGCGTGGCAAACGGCACCTTGGCATCGATCTGCTTGATCCGCACCTTGACCATGTCGACCAGCAGCTGTTCGGTCGGGATCAGCGAGACCTGCAGGTTGCCGTGCGAGTCGCGGTCGGCGAGCAGCATGCGCACCACGTAGGCGGGCAGCGAGTTCATCAGTTGCGCGTTGCCCGCCGACAGCTTGCCGGCCACATAGGCGGCCTTGCCCGCATCGGGTTGCGCGGCAAATTCGTCCGCGTGCCGCGCCAGTACATCGTTCAGTTCGGCGATGAGCGCGTTCATTTCCGGGATGAATTCGATCAGGCCTTCCGGGACCAGCACCACGCCGTGGTTGAGTCCCTTGCCGGCACGCAGGATCACGGTCTGTGCGATCTGGTCGACGATCTCCGCCAGCGATTGTTTTTTCGCGGCCACTTCTTCCGAAATGAGGGTCACGGCGGGCTTGGTCTGCAGCGCCACTTCGAGAGTCACGTGCGATGCCGAGCGGCCCATGAGCTTGATGAAGTGCCAGTATTTCAGCGAGGAGCGGGTGTCCTGCAGGATGTTGCCGACCATCTCGCCATAAATTTTCGTGGCCGTATCGAAGCCGAAGGAAATCGGCAGCAGGTCACCGAGCTGCAGGTCGCCGTCGATGGTTTTCGGTACGCCGATCACCTGCACGCCGGAGCCGTCCGGTTTCACGCCCTTGAACAGGTATTCGGCGAGCACGGCGGCGTTGGTGTTGGAGTCGTCCCCGCCGACAACGACGATGGCATCCAGCTTGTGCTTGATGCAGGTTTCCCTGACCTGGCTGAATTGTTCGTCGGTCTTGATCTTGGTGCGGTCGGTGCCGAGGAAGTCGAAGCCGCCGGTGTTGACGATGCTGTCGATGTCGGCATCGGTGATCTCGAACAGGTTGCCCTTGATCAGTCCCTTCGGCCCCGGCGTTACGCCGAACAGGGTATTGCCCGCTCCGAGCACGCGCTTCAGGCCGCTGACCACGTTGTGGCCGCCGGCCGCCGGCCCGCCGGAAAACAGCACGGCGACGCGCTTGTCCTGGGACGCATTGGCGTTGGCGCCGGCCGAGGCCAGCACGGCATTGCCGGATGCCTGCACGGAAAGCGGGAAACTCTGCGCGACGCTGGCGCTGTCCCGCGTGTTCAGGTTGCGCGTCGTGCTGGCGAAGCTTACGGCGCGGGGCCGGGCGGCTTCCCCGAACGCTGCGCAAACGGGGAGCGGCAGGGCGCGCACGGCCGTTTCGAAGAGCGAGTTGTGCTTTTCCATCTGCACCAGGTGTTCAGCAAGCTTGGTCATACGTCGATTCCTCGGCAAAAGACTCAGGACAGTGGCGAAGCAGGGAAAATTCCCTCTTGCGACGCGACACGGTGTCAAGTTGTTGAAAAGACGGATTTTACCTTACGCCCGGCAAGGGGGCGGATGAATGAGCGATGCCATCTGGCCGCGAAGGCAGCCTGCGCGTGTTTGTTGTTGTGAAAAATGTTTACGTCAGGGTAAGCGCAATGGCAGTTTTTCCTAAAAATCATGGCCTTGCCGGGGCCTGGCAAGTATAATCCCGCGCTCCTGATTTCCGGCGCATGCGCAAACCTCAAAAATCGCTTGTTCGGAGTCCTAAAAATTCTCTTGTTGTATTTTTTAACCTTTTGTTTTTTATTGGAGTTTTGATGTCACACGCAACAGGCAACCTGGGTAATCCGGCGCCGCTCGGCCTTCTCGGCTTTGGCATGACCACCATTCTGCTGAATCTGCACAATGCCGGTTTCTTTCCCATGGCCAGCTCGATCCTGGCCATGGGCATCTTCTTCGGCGGCATTGCACAAATGATCGCCGGCATGCAGGAGTGGAAGGTCGGCAACACCTTTGGCGCCACCGCCTTTACTTCCTACGGCGCATTCTGGCTGACGCTGGTCGGGTTGATGGCCCTGCCCAAACTGGGTTTCGAAGCCGACAACGGTACGTCGATGGCCGCCTACCTGGGTGTCTGGGGCATCTACAGCTTCTTCATGTTCATCGGCACCTTCCGCCTTTCGCGCTGCCTGCAACTGATCTTCGGCACGCTGGTCATCCTGTTCCTGCTGTTGACCATCGAGAAAGCCACCGGCAGCGAGGAAATCGCGCGTATCGCCGGTTATGAAGGCATCCTCTGTGGCGCACTGGCGCTTTACTGCGGCGTGGCCCAGGTGTTGAACGAAGTATACGGGCGCACCGTGTTCCCGCTCGGGGCCGTCAAGTAATTCCCCGGCGCTGCCCATTGCCCGGGGGCTGCGAACCTGCCGCCCCCGGCAGACGACTTGATTTCATGAAACATCCGGCGCCGCTGATTTCTTGTCCGGTGCGGAAATCCACGTTGTACGTTGACCGGAGCAACGCCCTGCGCAACACTTGAGACCGGATTGCGCCTTGCCGGCTTGCCTCGCGGGCACCCGTGCTAGACTCTGGTCACTATACAAAAATCCTGTCTCTGCCTTGTCGTCATCCTCTTCATTTTCCTCCTCGCGTTCCTCTGGAAAAACGCTTGTCCGCATCCGCAGGTCGGAGCGTAGCCCGGCGGTTGCGCCCGTGCGCGGCGCTGAACTTCCGGCCGGCAGTCTGGCTCACGATTCGCTTGGCTACAGCCTGCTGCTGGGCGCGCGCGTCCTGGCGGCGGTCCATGCCGGCAAGAGCCTCAAGGAAGCCTTGCTGCAGCTGGACGGCGAAGCTGCCGTGGCCCGCGCGGCGGCGCAGGATATCGCCTATGGAGTGCTGCGCCGTTACGGCTGGGGCGAATTCATTCTCGGGCGCCTGATGACCCGGCCGCTGACGCATGCGGAGACGCAGGCTTTGCTGCTGGCCGCCCTGTATCGTCTGGATACGCGCCCGGAAGGACAACCGATGGTCGTCGATCAGGCCGTCGCCGCCGCCGGAGAACTTGCTGGCGGGGCGCTCAAAGGCGTGGTGAACGGTGTGCTGCGCAATTTTCTGCGTCAGCGCACAAGCCTGATGGCTGAGCTGGAAAAGGACGATGTCGCGCGTTATCAGCACCCGCAGTGGTGGCTGGCGCGCCTGCGCCGGGGTTACCGTGATCAGTGGCAGAACATTGTGGCCGCGGTCAACCGTCCTCCGCCCATGACGCTGCGCGTCAATCAGCGCCGCGGTTCGGTTGCCGGGTATCAGGCCCGGCTCGCCGAAGCGGGAATCGCCGCACAACCGGTGGGTTGCTCCGGCCTGATTCTCGAAAAGCCGGTATCCGTCGATGCCCTGCCGGGGTTTGCGGAAGGATGCGTTTCCGTGCAGGATGCCGGCGCGCAACGCGCCGCCGAACTGCTTGATCCTGCGGCGGGAGCGCGCGTCCTGGATGCTTGCGCGGCTCCGGGGGGAAAAACGGCGCACTTGCTGGAAATGCGCGATCTGGATGTGCTGGCGCTGGATATTGATGTCACGCGCACCCGGCGCATCGAGGAAAACCTGCAGCGTCTGGGCTTGACGGCCGGGATCAAGGCCGCTGATTGCCTTGATGTGCGGAGCTGGTGGGACGGCCGGCCGTTCGATGCCATCCTGGCCGATGTGCCGTGCTCGGCGTCGGGGGTGGTGCGCCGCCATCCGGATATCAAGACGCTGCGGCGCGAAAGCGATATCCGGCGTCTGGTGCACACGCAGGCGGCCATCCTTGATACGCTCTGGGCTGTGCTCAAGCCCGGCGGCAAGTTGCTGTACGCAACCTGTTCGGTATTCATCGAAGAAAATTCGGCGCAAATCGATGCGTTTCTGGTGCGTCAGCCCGGAGCGCAACGCCTGGTCGAGGAGCAATGGTTGCCCGAGGACAAGAACGACGGCTTTTACTATGCGCTGTTGCGGAAAACTTGAATCACTGTTTTTTATCGTGGCGATGTGGTGTGCCGTGCTTTCGGCGCAGGCCGCCGACATCGTCGCGCATAGCGCGCAGCTGTCGGCAGGCGACGAGGGTTATAGTCTTTCCGCGAATTTTTCCGTCAATCTGAATCCGCGGCTCGAAGAGGCCGTCAACCGGGGAATCGTGCTTTATTTCACGGCCGACTTCGAGCTGACCCGGAATCGCTGGTACTGGTTCGACGAACAGGTCGTCCGTCGCAGCAAGACATTTCAGCTTTCCTATCATGCGCTGACGCGGCAATACCGGCTGTCATCCGGTGCCTTGCACCAGAGTTTTGCCACGCTCGAAGAAGCCTTGCGCATCCTGTCCCGCGTGCGTTACTGGCAGGTGCTGGAAAAAAATGAGGTGCGGGAGGCCACCTATCTAGCCAGCGTGCGCCTGCGCCTTGATCCCTCGCAGATGCCCAAGACCTTCCAGGTCAGCGCATTGTCGAACCGCGCCTGGAACCAGTCTTCCGACTGGTTCCGCTGGAATTTCACCGTTCCGGAAGCACCCGCCGCCGCCTCGGCCGAGCAGGGTACGGGAGAGGGCAAGTGAAAACCCTCATCATCATCGCTTCCTCACTGGGCGGCATCCTGCTCTTCCTGCTGGCTTCGGCCAGCGCCAACACCGCGCTGTTTGCCCGCCACTATCCCTGGCTGCTTGGTCTCAACGCGATTGTCGCCCTGTCGCTTTTCGCCCTGATTGTCTGGCAGGTGCGTTCGCTTTGGCAGGAATACCGCGCCAAGGTGTTCGGCTCGCGGCTCAAGTTCAGGCTGATGCTCATCTTCGGATTGATGGCCGTGCTTCCCGGCGTGCTTATTTATGCCGTTTCCGTCCAGTTCGTTACCAAGAGCATCGGAACCTGGTTCGACGTGCGTGTGGAAAAGGCGCTGGAATCGGGACTCAACCTGGGGCGCAGCGCGCTCGATTCGATGCTTGAAGACCTGGTCGAGAAGGGGAGGGTCATCGCGCTGGATCTGGGAGAACAACAGGAATCACAGCGCCGGGTGGCACTCACCCGCCTGCGCGAACAGAGCGGCGTGCAGTATATCGCCCTGTTTTCGACCGACGGGCAGCTGCTGGCCACGGCGACCAGCGACCTGACGGCTTACCTGCCGCCCCCGCCGACCGCGGAGAAGCTCCGCCAGGCACGCAGCGGGCGGGGCTATCGCGAAATCGAAAGCAATGGCGGGCAGGAACTGCTGCTGCGTGTCCTGTTGCCGGTCATTCCCTCCGGGCTGGGAATGGAAACGCGCATCCTGCAACTCACCCAACCGGTACCAAATGCGCTGGCCGTCAATGCCGAGCGCGTGCAGGAGGTCTATCGCGATTATCAGGAATTGTCGCTTGGTCGCGAAGGGCTGACCCGCATCTACGCCATGACCCTTACGCTGACCGTGCTGCTCGCCCTGTTTACGGCCATTGCCATGGCCTTTGTCCTGGCCCGCCGCCTGTCCGCGCCGCTGTCCATCCTGGCCGAAGGCACGCAGGCCGTCGCCGCCGGCGATTTCACCCCGCGCCAGGCCGTCTACAGCCGCGACGAACTGGGCGTGCTGACCCAGTCGTTCAACCAGATGACGCGCCAGCTTGACGATGCGCGGCGCGAGACCGAGCGGCATCGTGCCGAGGTGGAATCGGCGCGGGCCTACCTTGAGTCGGTGCTGGCCAACCTGTCGGCCGGCGTGCTCGTCTTCGACCGTTGCTACAAGCTGCGCACCGTCAACGCAGGCGCCCAGTCCATCCTGGGAGATGATTTTTCCGGGCTCCTGAACGAAACCGTCGATGCCTGGAACAGGCAGCAATTGCTCGGTCACGAGATTCGTCAGGCGTTTGCCGAGCACGGACGCAAGGAGTGGCAGACCCAGATCGAGATCGAGCGGCCGGGCGGGCTGCCGAAGATATTGCTGTTGCGCGGAACGCAGTTGCCGGAAGGCACCAGCGGCGGTTTCGTTGTCGTCTTCGACGACGTGACGCGCCTGATTGCTGCCCAGCGCAGTGCGGCCTGGGGCGAAGTGGCCCGGCGTCTCGCCCATGAAATCAAGAATCCGCTGACGCCGATCCAGTTGTCCGCCGAGCGTTTGCAGCTCAAGCTGGCTGGCCGGCTGGCGAATGGCGATGGCGAGGTGCTCAACCGGTCCACCCAAACGATCATCAACCAGGTGCAGGCCATGAAGCGCATGGTCAACGAGTTCTCCGACTATGCCCGCCTGCCGTTGCCGGTACTGGCGGAACTGAATCTGAATGCGCTGATCGGCGAAGTGCTGGGGTTGTACGAGACCTCGCTGGCCAGAATCAGCATCGAACTCGATCCGGAACTGCCGCCCATTCTCGGCGACGCATCGCAATTGAGGCAAATCATCCATAACCTGTTGCGCAATGCCGAGGATGCGCAGGAAGGACGCGACAATCCGCACATCTCCCTGTTCACGCGGCGGACGGAGGATATGGCTGAATTCGCCGTGATCGATGACGGCCCCGGGTTCCCGCCTGAAATGATGGGCCGCGTCTTTGAACCGTACGTTACGACCAAGGTGGGCGGAACAGGCCTGGGTCTGGCGATCGTCAAGAAGATCGTGGACGAGCACCACGGGCAGATCCGCATCAACAATCGCCCGCCCCGCGGAGCCGAGGTGAGCATACTTCTGCCTCTGGCTCCCGAGCCGGCAATGCAGGAAAACATCGCTGAAACATCCAAAGAGAGCTGAATATGGCGCAAATACTTGTCGTCGATGACGAAATGGGCATCCGCGAACTCCTCTCGGAAATCCTGACGGATGAAGGGCATACGGTCGCACTGGCCGAAAACGCTGCGGCTGCCCGCAAGGTACGCAGCGAAAGGCGGCCGGATCTGGTTCTGCTCGATATCTGGATGCCGGACACCGACGGCATTTCGTTGCTCAAGGAGTGGTCTGCGGGCGGTTTGCTGACCATGCCGGTGGTCATGATGTCCGGGCATGGCACGATCGATTCGGCCGTTGAAGCCACGCGTGTCGGAGCCATCGATTTCCTGGAAAAGCCGATCGCCCTGCAGAAGCTGCTGCTCACGGTCAAGAAGGCGTTGAAGCACGAGGTGGCTGCACAGAAGCCGCCGCTGACGCTCGATGCGTTTACCCGTTCGCCCTTGCTCAAGGATCTGAAAAAACGTCTCGAACAGGCGGCCGCGAATACTCCGGTGCTGCTGCTCAAGAGCGCCTCCGGCAGCATTGCCGAAATTTGCGCCCGTACCCTGCAGGCACCGAAAACTCCCTGGCTCGATCTATCCGCGTCCAGCGCGCCGCTGACCCAGGAAATGCTCGAAAACGCTTCTGGAGGACTGCTGTTCATTGCCGACCTGATGGTGCTGGGCAAATTGCAGCAAAAAAATCTGGCCTTCGCCCTTGAACGCATGGGGAAGTACAACCTGCAACTGGTAGCCGCCACGTCGCGCCCGTTGTCCGCGCTGGCCGAAGCCGGCTGGGACCCGGCGCTGGTGGCCCGGCTGGGCGACGTATGGGTTGCCTTGCCGCAATTGTCCGGGCACGCCGACGAAGTGCCGGAAATCGCCGCCCTCGTGCTGGCCCATCTCGTCGAACGCCAGGGCGTGCCGTCCCGACGTTTCTCGACGGCTGCGTTGAATGCGCTGCGTCTGCATCATTGGCAGGGCGAATGGGTCGAGTTGCTGGCGGCCATCAGAAACCTCGCGCTTGCGGCGCTGGACGAGGAAATCACCGAAGCGGATGTGGAAAGCCTGCTGCAGCTTGATTCCGGAGAAGCGCCGCGTCCAGCGCCCGCGCTGCCCATGTTCAACCAGTCACTGCGCGAGGCGCGCGAGGCTTTCGAGCGTCTGTATTTCGAACATCACCTGAAAAACGAGCGCGGCAACATGACGCGCGTCGCCGAAAAGACCGGGCTGGAACGCACGCACCTGTATCGCAAGCTGAAGCAGCTGGGTCTGAATCTCGGTCGTCGCCTCGAAGAAGTCGAGTGACCGCAGGCCGTCTGCCGGAGCGGGATGTTCCGGGGGATAATCGACACAAATCTTTCGACGGATGATCCAGTGAACCGACTTCGCAACGATACCTTCCTGCGCGCCCTGCTCCGCCAGCCTACCGATTACACGCCAATCTGGCTGATGCGCCAGGCCGGACGCTACCTGCCCGAATATTGCGAAACGCGCAAGCGGGCCGGCAGTTTCCTGCAGCTTTGCAAGAGTCCGGCGATGGCCTGTGAAGTGACACTGCAGCCGCTGGCACGTTTCAATCTCGATGCGGCGATTCTGTTCTCTGACATCCTGACCGTGCCCGACGCCATGGGGCTGGGCTTGTATTTCACCGAAGGCGAGGGTCCGCGTTTCGAGCGCCCCCTGCGCGAGGAGTGGGCCATCCGCGATCTGAGCGTGCCCGATCCTGATGTCCATCTGCGCTATGTCATGGACGCCGTCGCCGAAATCCGCCGTGCGCTGGCCGGATCGGTGCCGCTGATCGGATTTTCCGGCAGTCCGTTCACCCTGGCCTGCTATATGGTCGAGGGCGGGGGCAGCAGCGATTTCCGCCACATCAAGACCATGATCTACGATCGGCCTGATCTGGCGCACCGCATCCTGGAGGTTACCGCCGAAGCCGTGACCGGCTACCTGAATGCCCAGATCGAGTCCGGCGCGCAGGCGGTGATGCTGTTCGATTCCTGGGGCGGTTGCCTGTCGGATGCCGCCTACCGTGAGTTTTCCCTCGATTACATGCGGCGGATCATGGCCGGCCTGATCCGCGAGAAGGACGGACAGCGCATCCCGTGCATCGTTTTTACCAAGGGAGGCGGACTCTGGCTGGAGGATATCGCGGCCAGCGGTTGCGACGCCGTCGGCGTGGACTGGACCATCGATATCGGCGAGGCGCGCCGGCGCGTCGGCGATCGGGTGGCGCTGCAGGGAAACCTTGATCCGAACATACTGTTTGCCGCGCCGGAAACAATCGTCCGGGAAACGAAAGCCGTGCTTGACAGCTTTGGTCCCGCGACAACCGGGCATGTCTTCAACCTGGGACACGGCATCTCGCAATTCACGCCGCCGGAGCATGTATCGGTGCTCGTGGACACGGTGCATGATTACAGTCGCAGTCTGCGCGGGCAGGAATGATTTTGTCAATATCGCTGTTGACTTATGCACAGAAATGGGCGGGTTGTTACTGATTGTTACAAGAGGCTTTCAAAATCAGTAACTTAGATTTATCTTATTGATTTAATTGAATATTTTACCCGCTCTTTTTTGCATCAAAGTGTGATGAAAGCTTGCAGGAAGAGGTTTTGGAGCATTTTGTCCGGGTTCTTCCACAGACTTATCCACAAAAAATGTGCACAACAAGAAATAACCCGATACGTGAATGAGTTACGGAAACTTTGCAGAAATTGGACGAGCAAATTAGTCTAACTCGTCTATGACTAAAGTAAGCTTTCGCCCGTTTTCCAGAGAAAGATAAAGGCCGCATTGCATGCAAATTGCCCGTGTTGTACTCGGCGTTCCGCTGCACCGATCATTTGATTATCGGGTTCCGGAAAACGAGGAGTTGAAGCCGGAAGATATCGGGCGTCGCGTGCGGGTCCTTTTCGGCAGGCGGGCATGCATCGGGATCATCGTCGGCATCGCGCATGGCACGGAGGTACCTGCGGCGCAGCTCAAGCCTCTGGAGTGCGTGTTGCGCGATTTGCCGCCTCTGCCTGCCGACTGGTTTCGCCTGGCCGAATTCTGCTCGGCCTACTATCAGGTGCCACTCGGGGAAGTCATGTTGTCGACCCTGCCGGCCGGGTTGCGTCGCGTCGACCCGGTCAAGGCGCGCCTCAAGCGTGGCGCGTCCCGATTACCGCCCGCGCAGAAAGCTCCCGTGCTTACGAACGAGCAGCAGCAGGTGCTGCAGAAACTCCTGGCCAACGGGGAAGAGTTCCATGCCTGCCTGCTGCACGGTGTGACTGGCAGCGGCAAGACCGAAATCTATCTGCGCCTGATCGAACGCACACTGGCCGCAGGTCGCTCAGCCTTGCTGCTGGTTCCCGAAATCAATCTGACGCCGCAACTCGAGACGCGCGTTGCCACACGTTTCCCCGGGGCCGGGCTGGTCAGCCTGCACAGCGAGCTGACCGAAGCGGCGCGGACGCGCAACTGGAAAGCGGCCTTCGCGGGCGAGGCGCGCGTCGTCCTCGGCACACGCCTGGCCGTGTTTACCCCGATGCCCGATCTGGGCCTGATCATTGTCGACGAGGAGCACGATGCATCCTTCAAGCAACAGGACGGGATGCGCTATTCGGCGCGCGATGTAGCGGTCTTTCGCGCTCGCGAACGGAACATACCGATCCTCCTCGGCTCGGCCACGCCTTCGCTGGAAAGCTGGGCCAACGCCACCGACAGCCGCACCCCGGCTCGGTATGCGCTGCTGACGTTGAAGGAAAGAGCCGTCGCCAAGGCGCGGCTGCCAGCTATCCAGCGCATCGACACGCGCCTGGAAAAACTTCAGGACGGCTTTTCGGGCGCTCTGTTGATGGCCATCGAAAAATGCCTTGCGCGGGGTGAACAGAGCCTCGTATTCCTGAATCGCCGCGGCTATGCGCCGGTGCTGGCCTGCGCTCAGTGCGGCTGGGTTTCGCGTTGCCAGCGCTGCGCCGCCAATCTGGTGCTGCATCTGGCGGACGGGCGTCTGCGCTGTCATCACTGCGGGTATGAATGCCGCGTGCCGAAAGCCTGTCCGACCTGCGGCAATCAGGATATCCAGCCCTTCGGGCGCGGCACCCAGCGCATCGAGACGGTGCTTGCCGAACGGTTCCCGCAAGCGCGCATCCTGCGCGTGGACCGCGATTCGGCCAGGAGCCGCAAGCAATGGGAAGCGTTGCTCGAACAGATTCATGGCGGCGAGGCCGATATCCTCGTGGGAACGCAGATGCTGGCCAAGGGGCACGATTTCCCGAAACTGACCCTGGTTGGCGTGCTCGGCGCCGACGCCGCGTTGTTTGCAGCCGACTGGCGGGCGCCGGAACGCCTGTTCGCCCAGCTGATGCAGGTTTCCGGACGGGCCGGACGAGCCGACCTGCCGGGGGAAGTCCTGATTCAGACGCAGTTTCCCGAGCACCCGCTCTATGCGGCCCTGGTGCGCCATGATTTTCCCGCTTTTGCGGCGTCGCAGCTCAAGGAACGCGAGCAGGCCGGTTTCCCGCCTTACGCCTATCAGGCGATGCTGCGCGCCGAAGCACCGCAGTTGAGCGATGCGCTGGCTTTCCTGTCAGCCGCACGCGCCTGGCCGCAGGCCGCGGCGCACGGAGACGTGATGCTTTACGATCCGGTGCCGATGCGGCTGGCTCGCCGCGCCAATTTCGAACGCGCTCAATTGCTCGTCGAGTCTTCGTCCCGGCGAGCGCTACAGGGCTTTCTCGGCGAATGGCGGAGCACGCTCGAAGGCATCAAGGCCGCGTCACGACTGCGCTGGCACCTGGAAGTTGACCCGCTGGAATTTTAAAATTCAGCACAAGGCACGATATTTGCGCCACAATTATGAACGTCTAATTGAACTGACACCGTCGATAGCAGTTGAGGGTTTCAATCAACCAGAAAATCAAGGGGAGTTGCTGAAATGAATATTTCGCGCAAGATCGTTTTGCTGGTTTGCGTTGGATTGCTTACGTGTTTGATCATTTTTGCCGTGGCCTTCGGCTACCTGAGCTCGGCCGGAGCCGAACTGGGCCAGTTGGCCGGCAAGGCCGGGGATCTTGGAAAAGACCTGAATAACCTGCAGCAAACGTTGGGCAGCGCGAATAACGTACTTATTGCGGTTTTGCTGATTGGCGGCGCGATATTCGGCGCACTTGGCTACTGGTTCCTGCGTTCGCTGATCCAGCCCCTCAAGACGCTGGAATCGGTGATTTCGACAGCGGCGGACAAGCTCGATTTCACGGCCTTCGTTCCGACCGGCGTGTCCGACGAAACCGGCCAGGTCCTGCAGGCCTATGAACGCCTCCAGTCGCGACTGCGTACGAGTTTCCTGGAAATACAGCAGTCCGTGGCGAACATGCTGGAAGTGACCGAGGAAGTCGATCATGCCTCGCGCAAGATTGCCCGCAACTCGCAGGTGCAGAGCGATGCATCGAGCAACATGGCGGCGGCTGTCGAGGAGATGACGGTGAGCATTTCCACCGTGGCCGAACAGTCGCACGACGCCAGCCAGCATACCCAGCAATCGCACGAAATTGCCGAAAGCAGCGCCAAGGTCATCCTCGATACGGTGAACGGGATCCAGCAGATCTCCGATTCGGTGCGCGATGCGGCGATGCGCATCAAGGCGCTGAGCGTAGATTGCGACAATATCTCTTCGGTGGCCAAGATGATTCGCGAGGTCGCCGACCAGACCAACCTGCTGGCACTGAATGCTGCCATCGAGGCCGCACGCGCCGGGGAACAGGGGCGTGGTTTTGCCGTGGTGGCCGACGAGGTGCGCAAGCTGGCCGAACGCACCACGCATTCGACGCAGGAAATCAGCGATCTGCTCAACCGGATGCAGGATAGTGCGCACAAGGCTGTCGACAGCATGAACCTGACCGAAAAGGCCGTCGATGAGGGGGTGGTGAATGCCCGACTGGCCGGAGAGTCGATCGAGAAGATCAAGACCGGTTCGGAAGCCGCGGCCATCGTCGTTGCCGACATTTCCGGCGCCATGAAGGAACAGGAAACGACCAGTTCCTCCATTGCGCGCAACATAGAACAGATTGCCCAGATGAGCGAGCAGAACTCCGCCGCGGCCGTGGCAACTTCTGGCGGAATCAGCCGGATGACGCAGGTCGGCTACGCCATGGCGCAGAGCGTCTCGGCCTACAAGGTCGAAACCGGCGAGAAGAAGATTGTGCTGCGCTTCGCCGAAACCCATCCGGAAGGGCATCCTGCAGTGTTTGCCGAAAAGGCGCTGGCCGAAATTATCAGCAAGCGCACGAACGGGCGCATTACCGTCAAGGTCATTCCGGGCGGCGTGTTCGGAGCGGAAAAGGACGAGCTGGAGCAGCTCAAGAACGGCACGCTGGACATGACCCGGGCCAGTGCCGCGGTGCTCAACAAGGATTGCCCGGCAACCGTCATCCCCGCGCTGCCCTATGTCTTCAATTCGGTCGACCACCAGCAGCGCGCCCTGGATGGCGCCCCGGGCCGGGAAATCCTCGATTCGTGCGCCAGCGCCGGTTACGTTGGCCTCGCCTTCTACGATTGCGGATCGCGCAACATTTACGCCAACAAGCCGGTGCACAAGCTGGCCGACATGCGCGACATGAAGATGCGCGTCATCCAGTCCGATCAGTGGCTGGCCATCGCCAAGGCGATGGGCGCCGTGCCGACGCCGCTGGCCATGGAAGATGTCCTGTCCGGCTTCAAGACCGGCCTGATCGATGCAGCGGACGGTAATACCCCCACCTATTTCGATTACAAGCATGACACGGCGGCCAAATACTACTGTCTGACCGAGCATGCCTTCATCCCGGAAATGGTGGTTTTCTCGAAGAAGCGCTGGGAAATGTTGTCTCCGGAAGACCAGGCGATTATCGCCGAAGCCGCCCGCGAGTCGGTCGCCGTCATGCGTCGCCTCTGGCGCGAGCGCGACGAGAATGCGCGCAACGGCGCCGTGGCCGACGGTGCGGTCATCGTCAAGGATGTCGACAAGGAAGCCTTCCGCAACGCCATGCGTCCGGTCTATGACAAGTTCGTCAACAGCGCGCAGCAGAAAGCTTTATTCCAGGCCATCCGCTCCATGAAGTAAACGCGCACGCTTGCCGGCACCCGTTGGCGGTGCCGGTTCGCGCGTTCCTCAGCGGCAAGCGGTCCGGCAGATTTTGCCAGTTGCGCCGCGCTGGTCCGTTATGCGCAGGTCTGAAAACCTTGGTTCAACCACGGCGAGAATGAGGGACACGGCCAAATTCCAGGGGTCCAGGCTTGTAGTTGGGATCCCTATCGGGTAATCAGCCAAACCTGTATCTGCTCCCGTTTTCCGCTGTGTTCGCCGTGCCCGCCGTGGTTAACCGCTTTTTCAGGTTTATTCCGGACTCGCCGCGGCCTGGCTTCCTTTGTCCCCGGTATCGACGTCCGCCAAATTCCTGGCATGCCCTTTGCAACGCATGCAATTCCGAAAACTGCCAGGAGCATGCGATGAAAATCGAGCAATCCTGCGTGAGCCTGAACGCCACGCACGACTACCTTCATGAAAGCGAAATCGAAACATCCACCACGTTTCGTTCGGTGCTGACAGCAGCGTCGCAGGAAGTACCGGAAACGGGTAGCGAGCGCGACGAAAGGGTGCGTTTGCTTCTGCTGCTGCAGAGTCTGGTCAGCCGGATGCTGGAGATAATTTCCGGGAAACAGGGGGGGCTACCCAAGGATCCAGAGGCCATGTTCGCGCAAGAAGGCTCCTCACCGGGTGCCGGTCGGGGCGTGCGCATGGAATGGAGCACGGAATTGCGCGAAACCATCCGCGAACATGAACGTACCGATTTTTCGGCAAACGGAACGGTACGCACGGCCGACGGTCGCACGCTCGACTTCACGCTGGAACTCGGCATGTGCCGCGATTATTCCTGCACACGCACCGTCCGCCAATCCGGCAGCATGGAATTGCGTGATCCCCTGGTGATCAACTTCAACGGCAGCGCCGCGGAACTGTCCGGGCAGCGTTTCGCCTTCGACCTCGATGCGGACGGCGCCAGCGAACTGATTCCCGGTCTGGCCGGGGGCAGTGCCTGGCTGGCCTTCGACCGCAACGCAGACGGCTGCATCAACGACGGTAGTGAATTATTCGGTACGTGCTCGGGCGACGGTTTTGCCGATCTGGCACTGCTCGACAGCGATGGCAACCACTGGCTTGACGAGGCGGATGCAGCGTTCTCCTCACTGTCCCTCTGGCAGCGCGATGCGGATGGTGCGAATACACTGAGTCCCCTGCGCGACAAGGGTGTAGGCGCCATTTACCTGGGGTCGGCGCAATCCCCGTTTGCCCTGACCGACAGCGATAACCAGAAGCTTGGCTACATCCGCGCCAGCGGCATCTATCTGGGCGAGGATGGGAGCGTCGGCAGCGTGCAGCAGGTGGACCTCGCGGTGTGAGCCGGCCTATCCGGTTGGCAGGTTCCGGTGCAGGTGCGCTTCGCGATGGTCAGGGGCGTTCCATAACCAGGCCGCGCCGCGCACGCCGGAGGAATCGCCGTGCCGGCTGCGCAGCAGGCGCGTGCGGACGACGTCGGAGAACACGTAACGGGTCCACAGCATGGGAACGTTTGCATACAGCCGGTCCAGATTGGAAAGACCGCCGCCGAGCACGATGACTTCCGGGTCGAGGATGTTGATGACCTGGGCCAGCGACTTGGCCAGCCGCCGTTCGTAGCGTTGCAGTGCTGAGTCGCAATCGGAGTCGCCATGTGCGGCACCCTCGGCGATGGCTGGCACATCCAGCACCTTGCCGGTGTGCCGGGCATGGTCGGCAACCAAACCGGGGCCGGACAGCCAGGTTTCGATGCAGCCATCGCGGCCGCAATAGCAGCGTGGAGGTGGCAGCGTTTCTTCCTCCGGGCAGGGCAACGGAGTGTGCCCCCATTCGCCGGCAATATGATTGGCGCCGGTGAGCAGGTGCCCGTGCGCGACGATGCCGCCGCCGATACCGGTACCGAGGATCGCGGCAAAAACGACCTGTGCATTCTCGCCGGCGCCGTCGACCGCTTCGGACAGCGCCAGGCAGTTGGCGTCGTTCTCGATACGTATTTCCCGTTGCAACAGCGTCTGCAGGTCGCGGCGCAGGAGCTGGCCGTTCAGGCAGGTGGAATTGGCGTTTTTGATGCGCCCGTCGACCGCCGATTCGGCGCCCGGAATGCCCAGGCCGACGCTGCCCCGCATTCCGAGTTCGTGCTCGGCGGACTCGATCAGCGTGGCGATAGCGCACACGGTGCCGCGATAATCGCCCTGCGGCGTGGGAACGCGTCGGCGCAGCAGTACCTTTCCCCAGGAATCCAGAGCGACGATCTCGACTTTTGTGCCGCCAAGGTCGATGCCAAATCTCAAATTATCAGCCATGAAACTCCATTCAAGGTTGTGATTGCATCTCCGAGTTATACATATCCGGCATTTTTATGTCACCAATCCCTGATGCTGTGTTCTCGCTTTCCTGAAAGAAATATATCCAGAATTTGGGAACAGTATTCGTAAATGGAGAGAATGATGTGGCGTTTCCCCAACATAAAAATAGGATTCTGAAAAAAATCGGAGAACGATGATAGTGCGATGATTTTACAGGGATTAAATGAGTTTATTGTCGTGCTACGCTGTTCAGCGGCGGATTTCAATATGTCATTTGTTAATTCGAACAACACAAATCCGATGCCGCCTGTTGGGTTCGTTTTCTCATTCAAGAGGGAGTTACCGATGAAAAAAATTAGTTCTGATCAAGAATTCTGTGCCGATCGTCGTCAGTTTACCTTGACTGCCGCTGCGGGGTCTGCAGCATTCCTTTCGGGGTGTCTTGCAGGAGGCGGCGGTTCCGCTATTGCCGACACACCGACTCCTGCGTCCGTACTTGACTGGAATCTCGCGGAAAAGACAGTAATTGATATTTCGCATCCGCATGAGCAAAACATGCCGGCTGATCCGTCCCTTACTACGCCTACTATGAGTTTCTTTGCACGCGTGGGTCAGGCGATTGGAGCCTTCTGGAACCTGGAGAATGTCACTTATACGCCACACACAGGAACGCACCTCGATTCCCCATTCCATGTCAATAGCAGTTGGGGATCGTTTGAAACGATGGATCCGAAGTTGTTGTTTGGTCCTGCTACCGTTGTCTCGATTACAGTTCCCTATGGGTCGTACACTATTACGGCTGCAGATATCAAGGCCTGGGAGGCAAAAAATGGACAGATTCCGCAAGGAGACGCTGTTCTTGTCCATACTGGCCACGATCAATACTGGCCCGACAAAAAGGCCTATATCGACGACGGTTATCCCATTTTTGCGAAGGATGCTGCCGAGTATATCGTCAGCAAGAAAGCACGCTTCATTGGAATGGAAGCAATTTCCCCAGATGGCTCGAACACCGACACGCACCAGATTTTCATGGGAGGGGGCACGATGATTGTAGAAAACCTCAAGGGCTTGGGTACCATCGGCAAGAAGCGCTGTTTGACGATGGGAACATTCCCCAACATGAAGGGTGCAACAGGCGTACTCATCCGCCTCTTGGCTGTAGTTGATAAATAATCTAGATTGTTTAGGCTTTGCGGCAGGAGAGCGCGAAACAAAGCTTTCTCCTTGCCGCCATCTGGCAGTTAGTCTCTTGCAGGGGCTGTGTCTCTGATTGTTAGACTTCGACAAATCAAGATCGATGGGTTTGGCTTCAACTGCAAGATGTGTTTTTCCATCCCTCAGATAATTTTGGTTCAATTCTTCAATGAACTTGCGCGAAAAACCGATACAAGAAGCGCAAGCCAGAAAAGCAGCGTGGGCGGGTTGGTTAGGAAGCGCCCTGCAATTCTATGATTTCTTCTTGTTTGGTACGGCCACCGTGTTGTACCTGGGGCCGTTGTTCTTTCCAAATTCGGAACCGAAGCTTGCGGAATTCACTGCACTTGTACTGGTCGGTGCCGGTTTTCTGGCGCGCCCGTTAGGGGCCATATTCCTTGGCTATCTGGCGGATGTCTATGGAAGGCGGCAAGTGCTATCCCTTGCTTCGCTGCTGATGGGCACGTGTACATTTACGATAGGATTGTTGCCGACGTTTCAGGATGTCGGGATGTTCGCTCCTGTCGCTTTGATTTGCCTGCGTTTGCTGCAGGGAATATCCATTTCCGGAGAGCATGCCAGTGCCAGCGCTTTAGCTCTTGAACTTTCAGCAGGGAATCGCCGGGGATTGTTCGCCAGTTTTGTGCTCAGCGGAACTCAAATCGGCTTCGTCTTGGCTTGTTCGGCCTTTTTGCTGCTTCCCGAATTCATGGAAGAACAGGACATTCGCGCCTGGGGCTGGCGCATTCCCTTTCTGCTGAGCCTAGCGCTGGTAGCCGTAGGGATTTGGGTCCGCTTCAAAATACCCGAGAGTCCGGTCTTTGAATTGGAGAAATCACAACGAAAAGAACGTTTGTTTCCGCACAGGATTTTGTGGTCGGACTTCAAACGCGAATTGGTACGCGTAGTCCTGGCATGCCAAATATCGGTGGTGAGCACGATCTTCGGGATTTTCTCGTTATCCTGGGCGGTTCGCTACACATCGATGACGCAGGGCAACATGCTATGGATTCTGATCGTCAATGCCTTGGTTGGCATGTTGGTGATCCCGCTCTGGGCCTACCTCTCGGATTGCATCGGAAGACGTCGGGTATTTATCTCGGCTGCCTTGGGATGCGGCATTCTGATCTGGCCCTATTTTTTTGCGCTCAGTCAAGCAAACGTAACGCTAGCCTTCCTTATTGGCGTGCTGCTTTCTGGTGTTGTTTATGGCGCGATCAATGGCGTGTGGCCGTCCTTATATGGCGAGATGTTTCCGACAAAGGTCAGGGCATCCGGTGTGGCCTTGGGAACGCAAGTCGGGTTTATGCTGGCAGCACAAGCTCCTGCACTGGCATCCTTCATAACGCGGAATGATCCAACCAACTGGATGATGGTGACGTTCATGACGAGTCTGAGTTGCGTCATCTCAGCATCAGCAGTCTATTCTGCCCCGGAAACGAAAGGGCTCGCCATGGAAAATCTTGGCAGTAAGCGGTCTTCCTTGTAATTGGCCGGATTCTGCGGCGGCCAATGCTTAGCTCTTGCGCCAACGTGCAGGAGTAAGTCCCTTGTGGCATCTGAAAGCGTATGTGAGATGCGCCTGACTGGAAAATCCTGCAGCAAGGGCAACATCGGTGATGGGCTGTTTCAGCTCATGCCGTAGCAAATACGCAGCGCGCTCAATGCGCTTATTCATGACGTAACGATGCGGTGGTTCTCCGAAAGAGGTTCGGAACAGCAGGGAAAAGTAATTCGGGGTCACTCCGATCAAAGAAGCCAAGCTCTCAACGGACAAATCGGTCCCAAGGTTTTGGTCAATGAAATCGATCAGACAGGCTTTTTGTTTAGCCGATAGTCTTCTTGGTCTTGGTTCGTCAAAGTGAATAGCATAGTGCCTGCCAAGCCATCCGACGATCATCATGCATACGCCCTCGGCGTACAATTTTCCGTTGGGAAATCCCGATTGAATTTCCGTCGCTAATATCTGGCTCGCAGAGGTAAGCACTGAATCCGTGTTTTCATAGCGTGTATCCAGATCAAAACCGTCAGCCTCATACCCCATCAGACGCTGAATAAACGATTGATCAAACCGTATCGTGATCGACTCTCCGTCCTCACCCTCCCATCGCCCATAATCACGCTCATAAGTTGCGCCCATGACGTCGAATTTCAAAGGCCCGGATTGCAATTCGCGGGTCTTGCCGCCACTCCGATACCAGCGTTTTCCCCGTCCTTTTATGCCTATAGAAAGTACGGGCATGCCTGTGAACTGAGGGCCGCATTCCGCATGACCTGGAACGGTTCTACGTTCAACAACGGGGCCTGTCCAATTCGGTGGATTGTGTAGAAGAGGTAAGCCATCGGCGCCAAGTATCGGTGCGCAGTGACTGCCAAGAATTCGTTTTTCCATAATTACCCCCTCCCGCTTTGCTTCTCTATTTGCATTAAAAAACGAACAAACATGGAAATCAACATTGATCCATCGGAAATATGTGAGGCGGGCCGGTTTTCTTGGCAAAAAATATCCCACACTGGGAAAGTGTGGGACTGAAAGCTTCATCAGCTGAAACGACTTAATGAAGCAGAGGTATTCATGAATAGTGGAAATGTCTTCCTTGGGAAATTTTCATTTATGCATGTGGACTGAGTTGTCGGCAGCTCTTTGCGATGTGCAAGATGTGGAGCGTGATGGAGATACCACCGATCCTTGATGGTATCTCCCCGATTATTTATCTTACTTTGTTGTACATAACGGTGATCCGCTTACGACCTCACACCACATCTGCTTCCCGGGCACATAGTTGACCAATCCGCGGAAGGGAGTGATGTCGTCCATGGCAGGACCCGTCGGAAGGCTGGTCTTGACCCATGAGGATTCGGCCTTGATGTCTCCTGTGCCCGCATACTTGACCATGGATGGATAGGGATAAACCGGGCGGCTGTTCAACACGGAAGTTCTGTCGTTGTTCATGAAGTCAACTTTGACCTTGTCGGGTTCCGTACCTTTTTCCACCCAGTCGATCAGTGGGGTAAGCGTATCCGCCTGGGTAAGATTGAAACCATTATGGCAATGACCGACGCCAGGAATCATGTACAGCTTCAGGAACTTGGATAACGCGTATTGGCCCATGTGATTGCGTGCAACCGCCCAGTAATTCAACGGGGTATAAGGCGTCGTTCCCGAATCAGCCCAACCGTTCCACATGATCAGCTTTCCGCCGCGTGCAGCAAATTTGCTCAGGTCAGGATTGGTTGGATTAATCAGCGTCCCCAAAGTAGTCAGCTTATCGAAACTGGCTTTGGTGAACTCCATGTTCTGGTTGGTAATTCCCGTAACGACACCGAATGTGCTCATGTAGTTGGGGAATTCATACGACCATTGGTAGTCGCCGGATGTTTCCCAAGAAATCTTCTGGCCAAGAACTTTGGGCACCATGCTACCGAGCCAGCTCAATTCGGATCCCACAGGCATGCCGCGTGGTGCAAGAAGGGTTCCGAATTCGTCGCGAGGTCCATCCCAGATTTTTTTCACCACATTGACTTGTGCAGAGGTCAGGCAAGAAGTGTTGTCTGTACCTGGCGGACACTGCAAAGTTGTTACGTCGAATTTGCAGGCACGGGGATCTTGAATCAAACCGCCTTCGTCACCGCAAGCGCTTTTTACTGCAGCGGCAAGTGCCGGAATTTTATCTGCTGTAAGAATCGGATAGGAATTCGAATCCGAATTGGACCGAACGAACCAGGCATGCCAGAAGGTATTAGTCTCCACGTCATCGATTGTCGGTGATCCTGCCAGGATACCGTCATAATCTTCGGGATACCGCTGAGCCTCTTGCATGCCACCCAGGCCACCGTATGAACATCCGATAAGATAGGACTTCTGAGGTGCCTGACCGTAGTAGGTTTTGATGACCGCTTTGGCCAGCACGGTCATCTTGTGAACGCCGCCGTACGCAAAATCAATCATGGATTGCGGGTTGTTGATAGCCCAGTCGCCCTGAGGCCAGTAAGTGTTGGTGTGCCCGTTATCCGTTGACGCAAGCGCCATCTGATTCTGTTCGAGAGTGGTGCAGCCCGGAGCCTGCGTTGACTTGGTATAGAGGGCGCTTACCCAACCTGCGTAACCACCGCCTGCCTGCATCAGAAAACGTTGTGTCCATCCGCTTGTGGGCAGAGCCATCTGGAATCTCTGTCTACCGTTGATGACACCGGTGACGACGCAGTTTGAGCCGTCCACTGTGGCACTGGTGATGGTGGCCGGGGCTTCCTGAACCTTGCTGAAGTCTTGTTTGGCAAGATCTGTACATGCAAGTACCGGGTTTGTTGCAGCAAAAGGTGTACTCGTCGAGGGAATCGTTGGGGGGGTTGAAGTAGCAACATCATCGCCGCCCCCGCCGCCACCTAAACAACCTGTGAGTAATATTGCAGAAGATAAAGTTCCGTAAAGCAACGTTGCCCGAATGCTGTATTTGAACCTAAAACCGTCTTCCTTTCTTGAACTGCGATCAAATGAGCAAAACATAAGTGACGCCTCCTATTCTTGGTGTTGTCAAAAAGATTTCTGACAACTGTTAGAAGGCTAAGAAGGTTTCGTTGCTCTGTATTTCAGAAGAATACGCATATTTATATAAAGATCGTTTTTTGCGTGTTCAGGATTTATTTGCTTGCAAGCGACTCATGGTCTTCGCCTGCCGAACAGGAAGCGCAAGCGTACAATTTGCGTGAGTTATGCAGCGAAGCAACATAAACAAGAACACTTTCAATAAATCGAGAGATTTCACCGCGCTTGTTATCTGATATACGTACAGCGGAAAGCTGCTTTCCCAAAGAGGTGCGACCATGCTGATCAGACTGACATCGAATACTTCCGGCGAAATGATCATGTTCGCCGAGCATGCTCATGCCCTGTTCGAGTGGATGGGCAAGGAGGGTACGGCACGCGGAGTGTTTACCAAGGAACAGCTGCCCGAGGCCATTGCCAGGTTGCATCAGGGCGTTGAGGAAGAAAAACTGGCCAGACACCTGGCCGAGCAAATGCGCGCTGCGGCGGTTCACGAGCACAGTGAAGGGAATGTCGAAGAAGTGAAAGAAGAACATCCAGAAGAGTCGGTTACGCTGGGGCAGCGCGCCCAACCCTTGATTCACCTGATGGAATGGACCCTGAAAGAGGGCGGGTTCATCATCTGGGAAGCAGCGGAAGATTTCTGATTTGCGGCACGCTGCCTTGCCGGAGGAAAATGGCCGGCGACCGCGTCGCGCTGGCACGCCGCGCCGCCTCAGGCTGTTGCCGGTTGTTGCGCTGGTCTGGGCGGGGATGCTGCAGGCCGCCGAAGTGGCGGTGGATGTCGGGCATACGCTGGATACTCCCGGGGCGATCAGCGCGCGCGGAACCGGGGAGTTTACGTTCAATCGCCACTTGGCCGGGGTGACCGCTTCAGCGTTGGCCGAACGCGGGTTGCGTGTCCGGCCGATCAATTTCGACGGGCGCATCGCGAGCCTGCAAGCTCGCCCGGAGGCCGCCGCCGGAAGCGATTTCTTTCTTTCCATCCATCACGACTCCGTACAGCCGCACTGGCTGGAGGAATGGGTCTGGGAAGGAAAATCGCAAACTTTCAGCGATCGCCATTCCGGCTTTTCGCTTTTCGTTTCTCGCGCCAGCCCCGATCCCGACACCAGCCTGCGTTGCGCGTCGGCCATCGGTGCGCGCCTGCGCCGCCTGGGTTTCATGCCGGCGACGCATCATGCCGACTCGCTGCCCGGACATGTCCGGCCCTACGCGGATAGGGACAATGCCGTGCATTACTACGACAACCTCGTCGTGCTTTACCGGACAACCCTGCCGGCGGTGCTGTTCGAGGCCGGCGTCATCAAGCATCGCGCCGAGGAAATGCTGCTGCTCGACCCGGAACGGCAGGCGCGCATGGCCGACGGTATCGCCACCGGCGTGGCCGCCTGCCTGTATGCAGGGGCAGGGAAGCGGGATGCGCTGGAAACGCTGAACAGCCCCGCTCCGTGAGATCAGGCCGAGGTTGAAATCGCCGAATCGAGCGACGAGAGGAAACTGTTTTCCATGCCTTGCGTGCCGTAGGCGCGCATCAATTCCATGATCTGGTGGTAGATGCGCGCATCCGAAACGCTGCTGCTTCCGGTATCCGTTTCCGTCGAATCCGATGCGCTTGAGCTGTCTGCCACGACAGATGCGGAAATACCGTTGGACTGGTCGTAGGCCATCGCTTCGGCGTTGCTGACCGTTCCGTCCTGATTGGCATCGGCTTCGTCAAGGTTCTCGATGATGCTGCTGATCAAAGTCGAGCGCAGGGGATCCGTGCTGCCGATTTCCTCCAGTTGGCTTGCCAGTTCTTCCTCGGTGAAGCCTGTGTCGGTTTCCGACTCGGCGGGCGGTGGGGGCATCGCCTCACGCATGCGAGCCTGATCGAACTGGCTGTTGAGTTCTTCGGAGAGTTTCTGCAGGGTGGTCGTCAATTCGTCCTGCGTGACCTTGCCGTCGCTGTCGCTGTCGAGCTGGGTAAAAATATCGCTCGCACTGAGATCGCTGGTTGAAGATCCCAGGCCGGAAATGGCCGATTCCAGATCGCCTTCCTCGATGTACCCCTTGCCACTGGTATCCAGCTGGGAAAACAGGGTCTCCGCCATTTCGCTGGCGTCCGGACGTTGCCGCCGTTGCGCGGAGGTGCTGGTTGTATTCAAGTAATTGCTGCCGTAGCTATAAACACTGCCGATTGAACTCATGATGTGCTCCTTGCAGTTGGAAACGTGAGATAGGGAACGTGGCCTGTCCGATTGCCGGTCAGCACTGATCCGTCTGTTCATTGGCAAGATATCGGCCAGAAATGTCCCCGGCCGAGGCCGTTTCGCGTAAAACGCGGTAAAAGCCGGTGAAGGAAAACGGAGTGCCAGCGGGAAATTCGCAGCCCGCCGTTGCCAGACATGGGTCAAGGCAGTAATCCGCCCGCGGAACGGCAAGTGAGAGATGAGTTTATTGTTTGTTAATCAGGGTGTTATGGATTCTTTGCCGGGTCGTTCGGCAATAACTTCCGGGGCTTGTAAATCCCTGTAAACTCCGTCGTGCTGATCGCAGGCTCCCGCTATCATTCCGCCATGTCTGATATCTCTTCCAACTTTTCTCCTGATCCGGCACGGGTGCTCCTGGTCGACGACGACGTTGAACTGGTCAATCTGCTGCGCGCCTATCTCGCCAGCGATGGTTTCGACGTCGTGGTGGCGCATGAAGGCGAGTCGGCCTTGAAGCTGTTTGCCGCGCAGCCGCCGGATATTGCGGTCATCGACGTGATGATGCCGGGCTTCAGCGGGATCGAAGTGCTGCGGCGAATTCGCGCCCGTAACAGCACGCCGGTATTGATGCTGACGGCGCGTGGCGATGACGAGAGCCGTATCCTCGGCCTCGAACTGGGCGCTGACGATTACGTGGCCAAACCGTGTACTCCACGCGAGTTGAGTGCCCGCCTGCGCGCCATCCTGCGCCGGACGCTGGTCCGGTCAACGGCGCCGGAGTCGGTGTGCATCGGTGATCTGACGCTGTATTCCGCGCAGCGGCGGATCGCCTGGGCCGGCGAGGACCTGCAACTCACCAATGCCGAATTCAATCTGCTCGAACTGCTGATCCAGAACGCCGGACAGGTAGTCAGCAAGACGCTGTTGTCCGAACAGGGATTGGGCCGCCCGTTTCAACGTTTCGACCGCAGCATCGACGTTCACCTGAGCAGCATCCGGCACAAGCTGCCTCCGCTTGCCGACGGCCGGACGCGCATCCAGGCCGTGTTGCGCAAGGGCTATCAGTTGCTCACCGAATAACCGGCCTGTCAAACCGTGAAACCGGAGTCCCTGATGCCATCCTTCCTGCAAGGCCGCCTGTTCTGGAAGTTCCTGATTTTCTTTTTCCTGGCCCAGGTTTCCACCGTTGTCGGTACCGGACTGGCCATCTGGGCGTCACGGCCCGATCGGGAGGTGTTTTTGCCGCCTCCCCACAGTCTGGAAGCGCGGCCGTCCGGAGCGTTCCCGGATGCGCCGCCACCGCCGCCATTTTCGGATGGGCACGCACCGCAAGGAGTGCGTGAATTTCCGCCGCAGCGCCCGATCAAGTTGCCGATCCTGCATTTGATGGCGGGGGCCGTTGGCAGCCTGGTTTTTGCCGCGCTGCTCGCTGCCTATGTGGCCCGCCCGGTGCGCCGCCTGCGTCAGGCGTTGCAGGCAGGCGCCAGCGGGCGGCTGACATCGGATCTCGCCGAATCGATGGGGACGCGTCGCGACGAATTGGCCGATCTGTGCCGGGATTTCGACCGTATGGCACGGCATATCGACCAGTTGATGCAGGGACAGCGGCGACTGATGCACGATGTTTCGCACGAGATGCGCTCGCCGTTGGCGCGCTTGAGCGCGATTGTCGGCCTGGTGCGCCAGCAACCCGGAAGGCTCGACGAATGCCTGAAACTGCTGGAGCACGAATCGGCGCGCATGGACCGGCTGGTCAGTGAACTGCTGACTTTGTCGCGCCTTGAGTCGGGCATGGTCGAGCCGGGGAACGAAGTGGTCGACCTGGCGGAAGTCCTTGCCGATGTGGTCTCCGATGCTGCGCCCGAGGCCGAGCAAACCCATTGCCGCGTTGAGCTCGAAGCCGGGGAGCCGGTGTTCGTGCGTGGCGAGGCGGAAATGTTGCACCGGCTCTTCGACAATCTGCTGCGCAACGCACTGGCTTATGCATCCTGCGGTGGATGGGTGGGAATCCGCCTGGCGGTGGCTGAAGAGGAAATCCGGGTTTGCGTCGAGGATCGCGGCCCTGGGGTGTTCAGCGACGATCTCGGGCGGCTGTTCGAGCCGTTTTTCCGGGGTGGCAGCGCACCGGGAAAGAATGGTCACGGGCTGGGTCTGGCCATTGCCCAGCGCATCGCGCTTAACCATCACGGGCGGATTGCTGCCGAAAATCGCCCCGACGGCGGGTTGTGCCTGACCGTCCGCTTGCCGAAGGTTCTGCCGGAGTCTTCCGGTTCCGCCGATTAGACCGGATCAGAGCATCTGGTTGACCAGGCGGTCGGCGCGGATGCGGGCCAAACGCTTGATCAGGCGCTGCACCGGTTCGGGATAGGATTCGACGGGTTCCAGCGCCTCATGGCTGTCCAGCCGTTGCGTATGCGCCAGAATCCTGTCCAGCTCGCCAAGGTGCTGTTCGAGCAGGAGACGGTTCGGGTCATGGATCAGCAACCCGTTTTCCAGGTCGAGGCGCCAGGCGCGCGGGTTGATGTTGTTGCCGGTCAGCAGGACGTGACTGTCGTCGACCATCAGGCCCTTGAGATGGAAGGTGTTGTCCCCGTGACGCCACAGGCGCACATCGAGCAGCCCGGCTGCGATGGCTTTCCGGCGCGCCATGCAGAAGCGGCGCAGGTTGGCTTCGTAGAGATAGGGCAGGGCGCCGATGGCCTTGAAAGGCTCTTCCGGCGGGATGTAGAAATCATTGGCGGTCTTGTCGCCAATCACGATGGTAACGTGGCAACCGGCCTTGAGGCGTGCATCCACGGCCCGGCGCACCGGGCCGGGAAGATTGAAGTAGGGGGTAAACAGGACCAGCCGGTTCTTTGCCTGGCGGATCAGTTCGACGATCGTCCGGTTGAGCTGATTGTCCCGGATGCCCAGCCCGAATAACGGCGTCACGCCGATTTCCCCCGGGCGTATCCGGCCGGACGGAAAGCTGTAGCGGGCGCGCGCCAGTTCGCGACGGAAGCGGATGATGGCCGGACGGATTTCGGCGGTTTTCGGAATGACTGGCGTATCCAGCGGGTGCACCGCCGGGTTGTTGCGCAGCGTTCGGTCAAGCACGGAGGCCATGCAGTCGGCCAACGTCCCGCTGCGGATCAGGTGATAACGGTCCAGGCGGTAGCGTTCATGGCGCTGCAGGTAAACATCGTTGAGGCTGGCGCCGCTGTAGAGCACCGTGTTGTCGATGATGAAGCCCTTGAGGTGCATGACCCCGAGGAATTCGCGACGCTGCACCGGCACGCCGTAAATGGATACGCCGGGGCCGAGGCGCTGCGCCATTTCCCGGTACAGCGCGGCGTTGCCCTCGGATTTGGCCTTGCCGATCAGGCCGCGCTGGGCGCGGTGCCAGTCCACGAAAACGGCGATTTCCAGGTCCGGCCGTGCCGCCTTGGCGGCGTACAGTGCGTTCAGCACTTCACGGCCGCCATCATCGTCCTGCAGGTACAGCGCGGCCAGCAGGATACGCTGCCGTGCCCCGGCAATCAGGGACAGCAGTGTTTCGCGGTACGCCTGCGGGTTTTCCAGAACCGCGAAATTTTCCGCCATGACGGGGATGGTCGGCAGATTGTCGAGCGATTTCCAGTTCCGGGTGCTTTCCCGCCAGTTTTGCCAAGCGGCGGCGAGTCTTGCAGGCTTTGTAAGTTGTGCTTGATCGTGTTCCACAGGGGGCGATTATACCGGTAGCGGCGAAAACTCGTGGAAACCCTTACGGGATTGCCTGAGAAAGCGCCTGGCCGCATGCACCTGCGCGCTCGAGTGCTAGAATCCTCTGCGCTCAACCGTCCAGGACCGTCACCATGACCGATACACCCATTCCACGCCTGCAACCGGCGTTGCGCCGTCTCGGTACCCCGCTCAGCCCGTCGGCTACGCGCGTGATGCTGCTCGGTGCCGGCGAGCTCGGCAAGGAAGTGATCATCGCCCTGCAGCGCCTCGGCGTCGAAACGATTGCCGTCGACCGCTATGCCGACGCGCCGGGCATGCAGGTGGCGCACCGCGCGCACGTGGTGGCCATGACCGACGGGCCGGCGTTGCGCGCGCTCATCGAACGGGAGCGTCCGCATCTGGTCGTGCCTGAAATCGAGGCCATCGCCACCGACATGCTGCTCGATGTCGAGCGCGAAGGCCTGGCCGAAGTCATTCCGACCGCCCGCGCCACGCGCCTGACCATGAACCGCGAGGGCATTCGCCGTCTGGTCGCCGAAGAGCTGGGATTGCCGACTTCGCCGTACGCTTTTGCCGATTCGCTGGCCGGATTGCAGACAGCCATCGATGCGGGCATCGGCTATCCATGCCTGGTCAAGCCGACCATGTCGTCGTCCGGCAAGGGACAATCGTTGCTGCGCGGCCCACAGGATGTGGCCAAGGCCTGGGACTATGCGATGCAGGGCGGGCGGGTCAGCCAGAGCCGGGTGATCGTCGAGGGCTTCATTGATTTCGACTACGAGATCACCCTGTTGACCGTGCGTGCCATCAACGCCAGCGGCGAAATCGAAACGTATTTCTGCGAGCCGGTCGGTCATGTGCAATCGGGCGGCGATTATGTCGAATCCTGGCAGCCGCAGGCCATGACTTCCGCCTCGCTGGAGAAATCGCGAGCCATCGCGCGGGCGGTGACTGGCAACCTCGGCGGGCGCGGCCTGTTCGGCGTTGAATTGTTCGTCAAGGGCGACCAGGTCTGGTTTTCCGAAGTCAGCCCGCGCCCGCACGATACCGGGCTGGTGACGCTGGCTTCGCAACGTTTTTCCGAATTCGAGTTGCACGCCCGCGCCATCCTGGGGCTGCCGGTCGATGTTTCACTGCGCGCTCCCGGCGCCTCGGCAGTGATTTACGGTGGCATGGACGCCAAGGGGATCGGCTTTGAAGGCGTGGCTGACGCGTTGAACGTTCCGGAAACGGATGTGCGCCTGTTCGGCAAGCCGGAAAGTTTTACCAAACGCCGCATGGGCGTCGCCGTGGCTACGGGCGGCACGACCGACGAGGCACGCCAGCGTGCCAAGCTGGCCGCGGGGCGGGTCAGGCCGGTGGCAGGATGAAAGCTGTAGTAGCGTCTGTTTGACGCCTGGGGTTGGTTCGAGCATTCCAATTGCGGAAACCGGGGCAGGCAGATTTCCTGAAGGTCATTTGCACAGGCCGGACAGGAAATGTGCGCCGCTTTCCGCAAGAAGCCCGTCCTTGTTGGAGAAGTCCAAGGCCAGTTCCTGGCAGAGTTTCGCCATGGCAATCGTCTCGTTCTTGTCCGGCAACTCGCGGGTTTTCGTCCCGACCAAAGCCATATAGCTCGATTCTCTGGCGTTAAATTCTTCGGAGAGCTTTTGAGCGAAGGGAGACAGGTGCGGAATGAGCTTCTGCAGCACGGTGATTTTCGGATTCTCCGCGGCGGTCTCGTTCCAGAAGTCAAATCCGCCGATGGATCCTGCGTAATCAATGCGAAAACCAAGGAAACCTAAATAAACGGCCCAAACCTTCGGATACATGGCTTCCAGAACATGCGCCGAAAGGTTTTTCCCATCCAGTACCTGATGCAAGGCGCGCTGAATCGGTGAAGAAAAGTTCGGAGCCCCGATTATCACCAGCCCGCCAACAGCGCAGAGCGATGCATGGTCGTACAAAACCTCGCAGAAGTTGGCAAAGTGCTCGATAAATCCCAGCGAGAGAACGACATCAAATTGCCGCTGCGATGATCTGGCAAAGTCCTCCAGTGATTCCTGCTCGAATGAACCCACGAACCGGCCACGTCGGGTCGCCCAGCCGGCAATATCCCCAACTCTCGAATAGGTGTCGATCCCGTTTATCGAATACCCCTTTTGCCCGATATATTCGATGAACTTGCCGGGGAAGCAGCCAATTTCAATCGCGCTTTTTGAATTGGGTGCGACGCCAGGAACGACAATGTCCAGGAAGTTCGAGAACAACCCGTTACCCAGGGGAGGCAGCTGGTCGAAATCGATGTCTGCCCACGACGAATTCCAGTCCGGTGATTTATCCATCATCCACTCCAAAGAAACCGGTTCCCGATAACAAAGGCAAATATCCGCCAAAACATCCATGCATCGACTACTGTCCGGAGTCTATCAGCAAGATAAGAGAGAAAGATTGACGGA
This sequence comes from uncultured Propionivibrio sp., assembly GCA_964563685.1. Classification (GTDB taxonomy): domain Bacteria; phylum Pseudomonadota; class Gammaproteobacteria; order Burkholderiales; family Rhodocyclaceae; genus Propionivibrio. The sequence continues at coordinate 118,394 of CAZLXL010000003.1, forward strand.
GTCTCTCCGGAATGGTCTGCCAGGTTGTGGAAATCGGGGAAGGCAGCGTAAAATGAGCGCCGCCGCGGGCGTCGTATAATGGTAATACCTCAGCTTCCCAAGCTGATGCCGAGGGTTCGATTCCCTTCGCCCGCTCCACTCCGGATTCAGAACGGCCCGATCTTTATCGGGCCGTTTCTTCATGGCGCAAGTTTCTTTCCCTTTTCCAGCAGCAAGCGGAATTCATCCGCCGGCAGCGGCGGCGAGAAATAGTAGCCCTGCATCTCGTCGCACCGGTGCGCTTTAAGAAAATTCAGCTGGCTATCGGTTTCAACGCCTTCAGCAACAACCTTCAGCCGCATCCAGTGGGCCAGGTCGATAATCGAGATGGAGATCATGGCTGCCTCGTCGCTGTGTGCAATATCCCGAATGAAGGACTGGTCGATCTTCAGCGTATCTATGGGGAAACGGCTCAGGTAGGCAAAGCTGGAATAGCCGGTACCGAAGTCGTCGAGCGATAGCTTGACACCTGTCTGCTTGAGTGACCGGAGAATGGCAATGGTTTTTTCCGGACTCTCGATGAGCATGCTTTCCGTCACTTCAAGCTCCAGACTCTCCGCGTCCATTCCATGACTTTTCAAGGTCTGTTCGACAACCATGGGCAAATCTCCCGAATAGAACTGGCGTCCGGAAACGTTGACGGCCAGTTTCATGTGTGAATGCCCTGCATCGTGCCAGGCACGTAATTGCCGGCAGCCTTCTTCGATGACCCAGTTGCCGATGGGAACGATCAGGCCGGATTTTTCTGCAAGGGGAATGAATGCGGCAGGCGATTCGAGGCGCCCGTTTTCCCTCGGCCAGCGTATCAGGGCTTCGGCACCGACGATCAGGCCGGTTCGCAGGTCAACCTTGGGCTGGTAATGCAGGATGAATTCTTTGCGTTCAATGCCACGCCGCAGGGCTGCTTCAAGATCCAGTTGCGCCATGGCCTGCTCGTACATGTCGGCGGTATAGAAACAGAATCGGTTGCGTCCGAGTTTTTTGGCCTGGTGCATGGCCGTATCGGCGTCCCTGAGCAGATCGTCGGCGGATGTTCCGTCTTCCGGATAGACACTGATCCCGATGCTGGCGCTGATGAAGGCTTCCTTGCTGTTGCCCAGTTTGAACGGGGCGGCCAGAATGGTCAGGATGTCACGGGCGACGACGGCCGCTTCATCGGGCCCGGCAATCGTTTCAAGCAGCAGCAGGAATTCGTCGCCGCCGAAACGCCCCAGCGAATCTTCTTCCCTGACCCGCGCACGTAGCCGATGCGTGACGTCAATCAGCAACTGGTCGCCGACGATATGCCCCAGACTGTCATTGACGGTCTTGAAAAAGTCGAGATCGATGAAAAGCACCGCTACATGCTGCAGGGTGCGCTCCGCATGGCCCAGCGCGTGTTCGAGTTGCGAATGCAGCAGCAGGCGATTGGGCAGATTGGTCAACGGATCGTAGTGGGCAAGGCGTACAAGTTGCTCTTCGCTGCGCTTGATCTGGCTGATGTCGCTGAATACGCCGACGTAGTGCGTGGAGGCCCCTTCCTTGTCGAGCACCGTTGAAATGCTCAACCACGCAGGGTATATCTCGCCGTTCTTGCGGCGGTTCCAGATTTCTCCCTGCCATTGCCCGCTAGTGCTCAAGCTGGCCCACATGGCCTGATAGAAATCGCGTCCGTGCCGTCCGGAGCGTTGCAGGCTGGGGTTCTGGCCGAGCGATTCAGCTTCGGTAAAACCGGAAATGTCGGTGAAGGCCTTGTTGGTGGCCAGAATATGTCCGTCGAGGTCGGTAATCATGACGCCTTCACGCGAACTCTCGAAGACTGTGGCCGCCTGTCTCAGCTTTTCTTCAGCGTCATGGCGCTGCGTGGCGTCAATCGCGACTCCGACGTAGCGTGTTGACCGCCCTGATTGCGGGATGACGGGTACGCCGCGGTTGACGGCCCAGCAGATCGAACCGTCGGGCCGGACTACCCGGAATTCCTGCCTGAACGGCTGGCCGGATTCGTAGGCCGCGCGAATCTCGTTGACGACGCGTTCGCGGTCGTCTGCGTGTATCCGGTTCAGGAAAGTGGCCGGATCGGCATAGAGGGAAGCGCATGTTTGCTGCCAGACCTGCTCGTAAGCTGGACTGACGTACACAATCCGGCCGTTTTCCATATCCGCCAGCCAGATAACCTCGGCCAGGGTCTCGGCAATGAGCCGCAGACGTTCCTCGCTTTCGTGCAGGCTGCGCTCGGCTTCCTGGCGGGCGCGACGCTGGGCGCTGTCTCGCAGGCTGCGTTCGATCGCCGGACACAGGCGCGCCAGATTATCCTTGAGAACGAAATCCCAGATTCCATCCTTGAACAATTCAGCGGCTGTTTCTTCACCGATCGACCCGGACAGCAGGATGACCGGACGATCAGGGAAACGACGGGTCAGCAGGGACAATGTCTTCCTGAAATCCATCCCGGGAACGCTGTAGTCGGAAATAAAGGCATCCCACGGCATCGCGTCCAGGGCCGCGTGCAATGCCTCCTGGCTATCGACACAGACCACGTTCGCTTCTATTCCGTGGCGCTGGAGATGGCGGGCCACCAGAAAATGATCGGCGGAATTGTCTTCGATATGGAGAAGATTGATCATGACTTAACCCTGAGGGGGGTCGTTCGTGGCCAGCCAATAAATGCCTAGGCGGGCGACTGTTTCGACAAATTCGGTGAAATCCAGCGGCTTCCTGACGAAGCTGTTGGCCCCTGTCTCATAGCTTCGCAGCCGATCGCGTTCCTCGTCAGAGGACGTGAGAATGACGACCGGCAGCAAACGGGTGCGCGGATCGTTGCGCACCCGCGCCAGAACCTCCAGACCCGACAGTCGGGGCAACCCGATATCGAGCAGCATGACAGCCGGAAGTTCCCTCGTGCTTCCCGCGAACTCTCCTTCACCGAACAGGTAATCGAGCGCCTGCTGCCCATCGCGCGCGACATCGATTTCGTTGGCCAGATTGATTTTTTTCAGGGAGCGCAGGATCAGTATTTCATCCTGCGGATTGTCTTCGACAAGTAAAAGAGTTTTAGCATTCATTGCCATGCTCCATTGGGGCTGATTGTGGCAAGCAGAAACACACGGTCGTACCTACGCCGGGAGTCGCCGTGACCCGGATTTCACCGCTGTGACGCTGGATGATGCGTTGCACCGTCGCCAGTCCGATACCGATTCCCGGGAATTCGTCCTGCCGATGCAGGCGCTGGAATGGCTGGAACAGGCGTCCGGCGTGGGCCATGTCGAACCCCGCGCCGTTGTCCTCGATGCAGATTGCCGAATGGCCATCGAGAACGCCGGAAGTGACACGGATGGAACCCTCCTTCCTGTCGCGCGTGAATTTCCAGGCATTGTCGATCAGGTGCCTGATCATTATCCCGAGCATGGCTGCGTCGCCATTGATCATGAGTCCAGCTTCCACGTGGTGATTTACCCGACGCTGCGGTTCTTCCTTGCTCAAGTCATCAAGCCGCTGCGCGGCGAGGGCTGAAACATCGACGGGAGCCCGCTGCAATTCGCCGCGCGTGCAACGCAGCAGGGCCAGGATGCCATCGATCAGCGCGCCCATGTTGGCGCTGGCTCGCACGATCTGTTCGATGTGGGTTTTGGCCTCGTCATTATGCTTGTCGAGGCATTCTGCTTTCAGCATCTGGGCAAAGCCGCCGATGGCGCGCAAAGGCGCACGCAGGTTGTGCGCCAGCGCGTAGGCCAGTTCTTCAAGTTCGAGATTGGCCGCCCGCAATTCAGCCGTGCGTTCGGTCACACGGCGCTCAAGATCGGCATTGAGGCGGCGGATTTCGTCATCGGCCCGCTTGCGGTCGGAAATCTCGCGGGCAATGCCGAAAATGCCGACAATTTGCCCCGAGGCATCGAATACCGGCCCCTTGTTGGTCAGGAAAACCAGTTCGCATCCATCCACCAGGGTTGTCACACGCTCTTCCCTAGTCTGCATCCGCCCGGTAGCCATGATGGCCTGGTCCGTTTCCATTACTTCGCGAGCCGACGCGGCGGGGAACAGCGATCGGTCGTCCTTGCCGATGATTTCCTCCCGGGATTTCCCGACAAATCCAGCGGCGGCGGTGTTGGCCAGCAAGTAGCGCCCATGTGCATCCTTCACGTAAACAGCGTCGGGCGTGCCCGAAATAACTGTGTCCAGCAGGCGACGATTGATCTCGACCCGAGCCGCCGATTTGCGCAATACCGCGCTTAACAAGCTCACCGTCAAGCCATTGACGAGCAGGAAAGCGAATTGCAGGAGATCGTTGCTGGAAGCAATGCGCAGGCTGTTGACCGGCGGAATCATCAGGTAATCAACGCCGAGCGCAGTCACAGCCGTGGCTGCCAACGAAGGGCCCGATCCGCCAACCAGAGCGCTCAGGATGATCGGGAACATGAACATGACCAGCAACGGACGCTCATCGAAAGCGACGGGCATGTTGTTGCGCACCAGAAGCATGGTCAGCGAGATCGTCACGGCAAATAAATAACCCATCCACGCCGGAGTTTGCCCCGTGACGTTGCCTGCAGCCAGCGTTTCGAGCAGATGTTGCGGCGGCCTGTTTCCGGATGGCGGAATGACGCGCAATGCCAGATAAAACAATCCGGCACTGGCAATGACGAAAAATATGCCCTTGGCCGTTGATAACCAGACGATGGATTCAATGTCGGCAAACAGCGAAAGCAACTGATCGGACAGAAAAATCCACGCCAATGCAATGGTTACGTACCCGGCCATGGCGAACCGGATGAAGCGGTCTCGGTCAGTGATTTTCATGATTCATCGTTTCCCCCGGGGAGACTGAAGCAGAAGGTTGCGCCGGCATTCGGGGCGGCTTGCACGCGGATTTCTCCGCCATGCCGATTGACGATGCGCTGCACTGTCGCCAGGCCAATGCCGGCGCCGGGGAACTCATCTTCGCGGTGCAGGCGACGGAAGGGCTGAAACAACTGTCCGGCATGCGCCATGTCGAAGCCGGCGCCGTTGTCGGCAATGCAGGTGCCGCGCAATCCATCGATTTCGCCCGAATAAACGCGGATTGCCGGCGTTGCAGCCTTGCCGCTGTATTTCCAGGCATTACCCAGGAGGTTGCGCAACATGGCTTCGATCATGCGCGGATCGCCGGACGCTGTCAGTCCGGGCTCGATATCGATGGAAACCGGCCGTTCGGGGACTGCGCGCTGGAGTTCTGCGACGATGCTGGCAGAGAGTGCCGACAGGTCTATTCTTTCTCGCCGTAGCTCGCCCCGGGTGCTGCGCGAAAGAGCGAGGATGCCTTCGATCAGATTTTCCATCTTGCGGCTGGCGATACCGATCTGATCGAGATAGAACCTGGCTTCGCCCTCGAATTTGTCGCCGAAATCTTCGATCAGGGCCTGCGAGAAACCGAGCGTGGCCCGCAGAGGAGCGCGCAGATCGTGCGAAACCGCGTAGGCAAAAGCATCCAGTTCCTGGTTGGCAAGGGAAAGCTCGGCGGTGCGCTCGGCGACGCGCCGCTCGAGGCTGGCGTTGAGCTGGAGAATCTCCTGCTGGGCCAGGACGCGTTCGGTAATGTCCTCGGAAAAGATGACGATACCGCCGACCGAGCCTTCGACCGTGTGCCAGGGTCGGACTTCCCAGCGCAGCCATTGCACGGTGCCGTCGGCCCGCTCGAAACGATCCTCGTCGGAGCGGACGATTTCGCCGGCCAGACCACGACGATGTACCTCCTTCCAGGCTTCGGTAATCTCCGGAAATATCTCGTAGTGTCCTTGTCCGACAAGATCGCGCGCGCCCAGTGAATAATCGTCAATCCAGCGGCGACTGACGGCGAGATAGCGCATGTCGCGGCCAAACATCGCCAGGGCCGCGGGCGCATGGTCGATCAGCAGTTGCAGGCGTTCCTGGCTTTCCTGCAGCGCAGCTTCGGCCGCTTTGCGGGAGCCGATATCCATGAGCATCCCGACGATGCGCAGAGCCATGCCTTGCGCATCCCGTTCGACAGCCCGTCCTTTCACGGCCATCCATCGTTCCTTGCCGACAGCCCGTCCTTTCACGGCCATCCATCGTTCCTTGCCGGAGGCGGTTATCAGCCGGAAATCGTATTCAATGACGCTTGTCTTGCCCTGCCGATGTGCATCGATGATTCCCAGCACGCGTTCCAGATCGTGCGGATGCACCAGCTTCCTGAAGAAATCGAAATCGCCGAGTGCAGTCTCGGGCTTGTAACCAATCAATTCGTAATAACGCGGAGAACGGTATACGACACCGCTGCGCAGGTCCCAGTCCCACAGACCTTCGTTGGTTGCCTCCAGAACCAGTTGCAGACGTGCCTGGCTTTCGCGCGCCAGCGTAGCGGACTCTTCGGCCCCCTGCCGGGAGGTTTCCAGGTGTTGAAACAGATCGATATTGGCCAGGCCGACCGACATGGCATCGGCCAGGGCCTGTTGCAATTCGAGTTCCTCGGGAGTGGCGAAGTGTTGCCTGGCCCAGTAGCAGCCAATGGCGCCGACGGGTTGATCGCGGCCAATCGGCACCATGGCCAGGCTTTTGACGAATGTAGGACGGTAAGCCTCGTGCGGGATGCGCGGATCCGCGTAAATGTCCTCGATGGTCACGGCTTCGGCATGGAGCATGGCCCAGCCCGAAATACAGGATTCGAGGGGAAAACGCTGTCCCTTCCAGAGCGGTCCGATGGCATCCTCGTCGACATAGTGGCAATGGCCGTTGTCGCGCAGCACGAGCGTTGCGCCATCGGCTCCGGTCAGTTCGCGCACGCTATGGCGGACGATGGCCATGAGACTGGGCAGATCGCGTACGGCGGCGATTTTCTCGATGGTCCCTGCCAGGAGGCGCAGTCGTGTGGCGCTGCGGTCGGAGCGGGTGACGCGATCGTGGAGGAAGGCCAGCAGGCAGCCCATGAGTACAAAAACAACGGCGGAGAAAATCGACGGAAAGCCCGCAAACTCAAAGGAAGCAATGGGGGGAATAAAGAAATACCAGACCAGCAGTGCGCTGGCCAGTGTGGCGACGATGCCGCCGCCTCGTCCGCCGATCCAGAAACTGAAGAATACGGCCGGGAAAAAGAGGAACCAGGCATGGGGCTTGAAGTAATCCCACAGCAACCACTGCAGGGCCAGGGCTGCAAAGGGCATGCATAGAGCCAGTGCGAGCCGGGAGTGGGGAGGCTTGTCGAAAGCAATGCAGCGCATGCCAATCTCCTCCAGCGTACAGATGGATGATTATGACCAGCATCATTTCTCGCCTTTATGACCAGCGAGCTGGTTTGATAATAAACCAGATGCATGCCTCTTGCTGCGATAAGCAGTGTGGCAGGGCCGAAGCTTGAAAAATCGTTTACGATTATAGGGTTATGACATTATATTGTGGGCTTTGCCGTGACTGGGTCAATTCTTACCCTTTGGGGCGAGAGATCAAAAAAGCAGGGATAGCCGTACTGATTGAACGGTTCGCGGATTTGCCGGATCAGCAAGTTGAAGGGCGAACGGATCATGATCTGCTGGATATTGCGATGCTGGCACTATGCGCAGTGATCTCGGGAACGGAAGGCTAGGGGGCATGGTGGACATGTGCCGAGAGCGGGAAGTGTGGCTGCGACGTTATCTGCGGCTGCGCAATGGGATACCCGGCCACGACGCGATCTCGCCGCTGGCCCTGGAACTGCTTTGAGGAATGGATGAGCGATGTCTGTCCGACGGTGAAGGATCGTGTGATTGCCATCGAAGGCAAAGATCTGCGAGGATCGGGCAGATCCGCACGCGGCTTGCAGGAACTGCATCAGGATCGGCCTACGCGGCGTGACGCTGTGGCAACGCACCTGCGAAGCAAAATTGAACGAGATTACGGTCAATTGAGGACTTGATGCCGTCGCCGTCACTGGCGTTCGAAGGCGCCATCGTCATGATCGATACCATGGGTTGTCAGGCGCCCATTGCTGAGCAGATTACGACAGGTAGTGGCGTCTAAATGCTCGCGGTGAAGGACAACCAACCGCAATTTTCCGTCACCTTGCGCGGCTGCTTCTCGACCCTGAATGTCCCTTGGTCGAATCTCTACTCTGTAGCCTGCATCGAATCGATCCGCGAGATTACCTCTTTGGGTTACGATTCCCAAGGTTTTTCAGAGGACTCTGAAAAGTTTCAGGAAAAAAGAAAACTACCAGCGCAGATACTGCACAGCAGGCGTTTACCAACAAAGGTGCAGGAGACCAATCAACTGGCGACTGTTGAATCAGGAGCGTAGCTACGGCTGGTGCTTGAGCTGCCAACATGAATCCGATTTGCGTACCGATAGCCATACCTGAGAGGCGAATCCTTGTGCAGAATAATTCTCCGTATAGTGCAGGCCAGACTCCATTTGCCGCACTATACGCAACACCAGAAAGCAATACCCCAAAAATGAATGCGAGAGGAACATTCGAATGACCAAGCGCCCAAAAGTAAGGCCAAATCAGAATTCCAGACCCCACAGCACCCAACAGAAAAACCGGCCGGCGCCCAATGTGGTCGGACAAATATGCCCACACGGGTACCAGCACCATCCCGACGACAGCATTCGATAACATAATACCCAGCATGGCGTTTTGACTTATCCGAGTGTTATTTATTGCCCAGGAAAACGAAAACACACCAAAAATAGTGCTTACGACGGAGATCTGAGCCGCGAGAACAACACGCAACACATCTCTCTTGTACTGGGACCACAACAATTTCAGCGGCCTAAATTCATTATCACCGCGATTTTCTTCAGAAAGGAACGCAGGACTTTCCGGCAGACGGAACCTGACCCAGGCCCCCATTGCAACCAAACAAAAGCTCAACAAAAAAGGAATTCGCCACCCCCATATCGCCAATTCCACTTCCTTTAGAAAATATGAAAGAACCAAATACACTACTGAAGACAGAATAAAACCTACTTGAGTACCACTCAGCGAAAAGCTGGCATAAAATGCGCGCCGATTTTCCGATGACAGTTCGAGAGCCAAAGCTGTTGCACCAGAATGTTCGCCAGATACTGCGAACCCTTGAAGCATGCGAAGCATGACAAGAAGGATCGGTGCAACAATTCCGATTTCCTGATATGTAGGCAACACTCCGACCAGAAAGGTCGCCAAACCCATCAATAACAACGTAAGGCATAACACCAACCTTCTTCCATATACGTCACCCAGATGCCCCCAGAACAAAGCACCCAATGGGCGTGAAAAATATCCGGCTCCTATTGAAGCTAATGCAGCCAGATTAGCCAATCCCGGATTGGAACTCGGGAAATAAAGAGGGCCAAGAAATAAAACAGCGGCTGTGCCATAAAGGAAGAAATCGTAATACTCAAGCGCGCTTCCTATCCAGGATGCCACCCCTATTTTTCTTGCATAGGGCGAAGAAGTCTTATCCACAATCGAGCATCATCGCTACGGGTCTGCCAAGATCAAGAACGGATCGAAAAATTCTTGATCCCTGTTTCATGATCGCCGCCACTCGGATGGTGCTAAGCCTCGATGGATTTTAAAAACGGTTGAAAAATGTGTTGGGCTCGAAAAACCAAGTGACATGGCAATTTCTGTAACTGACCGTTGGCGATCATCCCTCAAAATTTGTGCGGCACGCTCTATCCGTCTTTGCAATACATAACGATGAGGCGACGTGCCAAATGTCAAACGGAACAATTGTGCGAAGTAATTAGGACTAATGCCGACCTCCGCCGCCATCCGCTCGATACTCAAATCTTGGCCTAACTGAGCATCAATGAATTCCCGCAACCTGGCTTGTTTTGCGGTCGACAGATTCCGTGATGTAAGTGGTGAACATCGTTGTTTCACATAGTGACGGTTTAGCCAACCCAAGGCGGTAATACATAAACCTTCCGCATAGAGAAGGCCATTTGGCAGTCCACTCTGTAACTCGTCGGCCACCGTAAAAAGAATTTTGGCAAGGGAATCGTCTTTGACTGAATATCTGGTTTCCAAATCGAAACGATGAGCCTCGTCCTGCAAATATCTTTGAACAATAAATGGAGGCATTCTCATGCAAACGGTTTCGGCTCCTGGTTCGAATTCCCATCGCGCGTAGTCACGCTCATAAGTGGAACCCACCATATCGACCCCCGGGGTGCATTCCATCTCTATGGTTTTGCCAAAGCACCGATACCAACGCCGCCCAGATGCAACCATCGAGGCCATTATGGTTGGGACGCCGGAATATTGAGGTCCGCATTCCGCTGATACCGGAATTTTTTTTCGTTCAATCAAGAATCCATTCCAACCCTTGGGTAACTTTAGAGCGGGCAATCCATCCGAACCAAGAACGTTAGGCGCATGGGATCCGAGAAGAGATTTATGAGCGACCATTGATGCACTCGAAGGTACAACATACCGTAACAGCGGGATTTATCTCATCCGGCCTTCGAGCAAATATATATCCGCCACCTTTCATTTTCCATCCAATAAAATTGATAGACTTTATGCACATTCGACAATGAATTGCGTCTCTGAATTAATCAGGCAATTGGGAAAACGCTCAAAAAAATCCCCAGACATCGGGATGCCGGGGATCAAAGTCTCGAAAGAAATTTTCCGGGACAGAGAGTGATCAATCGAATTGAGCTTTCACCTTGGCTTCCAGTGATCTATGGTTTGCGGAGGGATGTGCCGCCAAGTCAATAAGCCAACGGCACAGCCACAAGCCACGATATTTATTTTTGAGTACAACTTGGGATTGACGACCCGCTGACCAGCTGACACCACATCTGCTTGCCAGGTATGTAGTTTGCCAACCCTCTCCAAGCCGTTACGTCGCCAAGCGTTGAAGGTATATCAGAGCGAACCCAAGATGACTCAGTCGTAATATCACCGGTGCCCTTGTACTTGACCATTGATGGATATGGATATGCTGGCCTCGTTTGCAAGACTGTCCCGCTTGTTCCACCACTCATGTGCTTTACAGAGATTTTATTTGGAGCGGTTCCCTTCTCAACCCAGTCAATCATGGGGGTCAGGAAATCACTATTTCCACTACAGTGACCAATGCCTGGAACCATATACAAAGCCATAAATTTCGAAGCCGCTTCGGCCCCCATCTGATTACGCACAGCTGTCCAATAATTAAGCGACATATACGGCGAGGCACCGCCGTCTGCCCAACCATGCCAGATAATGAGTTTTCCGCCACGGTCTGCAAATTTGCTCAAATCAGGATTGGTCGGATCATAGAGAGTAGAAAGAGCAGTCAGTTTATTGTAGCCAGCAAGGGTAAACGCCATATTCGCCCACGTAATGCCGGTACCCGAGCCCCAATTCGACATGTAATTGGGGAAATCATCAGCCCAAACCCCTTCACCTGAGCCCACAAGCGTTCCTGCAGCAACAGCTGCAGCGAATCCTCCTTCACTGCCAAGCGGCATATCGCCGGCGGAAAGACGAACTCCAAACTCATCCACCGGCCCATGCCACAATTTTCGTACTACATCAGCTTGAGCAGAAGTTAAGCATGAGTCAGTTTCAACGCCTGTATCACACAACAAACTCGACAGAATGGATTCCTTTTGGTTTTCACATAGACGTGGATCTTGAATCAGGCCACCTTCGTCGCCACAAACCTGCTTCACTCTTGCTGCAAGGGCCGGAAGCTTTGCTTTATGCAGGATCGGGTAGCCATTGAGATCAGAATTTACGCGTACATTCCACCCGTGATAGAACGTGTTCGTTGCAACCTCGTCAATCACTGGCGCTGCAACCACGACACCATCATAGTCTCCAGGATAACGCTGCACTGACTGCAGTCCTTCCCGGCCACCATCGGAACATCCGATATAGTACGAACGCTTCGGTGCCTGACCGTAATAGGTATTAATTAAGGCTTTCGCGAGCACAGTTGCCTTGTGCATGCCGAGGTAAGCAAAATCAATCACTGCACCAGGGTTATCTTTTGCCCATGAACCGTCGGCAAATTTTGTACTTGATCTCAGGTGACCAAGGTCCGACGAAGCAATAGCCATTTCACCGTTATCGCGTATCGTGCAACCTGTCGTTTGGAATGCTTGGTAGGTTGTTGGACTGTTTACGCTCCCCCCGCTCACGCTACCGCAATAGCCTCCACACCCAAGTTGTAAAAAGCGCTGTGTCCAGCCTGACATAGGAAGGTTTAACTGAAATTTTTGTTGAGTTCCTATCGTGGCGGTAACAACACAGTATTTTTTATCTGCGTCAACAGCAGCACTAACAATAGTTGAAGGCGCTTCAGCCAATGTACTGAAATCTTTTTTCGCGATATCGGCGCAAGAAATGACAGGGCTAACCGCAACCATTGGATCAATTGCGGGGGGGGCAGCATCAGACGTACTACTTCCCCCTCCACCACCGCCTAGACAGGCGCTCAACGAGAACGCGACCCCTATTACAACAGCTAGATTTATAGCTGACCTTCCATTTTCCGGTAGTTTCATTTTGACCTCCATATATAAAGAACTACCGTGGCATCCTACGATCCGCACACAAGAATGTCATACGAAAACCATCCAACTTCATATGAATTCTTACTATTTCAGCATGTGCGCTTTATCCCAAAAATCCGGATTGATTTGGAAGCAGGAACAGGGCCAAGTGCTTAACAGGGTGTCAGAAGTCTGCTGACAAACGTGTCACATGGGCCATCGATGAACCAACTGGACGCGATTTGACATTGAATTTGGTGGTGTTTTGTCCTCGCGTGCGGTTTTTTCGTTCATGATGCAGCACCTCCTGTGACACAGCGAACAGGATTCGTGCCATCTGTGTGAGATTGCTCGCAGCCATCGTCAGTTTAAACAGCTGATCGACCCGCTGGATCCTTCGGAAGACGGTTTGCCGAATGTCGATAACAATTCAGAGTGTGCAAATCTGCTCCAGCGAATAGATGGACGATTGTGACCAGCATCTTTCCTCGCTTTTATGACCGCGAGCTGGTTTGATGATAACCAGATGCATGCCTCGTGCTGCGATAAGCAGGACGGATGGAATGGACGAGCTGCGTGATAAAATCTTCCGCGATGAAAATTTCACTCAACGGCGAACTTCTCCATTTTCCCGCTCCCCTGACGGTGGCTGCCCTGATCGAAACGCTCGGCTACACCGGCAAGCGGATTGCCGTCGAACGCAACGGCGAGATCGTGCCGCGCGGCCGGCACGCCGAAGTCATGCTGGCGGACGGAGACCGTCTGGAAATTGTCGTCGCCGTTGGTGGCGGTTGAGCCGCTGCGGCGTTGCCACGCGCTATTCAGCCTTCTTCCTTTTCTGGAGATGTCATGGACAATCAAATACACAGCCTGAGCATTGCAGGCAAGACCTACCGTTCACGCCTGCTGGTCGGCACCGGCAAGTACAAGGATTTTGCCGAAACGCGTGCGGCCATCGATGCTTCGGGCGCCGAGATTGTCACCGTCGCCATCCGCCGCGTGAATATCGGCCAGAATCCGGGCGAACCGAACCTGCTCGACGCCCTGCCGCCCTCGCAATTCACCATCCTGCCGAACACGGCGGGCTGTTATACTGCCGACGATGCGATCCGCACGCTGCGCCTCGGCCGCGAACTGCTCGACGGGCACGCGCTGTGCAAACTCGAAGTGCTGGGCGATCCGACCAACCTGTTCCCGAATATGCCGGAAACGCTGAAAGCCGCCGAAGTGCTGGTCAAGGACGGTTTCGACGTGATGGTCTACTGCTCGGACGACCCCATCCAGGCCAAGATGCTCGAGGACATCGGCTGCGTCGCCGTGATGCCGCTTGCCTCGCTGATCGGCTCCGGCATGGGCATCGTCAATCCGTGGAACCTGCGCCTGATCATCGACAGCATCAAGGTGCCGGTACTGGTCGACGCGGGCGTCGGCACGGCCTCCGATGCCACGATCGCCATGGAACTCGGCTGCGACGGCATCCTGATGAATACCGCCATCGCCCATGCCAAGGATCCGGTGCTGATGGGCAGCGCCATGAAGAAGGCGGTCGAGGCTGGCCGCGAAGCCTTCCTCGCCGGGCGCATGCCGCGCAAATACTACTCGGCCGACCCGTCGTCGCCGACTTCCGGCCTGATCGGTTCGTGAGCGCGAGTTTGGGAAACACTGTCTTGAGCGAAGAACAGGAAAACGTCTATACGGCGGGCCGCGCGGGACACATCCGAAGCTTCGTGCTGCGCCAGGGGCGCGTCTCCAATGCGCAGCAGCGCTACTACGACGAAATGATGGCGAAGATCGGCATTCCGTATGCCGCAGTGCCGCTCGATCTCGACGCCGTGTTCGGGCGCAGCGCGCCGCATATCCTCGAAATCGGCTTCGGCATGGGCGAAACCTCGGCGACGATTGCCGAGGCCAACCCGCAGAACGACTACATCGGCGTTGAAGTGCATACGCCCGGTGTTGGCAGCCTGTGCAAACTGATTGCCGAGAAGCATCTGTCCAACCAGCGCATCATCCAGCACGACGCGGTGGAAGTGCTGCGCGACATGATCGTGCCGGGATCGCTCGACGGCGTGCATATCTTTTTCCCCGATCCGTGGCCGAAGGCGAGGCACCACAAGCGCCGCCTGATCCAGCCGCCGCTGGTGGCGACGCTGGCCGGGCGCTTGAAACCCGGCGGCTACATCCACTGCGCGACCGACTGGGGAAACTACGCCGAACAGATGCTGGAAGTGCTCTCGGGCGAGCCGCTGCTGCAGAACACGGCCGAGGGCTACGCGCCACGCCCCGATTACCGCCCGCTGACCAAGTTCGAGCAGCGCGGCCTTCGCCTGGGTCATGGCGTGTGGGATCTGGTGTTCCGCCGCGCGGCCTGAACGCGCCTGATTATTCCAGATGGAACGTGTAGGACCAGATGTCCGATTTCCCGGGAAGTCGGCCCACGGCATAGAATCCCTTGATCGCGGCATTGTCGAGGATGGGAAAACCGCTGCTGGAAATCACGCGCACGTCCTCGACCTTCCCGTCCCTGGACAGGTCGATGAACAGGACGACGGTTCCCTCGATGCCCATCGCCCGCGCTTGCTCCGGATAAAAAACGTATTCCGAGAGTTTTCTTTGCACAGCCAGCCGTTCGCTTTTGCTGATGCTTGTCGGGCGCGCGGGTCCGGATTTGCGGGGCGGGCTGGCGGGTTGAGGCGTCGGCTTGGCCGGAGTTTCTTCCTCGATTGTGTTCTTGAGCAGAGCGTCGGGCATGCTGGCGATTTCCGCTGGTTTGGGGCGTTCCGGCAGCGGCCGCAAGAACGCTTTCAGCGCCGGGGCGAGGGGCGTGGGCAAAGACTGCGGCAAGGCTGTGATGAGCAGACCGCCATGCAGGACAAGCGAAAGCGTAAGGGCGATAATCAGGCGGAGTGGCATGGCTCCGGTATTGTGCAACAAAACCCGGAGTTCCGTTGACGAAGCAGAGGTGGGACGGATGAGGATTTTTTCAGTACGCAGGGTATTCGGCAATGGCAAGGCCCTGCTTCTCGGAATGTGTCTGCTGGCCGTTTCGGCGCTGGCGGCGCCGCCGGATCCGGTGGCTTATAGCTGGGCCATCGAGCGAGGTGATATCAAGAGGGTCACGGCCTGGCTGGATGAAGGGCTGGATCCGGAATTCCAGGGCAGCCAGTTCGGCACCGGCCTGATGAACGCCGCCTGGCACGGAAACATCGAAATGATGAGGCTGTTCGTCGCGCGCGGCGCCAATCCGCGCCGGGCCAACCGCAACGGCGAGCAACCCCTGCAGCTGGCGGCCTGGAACGGTCACATGGAGGCCGTGAAGTGGCTGCTCGACAACGGGGCGGCGCTGAACCGCGAGGGCAATTACTGGGGGGCGCTGCATTACGCCGTGTTCAACGGTCACCAGGAACTGGCGAAATATCTGATCGAGCGCGGAGCCCAGGTCAATGCCCGGTCGCCGAACGGGTCGACGCCGTTGATGATGGCCGCGCGCGAAGGGCGCGAGGACATGGCGAAGCTCCTGCTCGAAGCAGGCGCGGACAAGCGGCCGCAGAACGACTGGGGCGATACGGCGCTGACCCTGGCCATGCGCTACGACCATTACCGGCTGGGCAAGATGATTTCCTCGGCGGAAGAATTCGAGGTCGCGGTCAAGGCGCCTAAGGAGGACTTCGGCGTGCCGGCACGGTCGGCCTCCGCTCCCAGCGAGATCGAGGAATTGCTGAGAAAAATCCGCGAAGCCGAGGCCGAGGGATTGCCCAGCGAGGCCCTGCACGCGGAATTGCGCCAGCGCATCAATGAAATCCGCAGTCAGGCCATGGCCCAGCGCAATGCCCGGCGTCCGGCGCCTTTGCCCTACCAGCCGAATTCGATCGTGATTACGGCCAAGCGCAACCAGTTTGGCGGCGAACGTGCGCAAATTACGGCCAAGGGTCAGCCGGTCAAGGTTACCCCCTTGCCGGCCACGAAACAGGGCGACGGGCAGCCGGTCATCAAGGTGACCCCGATCGATCGCCGCGCCATCCAGGCACGCATTGCCGAACTGATGCGCCAGATTCGCCTGGCCGAAGCGCAGGGGCGCCCGTCGGAAACTCTGAGACAAGAGCTTTACGACGCCGTCGAAGCACAAAAGTGAAAGGCAGCGGCTTCTTTCGTCTGCTTGCGTCCTTTGTGTGAAATACGTCACGTGCCGATTCGCGGCGGCAGGATACGCTCCGGGGATCATTGACCCTTTCCGGAACGTGCCGCGATGAAAACCACCCTGTCCGCCACTGCTCTGCTGCTGACTATTGCCCTGTCCGGGCCAGCCCGCGCCACGCTTGTTGTTGACGGGAAACTGTCGGATTGGCAAATCGACAAGAACACGTGGGTTTCTTCCCTGGAAGGAGTCCATTCCAGCATCGAGGATACGACGGGCGGCGCCAATGTCTATCTCAATCCGGGATACGGAGGGCAGACCTACGACGCCGAGGCGATGTACGCCCTGTTCCAGGACGGCAGGTTGTTCATCGCACTGGCCACCGGGCATAGCCCGCTGACCGCGAACAACCCGGGCGCCAACGTCTACGGTGCCGGCGATTTCGCCATCGACTTCGGCAAGAACGGCACCTACGAACTGGGCATCAACATCGTCAATGGCTTCGGTGTGGCCGGTGGCGTTTACAGCAATCCGACCTGGGCCTACGGGCTATGGGGAGCCAACGGCAGCCAAAACGCCGCCAATCCGGACAAGACCCATCCCACTTCACTGCTGAACGGGACGTTGATCGGTACTGCGGATTTCGATTACACCACGCACGGTGTCGGCGGTTACGGCACCTGGAAAAGCGACAAGCATTTCTTTTATGAAATGAGCCTCGATACCGATCTGCTGTTTGCCGCCGGCTGGGATGGCTCCGAATTCAATATCCACTGGACGCAGAATTGCGCCAACGACAGCATTCTCGTTGACCCCGGCTTGTTCGTTCCGGAACCGGGCTCACTGGCGCTGCTGGGATTGGGGATGATCGGCCTGCTGGGCAGTGTGGGTCGCAGGCCGATTTCCAGGAAATAAATTTCTACGCCAGAAACATTTCCAGCAGCCGGTTGAGGAAGCGCTGTCCGCGCCGGGTCGGAGCAATGCGGCCTGCATTGCGCACGATCAGACCTTCCTGCTCGGCCCGGGCGAGGATTGGCGCGATGACGAGCAAAGGTTGCGCGGTGCGCACCTCGAACAGCCTGTCCTCGAATCCCTGATTCAGACGCAGCGCGTTCATCATGAACTCGAAGGGCAGGTCGTTTGCCTGCACGACGAATTCGTCTTGTAGCGGGCGGGCCTGGGCGATCTGGGACAGATACTGTTTCGGCTGCTTCCAGCGCATCTGGCGGCGCACTTCCCATTTTTCCCCGTCATGCAGCGTCAGTTTGCCGTGGGCTCCGGCGCCGATGCCAAGGTAGTCGCCAAACGTCCAGTAATTGAGGTTGTGCCGGCATTGTCGGCCCGGTCGTGCGAAGGCCGAGGTTTCGTAATGCGTGAAACCGGCATCGGCCAGCCGGGATTCGATGGCCTCCTGCATGTCCGCGCAACGATCCGGGTCGGGCAGTTCCGGCGGGGCAACGGCAAAGGCGGTGTTCGGCTCGACGGTGAGCTGGTAACAGGAAAGATGCGTTGGGGCGAAAGTGAGCGCCTGCTCCACATCGTCAAGCGCCTGCGCGATACTTTGTCCGGGCAGGCCGTACATCAGATCGAGATTGAAGTTGTCGAAATGCCGTGCGGCGATTTCGATGGCCCGGCGCGCTTCGACATCGTCGTGGATGCGTCCGAGAGCCTTCAAGTGTTCCGGGTTGAAGCTCTGGATACCGAGCGACAGGCGGTTGACGCCCGCAGCGCGGAAAGCGGCGAATTTGCCGGTTTCCACGGTGCCGGGGTTGGCCTCTAGGGTGATTTCGGCATCGGGCAGCACGGGCAGGCGGGTGCGGATGGCCGTCAGCAATTGCTCCAACCCTTCACCCGAAAGCAGGCTCGGTGTGCCGCCGCCGAAGAAGATGCTGACGATCTTGCGTCCCCAGACCTGCGGCAGGGCCGATTCGAGATCGGCAATCAACGCCGCGATGTATTCCGATTCCGGCAGCGCTTCGCGCACCTGATGCGAATTGAAATCGCAGTACGGACATTTCTGCACGCACCAGGGAATATGCACGTACAGCGCGAGTGGCAACGCCTCCCGGAATTCAAGCTCCCGGCCGCCTTCAGCCGAGAAGGAGCCGGCCGGCAGGATGGGAATGATGCGCGAACGTTGGCGCCCGGTCATGCGCGTCGGGATTTCAGACGTTCGACCAGTTGGGCCAGCGCTTGCCCCCGATGGGAGCGGCGGTTCTTCTCTGCGGCATCGAGTTCAGCCGAAGTGACGCCCGACTCGGGAAGGAGAAAATACGGGTCGTAGCCGAAACCGCCTTCGCCGCGCGGCGAGTCCACGATTTCGCCGTGCCATTCGCCTTCGGCGATGACCGGTTGCGGATCGTCGGCATGGCGCACGAAAACCAGAACGCAGACGTAATGCGCCCGGCGGTCGGCTTGTCCGGCCAGGTCGGCGATCAGTTTCCGATTGTTGCGTTCATCCGACTTTGGCTCTCCGGCATAGCGCGCGGAATGGACACCGGGCGCACCGCCGAGGGCGTGCACGCACAACCCGGAATCGTCCGCCAGCGCCGGCAACCCGGTACAAGCGGAAGCGTGGCGCGCCTTGGCCAGGGCGTTCTCGACAAAGGTGCCATGCGGCTCCTCGCATTCGCTAACGCCGAGTTCTTTTTGAGGAATGGTTTCCCAGCCGAGCGGGGCGAGCAACTCGCCGAATTCACGCAGCTTGCCGGGGTTGTTCGAGGCGACGACGAGTTTCATGGGCGACTTCTGGAGTTTGGAAGAACGATATTAACCACAACGTGCACAACGGTCACAACGAAAAAACGAAGAAATATTTCGGGAATTCCCGGATACATCTCTCAGTATTTTTTATTGCTGCTTCTCGTTGTGTTCGTTGTGTTCGTTGTGCACGTTGTGGTTAGGCTGTTTTTGTCTTACCCAGCCAGCGCAGCTTTCTGCTGGGCAATCAATTGCGTGATGCCGGCCTCGGCCAGATCGACGAGTTGGTTCATCTGGGCGCGAGTGAATGGTTCGCCCTCGGCCGTTCCCTGAATCTCGACAATGCCGCCCGCGCCGGTCATGACCACGTTCATGTCCGTGTCGCAGCCCGAATCCTCGGGGTAGTCGAGATCGAGTACCGGCGTGCCCTCGACGATGCCGACGGAAACGGCGGCGACATGGTCGCGGATCGGGCTGGCGGCCAGCTTGCCCTCGGCAACGAGCCTGGCGCAGGCGTCATGCAGTGCCAGCCAGGCGCCGGTGATCGAGGCGCAGCGCGTGCCGCCGTCAGCCTGCAGGACGTCGCAATCGAGCGTGATCTGGCGTTCGCCCAGCGCGGCGAGATCGGTCACGGCACGCAGCGAGCGGCCGATCAGGCGCTGGATTTCCTGAGTGCGCCCGGTCTGCTTGCCCTTGGCCGCTTCGCGCGCGCTGCGGGTGTGCGTCGAACGCGGGAGCATGCCGTATTCGGCGGTGACCCAGCCCTGTCCCTTGCCGCGCAGGAAGGGGGGCACGGATTCTTCGACGCTGGCGGTGCACAGCACCTTGGTGTCGCCCATCTCGATGAGCACCGAGCCCTCGGCGTGGCGGGTGTAATTGCGGGTGATGCGGACTGCGCGCAATTGCGCGGGCTGACGCTGGCTGGGACGCATGGGATTTCCTATTTCGAATATTTCTGGATGGTGGAACGGATTTCTTCGATGGCGCGCTCGATCTCGTCTTCCGTGAGTTCGGTCCTGTATTTCGGATTGCGGCCGAACGCATCGAGCTTGGTGGTGAAGGCCCCGAGGGGCATGGTTTGCGTGTGTACGGCGGAGGACAGGCCAGAACCCGGCTCGATGTAATTGTCTTCCCAGCGCACGGCCACGACGGACAGGTTGTCTGCGTTCGGACCGCTACGCGCGTCGGCCCGATCCATAAGCGCAGGGATGCATTGCATCAGGTTTTCCTGCATGAGCGCCTGCGCCAGCATGTCATCGGGGAACAAGCCCCACAGGCCGTCCGTACAAAGCGCCAGCACGTCGCCGGCTTCCAACGGGGTTTTGCGCGAAAGCTCGATCTCCGGCTCCTGCGGGCCGCCAAGACAGCTATAAACCTTGTTACGATCGGGGTGGAAGGCTGCCTGAGACTCGTTGATCACGCCTTGATCCATGAGCAATTGCACGCGGGAATGGTCGCGCGTGCGCGTCAGCACCTTACCGCCACGGATCACGTACAGGCGCGAATCGCCGGCATGCGCCCAGTAGGCGATGTTGTCCTGGATCAGACAGGAAACGCAGGTGGTGCGCGGCGAGTCGTCGAGTTTGTGCGTCTCGGTGAAGTCGCGGATGGCGCAGTGGGCATTGAGCATGGCCCGGTTCAAAAAGGAGAACGGGTCAAGGATTCTGGGATTGGCCTCGCGCTGGAAAGACTCGGTCAGGCCCTGCACGGCAATCTGTGCAGCAATCTCCCCGTAGTAATGTCCGCCCATGCCGTCGGCAATCACCATCATCAACGCATCGCGTGAATAACAGTGCGCCAGTCTGTCCTCGTTGTTCGGGCGCTTTCCGGGCCGGCTTTCCTGGTAAATGGTGAATTTCACTTCGGTTCAGCCTTTCCTTTGAATTTGCCCATTACGTGGTTGAGCCAGGTTTTTTTCTTGCCGGGAACGGCAGGGGTGGATGCCCTCGGTTTCCCCACCGGCTCGGTGAGTGCCTTCTGCAGGGAAAAAACGCTTTGCGGCCGGTAGAGGTGATTGAGGCACAGGCACCAGTCGATGGTTTCCAGCAACTGGTCGGAATACTGGCCTTCCCAGCGCACCATGGCCGGCACCAGCCGGTCCTTGTCCTGGCGGCTGTCGGCGGCCTGCGGTGCCGAAAACGCCAGGCAGGCGTACATCGAGGCGCCGACGCTGTAGATGTCGCTCCAGGGACCGAGCAGGTCGCGCTGGTGATAATGCTCGGGCGAAGCGAAGCCCGGGGTGTACATCGGCTTGAGCATCGGCGTGTCGATCGCCAGGGTCTGCCGCGCAGCCCCGAAGTCGATCAGCACCGGTGTGTAATCGTTGCGCATGTAAATGTTCGATGGCTTCAAATCAAGATGCAGCAGTTTGTGCGAATGCACCTCGCGCAGCCCGTTGAGCAGCTTGGTGAACACGTTGCGCATGAAGTTCTCGGTAATCATCGAACGGTTCTTCTGGATGAACTCCTGCAAGGTTCGCCCATGCTCATATTCCATGACCATGTAGACCGTATCGTTGGCCCGGAAGAAATTCAGCACGCGGATCACATTCGGGTGCGACAGCTTGGCCAGCGCACGGCCTTCCTCGAAAAAACACTTCATGCCGTAACGGAAAGCCGGCATGTGTTCATCTGTGATGACCGGTTTGATTTCGCCTTCACCGCGCAAGGCGAGGCTGTTGGGAAGATATTCCTTGATGGCTACGAACTGCCCTTGCCGATCGGTCGCCAGATAGACGATCGAAAAACCACCCAGGGAGAGCTGATGCTCGATGCGGTACTCATCGAGCTGGAAGCCGGCAGGAAGTGCGTGGTTTGCTTGTTGCGCCATCAGTATCAAAGCTATTATGTGGGTTGCCGGCCATTTTCAGGCTTTGGCGAAAGGCTGTAAAGCCGACCAATCATTTCCGACCTTTCCTTCAGGACTTCCATGATTTTCAGCATGACCGGTTATGCCGCACGAACGCAGGATATCGAGTACGGTGCGCTGCATATCGAACTGAAAAGCGTCAACTCCCGCTATCTCGATTTCCAGTTCCGTGTCTGCGAGGAATTGCGCGCCGCCGAACCGGCTCTGCGCGAATTGTTCGGCTCACGATTGACACGCGGCAAGCTGGAATGTCGGCTGAGTGTTGCCGCCTCGTCCACGCGCACCCAGCCGACAGCCCTCAATGTCGACCTCCTGCAGCGGCTGAAGGCTTTCGACGCACAGGTGCGCAACGAACTCCCGCAGGCCGCCCCGTTAAGCGTGAGCGACGTCCTGCGCTGGCCGGGCATGTTCGGCGACGATGCGCTGGATAGCGAAACACTGGTGCCCGCCAGCCTGGCTCTGGCCAGGGAGGCGCTTGAAGACTTTACCGCCAGTCGCGCCCGCGAAGGCGAGAAGCTGGCCGCGGTCATCCTTGAGCGCGTTGCCCGCATGCGCGATCTGGTGCGTGATGTCGAACCGAGGATTCCGGCAGCGCAAGCCGCCTTTCAGGAAAAGCTCAAGCAGCGTCTGGCCGAAGCGCTGAATTCGTCGGATGACGAGCGCATCCGGCAGGAAGTCGCGGTCTTCGCCGTGCGCATCGACGTGGCCGAGGAACTGGCCCGCCTGTCGACCCACCTCGACGAAGTCGAACGCGTACTCAAGGCCGGTGGCGCCTGCGGCAAACGCCTGGATTTCCTGATGCAGGAACTCAACCGCGAAGCCAACACGCTGGGTTCGAAATCGGTCGTCACCGAAGTGTCGCAAACGGCGATGGAACTCAAGCTGCTGATTGAACAGATGCGGGAGCAGATACAGAATCTGGAGTAGCGTACCAAGCGATTTCGCCCAACCGCGCCGTCAAACGAAAAGCCGCCAAACATGCGGCTTTTTTGTTGCGCAATGAAAAGGCCCGACAGGCAAGCCTGTCGGGCCGGGTTCGGTCGTCACCCGAAGGTGACACCTTATTGTAGCAACGGCTCTCACCCCGGAAAGCTACAACGGGTTTATTCTATGCGCTTCGTCAAACCGGGCGCAACAACAATGGAAAAATACAACCTCGGTCTGGACATCGGCATTGCATCCGTCGGCTGGTGTCTCTTGGGAGAAGATCGGATCATCGATCTCGGGGTTCGTTGTTTCGACAAGGCGGAGACTGCCAAAGAAGGCGAATCGCTGAACAAGGCCCGGCGCGATGCCCGACTTATGCGCCACCGCTTGTTCCGCCGCGCTTGGCGGCTGACACAGTTGGCACGCCTGCTCAGACGCCACGGTTTGATCGAGCACGTCAATCAGCTCAGAAAACCGCCTACCAAAGACAGCCCGATGATCGACGCCTGGAAGCTGCGTGTGGAGGCTCTGGATCGTAAGCTAACCCCCGAGGAGTGGGCGCGCGTCATCTACCATCTATGCAAGCATCGCGGTTTCCACTGGATCAGCCGGGCCGAAGAGAAACAGGCCGACGGCGACAAGGCAGGCGAAGGCGGCAAGGTCAAAAAGGGGCTGGCCGGAACAAAAAAGCTGATGGCTGAGAAAGCCTATCGAACCCCAGCGGAGATGGTTCTGGCCGAGTTCCCTGACGCGCAGCGCAACAAAGCAGGCGACTACGGCAAAGCACTCTCCCGCGTTCTGCTCGCCGATGAACTGAGATTGCTTTTCGAGAAACAACGTCAACTGGGCAACCCGCATGCTGACGCCGACCTACAAGTCGCGATCCTCGGCAATGGTGATCGAAAGAGCGGACTGCTCTGGAAACAGAAACCCGCACTGTCTGGTCAGGACCTGCTCAAGATGCTCGGCCACTGCACCTTCGAGAAGGCCGAATATCGCGCCCCGAAAGCCAGCTTCACCGCCGAGCGCCACGTCTGGCTGACGCGGCTAAACAATCTGCGGATCGTTGTTGATGGCACTACGCGCGCCCTGAACGACGCCGAACGCCAATGCGCCCTGCCGCTGCCGTATCAGCAAGCCAGCGACTTCACCTACAAACAACTGCACACGGCGCTGGTCAAGAAAGGGCTCCTGCCAGAAACCTTCGCTTTTTCCGGTCTGCGCGGAAGCAAGGGCAAAGACCAGCTGTCCGAGCGGTTGGTCAAACTCCCTGCATGGCAGGCATTGCGCAGCGCGTTCAAGAAAGCCGGACTGGAAACAGAATGGGAAGGGATGGCCGGCGCGGCGATGAGCGGCCAGCCCGAAACACTCGACATCATCGCCTGTGTGCTCAGCGTATTCAAGGATGGCGATGAGGCCGAACGCGAACTGCGCGCCCTGGCCCTGCCGGGCGGCGAAGCGGCCGTACAGGCCTTGCTCGATCTGAGCTTCAGCGATTTTCACGCGCTGTCGCTCAAGGCTCTACGCCAGATCGTGCCGATGATGGAAAGCGGCTTGCGTTACGACGAGGCGGTGGCAGCGATTCCCGAATACGGCCATCACAGCCAGTTAAAAGCGCCGGGAGACGGCAAGCTGCGCTATCTGCCGGAGTTCTATGAACGTCATCGCGGCACTGGCAAGGAACGAAACAAGATGCTGTTCAGCCAGAAAATCGGAGAGGACATCCCCGGTGGAATTCCGCGCAATCCGGTGGTACTGCGTGCGCTCAACCAGGCGCGAAAAGTGGTCAATGCCGTCATCCGGAAATACGGCGCGCCACAGAACGTGCATATCGAGATGGCACGCGACCTAACGAAACCGCTCACAGGTCATCCAACGAAAGATGGGAGATATGTGGAAGGACGGCGTGATATTGAGCTGGCGCAAAAGGAATACCGCGAGCGGAACGAAAAGGACAAGGCGCTGTTTGCCGAGCAGTTCGGACAGATGCCCTCGGGTGCTGAATTCGAGAAATTTCGACTGTACCGCGAACAGCAAGGTAAGTGTGCCTACTCGGTGGACGCCATCGACCTCAATCGCCTGCTGGAAACCGGCTACGTCGAAATCGACCACGCCCTGCCCTACTCGCGCAGTTTCGACGACAGCAAGAACAACAAGGTCCTGGTGCTGGCCAAGGAAAACCGCGACAAGGGCAACCGTACACCGTACGAATATCTCGATGGAGAACACAACAGCCCACGCTGGCAGAACTTTGTTGCCTACGTTGAAGGCAACAAGAACTACCGCCTCGCCAAGCGCAGCCGCCTGCTGCGCAAAGATTTCGGCAAGCAGGAGGCCGAGGATTTCCGCGAACGGAATCTCAACGACACGCGCTACATCTGCAAGTTCTTCAAGAACTACGTCGAACGCTACCTGCAACTCGCCGAAGGCAGCGAGGCCAAGCGTTGCGTCGTCCTGAGCGGCCAGACAACGGCCTTCCTGCGCGCCCGCTGGGGGCTGCTCAAGGTGCGCAGCGACAGCGACCGTCACCACGCGCTCGATGCAGCGGTCGTTGCCGCGTGCAGCCATGGCATGGTCAAACGACTCGCCGATTACTCGCGACGCAAGGAACTCGAAAAAGTCCGCGACGGCTTCGTCGATCTGGAAACCGGCGAAATCATCAATCCGGCGAAGCATCAGCAATTGCACGAGCATTTTCCGGAACCATGGCCGCATTTCCGGCATGAACTAGAAGCACGGTTAAAGATCGACGATCCGGTGGCGCTGCGTACCGAAATGAAACGCTTCGGCACCTATTCGGCGGCCGCGCTCGAGGCGCTACGCCCAGTGTTCGTTTCGCGCGCAGTTCAGAGACGCGGTAGCGAAGCGATTCACGAAGAAACAATCCGGTCAGCAAAACTCATCGACGAAAACAAGAGCTTTGTCCGAACCCCGCTTTACAAACTCAAACTGGCGGATCTCGACAATATTGTGGGAGCCACGTTCTCACACAATCACAAACTAATTTCATTGCTGCGTGAGCGACTAACCGCTCATGGCAACGATGGAAAGAAAGCTTTCTCCGAACCAGTTTTCAAGCCTTCCTCATCGGATATTCGCGGCCCAGAAGTAAAAAAAGTGAAGTTGATTTCGACGCAAAAAGGGGGAATGCATATTCGAGGTGGAGTCGCAGAGTTAGGGCCAATGCATCATGTTGAAGTGTTTCGCACCAAAAAAAACGGCTTCCTGATAAAGCCAGCTTACATAGCCAATGACAAGGTACGAATCGGCATCGAAACAGAACTAGAGGATGCAGCATTCTGCTTCGCACTAACCAAGCATGAATATGTAGAAATTTCATTGGGTACAACAACATACTCAGGATACTTTGTAATGTACGAAAGCGATGGGCGTCTCACCCTTCGCGCGCACGATCAACCGATACCCGACAAGAATTACTTCCGCAAGTCAGTTAAATTAGCGACTGATATACGAAAATTTCACGTCGACGTCCTCGGCAACATTTACCACGCGCCGCCGGAGCCGCCCCGTGGGCTGGCGTAGCGTCCTGATTTCCCGCCCGGCCAAGCTGCGGCGGGAACATTTTTCTCTCGCCATCGAGCAGGAACAGACGGCGTTTGTGCCCTTCGAGGACATCGCCGTTATCGTCCTCAATCATCGCGAAATCAACCTCACCCATCCGGTGCTATCGGCCTGCGCCGAGTATGGCATCGGGTTGTACGCCACCGGTGACAACCATCAGCCGAGCGGTGTTTTCCTGCCCTTCCTGCAACATTCGCGTACCAATCGTCTGCTACGAAAACAACTGGAAATCAACCGACCGCTCGCCAAACAGGCGTGGGCCAACATTGTCCGCCGCAAAATCGAGAACCAGGCTGCCTGCCTGAGGCTTACAGGCAGTAACGGCGTTGATCGGCTCGATTCCTACGCGCGTCGGGTCCGCTCCGGCGATCCTGACAATCTGGAAGGTCAAGCTGCGGCGTTTTATTTTGCGCAGTTGTTCGGAAGCGGTTTTCATCGTGGTGAGGAACGCTGGGTCAATGCCGCACTCGACTACGGCTATGCGGTTATGCGTGGCGCCATCGCGCGCGGGCTGGTCGCTCACGGCCTGCACCCAACTGTCGGCCTGTTCCACGACAGCGAACAAAACGCATTCAACCTCGCCGACGACCTGATCGAACCTTTCCGCCCGCTCGTCGATCTGAATGTGCGCAAGCACGCGCCAGCCGTCGAGGGTGACCTGTCGCCGCAAGACAAGACGGCGCTGGTGGCGTTGCTCAACGTCGACGTCGGCATGCCGCAAGGCCGGATGTCGGTGCTTTCGGCGGTTGAATACGCCATCGAAAGCCTGGTACGGCTGTTCGAATCCGAGGACAGCACTCTTGAACTTCCCACGCTGATCGGACTACAGGCACATCGGCTGGAGTGCTGAATGTGGGCCACGAAACCCGTCGTTTCATGAGACTGCTCGTTTTCTTCGACCTGCCCATGGTCACCAAAGCGGAAAAACGCGCTTACGTGCAGTTCCGTCGCTTCCTGCTCAACGACGGTTACGACATGATCCAGTGGTCGGTCTATGGGCGATTGCTGAACGGCAGCGATGCACAGGAAAAGCACGTCAAGCGCCTCGTCGACGCGCTGCCGCCCGCCGGTTCGGTACGCTGCATGACGGTCACCGAAAAGCAGTTCGCCGGCATTCGCCTGTTGGTTGGCATGCCGCTTTTTCAGGAAAAAAAGGTTACCGCAGAGCAGATGTTGCTCTTCTGAAACGAGATTCAAAAGAAAAAATTCCTGCCCAACTCAGGCTGGGCAGGAATTGGGGGGCTGCCAGATTGTAGCTTTCCGGGGTGAGAGAGGGAGCTACAACTCTTTCAGGCGCTTGACCAGCGTCGACCGGGATTGTAGCTTTCCGGGGTGAGAGAGGGAGCTACAACCGCTGGTATAGCAGCTGCGCGAGGTTGCTGGATTGTAGCTTTCCGGGGTGAGAGAGGGAGCTACAACACTCCTTGCGCAATTTCGCGTCGACCAGCCGATTGTAGCTTTCCGGGGTGAGAGAGGGAGCTACAACTTCGGATTTAGCGGTTGATTTCTGACTACAGATTGTAGCTTTCCGGGGTGAGAGAGGGAGCTACAACCCGGTTGAAAGCGCCTCGCCAGGGAGGGATGATTGTAGCTTTCCGGGGTGAGAGAGGGAGCTACAACGATCAAACTCACCGAAGCCGGGCGCGAGTAGATTGTAGCTTTCCGGGGTGAGAGAGGGAGCTACAACGCGCGGTTTAACCGGGTCGTTGATAGGCCCGATTGTAGCTTTCCGGGGTGAGAGAGGGAGCTACAACACCCGTGGGTCGAGATCCTCGGCCACAAGGGATTGTAGCTTTCCGGGGTGAGAGAGGGAGCTACAACGATGTGGTGAAAGTAAAAAAGTTCTCTCTTGATTGTAGCTTTCCGGGGTGAGAGAGGGAGCTACAACACCGTCCTACGGCTATACCTACCGCCTGGAGATTGTAGCTTTCCGGGGTGAGAGAGGGAGCTACAACGATTGACGATGCAAAGCGGCGTGAAAAGGAGATTGTAGCTTTCCGGGGTGAGAGAGGGAGCTACAACGGGCGCAGAATGGAATAACCAGGCTCAGCAGATTGTAGCTTTCCGGGGTGAGAGAGGGAGCTACAACTGCGGCGCAGCGATGCAGACCGAAAGTGCCGATTGTAGCTTTCCGGGGTGAGAGAGGGAGCTACAACATAAGGGAAAAGCGCCATCCCGACCATGGCGATTGTAGCTTTCCGGGGTGAGAGAGGGAGCTACAACGCATGACAGTGAGCCGCCGTTTTGAAGTGTGATTGTAGCTTTCCGGGGTGAGAGAGGGAGCTACAACGCATTTCGCGTCGGAGGGGTAGCCGGAAAGGATTGTAGCTTTCCGGGGTGAGAGAGGGAGCTACAACCAACGTCGGCATGGTGGTCGTGAAATTTATATTGTAGCTTTCCGGGGTGAGAGAGGGAGCTACAACCGAGGAACGCGCCCTGGCCGATGCCGTCGGGATTGTAGCTTTCCGGGGTGAGAGAGGGAGCTACAACCGCGCCGATGCGGTTAGCGAAGTCGGCGAGGATTGTAGCTTTCCGGGGTGAGAGAGGGAGCTACAACCGCATCCAAGGTGGATACGTTTGTCTTGAAGATTGTAGCTTTCCGGGGTGAGAGAGGGAGCTACAACACGTTGGCGATTACACCTTTCATGACTCACGATTGTAGCTTTCCGGGGTGAGAGAGGGAGCTACAACGTCCGGCGCAGTTTCCCCGCTGAGGATTCGGATTGTAGCTTTCCGGGGTGAGAGAGGGAGCTACAACCCGCGCCGTGGTGGTGCGTGAATACGGCGGATTGTAGCTTTCCGGGGTGAGAGAGGGAGCTACAACCGCACAGCGTGTTGATTTCATTCACGCGCGGATTGTAGCTTTCCGGGGTGAGAGAGGGAGCTACAACCG
>CAZLXL010000003.1:148060-400728 GCA_964563685.1 uncultured Propionivibrio sp.
GATTGTAGCTTTCCGGGGTGAGAGAGGGAGCTACAACCAAAGAAATCCTCGATGAAAACGCCAAGGCGATTGTAGCTTTCCGGGGTGAGAGAGGGGATTACCGTAGTAGCTCTCACCCAAAACGCCTTCGTAATTTCAGCGGCGCGCCTTGCGATCGCGTTTTGTCAGATAAACGTCAATGCACCAGGGGGCGACCGCCAGTGCAACGAAAGGTGAAACGACTGCGAGAACTACTAATGTTTCCATGGGAAATTCTTGTCCGCCTATGTGCTATGTGTTTTGTTTTAACGCCACGAAGTCTAGCGCCTGGAAGGGTGTGTGTCTGTGGGCGGATTGATTTTCCTTTGTGCCTTGTTGTAACACGCGGGAACATTTCAACAAAAACATAGTCGGGGCGGCGTACGTGACTGACCGGTAAGCCCGCTGAGCCGTGCTTTTTGACATAGAATCACCCGCACAGTCATTCAGGAGCAGCAAATGCGTATCGCTATTGCCAATGGGTTTTTGACCAATGAACAGGAATTTTCGCCGTTGGGGTATCCGGTATTCGTTCTCAACGACGTGGTTTATGGGCCCGACGATAAGGTGGATTCGGGGGGCTCGGCGCCGGCTTCAGGTGGAGCTCAGCCTGCACGCGACCTGATCGCCGAAGAATATGAAATCGCCGCCGAGAATGGCGGGAAGTTTTCAATACTCGAATACAACCTGATCGCCAGGTTTTCCGGGATGCCTCCAGTGAATCTTTGTTCCGGCGAGTGAATGGTTGTACAAGTCACCCTGGAGTCGGAAACAAGTTCGCGTTTCCAGCTCAGACTGTGACAACTTTTTCGGCCTGGGCTTGTGCTTCGACGATACGCAGCATGTTGCCGATTTCGCCGACCTCCACCTTGTCGATCAGTCCATAGTAGTCGAGACAGGTTCTGCACGCGATCAAGGGGGTGCCTGCGCCGGAAAGCTCCGCCAGTTCCTTCAGGCAGGGCGATCCCGTTGCGACCAGCTTGACGCCGGAAGCGTAGAAAAGAATCGCTTGCGGGCGCTGTTCGAGTTCGAGCAGCGTGCGCAGATAGCTGGTGGCGAGTTTGTGCCGCAAGGCTTCGTCGGCGTGGCCGAGGCCGTCGTTGTTGAAAACGATGACGGTGCCGGAAAAATCGTTGCTCATCGTGTTCCTCATGCGGAAACGGTAATGACCGGTGCGCCGGCTTGCATGCGGCCGATTACGGCCGCTGCGGCGAAGCCTTGCGCGTGGAAGCGGGCCAGCACCTCGTCAGCGTATTCCGGAGCGACGGCGGCGAGCAGGCCGCCGCTGGTCTGTGCGTCGGCCATCAGGCGGCGCTGCCAGTCGGGCACCTGCTCGGCGAAGACGACGTCGGCGCCAAAGCTGGCCAGATTGCGCGCGATGGCGCCTGGGCCGATTCCTTGCTGCGCGAAGCCGATGGCGGCGGGCAGCAGCGGCAGCTTGCCGGCCTCGAGGGAGGCGCCCAGTCCGGCGCCACGGCAAAGTTCCAGCAGGTGGCCGAGCAGACCGAAGCCGGTGACGTCGGTCAGCGCGCGGACGTAATCGAGCGTAGCCAGTTCGGCACCGACGCTGTTGAGTTGCGAGGTGGTGTCGATCAGTTGCCGGTAGCCGTCGGCATCGAGCACACCCTTTTTCATCGCGCTGCCCAGCACGCCAATGCCGAGCGGTTTGCCGAGAATCAGCACGTCACCGTCGCGTGCGCTGCAATTGCGCTTGATCCGGTCGGGATGCACCAGACCCAGGGCGACCAGTCCGTAAATCGGCTCGGGGGCGTCGATCGAATGGCCGCCAGCCAAGGGAATGCCGGCCTTGGCGCAGACGCTGGCGCCGCCCGCTAGAATCTGCTGGATGGCCTCCATCGGCAAGGTGTTGATGGGCATGCCGACGATGGCCAGGGCCAGGATCGGTTTGCCGCCCATGGCGTAGATGTCGGAGATCGCGTTGGTTGCCGCGATGCGGCCGAAATCGAACGGATCGTCGACGATGGGCATGAAGAAGTCGGTGGTAGCGACCAGCGCCTGTTCGTCGTTGAGCCGGTACACCGCGGCATCGTCGGCGGTTTCTGTGCCGACCAGGAGGTCGGGGAAATTTTGTGCCAGGGGCAGCGACTTGAGCATGTCGGCCAGCACGCCGGGCGCAATCTTGCAGCCGCAGCCGCCGCCGTGAGAAAGCTGGGTCAGACGAATGGTATCCATGGGAAGCCTCTCAATTACAATGCCCGGATTATCCGTTGTTTGGCGTCTCATGAAAAATCAGCTTGCTTCGCTGGCCGAAATCGAACGTTTCGATTGCATTGTCGACGTGCGTACTCCCCTGGAGTTTGCCGACGACCATATTCCCGGCGCGCTCAACGCGCCGGTGCTGAGCAACGAGGAGCGCGTGCTGGTCGGCACGATGTACAAGCAGGTCTCGCCGTTCGAAGCCACCAAATTTGGCGCGGCGCTGGTGGCCCGGAATATCGCGCAGCATCTGGAAACCCTTTTCGCCGACCGGCCGATCAACTGGAAGCCGCTGATTTATTGCTGGCGCGGGGGAAAGCGGTCAGGTGCGATGACCGCCTGGTTCAACATGATCGGCTGGAAAGCGCGGCAACTGAACGGCGGCTACAAGGTGTATCGGCACCATGTACTCGAAGAGCTGGAACGGTTGCCGCGTTGCTTTGACTATCGTGTTCTGGCGGGGCTGACGGGGAGCGGCAAGACGCGGCTGTTGCGGGCGCTCGGTGAATGCGGCGCGCAGGTGCTCGATCTGGAAGATCTGGCCCGGCACCGCGGTTCCTTGCTCGGCTCCCTGCCGGGGCAGGCGCAACCGAGCCAGAAAGGCTTTGATACCCGCCTAGTGCAGGCGCTCGGAAGCCTCGATCCGGCGAAGCCGGTTTTCGTGGAGGCGGAAAGCAAGAAAATCGGTCAGGTGCAGCTGCCGAACGCCTTGATGGAATCCATGGCAGATGCGGGCTGTATCCGCGTCGAGGCGAGCATGGAAGATCGCGTCGATTTTCTGTGCGAGGATTACGCCGCCCTGCTGGATGCGCCGGAACAGTTCAAGGAGCTGTTGTCCTGTCTGGTAGCGTTGCACGGACGGCAAGCTGTTGATCACTGGCATGCACTGGTCGATGCCCGGGCCAAGGCGGAGCTGTTTCGTGATCTGATCGAGCGACATTACGATCCGGCCTATCGACGGAGCAGTCACGGCCTGTATCGCAAATTGCCGCAAGCCAGGCCATTCTCTTTCCGACCCAATGCCGGCGATCTGCTTGCCGAGGCCACCAGGCTGCTGGCGGAAACCGGTTGCTGAGGCCGTCCGGGCCGGGAACAAAACCTGTGCCTGCAAGGAAAAATGCCGGGGCAAGCAGAATTTCTTCCATTTGTGTAATCTTCGCATCTTTGTGGCGTGCGCCGGAGGCAATGGTTATCGCCCGCTGATTTGCCATCTCCATACAACAACTTCAGGGAAACATCATGCCCGTGAAAGTCATCCAGAGCACGCCTTCCGCTTATAACTATCCCTTGCTGATCAAGCAGCTCCTGCATACGCCGCTGGCGGTTGCGCCGGACCAGCAAATCACTTACCAGGGCAGAATCCGCTACACGTACCGCGAGCTGCGTGAACGCATCGGCCGTCTGGCCAGTGGACTGGCTGGATTAGGCGTCGAGGCGGGCGATACGGTGGCAATGATGGACTGGGACAGCCACCGCTACCTGGAATGTTTCTTTGCCGTGCCGATGATGGGTGCCAT
Organism: uncultured Propionivibrio sp.; assembly: GCA_964563685.1. Lineage (GTDB taxonomy): Bacteria > Pseudomonadota > Gammaproteobacteria > Burkholderiales > Rhodocyclaceae > Propionivibrio. The sequence goes on from CAZLXL010000003.1 coordinate 151,813, forward strand.
CCTGCAGACGGTAAATGTGCGGCTGAACGCCGAGCAGATTCTGTATACGCTCAACCACGCCGGTGCCGATGTCCTGCTGGTCAATCGCGAATTTTTTCCGTTGCTTGCGCCTATTGCCGGCCGACTCGAAACCGTGAAGCAATTCGTACTGATCGACGATGAGCGGGGCGCCGTCGAGGGGCCGGTCCGCTTTTCAACGGAATACGAAGCCCTGCTTGCGGCGGCCAGTCCCGATTTCGTTTTCGAGGATTTCAACGAGAATGCCCAGGCCACGGTGTTCTACACGACAGGAACCACCGGGCTGCCGAAGGGCGTCCGCTTCAGCCATCGCCAGCTCGTTCTCCATACGCTGGGGGTGGCCACGTCGATCGGCACGGCGGCGACGGGTGCTGTGATGCGGCGCGACGACGTCTACATGCCCATCACTCCGATGTTCCACGTGCATGCCTGGGGTTTTCCCTACGTGGCGACCCTGCTTGGCCTGAAGCAGGTCTATCCCGGCCGCTACCTGCCGGCTTCGCTGTTGCGGCTGATCGTCGAGGAAGGGGTGACCTATTCCCATTGCGTGCCGTCGATCATGCAGATGCTGCTCGGTCACCCGGATTCCGCTTCCTTCGATCTGAAAGGATGGAAGGTGCTGATTGGCGGCTCGGCCATGTCGGAGACCCTGGCGGTTTCCGCGCTCAAGCGGGGCATCGAGGTGGTCAGCGGGTATGGAATGTCCGAAACCTGCCCGGTGGTGACCATTGCCCACCCCGACGCCAAGGATGTCGACGCGCCCATTGAGGAGCAGGCCAGGCTGCGTTGCAAGACGGGGACTCCGCTTCCCTTGGTCGACCTGCGCATCGTTACTCCGGAAATGGATGATGTGCCGCATGACGGCGAAGTGACGGGAGAGGTTGTTCTGCGTACTCCCTGGCTGACCCAGGACTACCTCGATGCACCTCAGGCATCCGAGGAATTGTGGGCGGGGGGTTACCTGCATACCCAGGATATCGGCCACATCGACGGCCGCGGATTCCTGAAAGTCACCGACCGGATCAAGGACGTCATCAAGACGGCCGGCGAGTGGATTTCCTCGCTGCAGCTTGAAGATATTCTCAGTAGCCATGAAGCGGTGCAGGAGGTCGCGGTGATCGGCCTTCCTGACGAAAAATGGGGAGAGCGGCCCCTGGCCCTGGTGGTGCTCAAGGCCGGATTTGCCGGCAAGGTGAGCGAGCACGATATCCGCAGTTTTGCGGCTCACCTGATTGAAAAGACCAATGTGTCGCGTCATGGCATTCTGTTGCAGGTGCGATTCGTCGAGGAGTTGATCAAGACCAGCGTGGGCAAGCTCAACAAGCGGGCAATGCGCGAAGCTAATCAGCCACAGGCCAGGTGATGGCGGGCCGGCCCGGCAAATGCCGAAGTTTGAAAAGCAATGCGCAGCTTGAAGTCCCCCTGTTTTTTTTCAGAAAAGCCTTGTATAATCCGCGCCTCGCTCGCCGGGAAGCATCTGGCGGGTAATTGCTGGGGAGTCGCCAAGTTGGTCAAGGCACCGGATTTTGATTCCGGCATTCGAAGGTTCGAATCCTTCTTCCCCAGCCATCCGTATTCTTTCATCGGGCAGGTTGCTTGCCTGCCCGAATCGCTTTAAAGCACCTTTCCAGATCCTCGGATTCAAGCTATGGCCTACGACAGCCTGATGGTCTTTACCGGCAACGCTAACCCCAAGCTGGCGACCGATGTCGCAAAGCGCTTGAATATTTCGCTCGGACGGGCCCAGATCGGGCGTTTCTCGGACGGAGAGATTTCCGTCGAGATTCACGAGCACGTGCGCGGCAACGATGTGTTCATCCTGCAATCGACGTGCGCGCCGAGCAACGAGAACCTGATGGAACTGCTGATCATGGTCGATGCGCTCAAGCGCGCCTCGGCTGCCCGGATTACGGCGGCCATTCCGTATTTCGGTTATTCGCGGCAGGACCGCCGGGTGCGCTCTGCTCGCGTTCCCATTGCGGCCAAGTTGGTCGCCGACCTGCTGACCGCCGCAGGCGTGCAGCGCGTGCTGACCATGGACCTGCACGCCGAACAGATCCAGGGATTTTTCAACATCCCGGTCGATAACATCTATTCGCTGCCGATCATGCTGGCCGATGTCTGGAAGAAGGACTTTGACAACCTGATGGTCGTTTCGCCCGACGTCGGCGGTGTGGTACGCGCCCGCGCATTGGCCAAACGCCTCGAATGCGACCTGGCGATCATCGACAAGCGCCGTCCCAAGGCCAACGTCTCCGAGGTCATGAACATCATCGGCGATGTACGGGGCCGCACCTGCGTGTTGATGGACGATATCGTCGATACCGCTGGCACCCTGTGCAAGGCGGCCAGCGCACTGAAGGAAAACGGCGCCAAAAAAGTGCTGGCTTACTGTGTGCACCCGGTGCTTTCGGGAGCCGCCATCAGCCGCATCAACGATTCCGCGCTCGACGAACTGGTGGTCACGGATACCATCCCGTTGACCGACGAAGCGCATCAATGCCCGCGCATCCGCCAGCTGTCGGTGGCCGATGTGCTGGCCGAAACCATTCGCAGGATCAGCAACGAGGACTCGGTTTCGTCCTTGTTCATTGAATAGTTTTTTACCACCCCCGTCTGGTCGCGGACGGGTTTAATCTCAACCAGGAGTCATCATGAAATTTGAACTGAACGCGCAAGCGCGCACACTGCAGGGGTCCGGAGCGAGCCGCCGCCTGCGTCGCGCCAACAAGGTGCCGGGCATCATTTACGGCGGATCGGCTGCACCGGAAGTGATCGAACTCGATCACAACGAGTTGCTGCTTGCCCTGCGCAAGGAAGCTTTCCACTCGTCCGTCATTTCCATCAAGCTGGGTGGCAAGGAACAATCGGTCCTGCTGCGCGATTCGCAGATGCATGCGTACAAGCCGCTGGTCCTGCACGTTGATTTCCTGCGTGTGGATAGCACCCACGCGATTCACCAGAAAGTGCCGCTGCACTTCATCAACGCGGACGTGGCACCGGGTGTCAAGCTGGGCGGCGGTATCGTGTCTCCCGCGCTGAACGAAATCGAAGTCAGCTGCCTGCCGCAGGATCTGCCGGCCTTCATCGAAGTCGATCTGAAGGATCTGGCCGCCGGACAGTCGCTGCACGTTTCCCAGCTTGTCTATCCGCAGGGTGTCAAACCGGTGGTTCACGGCAACGATGACCCAGCTGTGGTGACCATCACCACCAAGAAAGTGGCCGCGGAAGAAGAGAGTGCCGAGGGTGAAGCTGCTGCTCCTGCAGCCCCCGCAGCCTGACGTACCGCGGTCAACTCGCGTAAGCCGTCGTCGGTTTGGGCCTGCGACGGCTTTCCTGTTTCTTACGCCCAACTTTTTGAGTGATCGCGCATGGCTGCTCCGCGTCTGATCGTCGGCCTCGGCAATCCAGGAGCCGGATACGAAGACAATCGGCATAACCTCGGATTCTGGTTTGTCGATGCGCTGGCGCGCGATCTCAAAGTGAAGCTGACGCCGGAGGGCAAGTTCCACGGCCACGTCGGCCGCTCGGGCGATCTCTGGCTGCTCAAGCCGACGACATTCATGAACCGGTCCGGTCAGTCCGTCGTCGCCCTGGCGCATTTCTACAAGATCCTGCCTGACGAAATTCTCGTTGTGCATGACGAGCTCGATCTGCAGCCGGGAAGCATCCGCCTCAAGCAGGGCGGAGGTAATGGCGGGCACAACGGATTGAAAGACATCCAGGCTCATCTCACCGTGCCCGATTTCTGGCGCTTGCGGATTGGTATCGGCCATCCGGGCGACCGCAACGAAGTCGTCAATTACGTGCTGAAGGCGCCGCGCAAGGAAGAGCAGGAGTTGATCGACCGGGCACTGGATCGTTGCCTGCAAACGTGGCCGAAACTGGCTGCGGGCGACTACGAAGCCGCGCAGCGCGTATTGCATACCAAAGCTGTTTAACGAAGCATCGAACTGGAACACATCATGAGCCTGAAATGCGGAATCGTCGGCCTGCCCAATGTGGGCAAGTCCACCCTCTTCAATGCGCTGACCAAGGCCGGCGTTGCGGCGGAAAATTACCCCTTCTGCACGATCGATCCCTCGGTCGGTGTGGTCGAGGTGCCCGACAAGCGCCTCGCTGCGCTATCAGCCATCGTCAAGCCGCAGCGCGTGGTGCCGGCGGTAACGGAATTCGTCGACATCGCCGGACTGGTGGCGGGCGCCTCCAAGGGCGAAGGACTGGGGAATCAGTTTCTGGCCAACATCCGCGAGACCGACGCGGTGCTGCACGTGGTGCGCTGTTTTGCCAACGACAACGTGATTCATGTCTCAGGCAGCGTCGACCCGATTCGCGACATCGAAGTCATCGACACCGAACTGGCGCTCGCCGACCTCGCCACCGTGGAGAAAGCGCTCAACCGCTACCGCAAGCCGGCCAGTGCCGGCGACAAGGAGGCCAAGCTGCTGGTCGCCGTGCTCGACAAGTGCTATGCCCAGCTCGACCAGGGCAAGCCGGTGCGTGCGCTCGATCTGTCCAAGGAAGAGTGGCTCAACCTCAAACCCTTCTGCCTGATCACCGCCAAGCCGGTCCTGTATGCGGCCAATGTCGCCGAGGACGGTTTCGAGAACAATCCGCAACTCGACGCCGTGCGCTCACATGCCGCCGCCGAGGGTGCCGAGGTCGTGGCCATCTGCGCCTCCATCGAGGCTGAAATCGTCGAGCTGGACGACGAGGAAAAACAGATGTTCCTCGCCGATCTCGGACTGGAAGAGCCGGGCCTCGACCGCCTGATCCACACCGCCTATCACCTGCTCGGCCTGCAGACCTACTTCACCGCCGGCGTCAAGGAAGTGCGCGCATGGACGATTCACAAGGGTGACACCGCGCCGCAGGCTGCCGGGGTGATCCACACCGATTTCGAGCGTGGTTTCATTCGCGCCCAGACCATCGCCTTCGAGGACTTCATCGCCTACGGTGGCGAACAGGGCGCCAAGGAAGCCGGCAAGATGCGCTCCGAAGGCAAGGATTACGTGGTCAAGGATGGCGATATCCTCAACTTCCTGTTCAACGTCTGATTCCATGCTGTGATGGGTCGTACAGGCAAACGTACGACATGTTCGACAGAGCGGCCATAAGTGGAATTATTCGTTCCAGGAGCAAGGCCGCGATTCATGCCGGACTAATCTGAACGGAAACGGCCTGTTCGGAGTAGGCCTATATGGAATTCCCGGGACGGACACCGTCCGAAGGAATTTGAGTCCATGATAATCTCGTGGCCGTTCTTGACGGTGCGAGCTCGTCGGGCGTTCGTTTATCTGGAGGAGTCGCCATGCAACTCATCATTTCAGCCAGCCTGATTCTGGTCATCGTGGTCTGGGGCATACTGGCGCCGGGATCTCTTGGCGAAGTATTCGACCGCCTGCTGGCGATTACAACAACCAATTTTGGCTGGCTGTATCTCTGGATTGTTCTCGGGCTGGTGATTGTCGCTGCCATGTTCGCCATGAGCCGCTACGGCGAACTCAAGCTCGGCAGCGAGGAAGACGAACCTGAGTTCTCTCTGGGAAGCTGGTTTGCCATGCTCTTCGCTGCGGGTATGGGGATTGGTCTGGTTTTCTGGGGAGTTGCCGAACCCATTTCCCATTATGTCACCCCTCCACCCGGTATCGTGGCGGGTACCCCGGAGGCGGCCAATGCGGCCATGCGCTACAGCTTCTTCCACTGGGGATTGCACCCATGGGCGGTATATAGCGTTGTCGCCCTGGCCATCGCCTTCTTCTCGTTCCGGCGCGGAAAGCCGGCCTTGATCAGTTCCGCAACAGAAGCCCTGCCGTGGTCTTGGGCGCCACGACTGTCCGTGGCGGTCAACGTACTGGCCATCATTGCTACGGCTTTCGGTGTCGCCGCGTCCCTGGGCATCGGTGCATTGCAGATCAACAGCGGATTGAATACGGTCTTTGGCGTGCCGGTCGGCACGACATCACAACTGCTTATCATTGCCGTGACCACGGCGCTGTTTCTCTGGTCGGCCGTTTCGGGCGTGACGCGGGGAATCAAGTGGCTGTCTTCGATCAACCTGGGACTTGCATTCCTTCTGATGCTCGCCGTTTTTACGCTCGGCCCGACGGTTGCCATCATCGATACTTTTACCACCACCCTGGGAGCCTACGTCAGCGAATTCGTCCGCATGAGCCTGCGCACGACACCGTTTCGCGAGAGCGGCTGGGTAAGCGGCTGGACGGTTTTCTACTGGGCCTGGTGGATTTCCTGGTCGCCTTTTGTCGGCCTGTTCATCGCTCGGGTTTCGCGCGGCCGGACGATCCGTGAATTCATCGCCGGTACCCTGTTTGCTCCCACCCTGGCCGGGTTTGTCTGGTTCTCCGTTTTCGGCGGGACAGCACTAAATCTTGAAATCTGGCAGTCCGTCCCTCTGGCCGAGGCTGTCAAGGCCGACGTATCGACAGCCTTGTTCACCCTGTTCGAGGCTCTTCCGCTCGGTTCCGTCATGTCTGTTGTTGCCACGGGACTGGTGCTGATCTTCTTCGTCACGTCCGGCGACTCGGCCACCCTCGTTCTGGGAATGATGAGTACTGGCGGCGAGCAGAACCCCAAAGCCGGCATCAAGCTTGTCTGGGGATTTCTCATTGCAGGCATTGCTGCGAGCCTGCTCCTGGCTGGAGGCATCAAGGCGGTGCAGACGGCAACCATCGTCTTCGCGCTGCCATTCACCATCGTCATTGCCATGCTCGCTGTGGCGCTGTGGCACGCCGTGCGCGAAGACTGGCATGATGAACAGATGCGGGAGAAGGCGTTGCGCCGGCGACTGCGGGAAATGCTCGATCATCCTCCCGCCGGATACAACGAACGGGCTGGTGGAGTGTGACGATGGAACTTGCCGTAGTTATGGGGAAAGGTTTCCTGTTCGTGCTGGCCACCATGCTCCCCATTCTCAATCCCGCGGCGACTGCGCCACTTTTTCTCAGCCTGACCGATGGAGCGTCCGCGCGGACGCGGGACGTGCTTGCACGAGGAATTGCGCGCAACATGTTCTGGCTGATGGCGGGGTCGATGCTCGTTGGCTCTTACGTCCTCGATTTTTTCGGCATTTCGCTGCCCATCGTGCGCGTCGGGGGCGGGCTGATCCTCGCGGCGATGGCTTGGCGCCTCCTCGGCGCAACCCCACAAATGCCCGATAGCCGCGCCGTGCTGGCCGAGTCTTTCACGCCTGAACATGCCAGACATCAGGCGTTTTATCCACTGACTTTTCCGATCAGTTGCGGACCGGCGTCCATTTCCGTCGCCATCACGGTGGGCGTCGCACTTCACGATACCAAGTTGCTGTTCTCGCTGGCGCGCATGGGAGGTGCGCTGCTCGCTCTTGCGCTGATTGGTGCGTTGATGTATCTGGCGTTTTCCAATGCCGGCCGCCTCTTGCGCCTTCTCGGCGAAACCGGAACAGCCGTGTTAATGCGCCTGTCGGCATTTATTCTTTTGTGTCTCGGTGTGCAGATCGTCTGGGATGGTGCCAGCGAGCTGATTGGCGAGATACTGCCGCTGGCCGGGGCAAGAGGCAAATAGCCGGATGGCATGCTATGCATACATATATGCGTGGTAAGGATTCCATAATGTCCTGTGACTTCAGTGCGCAGAAGACAGAATTTTCAAGCTTTTGTACTCCTGCAGATAAGAAACTGCGCACGCTGTCCGGGCCTGATTGCCGAACTATTGGATTGCGGCATAAGCGGGTTTTCCACTGCGCCAGGTGGGGGCCGAAGGCTTTAGGGACAATAAGATATAACGTGGACTGACGCGATGTCCTTCGACTTTTCCTCGCCGCAGTCAACGGCGGCTGGGCGGCCTATGATTACCAGTTACCGCGGCCGTTTTGCCCCCTCGCCGACCGGGCCGCTGCATTTCGGCTCGCTGGTGGCTGCCGTTGGCAGCTATCTCGATGCGCGTGCCCGCGGCGGCGAATGGCTGGTGCGCATCGAGGATATCGATGCGCCGCGGACAGTGCCCGGGGCCGCCGACTGTATCCTGAGAACCCTCGAAGGCTTCGGTTTCGAGTGGGACGGCGAGGTGGTCTTCCAGAGCCGGCGCATCGATCTCTATCACGCGGCTCTGGTGCGTCTGCAACTCGCGAAACATGTGTATCCCTGTTCCTGTTCGCGCAGCGAGATTGCTGCGGCAAGCACGCGACCATCGATTGATGGCGGATTGCTCTATCCCGGAACTTGCCGGGCCGGGCTGCGCGAGGGCAAGGCCGCGCGCGCCTGGCGCATGCGCGTGCCGGATCGGGAATTCCGCTTTTTCGACCGGATTCAGGGCGCGATCCGACAGAATCTGGAGCTGGAGGTTGGCGATTTTGTGCTGCTGCGCGCCGATGGTCAGTATGCCTATCAGCTGGCGGTCGTCATCGACGACGCGGAGCAGGGTATCAACTCTGTGGTGCGCGGCGTCGATCTGCTCGATTCGACCGCCCGACAGATGTGGCTGCAAGTCTGTCTGGGTTTTGATTCTCCGGCTTACGCGCATCTGCCGGTGGTGGTCAATGTGGCAGGAGAGAAACTGTCCAAGCAGACACGGGCGGAAGCCGTCGATCCTGCTGGGGGTGTCGCCCTTCTGTCCCGGGCGCTGGAGTTTCTCGGGCAGGACGTGCCGCCCGCGCCCGCCAGCCTTTCCCTGCAAGAGTTCTGGCGCCAGGCTGTGGCAAACTGGGATATCGACAGAGTGCCTGCCGTGCGCGCAATCTTTCCCGGAACAGTGCGCTAAGCAAACGCCAGATGTGCGGACAGGGCGGCGTGGTCAGAAATTTTCGACCAGGGCTTGCCGGCATGGACTTTGGCCTGTTTGACTGAAAAGCCGCGGACGTAAATCCGGTCCAGCCGAAGCATGGGTTTTTTGGCCGGAAAGCTTCGCCCGGGAACTCCGGGTTCTCCGCAGATTCCGCCGAATACCTCGCGTAGCCCCAGGCGCTGGGCCAGCAGCATGTCGGCTTCGTTGCGCCAGTCATTGAAGTCGCCGGCGATGATCAGCGGTGAGTCGTGACTGGCAACCTCTTCGAGATACCCCGCCAGCGCGTCCAGCTGCCGGCGCCGCGAGCGTGCAAAGAGTGAGAGATGCACGCAGACGCAATGCAGGGGTTGTGTGAATTCCGGGACGTTGATCTTGCAGTGCAACAGGCCGCGGCGCTCGAAGCGCAGGTGCGTGACGTCCTGGTTGAACGCGTGCTCGATGGGGAAACGGGAAAGCATCGCGTTGCCATGGTGCCCGTGGTCATAGACCACGTTGCTGGCGTAGGAAGTCGCCTGCCAGACATCGGCGGCCAGAAAATCGTGCTGCGGTTCCTCGGGCCAGTTGTCGAGGTGTTCCGCATGGCGGCTGTGCGCTCCCTGCACTTCCTGAAGAAAGACAATGTCCGCACCCAGCCGGTGCAACTGCTCGCGCAATTCATGCACCATCATGTGCTGGTTGAACTGCGAGAACCCCTTGTGGATGTTGTAGGTGACGATGCGCAGATCCGGTTTTTTCATGGCGCTCACGACACAGCGAGCATCCTTTCCAGGGACAGTCTGGCCTGACCGGCCTCGTGCTCGGGAACCTTGATGTGGTTCACGACATGGCCGGCCGCCAGGTTTTCCAGCGTCCACGCCAGATGCTGCGGGTCGATGCGCTGCATCGTCGAGCACATGCAGACGGTCGGGGACATGAACTGGACGGTCTTGCCCTCGGATTTGACCTCTTCGGCCAATCGGTTGACCAGGTTCAGTTCGGTGCCGACCAGCCAGCGGGTGTTGGGCGCGGCCTCCTTGACGATTCTGACGATATGCTCGGTCGAGCCGACGTAATCGGACAGCCGGCAGACCTCGAAACAGCACTCGGGGTGCGAGATGACCAAGCCATCGGGATGCTCGCTGCGGAATTTATGGATGTGCGCCGGCTGGAACATCTGGTGCACCGAGCAATGGCCTTTCCAGAGCAGCAGTTTCGCCTTGCGGATCTCTTCCGGGGTGAGTCCGCCGAGTTCGAGGTCGGGGTCCCAGACCATCATTTCTTCGAGCGGAATGCCCATCTTGTGCCCGGTCCAGCGCCCAAGGTGCTGGTCGGGGAAAAACAGGATTTTCTCGCGCTGCCGGAAGGCCCATTCGGCAATCGTGCCGGCATTCGACGAGGTGCAGACAATGCCGCCATGCCGGCCGCAGAAGGCTTTCAGATCAGCCGCCGAATTGATGTAGGTGACTGGAGTGAAAACTTCATCCGCGTCGAGGACGGAATTCAGCTCGCGCCAGCAACGTTCGACCTTGGCCAGGTTGGCCATGTCAGCCATCGAACAGCCGGCCGCCAGATCCGGCAGGATGGAAATCTGGTGCTCCTTGGACATGATGTCGGCGACCTCGGCCATGAAATGCACGCCACAGAACACGATGTATTCGGCGTCCGCCTGCGATGCCAGGCGTGAAAGCTTGAGGGAGTCTCCGGTCAGATCGGCGTACTGGTATACGTCGGCCCGTTGGTAATGGTGGCAGAGAATGACAGCCTTTTTGCCCAGGCTGTCGCGCGCGGCACGAATGCGTTCATGGCATTCGGCGTCGCTCATGCGGCTGAAGACGGCAAAATCAATGCTTGATGTGTTCATGTAGAGTCTCTAAGGAAAGCCGGAGCCTTGCCGGCAGAGGAGTTTCAGCTATGCCAGGGAAGCCCGGCGAGGCGCCAGCCGCCCAGTTTTCCGCGCTGTCCATTGGCGTCGACATTGCCTTCGAAACCTTCCAGCACGTTATAGCACTCAGTATAGCCTGCCTCGGTCGCGAGGCAGGCGGCGTGATGCGAGCGTACGCCGCTTCGGCAGATGAAAAGCACCAGTGATTCCGGATCCACCTGCCGTTTCAACTGCGCAAGAAAGCTGGAATTGGGTTGCCCATCCGGGTAGGTTTGCCATTCGATCTCGATGGCTCCGGGAATCCGGCCGACCCAATCCCATTCGGCGCGGGTGCGGGTGTCGACCAGTCTTGCACCCGGCGCATGGCACAAAATCTCCCAGGCTTCCGTAGGGGTCAAGGCGCCGGCATAGGGCAGGCCGAGTTCGCCGGTGCGCCTTTTTCCGTTGTTCAGGATTTCAGTCAACTTTCCCATCCGTGTGGCAATTGTGAATCCGCAAGGCTAAAGTATAAACCCGGAATTCGGCCGCAATGATTGACCGATGGGATTCCCGGGGAGTTCAGTAGGTTCACGGTGAATCAGAAAATGGACGGCTGGAAATTGTTCCCCGAACCGGTAGTTAAAACACCGCGATGCGAAACATCAGTTGATTGGCACGTGTTTGGTGCGCTGGCTGGTATGGGCGCACCATAATAGGGCGGATTGGTTGCCCGGATCGTTGATAATGGCGCTCGGTGCGCATAAGACTTGGTTATGTAAGCATGGCATGGTTTCTGCTAACACCCAGCACACCTATTTGTTAATTGTCGCCGGAATAGCCGGTACTCGCTGAGGAGACTTTGCAATGGCAAGCCCGCAAGAAGTAATCAAAATGATCAAGGAAAACGAAGCCAAGTTTGTGGACTTCCGTTTTACCGATACCCGTGGCAAAGAGCAGCACGTGACTGTCCCGGTCAGCGCATTCGATGAAGACAAGTTTGAATCGGGTCACGCTTTCGACGGCTCGTCGATCGCCGGCTGGAAAGGCATCCAGGCTTCCGACATGCTGCTCATGCCGGACGCGGCGACCGCGTATCTCGATCCCTTCTACGACGAGACCACAGTTGTCATTACCTGTGATGTCGTCGACCCGGCCGATGGGCGCGGCTACGACCGCGACCCGCGCTCGATCGCCAAGCGCGCCGAAGCCTATCTGAAATCCTCGGGCATTGGCGACACCGCCTACTTTGGTCCGGAACCCGAATTCTTCATCTTCGACGGCGTCGAATGGTCGGCCGACATGTCGGGCTGCAGCCTCAAGATCCACTCCGCCGAAGCGGCCTGGAATTCCGGCGAGCGCAATGAAGGCAACGGTTTTTCCGGTCACCGTCCGGGCGTCAAGGGGGGCTACTTCCCGGTTCCCCCGGTTGACAGCCTGCACGACATCCGTTCGGCCATGGTCCTGACCCTCGAATCGCTGGGCATTCCGGTCGAAGTGCATCACCACGAAGTGGCCAACGCCGGCCAGTGCGAAATCGGCACCCTGTTCAATACCCTGGTTCGCCGGGCCGACTGGACGCAAACGCTCAAGTACGTGGTGCATAACGTCTCGCACCAGTATGGCAAAACCGCGACCTTCATGCCCAAGCCCATCGTCGGCGATAACGGCTCAGGCATGCACGTGCACCAGTCGATCTGGAAAGACGGCAAGAACCTGTTCGCCGGTAACGGCTATGCCGGGCTGTCCGAACTGGCGCTTTTCTACATCGGCGGCATCATCAAGCATGCCAAGGCGCTGAATGCCATCACCAATCCGGGGACCAACTCCTACAAGCGTCTGGTTCCGCACTACGAGGCGCCGGTCAAGCTGGCCTATTCGGCCAAGAACCGCTCGGCCTCGATCCGCATCCCGCATGTGGCGTCCGACAAGGCACGTCGCATCGAGACCCGCTTTCCGGATCCGATCGCCAACCCGTACCTGTGCTTTTCGGCACTGATGATGGCCGGCCTGGACGGCATCATGAACAAGCTCCACCCGGGCGATGCGGCCGACAAGAACCTGTACGACCTGCCGCCGGAAGAGGATGCCAAGATCCCGACCGTCTGCGCCAGCCTCGAAGAAGCTCTCGCCGCGCTGGACAAGGATCGCGACTTCCTGACCCGTGGCGGCGTTTTCTCCAACGAGTGGATCAATGCCTACCTTGAGTTGAAGATGGATGAAGTCAACAAGGTGCGCATGACGACGCATCCGGTCGAGTTCGAGTTGTACTACAGCTGCTGATTCCCTGAAGGGAAGGAAAAGGACGGGCCGGCCCCGTCCTTTTTTGTCTGCCGGAGATTCCTGACGGTGTTTGTGTTTGCATGATCCATCCAATACACTTGAGCGCGCAGGCCTAACTGCGTTTTGGTGATTACAAACGGATAGGATGATGATGATGGTCTTTGGCAGGCTCCTTTTTTCCGGTGTGCTATTCGTGTCAATTGCCACGGCACAGGCAGATGTCATGTATCAGTGTGTTGATGCTTACGGGCACAAAACGTTTTCTAATGTCAGGCTTTCGTCGCCGGGTGCCAAATGCACGGCGATGGATCTCGGGACAGTGACTACAGTTCCTCCTGCCAAGCCGGCGGCAAAGGCCCCGTCTCCAGCCACTTTCCCGAAAGTGGGAGAGAATGTGCAAAAGGAACGTGATAACGACCGTCGGCGTATCCTCGAGAGCGAGCTGGCCGCTGAGCAGAAGAATCTTGAACAGGCCCGCAAGGATCTGGCCGAACAGGAAGCTGTGCGTAGCGGTGACGAACGGAATTACCAGCGCGTGCTTGAGCGTCTGGAGCCTTTCAAGAACAAGGTGGCATTGCATGAACGGAATATCGAAGCGATCCAGAAGGAATTGGGCAAGTTGCGTTAACTGCTGCATGACTGCTGAATTTCTTCCGCATGCCTGAAATTCAGAACGCTCCATTCGGCGGCCTTGATCTGCTTTCTTCGTCGGTACTCCTGCTCGACGAAAAACTTTGCATCCTCTACATGAACTCAGCCGCCGAGAATCTTTTGGCGGTGAGCGGCAAGAACGCCCGTGGCGTACCTCTGGAAAAGATCGCCGAATGCCCGGGCACGCTGCTTGAAGCGCTGGAAAATGCGCTGCTGCACGGCTGGAGCCATAGCGGCCAGAATATTGAAATCAGTCGCAATGACGGAACGGTCCTGCAGCTCAATTGCACCGTCAACCCGGTCGATGCGGCCGGTGCCCGACTGCTTCTTGAATTCTGGCCGATCGATCAGCAAATCAAGGCGACGCGTGAGGAGCGCTTGCTCGAGCAGCAACTTGCCAACCGCGAGCTGATCCGCAATCTGGCGCATGAAATCAAGAATCCGCTGGGAGGGATTCGTGGCGCGGCGCAGTTGCTTGAGCACGAACTCAACAACCCGGGGTTGTGCGAGTACACGCAAGTCATCATCAAGGAAGCGGACCGCTTGCAGGATCTGATGAAGCGATTGCTCTCCCCGCACCGTCCGATGCAGCCGGGTTCGGTCAATATCCACGAGATTCTCGAGCGGGTGCGCAGTCTGCTGACGGCGGAATTTCCGAAAACACTGGTGATTCGCCGCGACTACGACACCAGCCTGCCGGAACTGGTCGGCGACCGCGAGCAACTGATCCAGGCCGTGCTCAACATTGCGCGCAATGCCGCGCAGGCCATCATGAACCGGCCGGACGATCTGTCCGCCGGGCAGATTACATTGCGCACGCGGGTTGTCCGGCAGGTCACGCTGGCCAAGCGCCGTTTCCGGCTGGCGATTGAATTGCAGGTGATCGACGACGGTCCGGGTATCCCGGAAGACATCCGGGAACGCATGTTCTATCCGCTGGTTTCCGGACGGGAGGGCGGCAATGGGCTGGGACTGACACTGGCGCAAAGCTTTATCCTGCAGCATCAGGGGACCATCGACTGCCTGAGCCGGCCCGGGCACACCTGTTTCACCATCCGATTGCCGCTGGCCCTGGGCGAGCACAGGCCGGTGGGTTGATGGAACCCATGGCTCTGCGAGGAGATTCCCGAGTCCTGCAATGATGGCAAGCAACTTGCTAGAGCCTCGCATACCACTTATGAAGCCTGGAAATTCCATGAAACCTGTCTGGATTGTCGACGACGATAAATCAATTCGCTGGGTGCTCGAAAAGACCCTGACCCGGGAACAGATTCCATTCGAAAGCTTTTCTTCCGCCACGGAAGCGATAGCCCGGCTGGATGCGGGCAGTGAATTGCCGCAAATCCTGGTCTCTGATATCCGCATGCCCGGAGAGTCCGGGCTGGATCTGCTCAAGCAGGCCAAGGAACGTTTTCCGACGCTGCCGGTAATCATCATGACGGCTTATTCCGACCTGGACAGCGCGGTCGCCGCTTTCCAGGGAGGAGCCTTCGAATATCTGCCCAAACCGTTCGACGTCGATCAGGCGCTTGAACTGATCCGCCGAGCCATCGACGAGAGCATGCACCATGTTGGGGCAGTTAACGAAGTAGGCATGGTTCCCGAAATTCTGGGCAAGGCGCCAGCCATGCAGGAAGTCTTTCGTGCCATTGGGCGTCTCAGTCAGTCATCGGCGACCGTCATGATTACCGGAGAATCAGGATCGGGAAAGGAACTGGTCGCGCGCGCTCTGCATCGGCATAGCCCGCGTTGCGACAAGCCTTTTGTCGCCATCAATACGGCGGCCATTCCCAAGGACCTGCTCGAATCCGAATTGTTCGGGCATGAGCGCGGGGCCTTCACCGGCGCGGCCATGCAGCGACGCGGACGCTTCGAACAAGCGGAGGGCGGAACGCTGTTCCTTGACGAAATCGGTGACATGCCAGCCGAGCTGCAAACACGGCTGTTGCGCGTGCTGTCCGATGGAAATTTCTACCGCGTCGGCGGACACTCGCCGATCAAGGCCAACGTCCGCATCATCGCGGCGACGCACCAGAATCTCGAAGCAAGGGTGAAGGAAGGACTGTTTCGCGAGGATCTCTTCCATCGGCTCAACGTCATTCGGGTGCGCCTGCCCAGCTTGCGCGAACGGCGCGAGGATATCCCGATCCTGACCCGCCATTTCCTGCAGAAAAGCGCGCAGGAACTCGGTGTCGAGGCCAAGCGGATTTCCGACGCCGCACTGCGCCATCTGGCGGCACTGGATTTTCCGGGCAACGTCCGGCAACTGGAAAACGTCTGTCACTGGTTGACGGTCATGGCCCCCGGCCAACTGGTCGATGTTGCCGATCTGCCGCCGGACCTGCGCGATGCGCCGGCATCGACGAACGGCGCCACCGATTGGGAAAGCGCCCTGGCCTTGGTGGTTGATCGCATGCTCGTTTCCGATGAACGGCAGGTACACGAAAAGCTGACGCATGCCTTCGAAAGCATCCTGATCAACCGCGCCCTGGCGCGTACCGGCGGACGGCGTATCGAAGCGGCGCAGATTCTGGGCATCGGGCGCAACACCATCACGCGCAAGATCCAGGATCTGGGGCTCGATGGCGGACGCTCCGACGAGCCGGAACATGCCGGCGGATAATCGGCGATAATGGCGGCCTTGAACGGTGCCGCCTTATGTCGTCTGATTCCACTTCTCTGCTGATCGATCCGGTACGTTTGCCCGGCCTGCTGGGCGAGGCGAGCGGTCGCTTCAACGTCGTTTCCCTGGAGGAATGCGCGTCTACCAATACGTTGCTGATGCAGCAAGCCGGGGAGGGAGCGCCTTCCGGGACCGTGCTCGTGGCAGACCGGCAGACCGCAGGGCGTGGCAGCCGCGGACGCCACTGGGTAGCCAGTCCCGAGTCGAGCCTGACCTTCTCGCTGTTGTGGCGCTTCCCGGGAGGGTTCGACCGGCTTTCCGGCCTTTCGCTGGCGGTCGGTGTGGCCGTGGTGCAGGCGCTCGAAGCCTGCGGGGCGAGCGGTGTGACGCTCAAATGGCCGAACGACATTCTTCATGGGTCGGCCAAGCTGGGCGGGATTCTCGTGGAGTTGCAGGCTGATCCGGATCCGGAATCCGAAGCGGCGCTTGCCGTCATCGGCATTGGCCTGAATTTGCGCATGCCGGCTTCGATTGCCGATCTCGGCGCCTGCGCCTTGCTCCCGACGTCACTGGACCGGATTCTTTCCGCGTTGCCCGAGCGTCATACCCTGTTTGCCTGTCTGCTGGTAGAACTGGCGCAGGTCCTCGATCGTTTTTCCGTCGGCGGATTCGAGGTGCTGCGCGAGCAATGGCATGCCTGTCATGCCTGGCAGAATCGCCAGGTCAGTGTGTTGCGCGACGGGCGTGTCGAAAAACAGGGCCGTTGTGCCGGTGCTGACGTCGATGGTGCCTTGCTGATAGAAACTGCTGACGGACTTGAACGCTGCCTGTCGGGCGATGTTTCCCTGAGGCCGCTATGAACATTGCCATTGACGCGGGCAACACGCGCATCAAATGGGCTATCCACGACGGGAAGGCATGGACGGAACGGGGAACCTTGCCGACCGGCGAGGCCGCGGGACTGGAGGGGATTGCTTCAGCGTGGCCGAAGGGCGCGCGCGTCGTCGCGTGCAATGTGGCCGGTCAGCACGTCGAGCAGAGCATTCAGAAAGCGTTGGCCGGTCCGGGTTTCCAGGCGAGCTGGGTGCGGTCGGAGGCTTATGCGCATGGAGTGCGGAACGGCTATGAACAGCCCGACAGCCTCGGCGCGGATCGCTGGGCGGCGCTGGTCGGAGCGCGTTCAAAAGTACGGTCGCCTTGCGTTGTGGTTTGCGCCGGAACGGCCACAACGGTCGACTGGCTGGACGGAGCAGGCAGTTTTCGCGGTGGCCTGATCTTGCCCGGAGTACAACTGATGCTTTCGGCGTTGGCTGGAAGCACAGCGCAATTGCCGCTGGCTTCAGGCGAGTACCGGAATGCACCGCGTAATACCATGGATGCCATCGTCTCCGGCTGCCTGCATGCGCAGGCCGGTGCCATTGAGCGGATGTTCGCCCGGGTGGCTGCCGAAGGGGGCGCCTCGTGTCTGCTGACGGGGGGCGCGGCGTTCCGCATCGCGCCTTGCCTGAGCATTCCGTATGTCCAGGAGGAAACGCTCGTCCTGGATGGTTTGCTGTGTTATGCGCAGTCGCCGGAGTAAACAACTCCGGACGCACGCCGTTATACTTTCGCTTTTATCATTAAAAGAATTTTCTTGGAGCCGTCATGGAGTCGCTGCGCTTTGTCCTTCCCCAATCCGAAATTCCGACGCACTGGTACAACGTTGTCGCTGATATGCCCACTGCGCCGCTGCCCCCTTTGGGGCCGGACGGGAAACCTGCCACACCGGAACAAATGGGCGCCATTTTTCCGGCAGCGATTCTCGAACAGGAAATGTCGGCCGAACGCTGGATTCCGATCCCGCAGGAAGTGCGCGAAATTTATCGCTTGTGGCGCCCGTCGCCGCTGGTGAGGGCAGCACGACTCGAGGAAATGCTCGGTACGCCGGCGAAAATCTATTACAAGAACGAAGGCGTTTCGCCCGCTGGCTCGCACAAGCCGAACACGGCCGTGCCTCAGGCTTATTACAACAAGCAGGCCGGCATCAAGCGACTCACCACGGAAACCGGTGCCGGCCAGTGGGGCTGCTCGATTGCGCTTGCGGGCCAGATGTTCGGTCTTGACGTGCGCGTGTTCATGGTCAAGGTCAGCTATCAGCAGAAGCCCTACCGGCGTTCGATGATGCAGACCTGGGGCGCGGAAGTGTTTGCCAGCCCGTCGGAAATGACGCAGACCGGGCGCGATGCGCTTGTCGCCGATCCAAACAACATGGGCTCGCTCGGCCTGGCGATTTCCGAAGCGGTGGAAGAGGCGGCTTCACGTTCCGATACCAACTATGCACTCGGCTCGGTACTCAATCATGTGGCGCTACACCAGACGATCATTGGTCTGGAGGCCAAGAAGCAGTTCGATATGGCGGGCGACTGGCCGGATGTGGTGTTCGCGCCGTGTGGCGGAGGCTCATCGTTTGCCGGCATGGCCTTTCCTTTCGTTGCTGACAATGCGTGCGGAGGACGCAACGGTAAAATGGTGCGCCTGGTTGCCGTCGAACCGGCCTCATGCCCTTCTCTGACCAAGGGGAAATATGCGTATGACTTCGGTGATTCCTCGGGCTTCACGCCGATGATGAAAATGTTTACGCTGGGCCATGATTTTATGCCGCCGGGGATTCATGCAGGCGGATTGAGATATCACGGTGCCTCGCCCCTGGTGTCCCAGCTTTATCACGAAGGACTGATTGATGCGGTGGCCGTTCCACAACTTGCTACTTTTGAAGCAGGCGTGATGTTTGCGCGCGCGGAAGGCGTTATTCCGGCCCCCGAGTCCTGCCATGCCATTCGTGGTGCGATTGATGAAGCCTTGCGCTGCAAGGAAACCGGAGAAGCCAAAACCATTCTCTTCAACCTGACCGGGCATGGCCATTTCGACATGGCATCCTATGACCGCTATTTTTCCGGACAACTCGAGGACTTCGAATATCCGGAAGAAGCCATTGCCGAATCGTTGCGCCATCTGCCTGATTTCGCCTGATTTCTGCCCGCCGCTGACCGATGCGTATCTTCTTCTTCCTGCTGATTCTGGCCAATCTGCTGTTCTTTGCCTGGACACATGATTACCTTGGACTGTCGCAGAATCCAGAAGCATTCCGCATACATCAACAACTGCGGGCCGATCAGGTGCGCATCGTGTCGAACGACGAGCCACCGCCGGAAATCGAAGGCAAGAACAGGGACTTGGAGAGCGCTGAAACGCTGCCGGAGATCTGCCTGGATCTGTTCGATATTCCGCAGGGCGAGGCCGAATCCCTTGAGCGGCAGCTGGCCGACAAACTGCCTTCATTCAAGATCGCGCAAGAGAAAAGATCGGGAAATGCAAAATTCTGGATACATATTCCTCCTCTGAAAAACAAGCGCGAAGCGGAAAACAAGGCGGCCGAACTGAAGAAATTCGGCGTCAAGGAGTATTTCATCGTGCAGGAAAGCGGGCCGGAAAATCTAGCCATTTCGTTGGGTGT
Source organism: uncultured Propionivibrio sp. (assembly GCA_964563685.1). Classification (GTDB taxonomy): domain Bacteria; phylum Pseudomonadota; class Gammaproteobacteria; order Burkholderiales; family Rhodocyclaceae; genus Propionivibrio. The sequence continues at coordinate 171,496 of CAZLXL010000003.1, forward strand.
CTTTTCGACCCGCGAGGCAGCGATGACCGCTCTCGAGGCATTGCGCGGCAAAGGTGTGAGGTCGGCGAGAGTCGGCGAGCGACCGGGTAAGTCGGCCTTGGTTCAGCTGGAGTTGCGCGGACCGGCTTCCCGGTCCGGGGAGTTGAATGCGCTCCTCGGCGATCTCGTCCCCGGCGCCAGGCAGGAGGCCTGCCAGCAGCGCAGTGCGGCAACGCAATGAATCTTATCGTCGGCCTGACCGGCGGCATTGGCAGCGGTAAAACGACAGTTGCCAATCTTTTTGCCGACCTGGGTGCGGCCATTGTCGATACCGATGCCATCGCGCACGAACTGACTGGCCCCCGCGGCGCTGCCATGCCGCAAATTGCCCAAGCCTTTGGCATGAAGGTGCTGCAGCCTGACGGCAGCCTCGATCGTGCGGGCATGCGGCAACTCTGTTTTTCCGACCCGCTGGCCAGGAAGCGCCTCGAATCCATTCTGCATCCGATGATTCGCCACGAAAGTTCGGTGCGCTGTAATCAGGCGCACGCTGCGCCCTATATCCTGCTGGTTGTGCCGCTACTCATCGAGTCCGGAGCCTATCAACAACAGGTGCAGCGCATTCTGGTCGTCGACTGCGATGAGTCGGTACAGGTGAGCCGGGTCATGCAGCGTAGCGGGATGACGGCCGAAGCGGTACGAGCCATCATGGTCACCCAGGCAACGCGCGCCGAGCGGCTGGCCGCGGCCGATGATGTCGTGAACAATGAAGGGCCGCCGGAAAACCTGCTGAAACAGGTCAGCATGCTGCATCAGCGCTATACCGCCATGGCGAGAGGGGTTAAATGAAAATACTTAATGCAAACTGTTGAGATTTATCTGCAAATGTCTCAGAATGCAAAGAAATTTATCAAAACCAAACCTCTGGCAAAAATGTGATTACCTACGAATATCCTTTCAATGAGCGCATCAGAACCCTGTTGCGTCTCGAGGATTTATTCGACAAGGCGGCCTATTTCATCCAGCAGGATGGGCATCGGGAACACCATGCCGTTCTGTTGTCATTGTTTGAGATTCTGGATGTGGCAGGACGCGCCGATCTCAAGATGGATCTGATCCAGGAACTTGAGCGTCAGCGTCATTCTCTGCTGTCATACCGTAACAATCCTGAAATTTCAGAAGAAGCGCTTTCAGGAGCGTTGTACGAAATCGAGCAATCTTCCGCAGCCCTGCTGGCCATGACCGGAAAGATTGGCCAGTATCTGCGTGAAAACGACTGGCTGATGGCCATCAAGAGTCGGGCAGTGATTCCAGGCGGAGTCTGCGAATTCGATCTGCCTTCGTATCATTTCTGGCAGCATCAGGAAGTGGGTGTCCGCCAGGAGGCGCTGTGCGCCTGGCTGAAACCTCTGCATCCCTTGCGCGACGGATTATCGATTGTCCTGCGTCTGCTACGGTCCAGCGGCACGGTTGAGAACAAGGTGGCGAAAGGCGGCTCGTTCCAGTTGATGCTGGGCGGGAGTTCGGCGCAGATGGTGCGCATCTCGCTCAAGATGCAATTTCCCTACATTCCCGAAATCAGCGCCAACCGTTACGCGCTCAATATCCGCTTTATCCGCCAGGGGCTTGAAACGCGTGTCCGTCAGCCCGATAGCACGGTGGATATTCCCTTCGATATCGTCTTCTGCAATCTCTGAGATCGAGGAGCTTCAGCGAAATCGCGATAAAGCGCTCTTTCATTTTGTTGTTCCACATTTTGCCAGCTTCCGGTATAGCGTGCGCGGACTGACCGCGAGATGGCTTGAGAGTGCGGCGCGATCCCCCGCGAAATGTTTCTCGGCCCAGGAGAGATAGCGGCGTTCCATTTCTTCGAGTGGAATGACTTCATCGATTACAAAACCATTGCTTGCCGGAGTGCTTTCAGTGCTGGATTCGTTTCCCGGATAAGGGTCAAGGTCGAAATGTCGCGCGTTGACCTCCTCGCCATCGGCGAGGATCGTCGCGCGTTCAATCAGATTGCGAAGTTCACGGATGTTGCCCAGATAGCGCCGGCATTTGAGCGCGGCGATGGCGGATTCGCTCAGGTGCAGATTTTTGCCTTCGGCGACCCGTTTGAGAAACGAGTCGGCGAGCAAGGGAATATCCTCGATACGTTCTGACAGCGAGGGTACGTGGATCGGGAAGGTGCTGACGCGGTGGTAAAGATCGCGCCGGAAGCTTTCTTCTTCAACCATCAGATTGATATCGCGGTGTGTTGCGCAGATCAAGCGGAAATCGGCACGCAGGGTTTCGGTGCTGCCGACCCGCCGGTAGGTCCCGCTTTCCAGAAGTCGCAGCAATTTGACCTGTAGCGGCAACGGTATGTCCCCGATCTCGTCAAGGAAAAGGGTTCCCCCTTGCGCCGATTCGATCAGGCCGGTCTTGCGGTGCAATGCGCCTGTGAATGCCCCCTTCTCGTAACCGAACAGTTCACTCTCGAACAGTGATTCGGTAAGCCCGGAACAATCGACCGCAACGAAAGGGCTGCCGGCATTTTTTCCGGTTTCGTGCAGCATGCGCGCCACCAGTTCCTTGCCGGTTCCGGTTTCACCCAGCAGCAGAACGGTGGCATTGGTTGGAGCGGCGCGCATGGCCAGCGCCAGCATCTGCTTGAAACTCGCCGATCGGCCAACCAGGCCTTCGGCTGCCGGGCTGCTCGAGGCTTGTTTGATGATACGCATGGTTTCAACGAAATAAACGATCTGCCCGGATTCGTCACGAATCGGTGTCGTTTCGACGTCCACATGCTCTTCGCCGTGCGCCGTGTGATGCAGATGCAAAACGCGCTGAGCTTCCCCGCTGTCCTGGCTCATGCGCAAGGGGCAGGGTTCGCCGGCCTGATCGCAAGGAGAATTGAAATGATGGGATACCTCATAGCAATGACGTCCGACCAACGGTTCGCTATGTGCGAAAGCCTCGGAATAGGCCCGGTTGGCGGCGACAATCCGGTACCCGGCGTCCATGACGATGCGAGGTTCCGACTGTCCGTCCAGAAATGAAACAAGTTCGTGCAGCGTCCTGACAGGGAAATTCATGGCTGTTCTCCTAGCCTGGGAATACGGCGATGCCAATAATGGCACATAAAAAGTGCCCATCGTGTTGTTTTTGACAAAAATGACACCTTCACCCCCGCCTTGTCGTGGAGGTTGAATTTTTTATTCAAATATAAACAATAAGTTGTGTGTATTTTTTGATCATGCGCAGATGGCACGGTATTTGATTAGTACTGAGTGTCATGAAAGAGGCAGGAGCGATCAAATGAACACTCAGGAAGGTGTATTCAACTGCGCGGATGTACTTCATTGCATTTTCTTAGCGCCGGTGTTGTTGGCTGCGTTGATCGGTGCGAGTCCTCTGGTTATTCCGTGCATTACCTGCCGTTGCTGCAAATGGGTGATGGGCCGGTTCAAGGGAAACATGCATCAGTGCTGACATGAATGCGCAGATGCATGCGGACAATCAAGCGGCAGTGCCGAGGAGAGTGGAGTCGGGATTGACCTTCGACAAATGAATCAGGCGTGAACGTGGTCAACTGAAGTCCTGATATTGCTTTTTTACATGGTGTGGCAGGGAATTCTGCTACGGCCAGTTTTTTGTTGCCTGCTCTACTTGCATTTTCATAAAAATTAGTAAAGAATAAAATTCAAACACGCTAATTTTTTAAAACGCTACTTCAAGGCGTGCGGATTGCAAGAAAAAAGGGGGGGCAATGAAATCACTCAAAAGGGTGGTCTTCTGCATCACGATCTCGGCGATCATGTCGGGACTTGCTGGTGCAGCAACCGAGCCGGCGGTCGGTGCGTCCGCCACAAAACTGCTGAAGTCAACGGCTGACCACACGCAGTTCAAGGAACTTCAGCGCGAGTTTGCCTCCGGTCCGGAGGTGACCAAGGCCTGTTTGAGTTGCCATACCGAGGCTTCCAGGCAGATTCACATGACCCAGCACTGGAACTGGGAATACATCAATCCGGATACCCAGCAGAAGCTCGGCAAGCGGCATGTCATAAACAATTACTGCACCTCGGCGGTTTCCAACTACAAGGCCTGCGCGACCTGCCACATCGGCTATGGGATGAGCGAGAGCTTCGACTTTACTTCCCAGGAGAATGTCGATTGTCTCGTGTGCCATGATACGACCGGAAAATACAAAAAACCCACAGGTTTTGCCGGACATCCAGTCACGAAGGACACCGAGTTTCCGCCGGGGTCGGGCAAGATCGTCAAAGGCATCGATCTGGCACCGATCGCCCAGAAGGTGGGCAAGACGCGTCGCCAGACATGCGGTGGTTGCCATTTCTACGGTGGCGGAGGCGACGGAGTCAAGCATGGCGATCTCGACAGTTCGCTGGACAATCCGGACAAGGAACTCGATGTGCACATGGCCAAGAATGGCCTGAATTTCACCTGTGCCACCTGTCATAAAACCGAAGGGCACCAGGTTCCAGGCAGTCGTTATGCGCCGACCGGCGCGGACAGCCACGCTGCGTTATTGCGCGGCAATCCTGAAGATAGCGGACGCAATCCCGCCACCTGCCAATCCTGTCACGGACAAGCGCCGCACAAGGAAGTGGCCAAGCTCAACGACCACACTGACAAAGTGGCCTGCCAGACTTGCCACATTCCTGCCTTTGCGCGCGGCGAAGTGCCAACCAAGATGCACTGGGACTGGTCGACGGCCGGCAAGCGCGACAAGAACGGCAAGCCGCTGGTCATCAAGGATGACGATGGGTACGACACCTATCTCGGCATCAAGGGCGATTTCAAGTGGGAGAGCAACGTCAAGCCGGATTACATCTGGTTCAACGGCATCAATAGATACACGCTCGCCGACGACAAGATCGACAAGTCCAGGCAGCCGATCTACATCAACAAGTACGAAGGCAGCCCGACCGATGGCAAGTCGCTGATCTGGCCGATCAAGACCTTCACCGGCAAGCAGCCGTTCGACGCCGAGAACAAGACGCTGGTGGTCACCCACCTGGCGGGCGCTGACGATACCGCCTACTGGACCAACATGGATTGGGACAAGGCCATTGCCTCCGGCATGAAAACAGCCGGCCGCCCCTTCTCAGGCAAGATTGATTTCATCGAAACCATCTCCCAGTGGCCGATCACGCACATGGTCGCGCCCAAGGAGAAAGCCCTGGCATGCAACGAATGCCATGCCAGGAATGGTCGGCTGGAAGGCATTCAGGGCGTGTATATCCCGGGACGTGACGCGAACAATCTGATCGACACGTTCGGCTGGGGCATCGCTCTATTCGCTTTCGTCGGCTCGCTCGGTCATGGCCTGATGCGCATCGTTTCGCGTCGCAAGAAATAAGGAGAACTCAAATGGCTGAACGCATTTATATCTTCAAGGCCTTCGAGCGTTTCTGGCACTGGACACAGGCGGCGCTGATCATGTTCATGATGCTGACCGGGTTTGAGGTCCATGGAACCTATTCGATCTTCGGCTTCGCGCAAGCGGCCGATTATCATGTGATCGCCGCCTGGACTCTGGTGGGTCTCTGGGTCTTCGCCATATTCTGGCATCTGACCACGGGCGAATGGCGGCATTACATCCCGACGACCGAGAAAGTGCTGCTCATCGCCCGGTATTACTCGTCCGGGATTTTCAAGAACGAGCCGCACCCCTTCAAGCCGAGTCAACTGAACAAGCATAATCCCCTGCAGCGTCTGACCTATCTGGGCGTCCTGCTGTTCATCAGCCCGCTCATCTGGATCACCGGACTCCTCTATCTCTTCTACAACGACTGGAAAGCGTGGGGGCTGGAGAAACTGCAGCTCGAATGGGTTGCATCGGGCCACACCATTGGAGCCTTTTTGATGCTGGCCTTCCTCGTTTCGCACCTGTACCTGGCAACAACGGGTCACACGCCTCTGGCGCATATCAAGGCCATGATCACCGGCTGGGAGGAAGTGGACGAGGAACATAAAAAGCAAACGACATAGATAAGTAACAGATCACAAACAACAGGGGGGTGTCATGAACAAAAAAGCATTATCCAGGCAGTTGATGGCCAGTCTTGTTGCCGGCGCTTTCATGCCGTTAGGCGCACAAGCGGCGGATGCGGATTTGATGAAGAAGCTCGAAGCGATGCAGAAGGAAATCGAACAGCTGCGCGCCATGGTCCAGAGTAGCCAGGCCAATCAGGAAGCCACCAAACAGGCTACCGCTGAATTGAAGGAAAAAGTCCAGCGAGCGGAAGAGAAGTCGATCGAGAAATGGCTGACGGTCGGTGGCGATTACCAGTTCCGGGTGGATAGCCTGCGTGGAGAAACCAGGCCTTTTACCGATGTGCCGGCGACCTTTGCCAATGCGGAAAAACAGTTGCAAGTGGCCTTCTTTGCCAACCCGACGCCTGCGACCGGGGCGATGCTGACCGGACTGATGGGGTTTGCAGACGGCATGGCCGGCGTGAAAACCTACCAGCAGGCGCAGCAATTCCTCGGCAACGTGCAGAATCAGCAAATGCTGGGCGGATTGTCCAGCTTCGCGGCCAGCGTGCCTTCGTACAAGCCGAAGAATTCCACGCTCTACACCAACCGCTTCGGTCTTGATCTGCATGCGAAGGCCACGCAGGACGTTTCAGTGACTGCTCGTCTGTTGATGTACAAGACATTTGGCGCGTCGGATGACGATGCAGTCACCAACAGCGGTTCCGCGCCGTACTTCGCCGACCGTGTCGGCGTTTTCGACGGTACGTTGGGCCACATCCCTTCCAGCAGCTACCTGAACGTTGATCGTGCCTACGCGACCTTGAGCAATATTGCCGATCAGGACATCTGGTTCTCGGTCGGACGCCGCCCGTCAACGCACGGAGCTCCGACCAATCTGAAATACAACGCTCCGCGTCCGGGCAACGGCGGCACGCCGGCACTGCTTGTCGATTATGCCTTTGATGGAATGACAATTGGCTGGGCGCCGGACATCGACGGCTTGCCGGGGGCTTACGGCAAGATCTGCTACGGGCGGGGCTATGAAAACGGCTTCGAAAATCCGCTCAACAACTCGATCAAGGACACCGACATGATCGGGGTGTCGATCGTCCCGATCGATACCGATGCGATCCGCGTGTGGACGCAATGGAATCGCGGCATGAATATCTTCGATGCTCCCAAGATGAACAGTACTTATTTCGGGAACACCATGCCGAAAGTTAACCTCGGCGATATTGACTGGCTCGGCGCAGGGGTCATGGGTACCCTCAAGAACGTTGGCAGGGGTGATCTGAATTATTTCGTCGATCTCGGCATGAGCAAGACTAACCCGAATAACAACGTGTCCTCGCAGTTCGGCTTCCAGGGATTGATGACCGGCGCCTTCTTCAATCCGGAAGCGCCCAAGGACAAGACAGGAAACGCCATCTACCTGGGGCTTCGCTATGACCTGCCGTCCAAGACCAAACTGGGCTTCGAATTCAATCACGGTTCGAAGAACTGGATCACCTTCGCGCCAGCGGCTGGCGACGCGTGGACCTCAAAACTGGGTACGCGCGGCAATGTCTACGAGCTTTACCTGATCCAGGAACTCGATGCCAAGCCGATTTCGTCATTTGCGTCCAAGAGTTTCTTCCGCCTCGGCTTCCAGTATTACGACTTCGACTACACCGGGAGTAACAACTGGGTCGGCGCGCCCGTCAGGATATCTAAGGTCAACAACAACATGATGGCAACCACACCGTTGTCCAAAGCCATCAACGCGTACGCGACCTTTGAAGTCAAGTTTTGATCATTTCGTAAGTTGAAAGGAGTTCCAAATGTCCAGTTTCACTCATCGCTTGCTGTGCTCGGCCGTGTTCTCCGTGGGCCTCGTGACTATGGCCGTACCGGCCTCGGCAGCCGACGTAAAGATGGTCGGCGTCGTCGAAAAAATCCAGATGGCCCCCGACGGCAAGTCGGCTCAGGCAACCCTGAAGGATAACAAGTCAGGCAACGCTGTTGTCATTTTCATCAATGACGATGAAACGCTCGACAAGTTCAAGGACAAACGCATCGGGGTCGGCGACGAAATCCGGACGCGCTTCGACGATGCGGGAGGCAAGAACCAGAGCAAGTCATTCAAGAAAACAGCCGGTTGCTGAGTCCGGCGGTTAGCCGGCAGCCTCGGGAGGACAACGGAAAAATTTTACTTCTGCGGGAGGTATCATGAAATTCAAACGCAACGTTGCCGTGGCCATCCTGATGGCTACGCTGGGTGCCGCGCCGTTTGCCATCGGCTGGACAAGTGCCTTGGCGGCGGATGCTCCATCGGGTCTGGTCGCGAAGGAAGGCTGGTATTCCCAGTTGGTAGACGCCGAGTTCGTGGCGCGCCATGCCGTCCTGCCCAAACCGGAAGGTGTGTTGATCATTGATTCGCGTCCGACTGCGCGCAAATATGATCCCGGACATATTCCGACCGCAGTGAATATCCCGGACACGAATTTCGACAAGATGGTCGATCAGTTGCCGCAGGACAAGAGCACCCTGCTGATCTTTTACTGTGAAGGGGTGGATTGCATCCTCAGCCATAATTCGGCGTTCAAGGCTGAGAAACTGGGATACAAGAACATCAAGGTCTATGCCGGGGGATATCCGGACTGGATCAGCAAGGGGTACATCGGTGCCGTATCCGTGCCTTTCCTGAAAAAGCAGCTCGATGAGGGTGCGCCGATTACCGTAATCGATTCACGCCCGAAGGCTCGCAAATACGATCTGGGGCATATTCCCGGTGCCATCAGCCTGCCGGATTCGGAATTCGACAAGCAGATCGGGAAGTTGCCCGCCGACAAGGGGAGCCAGTTGTACTTCTACTGCGAAGGGCTGGCCTGCACACTGAGTTCGGACTCGGCGGCCAAAGCGGTCAAGCTCGGCTATACCAAGGTTAAAGTGGTGCCCGAGGGCTATCCGCAGTGGGCCAAGCTCTACGGGCCAGGTCCGACAGGTGACGCAGCGGGCAAGAGCAAGCCGGTGGTGCAGACCGGACGCGATCCGGCGGCGATCACCGTCGCCTCGTTCCAGAGCATTCTGCGGGATGCGCCGGACTCGATCTTTCTGGTTGATGTCCGCCCGAAAAAGGATTTCGAGAAGGCCACCATCAAGGGAGCGGTGAATATACCTCTCGACACACTGGAATCCCGTCTGGGTGAACTGCCCACCGGGAAGCCGACGGTATTCTTCTGTTCCAGCGGCGCACGCAGCGGCGACGCCTACGATCTGGTCAAGGAGAAAAAACTTCCGGTTCAGGCCTATTTCCTGGATGCCACGGTGAAGTATGCAGCCGACGGGAGCTATACCGTCAGCAACGATTGATTGCTTGCACTTGATGTTTTGCATGAAGGCCGGCATGGACTGCCGGCCTTTGCAATTCAGGAAGCCTGCTTGAGGATCAGGGGCAATCCTGCCGCTACCAGTGTGACCTGATCGCAGAGGGACGCGATGCGCTGATTCAGCCGTCCCTGTTCATCCGCGAACAGGCGCGAGACGGCCGCCATGGGCACGAGTCCCCAGCCCACTTCGTTGGAGACCATGATGATCCTGCCCGGCAATTGCGGTAGCACATCGAGCACAGCCTGGATTTCGTCGCGCAGCAAGGGGCAATCGACGGGTTCTCCGGCGTCGGCCTGTCGGGCGGCTTCTCCTGCGAAGAGCAGGTTCGACAGCCACAGTGTCAGGCAATCGACCAGCAGGCAGGTATCCGGTGCGGCATGTTGCTTTAACGTGGCGGCCAGATTGAGCGGCGACTCGACCAAGCCCCAGGATGCGGGACGTCGCGCCTTGTGATGGGCAATGCGCTGCTGCATCTCGCCGTCGAGCGCCTGAGCGGTCGCCACATAGATGACATGCAATCCGCTTCCTGCAGCCTTTGTTTCAGCCAGCGCGCTCTTGCCGGAACGCGCGCCGCCAAAGATCAGTTCTCTCATGGGAGGCAAGCTTAGCATGGGTGCGGCGGCGTATAATCGCCGCTTCCACGAAACTTCCCTCCCGTATTTTTCCCATGAATTTCTCGATTTCACCGTTGAGCACCGAATTCGATGCCGCACTGCAACACAAGATCGACAACAAGACCAAACCGCTTGGGTCTCTCGGACTGCTGGAAAAGGTAGCGCTGCGCGTGGGGCGCATCCAGCAGACGCTGTCGCCCCGGTTCACCACGCCGTACATGCTTGTATTTGCCGCCGATCACGGAGCAGCCAAGGCCGGACTGTCGGCGTATCCGCAGGATGTCACCTGGCAGATGGTGGAAAATTATCTGGCCGGCGGTGCAGGCGCCAATGTCTTTGCCCGTCAGCATGGCATTGCCATGAAAATTGTTGATGCCGGGGTGGCCCACGATTTCGGCAAGCGCTGCGGCATGATCGCCGCCAAGATCTCGCCGACCGGGACGCGCAGCTATTTGACCGAACCGGCCATGACCCGGGAACAGTGCATCGCCGCCATCGAGAAAGGCGCCGAGATCGTGCGCGGTCTGGCCGCCGATGGGTGCAACGTGATGGGAGTCGGGGAGATGGGGATCGGCAATACGGCCTCGGCTGCGCTGCTCACCCATGTCTTTACCGGCACGCCCCTGATTGACTGCGTGGGGCGCGGTACCGGGCTGGACGATGCCGGTCTGGCGCGCAAGCGCGAGTTGTTGACGCAGGCCGTGGCGCGCGCCAACCTGAAGGAAGGTGCGGATGCCATCACCGTGCTTTCCGAATTCGGAGGATTCGAGATTGCCATGATGGCCGGTGCGTTGCTGGCCGGCGCCGAATGCCGGATGACCCTGCTCATCGATGGATTCATCGCTACCTCGGCGCTGCTGGCGGCCTCGCGCATCGCGCCGAATATCCGCGAATATTGCGTTTTCTGCCACCGTTCCGCAGAGCCAGGACACCTTGCGCAAGTCCGCGATCTGGGCGGCGAGCCCCTGCTCGATCTCGGTTTGCGTCTGGGCGAGGGAACGGGCGCATCGATAGCCTATCCGCTGGTCTGCTCGGCGCTGGCTTTCCTGAACGACATGGCCAGCTTCGACTCGGCCGGTGTCAGTAAAAGCGTCTGCTGATTGAACGACATGTCATCACGATCCGAACTGGAAACTTTCATTGGAGCGATCCGCTTCTTCACCCGCCTGCCGGTGCCCGGAACGCTCGGGCAGGATAGCGTGGCGCTGGAGCGGGCCATGCGCTATTTTCCGGCGGTCGGGCTGATCATCGGCTTGCTGGCGGGGCTGGCATTTGCCGTAACTTCCTTTTTCTGGCCGAAGACATTGGCGGTGCTTGCGGCGATGGCGACCGCCATCCTGCTTACCGGAGCACTGCACGAAGACGGCTGGGGCGACGTCGTCGATGGCTTCGGCGGCGGATCGGACAAGGAGAAAATTCTTTCCATCATGCGCGATTCCTGTATCGGCAGCTTCGGGTCGGTGGCCATGACCATGCTCCTGCTCGTGCGCTTTTTCGCACTGATCGAGATCGACATGCTGCTGGTTCCGGTGGCACTGATTGCCGGGCATGCCCTGTCCCGACTGGCTTCCACGGTTGTTCTGCGTACGCTCGATTATGTCCGTCCGGAAGGCAAGGCCAAGCCCTTCAGCAACCAGTTGAGCAGTCGCGATCTGGCATTTGCCGGCATCACGGCCGTCTTGCCGGTATTGTTGCTGCCTCCCCAGCAATTCATCCCGGGACTGCTTTTGCTGGCGCTGGCGACTTATTGGTTGATGCGTCTGTTCAAACGACGCATTGGCGGTTACACCGGCGACTGCCTGGGAGCAGTGCAGCAGTTTTCCGAAGTGGCTTTCTACTGCGGTTTGCTGTGCAAGTTTTCCTGATCCGTCATCCGCGTCCGCTGATCGAAGCGGGCATTTGTTATGGCAGGCTCGATGTGGATTGTCTTGAGCCTCACCTTGTCGCCAGCCGGCTCCGGCCGCAGTTGCCTCCCGGTATCCCCGTGTTTTCCAGCCCGCTGTCCCGCGCCCGGCGCCTGGCTGAAATCCTGTCGCCACAGGCCTGCATCGATTCGCGTCTGAGTGAAATCGACTTCGGTGCCTGGGAGGGACGGCGGTGGGATGCAATTGATCGGGCGGAAATCGATGCCTGGGCCGGCGATGTGCTCAATTTCACCCCGCCGGGAGGAGAATCGGTGGCGGCCTTGCAGGCGCGCGTCCTGGACTTTGCCGCTTCGATTGAACGGCCTCAGGTCGCCATAGTCACCCATGCCGGGGTGATGCGGGTTCTGTCGGGGCTTTGGCGGCGGATGCCGGTGGCTGACTGGTCTCGCCTTGAGTTCGAGTTCGGCGGGATGACGCGGATAGAAACGGACACAGGAGGTTGTTCATGACGCTTCCACTGCCCGGTGCGGAGGCACAATGCAGCAGCGATCTGCTGGTCGGGCGCATTCGCGAAGAAATTGCCATGGCCGACGGCTGGATCAGTTTCGCGCACTTCATGGAGTTGGCCCTGTATACGCCGGGGCTTGGATATTACTCGGGGGGGGCACACAAGTTTGGCGCGGCGGGTGACTTCGTCACCGCTCCGGAATTAACCCCCCTCTTTGCCCGCACGCTGGCTGTCCAGGCCGAGGAAATCATGTCCTTGACCGCCCCGCAGATCATCGAGGTGGGGGCGGGGTCCGGGCGTCTGGCGGCCGACACGTTGCACGAACTGGAGTTCCTCGGGAGTCTTCCTGAGCGTTACCGCATCCTTGAACTTTCCGGCGAACTGCGTGAGCGGCAACGGGCGACGCTGGCGGAACGGGTGCCCCATTTGTTGCCGCGTGTCGACTGGCTGGATCGGCTTCCTGCCGGCGGTTTCTCGGGCCTGGTGCTGGCCAACGAATTGCTCGATGCCATGCCGGTGCATCTGGTGGTCTGGGGGGAGGAAAACGACCCCGACGCGTTGCTTGAGCGTGGTGTCGGCTGGAGCGCTGGTGTCTTTGTCTGGAGTGATCGGCCCGCCCAGGGGCGCCTGCGCGAGTGCGCAGCGCAGATAGCGGCAGAGCATCCGCTGCCAGCGGGTTATCTCAGCGAGATCAATCTGGCGGCGATGGACTGGACGGCGTCCTGGGCAAATATCCTCGAACGCGGGGTGGTGCTGCTCATCGACTACGGTTTCCCTCGCCACGAGTTCTATCATCCCCAGCGCAGCAGCGGCACCTTGATGTGCCATTACCGCCACCATGCCCACGCCGAACCGTTTTTCCTGCCCGGCTTGCAGGATATAACCGCGCATGTCGATTTCACCTCGATCGTGGAAGCCGGCCATGCGGCCGGGCTGGACTACCTGGGATATACCACGCAGTCCAGTTTCCTTCTGAACTGCGGATTGACCGATATCCTGGCCCGCATTCCAGCTGACGACCCGGTACGCTACCTGCCGCAGGCGCAAGCTGTCCAGAAATTGATTTCGCCGGCAGAAATGGGCGATCTGTTCAAGGTGATGGCCTTGGGGAAAGGCGTTGATGCGGAATTGCGCGGGTTCTCCCGCGGGGATCGCGGCGCAACCCTGTAGTTTGCGGGGTCAGGCTGTCTGCAGGGAAAAGAATCAAAAAAATACCCTGACCGGAAGGATCAGGGTATCTGGAATCGGGTGTTTTATCGGGTTCAGGACAGGGCGGACTCGGTGAAGGCCATTTTTCTATTTTTGCACAGCCTTCACCGGTTTCTCCGCTTTACATCCCCCAAACCCAACCACCGTGCAACAACAATCAGAACAATCGGAATAATCAGAAGCCGATGCCCAGCAGTACCACCGCGGAAATGACGGTGGCCACCAGGGCGACTCCGTAGCACAACAATTTCGCGCCGAAGCCGGCATGGATACCGATTTCATGCAGCGAGTGATAGATGCGGTGCATGGCGTGCCACATGAACAGGGCAATGATCACGAAAATGAAGCCTTTGCCGATGAAATTCTGGGCAAACGCCTGCATCTTCGCATAGCTCATCGTATCGGCCGGCAGCAACAGACCGAGCGGAATGGCCAGGCCGGTAATGAACACCAGCATCGGCCCGAACAGGGCGGCCAGCATGCCGCCAGCGCCGAACAAACCCCAGAAAATCGGCGCGTTAGAGCGCTTACGTGTCTTCATGCTGCAATCCTCCAAACCAGACCAAGCAGTGCAAGAGCGGCCACAATGGCGGCAGCCCACCCGCTACCGACCACCACGCAGGGTTCCACGCGCTTGCCGTTGATGACGATGGGCGGCATGGTCAGCGGGAAAAGCTTGAACCATGTGAAGGCGTGGTAGGCGATGGCCACCAGCAGGGCGATATGGAACACGATCGACAGCGGGCTCTTCAATGCCTCGAGCCAGCCGGCCCAAGCTTCGGGTCCTTGCCCCAGGCGAACCAGACCGACAAGCAGCGTGATCGCGTAGGCTGCGACGAACAGCGCAGTGCCCTCGTGAACCATGTACTCGACGTAGAAGGGGTTTTTCTTCCACCAGCCGGCCATCGGACGGACATAAGGTTTGCGCTTGCTCACTTGGAACCCCCTTTCGGCGACAGGAAGCGCAGGAAGTAGTCCTTCGCTGCGTTGATTTTGTTGGTATTGACTGCATTGCCCGGATCAACGTGCTTCGGGCACACCTCGGAGCAGTAACCGACGGCACTGCAGTTGTAGACGCCATCTTCCGAGGCCAACAGTTCCATGCGCTGGGCTTGACCGCCGTCGCGAGAGTCCATGTTGTAACGATGTGCCAGAGCGATGGCGGCCGGCCCGATAAAGTCCGGGTTCAGACCGACCTGAGGACATGCCGCATAGCACAGCGTACAGTTGATGCAGGAAGTAAACTGGATGTACTCGTTGAACTGGGCCGGCGACTGGATGTACTCGCCCTGTTCGACCGTGCGCGGCTCTTTCGGGATGATGTACGGCTGGATCGCCTCAAGCTTCTCGATGAAGCCGGAAAGGTCAACCACCAGATCCTTCTCGATCGGGAAGTGGGCCAGCGCTTCGAGAGTGATGCGGTTCGGATAGTAATCGCGCAGGAAGGTCTCGCAGGAAAGCTTCGGAATACCGTTGATCATCATGCCGCAACTGCCGCAGATGGCCATTCGGCAGGACCAGCGGAAGGTCAGCGAACCGTCGAAGTTATCCTTGATGTACTGCGCGCCCTGAAGAACCGACATGTCGTCGCTAAACGGCACTTTGTAAACCTCGGAGTGCGGCTTTTCGTCGGTCTCCGGGTTATAGCGCAGCACCTCAATTTCGATGATTTTTTGTTCAGACATGGGATGCATTCCTTTCCTGGTCTGCTTTTTCGCCAGCCGCGCCATAAACGCGAGCTGCAGGTGGGGACTTGGTGATCTTCACGTCGCCATAGGCGATGCGCGGTGCGCTGCCCGGTACGTAATAAGCTTCGGAGTGCTTCAAGAAGTTGACGTCGTCACGCTGGGTGTAAGCGCCGTCCGGGCCGTCCAGACGCTGATGGGCGCCGCGGGATTCCTTGCGGTTGATCGCCGAATGCGCCATGGTTTGTGCCACGTCAAGCTGGTAGTCGAGCTCGATGGCCATCAGCCAGTCGGTGTTCCAGACGCTGGATTTGTCGTCGATGCTGATGTGCTTGAAGCGCTCGCGCAGTTCCGCCAGCTTGTCGCAGGTCTGCTGCATGGTTTCTTCCGTGCGGTAGATGCCGCAGCCGTCTTCCATGGATTGCGCCATCTCCTTGCGGATAACCGAAATGCGCTCGGTGCCGCCCGTCTGGGTCTTGAGTGACAGGGCGCGCTGCTCGATTTCCTGGGCTTGCTTGAGCAGGCTGGCCGAATTGCCGGGAGCTTCGGAGCGCGCCTTCTTCACGGCTTCTTCGCCGGCGACCTTGCCGAAAACCAGCAACTCGGTCAGCGAGTTGGAGCCGAGACGGTTGGCGCCGTGGATACCGACGCTTGAGCACTCGCCAATGGCGAAAAGGCCCGGGAGCGACGTTTCGCAGCGACCGTCAGTCTTGATGCCGCCCATCGTGTAGTGCACGCCGGCACGCACCGGAATCGGTTCCTTGGCCGGGTCGATGCCCATGAAAGTTTCGGCCATTTCGTAGATCAGCGGCAGGCGTTCGCGCAGATAGGCTTCGCCGAGATGACGCAGGTCGAGGTGAACAACCGAACCGAGTACCGGATGCTCGATGGTCCGCCCCTTCTGCTTTTCGTACCAGTAGGCCTGGCTCAGGCGGTCGCGCGGGCCGAGTTCCATGTACTTGTTCTTCGGCTTGTCCTGCAGCGGGCCGAGGCCGTAGTCCTGCAGGTAGCGGTAGCCGTCCTTGTTGACCAGATAACCGCCTTCGCCGCGGCAGGCTTCGGTGAACAGCAGGCCGGTGATCGGCATGCAGGTCGGGTGGTATTGCACGAACTCCATGTCGCGCAACGCGACGCCGTGACGGAAGGCAAGCGCCATGCCGTCGCCGGTCACGATGCCGCCCAATGTGCTTTCGCGGAAGACGCGACCCGCGCCGCCGGTAGCGAGAATGACCGACTTGCCCTCGATCATGGTGAATTCGCCGGTCGACATTTCAACCGCG
This sequence comes from uncultured Propionivibrio sp., assembly GCA_964563685.1. GTDB lineage: Bacteria > Pseudomonadota > Gammaproteobacteria > Burkholderiales > Rhodocyclaceae > Propionivibrio. Next base: position 187,987 of record CAZLXL010000003.1, read on the forward strand.
ACAACGCCTTGGGCGCGGCCGTCCTCTTCCAGGATGTCGACGCAGAAATATTCGTCAAAGCGCTTGATCGAGGGGTACTTGATCGAGGTCTGGAACAGGGTATGCAGAATATGGAAGCCGCTCTTGTCGGCCGCGAACCAGGTGCGCTCGATCTTCATGCCGCCGAAGGCGCGCACGTTGACGTGGCCATCGGCTGTACGGCTCCACGGGCATCCCCAGTGTTCGAGGCGGGTCAGTTCCACCGGAGCCTGTTGCACGAAATACTCGACGACATCCTGCTCGCACAGCCAGTCGCCACCACCCACCGTATCATGGAAGTGGTAATCGAAACTGTCTGTCGGTTTCTTGACTCCGGCCGCACCGCCTTCAGCGGCCACGGTGTGGCTGCGCATCGGGTAAACCTTGGAGACCAGTGCGATCTTCAATGACGGATCGGATTCGGCGACTTCGATCGCTGCACGCAAGCCGGCTCCGCCTCCCCCCACGATTACTACATCTGCCTTATAGATTTCCACGCCCAATCCTTTCTCGCTTTACGCGAACTTTGCTTCGACCAGCGTAACCAGATCCAGCCAGAGTAGATGCTGGTGTTGGTTAATGCTTGAAACGAGGCGGAATTATGGCGTTTTTTTGGCGCTGCAGCAACTTTCAGAAAGACAGTCTGTCTTATTAGGCTACAGGTTTTGAGCGCAGGCGCCGCAAGCCTTTTCCTTTTCCGATGAGTGCGTGCTTTCCAGGAGTTGGCTCTGGAAACTATCGGGTTTCAGGAGGAAGCTGCCGTGCAAAGAGTGCGCGTGCGTTGCTGGACGTGAGCGCTTCAATCTCGGTGCGCGGAATGCCGCGCAGCTCCGATAAGGTTTCGGCTATCTGAGCGAGTTCCCCAGGCGAATTGCGCCCCCCATTGAGCCAGGCAGGAGGGATATCCGGCGCATCGGTTTCGAGAACGATGGCTTCCAGCGGCAGGGTGGATGCAAGCTGTCGGATGCGCGTCGAACCCGGATGCGTCATGGCGCCGCCGAACCCCAGCTTGAACCCGAGGCGCAGGAACTCGTCAGCTTGTTGCCTGCTGCCGTTGAAGGCATGGGCGATGCCGCCGCGAACACCGATGCGGCGCAAGCATTTGAGGACATGATCGACAGCCCTGCGCACATGCAGCAGAACGGGCAGATCAGAATCGCGTGCGATTTTCAGCTGTTCGACGAAAAACCACTCCTGCCGCGCCGCATCGAATCCGGGAACGTAGAAATCCAGACCGATTTCGCCCACCGCGACGGGGGGATGCTGACCATTCATCTCAACTTCAAGGCATGCACGCAACTGTTCCAACGCAGCATTTTCGACGGCGTCAAGGTACATGGGGTGGACGCCGTATGCCGGAAAGCAGGCGGCATAACGTGCACAACATGTGCGTACTGCCGCGAAATTGTCCGGAGATATCGCAGGAACAATGATTGCTCCGACTCCACTTGCGATCGCCGCCTGCACAACATCGTCCCGGTCGCTGTCGAATTCCGCAGCGTCGAGATGACAGTGCGTGTCGATCAGCATTGACGCTTAGAAACTACGTAAGTCGACTTCGGGTTTCTTGCCGCTGACAATGTCGGCAAGAACGCGGCCGGATCCGCAGGCCATGGTCCAGCCGAGCGTTCCGTGTCCGGTATTGAGATACAGGTTGGGCAGTCTTGCCGGGCCGATGAAAGGCACGTTCGACGGCGTCGAGGGGCGCAGTCCGCACCAGAACTCCGGTTCGCCCGCCGGACGGAGTTCGGGAAACAACTGGTGCGTGCGCGTGATGAGCGCCTGGCACCGCACCGCGTTGAGCTCGGTGTTGTAGCCGTTGAATTCGGCTGTGCCGGCGACGCGCAAACGTTGCCCCAGGCGGGAAAAGACGATCTTGTGACCGTCGTCGGTCATGGCCACGCTGGGGGCGACGCTCTCATCGGAGAGCGGTATCGTTGCCGAATAACCCTTGGCGGGGTAAACCGGAAGTCGAATGCCCAGTGGACGCAGCAGCAGCGGGGTATAGCTGCCCAGCGCGACCACATAGGCATCGGCCTTCAATACGTCATGTCCGGATGCCGTGCGCACCAATGCACCATCGATGCGTCCGCCGGCCAGGTTCAGCTTCTCGACCAGGGTGTCGTAACGAAGATCAACCCCCTTATCGCGGCAAAGCGCGGCCAGGTTCTGGGTGAATTTTTTTGCATCTCCGGATTCATCGGCGGCCGTGTAGTCGCCCCCCACCAGGAGAGGGCGGGAGGGTTTCAATGCGGGCTCGATTTCGACGCATTTGTCGGCGTCCACCGGATAGCGTTCGCAGCCGAATTCACGCATGATGCGCGAGGCCTCGATCGCTGCTTCGAATTCTTTCTGATCGGTATAGACGTGCAGAATGCCGCGTTCGAGATGGTCGTATTCGATACCTGTTTCGTCACGCAGGATTTTCAGCTGGTCCCGGCTGTACAGCGCCAGGCGCACGATGTCCTCGATGTTTCTGCGCGTACGCGCAGGCGTGCATTCGCGCAGAAAACGCCAGCTCCAGTCGAACAACGCCCGGTCACAGCGCAGGCGGAAAAGCAGGGGCGCGTCCTCACGCCCCATCCAGGACAAGGCGCGCAGCGGCGCATGCGGATTGGACCAGGGTTCAGCGTGTGAAACGGAAATCTGGCCGCCATTGGCAAAACTGGTTTCCAGTCCGGCGGCGGGCTGGCGGTCGACGAGGGTCACTTGGTGACCGGCTTGGGCAAGATACCAGGCACTGCTGACGCCAACGACTCCGGCGCCAAGAATCAAAACTTTCAAGACAACTCCTGTTCACGAACAATACGCACTACTTCCGGAATACGCCGCAATCCGCGCATGACCAGCGCGAGATGGGTGCGCCCCGAAACCTGAATCAAAAAACGGATATCGGTAAACAGCCCCGGATTTTTCCGGTCCATGTTCACATAGTCGATGTTGACGCCGGACTGGGCAATACTGCTGGCGATGTGGCCGAGAACACCACAGGCATTTTTGGCCGTCACCTTGATGCGTACGTCGAAAAATTGTCCCGGATCGGGTTCCCAGTCCACATGGATCCAGTTCTGCGGTTCGGAGCTGCGCGATTTCCTGACTTCCGGGCAGGAGTGGGTGTGAATGCGCATGCCCTGATCCTTGCGCAGCAGGCCGATGATCGGATCCCCGGGAATTGGCTGACAACACGAAGCCAGCTGGATGGCCATGCCTTCGGTGCCGCGGATGAGCAAGGGGGTCGAGGCATTCGCTGCTGCAGTTTGCGGTACCGCATCATGCTCGGCCAGCCGCCGGGCAACGACGGCGGCTAGGCTGCGGCCCAGTCCAAGATCGGAAAACAGTTCCCTGCGTGTTTTTTTGCCGCATTCCTGCAGGATGCGATCCCAGGCCGCGGCGGGAATTTCCGGAGAGAGAATGCCCAGCGCCTGCAATTCCTGGTTCAGCATTTTCTCGCCCAGCGTGCTTGCACTGTCCTGCTGGATGCCGCGCAGAAATTGGCGGATCCGGCTGCGCGCGCGGCTCGTCTTGACGTAACCCAGCCAGGCGGGGTTCGGATTGGCATAGGGCGCCGTGATGATTTCTACCTGATTGCCGTTGGCCAGTTCGGCAGAAAGGGGGATAAGCTCATGGTCGATCTTGGCCGCGACGCAGCGGTGCCCGATATCGGTATGTACGGCATAGGCAAAATCGATGACCGTCGCTCCGCGCGGCAAGGCCAGGATTTTCCCTTTCGGAGTGAATACATAAACTTCGTCGGGGAAAAGGTCTACCTTGACATGCTCCAAGAATTCCGAAGAGTCGCCCGTCGTGCTCTGCAATTCGAGCAGGGACTGCAGCCAGACATGCGTCTTGTCCTGCAGGTCGGCGCCGCTTTCCTCGCTGTCCTTGTACAGCCAGTGCGAGGCGATGCCTTCCTCGGCTAGGTGGTGCATGGCCTGGGTGCGGATCTGTATTTCAATCGGGGTGCCGTAGGGGCCGATCAGGGTGGTATGCAGGGATTGATAGCCATTCACCTTGGGAATGGCGATATAGTCCTTGAACTTTCCGGGAACCGGCTTGAAGCGTGCATGCAGGGCGCCCAACGTGAGATAACAGGTCGGGATGTCCTTGACGATGATGCGAAAGCCATAGATATCGAGTACCTGGGAGAAGCTGAGGTGCTTCTCGACCATCTTGCGGTAGATCGAATACAGGCTCTTCTCCCGTCCGAAAACACCGGCTTCGATATGCGCTTCCTTCAGTTTGCTATGGATGCCCTCAAGAATCTTGGTCAGCAGTTCACGCCGGTTTCCGCGCACGGTCTTCAGCGCCTTGGTCAATACCTTGAAGCGCAACGGATGGATGTGCTTGAAGGAAAGATCCTGCAACTGCCTTGAAATGTTGTTCAGCCCCAGACGGGTAGCGATCGGCGCATAGATTTCCAGGGTCTCGTAGGCAATCCTCCTGCGCTTTTCGGGCCGGATGGGAGCCATCGTCTGCAGGTTGTGACGCCGGTCGGCCAGCTTGATCAGCACGATGCGCAGATCGCTGGCCATGGCCATCATCATCTTGCGGAAATTTTCCGCCTGCGCGTCCTGATAGGACTGAAATTCGAGCTTGTCCAGCTTCGACAGCCCATCGACCAGGTCGGCTACCTGCTTGCCGAAGTGTTCGGTGATCTGCGCTTTGGAAACCGTCGTGTCTTCCATCACGTCATGCAGCAGCGCGGCGACTATGGCCTGTGCGTCCATGCGCCATTCGGCAAGCGCGCCGGCCACCGCCAGCGGGTGCGTGATGTAGGGTTCCCCGGAAAGCCGCGTCTGGCCGTGGTGGGCCTCGTTGCTGAAACGATAGGCTTCGCAGACGAGGGCAATCTCGTCTGGCTGTAGGTAGCTCAGGGAATCGATGAAAACCCGGTAGGCCGGATCCTCAAACTCGTATTTGGCCGGGAGTTTCTTCCTCCCGGTTTTCCCGGGAGGGTCTGCAGCGGTGGATTCGGCCGGGGCGCTGTAACTCACGATGGTTCACCACGCAGCCTTCTGGATGGTCAGGCGTGTCCGCGGTTGAGAACTTCCAGTCCATACAGGCCTTGCGCAAGTTCGCGCAGGGCAATTACGGTCGGTTTGTCGCGGTCGTCGTCCAGCATGGGCGATGCGCCGGCAGTAATCTGGCGTGCGCGATAGGTCGCTGCCAGGGTCATCTGGAAACGGTTTGGAATGCAGTTCAGACAATCGTCCACGGTAACTCGTGCCATTTTTTCCCCAATCAGAACAGTGTAGCGAACAGCGAGGCGTGCCGCTGGCGCTGGTTTGCGTAGTGCAGCCGGGATGCGCTGACAATCGATCGTAGATTGTCCAGAGCCTGCTGCAGATCGTCGTTGATAATAACATAGTCGAATTCGTCCACATGCCGCATCTCGTCATGCGCCGCAGCAATCCTGCGTGCAATGACCTCGGCCGAGTCCGTTCCCCTGTCTGAAAGCCTGGCCTTCAATACCTCCATCGACGGCGGCAGGACGAATACTCCGATGGCTTGCGGAAACTGCTTGCGCACCTGTTGTGCTCCCTGCCAGTCGATCTCCAGCAACACGTCCCGCCCCGAGGTCATCTCCGCTTCAATCCACTTTTTCGATGTTCCGTAATAGTTTCCGTGTACCTCGGCCCATTCGAGGAATTCTCCGCGCTTGACCATGTCGAGGAACGCGGGAACGTCGATGAAATGATATTCTCGTCCGTTTTCCTCGCCGGGGCGCGGAGGGCGTGTCGTACTTGATATGGACACGCTGATCAGGGGATCGTTCTCCAGCAGGAGACGCACCAGCGTCGTTTTCCCGGCTCCCGACGGAGCCGCGACGATAAACAGATTGCCAATCATCAGCGCTGACCTGCTTCGGTAAATGGACAGACCCTCATTGTACCCGTGCAGGCGGCCGATTGCCGTGCCTGCGATCCGGCTCAGATGCACAGCCTCCGAAGCGGATGCTCCTGCAGGCCCGTGGTCATCCATCCGCGCATGCCGGCGGGAATTTGCGAGATGACCGAAAGCGCGTCTTCCTTTCGCTCGAACTCGGCAAACACGCAGGCGCCGGAGCCGCTCATGCGCGCTTCGGCAAAGTTCGACAGCCAGCGCAGATGGTCCGCGATGGAAGGATAAAGCCCCATGGCAACGGCTTCCAGATCGTTGGTGCCGAAACCCGGGGTCCAGGCTGTGGAGGGGATCGGCGGGGTGTCGCGCTTGAGACTGTCGGAACGAAAAATCTCGGCGGTGGGAACCTGTACCGGCGGTTCGAGTACCACGTACCAGCTTGCCGGCAGGTCGATGGCGCAAAGTTCTTCGCCAACCCCTTCGGCGAAAGCGTTCAACCCGAAGACGAAGACCGGCACATCGGCGCCCAGCGCCAGTCCGATTTCCTGCAGGTGCTGACGCGGCAGGCCAAGCTGCCAGAGGTGGTTGAGCGCGAGCAGTACCGTTGCCGCGTCCGAACTTCCTCCCCCCAGTCCGCCGCCCATCGGCAGCCGCTTGTCGAGGGTGATTTCCACGCCTTGCCGGCAGCCGCTTGCTTCCTGCAGCAGACGTGCAGCGCGCACGGTCAGGTCGGTTTCCGGAGGGAGGCCAGGCAGCGGGCGCTTCAGGCCGATTTCTCCGTCATCGCGTCTTGAAAAACGCAGGGTGTCGCCGTGTTCAACGAAACGGAAAAGGGTCTGCAGCAGGTGGTAGCCGTCAGCGCGGCGGCCGACCACATGCAGGAAGAGATTGAGCTTGGCCGGAGCCGGATAGGCGCTGTCCCATGTCCAGCGATCATTGTTGTTCACGGCTGTTCCTTCTGACGGACAAGGGCGTTCCATTCGTCGATGCGCAGGCGCAACTCGAATTCGCCCGGTCGCTCGGCAAACAAACGGCCGGGTGGCGCGGCCGGATCATCGTTGTCGTAGACGAATTCGATTCGCCAGTCCAGGTGTTGCAGCCGCAACGGACGTCGGAAGGCGTCGCGCTCGACGACATCGGCAGGAGTGCTGCGTCCGCGCACCCAGTCGGTCAGCAGGTCGAGCGGCAGTGCGTAGCCCAGCACCTGTTCGGTCAGTGTCCGCGCTTCGGCAGCTGAATAGGTCTTGCCGTCGCTGGTGGTCAGCGTTGCTGCATGGAGATTGACGGTAATTTCCGCGATTCCCTGGCCGAATGGCGAAGCCAGCAAGAGGTCGTCGCGCGTTGCCGAATGCCTCCAGCTTAGGCGTCCGGAATGGTTCTTGTCTCCCTGGCGCAGGGAAAAGCGTCCTTCAAGCGCAAATTCATCGAGCGACCGGTGTGACAGGAGTGCTTTATCCGTCGGGGCAGGAAGAGTGGCGCAGCCGGCGAACAGCAGCACGGCAAGACAGGACATCACGCGGTGCAACAATGTCCGCAGCATGGATGGGTGCATGTGTCAGGGTTCAGGGTACGAGCTTGCGGATCGTTGCGGACAAAATTTCGTTGCCCGGGTGCTTCTTTTGCGCTTCGAGCAGGATGTGCCGGGCGTCTTCCTTGCGCCCCATGGCCCATAGAACTTCGCCCAGATGGGCTGCGATCTCCGGATCATCGCGTTTGACATAGGCGCGTTCAAGATGGGCCAGTGCTCCGGAGAAATCCCCCTTGCGGAAGAGAACCCAACCCATGCTGTCGAGAATGAACCCATCGTCCGGCGCCAGTTTGAGCGCTGTTTCGATCAGGGAGTAGGCTTCCGCCAGGCGTTCGTTGCGGTCGGCGAACGCGTAACCCAGGGCGTTATAGGCCTGCGGGTTTTGCGGGCGCAATTCGATCAGCCGGCGCAGTCGGGTTTCCATCAGTTCCAGCTGCCCAAGCCGTTCTGCCAGGAGTGCCGTTTCGTAGATCAGGTCCGGCTGTTCCGGCTGTTCTGCGAGCAGACTCTCCAGCAGGTCGAAGGCTTCCTGCGTGCGGTTGGCTTCGCGTAGCAGCCCGGCTTCGGTAACCGACATCAGAACGCGCTCTTCCTCTTTTTCGGTCTTGGCCTTCCGGAGCACTGCGCTGGCCTGTTCCATTTTTCCCTGTCCGGCCAGCAGGCGGGCCCGGCGCATTTGCGCGGGCAGATAGTGTTCTCCGGAAAGCACCTGGGTATATCGATCGAGCGCTTCTTCGGTTCGTTGGGCATCTTCGGCGAGCTGACCAAGGTAGTAGTACGCGGGGTTCTTGTCCTGAACCTTAAGGGTGAGCAGATGCTTGAGCTGGGTTTCGGCCAGCGTCTTGTCATTCTGCTGCAGCGCCAGAATGGCGACCGGATAGACCACTTCCGGGTTGTCAGGATAAGCCTGCAGTAACTGCTCGAAGTGGTGCTTCGCCTCGCCGTAGCGGCGCTCGCCGACCAGGGCGCGGGCCAGCAACAACTGAACCTCGCGCGCCTGCGGGTTACGCTCAAGGAAGCCTTGCAGGAAGATGATGGCCTCCCCCGGCGATTCGCGCATCATCAGTTGCGCTTGCAGGAAAGCAGCCATTTCCCAGTCGGCACGCAGCTCCAGGGCACGCTTGATTTCGGTCAAGGCGCGTTCGCGCAGTCCGGCCGAGTTTGCGGCGAAAGCAATGGCATAGTGTGCCTCGGCAATTCCGATAAAAGGCTGGCAGACCTTTTCGATCAGCCGGAAAACTGCCTGGCGGTCGTTATGACGGGCAAACATCCGGTTCAGGCCGAGCAGATTTTCGCCGAGTGCATTCTTGTCGCTTTCCAGCATGCGCACGAGCGATGGAGCCAGTTCATCCAGCCGGTTGGAGAGAATCAGCATGCTGACCATCATTCTTTGCGCCTGCAGCGACCCCGGTTCCACGTCGAGCCACAGGCGGGCAGTCTCCAGAGCGAGGTCGAAACGCCGCGCTAAACCTGCAACCTCGATCGTGCGTTCCAGAATCTTCGGGTCGCGCGAACGCAAAGCCAGGTTGGCGTAGGCCCGGGTGGCCAATTCAAGCTCGCCGCGTTGCAGGGCAATTTCCGCGAGCAGCACCTGGTAAACCAGTTGTCCTGTGGAAAGCTGGCCCTGAGTTCCCGATGCCGCCTGACCTGTCGATGCTGCGGGCGGGCGCCTGATTTCGCGTGTCGCCGCAGGCGCTTTCCCTGTTGATGGATTGGGTTCAGCTGCCTGGGCCGGCCATCCGGAAATCAGAGCAAGCGAGGTCAGGAAAAGCGTGCGACGGATATGTTTCATGGATTCTGGTGTGATTCGGCCAACTCGAAGCATGTTAGAGCTATTTGCGCCATAATGGTTTGCTCATGTTATGGACTTTTGCCAATAGCAGCAATGCCGGAACTTCCTGAAGTCGAAGTCAGCCGCTTGGGGTTGTTGCCCCATCTGCCAGGACAGCGCATCGTCGAGGCGGTTTTTCGGACGCCGCGCCTGCGGCATGCGATTCAATCCGATCTTCCGGAACGGCTGTCCGGCCGGGAAGTGGTCGCCATATACCGCCGCGGGAAATACCTGTTGTTCGACTGTGAGAATGATCGTGGCGGCGGCTGGCTGATCCTGCATCTGGGCATGTCCGGCAGTCTTCGTCTGGTGCCTTCCGGAACACCTGCGCAGAAGCATGATCATTTCGATCTGGTCTTTGGCCGAACGACGCTGCGCCTGCGCGATCCACGTCGTTTTGGTACGGTGCTGTGGCACACGGGCAGTCAGGTCGAGAACCATCCGGCAATTGCTGTGCTGGGCATCGAACCGTTGTCGGCACAATTCGACGGCAATTGGCTGTACACCGTGACAAGAAAGCGGAATGCGCCGATCAAGCCGTTGCTGATGGATAGCCATCTGGTGGTCGGTATCGGCAACATCTATGCGGCGGAAAGCCTGTTTCGCGCAGGCATCTCCCCGCTGCGAGCCGCCAGTCGCATCGGTCTCGAGCGTTACCGGAAACTGGCGGCAGCCATCCGTGCCACCCTGGAGGAGGCGATCGCAGCCGGCGGCAGCAGCGTGCGTGATTATGTGCATAGCGACGGCGGAGCAGGAAGCTTCCAGATCGCCTGCGCGGTCTATGGACGCCAGGGACAGCCCTGCCGGTCCTGCGGAACACCGATACGTGCCGTGCGCCAGGCCGGCCGCACCACCTTTTATTGCCCGCAATGCCAGCGCTGACAGGACTGCTGCGAAAACTCCATCTTGTTGATTGCAGAAGCGAATGTGATAGAGTTGCCGGCAACTATTTATTCTTCTGGAATCGGCCATGACGCTTGCCCAACAGTTTGCTGCCTACAACGACTGGCGTAACCGGCTTTCCGGCAGCCTGTCCGATTTCCGCAAGTGGCTGTCCGATAACGAACTGTGCGATGCCCAGACCGATCAGCGAATCGACAGGCTGCTCGAGAAACTGCGCGAAGATCGCCTGCATGTGGCTTTTGTCGCTGAATTCTCCCGCGGCAAGTCGGAGCTGATCAACGCGATTTTCTTCGCCTATTACGGCAGCCGGATGCTGCCGTCGACGGCCGGCCGCACGACGATGTGTCCGACCGAACTGATGTACGACGCCGGCAAGCCGGCGTGCATCGAACTGCTTCCCATCGAGACTCGAGAGAGCAATACCAGCATCAGCGACTACAAATTGCTTCCCGATGCCTGGAAAGTGATTCCGCTGGACCCGGACTCGCCGGAATCCATGCAGGAAGCCCTGCGCTCGGTCAGCGAGGTGCGTCACGTTGCGCGGCAAACGGCCGTCCGGCTCGGCTTCCCTCTGGAGAACGACGAAGCCGGGATCATCAATATCACCGAGGAGGATCAGGTCGAGATCCCGCGCTGGCGGCATGCCGTGATCAATTATCCGCATCCGCTTCTGCAGCAGGGGCTGGTCATACTCGACACGCCGGGACTCAACGCCATTGGCGCGGAGCCCGAGCTGACCTTGTCGCTGCTGCCCCATGCGCATGCCATCCTGTTCATCCTGGCGGCCGATACCGGCGTTACGCAGTCCGATCTGGCTATCTGGAACGAGCATATCGGCACCCAAGGCGGCAGCAACAAGGGACGGATCGTCGTGCTGAACAAGATCGACGGGCTGTGGGACGAGCTCAAGCCGGATGACGAGATCAATGCCGAGATCGACAAACAGGTACAGAGTTGCGCCTGGACCCTGGGCCTGCCGAGCAGCCAGATCTTCCCCGTTTCCGCCCAGAAGGGCTTGGTGGCGCGAATCAACGATGACGCCGGACTGCTTCAGCGCAGCCGTTTGCCCGCGCTGGAACAGGCGCTGTCGGAAGAGCTTATTCCGGCCAAACAGGACATCGTGCACGAGAATACCGATGCCGAATTTGCCGACATCTACATGCGCATGCACGGCCTGCTTGACTCGCGACTGTCGGGCTTGCGCGAGCAGCTTGGAGAACTGACCGAGCTGCGCGGCAAGAACAAGGGCGTCGTCGAATACATGATGGGCAAGGTCAAGATCGAGAAGGAGGAGTTCGAAACCGGCTTGCAGCGCTTCTATGCCGTGCGCAGCGTCTTCTCGCAATTGACCAATAAGTTGTTCGCCCATCTCGGAATTCCCGCGCTGCGTTCGCTGACCTCATCGACGCGCAAGGCGATGACTGAAGCGACCTTCTCACGAACCTTGTCCGAGGCCATGAAGAACTACTTCAGGGAGGCGCGCGGGAGCTTGCATGAATCGGACGAGGAGGTTGCCGAGATCCTCAGCATGATGGAGGCCATCCACAAGAAATTCGTCATCGAGCACGGCCTCAAACTGAGCAATCCGGCGGGCTTTTCATTGAACCGGTATGGCAAGGAAATAGATCGCCTGGAGCAGTGGTGCGACACTCACCTGAACACGGTTTATCAGTTGATGGTGCATGAAAAGCACAAGGTTACGCAACGCTTCTTCGATGAAGTGGCGCATCAGGTCAGGAAAGTCTTTGAGCAGGCCAACCGGGATGCCGAATCCTGGCTCAAGGCCATCATGGCTCCGATGGAAACGCAGGTCAGGGAGCACCAGATCCAGCTCAAGCGCCGGCTGGAAAGCATCAAGCGCATTCACCAGGCCACCGACACGCTCGAAGAACGCATCAATGAACTGTTGCATGTCGAAAACACGCTGCTCGATCAGATACGCGCCATCGAGAAGGCCGGGCAGGATGTGCAGGAAGTACTGAACCAGCAACTCGGAGAGCGCAGCCTGCGCAACGCGGCCTGATCTGGCTCCAGGCCAGACCAGGCAAGAAAAAACGCCGTCGCTCCGAGCGCGACGGCGTTTCCGTTTCCGGGATGCCTCAGCCGGCGCGCTTGTTGCCTGTCAGCTGCTCGTACTTTGCCCAGAGCTGGTCGTTGTTTTCCGGATGCGCAGCATCCTTGGAGATGCAATCAACCGGGCAGACCTCGACGCATTGCGGCGTATCGTAGTGACCGATACATTCGGTGCACTTGCCGGGGTCGATCACATAGATTTCGTCCCCCTGGGAGATGGCTTCGTTCGGGCATTCGGGCTCGCAAACGTCGCAATTGATGCATTCATCGCTGATAATCAAAGACATGGTTTTTCCTTCAGGGCATTATTGAGTTTCGGCTACTTTCTGTTTCAGCCGCTCGCTGATCGCGGGGTGGACGAACTTGCTCACATCGCCTCCCAGTATGGCGATTTCACGCACCATTGTCGCCGAAATGAACATGTATTTCTCGCTGGGAGTGAGGAATACGGTTTCGACTTCGGGGTACAGGTTGCGGTTCATGCCGGCCATCTGGAATTCGAATTCGAAATCCGATGCAGCGCGCAAGCCGCGCAGAATGATCTTGGCTCCCCGCTGGTGCAGGAAGTCCATGAGCAGTCCGTCGAAGCTCGTGACTTCGGCATTCGGAAAGCGTTCCAGGACTTGCCGGGCCATCTCGACACGCTCCTCCAGAGCAAAGAAGGGACGTTTCGAACGGCTGGCGGCAATGGCTACAATGACATGGTCGAAGAGGTGAACCGCGCGGCGCACAAGATCCTCATGCCCCCGTGTCAGGGGGTCGAAGGTGCCGGCATAAATTGCTACCCGTCTATTGAGCGTCATCTGGCTCACCGCTTTGCATCAAGTGATAAAAGACCTGTCCCGCTCTTCCGTTGCGTACCGTTGTCCAGTGGCCGCAAGATTCCAGCGCCGATTCCGCTTCGACATAAAGTACCCCGTCGTCGGCCATGAACTGAGGAAGCAGCGGCGCCAGACGCTCGATCCAGCCTTTCTTGTAAGGGGGGTCGAGAAACAACACATCGAATCGTACATCGGTTGAACTCAGCGAGGCCGCGAATTTTACCGCATCCGCGTGCACAATCTCCAGTCGGTCCGCGGCTCCCAGTAGACGCGCGTTGTCCTTGAGCGCAGCAGCAACCCTGGCGGATTGCTCGACCATGACGACCCGCTCGGCACCGCGCGAGGCGGCTTCGAAGCCCAGCGCGCCGCTGCCGGCGAACAGATCGAGACAGGTCAGCCCCGACAGATCCTGCCCGAGCCAGTTGAACAATGTTTCCCGGACACGGTCCGGCGTCGGGCGCAAGCCTTCCGCATCGGGAAAGCGCAAGACCCGGCGGCGCCATTCGCCGCCGATGATGCGTACTGTATTCATTAAAATCCTGCTTCCAAGCACGGCGAACACGGCGGGCACAACGAAAAGAAGAGTTTTGTCGTTTTTCTCCGTGCCGCCGTGTGCGCTGCGTACACTATGTCTGAGTTGTGAGTGCCCTTATTGTCTCACTCGCCGCCCACGACGATGGTTACCAGATTTTCCGGTTTCACATGCCGGGAAAAGGCGGCGCGGACATTCTCGGCCGTTACTTTCTCGACGTTGCCGATATAGGTGTCGAGGTAATCGAGGGGCAAGCCGTAGAAACCGATCACCGCGACGTTGTCGAGAATCTTGCGGTTGCTGTCCAGGCGCAGCGGGAAGCCGCCCATGATATTTTGCTTGGCCGCCTGCAATTCCTCCTCGCTCGGTCCTTCGGCGAGGAACCGGCCGAGCACGTCGCGCGCAACTTGCAGGGCTTCGTCGGCCTGTTCCTTCTTCGTCTGCAGGCCGATCTGGAAGGGGCCGGGCTGCACCAGGGGCATGAAATAGCTATAGACGCTGTAGGCGAAACCTCTCTTTTCGCGCACTTCGCGCATCAGGCGCGAAACGAAGCCGCCGCCTCCCAGCGTGTAATTTCCGACCTGCAGGGCAAAAAAGTCCGGGTCGCCACGTTGCAGTGCCGGCATACCGATCAAAACATGCGCCTGAGCTGCCGGATGGGCGATGCGCTGCTCGCCCGCAGGCGGCAATTGGACCGCACCGGAAGCCGGGCCACCAGTACCGCCGGGCAGGTTGGCTGTCAATTGCCGGGCGATGGTTTCGGCTTCGTTGCGGGAGAGATCACCGACGATTGTCACGGCGGAGTTTCTGGCGGTGTAATGGTCGCGATAGAAAACGGACAGGTCGGCGTGTCTGATGGCCTCGACTGACTGGGGTGTGGCGGAGCGTCCGTACGCGTGGTCCGGATACATGGCGGCCCAGAACGCCCTGCTGGCAATGGCATCCGGGCGAGTGAGCGATTCCTTCAAGGCAGCCAGTTTTCGCGCCCTTTCACGTTCGAAGATGCCGGCCGTGAATTTCGGGGCGGACAGCACGGCCCGGAAGATCTCCAGGGCAGGTTCGCGCTTGTCTCGGGACGATAGCGTGCGCAAACTGACTGAAGCACGATCCATGTCGACGCCGCCGGAAATCTGCGCGCCCACGTCGGCCAGCCGGTTGGCAATCTGTGTTTCGTCCAGTCCTTCAACGCCCAGGTCGAGCAGGGCATGTGTCAGCGATGCCAGCCCGGCCTTGTTGTCCGGATCGCGGGATGTCCCGGCGGAAAAGTCGACCTGCACGTCGAGCATCGGTAGGGCATGGTTTTCGACAAAGTAAACGCGGGTGCCGGAGGGAGTGACCCAGTGTTCGATTTTCGGACCGGCGGTTGCCCACTGGCTGGCAACCACGAAGCATAGGGCGCTCAACAGACGTATGGAATTCATGGGTTGTATCGACAAATCATTCAATGACGGGGCGTGGCCGAGGGCCGGGGAGTTGGTGCTGGCAGAGATTGCGGGTCCAGCTCGGCGACGGTCAGTCGATCATCGACCAGATAGCGTGCCGCAACGGACTGGACGTCTGATGCAGTGACTGCCTGCAGTTTCTCGATCATCCGCTTGTCCGCCGTATAGGGGATACCGACCGCTTCAAGCTGGCCGATTTCCATGGCTTGCGCGAACATGGAATCGAGCTTGTAAACCTGGCCGGCAACCAGTTGCGCTTTGGCACGCGCCAACTCCTCCTCACTCACGCCGTCCTTGACGATACGCGCGATCTCGGCGCGGAAGCCCGCCTCCAGTTCCGCGCGCGTGCGTCCTTCGCTCGGTGAGCCCTGCACGTAGAACAAGCCCGGGCCGCGGGCGGTAGTATCGTAGCCGGCGCCAGCGGAGACTGCCAGGCGCTTTTCGCGCACCAGGTTTTTGGAAAACCGCGCGGCTTCGTGCCCGTCGAGAATCGCTGCAAGCATGTCTAAGGCGTACGGATCGATGTCCTTCCCGGCATCGCGGATGACAGGCACCTTGTAGGCCATCAGCACTACCGGTAATTCGGCCGGTGCCTTTACCGTCAGGCGGCGGATGCCGGACTGGAGTGGCTCATCCTGCGGCTTGCGCGAGGGAACCGGGCGTGCAGTCAGTGGGCCGTAGTATTTTTCGGCCATGCGAAAAACTTCCTGATGCTCGACATCGCCGACAATCACGACATAAGCGTTGTTCGGCACATACCAGCGTTCGTACCAGTCACGCGCGTCCTGAACCGTCATGTTTTCCAGATCGTTCATCCACCCGATGACCGGCACGCGGTACGGGTGCGCCAGTAGAGCCGTCGCTCCGAGCTGTTCGAAAAGCATCGCTTGTGGCTGATCTTCAGTGCGCAGGCGGCGTTCCTCCATGACCACTCTGATTTCCTGCTCGAACTCTTTCGGATCGAGCGTCAGGTGGCGCATGCGGTCGGCCTCGAGCTGCATCATCTGCTCCAGCTTCTGTTTCGGCACCTGCTGGAAATAAGCGGTGTAATCACGGCTGGTGAAGGCGTTGTCGCGTCCGCCCGCGGCGGCTACCAGGCGGCTGAATTCGCCGGCGCCAATCGTCGGCGTGCCCTTGAACATCATGTGTTCAAGCAGATGGGCGACGCCGGTAGAGCCGTTCGTCTCGTCCATGCTGCCCGCACGATACCAGACCATATGCACGGCCGTCGGCGCGCGCCGGTCTTCCTTGACGATGATGCGCAATCCGTTCGCCAGCGTATGCTCGAACGGATTGGCGAATGCGGAGAAAGAAAGGAGCATGGCCACCAGCAGGATGGCGACACTGAAGAATCGGTTTGTCTGACGCATAAGGTGCATGAGGCTTCTGATAAAATCGCGGTGAAAGTCATTGGCGAGCGCATCTTACCCCGATCGCCGCCCTCTCCGAACATTTCACAGACACGAAAGCCCCATGTTTGGTTTCCTGAAGAAGCCCGCCGATGCGCCCGCCGCAACGCCGGAGGCGGTTGTTCCAGCAAGTTCCTGGCGCGAGCGACTGAAGGCCGGTCTGGCGCGCACCCGTGAGCAGTTCGGCGGTCGGCTCAAGTCGATTTTTTCGCGTGGCAAGGTCGATGAAGAGCTGCTCGAGGAACTGGAAAGCCTGCTGCTGACCAGCGATGTCGGTCTGGAAGCGACCTATCACTTGCTCGAAGAACTCAAGGCACGCACCAAGCGTGACCGGATCGAAACGCCGGAGGGTATTCAGAAAGCGTTGGCCGATGCGTTGCATGACCTGCTGCTGCCGCTCGAACAGCCGCTCGACGTATCGACGCATCGCCCGTATATCATCATGATTGCCGGGGTCAACGGCGCGGGCAAGACGACGTCGATCGGCAAGCTGGCCAAGCACTTCCAGGCGCAGGGTCTGTCCGTGCTGCTCGCCGCCGGCGACACCTTCCGCGCTGCGGCGCGCGAGCAACTGCAGACCTGGGGCGAACGCAACAACGTGACGGTCATCTCGCAGGAATCCGGCGATCCGGCGGCGGTCATCTTCGACGCCATTTCGGCCGCGAAGGCGCGCGGCATCGACATCGTGCTGGCCGATACCGCCGGCCGACTGCCGACGCAACTGCACCTGATGGAAGAAATTGCCAAGGTGCGGCGCGTCATCCAGAAGGCCGACCCGGCCGGCCCGCACGAAACGCTGCTGGTGCTCGACGCCAACTTCGGGCAGAACGCGCTGGCGCAAGTCAAGGCCTTCGACAAGTCGATCAACGTTACCGGCCTTGTCGTCACCAAGCTCGACGGCACCGCCAAGGGCGGCGTGATCGCGGCGATTGCCCGCCAGTGTCCAAAGCCCATCCGCTTCATCGGCGTCGGTGAAGGCATCGACGATCTGCGTCCCTTCGTCGCCCGTGAATTTGTCGACGCGATCTTCGAGTGATTTCTGAATGATTTGTTTCACCACAACGTGCACAACGAACACAACGGAAACCATGGACATGAAAATAAGGCAGGATCCAGGTCTTTTCGTCGTGCCCGTTGTGTTCTTTGTGGTTAATTGATTTATCGGGTAATTCAGCGCCATGATTTCCGCGAGTGCAGTCACCAAACGCTATCCACACGGGCTTGAAGCCTTGAAGGACGTCAGCTTTGAAATCGGCGATGGCGAGATGGTGTTCATCACCGGGCATTCCGGAGCGGGCAAGTCGACCTTGTTTCGCCTGCTGGCGGCCATCGAGCGTCCGACTTCGGGCAGCATCGTGGTCAACGGCCAGAATATTGCCGCCTTGCGGCGCAAGGCCATTCCTTATCTGCGCCGCAATTTCGGGCTGATCTTCCAGGATCAGAAACTTTTGTTTGATCGCAGCGTGTTCGACAACGTGCTGCTGCCGTTGGCCATCACCGGATTGCCGACACGCGAAGCGCACCGCCGTGCGCGCGCGGCGCTGGACAAGGTTGGCTTGCTTGATCGCGAACGGGCGCGGCCGATTGCCCTGTCCGGTGGCGAGCAGCAGCGGCTGGCCATCGCACGCGCCGTGGTCAACCGCCCGGCCATCCTGCTTGCCGACGAGCCGACGGCCAATCTGGACAGCGAATCTGCGAGCACCATTCTGGATATTTTTCGTTCCTTCCATCAGGTCGGCGTCACGCTGGTGATCGCCACGCACGACCCGCAATGGATGGCGCGTTGTTCGCCACGCGTGATGCGTCTGGAACGCGGTCGCCTGATCGGAGATGACGCATGAACGCCTTTCTTTCGCAGCACTACGCGGCGTTGAAGAATGCACTGCACCGTCTGGCATCCTCTCCGCTCAACACCACCTTGTCATTGATTGTCATTGGCGTTGCCCTGGCGTTGCCGACGGCCGGCTGGGTGGTTCTCGACAATCTGCGCCTGATTGCCGGGAATGCCGGAGGACTGCAGCAAATCAGCGTGTTCATGGCAACCGATGCGAGCCGCAAGGACGTGGGTGAAATCGAGTCGCGCCTGCGCGAAGCGCAGCCTGGCAACTGGCGCTTTGTTCCGCGCGAAGACGCGCTGAAGCGTTTGCAGGAGGCCGAAGGAATGTCGGAGATCATTGCCGGTCTGCCGAAAAATCCGTTGCCCGATGCTTTTGTCGTCGAGCCCGAGGCGACGCAGCCGGAGGCACTGGAAAGCCTGGCCGGCACCTTCAAAACCTGGCCGAAGGTGGCGCATGTGCAACTGGATTCAGCGTGGAGCAAGCGCTTCGATGCTTTCCTGCACATTGGCAAACTGTCGGTGACGCTGCTTGCGGCCCTGTTCGCCGGCGCGCTCATTGCCGTGACCTTCAACACGATCCGTCTGCAAATTCTCGCGCAGGCTGCCGAAATTGAAGTGGCACGGCTGATCGGCGCCACCGATGCTTTCATCCGTCGTCCGTTCCACTACTTCGGCGCCTTGCAGGGAGGCATGGGAGGGCTGTTCGCCGTTCTGCTCGTCAGCGCCTGTGGCTGGATACTCGCCGGGCCACTTGGCGAACTGCTCGCCTTGTACGGTGGAAGCTTCGTGCCGCGCGGTTTGTTGCTGTCGCAAATGGCGGCTGTAGTAGCCGGCGGCGCCGGTTTGGGCTGGCTGGGAGCGCAGCTGTCGGTCGCCATCTACCTGCGGCGCATCGGCTGAAAAGTTCCTGCGGGTTTTTGCGTGTTGGTCGTGCACTAGCCCGGGATGGACTGCCATTGGCCTGTCCGTGCCGATTCGAACAGGGCTTCGATGGTGTACAGCGTATCCAGCGCATCTTCGATCGGCCAGTTTGGGACGGCTTCCCCGAGAAGAAAACGCGAGAAGCGTTCAACCTGCAGCGTGTATTGATTGACCGGCTCGAAGGTATACGAAGACGTTGACAACGCACCGGCGCTCGATGCATCGCCCAGCTCGATGCGGCAGGCCGTGGGTCTGGCCTGGGCGTAGGGAAAGTCGAAGCGCAGCCAGCCCTGCGATGTCAGCACCGACAGTTGCTGGTGCGTGCCCCACGCGCTGGGGCCCGACTGCGTGGCGACGGTGAACGCGGCGTGGCTGTCGCCATAGTCGAGCAGGGCGCTGGTCAGGCGGTCGATGCCGAATCCCGGATCGCGTTCCAGCGTAGCCACGACACGGTGTGGTCGGCGCCGGAAAATCAGATTGCAGGCGCTGATGGCGTAGGAACCCAGGTCGTACAGTCCGCCCCCCCCCCCGCAGCGGGGTTGTTGCGGATGTCCTGCGGATCGAGGAACTGCTTGGCCAGCGTGCCATGCGCGGAACGCGCCGTACCGATGATTCCGCTGTCGAGGATCTCCGCGAGTTTGTTCCATTGTGGATGATTGCGGAAGCCGAAGGCTTCCTCGATGTGCCGGCCAGTGCGGTCGCGGATGGCGCAGAGTTGCCCTATCTGTGCTGAGCTCAGGCACAGTGGTTTTTCGCAAAGCACGTGCTTGCCGGCTTCCAGAGCCTTTACCGACCATTCGAAATGCAGCTGATTGGGCAAGGGGATGTATACGGCATCGATGTCCGGGTCGGCCAGCAGGGCTTCGTAGTTTCCGTAAACACGCGGTATGGAAAGCTGGTGGGCGATTTTTTCTCCCTTGCCGGGATCGCGCGAAGCCAGCGCAAGCAAGGTGGCGGAAGGAGCGTCGTTCAATGCGGGCATGGTGCGCTGGACGGCGATGGACGCGGCACCGAGAACGCCCCAGTTGATGTTCCGTTTCATTTTGTCAGGTCCGGTTGAGTGCAACAGACGGTTCCGATGAACCGTTTTCCGGGGTCAGGATACGGAATTTTTCAGGGTGCGAACAGGGGTTTTCCAAGCGGAGAGATCCGCTGAAAGAGCTCGTTCAGGCTTTTGTCAGGTATCCAAGCAGCTGCTGGGCCGCCGATCCGGGGGTCGTGATTCCTCCGGCCACCTGGCTGGAAAGTTTCGGCAAGGCGGCATGCACTGCAGGATGGTTCTTGAACAGGTGGTGCAGGCCCGATTCGATCAGGCTCCACATCCAGTCGAGCGCCTGTTTCTTGCGCTTGTTTTCGAATTCGCCGCTACGGGTTGTGACATCGCGGTAGCGTTCAATTTCAGCCCAGAACTCGGCCATGCCTTCCTTTTTCAGGGCGCTGACGCCGATGACCGGGGGGCGCCAGTTGGGCGAGGTCGGACGCAGCATATGCAAGGCCTGCTTCCATTGCGCGTGTGAAACGGCTGCGGCGCGGGGATCGATGTCACTCTTGTTGATCGCGACCAAATCGGCGATTTCGACGATACCCTTCTTGATCGCCTGCAGATCGTCGCCGGCGTTGGGCAGTTGCACGAGGGTGAAGATATCGACCATGCCGGCGACGGTGGTTTCGCTCTGGCCGACACCGACGGTCTCGACGATGATTACGTCGTAGCCGGCCGCTTCGCAGGCCAGCATGGCTTCCCGGGTCTTTTCCGCGACGCCGCCCAGCGATCCGGCGGAGGGACTGGGCCGGATGAAGGCTTCGACACGCTGGCACAGCGA
The DNA here is from genome assembly GCA_964563685.1 of uncultured Propionivibrio sp. Taxonomy (GTDB): domain Bacteria; phylum Pseudomonadota; class Gammaproteobacteria; order Burkholderiales; family Rhodocyclaceae; genus Propionivibrio. Next base: position 208,966 of record CAZLXL010000003.1, read on the forward strand.
TTCCATGCGTGTCTTGTCGCCGAGGATGGATCCCCCGGAAACCGAAGAAGAGGGATCGACCGCGAGTACCGCGAGCTGGTGGCCCTGGTCGATCAGGTAATTGCCGAGCGCTTCGATGAAGGTCGATTTGCCGGCGCCGGGCACGCCGGAAATGCCGACGCGAATGGCGTTGCCCGTGTGCGGCAGCAACGCGGCCATGACTTTCTGGGCGCGCTGCTGGTGGTCCGCACGGGTTGATTCAATCAGGGTGATGGTTTTGGCGAGCGCGCGCCGCTGTCTTGCCAGGACACCGTCGACCAGTTGCTGATCGGCGGCATCCAGTGCGCCGGTGGAGGTAACGCTCGCTTCCATCTACCTGTTACTCCTGTCAGGCCTTGACGGCCTTGTTGATTTCTTCCAGCACCTTGCGGGCGGAATCCTCGATGCGGGTACCCGGACCGAAGACGGCCTTGGCGCCAGCAGCAAAGAGTGCATCGTAGTCCTGGGCCGGGATGACGCCGCCGGCGAAGACGATGATGTCGTTGGCGCCTTGATCCTTCAGGGCCTTGATCAACTGAGGCACCAGGGTCTTGTGGCCGGCGGCCAGCGAAGAACAGCCGATGGCGTGGACGTCGTTCTCGATCGCCTGGCGGGCGGCTTCTTCCGGGGTCTGGAAGAGCGGGCCGACGTCGATGTCGAAGCCGAGGTCGGCGTAGGCCGTAGCGACTACCTTGGCGCCGCGGTCATGTCCATCCTGACCGAGCTTGGCAATCATGATGCGCGGGCGGCGGCCGTTTTCTGCTGCGAATTTCTCGATGTCGGCCTTGATGCTTTCCCAGGTTTCAATCCCTTGCACGACGCCTCCATAAACTCCGGAAATGGTCTGGTTGTTGGCGCGGAAGCGGCCGAAGATCTTTTCCAGCGCATCCGAGACTTCGCCGACCGTGGCGCGCAGGCGCATGGCCTTGACGGTCAGGTCGAGCAGGTTGCCTTCGCCGGTTTCGGCGCACTTGGTCAGTGCGTCGAGGGCGGCCTGGACAGCGGCGCTGTCGCGGGTCGCACGGATCTGCTTGAGGCGGGCGATCTGCGATTCGCGCACGGCCATGTTGTCGATATCGAGAATCTCGATTTCTGCTTCTTCGGCCAGCTTGTACTTGTTGACGCCGACGATGACCTTCTTGCCGGAGTCGATCAATGCCTGCGTTTCGGCCGCGCACTTCTCGACTTCCATCTTGGCCCAGCCCGATTCGACGGCCTTGGTCATGCCGCCCATCTTGTCGATTTCCTCGATGATCGCCCAGGCCTTGTCGGCCATGTCCTGGGTCAGCTTTTCCATCATGTAGGAACCGGCCCACGGATCGACGACGTTGCAGATCTTGGTTTCTTCCTGGATGACGATCTGCGTGTTGCGGGCAATGCGCGACGAGAAGGCGGTCGGCAGGGCGATGGCTTCGTCGAGCGCGTTGGTGTGCAGCGACTGGGTGCCGCCGAAGACGGCCGCCATGGCTTCGATCGTGGTGCGGATCACGTTGTTGTACGGATCCTGCTCGGTCAGCGACCAGCCGGACGTCTGGCTGTGCGTGCGCAGCATCATCGACTTCGGGCTCTTGGCGCCGAAACCGGTCATGATGCGATGCCACAGCATACGGGCAGCGCGCATCTTGGCGATTTCGAGGTAGAAGTTCATGCCGACGGCCCAGAAGAACGACAGACGACCCGCGAAATCATCGACGTCGAGACCCGATTCGATACCGGTGCGCACATATTCCTTGCCGTCGGCCAGCGTGAAGGCCAGTTCGATTGCCTGGTTGGCGCCGGCTTCCGAGATATGGTAGCCGGAGATCGAAATCGAGTTGAACTTCGGCATGTGCTGCGCGGTGTACCCGAAGATGTCGGCGATGATCTTCATCGACGGCTTCGGCGGGTAGATGTAGGTGTTGCGAACCATGAACTCCTTGAGGATGTCGTTCTGGATCGTGCCGGACAGCTTGTCCTGCGGTACGCCCTGTTCTTCGGCGGCCACGATGTAGCCGGCGAGAACCGGCAGCACGGCGCCGTTCATGGTCATCGAGACGGAAACCTTGTCGAGCGGGATGCTGTCGAACAGAATCTTCATGTCCTCGACGGAGTCGATGGCTACGCCGGCCTTGCCGACGTCACCGACGACGCGGGGATTGTCGGAGTCATAGCCGCGATGCGTGGCCAGGTCGAACGCGACGGAAACGCCTTGGCCGCCGGCAGCCAGCGCCTTGCGGTAGAACGCATTGGATTCCTCGGCGGTGGAGAAGCCGGCGTACTGGCGAATCGTCCAGGGACGCACGGCGTACATGGTGGCTTGCGGGCCGCGGATATAAGGCGGCAGGCCCGGCAGCGTGTCGGTGTAAGGCAGATCGGCAACGTCGGCCTTGGTGTACAGAGGTTTGACCGTGATGCCTTCTGACGTGACCCAGTTCAGATTTTCGACATCACCGCCCGGAGCGGATTTCGTGGCGGCCTTTTTCCATGCGTCGAGATTCGACGAATCGGGAAATACAGGCTTGTTCTCGGTGGACATGACAATACCTTTCAGGAATTAAAAACTTGAAGGCGTTTTCAACCGGAAATGCGGTTAGTCGTGATGAGAGGAAGCTGATACCGACATGCGGTTGCAAACTCGCCGTGAACCCGAAATCCTACTTTATCCGGGCATTCAAGGCAAGGAAAAGCAGGGTTTTCGGGCTTTCGCAGCGGAAATGGCGGCCTTCTGGGAGGTGGGCGATGCCGCGCGTTCCGATAAATCTGGAGAGTATTTCCTCAAGCGGGACGTCCCGCATTTGCGTCAGGAGAATAGTTTCCACAGCATCCTGCCGGCGAGAACGACAAGCAGAACGGCGAAAATGCGTTTCAGCGTAGCGACCGGCAACCGGTGGGTTGTTTTCGCGCCCAGCGGAGCGGCCAGCATGCTGAACGGGATCATCCATAACAGGGCTGGCAGATAGACGTATCCGAGACTCCACTGCGGAAGCGAAGGGTGCCCCCAGCCGTTGTAGATATAGCCGAGCGTACCGCCCACGGCGATGGGGAAGCCCACGGCCGCCGACGTGCCGATGGCCTGCTGGACCCTGACGTTGCACCAGGTCAGAAAGGGGACCGTCATGGCCCCGCCGCCGATGGCCACCAGCGACGAAAAAGCGCCAATGCCCGCGCCGACCGAAAGCATGCCTGCAACGCCCGGCAGTTCGCGCGTTGCCTTGGGTTTGAGGTTGAGTGCCATCTGCAGGGCCACAGCACAGACGAAGGCCGTGAATAAAACGGCCAGAGGTCTGGCCGGTACGCTGGAGGCAAACACGGTACCGACCAGCGTGCCGAACAGGATGCCCGGAGTGATCTGGAAAACGATTTTCCAGAGTACGGCCGCGTGTCGATGATGCGCGCGCAGGCTGGACAGCGAGGTGAACAGGATCGTCGCCATCGAGGTGCCAAGCGCCATGTGCAGGGATTCGGCGGCCGGAAAGCCGGACTGCGCTGAAAAGATCATGGTCAGCGCCGGCACCATGACCAGGCCGCCGCCGATCCCCAGCATACCGGCGGCGAAGCCGGTGAACACGCCAAGACCGATGTATGCCGACCACCAAACCATGGCTCGTATTCCTCGCAGGCCGATCAGCCGGCGATGACGCCTTCGACAGCCTCGACCACTTTGGCGGCGGTGACGCCGAGGAATTCAAAGACCTGCGCCGCAGGCGCGGACTCGCCGAAGCGGTCGATGCCCACCACGGCGCCTTCCAGCCCGACGTACTGCCGCCAGTAACCGGTCACGCCGGCTTCGACGGCCACACGCGGTATGCCGCGCGGCAATACGGAATCCCGGTAGGCCTTGTCCTGCTGTTCAAACACGAAACTGGAGGGCAGCGAAACGACGCGTACCGGAATGCCCTTCTCGGCCAGTGTCTGCTGGGCCGCGACGGCCAGCGCCACTTCGGAACCGGTGGCGATGATGACCGCCTTCGGTGTTCCGGCGCAGTCCTTGAGCACATAGCCGCCGCGCCGGATGGCCTGCAGTTGCTCGGCATTGCGTTGCTGGTGTGCCAGATTCTGCCGGGTGAGGATCAGCGCGGTCGGCGTGTTCTTGTGTTCAAGGGCGGTCTGCCAGGCGACGAAGGTTTCGACACTGTCGCAGGGGCGCCAGACGTCCATGTTCGGGATCATGCGCAACGTCGCGGTCTGCTCGACCGGCTGGTGTGTCGGGCCGTCCTCGCCGACGCCGATGGAATCATGGGTGAAGACGTAGATCGGGTTGATCTTCATCAGCGAGGCCATGCGGATGGCGTTGCGCGCGTACTCCGAGAACATCAGGAAGGTGCCGCCGAAGGGGCGGAAGCCGCCGTGCAGGACGAGGCCGTTCATGATCGCGGCCATGCCGAACTCGCGTACACCGTAGTGGATGTAGTTGCCTCCTGCGTCCGTGCCGTCTGCGCGAAACTCGCGGCAGCCCTTCCACTGGGTCAGGTTGGATGGGGCCAGGTCGGCCGATCCGCCGATGAACTCCGGCACCAGCGGGGCAAGCGCCTGGATGGCGTTCTGCGAGGATTTGCGCGTGGCGATGGCTTCGGCCTTTTCGACGATCGCTTTCAGGGCCTCGGCGGACTTCGCGGCGTAGTCGACGGAAAGCTCGCCATTCATCCGGCGCACGAATTGAGCGGCGAGTTCGGGGAATGCGGCGCGATAGACGGCAAAGCGTTCGTTCCAGTCAGCCTGGTTTCTGGCGCCTGCGGGACGGGCGTCCCATGCTGCGCGCACGTCCTGCGGTACCTCGAAGGGGCCGTCGGTGATGCCCAGCGTGACGCGCGTGGCGGCGACTTCGTCCTTGCCGAGCGGGGCGCCGTGCACGTCGTGCGTGCCGGCCTTGTTCGGCGAACCCTTGCCGATAACGGTCTTGCAGCAGATCAGCGTCGGCTTGTCGTTCTGCGCTTTTGCGGCGGCAATGGCGCGGTCGACGGCGTCGACGTCGTGGCCGTCGATATTGCGTATGACGTTCCAGCCATAGGCCTCGAAGCGTTTCGGCGTGTCGTCGGTGAACCAGCCGTCGACGTGGCCGTCGATGGAGATGCCGTTATCGTCGTACAGCGCGATCAGCTTGGAGAGCTTCCAGGTACCGGCCAGCGAGCAGGCTTCGTGCGAGACGCCCTCCATCATGCAGCCGTCGCCGAGGAAGACGTAGGTGTAGTGGTCGACGACGGCATGGCCGTCGCGGTTGAACTCGGTGGCCAGCAGCTTTTCGGCGAGCGCCATGCCGACGGCGTTGCTGATGCCTTGGCCGAGCGGGCCGGTCGTCGTTTCGACGCCCGGGGTGTGGCCGACTTCGGGGTGGCCCGGCGTCTTGCTGTGCAGCTGGCGGAATTTCTTCAGTTCATCGAGCGGCAGGTCGTAGCCGGTCAGGTTGAGCAGTGCGTAGATGAGCATCGAGCCGTGACCGTTGGACAGAACGAAACGATCGCGGTCAGCCCATTTCGGGTCGGCCGGGTTGTGTTTCAGGTGGCGATTCCACAAGGCTACGGCAATTTCGGCCATGCCCATCGGGGCGCCCGGGTGTCCGGAATTGGCAGCTTGTACGCCATCAATGGCAAGGACGCGGATGGCATTAGCCAGTGAAGCCTGAGAAACCATGAGTTATTTGCTCCTGAAACAAGAATTGGGCGGGATACGGATGCGGGGGTGCGATGGAAACAGTGAATTTCTGTCTGCTTCGTATGGAAGGCGTAATTTTACCGGATGTTGTGGACTCCCTGCACAAAGAGGCTGTTTTCAGCCGGGTTGAAATTATAGTTTTCGACTATCGTAATCATAAAAACAATCAATTTGTTTAATGTTGTGGGCGCGAATAGCATTCTCCCGTCGATTAAAAATTATCAACCCGACTCAAACAAGGAGACTCACAATGAAATCACTGATCAACACCGAAGTTCTTCCGTTCAACGCCACCGCCTTCCACAACGGCAAGTTCGTTGCCGTCTCCGATGCCGATCTGCGCGGCAAGTGGTCGGTCGTCTTCTTCTATCCGGCCGATTTCACCTTCGTTTGCCCGACCGAGCTGGGCGACCTTGCGGACAACTACGCCGAATTCAAGAAGCTGGGCGTCGAGATCTACGGCGTTTCCACCGACACTCACTTTACCCACAAGGCCTGGCACGACACGTCGGAAACCATCGGCAAGATCGACTACGTGATGGTCGGTGATCCCACCGGCACGATTAGCCGCAACTTTGGCGTGATGATCGAGGAAGCCGGACTGGCCGAACGCGGTACCTTCGTCATCGATCCGCAAGGCAAGATCCAGATCATCGAAATCAACGCCGGCGGTATTGGCCGCGATGCCCAGGAACTGCTGCGCAAGGTCAAGGCCGCCCAGTACGTTGCTTCGCACCCGGGTGAAGTCTGCCCGGCCAAGTGGAAGGAAGGCGACGCCACGCTGGCCCCGTCGCTCGACCTTGTTGGCAAGATTTAAGGAAACAGGTTCAACCACGGCGCGCGTAGAGTTTTCTTTGCGCGCCGTGGTCAATTCAGATTTGAAGGGAGAACAATAATGCTCGACGCCACCATCAAGGGGCAACTCAAGGCCTATCTGGAACGCCTGCAGCAGCCGATCGAACTGGTTGCCTCGCTGGATGACAGCGCCAAGGCGCAGGAAATGAAATCCTTGCTGGACGATATCGGCCAGCTTTCGAACAAGGTCACTATCCGGCTGGATGGCCAGGAAGCGCGTCGTCCGTCCTTTTCCGTGGGTCGTCCGGGAGAGGCTGCGCGTATCCGGTTCGCCGGCATCCCGATGGGACACGAATTCACTTCGCTGGTGCTGGCCTTGCTGCAGACCGGCGGGCATCCGCCCAAGGTCGAGGCGTCGGTCATCGAGCAGGTTCGCGCGTTGAGCGGCACTTTCCGTTTTGAAACCTTCATTTCCCTGTCCTGCCACAACTGTCCGGATGTGATCCAGGCGCTCAACCTGATGGCCGTGCTCAATCCGGGCGTCAGCAGCGTGATGATCGACGGCGCGCTCAATCAGAAGGAAGTCGACGAACGCCAGATCATGGCCGTGCCGACCGTGTTTCTGAACGGCGAGCCGTTCGGCCAGGGGCGCATGACGCTCGAGGAAATTCTGGCCAAGGTCGATACCGGCGCGGCAGCGCGCGAAGCTGACAAGCTTGCAACCAAGGCCGCATTCGACGTGCTCGTCGTCGGCGGTGGCCCGGCGGGCGCGGCGGCGGCCATCTACGCCTCACGCAAGGGGCTGCGCACCGGCGTTGTCGCCGAGCGCTTCGGCGGGCAGGTGCTCGATACCCTGGCCATCGAGAACTTCATCTCGGTCAAGGAAACCGACGGCCCGCGCCTCGCCTCCGGACTCGAACAGCACGTCCGCGACTATGAAGTGGACATCATGAACCTGCAGCGCGCCGAGGGTCTGGTAAGTGGCTCCGACGGCCTGACCGAAGTCCGGCTGGCGAACGGCGCGGCGCTGAAAAGCAAGACCGTGATTTTGTCGACCGGCGCGCGCTGGCGCGAAATGAACGTGCCGGGCGAGAAGGAATACAAGGCGCGCGGCGTCTGTTTCTGCCCGCACTGCGACGGTCCGCTGTTCAAGGGCAAGCGCGTGGCGGTGATCGGCGGCGGCAACTCCGGCGTCGAGGCGGCCATCGACCTCGCCGGCATCGTCGCCCACGTCACGTTGATCGAGTTCGACTCCGTCCTGCGCGCCGATTCCGTGCTGCAGAAGAAGCTGCACAGCCTGCCTAACGTCAAGGTCATCACCAGTGCGCAGACCACCGAGGTGACCGGCGATGGCGAGAAGGTCAACGGACTCGTCTACAAGGACCGGACGAGCGGCGAGTCGCACAAGATCGAGCTCGAAGGCATCTTCGTGCAGATCGGCCTGCTGCCCAACACCGACTGGCTGAAGGGTTCGCTCAACCTGTCGCCGCGCGGCGAGGTCGAAATCGACAACCGCGGCCAGACCTCGATGGCCGGCGTTTTTGCCGCCGGCGACTGCACGACCGTGCCGTACAAGCAGATCATCATCGCCATGGGCGAAGGGGCCAAGGCTTCGCTGGCTGCTTTCGACTACCTGATCCGCAACTCCGCGCCGGAATAACAATCTCCTCGCTTCATCGGCCGGCAGAGAAATCTAGCCGGCCGTTTTTTTTCTCCGGATCTCGTACGCCTGCATGTTTGAATAGGCCAGACGCAGGCAGTGGGCCCGGATTCCGTTGGCGTCGGCGCGGGCGACGAGATCGCCCAGGGTGTGTTCCGCTTCTGTCGGCCCGCCGCGTTCAATATCGCGCAGCATCGAGGCGGCCAGGACCGAGTCTTTTTCGGTGAGCCGGCCCCGGCAGGTTTCCAGTTGCGCATCGCTGAGCGCGTGCCCTGCCGTTCGCGCGATCCTGGCGCATTCGTCGATCAGCCCGGTAATGAATTCCCTGCCGCTGCTCGTTTGCAGAATCTCTCCAATATTTGCGCGCAACGTGCAGGTGGCGCCGGCCAGCGCGGACCAGAATACGAACTTGTTCCACATGGCCTGTCCGATATCCTCGGAGGGGATAAATTCAAACCCTGCGTTCGCAAGTATTGCGGACAGTTCAGCCCATTCCGGAGGCGCGGGTTGGCTCCGCACGCCTGCGATCAATTGATGAATCTTGTTGAAGTGGCGGATTCCGCCCTCGGGTGTGACCATCAGAGCGGCCTGCGCCACGCCGCCGAGCACCCGGTTTTCACCGAAACGCGCCGCCAGGCGTTCGATATGCCGGACGCCGTTGAGCAGGGGGAGGATCAGTGTCCGTTCGCCCACCGCCGGTGCGATGTCGTCCATCGCCGAATCAAGATCGTAGGCCTTGCAGGACAGGATGATCGCGTCGAAGCTTGCCCTCAGTTCCGGCTGAGTGACCAGCTTCGGCGCGATTTCCAGATCGCCGAACGGGCTGAAAACGCGCAGCCCGGATTCCCGTAACAAAGCGGCACGCGCGGGACGGACGAGAAAGGTCACGTCGCCTCCCGCAGCATGGATCCGCGCGCCGAAATACCCGCCGATACCTCCGGCACCCAAAATCAGTAGTCGCATTTTCTTTCCCTAAGCTGAATACGGTGCCGATACTTTACCGCCAATTACGGAGGCTATACGCCATTACATCAATGATCCGCACCACAGCAATGTCATCAGGGAATATTTCAAGAGAAAAGCTGCCGGTGGAAGTGGACCGCGGCCCGATTCGCTTTTCCTTATCCGCAGCTATTCCCGGACGAGGGATGGATTCCCCCGGTTCTCAATTGACGGTGGCCCTGCCGAGCGTGGCGATATAGCATGACGATAATTACCGCTAGTAGAAAGCTGAACATGTCAGACTGGGTATGTACATCTTGTGGCTATGTGGGGAGAGCGGTCACGGTTGCAAAAGGAAGCGCCGCACTCGAATTATTTCTCTGGCTGTGCTTTCTGGTGCCGGGAGTCATCTATACCTGCTGGCGTCTGATGAACAGGCAAGATGGATGTCCAAGGTGCGGGCAAACCGAGATCACACCGGTCGATTCGCCACTGGGACAAAAATTCGTTCGAGGCAACAACCCCGAGCAGGTTGCCGCCATCGTCTCAAGCGCCAGAAGAAAAGCGAGGGCGCAAGGTATTGGAAAAACCTTGGGACGTGCGGTCGGTCGATTGATTCAAGATTAGTGGTAAATCGCGCCATCCTGACCATTTAATCGCGACCGACTATCTGGCTGTTTCCGGCCCTGGGCCGACCTTCAGGCTTTTGGAAAGCAGACGTTCGAACGTTCGACGTAACCGGCCGGCGGAGGCCGAAGGCCGGAGCGAACCTGCAAGCGCAGCTTGCAGACGGTCCGGTTGACGGAGGGGTTGGGCGTCATTTCGCGACCTGGGGTGTTGATTTCTCGTCTTGCTCTACGAAAGCACGAAGCCAGTCGTTGTACTGCGAGTCTGGTGGCATGAGACCGGACTTCCTCGGACCGGAGAAGTCGACTTTGCTGACCTTCGGGGCGTCTTTTCCGAAACGCTTCAAGAAGGCCGTGTGCAGCTTCTCTCCATGCCGTATTAAGTCGTCAGACAGAAGGGCGCTAAAGAATGCAATGTCGTCTACGTAGCTGTAAATGCCCTCAACCAAATCGGCGTGCTCTTGACTAACGTGCCCATTTGGGAGTTTTAGGCCGAAGTAGAAGTGTGCTGTTAAATGCTCGGGTATGCCGCCAGTGGCGAATCTCTGTACAAGCCCCTCACGTTTCGCCACGGCGTCGCGAACTCCGGCAAGGGACTGTTCTAATACCGAAACGAGGGCTAAGGGCCGCCCAACTGCTGAGAGCTTTTGGAACACGAGATCCTTTAGGGTCTCAATCGGTACAACGGGAGCAGGAAATATCTTCAGGTCAAGTTGAACGTGGTATTCAGTATTTCCTTGCGTTTGGCCAGATGCCCGCTCTGCCTGAAATTTCAGCAGATCATCGCGTGCCTTGTTGAAGCCACTGCGCAGCGGCTCTGCATGCTGCTTCTTTGTGGCAAGCGCAGCATTGCATATTGAGAAGGCCACCATGGTGGCGGCGTTGGTGTTGCGAAGCTCTCGCAACCACTCCTCGCGCTGCCGAGTTCGCTCGACAATTCTTTGAGCGCCGAGGGCGCCCCCAAACGCACCAGTCAATCCACCGACGAAGGCGATCGAGAAATTCGAATTGAGCCACTGCCAAATGCAGCTCATACCATCTGCAATGGCAGCAAGTACAACCGTTGTATTCAAGAGGTTCTCCATGACGCCCAACAATGTTTACACGGACACGGGGGGCCGTATAACAATTGATATTGATGACGCCGGCTATTCTTCCCTAAGTTCATTATTTTCAGCGGCTTGGAATTTCGGCTGTCAGTATAACAACATCAATATACCGGACGTAAGTAAGGGGCTATGACTGCTTTTGGGTTCTTGCGCGTGGGTCAGTTTGTGGCCGATTGTTATCTGATGTTGTTATCGAGGTGATTGATTTTTTGGTCAGTTGCCAAGAGAACGGGAACTCAACCGACCGGCATTTGCACAAAAAACAATCAATCCGCCGGACGCGCCCCGGAGACATCGAGTAAAATATCGGGTTTTCCGATCAACGACTTACCGAGGTTTTTGAGTGCTCGTCGCCGCCAACATCACCATGCAGTTCGGGGCCAAGCCCCTGTTTGAAAACGTTTCCGTCAAGTTCGGCGAGGGCTATCGCTACGGCCTGATCGGGGCCAACGGATCCGGCAAGTCGACCTTCATGAAGATCGTTGCCGGCGAACTGGAGCCGAGCGCCGGCAACATTTCCAAGGACGCGCACGAGCGCATGGCCTACCTGCGCCAGGACCAGTTCGCCTACGAAGACATGCGCGTGATCGACGTGGTGCTGATGGGGCACCAGGAAATGTGGGCGTGCATGCAGGAAAGGGACGCGATTTACGCCAATCCGGAGGCTACGGAAGAGGATTACATGCATGCCGCCGAACTGGAGCACCGCTTCGCCGAGTACGACGGCTATACCGCCGAGGCCCGTGCCGGCGAACTGCTGCTGGGCGTCGGTATTCCCTCGGAACAGCACTTCGGACCGATGAGCGAAGTCGCGCCGGGCTGGAAGCTGCGCGTGCTTCTGACCCAGGCGCTGTTCGCCAACCCGGACATCCTGCTGCTCGACGAACCGACCAACAACCTCGACATTGCCACCATCCGCTGGCTGGAAAACGTGCTCAACGAGCGCAACAGCACGATGATCATCATTTCGCACGACCGCCACTTCCTGAACCAGGTGTGCACGCACATGGCCGACCTGGACTACGGCAAGATCACCGTCTATCCGGGAACCTACGACGACTTCATGGAAGCTTCGTCGCAGGCGCGCCAGCAACAGAAGAATGCCAACGAGCGCGCCAAGGAGCGCATCGCCGAACTGCAGGACTTCGTGCGCCGTTTCTCGGCCAACAAGTCCAAGGCCAAGCAGGCGACCAGCCGCATGAAGCTGATCGACAAGCTCAAGCCCGAGGACATCAAGCCCTCATCGCGCCAATACCCGTGGATCCGTTTCGAGTACGACGAGAAGGAAAAGCTGCACCGTCAGGCTTTCGAGATCGAGAACCTGTCGTTCGGCTACGAGGGCGGTCCGAGGATTTTCAACAACTTCGATCTCACCCTGAATGCCGGCGACCGGCTGGCGGTGATCGGCGAGAACGGCGTCGGGAAATCGACCTTCCTCAAGCTGCTGGTCGGCGATCTCACCCCGCAGCACGGTGAAATCCGCTGGACCGAAAAGGCGCGCTTTGGCTACTACGCCCAGGATCACGCCGAGGATTTCAAGTGCGACACCAGCCTGACCGAATGGGTTGCCGAATATGCACGTGCCAATGCCTCCGAGGGCGAGGATCTGGAAACGCTGATTCGCGGCACGCTGGGGCGGCTGCTGTTTTCGGGCGATGACGTCAGGAAATCGGTTAGCGTGATTTCCGGCGGTGAGCAGGGGCGCATGATCTTCGGCAAGCTGATGCTGATGAAGACCAACGTGCTGGTGATGGACGAACCGACCAACCACCTCGACATGGAATCGATCGAGTCGCTGAACAATGCACTGGAGAAGTACAAGGGCACGCTGGTTTTCGTTTCGCACGACCGCGAGTTCGTTTCCTCGCTGGCCACGCGCATCCTGGAAATCCGCACCGACGGCTCGATCGTCGATTACCCCGGCAACTACGAGGAATACCTGGCCAGCCAGGGCATCGACTGAACTTGGAGCGACAGGGATGGTACGCCGGCTTGCTGCCTGGATTTTCCGGCTGATCGGCTGGCGGGCGGTTTTGACTCCGCCGCCCGGACCGAAAACGGTGATTGTGGTCTATCCGCACACTTCGAACTGGGATTTCCCGCTGGGGATGCTGTTCCGCTTCTGGTGCGACATCCGTTTTCATTGGGGCGGAAAGGATTCGTTGTTCCACGGACCCATGAAGTGGCTGTTCCTGCGACTGGGCGGGATTCCGATCAACCGGCGCGAACCGAACGGGACGATTGCGCGACTGGCGGCCGCGTTTGCCGAGAACGAAACCATGCATCTGTGCATTGCGCCCGAAGGCACGCGGTCGCGGGCCGAGCACTGGAAAAGCGGGTTTTATCATCTCGCCCGGTCCGTGCGTGTGCCGGTCGGGCTGGGTTTCATCGACTACCGGCGCAAATGCCTGGGAATCGAGTGCTGGTACGAACTCACCGGGGACAAGGCCGCCGATATGGCGTTCATTCGCGACTACTATGCCGACAAATCGGCGCTGTATGCCGGCAAGGCCAGCCCTGTGCGCCTGCGGTCGCACTGATTCCGCGTACTTGCTGCTGCGGTTGCCTTAAGGAAATGCTGAAATATTCGTCATCCCGGCGAAAGCGCCCTGAAGGAAGTGCCCTTGGGGTACCGGGGCCAGTGCGTTGAATTTCCTGGATTCCGGCGTTCGCCGGAATGACTGGTCTGCAATAAATCAGCGGCTTATTAACCGTTACTCGACCTTGGGCTTGGCGGCGTCTTTTGCTTCGGCTTTGGCGCGCTCCCTGGCCTTCTTCTCAATCTGCTCGGCCTGTTTTTTTGCCCGTTTGGCCTCCTTGGCCTTCCTTTTGGCCTGCTCTTCCTCCAGTTTTTGCCGGTTCTCTGCGGCCTTGCGCTCCTTGCCCTCCAGTTTTTTCGCCCGCTCGGCCGCCTTTGCTGCTTCTTCGGCGCGGTATTGCTCGGCCTGTTCCTGCTGCTCCGCTGCGCGGACGGGCTGCTCGGCGTCACGCGTAGTTTTTTCCGCCTCGACCTCCCGGCGTTTTGCTTCCCGCTCGAATTCGCGGGCGGGAAGATCCAGTTGCCGTGCCTCGATCATTGAATCGGTATAACGTTTCTTGGCATCTTCCAGGCAGGCATTGACCAGGAATTTCCGGTAACAGGCAGCCTGTTCCTCGGTGTGGCGTTTTTCGGCGTTCTGGCGCAGGGTTTCCGCCTGCTGACGCTGTGCTTCGGCCTGTTCCAGTGTCTGCGGGATGGGTACAGTGGACGGGGCTGTCTGCGCCCACAACGAGGGGCTGACCAGGGCCAGCAGCGGGATGATGTATCGGGTAAGCATGATGAATCTCCTTCGAGGCCGGTAAACTACCAGAATCACCGCTTTCAGCGGGCTGCCTCGCAAGGTTCAGGCAATCAATGCGGGAAACAGTTTCACCAGGCCGTCGGACATGACTTCGATGGCAATCGCCGCGAGAATCAGGCCCATCAATCGGGTCATCACGTTGATTCCGGTCTGTCCCATGATCTTGCCGATTCTTCCGGCGGCCGAGAGGGTCACCCAGGTGGCGATGCCGATAATCAGGCCGTAACCGACCAGTACGCCGAGCTCCCACAGGTATCTGGTCTTTTCGGCATAGATCACCACCGTGGAAATCGCAGCCGGGCCGGTCAGCAGCGGAATGGCCAGCGGAACGACCGCGATGCTGGCTCCGGAATCCGCGCGGCTGGCACCTTCGTCGACATCCTGAGGACGCGATTCCGCGGGTTGCGCGTTCAACATCTGGATCGAGCTCATCAACAGCAGCAGGCCGCCGCCCACCTGGAACGAAGCCAGTGAAATTCCGAAGAACTCAAGGATTTTCAGGCCGAGCAGCGCGCTTGTCGCAATCACGATAAAGGCCGTGAATGCCGCGATGTGAGCCGTTTTCTTGCGTTGCGCCGGAGTGAAATTACGCGTGAAGTGGATAAAAAACGGGATTACCCCGATCGGGTTGACGATGGCGATCAGGGTGATCAGGGGTTTGATCGGGAAGTCCATGGCAGGAAGGGGGGCGTGTCGTCGAGCCTGCAGTCTACACCGGCAGCGGATGATCCCGGCGCTCAGTCGATCAATTGCTCCAGGCGGCATCGGGTCGCCACGTTTTGGCCCATGCGGGGAGTTCAGGAGCCGGCATGGGCCGGGCAATGCCATACCCCTGGGCCAACTCGCAGCCCAGCTTCAACAGCATTTTGCCTTGCGCCACCGTTTCCACTCCCTCGGCAATGATTTGGCGGTCGAATGCCGTTGCCAGTCCCAGTATGCCCTGCAGAATGGCCAGGTCGTCGGGGTCTTCGAGCATGTCACGCACAAAACTCTGGTCGATCTTGAGCATAGACACCGGCAAACGCTTCAGGTAGGTCAACGAGGAATAGCCCGTTCCGAAATCATCCAGGGCAAAGTTCACGCCCATGGCCCGGCAGGCGTCGATAACACTGGAAATATGGTCGAGGTCTTCCAGTGCGCTGGTTTCCAGCACTTCCATCATCAGTTGGCCTCGGCCGACCTTCGGGTGGGCGGCCAGGATTTCACGCACGCGCCTGACGAAGTCAGTGTGTTGCAACTGGCGAGCACCGATATTGATGCTGACCGGAAGGCTCAGCCCGTCCTCCTGCCAGATTTCCAGCTGTGTCAGCGCTTCGTGAATGACCCATTCGCCGAGATCAATGCCGAGCGGGTGATCTTCGATGACGGGCAGGAAGGCCCCCGGAGTCAGGAGCCCACTTTCCGGGTGTTGCCATCGGATCAAAGCCTCCGCACCGATGACCTGCCCTGTTCGCATGTTTACCTTGGGCTGGTAATGCAGCACGAATTCGTGATTCGTCAGGGCAAGACGGATGTGCTCCAGACTTTCATGACGGCCGCGAACGTTGCGATCCTGTTCCGCATCAAAAATATGAAAGCGGTTCTTGCCGGCGATTTTGGCCTGATACATGGCCTGGTCGGCCTGGCGTAGCAGTTGATCGGCATCGACCTCTTCTTCCTGTGGGTAGAAAGTCACTCCCAGACTGGCCGAAACCTGGTGTGTGCTGTCGTCGATCGGCACCGGTTGGGCGGCGGCAGTCAGCAACCGTTTGAGCAGGGGGACGGAAGCTTCTGCTTCCGTCAGGTCAAGCAGCACGGCCACGAACTCGTCACCTCCGAGGCGGGCGAGCGTATCGCCTTCTCGCAGGACCTGCGACATCTGATCGGACAAGGCCATCAACACTTGATCACCGGTGGCGTGGCCGTAGTCGTCGTTGACGCTCTTGAAGCTGTCGAGGTCGAGGTAGACCACCGCCAGAGATGTCCCGCGCCGCTGGCTTTGAGCCATGGCCTGATGTAGGCGGTCCGCGAGCAGCACGCGGTTGGGCAGGCTTGTCAGCGCATCGAAGTGAGCGATGTGTTCAAGCTGTTTTTGCTGAGTCTTGAGGGTGGTTATGTCGGAAAACAGGGCCAGGTAATTCTTGACCGCGCCTTGGGCATCGTACACCGCGTTGATGGTCAGCATTTGCGCATAGGCTTCGCCATTTTTCCGGCGATTCCAGAGGTCGCCGTACCAATGTCCTTTTCCGATCAAATCACGTCTGATGGCGTTTAAAAGTTCCTTGTCACGCTCGTTGGAGCCAAGCAGCCAATGGGCTCTGCCGAGTGCCTCGTCGCGGCTGTAGCCTGTAATTTTGGTAAACGCGTCATTGACCTCGAGAATCGTGGCTTCCGGGGACATGATGACTATCCCTTCGCGAGCATGGGTGAAAACCGAAGCAGCCAGTTGGAGTTGTTCTTCAGTCCGCCTGCGGTCAGTGATGTCCTTGTCGGTCCCGCGGAAGCCGAGCAGTGCTCCGCTTTGGTCCAATAGGGGAACGGCGCTTGTCAGCACATGGCGTTGCGAACCGTCCTTGTGCAGATTGATGTTTTCGAAATCGTGTATCGATGATCGGGTCGAAACGGCGGTTTCAACATGCTGCCTGAATCTTTCGGCATTTTCCGGCGGCATGAAGTCAAATGGGGTTTTACTCAGGAGTTCGTCTGCGGCATATCCCAGCAGGTCGTTGACCCTGTCGGACACGAAAGTGTAGCGCCAGCTGCCATCAACCTCCCAGGCCCAGTCGGCGGAGGTGTCCGTGAAATCCCGAAAACGCTGTTCGCTCTCCTGCAAGGCCAGCGCATTCCGCTTGAAGACTTCGGTGGCCGCAGCCATGCGGCCAATTTCGTCGTGGTGATCAAGCGCAGGAATCTCCATGTCGAGCCTGCCTGAAGAAAGATTGCGCATGGCCTCAGTCATGCGCCCGATCGGTCTTGCGATCGATCCGCCGATCAGCCAGGCCAACAGCAGGGCGAACAGGAACGTGGCTCCCGTGACCCCCAGCATTGTCTTGTGCAGCGTATCGAGATGGGTCAGCTGTATAGCGATGGTTTGGGTCCGGAGGTTGGCAGAAGCGTGCTTCACCTGTTCGAGGGTGCGAACCAGATCAGCTGTGGCCTGGTTGATCTGCGTTCCCGCCTCTGTCTCTGCGGCGACGGCCCGGGGAATGGAGTTGGCTTCGTCACGATACGCGGGAAGCTTGCTTCTGATATAGGCAACGAATTCGTCAAACCGCACGTCCCCCGTGGCCTTCTGGGCATTGACCGTTGCCTCGAAGCGATTCATTTCCTCATAAGCCGTTTCCGCATCGGTGGGTTGAAGGGTTACAAGGTAGCGGGTGACGGCAGTACGGCTTGAGGCAAACGAAGACTGCAATTTCCTGCCGGCCTGATCGATTTGTGCTGAGCGGTTTGCGACGGGGTTGATTCCCATGGCATAGAGCGTGGTGGCAATCGGAACGGATGCAGCGAGAAAACGATTGGCGCTCCTGTGATGATGCAGGCTGGCCATGGCGGCTGCATTGAGTGCCTTGGCATGCTGGTCAAGGCTGGATCGAATTTCCTCCTGATGAGAGGTGAGCAAGGGGTGCTGGCCAAATCTTGTAAACACTGCCTCCACAGCGTGCGTCAACGCTTTGCTTTCCGTTTCTGCGGTGGCGATATCGCTTGCGTCACGCGTACGCATGAAGGAATAAACCATGATGTTCAACCGCGCCAGCTGGTCGTTGGTTCTGCCAATGGCTCCGTCCATCTCGTCGAGCTCGACAAGAATGCGGAAGTCGCTGCCGATCCGCAGCATCTGGGTCAAAGAAAAACCGGCCAGGCCGACCATCATCAACAGCAGGATGGCAAAACCCGCGGTGGTTCGTGTTTGAACCGCAAAGCGCGAAAGAAAGCGATCGAAGCGATCCATCATCGGGTCTCGCGAATCTGCCGGAGCAGGTTTGCGCCGAACGTCTTGTCGAATTCGGCTTGCAGCGGTTCCAGCTTTTTCACGAATTCGGCGCGATCGATCTTGTCGATAACCTGCAATCCTTTCTTCCGGAAAGTTTGAATGGCTTCCGTTTCGTATTCGGCAACGGCTTTGCGTGTGGCGGCTGCGCCCGCTTCAGCCGCTGCCTGTATCGCACGCTGTTCCGTTCTGTTCAACGCCTTGAAGCGATTGGCGTTCATCATGAAGATCAGGGGGTTATAGAAATGCCCCGTGAGCGAGACATACTTCTGGACCTCGTCCAGATGGTTGGCCTGAAATACCAGCAACGGGTTGTCGCCTCCGTCTACCACTCCTTTCTTGAGAGCGTTGTACAACTCCGGCAACCACAATTCGACGGGCTCGGCTCCGAGGGTGAGAAACGTCTGCCGGTAGATCGGATTGGGCACGACCCGAATTCGTTGGCCGACAAGATCGCCGGGGGTGACGATGGGGCGCAGGGATGAACTCATGTGGCGAAAGCCAAGTTCTCCCCAGGCCAGGACAACCACTCTGGATTTGTTCAGTTTTTCAGTCAGAATTTTTCCGACGGGGCCGTTCAACACCTTTGCAGCGTGTGCCGAATCCCGGAAAAGAAAAGGGATATTCATGACGGCCATTTCCGGAACCTGAGGGGACAGCGAAATACTGGTGAGCAATGCAATGTCGACGCTTCCCAGTCTGACGGCTTCCCAAAGGTCGGGTTCGCTCCCGAGCGTGACCCCGACCTTTTCGTCAACCTCGAATCGCCCCGGCAGGCGGCGCTGAAGCTCTTCTGCAAATACCCGTGCTCCGATCCGGTGCGGCCCGCCGCTGGGTGGGGAGTTGTGTCCAACAATCAGAATCTGCACAGCCTGTACACTCCAGGGGTTCAGAAAAAGAACGGCGGTCAGTAGCCGCAACAGGAACCTAGACATAGGCGTTTCCCCCAAAATTCATTGCATGAGGCGAGGCGAACGTGCCACCGGAATGATATAAGAGAAAAAGCACGTGTTGTCCTCTTTACCGCTTAGTCTGGCTTGGCCGTGAGATCTGGGTTTCCTGCTAACTCCTGTTTTACCGAAAAAAAGCTTACGTATCGACGTAAGCTTTTGATCTTGTATCGCCGCAGTGTTCATGCAAGCTGGGAGCGAATATCGTCTTCAACGACCTTGTGTTTTGCCAGCATCGTTTCCGAGGGCTTGCCGAACAGGCTCACGATTACGATGGAGATTCCTCCCAGGATAAAGCCCGGCACGATTTCATACAGGCCGAGCCATGCATACTGCTTCCAGACAAGGACGGTCAGCGCGCCGACGAAGATACCGGCCAGTGCGCCGTTGCGCGTCATGCGCGACCAGAAGAGCGACAAGATGATGACCGGGCCGAACGCCGCGCCGAAACCACCCCAGGCATAGCTGACCATGCCGAGCACCTTGCTTTCGGGATTGCTGGCAATCCAGACCGCCACCAGTGCGATCGCCATCACCATCGTGCGGCCGATCCAGACCAGTTCGGTCTGGCCCGCATTTCTGCGCAGGAATGTGCGATAGATGTCTTCGGTCAGCGCGCTGGAGCACACCAGCAGTTGGCAGGACAGCGTACTCATTACTGCAGCAAGGATAGCCGCCAGCAACAGGCCGGCAATCCACGGGTTGAACAACTGCTTGGCGATTTCAATGAATACCGTTTCGGAGTTCGCATTGACTGCGGCTGCAGCATCCGCGTGCATCAGGAAGTAGGGAATGCCGACGAAACCGACGGCCACCGCGCCGGCAAGGCACAGGATCATCCAGGTCATGCTGATGCGGCGAGCGGCCGGAATCGTCTTGACCGACTCGGCGGCCATGAAACGCACCAGGATATGCGGCTGGCCGAAGTAGCCCAGGCCCCAGGCCATCAAGGAAACGATGCCTGTAAGCGTCGCCCCCTTCATCATGTCGAGTTTGGCCGGTTCGATCAGATCGGCAACAGATTGCGCCGGCTGCAGACCGCCAACGACAGCAAAGTAGGCAACGACCGGCGCCAGGATCAGCGCGGTGATCATCAGCGATGCCTGGATTGTGTCTGTCCAGCTGACGGCCAGAAAGCCTCCGATGAACACATATGCAACCGTGCAGGCCGCGCCGACCCAGAGTGCGGTTACATACGGCAGGCCGAACATGTTTTCGAACAGGCGAGCGCCAGCCACGACGCCGGAAGCGCAGTAGATCGTGAAAAAGACAAGGATTACTGCGGCGGTCAGGATGCGCAACAGGTTCTGCTGGTCCTCGAAACGGCTGGTCAGAAAATCCGGCAGCGTCAGCGCATTGCCGGCGCGTTCTGTGTAAAGGCGCAGGCGTGCCGCCACAAAGCGCCAGTTCAGATAGGCGCCAATCGTCAGGCCGATGGCAATCCACGCCTCGCTGATGCCCGAGAAGTAGATCGCTCCCGGCAACCCCATCAGCAGCCAGCCGCTCATGTCGGAGGCTCCCGCCGATAGCGCCGTCACGAACCTGCCGAGACTGCGGCCGCCTAGAATGTAGTCGGACAGATTTTGCGTGCTTCGGTAGCCCAGCCAGCCGATGAAAAGCATCGTCAGAAGATAGATGACAAAAGTGATTACGGTAGGATCGGTCAGTTTCATGCAAGTCCCCCTGTCTGGACGTAGTTATTCAATTGTTGTGTGCTTTTTCCGGAGGACTCCTGATTGCCGGGCAACAAAAAAGCCACCCTGGGAAAGCGGCTTTTGTTTCCCGGACAAGAGCCTTGACGCCATGAATCCGGTCAGCAATTGTCAGAAAGCAGCACGGATTCTATCAGCGCTGGCGCAGGGGGCTGAAGATTCTCAATGAGTGTGTCCGCCCGATAAGCGGTAGTATGGCCCGGAAACATGGAGTGACCTCCATGTGTGGCAGGTAGCTGCTACACATTCAGGGCCCTGAAATGTAAAAAAGGCCAACTCGCTTTGGAATCAGCCCTTTTCAGTATTTTTGGCGCGCCCGAGACGATTCGAACGTCCGACCCCTGCCTTCGGAGAGCCTCTCAAAGCTCAGTCATTGCAAGAGAAGTGGCCTAAAATCAAACACCTACTATACCCTGTGTTCCTCCATTTTACTTGGATATACCGGGTTTTGTGCAGCAAATTTGCAGCATAGTGAATCAGGACTCGGGTAGCTGTCTGTAACTCACGGTAAGCGATTCTCCTATACTGAAGGCAGTCATGTGACTGCTTACACAGGAACATGGCGTCGTGGAACAACTCCTCACCCCCAAAACCCTCGCAATTACTCTTGGCCTCGCTGAGCAAACAATCTATAACCGCCACTCCACAGGTGGCGACCTGCCTCCTTTCATCAAGCTCGGTCGATTGCTTCGTTTCCGCCCTTCCGATGTCGAGGCGTGGCTGGAACGACAGCGCCAGGCTTCGAAAACACCATCAACTCCGGTACGGCCCTCTGTAACTCGACGTCCTGGCCGGCCTACCAAAGCCGAACAGGTTGCCGCCCGGCGTACGCATTGAGCCAAACCTTCCGTACCCCAAGGGGAGACCCGGTGGGAACTCACGGACAATTGAGTATAGCCGCGGTCACTGAAAACGCCTTAATTAGCCGCAAATCTTCGCCTGAGCGATTGCCTTACGTAAGCCAGCGGCGGGTTGCTACGCCCAAGGCGCTAGCCGAGATGTTGCCAAGACGTTCAACCTTCTCTGTGCAAGAAACGAAGTCGAATGGCTATACCTTCTTGCAGTCACGTGACTGTTTGATCAGGAACATGGCCCGATGGAACGGATCCAATCTTCAAAAACGCTCACTCTCGCATCATATGCACTCACCACTGAACTCGTCAGAAAGATCGAAACAAGTCCGCCAAAATGCAATAAAAAGCGGAAAAACACAGCTTGCAAGAAGCTGAGACGCGCAATAAAGGAACAAAGGAGATATGCAAAAACCGCCAAGTTGAGAGCTGTCGCAGTAACACTGAAATACCAAGATATTGGAGCTTGCTCACGAAAGCACATCAGCAGATTTATAGACAATTTGCGCAGGCAACTTCAGCGCAAAGGCTACATTCTGCCGTACGCCTGGGTTCTAGAACGTGCCAGCCAGTTGCATTACCACCTCATCATCTGGCTACCTCGCTGCTTCGTTTTGACGCCCGCCAAGCTGAAAAAAATGTGGCCGTGGGGCGACACTTACGTGGAAGCCTGCCGTAGTGTTGATGCTTGGAGAGCGTACATTACCAAGTTTGATAGTGTTGCGAAGTTGCCAAAGCGTGCCCGCCTTTACGGCTATGGCGGGCTTGATGATGAAGGCGCAATGGAGGTGTTGCGTAGTACCTTGCCCCGCTGGCTGTTGGAACTGCTCCCGCCTAATCATCGTACGTGTCGTCGCCGTGGTGGTGGCTGGATCGACACGACAACCGGAAATATTTACGTCTCTCCCTATGTCTGGACGCCACGTGGCACCAAGCTGCGCAGCGTCAGCCCGCCAACTTATCACTGAGTTGCTTGAACACATCGCGACCAATGTCATCGGTCTCTACAGCGAACAGGAACAGGCAGCGGCTATCACTGGATTTCTCCCATTGATGCCCTACCTGGATTTTCTCCTTGGAGTCGTCGTTGGTCTTGTAGGGCTCGCCTTTGTATTCCACCACGAGCACGCGGCCATCGGTCAGCTCGGCCACGAAATCAGGGTAGAAGTAATCCGAGGCGGTAGGAAGCCAGAACGAGCACAGGGGTTGTTTTTCGATGTTGCGCACCCAATGCTTCACCTTGGCGTGAGTGTCAATGGCCATCGCACAGCGGAATTCTTCTGCCGTCTTGCCGGCACCAGTTTTCTCACGTAGGTCGTGAATCACCGGGAAGAAGTGCTTGGAAAACTCGTAACTGCCTTGGTAGATGTTCCGCGCCGGGTACTTGCCTGGGTCAAAGGTAAAGCTGTACTGGGCCATATCCTCCAGCTTGGGCACCGCCATCTCGACCAGGCGCCCCTGGAAACCCTTTTGCATCGCCTGCTGGCGCAGGCGCTCCACCTCGGCCTTGATGGCATCGGCCAACTGGAAGCGGGCGCGCACCAAAGCGGTGAGACTCAGGCCCTTGTCGTGGATGAGATGAGTCAACATCTTCACCAGATAGGCTTGAAGTTGTAGCTGGGAGAGATACGGTTGCCGAACCTGCACATCCAGCCATCGCACCAAGTCCTGCTCGCTGACGTGGCTAGCCACCTCGTTGAGCTTGAGTTGCTGGGCGTCGATGTGCTTGAACTTGACCTTCTCGCCGTTGACGTCAATCTCGAATGAATTGACCGTCTCATGGATGGTGAAGTTGGCCAACTGCACCGGGGTGTCGAGCAGGCTCCAGTCTCCCAACTGGGCCAGGGTGTCCTTCTCCACTACCTCCAGGTAACCGTCGAGTTCCAGGCAAAGCTGGGGAATTGCGGCGAACAGGATGCCCAATTGAGCGGGGGCACGCATCGCCTGACGAATGGCGCGATGGTCGGCAAACTGTTGCGCTACCGTCTCTTTTGCCTTCGGTGGCAGCGCAGCCGTAACAAAGGCCTCGGCCTGCTTCAGCGTCTCGCTATCCACGTTGCCTTTAAGGACCAGCGTGGCTCCCTGCGAGGTCCGGTGAATCTCCACCTGGGCTTTCAGTTCTTCCGGCCAATGCTGAGTCTCGGGAACCGCAGGCAGCTGAACATGGCAATCGGGAACCTTCGGCGTTTGCTGTGGAGGCGTTCCCCCAGCCCCGCCAGTGATGGGCAACGGAATTTGCGGGACAATGAGGCCCGCTGTGTCCAGGCGCTCGAAGCCCATGTTCTGCACCAAGCGGTCACGCAGGTTACTGGCCGCCTCGGCAAAATTGGTCGCCACGATATGGGCATAGGCCTTATTCAACGGCGCCTGGCTTCTATCCTTGGCGTAGGGCATGCGCAGCACCCGTCCCAGCAACTGCTCCACATCCTTGGCGGAATTCACCGATTGCAGGCTGGAGAGCACATAGGCAAAGGAGCAATCCCAGCCTTCCTTCAGCGCTTCCACGGTAATGATGTAGCGAATCGGGCAGGCTGGGTCGAACAGGTTGATGCCGTCCAACTCCTTCTGTGAGCCGGTAGCAATGGCAATCTGCTCGGCTGGGATGTTTTCCTGTTCCAGGAGGTGTTGCTTGACCACCTCCACCGTCGCTTCCCCGCCCTTGGGCATAGCTTGCACCAGTACGATGGGCCGTACGTAGTCCTCTTCCTTCAGGGCTACTACCTCCAACCTATCGCGGGTCAGCATGGCGTCCCGCAGGCATTCGCGCCACCCCTCCGGGTGCTCGGCCAGGACGATGGGCAGCTTAATCATCTGCTCGGCCCGCAGTTCCTGAGCTGAGACGTGATACAGCACATTGTTACCGGCCACTGGCGTTGCGGTGAGTTCTACCACGCAACTGGGGTTCAACCTGCCCAGCGTCTTGAAGAACCGGTCTGTGCGGTTGTTGTGAGCTTCATCCACGACTACCAGAGGACGGTGGAGGTGTATCCAGTTGGCCACCGACCATTTCACCCGGCCTATGTCCTTTTCCGTCAGGAAAGGCTGGCTGTTCAGGTCGGCCTCGGTCACCCTCTCTAGGCCGGCGATCATGGACGGTGACAGGTCGCGGAAATGCTCACCAAGCTCCTCGAAGAAGGAATAAACGTTGCGTTTGCTGGTGTCTGATACGTTGAGCGACTGGATGGTAGCCACCACGATGATGCACGCCTTGCCCACGTCGCTGGAGCCCACGGTTTGTAGGCTTTCCAGGTCAGCGACACGCACCCGGTCGCCAAAGTAGTGAGCCAACGCCTGACGATAGGGGTGGCGGACATCGGAAAGGGCCTCCAATGTTTGTGTGCGGATGGTGTCCGAAGGCGTCAGCCACAGGGCGATGGGGGCGTCGCTGTCCTTCACGGCCTTGCCCACCTGGGCGACGGCATGGGCCGCCAGCAGCGTCTTGCCGCCGCCCGTGGGTACCCGCAGGCAGACGCAGGGAATATCGGGGAAGATTTCGTGGTAGCTCTCACCGGTCCGCTGCTGTGCTTGAAGAGCCTCCTGATAGGCCTCTGCCACAGACACGTTACGGCAACGCTTCAAAAATCCAACCAGGGCCATCAGGGCATCGTCTTGGTATTTCTTCAGCTTCAGCATGGTCAGACTCTCAGCGCATGGAAACGTCGTAAGGGATTTGCTTGAAGGTCACGCCTTCCGCCGCCATGCGCGCTGGCCCCAGACGCGAACTCTCGCCATACACCACGAGGGGTGTAGGAGCAGGGCACACAGTGCGGATGTGGGACAGGATGGCGCTGGTCAGCACGTTGCCTCCGGCAGGTCGCCGGTCGCCCAGAATGCCGTTGTAGAGCAGGAAGTAAGCGATGCCGTCCTTGATACCCAAAAGAGGACTATCGAAAGCCTGCTGCCCTGGACTGCCGGTTTCCACATGCCAGACGTAAGCCGCCAGGGTGGGGAATTTCACGGCAGCATTGAGCCGGCCATGTTCGTCAAAGGCAGGTTCGCCCAGCGTGTGGAAGGAGAAGCCACCACCGCCCTGCCAGCCTACAGCCTGGCTGATACCGCCTTGCTCGCCGGCAATGACCTTTTCCAGGCGGGGTACGCAGTGCGTGCGGGCGTGGTCGCCCATCTCGATACCGATGTAACGGCGACCCATCTTGTGGGCTACAGCGGCGGTAGTGCCTGAGCCAAGAAAGGAGTCCAGAGTTAAATCACCAGGTTCTGACGAAATCTGCAAAATCACAGATAACAAACGCTCAGGTTTCGGCGTGGAGAACGGTGCATCTCCAAAGAGAGCTAATGCTTCCTTTTTGCCATCTTGGTTATGCCCTGCAAGGCCATGCTTCCAGAGTGACATAGGCATCATTCCTTGAGCCACATCACTCAAGAAATTTTTTAGTGCCGGAACTGAGTTTGTACCTTTAGCTCCCCACCAAATTCTTCCTTCTGCTTCGTTTTTTAGGTGAACTTCTTGTGACATAGCCCAAACCCTCGTTCGTTTTGGCCATATTTCTTCACCGGTATTGGGCTGCCGAATGGGATAGTAAAGGTTGGGACGCTCGTCAGCGTTGAAACGGCAGGTGTAGTCCATAGCTTTCCATGGACCCCGTATATCCTTATCTGGATTCTTGTAGCGGCTCGTTTGATCTTCTGTTGCCGGCAGAAGATTCCTCTTAAATGCAGCTGTTTTTCGATACACCAGTATCAGGTCATGCACATATCCAAAATCTTTTGTATCTGGAGGAGGGGAGTACCGCTTTTCCCAAGCAATTCCGCAGAGGAAGTTGCTTCGTCCAAATACCTCATCCATCAACACCTTCAAATAATGCGCTTCGTTGTCGTCAATGGTTATCCAGATGCTGCCGTCCTCGGCCAGCAACTCCCGCAATAGCACCAACCGGGGATACATCATCGACAACCACTGGCTGTGTTCCAGATTGTCGTCGTAGTGCTCGAAAGCACTCTGTGTGTTGTACGGGGGGTCGATAAAGATGCACTTCACTCGCCCTGCATAGAAGGGAATCAGTGCCTTCAGTGCAAGTAGGTTATCGCCCTGGATGATCAGGTTGTCCGCTGCAGCGCCAGTATTGCCGTAGGTGGCTTCGCGTTTCAGCAGGTGGTAAGGCACCTCCCTGGGGGTGTCCTTGGCTTGGTTCTTATTAACCCAGTCTAGAAATGGCATCTTGCGCTATAGCTTGTAACAGCTACGGACATAAAGGCGTCATTGTAGCTGCCGAAACCTCTGCCGTCCCTTCTTAGAACGCTGGCAAGTGCGAGCCATGGCTGGAAGATAAAAAACCCACGGGGCCGGCGATGCATCCGAGGGCTCACGGATTCCTGCCGTGATGAGAAATACGTACAGAGCGGTGCCGGCCCGGGCCGCTCCTTCTACCTTAAGCTGAATTTGACCTCGTGAATAAACGTCTGGCCTAGAAAAATGTTATGCCCTCAAAGCAGTATAGTGATATTTCAAATTTTACGTAAAAATCCACCTCAGATAGTTTCCACCCCGCCGCCAACAGGTCCCGGCGAAGTCTGGCCTGAAAGGCGGGAGTGCAAATAAACACCACTTTTGCCCAGCGTAGCTTCTCCCCAAGCAGCATGGCGCCGGAGGCACGGGAAGCATCCTGGAGGACTCGATGCAGCCACTTCAAGAGACGGGCGTAATCCTTCGCGTTCTTGCGCGACCGTTCGACCTCCACCCACCAGACCGCATCGCCGGAGCGAATTACCACATCCGGCTTCTTTCCCGCGATGCCTGACTCGCCTCCCAGCCACAGTCCCCGGGCAATCTCCCGTTCCGTCGATACGCGGTAGCCTTCGATGATGGCCCCGAGGGCAATCTCGTTGGCAATGCAGCGGTGCCGGAAATGATCCGAGCTAAAGCTGCGCACCATGTCTTTGCCGCTTACCGCTGCCATACCCATTTGCTGCAAGACCCGCGCCCCGGCCTCGGCCAAGGCGTGAATCACGCCGCCGTCCGGCGCCCGACTGTTGAGGATCAGATGCTTGGTCCGCAGGCGTCTCAGCGTGCGTTGCGCCATTCTTAGACCGGCGGCTGTCGGTCTGGGCGGTTTCAAGCTGGGGTCGGCCGTCGGCCTCGACGCCCAGCGTTGCCAAACCAACGCCGCCAAGTCACGGGTGCGCAGCCAGCCGAAGCGGTGCAGCGCCCGCAGCACGCGGATCTCGTTCTCCCGGGCCACGGCCCGTCCATCCTTGTTTGCCATGAGATATCTCCTTGATATCTAGGTATAGCGCGCGCACCCGTTCGTTTGGCCATTCGACGGGGGGCGAACAGAAGAAACGAACTGCCGCGATGCGACCGAGGGCCACCGTTGCCTTTTCCCTTTCTGAACGAAAGGCCGGCAACTCGGGCGTCTGGACGCCTCCCGTGTCCCCAAAAACAGGGGCGCCCCGTGCCTTCCGTTCTGCGCTGCGCGCGCCACTCCACGCGCGGGAAACCTACTTGACCGGGCCCGCTGGACGCGGCGTCGGCTGCGGCTGTCGCCTTGGTCTTTGCTGCGCGCGACTCAACTAGGTTTCCCGCGCCTGTCGGCTTGGGCGCCGGGGCGTTGCCCCCCGGCTGGCTGCCGGTCCGTGGGCGGACCTCTGGGCGGCTGGGGCCGCAAGCGCCTGCCGGCTCCCCCCAAGCCCTCCATCGACCCTGCTGGGGCCGGGTGCGATTCCGGGGGCGGCGGGCCGTAGGCCCTGGCCCCGCGCCATGTCCTGCGGTCCTGTTGCGGCTCCCCTGCGTCGCTCGGCGGTCGCCCAGCGACTGCGCGCCGATGGCTTGCCTCAGTCATGGCACGGACTGTCGCCAGACCGTGCGAGGTGTCGCGGCTGGGTTGCCGCGACCGCCGGACCTGGCGCACCGGAACGCTTTCCGCCGCCCGAGTCCGTTGCCCACCGATTGGCGACCTTCACCCAGGCCGTCCAGACCGCAAGGGCCGTGGGCACCTTGTGCGCTCCTTCACCCGATCCCTTCGGGCTGCGGCTTCGGTAGCGCCCTTGCGTTCCGGCCTCATGGCCTGGGTTGTGGATGCGCCAAGGGCGACGAACTCAGGAAGTACGGCAGAAAGCAAACGCCCCCCTCAGCGCCAGGCCGGGAAGGCACGAGGGGGCTCGGAATCTAGGAACCCGGTCAGCGGAAGAATGATTTTTCTGCGTTGCCAATGGGTGGCAGCGCTTTTTAACCTCTCTCAAGGAGATGAGCATGTGTGATGAAACTACGTTCAATCCCATCAATCCGGCCACGGGCTTGCCCATGAATGACGCCAGCTATGGTGGCGTCGATGTGGGTGGAAATCCTTATGGCTTCGATAACGCTGCCTGGCAGCGCAACCCGTGGTTTTCTGCTGAGTTGGAATGGGGCGTTGATACCTGACGCAGCAATTTCAGGTTGCTCTACTCAAGCGTCTGGCAGTACGGATTAGGGCGAGGCAAATGGTTAAGGCGGTGGTCTCTCGTTGTCACCCCTGCCATTGGCCAAGTCCAAATTCCGGTTCTCGAGCCAAAATCCCGCAGCGTATTAGTACGTTTTTTGCTGGATTATGTCTTTGTTATATTTTCAGCGGCAATCACATAACCATGCAAGCGATAGGTAGAATACCAAGGATTAAAAGGCAAAACCGCTGAAAAGCGGTGACGCAAAGCTACTGGGCTAAAAGCGAACAGGGGGTCGCAATGCCAGCAGGGCTGCCGGTGCTAGACATCGTCATTCCTGAGCTTCTTCCTGTTGCTTGGTATTAACGCACTCTATTAGGAAGCAAGCGAAAAACATGAAAAAAGTATCTCTGTCGTCAGGCCTTTCTGTTGTCCTGGCCGGACTCACCTTGTCTTTGGCTGCAAGTGCAGCCGATATTCGGGACCAAATGGAAGTACAGACGGGAAAAGCCGAATTGGTAATTCCGGACATGACTCCACAAGCCGTAGCGACGCAAGTAAAAGAAGCCATTTCCCAATGGTCAATTCCCGCTAATGCGAATTTCCGAAGTCTTCCTTCAACGATTCCTGCTCGCCCGGATGAGCCGAGTGCGGTTCAGAAATACTATGGAGGCGCTCCGGCTGTCTTGTACGAATGCAAAACGGCCTATGCTCAAATCACAAAGATGCCTCCGCCAGTTCAAAATGCTTTTGCTTTCATTGCAGAAGAGACCCAAGCTTGTGTTTATCCCTTCCAAAAAGGGGTAAAAGTTTATCTGTTACTTACGCGAGCCAAGAAAACGGAGTCACTCACCGCAGGGCTCTTCAATGGCATCACCAAGGCCATTCAGGGCAGTGATGACGAGAGAATTACGAAGCAACTGAATGAGAACATTGCTTCAATTAAGGAAAAAATTCCCTCATTGCTTATTGAGAAAATCGAAGTGCCGGGAGTGGCCGTTCAAGAACCGGACAAGGAAGCGGTTGCAGCGCTGATTCCCAAAAAGGTTGAAGCACCTCTCCAGGTTACTGCGCAGGCGGTTGTTCCTGCTACCGCCCCCACGCCCCAACAGGCATCTACACAAGCGAAAATTGAAGCTCGCAAAAACCTTACCGCGATGGGCATGCAGTATCACTCGCAGGAACACTTTGTGGCGGCAATTCGCCGCAAGGATGATGTGGCAGTCCAGCTTTATCTGGATGCCGGAGGCTTGGACCTCTCTGCCAAGGAAAATGGCAAAAGTTTCGAGATGATTGCGGAAGAAGTAGGGGCGAAAGAGATCGCCAAGATGATTTCCGACAAGAAAACGCCTCCTCCAGCAAGCAATATCCCGAAACAGGATCCATCCAATGCTTCCGTGCTGCCGCCACCACTGACTACTGCGGAAAAGAAAGAAATTTTAGACAAAATTCAAGCGAGCCTCTCGCCAGAAAAACAACGTCAGGTGGAAGAAGTGATGTCGCAGTTGCCAGTTTCGCCTGAAATCAATTCTGACCAACGGGAGATATTTCGCGCCCAGATACTTTCCATACACACCGATTTGGAAAAATTCACGGATCGCATCGATCCTGAAACAGGAAACTTACGTTGATCAAATCTTATTAGTAGGAAATTCACATGTTTCAACTAATTGCGGAAGTGATTTACGCGGGCGTCGCTCTTACGTTCGCCATAATGCCTGTCGAGACTTATTTTTTGCCCAAGGCAGGTCAAGTAGTTCCAGTAGTATTCAATGAGGTCAAGCCCATTTGGGTCGATCCTTGTAAATTCTCTGGGCTGATCGTTCCGTTTGAGCGTGATTGGGAAGAGCGCACCACAAGCTTTGACGGCCAAGAAGAGATTGTTCCGGCCGAGCCGGGCAAAATTGGCGGCTATGCGATGATCTTCAACAAGAAGGAATGCCCTGGTGAAGCCGCACAGCCGGTCTCTATGGCGATTACCAAGATGGGAGAGGATCGCCTTATCTTCGCCAAACGCCATTACATTGCAAACAGTCTGGACTCTGCTACCGAAGAGATGAAGCCAAAATGGTTGCCACAAGTCACCAAAGTGCTGGAAGCCAAGGCGGAAAGCGATCCGGCGGTAGCCAGCTTTATTGCGTTCTCGAAACAAAATGCCAAGACTTCAGCAGCAGAGACGCCTGCCACAGAGTCTAAGGCTCAAGCGCTTGGACAGCCCGCTGAAGTGCCTAGCACTGAGGCCCTTGAAACACCAAAGGCCGAGGCTGACCCTGCACTTGGCAAAGTCTGAAAAATTTTAAGGTGTAATGGACGGCCGACGATAGGTCTTGAGCGGATGCTGCGAATGTACTGCATTGCCAATTTTCTAGGTACGCCCCCATTGCTAGGGGGCTTGCCTGCTTACGCTGCGGCACGAACCGCTGCCACTAAATCGGCGGCAGTTGGGTTGTAGTAGCGCATGGCCATCTGAATGGTTTTCCAGCCCATGACTTTCGCCAAGGTGGCAACCGGCATATGCGGCGCGAGACGCGATGCCGCCTCGTGCCGTAGGTCATGGAAGCGCAGCCCGGTAATGCCGGCGCGCTCACAGGCGCGCCGAAATGCTGCGCTCAACCCGCGTGAGTCGTAAAACTTGGTCAGGCGGCCTCCATTAATCGGCCTAGGAAGTGCGCGAATAGCGGCTTCTGCTGCTTCGGTAAGCGGCACGATGCGTCGGTCGCCGTTCTTGGTCATGTCCAACCTAATGACGCCATGGAAAAGGTCGATTTGCTCCCAGAGCAGCCCGACAATCTCCCCTGCGCGCATGCCAGTTTCCAAAGCTAGGACGATGCAAAAACTGAGAGTCGCTGCCTTGCTCTCGTCGGCAGCCTGCAATAGCCGGACTTGCTCATCTTCGGACAACCGGCGCTCGCGGTGCTGTCCGGTCTGCGGCTTGCGGATGCTGGCGATGGGGTTGTCAATCGGCAGGGACCAGTCCGTGCGGGCAGTGTTGAGCACATGGGAAATGATGACCAACTCACGTTTAACGGTGGCCGGACTGCATTTCTTCAGGCGTTCATCCCGGTAGTTGGCGAAGTCCAGGCTGCGTAGGCTGGCCAGGGAACGGGCTGCCAAGGGTGTCTTTTGAAGTGCTTTGATACGGTACATTTCCGTTTCCCAGCCCCGCTTGTCTTGGGTGACCTCGCGGGCGTAGCGGTCCAGCGCCTCACCGAAAGTGGTGCGCTCGGCTTCCGACCGATCAACGAACATACCTCGGTGCATCTCTGACTCGATGGTCGCAGCCCAAGCTTCCGCTGCTTTATGGGTCTCGAAAGTCTTTTGCTGGAAGGGGTAGCCCTTGCGGCGAATCTGGGCTTGAAATTGGTAGGGGCCGCGTTTGATGATGGATGCCATAACTTGTCTCCGGTTTCGGTTACCCGGAGGGAAGTCCCATCCGGTACAAGGTATAGCTCCAACTGCTGCAAAATTGCAGCAAAAACCCGGCTTCGATGTAAAAAAGGCTTACACCGAAGTGTAAGCCTTTGAATTTATGGCGCGCCCGAGACGATTCGAACGTCCGACCCCTGCCTTCGGAGTGCTTAGGACTAATCTACACAAGCAGTATTTTCAAGGCGTTCAAACAATATATCTGCAAAGTAGTATAGAAGTAGTATAGCGTTAGGGCACGAAACTCAGGCTATGAAACGCCAGATCGCCCCTGTTTACAACACCCACAAATCAATGCTTTTGTCATTATAAGTGTCGTTTTAACCGACACTATATGCTTGCTTGCATCAACGGTTTCGCTGGACGACCACCGCAGTAATCACAAGACGGATCATCACAGCACGCCGCTTCCTGCCATTCATTACACGATGCGCAGAACAACGCGTCGTAGCGTTCCGAGTAAATCAGCTTCTTGCTGCATTTCGGGCAGCGCTCATCTGTCTCTAAGCGCGGTATAGGCTCGCCACCGCTATCGATCAGTGTGTTTTTGCTTGCGTCTTTCATCAGCCCCCATGAGCGTCTTGAAACGGGACGCTTCAACGCCGTCGATTATATTCGTCACACCAACTTCTGCTCGGTGTATTGCCAAGGCTATTGGCTGGCATTCGTACTAACTTGCAGCTATTCGCAATCGCAGCCTTCACGAAGGAAACGTGAAATACGGTTTTGCAGACTTTCATAGTCTTTAGTTTGACATTCCCAGATGACGAGCACTTTCCACCCCAGCCCCCTCAATTTAGAAATATTTTCCGCGTCTCTCGCACAATTTCGAGCTAATTTCGGCCCCCAGTAGTCCAAATTTGACTTCGGGGAACGGCCCGCTCTGCATAATGGATCTGAGTGTTGATGCCAGAAACATCCGTGAACAAAAATTACAGCGCTGAAACGAGGAAAGACTAGATCAGGAACTCCTGGCAAGTCTTTTCGATAAAGGCGGAAGCGAAATCCGAGCGCGTGAGCAGCGCGCCTAACGAGAAACTCGGGCGCAGTATCCCGAGACCGAATACGCGCCATGTTCTCGCTGCGAGTCATGGGGAGGTGAGTAGCGCGGCGCTCTATATCGGTCAATTCCACCATCCGTTCGCGCTTTACAATTTCGTGCAAACTATCGACGGACCCGTTTGCTTCAGTCAATAGCTATGCTGTCACAGCTGATAAGGGCGGTGCTTCGGTCTTGATTGCCTCTGTCGCAGGTTCGGATAGGAGACTTGCTCGTACTCGCTCTCCCAGCCACTCGGCTACCTGCGGGGTTACAGAATTGCCCACTGCGTGATATCGAAGAGAGTCTACGTCGTCTTCAGATCCCTTGGCTGGGATTCGTGTCCAATCGAGAGGAAAACCTTGAATCTCTTCCACTTCATTAGGCATAAAACGACGGACTCTTCCATCGGGATACCAAACGTAATTGCGGCTCCAGTCTGTTCCTGTATGCCTCGCTGATTCGGCGTATATACAGTGAGCTCTTGCTTTTACGAACCCTGTGCTAGGATTTCCAACGACTGTCTGAAAGAGGGAATCAGATTTCTTCCCATTCTGTCCACGCGACGCAGAATGCCTCGAGCTGCATTCGGGCTCAAAAAGTATGTCTGCGGCACGTCTGGGGTCCTGATGTACCCCGACAATGTAGACTCGACGTCGTGACTGTGGGATTCCGAAGTGTTGACTGTTAAGCACACGCCACGCCACGCCATACCCGAGTTGGTCCAGCGTCTTGAGTACGATGGCGAAGTCTCGTCCTCCGTGGCTAGTAAGAAGCCCGTGGACGTTTTCGAGGATAAGGACTCTTGGAAGACACTCTCCAGCAAGTCGAGCAATCTCAAAAAAGAGTCCTGACTTGGCTCCTCGAAGTCCGTCACGCCTGCCCATTCTTGCAAGCGAGAGGTCTTGGCAGGGGAATCCTGCGGTCCAAACATCGGCAGCTGGAATTTCAGAACCTTTGACACTACAGATATCCTTTGCTTTGGGTAATTTCGGCCAATGATGCGCGAGCACTCGATAGCAAAAATCTTTTACTTCGCATTGAAAAACACTCTTGATCCCAGCTCGTTCAAATCCGAGATCGAAACCACCAATACCGCTAAAGAACGAGGCATGATGTAGCTTTTTCCTTGAGGTCGCTGACATGACCACCTTTCACATTACTTGGCGCCCGAGCGGCGGACGCGGAGAATTCGAATACAGCCCCGTTGATTCAGCATTTGAAGACAAACCAATTGCAATTTGTGTTGGCATCAAAGGTGCGGATTGTATGATATCCACCGATGGCTTTCTTGCAAGAAACGGCGGCAAAAGACGCCTTCGGCGGACAGCACCCAACGACCGCACGCACCTGTCCATCCCAAATCTGGTATCCGCGATGCTAGCGGTTCCCAAACCTACGCGCGACCGAGACAATATTACTGCCCCCAGCTTGACCGAAGGGAAATGGGCCATCGGAACAATCGAACTGTCGATTGAATCGCAGCCAACAGACACAATTTTACGCGTTCGTCCCTTGTCGCTGAAACCACGGCACTTTTTCTCTCCAATCGACGTGCAAAACAGATTGGAAACTTTGGAATCCGAAGCTAAACAGGGAGACACGCTGGGTAGCGAAGTTGATGCGCACCTGACTTTACTAGCTTCTGGTACCAATACGGTTGCACTTGAGAAGTCTGCGCTAACAGTCTTCAGCGCATTCGAGGCAAAGAACGGCGACCTTCCACTAATGGCAAGCCCCGAAGAGGTCGAACAAGCTCGTCTGTTCGGTGAGGCTGAAGCGGATTCTCTGCCAGCGCTTAGCATGACGGAGGGAAAGAAGAAACTGGTCGCGCACTTGCTGCGAGAGCGGAAAAAAGCATTGGTAAAACAGAAAAAAGACAATTTTTCTGCGAAACACGGTCGCCTGTTCTGCGAATGCTGCAAGATGAGTCCCTTGGACATGTATGGCTCCGACTTGAGCGGGCTAATCGAAGCACACCACCGCATACCGCTCAATGAATGTTCCGATGATGAGGTACGTGTCACATCTCTCGATGATCTCGTACTCCTTTGCAGGAACTGCCACTGAGCCATCCATAGAATAGATCCTCTGCCATCGTTGGAAGAGCTCAAAGCACATCTGCGGATGGTTTTACGACCCGTATAAGAAAACAATGTTCAACAGGCCTCAGGTTTGACCACTGGGGTTATTTCGCAAATCCAGCTTTTACCGCCCCCGCGACCGCCTCAATCTGCGCATCCAGTTCGCCGCTCTCAACGGCTTGCTTCAAAACTTCCAGCGTCGCGACCAGTTCCTTCTCGCTTGCCAGTTCCACCGCTGTTTTTCCCTTGGCGATCTCAACGACCTTCGCCCCGTAGCGCAGCGACAGGCACAGCTTGCCGCTGCCGCTCGTAAACCACCATTCCTTGACACGCTTGGGCACAGACACGGTTTTGTTCAACCCCGTCTCGGCGTCCTTGACCGTCCGCAGCCGCGTCGGCGAAAACGCCTTCCCTTCCAGCGTCGATTTCGCCAGTTCAATTTGTTCGTAGATGCGCTTGGCGACATTGTTGCGCCGCTGAACAACAGGCGACAGATGAACGGGGCGCTTGGCGCTAACCAGCTTCAGATTGGCAAGTGCGGTCATTTCGTCTTCTCCTTACAGTTATGTATGTGCCATAACTGTATGGTCTGAACCCAGCCAGAGCAACCGAAGATTTCGGTCTGTTTTTCTTTGGTTCTGTCATCGGCGCATAAATACGTTTATGACCCACGACGACTTTAAATTGAGACAGGCGCACATTGACTGGATGGAGCAATACGCAGGCGCACTCACGCACGCCGCGACACTGACGCTCAAGCCCTACCGCGCTGTCCTGACCGCACGCGGCGAAATCCGCGAGCCGATCACGCCGCTGGCTGCATCACAGGATTTCGGTTTCTTCATTCAACGCCTCAATGCCTCGTTGTTCGGTCATGCTGCCAAGCGCTACGGCAAATCGATTGCGATCCTGCCCACGCTTGAAGGCTTGCAACGCGGCAAACTGCTCCACTACCACTGCGCACTCGGGCAATTCCCGACGCAGCTCTGTGAAAAAGCCATTGACGCAAAAATCCGCGAAGCGTGGCAGAAGACTCGATTTGGCAACGAGCAGGTTGATGTTCGGCGCATGGCGACGGCAGGCTGGCTGTCGTACATGGGCAAGGAAATACGCAGTAACAACGCAGACGCACTGGATATTGCCAATGTGCGCCTGCCCTCAGCATCGCTGGTCTAAGCGCCCTTTGCTGTGATTGGAGATGAAGCGGACAGCAGTTCGCTTTAATTGCCTGAACATGGCTATTTTTCCTAAAAGAACAACATCACAGAAATAACAAGTTGAGAAAAGCTCAGAAGAACAAAGACAGGAAACAGAAATACCCCACGCAGCAAAACAACCGCAGGCACGCAGGAACAATCGACAAGGGACGATCCGCAGCGTGCGCAGGTTAGCAGTGCTGGGGCTGGTGCAAAACAGAGCACAGAGCGCACGCGCAAATTCGCGTAAATACAAAAACAAAGGAAATAGCGAAATGCTTTGGTTCATTACTAACTTACTGAATAAATTGAATAACACGCCTGACAAAAATCGGTTGTGCACCACAAATCAAAGACCATACACTATGACTAATGAATCATTTGATTTGGAGAGGAAAAAGATGGGACAGGCAAAAACACTGACAGATCAGGAACTGAAGCGCGTACTCAATTTCATTTCCTGCCAGAAGCACGCGCAGCGCAATCGGGCGATGCTGCTGATTACCCACTATTCGGGAATGCGCGTTGGCGAAGTTGCCGCGCTCAGGATCGGCGATGTCTGGTCAGCCGAAAGCGGCGTGAAACCCGAAGTGCGTTTGCTGCCAGAACAGACGAAGGGCAAGCACCCTCGCGCCGTGTTCATTCCACAGAAGCTGCGCAGGGAATTGGCGACATACTTGGCAACCATCGACCGCACCGATGTTTCCAAGCCGCTCTTCTCCACCCAAAAGCGCGATCACTTCACTGCCAATACACTGTGCCAACATTTTCACTGGCTCTACAGACAGGCGGGGATTGCTGGCGCAAGCAGCCACAGCGGACGACGGACATTTATTACAGCACTGGCAAACAAGGGCGTCGGCGTGCGCGTGTTGATGGCGCTGGCTGGGCATCGCAACATCTCAACAACGCAAGCCTACATCGACGTAAACGACGAGATGAAACGGGCTGCGGTCGAGTTGATTTAACTGTCGGGTAAAACGACAGTCAGTTGTTACCTTCGTCCCAATCTTCGCCATAAATCGGCTGATCGGCGGGTCGCAAGCTCAAGTCTAATGACCACCACGCTTCCTCAAGCGCTTTGTGTCTTGCCAGATGTCTCGGTGAATAATAGCCTTCTGTGTTCGGCTGATACATATAAAAGACGGGAAAGCGACCGTAGGTAACACACGAAATCAGCTGGTTGGCACGCCGTAAATAGCGACTGACCGTCGCCCGCATTCGATTCTGTCTTCGCTTCAGCTCATCGTAATCATCGGACAGCAGCGCATTTGCTGGACTCAGGTTCAGCATTTTTCCCAATTGAAATAGGTCGCAACGCTCTTGTTCGGCACTTGGATTCAAGCCTGCTGCACGCTTTGGCTTGAGGATCAATTCGCGGTGTGCGCTCCATACCTGATGCGTTTTCTCCAAAACGTGGAGTCTGTAAGCAACGGGGTTAATCGGAAAACTGGAATTGCTTGTTTCGAGGACGTTGCGCGGACGCGCGAAATCCACAGTTGCGAGCATTTTGCGTATCTGCTTCATCACAGTTTCCTTACGCAAAATCAGCGGCACTTCCAGTAACGCGCGATCCTTGCTTGGCTCACGAAGATCCGACAGATCGGGTTTGATCATCTTGACCCTCGGTGGATCAATTTGCTCCTCAAAGACATGGCACCCCCTGCGACGCCACCATTCGTCAAACGACACACTGTAGATGTCGCCAAACGCATCCCAAACCCGCAAGAGCGTGGGATCAAACGTCCGTCCATAAGTCCTCGATAACAGCCAATAGGTCTTGCTGAGGCGCAAGAACTCAAACCACCACCGCCGCACGCTGATTCTCGCATCACGCAGTTCATCTTCTTCGTTCTTGTATCTGAAGCGCGGGAAGCCCTTTTGTGGTCGTCGTTGTACCAGCATTTCTCCCTCTTTTTCGGCAGATTAACAGTGTGGTGCTCAATTGTGACATACGACGGTTAATCTGGAAAATGAACTCCATCGACAGCGCAACACACCACGGCACCTTCGCCTCCACTGCGCGATCGATCTTTCAAAAAGGAGAAACACCATGCAAGACCAAGTCAACGTCACCAAAGCCGCCATCGCCACCATTACTGTCGGGCAAAACGACACTGTGAACGTTGCTGCTGAGAAAGCAGTCACGCCCGATTTTGCGGCGAACTACAAGCGTATTCAGCAACTTGTTGTTGAACGTGAAGTATGGGAAAACACGGTCCTGCGCACGTGCAACGATCAGCTTTATGCGCTGCTTGCGAAGTGCTACGCGCTTTACTTTGAAATGGTCGGCAGTTCCGAAGCAGCGAAAGCAATGCGCAGCGCACTCGAAAGCGTGATCAACACCAAGGGCTATCGCTTTACCAAGGGCACGCACACGCTCACCAAAATCGTCAAATGCGTGTTTGGCGTCGATCGTCGTCGCGTGTCTGCCTATAGTCTCGTGCTGCGCGAAGCTTTGTCGCGCAATCTCAAAGATGCTGAAATCGCCAGCTTTATCGCGGGAAAAGGCGGCGTCGAAGAGATTCGTCGTAGCAAGAGCGCAACTGCTATCACCCCAAAGCAAAAAGCAGAGCTGGGCAAGCAAGCTGTTAGCGCCACGCATCTCGGCGTCATCAGCAGCAGCAATATCGCCGAAAAAATCGATATTGCAAATGTAGGCAATGATTTGGTCGCCATCGTCACGCAGCAAGCCGACGGCAGTCTGATCGTGCGTGCGCTGATTAACAGTCAAAGCGTCCTAAACGCTGCGCTCGCGTGCGCTTACACCGAAAACAAAGGTGTCGTGCAAACCGACATCAACAACGCCAAGCCTGCAAACGATGACCAGTTTCGCGCTGATCTTATCGCCAACGCAGCAAGCAACTAATCGCACTACACGGGCGCGGGCATGTCGCCCGCCCCGACACTCACTCTAAACAAAGGAGAAATGCAATGTTCTACACGCCTTCAAATATCAACGACATCGTCTATCACTCAGTGGTAGAGCGGAAGCTGATCAACGACATAGCAGCAGGAACGATTCAATTTCCTGCATGCGGCAAAAACGGCATCTTGCTCTACGGCATCTACGGCACAGGCAAGACAACGTTGGCAAGGCTGTTGCCAGAAGCGATTGAGCGCGGCAAGGGCGGGGGCAGTGTTTACTACGACTTTTTTCCCTGCGAGCAAGGGCAGAACGGGGTGCAAGTGATCACCAAAATTCGCAACACTGCGGAAAAGGTTTCAATTTTCAACTACAGCGGATATCACTACTTTGTGCTGGACGAGGTGGACAACTTGACCGATGCCGCGCTGGCGTCGCTGAAAACAGCGATGGGCATTCCGCAGACGATCTTCATCATGACCACCAATCACATCAGCGAGATTGATGCTGGTGTTCAAAATCGCTGCGTGCGCATCAATTTCAACGCGGCGCAAGCGAGCGAATGGTTGCCGTTTGCAAGACGCGTGCTCAACGATTGCGACGCAGGCGAGATCAGCGACGACAAGCTCATCCCCGTCATTGATAGCTGCAAAGGCTCTGCGCGAGAAATCGCGGAAGCAATGCAGAGAATCGCAGCGCATCAAACCGTGACCGTATCTCTTTGATTTCAACACCACAAACGAAAGGAAATAACAATGATTACGCTGAAGATTGTTGAGAAGATGGCTGAAAAAATGAAGTGGGAGCAACGGTTTTTCACGGCTTACAAAGGAGGGCTACTACCAATATCTGACGTGATTTTTAGTAGTTTATGCAAGTTCCTCGTTGCTGTTGAAGACGGTAAAGAACTTGGATTTATGCGTCTGAGTGATTATTCACGCAAAGGCGTGGGATATCTGAGCGAGGAGTTTTGGAGCATATCCGATGCTTACGTGAAGCCCCGTTACAGAGGCAAAGGTGTTCTCCGTGAAATGATTTCTCAAGCCGTACGCGATCACAGCGTTAAGATGCTTTTCATCGAAACAAGTCGGCTTGCAAAAAACTACGACTATTACTCAACGCTCGGATTCTCCGATGTCAAACTGGTAGAGGAAGGCAAAATGGCATACGTGCGCCATGTCGGCACGCATAAAGTTCGATTGGCTAGCAATGATGCGCAATACAAGATTTGCGCATAGACAGAAATAACTGTCGTTTTTCCCGACACTCTCCAATGCTCGCCTTACAAGCGGGCATTTTGCTATGTGCGCCACTTGCCGTCCCGAATTTCGTCGGATTCTCCCAATTTCCCGCCGATAAATACAAGAAACAGGGAGAAATCACCATGCGTTTCGCTGAATTTGCGCCACCTGCCAGCGCAGCACAAAACAGGCAACCACGACAGCAGCAGAAGCGGCAGCCTGCCGCATTGGAGCCGACCGATGTAGCACGGGGAAGAATGCGGCGCGAACTGGCGAAGAAGATTGCCCAGTCACAAGCCCAAGTCCAGCCCACGGAAGATGATCTTGCCATCGCCTTTATGCGTGCTTGCCAAGCGCAGAATGCCGTCGATGACGCCGCGCAGCAGACTGGCGATTACCGCCCCAAACGCTTCAACGGCTAATCGGCGTCCTGCTGCTTTCCGCTGGTTTTGGCTTTCCTCTTTCTACGCGACTGAAGCATTCCCACGCCGTCCTCGCCTTTCAACTGCGCCGCGTAGAATCGGTCGATCATTTCAGGCGAGGTCCGCGCATTACGCGCCAGCGTGATCACATCCATCTTCTCGCCATACAGCAGGCGATACATGATGCAGGTATGGCGCAGCGAATACATGGTCCTGTCTTCGCCTTTCGCTGCCTTGCTCAAGTTCGTGCTCCACATCAGCACATCAAACTGGCGCTGGAGTTGTTTGAGCGCGTAATCCCGTTTTTCGTATTGCGGCAGGAAAACATAATCGTCAGGCGCTACGCCGAGCCCGCGAGCGCGATTGAGTGCAGTGAGGCGCTCATACACATCCACCGCTTTGGGCATCGTTACGATGGGCGCGTCGTGCTTCTTGCTGAGCGGCAAGCTCAAGCGCAAGTACACGTGGTCGTTGCGCAGGATTTCGACATGCTTGTGTTGCAGGTGCTTGATGTCCGTCGGGCGAATGAAGCTGTTGCTCATGAACACGATCAGTTCGACCAAGTCCGCCGTGATTTCAATGCTGCGTATCTTTCTGCCGTTCCCTTTGTGACTGCCAGCAGGAAAGTATTGCGCCAGTTCTTCTCCGCCTTTCTTGTTCTTCAGTTTCACCGCGTCAAAACGCTTGCCAATCAGCGCACGCGCTCGGCTCCATAACAGCCGATACTCGCGGGTCGTGAAGTAGCCTCGGGGATTGTCGGGTGTCACGACACTTGGAAAGTGCGGGATCATGCTGATCAGTTGCCGCTTGTAGGCATGGTTCAGCACCTTGCGCACGAGCTTCATATAGCTGGCGATTGTCGATGGGCTTAGCTTCGGCTGTATATGCGACAACTCGCTGAGATAGCGCTCCAGCAAGTCATAGTTGATATCGGCGGCGTCACGCTCGCCGAAGAACGGCAGGATGCTTTTCTGGAGCCTATAGTCGGTGATCTCGTAGGTCTGCTTGGTTATTTCACCGCGTGCCACCTGCGCCTTCATCGATGCCAGCATGGCAACCGCACACATGTCGAAACGCGATTTGGTGGTGACTGACAGACCTTGCGCACGCCGCAGATTAATGTCGTCGTAGAACTGCTTGGCGAATCGGAACGCCTCGTTCTTGTTCTCGGTCTTGGTGCTGCGTCGGACGATCTTGCCGTCGGTGTAATAGCGCACCCACCAATAGCTGCTCGCTTCCAGTTTGTAGATGATCAGTTTCTTAGGATAGCCAGGCACAGGCGCTAAAGACCCCGCCAGCGGCACGGTTCGATGTTTCTTCTGCAAAGCAGCGGTCTGGATCGTTTTCTCTTCTTGCATAGAGCACCTATGTCTCAGCGCACTATATGCTCTACACCGCTCAAATACAAGACTTACAGCCATTCAAGCAGACAGCAACACAGCCATTCTGTTTGCCTAAACTGGCGAAAATATGGCAGAAGTAGTATAGATTACACTATACTACTTTTATGCAAAATAAAACCCGCACAAAGCGGGTTAAATACTTGATATTACTGAGAATTCTTGGCGCGCCCGAGACGATTCGAACGTCCGACCCCTGCCTTCGGAGGGCAGTACTCTATCCAGCTGAGCTACGGGCGCGTTGAGGGTGGCAAGCATAGCGGTTTTGCCCGCCGGAGTCCATCATGCGGTGCTGTCGTGTGGTGATTTACTGCTTCGACCGCCGGCTGCGTGCAGTCTCCAGATGCCGGCAAAGTTGCTCGGCGCCGTCGAGCAGACGGGGGGTGTGGCGCTGAATCAGCTCCGGCGGCACGAAAAAGAGATTGTTGCGCGCGACGGCCTGGATAGTCGGCCAGCGCTGCCAGTCATCGAGCCAGTCCGGCCTGGCTTCGCCCATGCCGCTGGCGACAATGGCTTCAGGGGACGCGGCTATCACGGCTTCGACAGTGACCACCGGCGCCAGCGATTCGAGCGTTCCGAAAACATTTTCGCCGCCGCACAGCCGGATCACGCTGGTGATGATCTGTTTGCTGCCGATAGTCGACAGCGGTTGTTTCCAGATCTGGTAGAAGGTCCGGACGACAGGCTTCTGCGCGTAACGTTTCTCCAGGGCGGCAAGGCGTTTGCGGAAAACCTTCGCCGTTGCCCGGGCTTCCTTGTCGGTTCCCGCCAGACGCCCGATGCGTTCGATTTCGCTGGCGACGTCCTCGATGCGATTGGGCTGCGAGATGTAGATCGGAAATCCGAACCCGCGCAGTTTTTCGACATGCGCCGCTGCATTGCCGCTGAGCCAGGCAATGATCAGATCGGGTTTGAGTGCGGCGATGGCTTCAAGGTCGAGGCGTGAATAGCCGCCGACCCGCGTGACTTTCTTTGCCGCCTCGGGGAAGTCGCTGTATTCGACGGTGCCCACGAGTTTGTCGCCGGCGCCCGCGGCGAAGAGGGTTTCCACCAGATGCGGCGCCAGTGTGACGATGCGGCGGGCCGGCTGCTCCAGGCGGACGCGTGCGCCGGTATCGTCGATCACGCTGACTTCCGCCGCAGTCAGCGCGGCTGGGAATAACAAGGTCAGGGCCATCAGGATTCTGCTCATGTGTTCTTCCAGTCGGTGATGACGGCCGCCAGGCGTTGCCACTGCACTTCACTGCCGGGCAGACCGAAACGCAGCAGGCCGTGGGTGTCGAAGCGCCGGATCAACAGCCCGCGCCGCGCGAAATGCTCAGCCAGTGCTGCGGCGATTTGGGGGTGGTTGCCGGTGTCGACACTGCAGAAAAGCGCGGTGCGGGACACGGAACCCAGCGGAGCGAGCAGGCCGGCCAGCCGTTGCGAATGCGCGGCCAGTTTTTTCCGTGCAGCGGCCTGCCAGGCATGATCTTCCAGCGCCCGGCGCGCCACGTGACGCGCGGGGTGGGAAACTGCCCACGGCCCGAGCATTTCGCGCAGCGGTTCGAGCTTCTCCGGAGCGGCGAAGATGAAGCCGACGCGCGCACCGGCCAGTCCGAAAAATTTGCCCAGCGAGCGCAGCACGATCAGGTTCGGTGCCTGTTCGCTTCCGGCCAGATGGGCGACCGTGTTCTCCGGCTCCGCATCGGCGAAGGCTTCGTCGACGATCAGCCAGCCTCCTCGTTGCCGAAGTTGGGCAGCAGCGTCGAGCAGTTCCTGACGGGGGAGTTGACGGGCGGTCGGGTTGTTCGGGTTGCACAACAGCACGAGCGGGGTAACGACGCTTACGGCGCGTTGCAGCGAAGGCAGGCGGCGCAGTTTGTGCCCGGCCTTTTCCCAGGCATGCGGATGTTCCTCGTACAACGGCGAAACGCA
Organism: uncultured Propionivibrio sp.; assembly: GCA_964563685.1. Taxonomy (GTDB): domain Bacteria; phylum Pseudomonadota; class Gammaproteobacteria; order Burkholderiales; family Rhodocyclaceae; genus Propionivibrio. Next base: position 253,536 of record CAZLXL010000003.1, read on the forward strand.
GGCTACGACGACGGGCTTGAACAGGAAGGGCAGCGACTGGATGGCCGCCTGCGATCCGGGCAGGGCCAGCAGGCGGTGGTTGCCGTAGTATGCGGCGGCGGCGGCTTCGAGCCCGTCGTTGTCTTCCGGCAGGCGTTGCCAGCACAAGGGATCGATCGGCGGGATGGGGTAGGTGCCCGGATTGATCCCGGTGGACAGGTCAACCCAGTCGCTGAGCGGAATGCCATAGTCCTGTGCGGCCTGCCGCAGGCGTCCGCCATGTTCAAGCACCGAAGGCCCCCATCATTCCGATTGCGACAAAGACTGTCAGCCACAGAGCGATGCTGCGTCGTACCAGGGCCAGTGCCCGCCGGATGTCGGGTCCGCTGGCCGGACGGCCTGCACCGAGTATCGGGCGTTCCTCGATCTGTCCGTGGTAAATGGCCGCGCCGCCGAGCGCGAGGCCGAGGCTACCCGCGCCGGCCGACATCACCGGTCCCGCGTTCGGGCTTTCCCAGCGCGGTGCCTGGCTGCGCCAGCAGGCCAGTGCCGTGCGGGTACGGCCAAAGAAGGCGTAGGACAGGGCGGTCAGGCGTGCGGGAATGTAGTTGAGCAGGTCGTCGAGGCGTGCGGCCGCCCAGCCGAAATGCAGGAAGCGTGGAGTCTTGTAGCCCCACATGGCGTCCAGGGTGTTGGACATGCGGAAGAGCACGGCGCCGACGCCGCCAAGCAAGGCGAACCAGAACAGCGCGCCAAATATTGCGTCGTTGCCGTTCTCCAGCGTCGACTCGACGCAGGCCTTGGCCACGCCCGACTCGTCGAGTTCGGCGGTGTTGCGCGAGACGATCCAGCCGACGTGCTTGCGCGCGGCGGGCAGGTCATGCATCTCCAAGTCCGCTGCGACGCGTTCCGCGTGTTCCGCCAGGCTGCGTCCGCCCAGCGCCAGGTAGAGCAGCGCGACATCGATCAGCCAGCCGAAAAAGCTTTCCTGCCGGCCCCACCAAACCAGAGCGGTCCACGGCAGAACGATCAACGCCCAAGCGAGGACGCCGCGGGCGCGGCGAGTGTGCCCCCGGTTGAGTGCGCGCTCGATCGCGTTGGCCAGCCACCCGAAACCAACCAGAGGATGCCAGCGGCGCGTTTCGCCGAGCAACCGATCGAGCACCACGCCGGCCACGGCAGCCGATGGCAGCCACAAAGCGGCAGGAAGCGCCCAATCAAACAACGCAAACAACGCGGGAGAAAACGGATGAGACATGAGAAAATCGCGGGCTACGCAGCCAGGAACTCGCAATTTTACGATGAATATGCCGAACACCCCCAGCAAAACGCCTTCCCTGATGGTTCAGGGCTGTACTTCGGATGCCGGAAAATCGGTTCTGGTCGCCGCGCTCTGCCGCGTGCTGGCGCGGCGCGGGGCGCATGTGGCCCCCTTCAAGCCGCAGAACATGGCGCTCAATTCGGCGGTCACCGTGGATGGCGGCGAAATCGGCCGTGCTCAAGCGCTGCAGGCGCAGGCCGCGGGCGTTCCCGCGCACATCGATTTCAATCCGATCCTGCTCAAACCGTCGACCGACAAGCAGGCGCAGGTGATCATCCACGGCAAGGCGCACGCCGATCTCAACGCCCGCGATTACCACGAGTACAAGCCGCGTGCGATGAAGGCCGTGCTCGAATCATGGAAACGCCTGTGCGCCGCTTACGATTGCGTGGTCATCGAGGGCGCCGGCAGCCCCGCGGAAATCAACCTGCGCGCCCGTGACATTGCCAACATGGGGTTTGCCGAGGTAGTTGATTGTCCGGTGATCCTGATCGCCGACATCGATCGGGGCGGCGTTTTTGCGCATCTGGTCGGCACGCTGGAACTGCTGTCGCCGAGCGAGCAGGCCCGGATCAAGGGCTTCGTCATCAATCGCTTCCGTGGTGATATCGGCCTGCTCGAACCCGGGTTGCGCTGGCTGGAGGAACGCACCGGAAAACCGGTGTTCGGCGTCTTGCCTTATCTGCACGGGCTTTACCTCGATGCGGAAGATGCCTTGCCGCGTGGGCGCGAGGAAAAGGAAGCGGCCGCACTGCGCGTCGTCGCGCCGGCTTATCCGCGGATTTCAAATCACAACGATCTCGATCCGCTGCGCTTCCATCCGGACGTCGATTTCCGTTTCGTCGGTTCGCACGATGCCGTGCCGCCCTGCGACCTGATCGTATTGCCAGGCTCCAAGTCCGTGCAAGCCGACCTGGCCTGGTTGCGGGAAATGGGCTGGGAAGACGCGATCCGTCGCCATCTGCGCTACGGCGGGAAACTGATCGGCATTTGCGGCGGCCTGCAGATGCTCGGTCGGCAACTGCATGACCCGCTCGGTCTCGAAGGCGCAAAGGGCAGCATTCCGGGTTTGGGATTGCTCGATTACGAAACGACGCTGGAAACGGAAAAGACACTGGAAAACGTGAGCGGGACACTGATCCTGCCGGGGGCGCCCAAGGTCGCCGGTTACCGTATTCACATGGGCGTGACGCACGGTCCGGCATTGCAGCGTCCGTTGACCCGGTTGGGCGAAGAGCCTGAGGGCGCGGTTTCGGAAGACGGGCAGATTCTGGCGACTTACTGTCATGGATTGTTCGACCAGCCCGAAGCGCTTGCTGCGCTGCTGGAATGGGCCGGACATCATCCGACAGCCAGCTTTGACCCCAACGCGCGACGGGAGCGCGATCTCGACCGGCTGGCCGATGCCGTCGAACAACACATGGACCTGGCGCGGCTCGCCGAATGGCTGCCGGCCCTCGATAATTCAAAATTTTTCAGGGAGTTCAACAAATGAAAAGCCGATTCAACGGATTGCTGCTGATTGTCGCCGGCGGTCTGGCGCTGGCCTACAACCTTGGTTACCTGAACGTCAATCTGATGCACCTGTTCCGCGTCTGGTGGCCGGTGATTCCGATTGCCATCGGGATTGGCTACTTTTTCTCATCGAGCCGCTGATCCGGACCAGAAAATTACCGCGATTGGCCTTCCGCAACCGGTCCGGTTGTGAGCGCGCCGGATTCGACGCCCAGACAATCGCAGGTTTGTCGATAGATGTCGCCGATCACTTTGGCGTATTCGTCCCAGGCCAGACCGTCAACGCTTAGTGTTTTCTGCAGCGTACAGCCGTCAACCGCGCCCGCCGAAACAAGCGCTTCGAGCACGGCGTGCTCATGGGCAGGTGGACGCAGCAGGAGCTTGCCTGTGAGCAGGGAAAGCGCGCCGGTCAGCGCATAAGCGCCCCAGTTGGAAATGCCTGCTGGTATGACATGATCCGCCGGCGTGGCGCAGAAAATCAGCTCGCCCTGGCTGATCCGGTCCTTCAGGCTGTCGCGCAGGCTACCCATGCCCAGCTCATTGCCTCCGTCGCCAATGGCAAGGGTGAGGTACTGGCGCTGTCCTTGCAGTTTGAACAGGCGGTCGGCTGCGGCCACCAGAGTGTCGAGTATTTCGCCGCGCATTGAATAGCAATGTCCGTCCGCTGCGCTGCCCGGGCGCTCGATCGCTACGACGTGAGTGGGTGAGAACGCTGCGAGGAGCGAATCAATCTCCGCGTCGGCATTGGCCTGCGGCAGGCTCAGACTGCGCACGGGAATTTCATTTCCTGAGACGGCGTTTGCGGCCTTCAGCAGTGGAACACTGAAATCGTCGGTCAGGAGCAGGACTTTCTTTCCCAGGTGAATGAGCGCGCAGGCGAGTGCCAGGGCCCCTGGAGGGCCATCCGTTTCTCCGATCAGTGCAGCGCGGATGCAGAATCCGGTAACGATGATGACGCGTTCGCTGGCCAGCAGTTCACTGGCCGCTGGGTAGAGCATGCCGGTCCCGGCGTGTGCGGCCAGACCTCGCCCTCCCGGGTCGCGGCGGGAGATCAGTTCAAGGGTGTTGATGGCGTCTTGCAGGGTCCGGTCATGCACGATTTGACTGCTCTCTTTTCTGCGACAAATCAGCACCGGACTCTAGCACGACTGGTGCCGTCAAGGCTTGCCCGGAAATAGGGCGAGGCAGAGGAGTGGTGCACCAAAGCGGTGATTGTTTTCGTGGCAAATATCAGCTTGCCGATGCCGAGCCCTGCCAAAACAACGCGTTGGATGAGGGTTTCAATGAAGATGATTTCTGGCACGCAAACTGCTGATACTTGGACGCTCGCTGCTTGACCGTGACGGCCATTTCACATTTGAAATAATTGACAACGAAGGCAGGCAGAAAAATTGTTTTTACGCTAACCTAGAAAACGTATCTCTTGAGTTTTTGTTGTGTTCATGTAGGTGAAAGCTGTCCCGTAACAAAACAAGAAGTGGGAAGTTCATTCTGTCCGGCCATGTCCGGAATCATTGGCATATCAGCAAATAACTGGAGGTGAAAAAGTGAGAAAGCTAACTGTAATTGCCGCTGCCGTTGCTCTTGGTGCGACGCTCGCCAGCCCTGTAGCCGTAGCGCAACAGAAATTCGTCACCATCGGAACCGGTGGCGTGACCGGCGTTTATTACGCGGCGGGCGGCGCCATCTGCCGGCTGATGAACAAGGAACGCGCCAAGCATGGCATCCGTTGTTCGGTGGAAAGCACGGCGGCGTCCGTGTACAACGTGAACACGATCAAGGCGGGAGAGCTTGATTTCGGCGTGGCGCAGTCGGACGTTCAGTTCAACGCAGTCAAGGGGCTGGCCCAGTTCAAGGAGGGCGGGCCGCATACCGATCTGCGCGCGGTTTTCTCCGTGTATCCCGAACCTCTGACGGTGGTTGCGCGCAAGGAAGCCGGTGTCAAGAAATTCGAGGACTTCAAGGGCAAGCGCTTCAACGTGGGCAACCCGGGGTCGGGAACTCGCGCTACGCTTGACATACTGTTGCCCGCGCTGGGCATGAAGTTCAGCGAATTTTCCCTGACCTCCGAACTCAAGCCGGACGAACATGGCGCTGCCCTGTGCGACAACAAGATCGATGGATTCGCTTATGTCGTCGGCAGTCCGGCAGCGAATATTCAGGATCCGACAACCACCTGTGGCGCCAAACTCGTTCCCATCACCGGCCCGGCTGTCGACAATCTGGTCAAGCAATACCCGTATTTTGCGCACGCAACGATTCCGGGCGGCATGTACCCCGGAAACCCCGATGCGACGAAGACTTTTGGTGTGACGGCCAGCTTCGTGACCTCGGCCAAGGTGCCTGAAGCCGTGGTGTACGCGATGGTCTCGGCGGTGTTCGATAATTTCGAAGAGTTCAAGAAACTTCACCCTGCATTCGCCAGCCTTGATCCAAAGGACATGATCTCGAGCGGCATGTCGGCACCGCTGCATCCTGGCGCAGTCAAGTACTACAAGGAAAAAGGCTGGATGTAACAAGCGCGACAGGATGAATCGTCTTGTTAACTGATCCACGGACGGCTCCATCACGGAGCCGTCTTGCTTGCGTCCGGAATTCATACATTGGGGTGGTCTGTGGCTGAAAATACAAAAATCAATCCGTCGGAAATGTCCGACGAGGAAATCCGGCAGCTTGTCGCCGAATCGGATACCGGGGGACGGCGTCCGAGCGGGTTGGCTGCAAAGGTCGTCATGTATGTGGCCTTGGCATGGTCGCTGTTCCAGTTGTGGATAGCTTCGCCGCTGCCGTTCTCGCTCGGGGTCTTCGTGCTCAACGATACCCAGTCGCGTTCGATTCACCTGGCTTTTGCCATGTTTCTGGGTTACCTGCTTTTCCCGCCGCTGAAGCATTCGCCGCGCACGCGCATTCCTGTGCAGGACTGGGTGCTGGCGGTTGCAGGGGCTTTTTGCGCGGCCTATATTTACCTGTTCTACGCCGAACTGGCCACGCGCCCGGGCCAGCCGACCGCGCTGGATCTCACGGTGGCCCTGGCCGGCCTGGTCCTGCTGCTCGAGGGTACGAGGAGAGTGGTCGGGCTGCCGATGGCCATCATGGCCACGATTTTCCTAGGTTATATTTTCCTCGGGCCGTACATGCCGGACATGATTGCGCACAAGGGGGCTTCCTTTGCCAAGGGCATGTCGCACCAGTGGCTGTCGACCGAAGGCGTTTTCGGCGTGGCGCTGGGTGTTTCCTCGGGCTTCGTGTTCCTGTTCGTGCTGTTTGGCGCCCTGCTCGATTCCGGAGGAGCCGGCAACTACTTCATCAAGTCGGCGTTGTCCTTCCTCGGCCACATGCGTGGCGGCCCGGCCAAGGCGGCGGTCGTTTCTTCAGGACTGACCGGACTCATCTCCGGCAGTTCGATCGCCAACGTGGTGACGGTCGGCACCTTCACCATTCCGCTGATGAAGCGCGTCGGTTACAAGCCGCATGTGGCAGGTGCCGTGGAAACCGCGGCATCGGTCGATGGCCAGATCATGCCGCCGGTGATGGGGGCCGCCGCCTTTCTGATGGTCGAGTATGTCGGCATCCCGTATACGCAGATCATCAAGCATGCCGCATTGCCGGCGCTGATGTCCTACATCGCGCTGTTTTACATCGTGCACCTCGAAGCCTGCAAAGCCGGAATCGAGGGGATTCCACGCGATTACATTTCTCCACTGAAGAATCGCGTGATCAACATCCTGCTGACAGTCAGCGGCGTGATCCTGCTGGCCAATGTCATTTATTACGGCCTGGGCTGGATCAAGGATGTGGCCGGGGATGCCTCGGTATTCGTCATTGCCGCGCTGATGCTGGTTGCCTACATCGGTTTGGTCAAGTACGAATCAGGTTATCCGGAACTGCACCTGGAAGATCCGAATGCGCCGATTCTCAAGCTCCCTGAGGCGGGTCCGACGATCAAGAGCGGTCTGCACTTCCTGTTGCCGGTGGCGGCCCTGATCTGGAATCTGATGATCGAGGAACTTTCTCCAGCGCTCTCGGCGTTCTGGGCTACGATGTTCCTGATTTTCATCCTGATTACACAGCGTCCGCTGAGCGCCTGGTTCCGCGGCCAGGGTCAGGTCAATGCAGCGCTTGCGCAAGGTTTTGCCGATCTGAAAACGGGGTTGGTTGCCGGAGCGCGCAACATGATCGGCGTGGCCATCGCTACGTCGACGGCCGGCATCATCGTGGGCACGGTGACGCTGACCGGCATCGGGCTGGTGCTGGCGGAAGTCGTCGAGATGATCTCGGCGGGCAATCTGCTGCTGATGCTGGGCATGGTGGCCGTTGCGTCGCTGATCCTGGGCATGGGTGTGCCGACGACGGCGAACTACATCATCGTGTCCTCGCTGATGGCGCCGGTGGTCGTCGAACTGGGTGCTCAGAGCGGATTGATCGTGCCGTTGATCGCCGTACACATGTTCGTCTTCTACTTCGGCATCATGGCCGACGTGACTCCGCCGGTCGGCCTGGCCGCCTATGCCGCGGCGGGTATCGCCAAGGCAGACCCGCTGGTGACCGGCTTTACGGCGTTCTGGTACAGCATTCGCACCAGCGTCTTGCCGTTCATGTTCATCTACAACACCCAGCTCCTGCTGATCGGTATAGGAAGTGTTCCGGAATTCATTCTGGTGGTGGTTTCGGCCATCGTGGCCAGCCTGATCTTCGTGGCGGCCTCGCAGAACTGGTTCCTGACGCGCAGCAAGTGGTACGAGACAGTGATCCTGCTGCTGGTGGCATTCAGCCTGTTCCGTCCGAATTTCTGGATGGATATGATCTATCCGCCCTACAGCAAGATTGTTGCCACGGATCTCATGCAGATCATCGAAAAGGCGCCGGTCAACGAGCAACTGCGGGTTTGGGTCGAAGGAGAAGACCTCAACGGCGATCCGGTCAGAAAGGGCATGCTGCTTCCCTTGGGCGAGGCCGGCACCCCGGCGGAGCGGCTTGACCGCTTCGGAATTCGCCTGTTGCCCATGGGTGGCCAGATCGATGTGCTTTCGGTCAAGTTCCGCAGCAAGGCGGAAAAGGCCGGGTTCCAGCAAGGGCAGAAGATTACCGACCTGGAGGTTGCGAACAAGCGCCCTGCTCCCGAATGGATTTTCATCCCGACACTGGGCGTGCTTGGGTTGATCATTTTCCTGCAGCGGCGCCGGATTGCGACGGGCGCACCCTCCTGACGCGTTTTTGATCCGCAAGGACGCTGCCTCCGGGCAGCGTTTTTTTTTTGCTTCAAGGTGGTGTGTTGGGGCAAAAAAAATTACGATGAGCGCAGTTCGTGTTTCAGTGCAGGAAGGACGTTGGCGATGCGAGAAGATGACGGCAGCTATATTCTGGTCGATCAGCTCAGAGTCGGGTTGTACGTTCACCTGGACCTGAAGTGGTTCGAGCATCCATTTGCCTTCAACAATTTCAAGATCAAGGATGAAGAGCAGATCCAGGTCATCAGAAGCCTGGGCTTGAAGAAGGTGCGTTATGACCCGGCACGCAGCGAGGCCAAGCCGCAACAGGTAGCGGCGAAGTCGTCGCAGGTGCAGGCAGGCGGAGTGCCAGCGCAGGCGGGGCGGACCGGAGGAGGGCCAGCACAGCCTGCTGCGCAAGGGGAAATGGAAACGTCCACGGCGGAGAATTCGCAAGCGCAGCCAGCAGGAACGGGCGAGACGGAGGCAGCGAAACCGGTGCTCAAGGAGCACCCGGCACTGGCCGCGAAGCGTGCACTGATTGAAAAGATCAAGATACAGCGTGAAGCGGCGGCGCGCATTGAACACGCCTTTGTCGATACGGCCAAGACGATCCACAACGTTGAGAAGAATCTGCTGACCAACCCGAAGGAAACGGTGCAGCAGGCCAGTCAACTGGTCGAGCAGATTGCCGATTCGATCCTCAGCGCGCCCGATCTGGCGATTCACGTGATGGGCGACAAGATCGGTAGCGAGGAGCTGTATTTCCATTCGCTCAATGTCACCATGCTTTCGCTGATGATGGCGCGCGATATCAAGTTGCCGCAGGAAGTCGTGCAGGCGCTGGGCATGGGGGCGCTGTTCCACGATGTCGGACTGCGCGAGATTCCGGACAAGATTCTGATGAAAAGCGAGCCGCTGACTCATGCGGAGCAGAATTACTACGAGCTTCACTGTGCGTACGGCGTGGAGATCGGGAAGAAACTCGGATTTCCTCCGGCGACCCTGGCGGTCATCCACGAACATCACGAATTCAACGATGGCAGCGGCTATCCGCAAAAACTCGCCGGCGAGTCCGTCAGCCTGCTTGCACGCATCGTGGCGATTGCCAACTTTTACGATGAGTTGTGCAATCCGCATGACATTGCGAAGGCGCTCACTCCGCACGAGGCGCTGGCGACAATGTTCGCCAAGCTGCGCACGAAATTCGATTCGAAGCTGCTGCAGGTCTTTGTCCGCTGTCTGGGAGTCTATCCCCCGGGTACCATCGTGCAGCTTTCCAACGGGGTGATCGGCATGGTGGCTACCATCAATACCGCCCGGCCGATGAAGCCGACCGTCGTGGTCTACGATGCAGAGATTCCCAAGGACGAAGCCATCCTGGTCGATATGGAAAGCGAGGCGGACGTGAATATCGTCAAGGCCATCCGGCCGGCTCAATTGCCAAGGGAAATCTACAATTATCTGAGTCCGCGCAAGCAGGTCAGCTATTACTTTGATGCCGGCAAGCCGGCGACCGAACGGATTCAGGCATGAGTACGCTCGAATGCCAGCTGCTGGACCAGGTCGATCAGATGCTCCTGGTCGTCGAGCCGGATTCGCTGCGCATCGTCATGGCCAACCGCGTGGCGACCTCCGTGCTCGGTTATTCCATGGAGGAGCTGCTCGAAAAAACCATTCTTGATGTCGAATGCGCGCTGCAGGATGTCTTTTACTGGGAGGAGGTGCGTTTCGGCCAACGCTCGAACATCGATTCCCAGGAAGGCTTGTATACCTGTGCCGACGGATCGATGTACTCGGCGATCAAATCGGTCAGGTCGGTCATGCTGGATGGAAAATCCTTCCTGCTGGTCCAGGCACGGGAAGTTCCGCGCGGCCTGAGCATCGAGGAGGATCTTGCATATACCACCTCGCAATTGCGCGCCACCCTCGAATCCACAGGCAACGGCATCCTGGTGATCGACTGGCAGAGCAGGATTTCCAGCATGAACCGCCTGTTCAGCACCATGTGGCAGTTGCCGGAAGAGTTGCTGCTCACGCAGGACGAGCACGCCATCCTGGACCATGTCTGCGCCCAGGTCATCAATCCGGACGCCTTCCGCCAACGCTTGCGCGAAATCGTGGAAAGTCAGGAAACCCGTGAAACCGAGGATATTCTGCACCTCCGCGATGGGCAGGTGTTCCAGTGTAAATCACTGCCCCAGTATCTCGATGAGCGCATCATCGGACGCGTTTTCGGGTTCAACGACATTACCGAGCGCATCAGTATCGAGAAAGCCCTGATTTCAGCGCGCGAGAAGGCCGAGTCGGCGAATCAGGCCAAGGCCGCTTTCCTGGCCATGATGTCGCACGAAATCCGCACGCCGATCAATGGGGTCATGGGCGTGGCGACATTGCTCTCCGATACGCCACTGGATGCCGAGCAGAAACGCTATCTGGAAATTATCCGCTCCAGTTCCGAGGCCTTGCTGACTATCGTCAATGACGTCCTCGACGTATCGAAAATCGAGGCGCATAAACTGGTGCTTGAGGCCATCGATTTCTGCATGCCGGATTTGCTCGAGGAAATTGCCGACTTGTACGGGCTGCGAGCCGACGAAAAGAATCTGGAATATGCCTGGAGCCTGGATCCTTCGGTGCCCGAACGTTTGTGCGGCGATCCCGGGCGAATTCGCCAGGTGCTGACCAACCTGATTGGTAATGCGCTGAAGTTTACGCATAGCGGATCAATCTCGCTACGCGTGACGCGGTTGCCCGACCGTCAGGGGCGGATTGTTCTGCACGCCGAAGTCGAGGATACGGGGATCGGCATCGCCAGCGAAAATATCGACAAGGTCTTTGCGCCCTTCGAGCAGGCGGACAGTTCCACGACGCGAAAATACGGAGGAACCGGGCTGGGCCTGACGATTACGCGGCAACTGGTTGAGCTGATGGAAGGCGAGATCGGGGTGGTCAGCCAGGAGCATGTCGGCACCACCTTCATGGTGGACATGCTTCTCAAGCCGGCGGTCAGTGAAACGGAACCGATCAGGCCGCTTGCCGCCTTCCCGGAAATTCGGGCGCTGGTGGTTGATGACAACCCCGTGGCCAGGCATGGGCTGGCCTTTCAACTCAAGGCGCTGGGCCTGGTGGCCGATGAGGCGTCGAATGCGCAGGAAGCCATGACGCGTATGGCTTCCATGAATAAGGGGAGCTCTTCGTATCAGTGCGTTTTCATTGATCAGAACATGCCGGGATGCGACGGGAAATGGCTGGCGCGGCGCCTTGTCGAAGAGGGCGCAGATTCCGCCGTGCGCCTGATCCTGTGCATTTCGGCCGGCCGCCATATCCGTGAAGAGGATATCCGGGCCGATGGTTTTGCCGCCTATGTGCACAAACCGGTCACCCGGAGGGCGCTGGCGCGATGTCTGGAACAGGTTTTTGCAGAATCCCGGGCGTCGGAAGACAATCAAACGGACGCTGCTGAAAAGAAGCGCGTCGAAAAAGCGATTCAGCCATACAGCGTGCTGGTGGTCGAGGATAATGCAATCAACATGCTGGTGATCAAGGGGCTTCTGGACAAACTGGGTTATGCGCGCATCGACAAGGCGCGCGACGGACTGGAAGGTGTCGAGCTGGCCAGCAGGCAGAGCTACGACCTGATTCTGATGGATTGCCAGATGCCGAAGCTCGATGGTTATGCAGCGACCCGCCGCCTGCGCGAGCTCGGCATTGAGACTCCGATCATTGCCATGACCGCGCATGCCCTCGAAGGCGATCGCGAGAAATGCCTTGACGCCGGGATGAATGACTATCTGACCAAGCCGATCGACATCGGCAGACTTTCCGAGTGCCTGGGGCGCTGGCTGCCCGCTGCAGCGGAGCCGGCCAAAGATCAAGCCCGTGCGCCTGATGCCGGTGGCGGCTTGCTCAAGGTATAATCGCCTGCGATTTCACCAACGAATTTCAATTCGTCCTTATGTAACCTTTGCGACGGGGAATGATATGGCAGCAGCGACGATGAATACGGAAAAAGCGCGTTTCAACATGATCCAGCAGCAGATACGTCCGTGGGAGGTGCTTGACCCTGAAGTGCTCGCGCTGCTATCTGTCGTGAAGCGCGAGGAATTCGTGCCTGCCAATCACCGTGATCTGGCATTTGCCGATGTTGAAATTCCGCTCAAGGCCAATGCGGTGCCCGGGCAGACGATGCTGGCGCCCCGTGTCGAAGCGCGACTGCTGCAGGAGCTGGCCATCAGGAATACCGACAAGGTGCTCGAGATCGGAACGGGCAGCGGCTACATGGCGGCCTTGCTGGCAGCCAAGGCCGAATTTGTCTATACCGTCGAGATCGATGCGGAACTGGTCGAGATGGCGCGCAGGAATCTGCAGCGGGCGGGAGTGGCCAATGTCAGCGTCGATCTGGGCGATGCCGCGCAGGGCTGGTCTCTGTATGCACCCTACGATGTGATCGTGGTTTCAGCCTCGATGCCGTTGCTGCCGCAAGCGCTGTTGCGCCAGCTCAAGATTGGCGGCCGCCTGGTGGCCATTGTCGGCGAAGAACCGACCATGGAGGCGCAACTGGTCAAGCGCACCGAGGAGAACGCGTTCAGCACCGTCAATCTGTTTGAAACCGTGGTTGCGCCACTGGTCAATGCACAGCAGCGCGAAAAATTCGTTTTCTGACATTCTGGCCTGCGGGAAACAGAGAGAGGAGTTGCGGTTCATGCGCCTGAAGCGACTGGCAGGCTTGTCTCTCATGCTGGCCTTTTCATCGGCCGCAGCCTCGGCCGACCTGCTTCAGGTTTACCGCGAGGCGCTGTCCAATGATGCCCAGTATGCGGCGGCCCGCGCCACCGTCGAAGCCGGGCGCGAAAAATTGCCGCAAGGTCTGGCCGGCCTGTTGCCAAGCATCGGCGCCACGGCCAATACCGTCTGGAACGAAAACAAATATCGCGCCGACAGCCAGTCGGCCCTGCGCAAGGAATACAACACCAACGGCTACAACGTCAGCCTGACGCAGCCGCTGTTCCGCTGGCAGAACTATGCGCAGTACGGACAGGCGCGCTGGCAAGTGATCCAGGCTGAGGCGAATTTTGCCCAGGCTCGGCAGGATTTGATCCTGCGCGTGGCCCAGGCCTATTTCGATGTGCTCTATGCGCAGGAGAACCTGAAGGCGGTGCGCGCCAGCAAACAGGCCATAGCTCAGCAACTGGAGCAGGCCCGGAAGAATTTCGAGGTCGGCACGGCCACCATTACCGATACCCATGAGGCGCAATCGCGCTATGACCTGGCCAATGCCCAGGAGCTGGCCGGGGAAAACGAGCTGGAGGTCAAGCGTTATGCGCTGCGCGTGATTGTCGGCAAGGATCCGGGCGAACTCAACCGCTTGCGTGACGATGCGACGCTTTTGCCGCCACAACCGGCGATCATGGAAAAATGGGTCGAGGCAGCAGAACGGGACAGCTTCGCAGTGCAGGCGCAACAGGCCTCCGTCGAAGTGGCGAGCAAGGAAATCGAACGCGTTCGCGCGGGCCATTACCCGACGCTGGACGTGGTGGCGAACTACGGCAGGACCAACGGAGCGGTTTCGTTTTCGAGCAATTCCAGCCTGGAAACGGATGCGCGGAATATCGGGTTGCAGCTGACGATCCCGCTATTCCAGGGCGGTGCGGTGAATTCGAAAACCCGCGAAGCCATCGCCAACCGGAGTGCGGCGCAATCGATGCTGGAAAATGCCCGGCGCACGGCCACCCTGGGTGCCCGGCAATCCTTCCTCGGTGTGGTGAATGGGCTGGCGCAGGTCCGCGCGCTGGATGCGGCGCTCGTGTCGAGCACCAGCGCGCTGGAATCGAACAAGCTGGGTTACGAAGTCGGGGTGCGCATCAATATCGACGTGCTGAATGCCGAGCAGCAGGTTTATCTCACCCGGCGCGATCTGGCCAAGGCCCGTTTCGACACCCTGCTGGCGCAGCTCAAGCTGAAGGCAGCGGTGGGTACTCTCGACGAGAACGATCTGCAACAGATCAACCCGCTGTTCGAGGTGCCGTAGTCGTTCAAAGCGATTTGCCACGAAGTTCGCGAAGAACTCAAGGCGAAACAATTCTTCTCTTGATTCTTTCTTCGTGCCCTTCGTGTTCTTCGTGGTTAAGTTTTAGGATTTGCGATTTCGCGGTACGGCTAAACCAGCAATTCCTTGACGAGGGCGATCGTCCTGGCGGTCGCTCCGCGGTGCTCCTGGCTGAAGCGGATGGCTGCCTCGCGCATGATGGGCAATGCGCTTTTATCGAGCAGCAGGCGTTGTGTCGTGATTGACGCGTCTTCTGCGTCGGCAACGCGTTGTGCGGCCCCGCAAGCCAGCGCATCCTCGGTGGCCTGGGCGAAATTGTAGGTATGCGGTCCGACCAGGGCCGGGCACCCGCAGGCCGCGGCTTCGATCAGGTTCTGTCCTCCGAAAGGCAGCAAGGTGCCGCCGATCAATGCGATATCCGCGGTTGCGAAGTAGGCCGGCATCTCGCCCATGCTGTCGCCCAGCCAGACGCGCGTTTCTGGCAGCGGGAGGCGGCCTTCGCTGCGCCTGCAGAACGGGAGCCGGCACGCTTCGATCATCCCGGCCACTTCATTAAAGCGTTGCGGATGCCGCGGTACGAGCAACAATAGCAAGCCGGGCTGGTCGAGCCGGGCAAAGGCGTCGAGGATGGCAGGCTCCTCGCCCTCGCGAGTGCTGGCGGCCAGCCAGACCGGACGATCGCCGAGCGACTGCCGCCATTCCTTGCCAAGCTGCAATTTTTCCGGTGCGGGGGTAACGTCGAATTTCAGGTTGCCGCTGATGCGCACGTCGCGGGCGCCGATGCCCGACAGACGTTCCGCATCGGGCGCGGTTTGCGCTGCGATGCAGGCGATTTTTTCCATGGCCGGGCGGATGAGCGGCAGAAAGCGTTGGTAGCCGCGTTGCGATTTTTCCGAGAGACGGGCGTTGACCAGCAGCATCGGAATATTTCGTTCTTGCGCCGAGGCGATCAGGTTGGGCCAGATCTCGGTTTCCATGAGCAGGCCGAGGCGTGGTCTGAAATGGTCAAGAAAGCGGGCGCAGGCATCGGGCAGATCGTAAGGCAGGTAACACTGGATCAGGCGCGGGCCGTACTTGCCGATCAATTCGCCGCCCACAGCGCGCCCGGTCGGCGTCATGTGCGTGATCAGCAGGCTGTGATCGGGGTAGGTGGCGAGCAGGTCGCGGATCAGCGGTTCGGCGGCGCGCGTCTCACCCACCGAAACAGCGTGCAGCCAGAGCAGCCGGAGCGGGGCTTGCCGGCGATGAAATCCATAGCGCTCGCCGAGGTGCCGAAGGTATTCCGGTTGCTTGCGCGCGCGCCAGGCAAGGCGCAGCCAGATCAGTGGCTGCGCCAAGTAGAACAGCAGGCTGTAGATGAAGCGGCTCATTCCTGCAGCGCTTCGGAGATGGCTGCAAGGACATCCGCAACTCCGGGGGGCTGGCCGGGTCCGCCGAGATTGCGGCAATATCGTGCGCCGTGCACGCCGGTCAGCGCCGGGTTGGTTGCGGTGTAAAGGCCAAGGGTAGGAACACCCAGGGCCGCGGACAAATGCAGCAGTCCGGTATCGACTCCGGTGGCCAGTACGGAATGGCCGATCAGTCCTGCCAGTTCACGCAGAGAGAGGGGTGGGGCGACAACGATTCCGGAGGATGCCGCGGCAATACGTTCGGCGCGCTGTCTCTCGGGTGTATTGCCCGATGGCAGGACGGGGGTTATGCCGCGATCGATCAGGTGCCGGGCTACGGCGATCCAGTGTGTCTCGTCCCATAGCTTGTCGTCGCGGCTGGTGGCCGTCAGCAAAATGGCGTGACGCCTTGCCTGCAGCCAGGAAAAATCGGAAGCGGGAGCTGAAATGCCGTAATCCAGAGGCAGGTCGACCGGATACTTAAAGGCTGCGGCGCTCAGCCAGCGGTTGCGTTCGACGGCATGCGCGTTGGGTGGGATGACGAAGGTCCTGTCATAGAACCAGGACGCCAGCGATTCGCGGGCCACTTCAGCGGCATAACCGTAACAGCGCCCTCGGGCCAGTAAGGTGATGAGTCCGCTCTTGATCAGTCCCTGTGTGTCGAGCACGGCATCGTAATCGTTTTGCTGGAGGCGTTGCCGGAAAGCACCGATTTCGCTCCAGGTGGTGGCACGGAACAGGTGCTTGCGCCAGCGGCGGATAGCGACCGGAATGACTTCGTGCACGCCGGGATGCAGGCGGGGAATGTCGGCAAAGGATTCCTCGACGCACCAGTCGATCTGGGCATCGGGATACTGGCTGCGCAGGTCGCTGACGACAGGCAGGTTATGAATGACATCGCCCAGCGACGAGGTTTTGACCAACAGGATGCGCATCGGCAGGTAAAATAGGCGCGCTCGCGGAAGGCCGCATTATACGCTGGCTGTTCCTGCCCGGGCCTTACACTGAAGGCATTGCGCAAATGATCCTGAAACCCTTAATTAACCACGAAGGTCACGAAGAGAATCAATCGCTTGATCAGTCAGGTCGATTCTCCCGGCGGGTGAATCAATAGTTTCCCGGAGTATCTTGTTTTTCTTGGTGAGCTCAGTGGTTTAACTGCTTTTTCTAGGATGATCCCCGTGAGTCAGCGTCGGCTGGATTCCGAAAATACAATGCGGCCAGAAGGGATGCTGCTGGTTACCGGAGCGTCCGGTTTCGTCGGGCGGGCCCTGTGTGTCGAGATGGTCCGGCGCGGGTTGGCTGTGCGGGCCGCCGTGCGCGGCAAGACGAATGACCTTCCCGTTGGCAGCGAGTATGCATACGTTGACTCTTTGTCCTCCTCCTGCGATTGGACAAGCGCCCTGTGCGATGTGACGACCGTGATCCACCTGGCGGCGCGGGTGCATGTCATGCGCGAAACCGCGAGCGATCCGTTGGCTGAATTCCGCTCGGTGAATGTCGCCGGCACGGAGCGCCTGGCGCGCCAGGCTGCGCAGAGCGGCGTCAGGCGCCTGGTCTTTGTCAGTTCGGTCAAGGTCAATGGCGAAAGAACGGAGAGTGGGGAGTGCTTTTCGGAAACCGATCCGCCCTGCCCGGAAGATGCCTACGGGATTTCCAAGTGGGAAGCGGAACAGGCGCTGCACCGTGTTGCCCGCGAGACAGGTCTGGAGGTCGTTGTGGTGCGCCCGCCGCTGGTCTATGGTCCCGGGGTGAAAGGCAATTTCGCGACGATGCTCAAGGTGCTGCGCCAAGGCATTCCCTTGCCGCTGGCTTCCGTGCGCAACCGCCGCAGCCTGATTTTCGTCGACAATCTGGTGGACGCACTGATTTGCTGCGCGGCACATCCCGCCGCAGCGATGCAGACTTACCTGGTAAGCGATGGAGAAGATCTCTCCACGCCGGAATTGTTGCGCCGGCTCGGGCATGCCGCGGGAATGCCGGTGCGTTTGTTTCCCTGCCCTGCCGGGTTGCTACGCTTCGCCGGGAAATTGGCCGGCAAGGCGGGAGCGGTCGATCGCCTTCTCGGTTCACTGCAGGTCGACTCGGGTAAAATCCGTCGCGAGCTGGGCTGGTCGCCACCCTGTCCGGTCGAACTTGGCCTGAAAGCAACGATTGAATAGCCGATGAACGCCCTGTCGAAGCGATTGATGGACCTGTTGCTGGCCTGTGTCGCACTGCTCTTGCTGTGCGTGCCGATCATTCTTGTTTACCTGATGGTCCGCCTGACCTCGACCGGACCGGCACTCTACTGGTCCGACCGGGTGGGACGGCATAACATGCTTTTCCGCATGCCCAAGTTCCGCAGCATGCGGGTGGGCACCCCGGCGGTGGCCACGCATCTGCTTGGCGATCCGGCGAGCCATCTGACACCGGTCGGTTCATTTCTGCGCAAATCGAGCCTGGATGAATTGCCCCAGTTGTGGAGTATCCTGAAGGGCGACATGAGTTTTGTCGGACCCCGTCCGGCACTGTTCAACCAGCATGACCTGATCGAATTGCGCACCCGGCATGGCGTGCACGAACTGTTGCCTGGGTTGACCGGATGGGCGCAGATCAATGGACGCGATGAATTGCCCATCCCGCAGAAAGTTGCATTGGACGTCGAGTATCTGCAACGCCGTTCCTTGTGGTTCGATTGTTGCATCATCGGCAGAACCGTGCTGAAAGTACTGCGCCATGACGGCGTTTCGCACTGAATGCGGCTGTTTAAGTAGAATGTCGGCATGACCCCCAACCCGCTCGTCCCGCGTCCATTGATTCCTTCCTGGTTTATAAAACGTACCCTGGTCGTGCTGCATGACCTTGTGGCGGTGGCCGGGTGCTGGTTTGTGGCGTATTGGTTGCGCTTCAACTTGGCCATTCCGGAAGCATTTCTGTCGGGGGCGGTGCGTGCCCTGATCCCCGTGTTTGTCATTTATGTGCCGGCTTGCTGGTTTTTCGGCCTGTATCGAGGAATCTGGCGTTATGCCAGCCTCATGGATCTGCGCAGGATCATCCTGGCCGTGGCGTTGGCTGCAGCCGTTGTCGCAGCGGCCAGTTACATGCTGCGTCTGCCCTATGTGCCGCGTTCGGTGCTGATCCTGCATCCTCTCCTGCTGGTTTTAGTAATGGGCGGCAGCCGCTTTGCCTACCGGGCCTGGCGCGACCGGAGGCTGTACGGACGGCTGGCGTTCGTGGGCGAACCCGTGCTGGTGCTCGGGTCGGGGGACTCGGCCGAGCGCCTGTTGCGCGAGATGGCATATTCTCAGGAGTGGTGCGTGATCGGGCTGCTGAGTGATGACTTCCGGCGTATCGGCAGTGAATTGCACGGCGTGCGAATCCTTGGGATGGATGAGGATTTGGAGTCCTTGTCCAACCGATTGTCGGTGCGCAAAGCCATCGTCGCCATGCCCGAAGCTTCGCCGAGAAAGCGCCGGCGTGCCATCGAACGGGCCGTCCAGGCCGGGCTGTCGGTGCTCACGGTGCCCAGCCTGGAAGACATGCTGGCCGGCAAGGTGGCGGTTTCCAAAATTCGCCAGGTGCAACTGGAGGACCTGCTCGGGCGCGAGCCCGTGGAACTCGACAATGCCGGACTGTATTCCTGGCTGGAAGGAAAATCGGTTCTGGTGACCGGGGCGGGAGGTTCGATCGGTTCAGAACTGGCCCGTCAGGTGGCCCAATTCAAACCGCTCAGGTTGATCCTGCTGGACATCTCCGAATTTGCGCTGTACCTGATCGAACAGGAATTTCAGCAAAAATTTCCTGGAGTTCCGTGTGTCTGCGTCGTCGGCGACATCAAGGATGGCGATGGGCTGGATCGGATTTTCCGGCAATACCTTCCTTCCGTGGTATTTCACGCGGCGGCCTACAAGCATGTGCCCATGATGGAAGGCGAAAATGCCTGGCAGGCCGTGAGGAACAACGTGCTTGGCTCGAAACGACTGGCCGAGGCGGCGCTGCGCCATGGCACGGACGAGATGGTTCTGATTTCCACAGACAAGGCGGTCAACCCGACAAATGTCATGGGGGCCACCAAACGCCTGGCCGAGCGGATGCTTTCCGGGATGCGGCGGGAAAATGGCACGCGCTTTATTACCGTCCGTTTTGGCAATGTGCTGGGCAGCAACGGTTCGGTCATTCCCCTCTTTCGCGAACAGATTGCCCGCGGTGGACCGGTGACGGTGACCCATCCGGACATCATCCGCTATTTCATGCTCATTCCGGAAGCTGCACAGCTTGTCCTGCAGGCCAGCCTGATAGGGAAAGGGGGCGAGATTTTCGTGCTTGAGATGGGCGAGCCCGTGCGTATCGCCGATCTGGCACGCGACATGATCCGCCTCTCCGGTTTTACCGAGGAGGAAATCAGGATCGAGTTCACCGGGTTGCGCCCAGGGGAAAAACTCTACGAAGAACTGCTGACCGACAACGAGCGCACAACGGAGACGCCGCATGCCCTGTTGCGTGTGGCCCAGAGCGAAACGTCGCCGGAACAGGCCTGGCTGGCAGAACTGGATGCCTGGCTGGAGGCCGCCGCGCCGGAGACGGTGAATGAACTGAAACTGCGTCTGCAGCATTTCGTTCCCGAATATTCTCCGCAGCTCGATTGAGTGACAGACCATGGCCACCTACGCAATCGGAGATATCCAGGGCTGTTTCGCTTCCTTCTCCCGCCTGCTTGAGCAATGTCGTTTCGATCCCGGAAAGGACCGGCTATGGCTGGTTGGCGATCTGGTCAATCGCGGGCCGCGTTCTCTGGAAACCTTGCGCTTCGTGCGCGCTCTCGGGACAGCGGCCATCACCGTGCTCGGCAACCACGACCTGTCCTTGCTGCTGGCGGCCGAAGGGTTTGGCAAGCGCGGCAAGGGGGATACCTTTGACGATATCCTGGAAGCCCCGGATCGCGACGAACTGTTGCTGTGGCTGCGTCAGCAGCCGCTGTGTCATGTCGAAGGCAGTTATTGCCTGGTCCATGCCGGGCTGTTGCCGCAATGGTCGACAGGCCAGGCGCGCGCGCTGGCCGGTGAGGTTGAAGCGGCACTGGTGGCAACCGACTGGCGCGAATTCATGGCCAACATGTGGGGCAGCGAACCGGCCGCCTGGCGTGACGACCTGACCGGCTGGCCGCGTTTGCGGGTGATCGTCAATGCCATGACGCGCATGCGTTTCTGTACGCCTGAGGGGGTGATGGATTTTCACGCCAAGGGCGAGGTCGAGAAAGCTCCCGCCGGATTCCTGCCGTGGTTCCAGGTGCCGGGGCGGCGCAGTGCCGATTCGGTTCTGGTCACGGGGCACTGGTCGGCTCTGGGGCTGAAAGTTCTGCCCAATCTGCTGGCGATCGATTCCGGTTGTCTCTGGGGAGGAGCGCTGACCGCGGTCAGGCTGGAGGACCGGGCGATATTCCAGGTTGACTGTGCGCCGGAAGAAATCCGAGCCTGGTAGCGATGGCGTTGTGGGCGGCGCGTGAAATCTCCCGGCGAGATTGGCCCGCCGTGTGAATTTCCGGCAGGGTAGACAGGCGTGCCGTCAGCGAGCGGCAGGCCAGTATGGCGAAGAAGCAATGCGGCAGGGAGACATCCGCAAATGTCGGAGCATGACTGCGCTGTCCCGATTCGTCGTGGTATGAGATGGCCAGTGGCAATATCGGCCGCCCGCTTTCAATGGCTGGCTGGAGCAGGGCGGCGTGAAAATCGAGCACCCGTGTCCCGTCGCTGGTGCGTCCTTCAGGAAATACGGCGACATCCAGATCCGCGTTGAGCAGAGCATTGATTTCCTCGTTGACGATGCGCGCGTGCTGACGGCTGCCGCGCTGCAGGAAGACCGTGTCATTGCGTACCGCCAGCCAGCCGAAGAAAGGCCAGCGGCGGATTTCGGCCTTGGCGATGAAGGCTGCGGGACGCAGGGCATTGATGGCGAAAATGTCCAGCCACGAGATATGGTTGGCGACGATCAGACGGCCGCGGGAAGGGCTTGTCGCCGCCATGTCGAGCCGGATTCCGAGAATGGCCAGAACCTGCCTTGACCAGCGTTGCCGCAGTTGTAATCTTCGTGAAGTATCGGAGAAGCGATAGATGACGGCCGCGCCGAAACCCATCCACATGAAATGCAGCAGCAGCCGCACACAGCGAAGAAAACGGATGGGGAGCGGAGTCGGCGTAGCCTGTTGCATTCCGGAAATAACTGAAGACATGGTGCGGATGCCGTGGGTGTGGCGCGCGCTGCGCCACATTCCCTTTTCAATTTACCAGGGCTGTCTACCGAAGGCCGCAGCGAAGCGGTTGCCAATTTCTGAACGGCTCGGGCAGTGGTTTTGTCCGCCTCGGCTGGCGACCTTGATCGACCCCATGACCGCCGCCAGCTGTCCGGTTTTCTCCCAGTCCCATCCCTCGGCAATGCCATAAAGCAAGCCGGCCCGGTAGGCGTCCCCGCAACCTGTAGGATCGACTACCTGCTTGGCTGCAACGCAAGGAATGTCGATGCGACCGCCGTTGGCGTAGATGTGCGAGCCTTCTCCCCCACGGGTAACGATCAAGGCTTCCAGTTTTCCGGCCAGCTGTTCCAGTGACAGTCCGGTCCGCTCACACAGGAGCTTGGCTTCGTAGTCGTTGAAGCAGGCATATTCGGCCAGATCCAGGAAATTGATCAGTTCCAGCCCGGAAAACATCGGCAAGCCCTGCCCGGGATCGAAAATGAACGGGATGCCCGCGCCGGCCAGGTCCGAAGCATGCCTGAGCATGCCTTCGCGTCCATCCGGAGCCACAATGGCCAGCGAGACCCTGGGGGCGTCGGAAATCCGGTTCTGGTGCGAGAAGCTCATCGCGCCGGGGTGAAACGCCGTAATCTGGTTGTCGTCCAGGTCGGTGGTGATGAATGCCTGGGCGGTGAAACAATCGTCAACCTGGCGCACATGCGCCCGCGACAATCCCAGCGTGTCCAGACGCGTGAGATAGGGGGCTGCATCCTCGCCCACCGTGGCCATGATCAACGGGTCTCCGCCAAGCAGTTTCAGGTTGTAGGCAATGTTTCCGGCACACCCGCCGAACTCGCGGCGCATTTCCGGAACCAGGAAAGCCACGTTCAGTATGTGGATCTGCTCCGGCAGGATGTGGTTCTTGAAACGGCCATGAAAGACCATGATGTTGTCGTAAGCAATGGAACCGCAGACTAATGTGGACATGGGCGCGCCGGTGTTGTTGGAAGGGCATGATTATAGCATCGGGCGGCAAGGGGCCCGTGCAGGCCGATTTCGTCAGGGGTAGAAAACGAAAATCCGGTAACCGGCCGCGCTGATGTCTTTGGCCTCGATCCACAACCTGATGGCGAGATCGGAGTTGGCCGGAAAAGCCTGGTCGGCAGGCGTACTTGCCGGGAGATATTCCCTGGGTGCGAACACGCGGCGGGCAATGGCAGAATCCTGCATGTCGGTCAGTGAAAGCTCGATGGACGGATAGGATTGTCCGTACCCGGCGCGGTTGCGCAGGGTGGCATTGAGTACCAGCAAGTTGCCGCGAGCCGCGTCGGTCTGCAGGTCGGAACTTTCGATGCTGATCAGTTCGACATGTGCGGGCAGCGGCAGCGGGCTGTCGAGTGCCCGGGAGAAGGATAGAAGCACCGGACGCAGGCTGGGGAAGGAAACGGCCAGTTCGCTGCGGAAGTGGAATACGCCCTGGGCAGCGAGAGCCAGCAGAAGAAGCAGGGCGGCCAACGCGAAGGGCCAGCGCGCGGGTTTCTCCTCGGGCATCGAAAACGGGGTGGCCATGACCCCTTCCGACCATTTGCTGTACCCCGGAATTTCAGTGGTGTCACGTGGGTGGATCAGGCCCGATTGTCTGCCGATTTCCTGTAGCGCTGCGGGGTCGAGGGGAACATCTTCGCGGGGCGAGGGTAGGGCCTCATCATTCCTGCCGCCAGGAATGGATGGCTCGACGGCTGCGTAAGTATCGCCTGGCGAAGAGCCTGTAATCTCTGAGACGTCTGCGACCTGATGCGCAGCGACGGATTCCGGAGTCCCGTCACTGCTGGCAACAGACATGGAGCGAATGGAATGTTCTCCGGCTGTTTCGTCGTCCAGCAGGCTGTCCAGCGCATTGAAAACCGACTGGCAATTTCCGCAACGGACTTTTCCTGCGCGTGCCTTGAGCTGTTCAGGCGTGACGCGGAAGGTTGTCTGGCAATCGGGGCAGCGGGTTTTCATGAGGGAATATTATGCGGGTTTCTCGCCGGCAAGACACACCCATCCTTCGCGGGTGTCGGCAATTGCCAGAGGAACCCATGCGGCGTAGGTGGCGATCAGGTCTTCCGCCTGTTCGGCCAGAATGCCGGAGAGCGCCAACCGCCCGCCAGGCCAAACGTGCGCGCAGATGGCCGGAGCCAGCGCCTTGAGTGGATTGGAGAGGATGTTGGCGACCACAATATCGAACTGACCCTCGATGGCACTTGCCGAATCGGCGAAGCGGGCACTCACATCATTGCGTTGTGCATTGTTTGTTGCGGCAACGACGGCCTGGGCGTCGATGTCGACGCCCAGCACGTCGCGAGCGCCGAGACGTGCGGCGGCGATGGCCAGAATGCCCGAGCCGCAGCCGTAATCGAGCAAGGAGTCGCCCGGCCGCACTTCGCGCTCCAGCCATTCAAGACAAAGCCGCGTGGTGGGGTGCGAACCGGTGCCGAAAGCCATGCCCGGATCGAGAACGAGGACAATGGCTTCGGGGTCCGGCGCGGCATGCCAGGAGGGAACGATCCACAGGCGTCCGGAAATCCGGATCGGCTCGAACTGGGACTGGGTAAGCTGGACCCAGTTCTGTTCCTCCACGGTCTCCTGCGAGTAGGACGGAATGGCATCGAGTCCGGCCAGCGGGATGCAGGCTTCCAGAAGTTCGTCGACGTCCGTGTTTGCCTCAAGCAGGGCAATTACGCGGGAACGTTCCCAACCCGGTGTGGTGATTGAGCCGGGTTCTCCGAATTGCGGTGTTTCAGCCGGGGTGCCGGCGTCGGCATCCTCGATGCTCGCCGACAGGGCACCGGCTTCGAGCAGGGCATCGGCCAGAGCATCCGCGTGTCCGCAGTCGGTTTCAATAGTGACGGAAAGCCAGGACATGGTTTGGCGTTATTCCTTGTTTTTGACTTCGTCGCGTGCGGCAAGCTTTTTTTCCAGGTAGTGAATGCTTGGCCCGCCTTTCACGAAGTTGGCATCGTGCAGCAGTTCCTGGTGCAGGGCAATGTTGGTCTTGATGCCTTCGATGCTCATTTCCGAGAGGGCGATACGCATGCGCCGGATGGCTTGTTCGCGCGAATCGCCATAGGCAATGACCTTGGCCACCATCGAATCGTAATGCGACGGCACGGTATAACCCTGGTAAATGTGCGAATCGACACGGATGCCCGGACCGCCGGGCGGATGATAAAGCGTGATCCTGCCGGGAAAAGGCACGAATGTGTAGGGATCTTCGGCGTTGATGCGGCATTCGATGGCGTGGCCGCGGAATTCGATATCGCGCTGGCGGAAGCGAAGTTTCTCTCCGGCGGCGACACGAATCTGCTCCTGCACGAGATCGATGCCGCTGATCATTTCGGTGACCGGGTGTTCGACCTGGATGCGGGTGTTCATTTCGATGAAGAAGAATTCCCGATTTTCGTAGAGAAATTCAAAGGTACCGGCGCCGCGATAATTGATGCGTCGGCAGGCTTCCGCACAACGCTCGGCGATGCGCGTGAGGTGACGGGAGAGGATGCCCGGCGCGGGCGCTTCCTCGATGATTTTCTGATGCCGGCGTTGCATCGAACAGTCGCGTTCACCAAGGTGGACGGCATTCCTGTGGCTGTCTGCAAGCACCTGGATTTCCACATGACGTGGATTTTCCAGGTATCTCTCCATGTATACATTGGGGTTGCCGAAGAAATTAAGCGCCTCGGTACGGGTCATGGTTACGGCGTTGAGCAGGGCTGCTTCCGTGTGCACTACGCGCATGCCGCGACCGCCGCCGCCTCCCGCCGCCTTGATGATCACCGGATAGCCGATGGCTTTGGCGATGCGCAGTATTTCCCTCGGATTGTCCGGCAACGCTCCATCGGAACCCGGGACGCAAGGTACTCCGGCCGCCTTCATGGCTTCCTTGGCGGAAACCTTGTCGCCCATCAGGCGGATGGTTTCCGGGCGGGGGCTGATGAACACGAAACCCGAAGATTCGACGCGTTCGGCGAAATCGGCATTCTCCGAGAGAAAGCCGTAGCCCGGATGGATCGCCTCGGCATCCGTCACCTCGGCGGCCGAAATGATGGCCGGAATGTTGAGATAGCTCTGATTGGAAGGCGCGGGACCGATGCACACCGATTCGTCGGCAAGCTTGACGTATTTTGCGTCGCGGTCCGCTTCGGAATGCACAACGACGGTCTTGATGCCAAGTTCGCGGCAGGCGCGCTGGATGCGCAGGGCAATTTCACCGCGATTGGCGATGAGTATCTTTCCGAACATGGCGGCAAGCCTCCTAGCCGATGATGAACAAGGGTTCGCCGTATTCGACCGGCTGGCCGTTTTCGACCAGGATGTCCTTGATCGTGCCGGCAAAATCGGATTCGATCTCGTTGAGCAGTTTCATGGCCTCGACAATGCACAGCGTGTCTCCAACCTTGACCGGAGTGCCGATCTCGACGAAAGGGTCGGATCCCGGGCTGGCCGAGCGATAGAACGTTCCAACCATCGGCGATTTGACGATCTGGCCTTCCGGCTGCTCGGTTTCGTCGTCCAGCTCGTCGTCGAAGGCCGACGATTTTTCCCGTGCACCGGGCGGGGAGCCCGCCGCAGGCATGGCCTGGGGCAACATGTAGGTCTGTGGAATGGGCACGACGGTATGTTTGACGATGCGGACCTTCTCCTCGCCTTCGGTGACTTCGAGTTCCGCGATGCCTGATTCTTCGACGAGGTCGATCAGCTTCTTGAGCTTTCTCAAATCCATAAGTATTACCTCCAGTTGAACGGGGTGCGTCCGGTCACGGCAACAGGATCGATCCGTCCGGGATGTGCCGTGAATATAAAACTAGCCGAAAAGAATATCAGCTATTTTTTCAGGAAATTCGGTGAAAATGCGGCCAATAGATACATTCAATGCAAGTTTAGTTCGATTGCAAGACTGTGTTCTGGTTCGGCTTTTTCGGTGTGAATAGGGTTGAAGCGCGCAAGTTTGACGCAAATCCCTGCATTTTGTCTAGTAATGTTACTTGAGTTGGAGATTCTGCTTGAGCAGGGATTCAAGTTCTGTTTCCGCAAGGCGGCCGGTATGGCTCAACAGGAGTTCGCGCTTTCGTCCCAAAACCACGGTGTAGGGAAGGCCCTGGAGCGAGTTGCCCAGGTCCTTGCTTAATTCCAGGCTTTGGTCTCCGGCTGTCAGCAGCGGATAGGAAATCGACATCTGCCGGGTGAAAGCTTCGACAAGGTGCGCCGGATCGGCGGAAATACCGACAAATTGCACGCCATTGGCCGCATATTTTGTGTTCAATCGCGAAAAATAGGGGATTTCTTCCCGGCAGGGGGCGCACCAGGTGGCCCAGAAATTGACGACAAGTATTTTCCCTTGCCATTGGGCCACCGACTGCCGGTCTCCCTGATAATCCGCAAAATGACTGTCGAACAGCCTGCTTATCGCCTGACTGGAAACTTTTCCTGGCGCTGGCTGCGATGAGGCTTGAGGGTCAGGGCGCAGCAGAAGCGTACCGACCCATGCGCCGGAAAGGGCAGCCAGGACAAGCAGCACAGCCACGATTCGTTGCGAGGCGGTCATCATGGACCATCATCCGGGCTGGCCAACAGCTTCCTGACGCTGTCGATGCGTGCTCTTTGACGTGGCCTTCCGTCGCGTGTCTTGAGCGTCACGCGTTCGTCGTGCGGCGGGTAAACGATGAGGTTGATCGCCGTTCCATCATCGAGCACTGTCAGCACAGCCTCTGCGCGCTCGGAGCGCGGCGTGCTGTGCTGAAAGTCGATTCCGCGATTGAGCAGGAAAATTTCCACGTCCTTGGCGCTGTCGGTGAACAGCTGTATGTCGATTTCGGTATACCGCCCGGCGGTCCCGTCAAGCACAGAACCTGTCAGATACGGGTTGAATGGGTGCATGATCGCCATGAAATCGACGGCTTTTTGCCGGAGATGAGCGATTCTTTCGGTCTGTTCGCTCTCCTGGAAGAGGCGCTGGTAAACGCGCAATTCACTTTCAACGGCGGCATTTTCGGGAAGGCGTACATTCTCGGGAAACCCCAGGCTTAGTGCCGCCTTGCGTTTGGCTACCGTGTAATCGTTGATCCCGTCTTCAGCCATCAGCTTGGCGGCCAGGCTGGCAATCAGCGCTCCGTGCGGGTCGCTGGTCGGGAAAGGGGAGTTTTTGCTCATCAATCCGGACTCCGGTGGGATGAACGGGCGGAAGCCGGTCGTATCACTCGCGACGCGCGGGTTACAATCTTCCGATACCTCCTGCGCGCAGGTTTAACGCCCTGCTTGGACAATTCTAACTTGGATTTATTTCATGCATATTCATATCCTCGGCATTTGCGGCACATTCATGGGTGGCGTGGCTCAGTTGGCCCGTGCTGCCGGTCATCGCGTCACCGGATGCGATGCAGGCGTCTACCCGCCGATGAGCACGCAACTCGAGGCGGCTGGCATCGAGCTCATCGAGGGCTACTCAGTTGATCAGACTGGGTTGAACCCCGATTGTTTCGTGATTGGCAACGCGATTTCGCGCGGGAACCCGTTGCTGGAAGAAATTCTCGACCGCGGCCTGCCTTATGTTTCCGGGCCGCAATGGCTTGCAGACAACGTCCTGCGCGGTCGCTGGGTGCTGGCGGTGGCCGGGACGCACGGCAAGACCACGACCGCTTCCATGCTGGCCTGGATTCTCGAGGACGCCGGCCTGAGCCCCGGATTCCTGATTGGCGGCGTGCCGATGAACTTCGGCGTTTCCGCCAGATTGTCCGGCGCCCAGGCGGATTCGCCTTTTTTCGTGATCGAGGCGGATGAATACGATACGGCGTTCTGCGACAAGCGCTCGAAGTTCGTTCATTACCGTCCGCGCACGGTCGTGCTGAATAATCTCGAATTCGATCATGCTGACATCTTCACCGATCTTGCAGCGATCGAAACGCAATTTCACCATCTTGTGCGTATTTTGCCGCGTCAGGGGCTGGTTGTTTCCAATGCGGCCGAAAGTGCGCTTGAACGGGTGCTGGAACGCGGTTGCTGGACGCCGGTGGAGCGTTTCAATTTACCCACGGGCTGGCATGCGGACGGCAATGATGCTTCCGGCGCGCTGCGACTGCTACAGGGAAATACGGTGCTTGCCGAGTCACGCTGGGCGCTGACCGGAGCGCATAATCGCGCCAATGCCATGGCGGCCTTGCTGGCGGCGCGCCATGTCGGCGTGCCGCTGGAACGCGGCATGGAAGCGCTGTCCCGCTTTGAGAACGTCAAGCGCCGCATGGAATTGCGCGGCACGGAGCGGGGGGTCAGCGTATATGACGATTTTGCCCACCACCCGACGGCGATCGCCACGACAGTGGCCGGTCTGCGGCGCAAGGTCGGAGCGGGAGAGAAAGGGGCGCGCATCCTCGCGGTTCTTGAACCGCGTTCCAACACCATGAAGCTGGGCGTGATGAAAGCCCAGTTGCCCGGCAGTCTGGCCGAGGCCGATCGTGTCTTCTGCTATGCCGCCAATCTGGGCTGGGACGCAGCCGAGGCCTTGGCCCCTATGGGAGCCAAGGCCAGCGTGGTCGACAATCTGGATACTCTGGTTGCTCAGGTTGCCGCCGAAGCGCGGACCGGAGACCACATCCTGGTGATGAGCAACGGCGGTTTCGGCGGAATTCACGGCAAGCTGCTCGAAGCGCTGCGCGGCTGTCCTGTTTGACCGGGTCTGCGCAGGGCTCCCTGCGGAGGCGATGGATTAAGGACTCGGGTTCTACAGTCCGAGCAGACTGGAATGCACCTTGACGACCACTTTGCGCACGGTCGCCTTATCCTTGATCGTCAGGCAGGGACGATGCAGTTCGCCGGGCATGAACACCAGGTAAGAACCGGGGTCCATGTCGATGAAATTCTCGCCGGCAGGGGTCGGATAGAAGGCCAGATCCCTGCTTTCCAGCTGATCGTCGCTGGGCGCCAGTTCCGGTTGCGGGAGGGCAAAGCCGTAACGCTCGCTGGCGCTTACCGGAATCTGGATGTCGGCATAGCTGCGGTGTGCTTCGGCCCGGCTTTCTTCCAGCGTGCGCAATTCGGCGTCCTGAACCAGATAAAACAGCTTGTCGCCGTCGATTTCGTAGCGTCCTGCATCCTGCGCTGCGAGATCGACCTTCTGCAGCGCTTCCAGCGCGCGAACGACGGCAGCGGGGAGAGTGCTTTTCTGGCAGGCAACATCGGCAATGCGTCCAACTATCATGACAGGCTCCTCGTTTCGATGAGCGCGCCACAGCGGCGCGCGGCAAATAAAGGCATTATCCATTAATCCGGCCTGCCGACCGGAGGGATTTTTGGTGCGGGCGCAAGGGAGAAATTCAGACCGGCAGTTGCGCGTCGCGTGCACACCAGTCGACAAGGAAAGCCGTCATGGCCTGCACTTTGGCCGACAGGTGGCGGCGCGTGGGATAGACAATGTGGATCGGCAACCGGCGCAGATTCCAGTCCGGCAACACGCGAACCAGCCGGCCGGCGTCGATCAACGGTTGCAGAATGAAACAGGGGGCCAGAACGACCCCTCCGCCGGCCACGGCCATTTCGGCGAGCAGTATGCCGTTGTTGGCGTTGACCGGGCCGCTGATGCGGACGTTGGCCGGTGGTTTGCCGATACGCTCGAAGTGCCACTGGTTGCCCGTAGCCGAGTGGGTGTAAGTGAAGCAGGTGTGATGCTCCAGATCATCAGGATGATCGGGCGTCCCCGAACGCGCCAGATAGTCGGGCGAGGCCGCGACCAGCAGGGAGGTGCTGCCGATGTGCCGGGCGACTAGGTTTTCGCTGCCTACCCGTCCGATGCGGATGGCTAGATCCAGCCCTTCTTCGACAAAATCGGCGAGGTTGTCCGATAGCACGATATCCAGCGTAATTTCGGGGTAGGTGCGGGAGAACGCGGCGAACGCCGGAGCCATCCGGAGCGTGGCCAGGGCGATCGGTGCAGTCAAACGCAGGCGACCGCGCGGCTGCCGTGCTTCGCCGGACACGCTGGCTTCGGCTTCCTCAAGGTCGGCCAGCAACTGGGTGCAGCGCTCGAAATAGGCGAAACCCTCGTGGGTCGGGTGCATGCGTCGCGTGGTGCGGTTCAGCAGCCGTACGTTGAGATGCGCTTCGAGCTGTGCAACGAGGCGCGACACCGCCGTGGTGGACTGGCCCATCCGTTCAGCGGCGGCGACAAAGCTGCCGGCCTCGATCACGTTGCAGAAAACGCGCATGGCTTCAAATTTATCCATTGATTATCCCTGAAAACGCAATACAGATTTGATATTAACTGTATTTATCCCGGAATAAGAGATGTTTAAAGTTCGCTCAACGTCAGATGGATGATTGACGTAAAACGAGCGTCTCTTTTTCCGAACCGTGCCGATCTCTGGGCGCGCCCCTTTTATAGAAAGCAAACCATGAAACTCTACTTTGCCCCCGGAACCTGCTCCTTTTCGCCATTGCTTGCCTGCTGCGAAGCCGGCATCGATGTCGAGCTGGTCAAGGTCGACCTGAAAAGCCGCACGCTGGCTGCAGACGGAAGTGATTTCACCAGGATCAATCCCAAAGGATACGTACCGGTCCTTGAACTGGATGACGGAAGGACCCTGACCGAAGGTCCGGCCATCGTCCAGTACATCGCCGACCTCAAACCGGAATCCGGTCTCGCTCCCAAGGCGGGCACGTTCGATCGTTACACGCTGCAGGAATGGCTTGGCTACATCAATTCCGAGATTCACAAGGGCTTCGGGCCGCTATTCAAGCCGAATACACCCGACGGGTACAAAGCGATTGCCAAGGAAAATCTGAACAACCGTCTGGCGTTTGCCGCAGCGCATCTGGCAACCCGGGATTTCATTCTGGGCAAACAATTCACTGTCGCTGACGGTTACCTGTTCACGGTGCTGAACTGGTGCCAGTACGTCGGGATCGATCTCACGCAATGGCCATCGCTCGTCGCCTTCCAGGAACGCGTAGGCCAGCGGGCCAGCGTCAAGGCCGCGAAGGCGGCTGAAGCCGGGAAAATCTGACCGGATAAGTGGAGTAGTCATGCCGGACCAGGGACTACACAAACAGCCCGTTCTCTTTCTATCGCACGGATCGCCGTTGACGGCGCTGGGCGGGGACGAACTCAACGCAACCTGGGAGCGACTTTCCGGAAGGCTGTCCCGGCCTGCGGCGATCCTGGTCGTTTCGGCGCACTGGGCGACGCGCGTGCCGGTGGTCACCGGCAGCGTACAGCCGGAAACGATCCACGATTTCGGCGGGTTCCCTGCAGAACTCTACGCTTTACAGTATCCGGCGCCCGGAGCACCGGATCTGGCACAGCGCATCAAGCAGCGGTTGACCGATGCCGGCATGGCGACCGGCATCGACGCCAGCCGGGGGCTCGATCACGGAGCGTGGGTACCGTTACGCAGTCTGTTTCCGGCAGCCGACATTCCCGTGCTGCAACTGTCCGTGCAGCCCGAACGCTGTGCCCGCCATCACTATGCCGTGGGTACGGCGCTGGCCCCGCTGGCTAACGAAAACATCCTGATCATGGCGACCGGTCATATGACCCACAACCTGATGGAGTACATGCGGCCTCTGGAGCCGCGACCGTCCGCCGCATCCAGCGCCTTTCGCGATTGGGTGCATGTCCGGTTGATGGAAAACGCCGCCGATTCGTTGTTTGACTGGCAGCAGGAGGCGCCCGGCGCAAAAACGGCCCATCCGACGCCGGAACACTTCCTGCCGCTCTTTGTCGCGTTGGGCGCGGCCGGCGAAACGCATCACGCCGATTGGCTGGGTGGCGGCTGGGTCGGAGACGCGCTGGCCGCGGACAACTACCTGTTCGAGTCGGCCTGAATTTTCTCCAGGCGGAGGGTTTTTGCCAGTTCCATCAGGTAAACGGCGACAAAGATAACGAGCGCAGCGATCGAATACAGGTACATGTTCGCGTAACCGGTCAGTCCGGCCAGATGACCGAGGCTGATGGCGCCGACGATGTAGCCGAGATCGATGGCCGACATGAACAGTCCGTTGGCGGCCGCCTTGCGGTCGGGTGGGCAGCGGTTCACGGCCCAGGTTTGCAGTGAAGGATGCACGGCGCCGTAGCCCAGTCCGTAAAACAGCGAAGCCACAACCAGCATGGGCAGTGAACGGGTCTGAGACAGCACCAGCAGGCCGAGCATCATCGCCGCGCAACCCGGCAGGATGATGACCGAGTGCCCTTTGCGGTCGAACAGGCGACCGATGTACGGTCGGGTAAGCAGGATCATCAGCGTATAACCGATAAAGAACACCCAGAGATGATTGATCCCCTGTTCGCGCCCGAAAAGCACCAGGTAGGCCATGATTCCGCACAACGGCGCCGAGTTGATGAAGCACAGCAGCGAAGGAATCAGCGCACCGGGCTCGAACACGTTGCGCAGCGAAATCGCCCGGCGCATCGGCGCGGCAGGCGGAAGTGCAGACAGTGCCTTGCGCAGCAGAAGCACGGAGGCGAAAGTGATCAGTGCCGATGTGCTCAGCACCACCGGGAAGCGAAAACTGTCCATGAGCAGGATTCCGACGAGCGGCGTCAGCGACAGGGAAAGAATGACGGTCAGAACGTAATAGCCGGACCCTTCGCCGCGCCGGGCTTCCGGCACGATCTTGTATACAGCGGTAGCGATGGCGGCGGTCGCCAGTCCCCAGCCGACGCCCTGCAGGCTGCGCAAGATCAGGATGCCCTTGATCGGCACCCAGATGAACGCCAGCGTTGTCGCGGCAATGAGCACGATGCCGGCGGAAATCAGCCGGCGTTCGCCGATGGCATCGACCACGGTTCCCGAAATGATGCGTGCGATCAGCGACATGATCGAAAACAGGCCGATGACCAGGCTGGCTTCGAAGTTGCTTCCGCCGATGAACTTGACGTGCGCCGGCAGGGTCGCGGGCAGCATGTAGAAACCGAAGCAGAGCAACAGGTTGACGCTGAGCATCGCCAGAAAATCGGGAGTCCACAACGTAACCTGTGGGCGTGTTGTCGTTGGCGTCCGGGAGCGCATTCTTAATCCTGATTTGGGATCCGTACCGCGCCACTATGCCCTACTTGGCATGCAGTTTCCAGATAAGCTCAAGGTTTGGTCAGCCCCAATCGGCCTGCAACGCCATAAATAAAAAAGCCGCCCGGATTTGCGGACGGCTCTTGCGTAAACACGTGCTGTCGATCAGTGAGTGTCCATCAGCGGCAGCAGATGCGTCTTCATCTTCTGCATGGCTTTGGCTTCGATCTGCCGGATGCGTTCGGCAGAAACACCGAATTCCGCAGCCAGATCGTGCAGCGTGGCCGGATCCTCGTGCAGCCAGCGCGCTTCGACAATGCGTCGACTGCGCTCGTCGAGTCCCGACAGCGCAGTTTGCAGTCCTTCGCTCTGCAGGTAATCGCGGTCCCGCGACTCCAGGACGCGTGTGGGCTCGCTACGGCTGTCTTCCAGATAGGCGATGGGTGCAAAGCTGTCCTCATCCTCGCTATCCGCTTCCAGCGCAATATCGCGCCCAGACAGGCGGGTTTCCATTTCGCTGACTTCTTCCGGCTTGACGTTCAGCCGATGCGCCATGTCCGCCACCTGCGCGGGAGTCAACGCCTCGCTGCCCGGCTTCATGCTGCGCAGGTTGAAGAACAGCTTGCGCTGGGCCTTGGTCGTGGCCAGCTTGACCATGCGCCAGTTGCGCAGCACGTATTCGTGGATTTCCGCCTTGATCCAGTGGATGGCGAAGGAAACGAGACGCACGCCCTGCGACGGATCAAAACGCTTTACAGCCTTCATCAGGCCGATATTGCCTTCCTGGATCAGGTCGGCATGCGGCAGGCCGTAGCCCAGGTAGCCGCGGGCAATGGAAATCACCAGACGCAGGTGGGAGAGAACCAGTTGGCGCGCTGCTTCCAGATCCTCTTCCTCGCGGAAGCGCGTGGCCAGACGAAACTCTTCCTCCTCCGTGAGGATCGGGAACTGCTTCGCTGCGGCGATGTAGGCGTCGATATTGCCTACCGCAGAGATCATCGGGAAAGCCAGAGCTTGCGTCATTGGATTTTCACCTCCTTTACCAAGAATCCAGACTGATTTTAGCACTCGCATCATGAGAGTGCTAAGTGTCGGGAAAGTTTCTTGTATCGGTTTGTAATCATTGGCAATTAAAGCCCAAAATTACGGATGCTGTACATATATACAGTTATCCGTTATTCTTTTCCCACATCGCTTGATGTTCAATCACATGCCTCCGAGGAGAAACGGATCATGAATCAGCTGCAAAAATGGTTTGAAAGAATGGCCGGGATGGCTCAGGAAGAGCGTGAACGCCGGGCGTTTGCACAAAATCTTTTCGCCCGGGCTCAGTTCGATTCTTCTGTGCTGAACACCCCCGCATGCTGGCGCAGAAAAGCCATCCATGGCTCTATGGCGGCCAGTCGATAAAGAGCGTCGCCAGTTTTTTTGACGACACGAACGTTGAGCGGCTTGCTTCCTTCCCAGAACTGATTGCTGCACCTTATGTTCCCGATTCGCCGGATCGCCCACCTCGACATGGATGCCTTTTTTGCCTCCGTAGAGTTGCTGCACTATCCGGAACTGCGCGCACACGCGGTGGTGATCGGGGGCCGGAGCGAGGAACCCGTGGTGCAGACGGATGGTACGAAGCGATTTACCCTCTTGCGTGAATACGCCGGACGCGGTGTCGTCACCACCTCGACCTATCCCGCACGCCGCTTCGGCGTGTTTTCCGGCATGGGGCTGATGAAGTCGGCGCAGCTGGCCCCTGAGGCCATCCTGTTACCGGCGCATTTCGATGCCTACCGCCATTACTCGCGCCTGTTCAAGTCCGCCGTGGCCAACATCGCGCCCCGGATTGAGGACCGGGGCATTGATGAAATCTATATTGATCTAACCGATTTTCGGGAGGATTCGCACTCATTGGCGCGCCGCATCAAGCAGGCGGTGTTTGATGCCACCGGGCTCACGGCCTCGATCGGGATAGCCCCGAATAAGCTCCTGGCAAAAATCTGCTCGGATCTGGAAAAACCCGACGGCATCACGATCCTCGGGGTTGACGATATCCCGGCGCGGATCTGGCCGTTGCCGGCCAGAAAAATTAATGGGATCGGCCCCAAAGCTTCGGAAAGACTGGCTCAGCTGGGCATTGCCAGCATCGGCGACCTGGCTGCCACCCCTGTGGAGCTTCTGGCCGGACATTTTGGACGCGCGACCGGAGAGTGGATGCACCAAGCTGCTCAGGGGGTCGATGCACGTCCGGTCATCTGCGAATCGGAGCCGAAGTCGATCTGCCGGGAAAGGACGTTTGAACGCGACCTGCATGTCCGGCGCGATAAGGGTGAACTTTCGGCAATTTTTACTTCGTTATGCCAGCGCGTGGCACATGACCTGCAACGCAAGGGCTATGCCTCGCGCACCATTGGCATCAAACTGCGTTATTCCGATTTTCAGTCGGTGACGCGTGATCTGACGCTGCCCGGAGGGGTGAGCGAAGCCGCTCTAATTCGTCAGGCCGCCGGGCATTGCCTGAAGCGCGTTCCGCTGACCCGGAAAATCCGTTTGTTGGGAGTGCGGGCGAGCGCACTCACACCCCTCCGGGAGACAGAATTACAAGCAGGCAACTTACAACTTGAGTTGCCTTTCTAATCCCCGAGCAGCTCTTTCCGGCAATATCATCACAGTCAAAGGAAGCGTCACATGAATGCGTTTCACCAACTCAGCGCAACCAGTCTGCGCGGTCAGTGTATCCGGATGAGTGACTTCGACGGCCTGGTTGTCATGGTGGTTAATACGGCCAGCCAATGCGGTTTCACGCCACAATATGCCGGACTGGAAGCGCTGTACCGGAAATATAAGGATCAGGGATTTGTCGTTCTGGCCTTTCCCTGCAATCAGTTCGGTCAGCAAGAGCCCGGCAGTGCCGACGAAATTGAGGCAACTTGCCAGATCAATTACGGCGTGACTTTCCCTGTGTTCGCCAAAACCAACGTTAATGGCCCGGAAGCCCATCCGATATTCCAGTTGCTTACGGTTGCAAGACCTGGATTCTTTGGCCCCAGGGTTCGCTGGAATTTCACGAAATTTCTGATCGGGCGCGATGGGGTGGTATTGCGCCGCTTCGCTCCGTTTACTTCACCGGAGAAAATTGAACCCTTCATCCGCTCCGCGCTGGGTTGATAACAGCAACTCGAATCGCCCGGTCGAGTTTTTTCAATGCGGATACATTCCGCGCCCGACCCGAACCAATGGAGCTTGGTACTCCGGCATTGATCGGCGGATAAAAAAATCCCGGGCCGGTGTGGCTCGGGATATAAATCCCATCGTTGCGATGGGTCAGGGAGGGTCAAACATTGTCAGCGGGGGGCGCTGAAGCAACGACTTCATGGTAGGCGACGCCCGGCTGTTGTGTCTGTATGTGTTTTTCCACAGACGCGTAACGGTGTGTAATCCAATGAAGTGTTGCGTAACCAGGCAACAGTGCCGGCCAAATGGTGGTTCCGTTTGTCACATTTTTGGCACAGCAGGAAATGAAAAAGGCCTGTGCCTAAGCACAAGCCTTTGAATACGTGGTAGGGCGTGTAGGGATCGAACCTACGACAAACGGATTAAGAGTCCGCTGCTCTACCAACTGAGCTAACGCCCCACGCAATCGAGCCTGAATTATACCACCCAGAACGAATTGTTCTGGTAGGTCGGGGGAGATTCGAACTCCCGACCAACGGATTAAAAGTCCGCTGCTCTACCAACTGAGCTACCGACCCGAAAAACAGGAATCGCGGATTATAGTGACCGCTCCAAAGCCTGTCAATGCAAGGTTGTTGATTGTAGGGGCAATTTATCGTGCAGAAGAAGACAGGCTGGCTTCGGCGGCTGCAACACGCGCAGCATGCAAGCGCACGCGAATCTCTTCCGGGTTGGAACAGGCGCGGGCAATCGCTGCTGCATCGACCGATTTCACGGCTTCCAGAACGTGCAGAAAAATTCCGGTGGAGAGCATGGGCTTGTCCTGCCATCCCAGTCGGCCATGGAAATCGCATGCACAGGCCTCCAGCATCTGCTGGAAACGTTCGGGTCGACGCAGGGCATCTGCGTTTTCCAGCAGGCGGACGATGGTTGCCGGGCGCATTTCCGGTCCGCGCTGGATATCGCCGTGATAGCGCGCTACCAGCAGCGCCAGATCGCGGCACTCTGTTGGCGCTTTCAGGTAAGCGCACACTTCATGCACGAGCTTGACGCTGCGTGCTTCGTGTCCTGGATGACGCGGCAGATCGGAGACAGGGGTAAGACCTTTTCCGAGGTCGTGCAACAGCACGGCAAAACGTACCGGCAGGGCATGGCCGCGTTCGGCGGATTGGTCAAGCGCCATCAGCACATGCACGCCGGTATCAATTTCCGGATGAAACTTTTCAGGCTGCGGTACACCGAACAGGCGGTCGAGTGCTGGCAGAATACGCGCCAGCGCACCGCACTCGCGCAATGCCGCAATCATGCGCGAGGGCTTCGCTTCCATCAGGCCCTTTGCCAGCTCCTGCCAGACGCGTTCAGCGACCAGATGATCGACTTCGCCGCTATCCACCATCCGGCGCATCAGCGCCAGGGTTTCCGGCGCGATCGAAAACTCCGAAAAACGCGCCGCAAAACGCGCCACGCGCAGGATACGGACCGGGTCTTCGACAAAGGCCGGACCGACATGCCGCAGGATTCGAGCTTCAATGTCGGCCACGCCGTTGAAGGGGTCGATCAGCGATCCGTCATCGGCCCGGGCCATGGCATTGATCGTCAGGTCACGGCGCGCCAGATCTTCTTCGAGCGTGATATCCGGCGAGGCATGGAAAGTGAATCCCTTGTAACCGTGCCCTGCCTTGCGTTCGGTGCGAGCGAGCGCGTATTCCTCGTGCGTGACCGGGTGCAGGAATACGGGGAAGTCCTTGCCGACGGGTTTGAAGCCGCGCGCTTGCATTTCCTTGGGCGTCGCCCCAACGACGACAAAATCGCGATCCTGCACGGGGAGCCCGAGCAATTCGTCACGCACGGCTCCACCCACTGTAAAAATCTGCATGACGATGAAGAGCCCTCCTGTCCGTGCCGCTTATGCCGATTCAGCTAACGCAGCCGATCGCCATTCCTGCATCGCAGGCAGTGCTGTCATGGTTTCCATCCACTTGCGCGAAGCTTCGGGAAGCTCGACGTGGTAGGTCAGGAAGCGCCAGACGACGGGGGCATACATGGCATCGGCCAGAGTGAAATGCCCGAAAAGAAATGGCCCCATGTCCGCATGGCGTTGACGGCAGTCTTCCCAGATGGAAACGATGCGCGCGATGTCATTTTCCAGCTCCACGCTGCGGGGACCGTAGGGCGTAGACGCCCGGATGTCCATCGACATCTCCTGGCGCAGTGCGGAAAATCCAGCATGCATTTCGGCCGCGATGGCGCGCGCCTCGGCGCGCGCCTTGCGGTCTGACGGAAGCAGCGAGGGTTCTTTTTCGGCGAGGTATTCGCAGATCGCCAGCGATTCCCATACGACGGTATCGCCGTCAATCAGGCAGGGAATTTTTCCGGAGGGCGAATATTTGAGGATTTCCGCCTTGGTATTGGCGGTGCGCAGTGCGACCGGGATTTCCTCGAAGGCGAGCCCTGCCTGCCTGGCCGCGAGCCAAGGACGCAGGCTCCACGAGGAGTAATTACGGTTGCCGATCACGAGCTTCATCATGACGAAAATCTCCGAACAGGATCAACGCGCCCTGCGGCGTCGGAAGTCGCTCAATCGCAAACGACTTCTGAAGGGGGTCAGGTAGGTCGGAGCAATGGCCTCCAGCGATTGCGGATTCCACCCCGGAAAATCCAGATGGCCGTCGGTCACGCTATCGATCTGCAGGGAACGCAGGTTGTCCGGAGACATCGGCGGGTTGGGCAGCAGGCCAAGCAAAGCCGCCTGCAGCCGGGCGAGCGGAGCGGGCAGGTCGATGACCGGCCGCGGGCAACCGATCAGCCGACCGGTGTATTCCACCAGTTGCCTCAGGCTGTAGACGCCAGGGCCGCACAGTTCATAGGTTTTTCCGCTTGTGCCGGGTTCCTGGAGCGCAGCCATGAAGGCTTCTGCGACATCGCCGACATAAACCGGTTGAAAGCGGGTTTTGGCGCCTGCGAGGGGCAGAAACGGCAGGGTTCTGAGCAGCGCAGCAAAGGTGTTCAGAAAAGCATCTCCCGGACCGAAGATGACCGAAGGCCGGAACAGGGTGACGTCCAGACCGCCTGCCGCAGCGAGCACGACGGCTTCGCCGGCCGCTTTCGAGCGCAGGTAGGATGAAGGCGCATCGGACGCGGCACGCAGTGCACTCATGTGCAACAGCCGGCGTACGCCGGTTGTTTTCATCGCCGCGATGATTTTTTCGGGCAACTCGACATGCGCGGCGGCAAAGCGCCGCCCATAAGGTTTGCTGGAATCGCGGTCATGCAGGATGCCCACCAGATTGATGACAGCATCCGCTCCAGCCATTGATTGCGCCAGTTCCAGCTCATTGTGGATATCTGCGGCGACCAGGCGGACTCCCGGCAGCAAGGTCAGCGATTTTCGCTTTTCCGGACGGCGGGTGGGTACCACGATCTGCATGCCGCGGAGTGAAAGACGGCTGGCCAGGCAACTGCCCACAAAACCTCCCCCACCGATCATCACCACTTTTTCGGGCTTCAAGGCATACCTCCACTGTCGATAGCAGCGTGACCGATTCTACGGCAATTCCTCGGCCTTTGGGCTGGCGGTGCTGCGTGGTCCGACGGTGCCCAGCCGATGCTTGATCGACTGGGGTTGGCCGTTGAACAGCACAGAATAGTAGAGAGAGTTGCTCATCACTTTTTTCACGTAGTCGCGCGTTTCGTTGAACGGGATGGTCTCGGCATACACCGCGCCCTCGAGCGGACGCTCGGCCTGCCACTTGCGGGCGCGGCTCGGTCCGGCGTTGTATGCGGCGGAAGCCAGCACCGGATGATTGTCGAGGCTTTCCATGACCATGCGCATGTAGCTTGTGCCGAGCAACAGGTTGGTTTCCGTATCGTTGACCTGCCCCGGATGAAAATCCCTGAGGCCGATTTTCTTTGCCACCCAGCGGGCTGTCGCGGGCATCAGCTGCATCAGCCCTGAAGCGCCGACCGATGAG
The DNA here is from genome assembly GCA_964563685.1 of uncultured Propionivibrio sp. Lineage (GTDB taxonomy): Bacteria > Pseudomonadota > Gammaproteobacteria > Burkholderiales > Rhodocyclaceae > Propionivibrio. The sequence goes on from CAZLXL010000003.1 coordinate 294,374, forward strand.
CGCGCATTGCTCACGAAACGGCTTTCCTGGCGCATCAGGCCGTACACCCAGGCATCGTCGAGCGCTTGGCTGCGGGCCGCCGGGCGTACCTGCTCGCTGAAGGGGGACAGGTAGCGCAGGGAATAATCGTGTTCATCGCGAGTGCGATCGGCTGCCGCAATGGCCCGGTCGAAGACGCCTGCACGTTGCGCTACGGCGGACGCCGCGAGCAGTTCCCGGTCATTCATGCCACGCAGCGCCCAGTTCCATTCCCGCACGCCTTCGGTACGGATACTGACGCGGAACAGGGCCAGCGCACGCCGGATTGACGGATTGCTCTCGATCCGGGCCATTTCCTGCGCGGTAGGCGGCGTGGTCCTGGGCGGTGGCGTGACCGTTCGTCCGAGTTCCTCGTCCGCCAGATTGCCGTAGAAATTGGCTTGTCCGGAAATCCTGGCAAACAACGCGTTGGCTTCGTCCAGGCGGCCACCCGCGCGATAGGCCCGGCCCAGCCAGTAGATCCAGGCGGGTTGCCCGGCCAGCGCCGCCGGCATTTTCTCTATGCCCGCGCGGACAGCACCCCAGTCCTGGGCGCGCAGGGCGGCGCGCACTTTCCACTGAGCCGCATCATCCGGAAGCGGAGCCTCTCCGGCTTTTGCGAACCAGTCGAGCGCTTCGGGCATGTGCTGTCGTGCTGCTTGCCAGCCGATCTGCCCCCACGCCCAGCCCTTCTCGTCAGCCTGCAGGCGCGCTTCCATTTTCTCCAGTTGCTCGGCTGCCATGCGTGGATCATTGCGCGCCAGACGCGCGATCGCCAGCGCGACTAGTTCGCGATGCATCCGGCTGGTAGAAAGTTTGGTCTTGACCAGCCAGGGCAGCGGGGACTCGGTCACCGCCCGTGCCGTTTTTGTGTCCGGCGTCTGGCTCTGAGGCAGGTAATTCATGCTGTCGCGCGCTGCGGCCAGCCGGCCGGCTTCCACTTGACGGCGGATGCGCGCCCAGACGCCATCGGTCAGGACACGCTTTTCCAGGATCAGCGCATCGAGCACGGGAATGCAAGCTTCACCCGGGTCAAGCAGGTCCAGCCATAGCGGCATGGCCTCGTCGAGCATGCTGGAATCACCTCGTGCACGGCGGCTTTGCAGGGCGTAGCAGGAAATTTCCTGATCCGGTTGGAGCAGCGCCGGGAATTCGGAGTCGAACACGGCCCATTGCTGATTTTTTCCCAGTTGCTTCAGCCATTCGCCGCGCATTTTCTCGGCGATATAGCTTCCTTCGTTGCGTGCCAGGAAAGAACGGATCAATACCGGGTCGATACCGTTTTTCAGATCGGGTTGCAGCCGCCAGTACTCGACATAGGAAACCAGTTCGTGGTCAGGCAGTTCGGCTGCCAGCCGTTCGAGACGGGCGCGATCGCCTGTACGCGCTGCGTCGCGCGCGACAAGAAACAGTTCGTCGCCAGGCGCAGCCGTCAACGGGCTGTGCATGGCGACCAGGGAAAGCAGGAGAAAAAAGGAGGAGAGGCGAAACTTCATGATAAGCTGGACAACCCGAAAACACTGGCTTTCAGCATACCACATGAACGCCGAACTGACGCCGGATTCGATCCGCGGATCGCCAGACAAAAGCTGCGCCGATCCATCAGGCCATGCACTCTGGCGCAGGGAATTACGCCAGAGTGCCCTTGCCCGTCGCATGGCGTTGAGCGAAGAAGAATGCGCACAACGCTCAAAGATGATCTGCCGGCATCTGCGTGAATATTTCCCTCAGCTGGCCGGGGTGCGCGTCGGCTTCTGCTGGCCGATGAAAAATGAGCCGGATTTGCGCCCGTTGCTCGAAAACTGGCGCGCTGCCGGCAGTGGGGAATTCACCGCGTTGCTGCCCGTAGTTGTGGAAACAGGCGCTGCCCTGGCGTTTCGCGCGTGGAGGCCGGAGACCCTGATGACGGGTGACCGGTTCGGCATTCCAACCCCGGCCTCCGGCGATTTCATTCAACCGCAAGCCTTGCTGATTCCTTTGGTAGCCTTCGACTCGGCGGGTTATCGCATCGGTTACGGCGGGGGGTTCTTTGACCGTACCCTGTCTACGCTGCAGCCGCGGCCGCTGTGCATCGGCGTGGGGTTCGAGCTGTCCCGCGTCGACAACATCCGCCCGCAAGCGCACGACGAACGCCTCGATGCCGTGGTCACCGAGGCAGGGGTCTTCACGTTCGCCTGAATGCCTTCAGCTGCTCAGCGGAACTCGAAAATTTCGCGGTGGAACTGCGTGGGCAGAAGGCCGTAACTGCGCTGGAGGGTCGACTGAAGCGTCCTGGCCCAGAGGGCCGGCCCGCAGAACCAGACGCTGCGAGCCTTGCGCGCCGCATTGCCGATCTCTCCCGTACTGACCAGCCCGTGCTGTTCATCAATATGCAGATGAAGCTGCACTCCGCCCTTCCTGCACAGCGCCTCCAGCCCCTCAGGGAAGGAAGCGTCGAGCGCCGTTCTGACGCAATAGAAGAAATGCACGTGGCCACTTGCGCCTCCTCGGGCCGCCAGCATTTCGAGCCGTGCCAGAAACGGCGCCACGCCCACGCCGCCGGCTACCCACACCTGATCCTCGGAGGCGTCGCCAAAATCGAACCGTCCGTACGGCCCTTCGACAAGCACGGCATCGCCGACCTTGACCCGTTCTGGCAGTGAACGTGTGTAATCGCCCAGCGGCTTGATCGCGAAACGCAATTGCGCACCCGGTTGCCAGTGCGAGACGATGGTGAAAGGATGCGGTCCTTCCTCATGATCCAGAGTAAGCAGCGCGAACTGCCCGGGCTGGTGCCCCGGCCAACCGGAGCCCACGTCGATGCGCAGGTCGAGCACGCCGGCCTCGGTGCGGGCGATGCCCGAAACGCGTCCGGCATATTGACGCTTGCTGCCGATCAGTCCGCGCAGCGAGTAAACCGCAATCAGGCTGCCCGCTACGCAAATGGCCAGCATCAGAACGCCAAACGGCGTCGACAGCAGCTTTTCCTTGAACAGCATGAGCAGGGTGTGGAGCGATCCGAGCAGAAATGCGACCGGAAAGGCCTTGTGCAGTTTGCGGAACCAGTCATAGGGCACGAACCGCAGGAGCGCGACGATGCCTAGAATAATCATGCCCCAGGCCGACCATTCGCCCATTTCCTTGCCGGCGCCGATCAGCCCGGAGAAGGCGCCCGGCTGGCGGTGCGGACGAGTGCTTTGTTCGATCCAGCCCCAGCTCACCAGCGTTCGCGGCGAGAGAACCAGTAGCCAGTGCATGGCCACCAGCAACACCGCGCCGATGCCTGTCCACTTATGCACGTAATACAGCTTGTCGAGACCATCAAGCTGATTCTCCAGCCAGACCGGACGCAGTGCCAGCACCATGCATACGCCCATCCAGCCCAGGGCCAGCGCGCCGGTCAGGGTGGTATATGCCTTGCGCAAGGGGAAAAAGGCCGCGGAGAAATTCAGGATTTCGGCAGGCTGCAATACGGCCCATAGCACGATGATGAGGAGCGATAGCGGTAGCACGGTTCGTTTCATGACGTTTTCCAGGAAAAAAGCGGCAGGCTACGCGGCGCCGCTTGTAGTAATCGGATAACGTCATTTTCCGTCGCGCTGCGTTGCAAACGATTTCAACGCAGCGAAAGAATGTTTCGAATCGTTTCAGCCTTCGGATGGCCGGGCGGAATAGTTGCGCACAAAGGCCTCCAGTTCTTCCGGAGGCATCGGTCGGGCCAGCCAGTAGCCCTGTACTTCGTCGCAATGGAAGAGTTGCAGCAGATTGCACAATTCCTCGGTTTCGACGCCTTCGGCAATGGTCTTCAGCTTCAGGCTGTGCGCCATCTGGATGATGGCCCGCACGATGGCCGCGTCGTCGGGATCGGAAACCAGGTCGCGCACGAAGGACTGGTCGATTTTCAGCTTGTCGACGGCAAAGCGCTTGAGGTAAGTCAGGCTGGAATACCCCGTGCCGAAATCGTCCACCGACAGTTGCACGCCCAGCGCTTTCAGCCGGCGCACGGTATCCAGCGTCGCCTCCGTATCCTGGATCAGGATGGATTCGGTCAGCTCAAGTTCCAGCCACTGCGAGTCGAGGTCGGAAAGTACCAGGGCATTGATTACCGAATTGACCAGATCGGGGCGCCGGAACTGGATGGCCGACAGATTGACGGCCACGACGAAAGGCGGCAGCCCGCTCTCCTGCCAGGCGCGTGCCTGACGGCAGGCCTCGCGCAATACCCAGGCGCCGATCTGCACGATCAGGCCGGATTCCTCGGCGATCGGGATGAATTTCGACGGCGGTACCAGACCGCCATCGGGACTGTTCCAGCGGATCAGCGCCTCAACGCCGACGATGGTCCGTTCTTGCAGATCCAGCTGCGGCTGGTAATGCAGGACGAATTCGCCGTTCTCCAGGGCCCGCCTGAGTTGCGTTTCCAGGGTCATGTGCTCGACGACCTGGAGGTTCATCTGCTCTGTAAAGAAACGGTAGCTGTTGCGCCCGGCTTCCTTGGCGTGATACATCGCCGTATCGGCCTTCTGCATGAGGCTGTCGAAATCCTCGCTGTCATCGGGAAAGAGTGCCACGCCGATGGAAAAGGACGTGCTCAGCGTGTGTTCGCCAAGCACGAACGGATTGCTCATGCGCTCGTGGATCTTCTCGGCCACGCGCGAGACGGCGTCGCTGTCGCGCACGTCGTTGAGCACGATGATGAATTCGTCGCCGCCCTGCCGGCTGATGGTGTCAGACTCGCGCACGCATGCCTTGAGGCGCTCGACGACGCCCTTGAGCAAGGCGTCTCCGACGGGATGACCCAGTGAATCGTTGATCTTCTTGAAGCGGTCGAGATCGAGGAACATCAGGGCAACCCGGCTCTGCGTCCGCGTGGCCAGCGCCATGGCCTGCGCCATGCGGTCGCGCAGCAGCAGGCGATTGGGTAGCCCGGTCAGCGGATCGTGGTGCGCAAGGAATTCGATGCGCTCCTGCGCCGCCTTGCGCTCGGTCATGTCCGAGAAAATGTATACGAAGTACTTCACCTTGCCATCGGGCTCGCGCACGGCCGATACGCCCAGCCACTCCGGGTAGGCCTCGCCATTCTTGCGCCGGTTCCAGACTTCGCCTTGCCAATGCCCGTCGCGTTCGAGTGTCTCACGCACGGTGTCGAGGAATCCATCCTTCTGCCGCGCCGACATGAAGAGGACCGGAGGGCTGCCGATTATCTCGCCCGCCTTGTGTCCGGTTACCGATTCAAAGGCCGGATTGGCTGAGATGATGCGATGTTGGGCATCGGTCATCAGGATGCCTTCGCCACTGTGACGGATGGCTTCGAAGGCGAGTCGCAATTTCTCCTCGACATGGCGGCGTTCGGTAATGTCGGAGAAGGTCAGGACTACATGTGCATCCTCCCCGTTTACCGTATCCAGCGGCGCGGTGTTGATTTCCAGCCAGCGGATTGTGCCGTCCGGAAAACGCAGGCGTGTCACGCGATTGCGCACATTGCGTCCGGTGCATAGTTGCTGCAACCTTTGCAGGTCATGCAGCGGATTGGGCAGTTCATTCCCTTCTTCATCGACGAGTTGTACCGGCAACTGGCGCACATCCAGATCCTGCAATCCGTGTTCCGGATACCCGAGGATGTTTTCGGCGGCATGGTTGGCGAAGCGGCAAATGCCTGTCGAGGAGAGTACCGTCAACCCTTCAACCATGGACGACATCGCACCGCGGAAGCGGCTTTCGCTTTTCTGCAGGCGAATCATCAGGGTTTTCAGCGCGGTGATGTCCTCCCGGATCGCCATGTAGTTGATGATCCGGTCTTCTTGATCCTTGATCGGCGCGACCAGTACCCGTTCCCAGTAAGGCGTTCCATCACGCCGCCGGTTCTGACGCTCTCCTTTCCAGATTTCGCCGCTGGAGACCGTTTCACGCAGTTCACGATACGCATTGATCCCTTGGTCGTTCTCGCCGAGGAGATGGACATCCTTTCCGGTCACGTCCTTGCGTTCGTATCCGGTCATCTCGCAGAACATGTCGTTGACGTATTCGATGCGTCCTTCAGTGTCGGTGATCAGGATGGCCGCCGGATTCTGTGCTACCACCATGGAAAGCTTGGTCGCCCAGGTTTCAGCCCGGCGCTGCCGGTTCCTGGCATCCTCGTACGAAATCTCCAGCGCGTCGGCCAGTGCGCTGCGCCCGGAAAGCCGGCGCAGGGCGAGTGCCAGCAGCATGCTCAGCAAGACTCCTGACATGGCAATATTGATCGCGCGCTTCCTGGTGTTTTGGGACTGCCATTCGGGTCCGGCGTCGACCTGGATGGTCCATAAATGTCCGGCGAGATCGAAATTGCGCGTATACCTCAGGAGAGAGGAGGGGAAGGCCGGATTCAACGGATCATTTTCAGGCGACCACGTGCGCACGGGTTTCCCGGGTTCGGAGAATTCGAGCAGGCGGACATGGAATTGACTGGCGTGGGCCGCAAAGGTCATGTCGAACAGGATGCCTATGTCCAGCGAAGCAACCAGCACCCCGCGCACCGCGTTGCGCCGTTCTTCCGGAAACAGGGGAATTTTTGCCGTGCGATAAACGGGGGCGACGAAAATCACGACCCTTTCCATCTGCTCGGGGTTGATTATGGAGGGAACAGGTCCGCTGCTGACCGGAGTTCCAGTTTCAATGGCCAGCTTGATCAACTGGTGGCGATCGGCTTGTGCATAGAGGTCGATACCGTGCCCCAAGTGTCGCCGAATCGTCGGAATCTGGTACTGGACGGGGTAGTGGACCTCGCGCCGGGGTGCGGGAAAGAGGCTGCCGTCAGGCCCGGTTTCCCGGATGGCGAAGGTTTCACCCCAGTGTGCTTTCCCTTCCCGCTCGAATTCGCTGCGACGTTTTCCTTCGATTTTTGGCGCCCAGGCAAAGGCGCGTAGCCCGAGGCTCTGGCTCATCGGCTCGAGAAGGCTTTCGAATTCCTGCTCATCCACTTCGCCCAGGGTGTGGAATGTGCGTTGCATCAGAGCGAATCTGTCTACTTGCTCTTCAAGTGGATGGATGAGCGATTCGACCTGCTGCTGTGCTTCGCGCAGGAAACTCAATCTCAGGCTGTCCTGGTCGCTGACCCAAACTTCCCGCGCGAGCCATGCGGTCGCCAGCAGACCGAGCAGACCGGTGATATAAGGAACGGTCTGCCACAGCGCATGGCGAGAAAAGGATTTTCGAAAAAAAGCCATCAGGTCAGCCAAAGAAAAACACACTGAATCATGCTCATCCTTAGAGCATAATTCAACTCATCAGGGAGGCGCACGCCGAAACCATTTTTTCCAGCCCGATTTTCAGTAACGGCAGGGAGCCGCCAAAGTTGAGCCTGACCCATCCGAAAGATCCAAAATCCTTGCCATCCGACAATCCTACGCCAGCTTCTTCAAAGAAGCGTACCGGGTCGGCTTGCTTCAGTCCGCGCGCATCGATCCAGGCCAGATAGGTGGCCTCGACAGGCGTCATGGACAGCCCAGGAGTTTGTGCCACAACATCCTGCACGTAGTCGCGGTTCCGGCGCAGGGTCTGAAGCAGGGCTTCGCGCCAGGCCTCCGAATCGCGGAATGCGGCTTCGGCAGCCGTCAGGCCAAGCACGTTTACGTGCGGCACGATGCCGCGCATGGCTTGCGTAAAGCGGCGGCGCAGGCCGGTCTCGGGAATGATGGCCAGAGAACAGCCCAGGCCGGGGATGTTGTAGGTCTTGGAGGGGGACATCAGGGTGATCGAGCGTCGCGCCATGTCCTCATCAAGCGTGGCCAGCGGCACATGCGGACGGTTGGCATCGAGCACCAGATCGCAATGAATTTCGTCGGAGCATACCAGGAGTTCGTGGCGGCGGCAGAATTCGGCCAGGAGAGTGAGTTCGTTCGGGTTCCAGGCTCGACCGACCGGATTGTGCGGATGGCAAAGCAGCAGCAGGCGGGTTTGCGGCGTGACCGATGCTTCCATGCGTTCGAAGTCCCAGCCCCAGCGTCCTGCGGACAGTTGCAGGGGCACGGCGGTCAATTCACGTCCGGCCAAGTGCGGCGCGGAAAGAAAAGGGGGGTAGACGGGCACGGATGTGATCACATCCCCTTCGACGGCGCGACAGGCCACGTTGATCCCGGTTACCAGCCCGGGCAACCAGACCAGCCACTCGGCCTGGATATCCCAGCCGTAGCGGCGTTGCAGGTAGGCGAGCACGGCATCCACGAGTCCGGGCCAGGGCTCGCCATAGCCAAAACAGCCGTGCGCGACACGCCGCTGCAATGCTTCGACCACCGCCGGCGGAGAGGCAAAATCCATGTCGGCCACCCACAGCGGCAGCACATCGCGCCCGGCGTACTTGTTCCATTTGAGTGAATCGCCGCCCCGCCGGTCGATTGGCTGGTCAAAATCGAAAGCCGGCGGATTTTGTGTCAACTCCTGCCGGATGCGGTCACACATCCAGGTGAGCGTAAAGCTGGGTCGACAAGTAGCGCTCGCCGAACGAGGGGACGATAGCCACCGTCAGCTTTCCGGCATTTTCCGGGCGGGCCGCCACCTGCAATGCAGCCCATACCGCCGCGCCGGAAGAGATGCCGACCAGCAATCCTTCCTCGGTCGCCATGCGCCGCGCGATGGCAAAGGAATTTTCTGCCGTCACGCGCACGACCTCGTCATAGATCGCGGTGTTCAGTACCTGCGGAACGAAGCCGGCGCCGATGCCCTGGATCGGGTGCGGGCCCTTTTGACCACCGGACAGCACCGGCGAGGCGTCCGGCTCGACGGCAATGATCTGTACGCCGGGTTTGCGCGCCTTGAGTACCTCGCCGACGCCGGTGATCGTGCCGCCCGTACCGATGCCGGAAACGAAGATGTCCACCTGGCCGGCGGTGTCGCGCCAGATTTCCTCGGCCGTGGTCTCCCGGTGAATTGCCGGATTGGCCGGGTTTTCAAACTGCTGCGGGATGAAGTAGCGCGCATCGGCTGCCGCCATTTCTTCTGCGCGCTTGATAGCGCCGCCCATGCCTTCGGCTCCCGGTGTCAGCACCAGTTCCGCACCATAGGCCCGGAGCAGCAACCGGCGTTCACGGCTCATCGTCTCCGGCATGACAAAGCAGCACTTGATGCCGCGCGCCGCGCAAATCATGGCCAGGCCAATCCCGGTATTGCCCGAGGTCGGTTCCAGGACAATCGAATCCGGACCAATCTTTCCGGCGGCCAGGGCAGAATCGATCATCGCCGCGGCAATGCGGTCCTTGACGCTGTGTCCCGGGTTGAAGAACTCAAGCTTGACAGTCACGGTGCCGGAAATGCCAGCCGACAAGCGGTTCAGCTTGACCAGAGGCGTGTTGCCGATCACTTCGCTCACATTGTTGGCGATTTTCAGGGACATGATTTTCTCCTTTGCGTTCGCAGATCTTTCGAGTCGAAAAGTGTTAAGTGCTCAGTGCAGCAATTTAAACACTGCAACTGTGACCCCAAAAGATCGATTGATCACTGTGTTATAACCGCGAGGTCTATAGGCCTTATCCAAGGAATAGCCTGTAGGCCTTGTTTGCTGTTTCGTTCCAGTGCGCGTAGCCGAGGTTCTTCAGGAATTCCTTGAATTGCTTCATCTCGGCCGGCGGTACCTGCATGCCGACCAGCACCCGGCCGTAATCGGCGCCATGGTTGCGGTAATGGAACAGGCTGATGTTCCAGCCCGAACTCATCTGGTTGAGGAAGTTCATCAGCGCCCCCGGCCGTTCCGGGAACTCGAAGCGGTAGATCATTTCATTGTCGACCTGCGGCGCGTGGCCGCCGACCAGATGGCGCACGTGCAGCTTGGCCATTTCGTCGTCGGTCAGGTCGAGCGTGGCGTAACCGTGTTTCTGCAACTGCTCGACCAGCTTGAGCGACTCGGCGCGCGAAGCGACCTGCACACCAACAAAAATCTGCGCCTCGCGCGGATCGTTGAAACGGTAGTTGAACTCGGTGATGTTGCGGGCTCCGATCAGGGCCAGGAATTTCTTGTAGGAGCCGGGCTTCTCGGGCAGGGTCACGGCCAGCACGGCTTCGCGCTGCTCGCCCACCTCGGCGCGCTCGGCCACGAAGCGCAGGCGGTCGAAATTCATGTTGGCGCCCGAGGCGACGGCTACCAGCGTCTTGTCTTTCAGCTTGTGCTGCGCCGCGTAGGCCTTGGCGCCGGCAATGGCCAGCGCGCCGGCCGGTTCGAGCACGGCGCGCGTGTCCTCGAACACATCCTTGATCGCCGCGCAGATGGCATCGGTGTCGACGCGCACGATTTCGTCCACATATTCCTGGCAGAGGCGGAAGGTTTCCTCGCCGACGATCTTTACCGCCGCGCCATCGGCGAACAAGCCGACCTGTTTCAGGCGCACCCGTTTCCCGGCGGCCAGCGACTGCGCCATGGCATCCGCATCCACCGCCTCGACGCCGATGATCTTGGTTTCCGGGCGCAGGCGCTTGATGTAGGCAGCCACGCCGGAAATCAGCCCGCCTCCGCCGACGCAGCAGAACACGGCATGGATCGGCTTGGGATGCTGGCGCAGGATCTCCATGCCGATGGTGCCTTGTCCGGCGATCACTTCAGGGTCGTCGAAAGGATGTACAAAGGTCAGTCTCTCGGCTTTTTCCAGTTCCAGTGCATGCGCATAGGCTTCGTCAAAGGAATCACCGGCCAGCACCACCTCGCCGCCCCGGCTTCTCACGGCATCAACCTTGATGGCCGGCGTCGTGGTCGGCATCACGATCACAGCCCGGCAACCGATCTTCGCCGCCGACAGCGCCACGCCCTGTGCATGATTGCCGGCGGAAGCGCAGATCACTCCGCGCTTCAGCCGTTCCGGTGATAGCTTGGCAATCTTGTTGTAGGCGCCGCGCAGCTTGAACGAGAACACCGGCTGCATGTCCTCGCGCTTGATCAGCACAGTATTGCCGGTGCGCGCAGAAAGGCCCGGCGCCACATCGAGCGGGGTCTCCACGGCGACATCGTAAACTTGTGCTGTGAGGATTTTTTCAAGGTAATCCGGATGCATGGCTTCGGGTTTCTGCAGTCAAAGCAGAGATTCTAGCAGCTAGGTCGCTGCCCACCATCAAAGGGCGCGGGCAAGCCCTGGTACTCCTTGCGCGCACAATAACCCTTAAAATCTCATGTTCAACCACGGCGACACGGCGGGCGCGGCGAAAATACCTGGTTTTCGCGGTTTTTGCATTTCACCCGTTGGGTGATTGATTAAACCTGTATAAGTTTTTGTTTTTACGCCGTGTTCGCTGTGACCGCCGTGGTTGGCTGCTTTTCCTGGATGACTACAGAATTCCCCCGCCATTCCCCGGCTACTGGCGATAAGACTGTGCCTCCTGCATTTCTTCGAGAATGTCAGTCTTGCTTTCGAGCAGTTCGTCCTCGTCGATACCGAGGTAATCGAGCGCCTGCGCACCATGCAACTGCCACGCTGATTCCTGCGGCGCGCCGACAAAATCGTTGACCAGATAGTCGGCGATCAGCGAAATGGCCGCCAGAGCAGCTATATCGCCCTGGCCTGCAGGGGTTTCTCCGTAGAGCAGATCGAAGTTGTGGTGGTCGCGAATGGCATCGGCGACCAGATCGGGAAGTTGCCAGGAACGCGCCAGGATGGCGCCGATGAGCGTATGGGACACCTGGTGGCGTTCTTCCTCGATCTCGACGAATGGCCGTTCCGAGGTGCAGGCAAGCTGCAGGGTTTCCTTGTAGTCGGCAAAGCGCTGGACGAGCACAGGAATCCCGCAATCGTTGAACAGGCCGAACGTATAGGCCCCGTCTGTCGAAATGAAGCGCAATTGCCGTGCCAGGCGCGCGCAGGCAATGGCGTGATAGTTGGTGCGGTCCCAGAACTGATTCCAGAAGGGGTCGGCAGCTTGCCCGGGGGCGGTCAATGCATTGCGCAGGGCAAGCAGGGTGACGATATTGGTGACCGAACGAATTCCGAGGACCTGCAGCGCCGATTTGACTGCCTGGACCTTGTGGTTCAATCCGTAAAACGGCGAATTGGCAGATTTGATGACCGCCGACGCCAGACCCATGTCCCCACAAATCAGCTTGTCGAGCTTCAGCAGGTCAGGATCCTCGCTGCGCGCCTCCTGAACCATGGCGATGACGATGCGAGGGCAGGGCGGAATGACAATGTTCCCCAGAACGTGCGAAATTTCCTCGCTGCTGGGCTCGGTGCCGTGAGGCGCGGCATTCGTTTCCGCCATGAGGGCTCCTTTTATTGTGAGAACCTGCTCCCCATCCTAGCCGATGGGTAAGGAAGGGGCAATCGGTACGTTTCCCTGGAAGGTCCGGAAAGACCTGTGTACTGAGTGCACATCGGGTACTTATGAACGGTTGCCCGGTTCCGAGAGAGCTGGTTTCAGGTGCGCAGCTCAGGTGGAGTGTCTCCTGCGGGAACAAACACCAGTGCCAGTCCGTTGTTGCAGTAGCGTTTGCCTGTAGGTTTTGGGCCGTCGTCGAAGACGTGTCCCTGGTGGCCGCCGCAGCGCGAACAGTGATATTCCGTGCGCGGAACGAACAGCTGATTGTCTATTTTTGTCTCGATGGAGTCCGGCAGGGCCTGCCAGAAGCTCGGCCAGCCCGTACCGCTTTCGTATTTGGTCTGGCTGGCGAAAAGAGGCTGGAAGCAGGCGGCGCATATGAAGAGACCTTCGCGCTTTTCGCGGATCAGAGCGCTGCTGCACGCATGCTCAGTGTCCTCTTCGAACAGGACGCGATAGATTTCCGCGGGCAGCAAGGCGGCCCATTCCGATTTTTCTTTGCGCAGGCGTGCGATATTCGATGCGGACATGGCGCTCTCCGGAAGGCAGTCATGAACAATTTGGCAATGAGCACTCGTCTCGGTTCCATGTCCATACAAAAGCCCTTCAGCGTTGCATCTGCAACTGTGTTGCTGACAGCGGGAGGGCGTGTTTAAATCCTCATCCTTGAGTTTTCTGGAATCGGCTTTGGTTTCTCTGACAACATCGCAGCAGGCAGTCGCCGAGCAGATACGCCGCATCGGCGCACGTGCGACACCGGCGCGGATTCGCGTCCTGCACATGCTGCGTAACGCCCCCACTCCCCTGTCGCATGCCGAAATTGAAATGCAGCTGGGCGGCATGGCGTTGGATCGGGTGACCTTGTACCGTGTCCTCGACTGGCTCGTCGGCAGCGGGCTGGCGCACAAGAGCGCTGATTCCAGCCGGGTTTTTCGCTTTTCGTCCGCAACCCTCGGGGAGCATGCGACGCACGTTCATTTCCGTTGCGAACGCTGCGGCAGAGTGTATTGCCTTGACGCGACGCCTCCGGTCATCCCTGTTCTGCCTTCGGGGTTTTCCTTGACCCGCATGGACTTCGATTTGCGCGGGCTGTGCGCTAATTGTTCCGCAGGTAGCGATGACTGATTCATTATCGTTCCTGGGACTTTCCTGGCGTGAATTAAGTGGTTGCAAGTGCTTGCACTATGCCGCGAAAATTGCAGAGCGTGAGCGGATGTGTTAAAACAAAACCCCGTTTCTCCACGGCAGCCGGACCCAGCAATTCATGGTTTTCTCATTTTTCAAAAAACAACCCGAAAAGATGATTGCCCGGCCGGCAGCGGTGCCGCGCCAGGTCGCTGTACGCGAACACGCGTCTGAAAATGGCAAGGAGCAGCGCGGGGAACAGGATCAGACAGCCAGTGATGCCAAGCTCAAGCCGCTTGCCGGGAATGCTGCTCCGCAAGAGACCTCTTCGGGTTTTTCGGATTTTGTGTTCAGCGAAAGCGCCCCGGATTTCCAGATCGAGACCGATATCGATCCGGTCGATGCCGAAGCCGAGGAAGCGGCGGTTCTCTTTGCCAACAATCAGGATCAAGCGGCGCAGGCGGTACTTGAACATGCGGTGCAGAACTATCACTCCGGCCCCGGCGAGCGCCTGTGGCTGATGCTTTTCGATTTGTACCGGTTGTCCGGCCAGCAGCCGGCGTTTGAAGCGCTGGGCATTGAATATGCGCGTGCCTTCGAGAAATCCCCTCCCGGCTGGGGCAACAAGGTCAAGGAAAAAACCAGGAAGCCGTCCGCAGCTGCCGGCAGCATGTTTTTCAAGGGTGATCTGCTGGGGGAAAACGCTGCGGGATTTCAGGCTGTAAGCCAGACCCTGGAAAAGAATCCCAAGTTGCGCCTGGATATGTCAAAGGTCAGGCACTCCGATCCGGAAGGTTGCGGTTGCCTTTTGTCCTTGTTGCAAAAGGCCAGAAAATCCGGGCGCGAAATCGAACTGCTGGGCCGCGAGGCCCTGGGCGAACTGGTGCAGGGGCAGGTCGAGACGGGGCGTGCGGAAAACAAGGCACACTGGCTGCTCCTGCTCGAACTTTGCCAGCTGCAAGGCAAACAGGAGGCGTTCGAGGAGATTGCCATCGATTATGCCGTGACCTTCGAAGAATCTCCTCCTTCGTGGGAGTCGGCACGGGTGGCGGCGCCCGAGCCGGTGATCGAACAGGCTCAGGTGGTGGAACTGGAAACCGATACCGCGTATTTCATGCGCGGCGAAATCAAATCCTCGCGCTTTGGCGACCTCGCGGCGCATGTCGGAGAACACGATCCCGTGCTCATCGATTGTGCCGAACTCACGCGCATGGATTTCATCAGCGCAGGCGCTCTGCTCAATGAGCTGACCAAGATCCGCAGTTCCGGCAAGCAGATCGTCTTTCGCCACCCTAATCATCTGGTTGCTGAATTGCTCGGCGTTATCGGGCTGAAATCGGTGGCTACCGTCGTGTTCGCCAGACAATAGGACGAATCATGGAGCAATACCACGGTACGACGATTCTTTCCGTGCGCCGCAGCCAGCAGGTGGCCATGGGCGGCGACGGGCAGGTCACGCTTGGAAATGTCGTGATCAAGGCCAGCGCGCGCAAGGTCCGGCGCATTTATCACAACCGCATCCTGGCCGGGTTTGCCGGCGGTACGGCCGATGCCTTCACGCTTTTCGAGCGTTTCGAAGCCAAGCTGGACAAGCATCAGGGCAATCTGCTGCGCTCGGCGGTGGAGTTGGCCAAGGACTGGCGCAGTGACCGGGCGCTACGTCGCCTGGAGGCCATGCTGGCCGTTGCGGACCGGGAGAATTCGCTAATCATCACCGGGAACGGCGATGTGCTGGAGCCGGAATACGGCATTCTGGCGATCGGGTCAGGCGGTGCTTACGCCCAGTCCGCGGCGCGCGCGCTGATCGAGAATACGGCGCTGGAGCCGGCGGAGGTGATCCGCAAGTCGCTGGAAATCGCCGGTGACCTGTGTATCTACACCAATCACAATTACACCATCGAGGCGCTGGAGTAGCGATCCGGACGGTTTCGCACTCCGTTCAGATGCCCAGGGCGATGCGCAGATCGTCGTAACGCGCTTCGACTTCCGCAAAATGCGCGGAAAATTTCGGCCAGGACAGGCCGAGACTGGCGCAGGCCAGTTCAGACAGTTCCGGTACGCGGTTGTTTTCCTGTTCTCCAAGATCCAGGGCGTGGCTGAGTACCTCGCTGATGTGGATCAGGTTTCCGATGTCGCTGCCGAATCCATCCGGTTCGTGGTGGGCGGCAATCGCATCGACGATGTCCATCGGCAATTTCCAGAAAGTCGCCAGAATGCCTCCGGCTTCGCTGTGGTCGTAGCCGAATACCGAGCGTTCGGCCAGATAGAGCGGCATATCGTTGCGGTGGTGCAGATCCAGCACCTGCAGGAAATGCGACGGGCTGGCGGTGTACATGAGGAGCTGTCCGATGTCGTGCAGCAGGCCGCCGGTGAATGCCAGTTCCGCATCCATGTCCATCTGTTCGGCGAGCACCCGGGCGCAGACAGCCACCCCGAGCGAATGTTGCCAGAGCAGCCTGGCGCTGAATCCCGAAGCATGCGTGTCGTAGCGGTGGATCAACGTGGAAGCGAGGATGATGTTGGCGATCCGGTCGGCGCCGAGCAGCATGAAGGCCTGGCCAACCGACCCAACCCGTTTCGATGTTCCGGAGCTTGCCGAATTGGCCGCAGCGAGCAGTCGGGCCACGATGGCCGGGTCTGAATTGATGTGCTGGGCCAGGGTTTCCAGATTGGCCGCCTCGTCATCGAGCGCCCGGATCAGGTAGTTGACCACCTCGGGCAAGGAGGGGAGAGCTTGCGCATGGAGCGGAAGCTGCTCAAGCGTGGGAAGCATCATTCCGTATCCTCGAGACGAAAGTCCAGAACGGCCGTGCGCAGCGCCCCCCTGGCCGGACTGCCGGAGCCGCGGAAAATCGTTTCGATGCGGGCGCGGATGGCCTGCTGTTCTGCCGCAATCGTTTCTGGGTCGCGCGTGTCGGGGATGAGCACGGAAATGGCGTTTACGCCGCGCCGGGTCAGCCGCTCAAGCATGGAGAGGTCGAGCTCGGTTCCCGATGACAGGAGCGTGTTGCCTTCGCGGTCCGCGATGGTCCGGGCCAGAGTCATGCCGGGTGCGGCCCGCCCGGGAGCCAGGCATATGCTGCGATATTTGGTCGTCATTGCAGTCGCCGCTTTTCCGGAATTTTCGAGTGTCATGAGTTTGCCACAGTGCAAGGGCGATGAGAACATAGTGTTCTTGAAACATATCCCGGCAGGCCCGAAATGACGCAGATGACTCCACAGGAAATCGTTCACGAACTCGACAAGCATATCGTTGGCCAGGGCAAGGCCAAGAAAGCAGTAGCCATTGCCCTGCGCAACCGCTGGCGCAGGGCGCAGGTCGAAGAGCCGTTGCGCCAGGAAATAACACCGAAGAATATCCTGATGATCGGGCCGACCGGCGTGGGCAAGACTGAAATAGCCCGTCGCCTGGCCCGGCTGGCCAACGCGCCGTTCATCAAGATCGAGGCGACCAAATTCACCGAGGTGGGTTACGTTGGGCGAGACGTCGAGACGATCATCCGCGATTTGGCCGAAATTGCCATCAAGAACGGGCGCGAACAGGCCATGAAGGCCGTCAGGGTGCGCGCCGAGGATGCCGCCGAGGAGCGGCTGCTCGATGCCTTGCTGCCTCCGGCGCGCGGCGGCTTCTACAACGACACGCAGAATGCCGAGGAAAACGCCACGCGCCAGAAATTCCGCAAGAAGTTGCGCGAAGGCGAACTTGACGACAAGGAAATCGAGATCGAGGTTGCCGCCGCCTCCGTTCAGGCCGAAATCTTCGCGCCTCCAGGCATGGAGGATCTGACCTCGCAGATTCAGGGCATGTTCCAGAACATGGGCAGTGCGCGTAAGAAATCGCGCAAGCTGAAGATCAGCGAGGCGCGCAAGCTGCTGATCGACGAAGAAGCCGGGAAACTGGTCAACGACGAGGAAGTGAAGCTGGAAGCGGTGCGCAACGTCGAACAGAATGGCATCGTGTTCCTCGACGAAATCGACAAGATCACCTCGCGCAGTGACGCGCACAGCGCCGATGTGTCGCGCCAGGGTGTGCAGCGCGACCTGCTGCCTTTGGTCGAAGGCACCACAGTGTCGACCAAGTTCGGCATGATCCGCACCGACCACATCCTGTTCATTGCCAGCGGTGCTTTTCATCTGGCCAAGCCGTCCGACCTGATTCCCGAATTGCAGGGGCGCTTCCCCATCCGCGTGGAGCTGGATTCGCTGTCGGTGGCCGATTTCGAGCGCATCCTGACCCAGACCGACGCCTGCCTGACCATGCAGTACCAGGCGCTGATGGCTACCGAAGGGGTGAGCCTGGAATTCACGCCGGAAGGCATCCAGCGGCTGGCGGAAGTGGCCTGGTCGGTCAATGAACGCACGGAGAACATCGGTGCGCGCAGGCTGTACACGGTGATGGAGCGGTTGCTCGAAGAGATTTCATTCAGCGCCGGCAACAAGGGCGCGCAGACGATCCGCATCGACGCGGACTATGTTGATGCCCGACTCACCGAATTGGCCAGCAACGAGGATCTGTCGCGCTACGTGCTGTAATCCCGGAAAAGGCAATTAACCACAACGAACACGACGGGCGCAATGATCAATCCAAAAACCTCAGTTCGAACCACGGAGAACACGGAGGGCACGGAGAAATACTGGAAATTCTTGAATTGTTGCCCTCACCCGTTGGGTGAGCCTTCATCTCATGGCAACACATTGTTTTTCCTTCGTGTTCTCCGTGGTTAAAATTGCTTGTACTGTCTCGTTTTTACGTTGAGATCGTTGTGGTTGAAATCGTGTTTCTCAAGCCGCCTGCAGCCGGGCGACCGGCGCTTCCCGGATCGGCAGGTTGACCAGCGCCGCCAGGCCGGCCAGCACCATGTCGGCGTACCACATCCATGAAAAATCGCCGAAGCGGGTAATCGCCAGCCCTCCCAGCCAGGCGCCAAGAAAGCCACCGGTCTGGTGCGACAGCAGGGTCAGGCCGAACAGGGTGCCGAGGTAGCGCACGCCGAACAGCTTGCCGACGATGGCCGCCGTTGGCGGCACCGTGGCCAGCCAGGTGAAACCGAGGCCCGCGGCAAAGATGTAGAACGTCAGGTCGGTGCGCGGGGACATCAGGTAGAGGGCGATCATCACGGCGCGCGAGCCGTACATCCAGAACAGCACGTATTTGCTGCGGTAGCGGGCGACGCAGGCGCCGGCAAACAGGCTGCCGATGATGTTGGCCAGGCCGATGATGGCCAGCGACCAGCTGGCGACCGAGGGCGGCAGGCCGCACAGGTTGACCTCGCCCGGCAGATGCGTGACGAGGAAGGCGATGTGGAACCCGCAGGTGAAGAAGCCGGCGTGCAGCAGCAGGTAGCTGCGGTCGCCCATGGCCTGCTTGACGCTCGGCCACAGGCCGGGTCCTTCGGCATGGCTGGCCGGGTGTCCGTGATCTGAAGACAAGGACACGTTGCGCACTAGTGGCAACGCGGCCAGGGTAACAACGGCGAGCATCCACATCGCGCCCATCCAGCCGATGGCCTGGATCAGTTTCTGCAGGATCGGGGCAAAAATGAATTGTCCGAATGATCCTCCGGCGTTGATGACTCCTGATGCCGCACCGCGCGCTTCCAGAGGGAGGCGGTTGGCCGCCGCGCCAAACAGCACGGAAAAACTGCCCGTACCGGAACCCATCGCCGAGAGCAGTCCGAGCGAGAGAATCAGTCCCCAGGTGCCGTCCATGAACGGTGTGATGGCACTGCCCAGGGCCAGCAGAAACAAGCCCCAGAGCAGGACGCGTCCGGGTCCGAAACGATCGGCCAGTGCTCCGGCGACCGGCTGCGCGGCGCCCCAGATGAACTGGCCGATGGCCATGGCCAGGCTGATCGAGGCGACTCCCAGCCCCGTGCTGGCGTCGAGTGGGGCGAGGAACAGACCGAGCGACTGGCGGGCGCCCATAGTCACCATGAGGATGCCGGCCGCCGAGAGGGTGACGATCCAGAGCGCGGGAGTATTCAGGGCACGGAACATGGACGATGGGAATCCGGGGAAAGGCTATTGGAAAACTTCGCCGCATGCGGGGTTCCCCGCATGCGGCGAAGGGATATGACTGAGCGTGCGCTTGTCAGGCCGGCGATCAGCCGGTCAGTTCTTCCAGCGTGGCGATGCGCGCCACTTTTGCGAGCAGGCGCAACGTGTGCTGGTGGTCGTCGTCATTGGCGGCGATGCAGCAGTCGCTGACCACGGTGCACGAAAAGTCGCGGTCGTGGGCGTCGCGCACCGCGGCCTGCACGGCCATGTCGGTAGCGCAGCCGGCGACGAACAGCTGCTTGACGCCATAGGTACGCAGGATGAGTTCCAGCGGCGTGCCGTAGAAGGCGCTGACCCGGTGCTTGGTCAGTCTGGCTTCGCCGTCGACGGGGGCGGCCTTGGGGTGAAACCCGGTGGCCCAGGAATCGAGTTGCATGGCACCGAATTTCTTCGCGCCGCCAAAGAGCGGAGAACCCTCCGGCTGTTCCTTGTAGTCGGGAGAAAACCCTACTCCGACGTGGATGACGGCAAACCCGTTGTTGCGGGCATGTTGGAGCAGGGAGCCGACGCGGTCGAGCGATCCGTGCCGGGCATCGAAGTCGGTATATCCCTTGCCGGCCGATTTTCCCTTGGGATCGACGATTTCGTTGATGAAATCAATGAGCAATAGTGCTTTTTCGGTGGTGAACGCGGCCATGATGGGTTCCTTTCAGTCAATCGTTGCGGATGCAAAACCCCGGTATGCTAGCGCCTCTGTGCCGGGCTGTCTGCCGTATCCGGTTTCAGGATGTATCGTGATCAGAACCGCTCGTTGAATCCGTGGATCAGGCGCCTCGCCTTTTTCGTGGGCCGTCCGCGCAGGTCGCTGCCAGGGGGTGGCGCGAGACGCAGGTTTTCCTTGATGGCTTCGCGCCGGGCCTTGCTTTCGGGAGTTTCTTCGTACAGCAACCGGGCTTCCGGCGCAGGCCGCCGTTGTTCGTTGAGATCGACGACAGTGACGGTCCAGCGCAGGTTGTCGAGCGTGATCTCCAGGGTGTCGCCCGGGTGCAAGGTACGCGCCGGTTTGACGGGACTGCCGTTGTGCCGGATGTGTCCGGCGTGGATGGCGGCCGTGGCCAGTGCGCGCGTCTTGAAGAAACGCGCGGCCCACAGCCATTTGTCGATGCGCATGCCTTCAGGGTGCTGCCGGCCAGTTACAGTCATGGTGATGATGCTAGGCCGGGCCGACTGAAATGTGTGCCGCCTGTTCGCGCTGGGTGAAGCGGTCGAGGTAGAGGTAGACCACCGGGGTCAGGTACAGCGTCAGGAATTGTGAAACGATCAATCCGCCGACGACGGCGATACCCAGCGGCTGCCGCACTTCGGCGCCGGCGCCGATGGCCAGGGCGATCGGCAGGGTGCCGACGAGCGCGGCCATGGTGGTCATCATGATCGGGCGGAAACGGATCAGGCAGGCCTTGAAAATGGCGTCGACGGCCGGAACCTTCTCGTTGCGCTGCCGGTCGAGGGCGAAATCGATCATCATGATGGCGTTCTTCTTGACGATGCCGATGAGCATGATCACGCCGACAAAGGCATAGAGATTCAGATCGATGCCGAAGAGCAGCAGGGTGATCAGGGCGCCCAGCGCGGCGGAGGGCAGACCGGAAAGAATGGTCAGCGGGTGGATGAAACTCTCATACAGAATGCCGAGCACAATGTAAACCACCAGCACGGCGATCAGGAGCAGGATGCCGAGCCCCTGCAGCGAGGACTGGAAGGCTTGCGCGGTACCCTGCAGGCTGGTGTTGAGGGTGACCGGCAGGCGCATTTCCTGTTCGAGCGACTTGAGGCTGTTGACTGCGTCACCCAGCGAAATCCCCGGCAACAGATTGAAGGATAGAGTGACCGAGGGCAGTTGCCCCTGATGGTTGATGGTCAGCGCCTGCGTCTTGTGGGTGACCTGCGTCACGGTGTCCAGCGGCACCAGTCGGCCGCTGGAGGCACGGACATAAATCTTGGAAAGCTGCGCTGGATCGCGTTGAAACTCCGGGGCAACTTCCAGGATGACCTGATACTGGCTGGTGTCGCCGTAGATGGTCGAAATCTGGCGCGAACTGAAGGCGCTCTGCAAGGCGTCCTCCACCTGGCCGTAGGTCAGGCCCAAGGCGGCCAGCTTGTCACGGTTTACTTCCAGCGTGATGACCGGACCGCGGTTGTTGAGGTTGCTGGTGACGTCGATGAACCCGGGTAGCTGGCGGATCCTTTCGAGCAGGGTGTCCGTCCATTGGTAGAGCTCGTCGAGATTGGTGCTTTGCAGGGTGTATTGGTATTGCGCGGCAGTGACCTGTCCGCCGATGCGGATGGTCGGCGGATTCTGCATGTAAACCTTGATGCCCGGAACGGCCGCAAGTTTCGGGCGCAGCTGCTGGATGATCTCGTCAGCCGAGAGGTCGCGCTCGTGGCGCGGCTTGAGGACAAGAAACAGCGATCCGTTGTTGGCGGTTGGCCGCGAGCCACTGGCCCCAACGCTGGACATGAATGTGCGGATGTTCGGATCTTGGGCGACGATGGCTGCTACGCTGCGTTGCCTCTCTGTCATTGCGGCAAACGAGATGTCTTGTGCGCCTTCGGTGACGGCGGAAATCTGACCGCTGTCACCGCTGGGAAGAAAGCCTTTGGGGCTATGTACAAAGAGCAGGCCGCTGAAAACCACCGAAAGCAGAAATCCGGTCATGACGAGGCGAGGTCGTGCCATGGCCCAGCGCAAAGAGGATTCGTAACCGGCCAGCAGTAAATTGAAGAAACGTTCGAAAGCCTGGAAAACCCGCCCATGATCTTCTGATGCCGTATGGTGCAAGTAGCGGCTGCACAGCATCGGGGTCAGGGTCAGCGAAACGATGCCCGACACCAGGATCGCAGCGCAGATGGTGACGGCAAACTCATGCAGCAGGCGTCCGACAATCCCGCCCATGAACATCACCGGGATGAACACGGCGGTCAACGAAAGGGTCATCGAAATGATGGTGAAGCCGATTTCGCGCGATCCCTTGATGGCGGCCTGCAACGGCGTCTCGCCGAGTTCGATGTGGCGAACGATGTTTTCCAGCATGACGATGGCGTCATCGACGACGAAGCCGACGGCCAGGGTGAGAGCAAGCAGGGACAGGTTGTCCAGACTGTAGTCCAGTACATGCATGACGGCGAAGGTGCCGATGATCGAGATCGGCAGCGCCAGCGCAGGGATTGCCGTGGCCGACAGGTTGCGCAGGAACAGCAGGATGACCAGGACGACGAGGAAGCCGGCGAGCAGCAGGGTGAATTGCACATCGTCTATGGATTCGCTGATCGATATGCTGCGGTCGTACAGCGTGGTCATGTTGATTGCGCTCGGCAGGCTGGCCTGGAAACTGGGCAGGATGCGCTTGATCGCGTTCACCGTTTCGACCGTATTGGCGCCCGGCTGACGCTGGATGGCCAGGACGATGGCGCGCTTGTCCACATTCCAGCTGGCGATACGCATATTTTCGACGCTGTCGACCGGTGTGGCAACTTCCTCAAGACGTACGGGCGCACCGTTGCGCCAGGCGACGATCAGCGGACGATAAGCAGCGGCTGTGGTGAGCTGCCCGTCGTCCTTGATGGCAAAGGATTGATGGACGCCGTCGAATTGCCCGAGCGGCTGGTTGACATTGGCCTCAGCAATCGCCTGGCGCAGTTCGTCGATGCCCATGCCGCGTGCCGTCAGCTGGTCGGGGTCGGCCTGAATGCGCACGGCGTACTTTTGCGAGCCGAAAACCATCACCTGGGCGACGCCGCTGACCGTGGACAAACGTTGCGCCAGCTGTGTCTCGGCGTATTCGTTGACCAATGGCAAGGGCAGGGTCGGCGAACTCAGGGCAATGTAGAAAATTGCCGAATCTGCCGGGTTGACCTTGCGGAAGGACGGCGGTGTCGGCATGCTCGATGGCAGCTTGCGTTGCGCCGTGGCAATGGCCGACTGGACGTCTTGTGCTGCGGCATCGATGTTGCGATCAAGCGAAAACTGCAAGGTGATCGAAGTGGTTCCCTGGGCGCTGGTTGAACTGAGCGATTCCAGTCCGGCGATCGTCGAGAACTGCCCCTCGAGCGGCGTGGCTACGGAAGCGGCCATGGTCTCCGGCGAGGCTCCCGGCAGCCTGGCCGTCACCGAGATGGTTGGAAAGTCCACATTCGGCAATTCGGAAACTGGCAGGGCGCGGTAGGCGATGATGCCGAAGATGATGAACGCTGCCATCAGCAGCGTCGTCATGACCGGGCGGCGGATGCAGAGTTCGGGCAGATGCATGGCTATCCGCCCCGTGGCGAAGAGTCCGTTACGGCGGCTTGTTCATTCCTGCCGCTGCCCGGTTCCGCTTCCTTGATCTTGACCCTGGCACCCGGCACCAGGCGCAAGTGCCCGTCGGTGATCACGGTTTCGCCCGGCTCCACGCGACCGAGGATGGCCGTGAAACCGTCTGCCGATGCAACTGCTTCGACCTCGCGGAGTTCAACGCTGCTGTCGCCGTTGACCACATACACGAATTTGTTTTCGACTCCTTGCTGGACCGCGCTGTCCGGTACCGTCACCGCCTGCCTGAGGGTGTCGAGCAGCAAGGCCACATTGAGAAACTGACCCGGGGTCAGTTTTTCGTCCTGATTCGGCAACTCGGCCTTCAACAGGATCGTGCCGGTGCCGGCGTCGACCGCGTTATCGATAAAGCGGATGCTTCCCGTAAAGTGCTGCGAGGAATCGCCCGGCGGTGAGACATCGACAGACAGACTGCCGGCTTGCCTGGCTGCGCGCAATTGCGGCAGATGCCGTTCCGGAACCGAGAAGCTGACGA
The DNA here is from genome assembly GCA_964563685.1 of uncultured Propionivibrio sp. Lineage (GTDB taxonomy): Bacteria > Pseudomonadota > Gammaproteobacteria > Burkholderiales > Rhodocyclaceae > Propionivibrio. The sequence goes on from CAZLXL010000003.1 coordinate 318,604, forward strand.
GCAAGGGGCGGACACGGTTAACCACGGCCACGACGATATCGTTGGCTTTGACCGCCGAGCCGGGAAACACCAGCCGTGCGCCGACAATTCCGGTAATCGGGGCACGAAGGGTGGCATAGGACAATTGCAGGCGAGCGACCTCGGCCGCAGCCTTGCTGGCGCGGAGATTGGCCACGGCGGCGGCCTCGTTGGTGCGTACCTCGTTGACCTTTTCCTCGGAAACGAAATTGCGGTCCTTGAGTGCCACATAACGCGCCGTGTCAGCACGCATCCTGGCAACCAGGGCTTCGTCGCGCGCGACCGTCGCCTCGGCCTGCTGCAAACGGGCCGCGAAATCGGTCGGATCAAGACGGATCAGTACGTCGCCCCGGTTTACGTGTTGCCCTTCGGTAAACTCGACCGATGCCACCTGGCCGTCGACCCGCGCCTTGAGGGAGACGCTTTCGAAGGCTTCGGCACGCCCGACGGCTTTCAGGATGACCGGGATGTCTTGCGCTACGGCTTTGGCGGCGGTGACAGGCACCGCCGCTTGTCCGGTTTCCTTTTGGGGGCCGCTTTTCGAGCAGGCGGCCAGTGACAGTAAACCGGCGAACAGTAGCGCTGTGTATTTCACGGCAGGCGATTTTCCAGTGCGTAAAGCTCTTCGACGGTTTCCCGGCGGCGCACGAGGTGCACCTGATTGCCTTCAACCATGACTTCCGCGACACGCGGACGGGTGTTGTAGTTTGAACTCATGGCCATGCCGTAAGCGCCTGCGGACAGGATCGCCAACAGGTCGCCCGGTTCGACGGCCAGCGGGCGGTCGTGCCCGAGAAAATCGCCGGATTCGCAGATCGGGCCAACGATTTCCCAGTGGCGTGACGTGGCGTTACGCGGGAGCACGGGAACGATATCGTGCCAGGCGTCGTAAAGTGCGGGGCGGGCCAGATCATTCATGGCCGCATCGACGATAGCGAAATTCTTCACCTCGCCCGGTTTGAGGAATTCAACCGTGGTGAGCAGCACGCCCGCATTGCCGACCAGGCGGCGACCCGGTTCAAGCAGGATTTTCAGTGAGCGGCCATTGAGTTTCTGCAACAGCGGCTGCAGGTAACTTTTCACGGTGGGCGCGGTCTCGTCCTGATAGCGGATGCCAAGGCCTCCTCCCAGGTCGATGTGATGCAGGATGATGCCGCTGGCGGCCAGCTGGTCGACGAGGAGCAGTATCTTGTCGAGAGCTTCGGCGAAGGGGGAAGGGTCGAGCAGCTGCGAACCGATGTGGCAGTCGATGCCGGTGACCTCGATATGCGGCAATGCTGCGGCACGCTGGTAGATGCTCAACGCGTCTTCGTAGGCGACACCGAATTTGTTTTCCTTGAGCCCGGTCGAAATGTAAGGATGCGTTTTCGGATCGACGTTCGGGTTGACGCGCAGGCTGATCGGCGCCTTGAGTCCGAGCGAGCCCGCGACTTCGTTCAGGCGTTCGAGTTCGGGTGCCGATTCGACGTTGAAGCAGAGAATGCCGGTTTTGAGTGCGTAGGCCATTTCCCCGGCCGATTTGCCGACACCGGAAAAAACGATTTTCTGGGGATCGGCACCCGCCGCCAGGGCACGCTTGAGCTCACCGGTGGAGACAATGTCGAAACCGGCGCCGCGACGCGCGAAGACATCCAGCACGGCCAGGTTGGAATTGGCCTTGACGGCATAGCAGACCAGCGAATCGACGCCGCGCAATTCATTCAGGTATTCGTCAAGCGAGGCTTCGAGGGCCGCACGCGAATAGACATAGCAGGGCGTGCCGAACTGGCGGGCTATCTCTGCCAGAGGAACGGATTCGGCGTGGAGTTGTCCGTCTTTCAGAGCGAAGGGCGAGGGGGTTGGGGTCATGATAGGGATGATTTGGCCGTGTTATGATCGATCGGAGAAAATGCGCTTGCGGACGGCGCCGACTTTTGCGGCGGCGGCAGATAAAGCGGCCCCCGGCTGCCACAGGCACCAAGTACCATCATGGATAGCAGAAGGGATAGCGTCAGGTATCTGTGCATGGTGTCAGGAAATCAAAGTGGAAAATGGTAGCACAGGATGAACGATAGCGAATTCATGGCGCTTGCCGATCAGGCACTGGAACGGATCGAGTCGGAACTCGAAGCAAGTGGCGTTGACCTTGATTGCGCGATGACCGGTCCGGGTATCCTGGAAATCGAATTCGACGACGCGAGCAAGATCATCGTCAATCGTCACGGCGTAGCCAGGGAAATCTGGGTGGCAGCCCGTGCAGGCGGTTTTCATTTTCGCTGGGATGGCCAGTCCTGGCGCGATACGAAAACCGGACGCGAACTGCTGGCGGTCCTCTCGGAACTGGTTTCCGGGCAGGCCGGCGAAGCGATCAACTTGCACTGAACCGACCTGCCGCTGTTCAATCCACAGGTCGGGAGTTTTCGTCCTGCGGGGGTTCAGGTTCCACCGAAACCGGCACATTCTCCTTGTAGAAGAGTTCCCTGTCCGGGCCTCTGCCTGATTTTGTTATTTCCAGTGAAACCAGACCGTCAGGCTGAGGCATGACGGATTCCGGAACATCCTTGAGCACGCGGCTCATGTACCCGATCCAGGCGGGCAGGGCGGCCGATCCTCCCGTTTCGCCGTTACCCAGGTTTTTCGGTTGGTCGAAACCGATCCAGGAGCATCCGACGACTGTCCTTTGGTAGCCACAGAACCAGGCATCGACATGCTCGTTGGTGGTACCGGTCTTGCCGGCCAGGTCGCGGCGCTTGAGCGTGGCTGAAGCGCGCGCCGCGGTGCCGTAGAGGGTGACGTCGCGCAGCATGCTGTCCATCAGGTAGGCATTGCGCGCATCAATGGCCCGCAGCGATTCCTCTCCGGCAGGAACGGGCTGCGCTGCAGCCAGCATCTTCCCGGTTTCGTCACGGATGTCGCTGACGATGTAGGGCTGAATGCGATAGCCGCCATTGGCGAAAACGGAATAGGCTGCGACCATCTGCCACGGAGTGACAGAGCCCGCGCCAAGCGCCATGGTCAGGTAGGGCGGGTGCTTGTCGGCATCGAACCCGAAGCGGGTGACATAGTCCTGAATGAAATGTACGCCGCTGGCCTGCAACAGGCGGATCGAAACCATGTTTTTCGATTTTGCCAGGGCGGTGCGCATGCGCATCGGGCCTTCGTATTTTCCGTCGTAGTTCTTCGGTTCCCAGGCCTGGCTGCCGGTGATCGAAGCAGGCACGCTGATCGGCTCGTCATGCAGGATCGAGGCGGGCGTGAATCCTTTCTCGAGCGCTCCGGAATAAATGAAAGGTTTGAAGCTTGACCCGGGTTGCCGCCAGGCTTGCGTGGCGTGATTGAACTTGTTGCGGTTGAAATCGAAGCCGCCGACCAGGGCCCGGATCGCGCCGGTTTGCGGATCGGTCGAGAGAAAAGCCGCTTCGACTTCCGGCATTTGCACGACACGCCAGTTTTTCTTTTCGTCCTGCTGGATGCGGATGATGGCACCACGGCGCAGGCGTTTGTTTGGAGGAGCTTTCTCGTCGATCATGCGTGCCGCAAATTTCAGGCCGTCGCCACTGATCTCCACCATTTCTCCTCCACGGCGGTAGGCGTGCACCTTCTTGGGATCAGCTTGCATGACCACGGCCGGCTGGAGATCGTCATTGCCGTGAAAATCCTGTAGCAGCAGGTCCAGCGCCTCGTCCTGCTCGGACTTGATTTCCGACAGATCGACGTAGGTCTCCGCTCCCCGGTATCCATGCCGCCGGTCGTAGTCGAGAACGTTGCGGCGCAGGCTCTGGTAGGCGGCTTCCTGATCGGCCTTGAGGATCGTCGTATACACGCGCAGGCCGCCGGAATAAACCTCGTCCGGGAAACTCTCGGCCGCTATCTGGCGGGCCATCTCGGCGACGTATTCGGCATGCACGGCATATTCATTGGTGTCGCGCTTGACCACCAACGGTTGTTTCAGTGCGGCCTCGAATTGCCCGGCATCGATGAAATCGAGTTCGCGCATGCGGCGCAGCACATATTGCTGGCGCAGGCTGGCGCGCTTGGGGTTGACTACCGGATTGAAAGCCGAGGGTGCCTTGGGCAGGCCCGCCAGCATGGCCGCTTCGGCGACGGTGATTTCCTTGAGCGGCTTGCCGAAATAGATTTGTGCTGCCGCGCCGAAGCCATAGGCGCGTTGCCCGAGGTAGATCTGATTAAGGTACAGCTCGAAAATCTGATCCTTGCTCAGATTGTGCTCGATCTTGAAGGCGAGAAGCGCTTCGTACAGCTTGCGGGTATAGGTTTTTTCGGAGGAAAGGAAAAAATTCTTGGCTACCTGCTGGGTGATGGTCGATGCACCCTGACGCCGCCCTCCACCCACGAGGTTGCTGAGGGCTGCGCGCACAATGCCCAGGGCATCGACCCCGCCATGCTGGTAGAAGCGTTCGTCCTCGGCGGCCAGCACGGCCTGCTTCATGACCTCGGGCACGTCTTCGAAACGCACAACGGCACGGCGCTCTTCGCCGAATTCGCCAATCATGTGTCCATCCGCGGTATATACCCGCAGGGGAATTTTTGGACGATAGTCGGTGAGTATCTCCAGCGATGGCAGGTTCGGATAGGCCAGGATCAATACGACTGCAATCATGGCAACCGCCATGGCCAGGATTCCTGAAAGGATCAGGACGGGGTACAGAATCCAGCGGGAAACCATGGGCAAGGGATTGTTCAGTGGAAAAAAGTTTTTCATTATAAACATTGGGAGGGCTGGCGGACAGCGCGGCAGAGCACGGTGGGTGCGGCGCCCCGGTTGAAATTATTCCGGGTTCTTCGAATCGACGTACAGGGTGACCGGGCCATCATTTACCAGATGGACCTGCATGTCGGCTCCAAAAATGCCTGTCGGTACAGGACGTCCGAGATTGGCTTCCAGCAGGTGCACAAAGCGATCGAATAGCGGCCGGGAGATGTCCGGCGCTGCCGCCCGGCTCCACGAAGGACGGTTGCCCTTGCGCACCGAGGCAAACAGGGTGAACTGGCTGACTGCCAGGATTTCCCCCTGGATGTCGACAACACTGCGATTCATGACGCCCAGGGTGTCCCGGAAAATACGCAAGCGTGAGAGCTTGGAGGCCATCCACTCCAGATCGGCCTGGACATCGTTTTCCTCTATCCCCGCCAGAACGAGCAGTCCGGCGCCGATAGCGCCGGTCACCTGGCCGGCAACTTCGACCCGGGCTGAGCATACGCGCTGCACGATCACCCGCATGGTGGCCTTTTCGTCCGGAGACGAATTCCGTTTATAACTGGCTGTTCTAAAATGATTATTTTGCGCTTCATGGCGGGTCCGTCAAGAAAAGGCCATATCCCGGTCCAGCAAGTCGGTCACCAGCATTTTCCCGGGGGCATGCGTGATGCAGAATTCCGGCCGGACAGCCATGACCACAGACTGGGGGGTAACCCCGCAAGCCCAGAATACCGGCAGTTCATCCGGCCGGATCATCACGGCCTCGCCGAAATCCGGTTTCTGCAGATCGGTGATTCCGATCAGGGACGGGTCGCCCAGATGTACCGGAGCACCATGCACGGCCGGTGTGCGTGCGGTGACCTGCACTGCGCGGATGGCATGGGCGGCCGTCATCGGGCGCATCGAAACCACCATCGGTCCATGGAAGATTCCCGCAGGCACTGTAGGAATGCTGGTCCGGAACATCGCCACGTTGCGTCCTTCAGTGATGTGGCGCAGTGGAATGCCGGCATCGATCAACGCCTGTTCGAAGGAAAATGAACAGCCGATGACGAAAGTCACCAGGTCATCGCGCCATACATTGCGGATGTCGCTGACTTCGTCGACCAGTTCGCCATGACGCCAGATACGGTAGCCTGGCACGTCGGTACGGATGTCGAGGTCTTCGCCAAGGCGCGGGAGGCGCGGATTTCCAGGTTCGGAAACGTCAAGAAGCGGACAGGGCTTCGGATTGCGTTGACAGAAACGGAGAAAATCGTCCGCCAGCGCAAGAGGCAGAATCGCCACGTTGCCCTGCACGTGATTGGGGGCTGCGCCGCTGGTATGCCCGGACCAGCGACCGGTGCGAACGAGATGGCGAACCTCGATGCCCGTGCTGGCCGCCAGGCGGGCTGACGCGAATTCCGCTGCGTTTTGTGAGCAATTTCTCATTTCGATTTCCTCCCCGCTTGATAGGCCGGCCCGTCACGAAGCCACTGAGGCGGCTGGCGCTGTCAGGACAGCAATGCGATGTCCGGGTTGGCAGGCAGTTCAGCCACCCTCCCGGGATCAAGGTAAATAACGTTGATCACTCCCGCAGGAATTCCGCAACGTCCGGATAATTCGGCCAAGGCAAACGCCGCCGAAGGCGATCCCAGAACCGGGCAGACAAGCAGCGCAGATCCCGAAACCAGGGCTGGAACGGCCAATCTCGCCATTCCCAGAAGAGGTTCAGAAGCCGAACCCGCAACGGCTGCTATTCCAGTCCTTCCGTTTCCCTGTGCATGGTGCAGCAGCAATACGGTTTCGGCGATTTCCTTCTCGGCCTGCATTTCATTTTTGCCGGTTTCTTCTGCAATCAAATGTGCGAAATGCCCCGAGAGTTGTGACAGGGCATTGCCGAGGCCGGCAAGCAATTCCCTGCGCATGGATATATCCATGGTGCTCCAGAGTGACAGTCCCGTCCGTGCGGATTGAAGAGCCTCGCGCACTTCTGCAGGGCCGCAGACAGGTACCCGCTTCAGGGATTCGCCGTTCACGGGATTGCGGACATCGTGAAACGCCGAAGTCAGTTTCAGGAAGGCTCGCCCGCAGATCCAGAGTGGGATTGCCGGAACTTTCTCATGCAGTTGCATCAAATCTCCGCGCAAACAGTGGTGGGAATCATGATGGTAAGATGTCCGGGGCACAGCAACGCGGCTGCATGGTTTGGTCAATAACGAAAATACAGGACAAGGCTGTCGTCGATCAATCGGAAATCTATTAGGAATGTAACAGTGGAACCAGCAGAAGCAAAGGGGTCGATCCAGGTTATCGAACGCATGATGTCCCTGGTTGAAGCGTTGGCAGAAACAACCGAGCCTGCGTCGCTCAAGGCGCTGTCGAAAGCGACCGGGCTCCACCCTTCCACGGCCCACCGCATCCTCGCAGCGATGACTCATGCCCGTCTCGTGGAGCACAAAAATACTGGCACGTATGCTTTGGGGGTCCGTTTCCTGGAGCTTGGCAACCTCGTCAAATCGCGATTCAATGTTCGGGAAATCGCTCTCCCCTTCATGCAGGAACTGCACGAGTCGCTGGGTGAGACAATCAATCTCGGCGTTCGCGACGGCGATGAAATCATTTACCTTGAGCGGACATCCAGCGGACGTTCGGTGGTCAGGGTTGTTTATCAGGTAGGTGCCCGCGCTCCGTTGCACCTGACGTCTTTAGGCAAGCTGTTTCTTGCCGCTGAAAGCCCTTCCGGTGTCGGTGCATATGCCCGGCGCACGGGACTGGCCGGCAAGACGCCTTATTCCCTGACTCGACTTGAACAACTCGAAAAGGAACTTGAAACGATTCGCAAGACCGATCTGGCTTACGACAACGAAGAAGCAGAAATCGGCCTGCGCTGCGTTGCTGCACCGATTCGCAACGACGAAGGCAGTGTGATAGCGGGGTTGTCAGTATCGGCACCGACAGACAGGCATAATCCCGCCTGGGGGGACCAGGTCAGAGCGGTTACAGCGGCCATTTCGTTGGCCCTGGGCTATCGTCAGCAGGGAAAACCGGCCTGAATGAGCCGGGGAGGCATGCTTTAGGCAGAGCTTGCGCCGGTATTCGCCGGCGCTGCTGTTGAATCAAAATCAGCCCGGAGTATGCACCGGTTCGTAAGATACGGTAGAGGCTTGGGTCGGTGTCTTGCGCATGGCGTGGATGTTCTCCATCCAGCGCTTGATGCGGTTGGCGTCCCCGACGCGTGTCAGTTTCCCGGCAGAGTCGAGCAGCACGATGACTACCGGCTTGTCGGCCAGGCGCGCCTGCATGACCAGGCATTTCCCGGCCTCGTGGATGTACCCGGTTTTGGACAGGCCGACATCCCATGAAGTGTTTTTGACCAATGGGTTCGTGTTGTTGAACGCCAAGTGTTGCCCATCCACTTCTACCGTTGCCGCGGGGGTTGTCGAGAATTCCCGAATCAGCGGGTATCGGTAGGCGGCCGAAACCATTTTCGCCAGATCGAGTGCCGTCGAAACATTGCTGCTGGCCAATCCGGTGGGGTCGTCGAAATGGGTGTCAAGCATGCCGAGCGATTGTGCCTTGATGTTCATCGCTGCCAGAAAGGCCGGTTTGCCTCCCGGGTAATGGCGTGCCAGAGCGTGGGCAGCCCGGTTTTCCGAAGACATCAATGCGAGCAGCAAGGCCGTCTCGCGTGTCATGAGGGTGCCCACATGCAGGCGTGAACGGCTACCTCGCAGGTAGTCGACATCTTCGTCCGAAATGGAAATGCTGGCCTGAAGGTCGGGGGTCCCGTCCAGCACGACCATGGCGGTCATCAGTTTGGTGATCGATGCGATAGGAACCACTGCATGGGCATTTTTCTGGTATAGCGCCCCCCCTCCGCCTTGCTCGATAACCAGCGCTGAACTGGATTGAATCGCCAGCCGCTGACTTTCACGCGAACGCACAACATTCGCAGTCCGCAAGGGATTGCTGCTGGCTGCTTTTTTCTTTTGTGACACCTTCTTCTGAGCTGCCGCACTGCCCGTTCTGCTTTTGGAAACCGCGCTAGCCTTGTTTTTGTTCTTTTCCAGCGCCTGAACCGAACTTGCCGGATGCAGCGCGATTCCCATGGCGGCTGCAAATGCCAGTGCTATTTTTAATCCACCCCACATCAAAAAACCCTTTGCGATATACGTGTTATTGGCGAAAGTCTATCAGTTGATTTGAAGAAATCAATAAAAATAATGTGGTAGGACAAATAGTTAATGATGGTTGTCAATCGGTGCGGCCTTGAAAATCTGCAGTTCGAAAAGAAATCGCATATGTAGGTTGGCTGCTTTTTTTTCTCCATGTGACGAACTTCTCGAGGATGGTTTTGTCTGCTGGCATTTCCATAGTGTGGGTGATGACCTTGTCGCGCCATTTTTGTGGCCCATAAATCATTCCAAAATGGAATGTTGTTTCATTTTTTAAGTTTTCGCGAAGGGCGCGATGCAGGGAATTCCAACAAAGTGAGGCTCGAATTATGTTAAACTGTAGCGAGCTAAGTGCACTTGGCGCACTAAGTGCAGGTAAAAGCTTAATGCTCACCCATCCTCATGCCACATGTGTTTTAGGCAACTTGATAGCTTGGCCACCGGCTGTTGCACAACGGTTTGAATTCATTCGTAAAAGAAAATCGGCTTATACGGTTGTCTTTCTTTGCAAGACGGCTGCATTTTTTCAACCGTACAACTTGAAGAGTGTATTGCTATGACACGAACTTTATCTATTAACGCTCCTGTTTACGTCAAGCATGAAGGCATGAAGAAATGGGTTGCCGAAATTGCCGCGCTGACGACCCCCGAGCGGGTAGTCTGGGTTGACGGTTCGCAGGAGGAGTACGACCGTTTGTGTCAGGAACTGGTCGATGCGGGGACCTTCGTCAAATTGAAGAAGCGCAAGAATTCCTTTCTTGCGCAGTCGGATCCGTCCGACGTGGCGCGAGTCGAAGATTGCACCTTCATCTGCTCTGAAAAGCAGGAAGACGCGGGTCCAACCAATAACTGGGAGGCCCCGGGCAAGATGCGGGAAATTCTGGGAGGGCTGTTTCACGGCTGCATGAAGGGGCGCACCATGTATGTGGTTCCTTTCTCGATGGGGCCGATCGGCTCCCCGATTGCCCAGATTGGTGTCGAAATCACCGATTCCGCCTATGTTGTGGTCAACATGCGCATCATGACGCGCATGGGCAAGGACGTGTTTTCCGTGCTCGGGCCCAACGACGATTTTGTTCCGTGCGTGCATTCGATCGGGGCGCCCAAGGAACCCGGCCAGGTTGATCCGAAATGGCCGTGCAATCCGACCACCAAGTACATCGTGCACTATCCCGAGACGCGCGAGATCTGGTCCTACGGATCGGGTTATGGCGGCAATGCTTTGCTCGGGAAGAAGTGTCTGGCCCTGCGCATTGCGTCCAGCATGGCGCGCGAAGGCGGATGGATGGCCGAGCACATGTTGATTCTCGGCGTGGAATCGCCAGCGGGTGAAAAACATTATGTTGCCGCCGCATTCCCTTCGGCCTGTGGCAAGACCAATTTCGCCATGCTGATTCCGCCGCAGGGGCTGGATGGGTGGAAGATCACCACCATCGGCGACGATATTGCCTGGATCAAGCCGCGCAAGGACGAAAATGGCGTTACCCGCCTGTATGCGATCAATCCGGAAGCCGGTTTCTTCGGCGTGGCTCCCGGAACCAGCGAAAAGACGAACCGCAATGCCATGGGAACGCTGGTCGAGAATACGATCTTTACCAACGTTGCACTGACTGACGACGGCGATGTGTGGTGGGAGGGCATGGGGCCGGCGCCGGCACATCTCATCGATTGGCAGGGCCATGACTGGACGCCTGAGATCGGCAAGGAGAAAGGCATCAAGGCGGCACATCCGAATTCCCGTTTCACTGCGCCGGCCTCGCAGTGTCCGAGCATCGATCCGGACTGGGCCAATGCCGACGGTGTCCCGATTTCAGCATTCATCTTTGGTGGCCGTCGCGCGTCGACCGTGCCTCTGGTCAGCCAGAGCGTCGACTGGGAACACGGTGTTTACGCTGCTGCCACGCTCGGCTCCGAAACAACGGCGGCCGCCGTTGGCGCCCAAGGAATTGTCCGCCGCGACCCGTTCGCCATGCTGCCATTCTGCGGCTACCATATGGCCGACTACTACAGGCACTGGCTGGAGATGGGGGATGTTCCGGGTAAACAGGTGCCGATCTTCCTGGTTAACTGGTTCCGCATGAATGAAAAGGGCGAATATGTGTGGCCCGGCTTTGGTGATAATGCCCGCGTCCTCAAGTGGATCATCGACCGCTGTGAAAACCGGGTCTCGGGGCAGGAGTCGGTGCTGGGCATCATGCCCAAATACGAAGAGATTGACTGGACAGGCTCGGAATTCACCAAAGAGCAGTTTGCAGAAGTTACGCGCATCGACAAGCAGGCCTGGTTGAGCGAACTCGCGGGTGTCAAGGATTGGTTCGACAAGCTGGGCAAGAAGATGCCTGCCAACCTGATTGCCATCCACGACGCGATGGAAGAAAAATTCAAATCTGCCTGACAATTCACAATCCCAGTCATGATTTCAAAGAGGCCGCTTGCAAGCGGCCTCTTTGCATTCAGTCTGGCATATTGCGTTTCGACAGTTCGAAACAGACCCGGCCCTCGACATTGCTTGCCAGACGCAGAACGTAACCGGAGGATTCTGCCCGCTGTGCCGCCTGGTATAGACCAATGCCGAAACCGCCGGCGGATACAACCGGCGCTTGCAACAGGCCGACGAGCGTCTCTTTGCGCACTGAGCTCCCGCTGTCGCAGACTTGCAGTCGAGTCCCGTCGATAGCGATGGTCACCCGTATTTCCAGCCGGCCTTCGTTCTGGCGCTTGATCAGAGCGTTGTGCAACAGATTGTCCGCGACATGGTCGAAGAGCGTGGCCGGCAGATGTGCCGATTCTGCAAATTCAACAGGCTCGAAAACAATCCCGTTTTGCGCAAAACGCTGCTGAAGCGACTCCCACCAGACGCTGGCCGGGGTGTCGTTATCGGACCCGCCCGCCGGAATGTTCGGGTCGTCCAAGGGGGCTTGCAGCTTTAGCAGGGTTTGCTGCAAACGTTGCGCAATCTGGGGCAGCTGTTTCTGCAACATGCTATGCAGGTTGGTCGCATCCCCTCCCTTGGAGGCTTGCATCATGTAGCACAGGCTGTCGAGGGATTGCAGCAGGTTTTTTACGTCATGCGTCAGTCGGGCACCGGTTTCATGCACGGCACGCAAGTAGCTGATTTGCTGCAGTTCCCGGGCGCGCCACTTGGCCAGATAATGCACGGTGCTCAGCTGGGCCAGCAGTTGCAAGTGCCAGAGCAGCACCGGACTCAACGGATGCTGGGTGAAAATTGTCAGCTGCAACGGGCCATAACTGAACTCGTGCCGGAATGCGGATGCTTCGCCGAAGTGGCCGCTTCCGGTTTGTGCTCCTTGGACCGGTGACCAGTTCGCCCCGACTACCCACGGCAAAACAGGCAGCAGCCGCTCGCCGGCGAGCTGCATGAAACGGTCCGGGTCGCTTTCGCGCTCGGCGCAATCCATCAGGTTCTGCAGCCAGGTATCGAAAGGCACGCCGACGGTCAAAAGATACCGGGAAAAAAAGGCGCCCACGCCGCTGAAACCGGGACGCGGATTCCATGACCAGGCAATCAGCAATAGCAGCAAGGCCACGCAGATGACCGTGCGGAAAAGCGCTTCGAAATAGAGAATCTGCTCGATCAGCATGAACGCCAGACTGCCCAGCACCAGCACGGCAATCAGCAGGAAAATGAACAGGCTGTAGAAAAAATCCACGACGCTACGTCGTGGCACGCCCTTTTCCTGCGGGTGTGGCATCAAAACCATGCCAAGAAAGAGCAGAGGGGCCAGCCAGGCAAATTGCTGTTCAAGAGAAGGACCGACCAGTGCAGAAACAGGAACGATCTTGGGAACCAGCCAGATCAGCACCGCGCCGGTCAGATAGGCGAAGGCCAGAAGATGGAAAATGCGCGTCGGTCGGTGGCTGATCAGCATGACTCTCCCTCCCAGCAGCGCCGCCAGGAGCGTGGACCAGATGACCAGCAGCCACCAGCCATACAGCCAGGCGCCCAGAGAAAGGGCCAGGGCAATGAACAGCAGGTTGCCGGAGCCTAGCTTTTGTTCGGTCTGGATGAACGGTTGCCAGAGGATGAACAGACCGACATTGACGAGCCAGCACATCAGGCCGATGGTGGACGTGCCGCCGGCCAGAAGCGCCAGGTGCAGGACTGCCAGCATGCCCAGTAGTACCCAGCGCTGGCGTTCGTTCAGAAATTGGCCGAGTTTTCTCAGTGGGCTTGGCAGCTTCATTTGAACCTGTCCATTAATGCACATTTAAAAACTTCACCTGGTTCATTCGCCGACAGGGCTGTCGGAAAATCGTCAAGTTTTTCACTGGAGAAGAGAAAAACTTGAACCAATGGCATGGCATACTATATGCAGGGTGTTTCAACTACTTACATCATGGCTCGGGAGATACTATGAAAAAAAGCCAATCCGGTTTCACGCTCGTCGAGATTGCCATTGTACTCGTCATCATTGGCCTGCTGCTCGGCGGTGTGTTGAAGGGGCAGGAGCTGATCACTCAGGCCAAGATCAAGAATGTGGCGAACGATCTGAACGGATTGACGTCCGCGGTTTATTCCTATCAGGATAGGTATAAGCGTTTCCCCGGAGATGATTCGGGCGCAAAGCGTTGGCCGTTGCTAAGTTCTGCGACTGTTGGAGACGGAGACAATGTGGTCAGTGGAGCATACAACTCTACGGACGATAAAGATGAATCTCGCCTGTTCTGGGCTGGACTCCGTCTAGCGGGCTTCGTTGCTGGCGCAGTAGATAGTATTGCCGCTGCGGCAACGCAGCCGGTCAACGCGGCTGGTGGTATTACTGGCGTTCAAACGGGCGCGTTGGGGCTGGTCGGTTTGCTCATCTGCACGGACGGACTTCCAACAAAGATCGCACAATCGATCGACAGCCAGTTTGACGACGGGAGTGCGAAAACAGGAAGCGTCCGCGCAGTACTAATGAGTACGACTGCTCTCTCAACAAGCGAGCCAACAGCGGATTATGTAGATGACAGTTCCAAGCTCTATATCCTGTGTAAAAACATATAGACGGTTCGATATTGTCTAATCAAGCGGCCCGCATTTTGCGGGCCTCATTTTTGGTAGACGCATTCCTGCATGTTGTCATGCTCAAGCCGCAGTCAGCTTGGCATATTCCAGCGCCAGCCACTTCATCCCGTGCGTGCCGAAATTGACCTGAACGCGTGCCTCGCCGCCGTGGCCTTCGGCGGAAACAATGACGCCGAGCCCGAATTTGGCGTGCTGTACGCTCTGGCCGATACGGAAACCGCCGACGTTTTCCACTTCGGCGTAGGTTCCACGTGATGACTTGGCGCCGTCGTCCTTGAAGGGCGGGGCGGCGGCATAGGCCGGGGCGTTTCCAACCTTGCGCAGCAGTTCCTCCGGTAGTTCCTCCAGGAAGCCCGACGGCACGCAATAGCGCGTCTGTCCGTGCAGCATGCGCGTTTGCGCATGCGTCAGGTAGAGGCGTTTCCTGGCGCGCGTCACGGCCACGTACATCAGCCGCCGTTCCTCTTCCAGTCCGTCGCGTTCCTGCGCGGCGTTGTCGTGCGGGAACAGGCCGTGCTCCAGTCCGGTGATGAATACCACGTCGAATTCCAGCCCCTTGGCGGCATGTACGGTCATCAGCTGCACGGCCTCCTGTCCTTCGCCGGCCTGGTGCTCGCCGGCTTCCAGCGAGGCATGCGCAAGGAACGAGGCAACGGGGTTGGCCGTGGCCGGATCGTCGGAAGGCGCTGTTTCTTCCTGCAGGAAGCTGGTCGCGGCGTTGATCAGCTCGTCGAGGTTTTCCAGCCGCTCGCGCCCTTCCTTTTCGCCGAGGTAGTGCTGGCGCAGGCCGCTTTTGTCGAGGATGTGATCGATGACTTCGGGCAGCGGCAGGTTGGCGGTTTCTGCGCGCAGGGTCTCGATCAGCCGGATGAAGTTGCCGACCGAAGCGCCGGCTTTGCCGGAGAGGCTGGCAGCCGCGTTGTACAGGCTGGAGTTGGCGCGGTGTGCGGCTTCCTGCAGGGCTTCAAGGCTGCGGCTGCCGATGCCGCGCGTCGGGAAATTGACCACGCGGGCGAAGGCGGTGTCGTCGTCCGGGTTGGCCAGCAGGCGCAGGTAAGCCAGCGCGTGCTTGATTTCCTGCCGGTCAAAGAAGCGCAGGCCGCCATACACACGGTACGGCACGCCGGAAGTGAACAGTTGGTGTTCGAGCACCCGCGACTGGGCGTTGGAGCGATAAAGCAGGGCGATCTGGTCGCGCTGAATGCCGTCGCGTACCAGCTCGCGCACTTCATCGACGACAAAACGCGCTTCGTCGAGATCGGAAAATCCTTCAAAGACCCGGATCGGTTCGCCGGCCCCGGCATCGGTCCACAGATTCTTGCCGAGGCGGCCTCGGTTGTTTTTGATCAGCGCATTGGCGGCATCGAGGATGTTGCCGTGCGAACGGTAGTTCTGTTCGAGACGGATCACGTTCTTGACGGCGAACTCGCGTTCCAGGTCGCGCATGTTGCCGACCTCGGCGCCGCGGAAGGCGTAGATCGACTGGTCATCGTCGCCGACGGCAAACAGGCAGGCGCCGTTGGCCTGGGGAACGGCGCCGTCGTGTCCGGCCAGAAGCTTCAGCCATGCATACTGCAGGCGGTTGGTGTCCTGGAATTCGTCGACCAGGATGTGCCGGAAACGCTCCTGATAGTGTCGACGCAACGGCTCGTTGCGGCACAGCAGTTCGTACGTGCGCAGCAGCAGCTCGGCGAAGTCGACCACGCCTTCGCGCTGGCATTGCGCGTCGTATTCGGCGTACAGCTCGACGCGGCGCTGCGTGTAGTCATCGTAAACCTCGGCCTGTGCCGCGCGGATGCCTTGCTCCTTGTGTGCGTTGATGAAATTCGCCAGTTCGCGCGGCGGGAATTTCTCGTCGTCGATGTTGAGATTCTTCAGCAGCCGCTTGATGGCCGAGAGTTGATCGGCCGAATCGAGTATCTGGAACAGCGCGGGCAGGCCGGCTTCGCGGTGATGCGCGCGCAGCAGGCGGTTGCACAGGCCGTGGAAGGTGCCGATCCACATGCCGCGTGTATTGATCGGCAGCATGGCGGAGAGGCGCGCCAGCATTTCCTTGGCCGCCTTGTTGGTGAAGGTTACGGCGAGGATGCCGTGCGGTCCGGTCTGGCTCGTCGAGATCAGCCAAGCAATGCGTGTGGTCAGCACACGGGTCTTGCCGCTGCCGGCCCCGGCGAGGATCAGAGCGTGTTGCGGCGGCAGGGTGACGGCGGCCAGTTGTTCGGGGTTGAGGTGGGCGAGCAGGTCGGACATGGAAAGGGGTTCCCGTGAAAGCATCCGGGATTATACCGGCCGTGGCGGGATGCCCGTCCGCTCAGTCAGGTCGCAATTTCAGCGGGAATCGTGCCGACGGTTCCCTTGCGTCCGCGCTTGAGCAACTTGAGCAATCGCCGTTCGGCTTCGCGCCGTGTTGAACATGCTTCATCGGGAAAGGCGTTGCAGGCCGCCCAGCGTCCGTCAGACTGACGAATGGCGGCCACCTGCCGACCGCCATCGACGGATGCGAGTACACACTCCGCTTCATGGCCTGTCCAAGCGGCCGTCACAAGATCCTGCGCTTCATCCTGCGGGACATGCAGGGCGATCAGCGCGTCGACCGGTGAATCGAATTCGCTACAGATCACCGCGGGAAAATAGCGATTTTCGAAGCGCTCTTCCATGCCGAAATTTTCGAAGGAGTCTCTTAATAATTGCCGATTGATCGCAATATATACGATCAAGGGGGATTCCAGCTTCGTGCGTCACAAGATTCTGGAATGCAAAGTGGTGTTGCGCCAGGAGCAATTGCAGTTGGATGCGCGTGGCGACTTCCCGTGAAGGGGCCTGGGTGCGCATAAAATAAATGAACCACGTCCGTAGAACGTGGTTCATTTACCTTTTCTGGGGCAGGCAAGAACCCGCTTCCGAATGCTAGCGGGAAGCAGGTTCTTGCAGCTTGGATTCAGGGTGAATGTCTCGTCGCTCCAGGCTTTTCTCCGTTATGGATGATCAAGCCTGCACAAGTACTGTGGACTGACCTACACCAACTCCGTCTTTCCAGTAAAGCAGCGTGTTGGGTAGGGTTCCCTTTTGCCATTTGCTGAACCAATCTTCCCACAATTTATTGATATCGCTGGGAACGAGATTGTGGCCGCGTCCGTAGCATTGGCCCCAGACAAACAGAGGTACGCCATTCCTGCTCCAGGTGTAGGTCTTGTAGCGGTTGGCCGTTGCGGTCGGTTTGAGAATCAGGCTGATTGGAGTGTTCTGGGGAACCAGACTGGCCGAAATGCCATCCTTTAAAACATAGGTGGGGGATGCCATTTCCGCAGCCAAAGTCGTGCCAATCAGCCGGTTCAGCCAGTAATCCTGAGAATTTGCGCTTGACGCGTATTGTGAGCCCCCGCCAACTGAACCGCGCCAATCTCCGGCAACAAGCGGGCCGAGCTTCATCGGCCAGTAATCATATTCGCCGTAGATGGCGAATAAGGGAACAAGCGCCGTGGAGGAACCTGCAGCCGGGGCAGAATAGACCCCCGAGGTGTGGCCGAACGCGGCAAAAGTTCCCACCAATGTATTATCCCGAGAGAAGCTTGTTACCGCTCCGCCCCCCATCGACTGACCGTAGACATAGAGGCGGCTTGCGTCGGCGGCCACGCCAAGACTCTGGCAGTCCTGCTTGACCAGTCCCACCAGATCCTTCATGTAGTCGACGGAGGTGTCGTCGTAAGTAACCGCAATAAAGCCGTACTTGTTGGCTGCTTCCTTGATGTCGGTCGCTTCCATGAACACAAAGGCTGTTTGTCCTGCGCCATGGGTGGCGAACACGACCGGGGCCGGTTTGGTCAGGTTGTAATTCTTTTTGACGCTTTCCGGCACATAGACCATATAAGTCTTCTTGGTGGTATTGCTGCTCCACATGTGATCCTTGTAGAGCATGTTGCCGGCGGCGATGGCTTTCTTGTAGTCCAGGCGTTTGGTGATGAATTTGCCATAGGCCGAATTGTTGTCATAGCCGCTGTACTGGGTCAGGAAGCTGTAGACGTTCTTCGTCAGTGCCGAATTGGCCAGCGTGACGCTGCCTGAGCTTGCCGCGACCTGTGCTTTGACATCACTGGAGGCCGTGGCGATGGCGTTTGAAACTTCCTTTTCCTGCCAGTAAACCTGTCCATAGTTGGCATCGGTCGCCGACAGGATTCCACAATCATTAACGCCTGCCCAATAGGAGAGTAGCGAGGGAGAGGTCGTTCCCACGAACCAGGTGGGAATGGGGATGTCCCTGTTGTACTGGGCGGCAAACGTGCGCTGCTGGGTGACCGGATTGCCATTGATATCGGTATAACCCGTAAAGTCCATATGGTTCGGCTGTGGAGTTGCGCCAATTTGGGTATTACCGGCCGCGGTCAGCAGTGCGTTATATGCGGTATTCGCGGATGCGTCCAGATAAACCTGGCTGATCATCCGCAGGGGATTTTTTGCGGAATAAAGCTGAAGGGGGGCGGCGCCGGCGCCATAACCGACCACATAATGGTAGGTCATCGCGGAGTAATAGGTGCCGCTGCTCACCAGGGTAAGCATGGCCGCGTCTACGTAGGCCAGCTCGGTAGTCACGTCGCCCCAGACGCCGCTGCTACCCGGCTTCATGATCAGCAGGCAGGCCAGACTCTCATCAGCGATGTCAAACCAGCCGGCATCGCCCAGGAACTTGTTGCTTTGCACGCCTTCCGGCAGGGTGATGCCAATCCAGTATTCGCGCTGGCGGGCGCCCTTGGGGATATAGACTTCAATCTCGCGGGCCGTGCCGCCGGTTGGGGTTACCGACCAAGTGAAATAGCCGTTTGTCCGCTGATAGCTGCCGATGGTGGTAGGCTGCAGTGTGGCGTTCGCGATCGGTGTCGCGACCGGATATTCCTTGGGTACGGGAGTGTCTTCACCGCCGCCTCCGCCGCCCAGGCAAGCCGCCAGCGGCAAGGTGGAGAACAGCACCGTGGAGCCCCCCAGCAACTTGCCAAAATCACGTCGCGAGATCTTTTCATTTAAGAGTCCGCCCACTGTCGTTTGCAGATCCTGCGTCGATTCAACTTCTCTGTTGAGTTTTTTCGCCATGATTTCCTCTGCTTTCTGATTTGTTAAAAACCCCCGCCTCCCCCGTAAGGATCGGCCGTTCCAAATTTGCACCCCCTTACGGGCGGCAACGCTTTTGCTTCTGAAAGAAAAGCGCAGGACTTACTCCTGCCTGTCCGAATCGCGCTTTGTGCGTACATGGTAACCACGAAGGGTGTAATCATTAATCAGGGATTCCCTGATCCATGCTTCCGAATTGCTGATACGTTATTGAAATGTCCGGAATTCCTTGACCGGAGCTGCCGGGCTTGTAAAACCTTTATCCGTCAAGGCACAATCGGCGTTTCCTGGAGTTGATGCCTGATGCAGTTTGATCTCGTGATTGTTGGCGGAGGACTGGCTGGTCTCTCACTGGCCTGCGCCTTGCGTGAAACCCGCCTGAAAATCGCCCTTGTTGAAACCCGACCTCCACCGGTTTGGCAGGAGGACTGGGATGCACGCGTCTATGCCGTCACGCCGGCTAATGCCGCCTTTCTTGAAAAGATGGGTGTCTGGAAGCATCTGGATACCGAGCGGATGGCACCGATTCATGCCATGAAAGTACTCGGTGATGCTGGGGCGCGACTTGATTTTTCGGCGTATGCGACAGGCCTGTCCGAGCTTGGCTGGATCATCGAGTCGTCACTGATGACTTGCGAACTCTGGGAGAACGCCAAGCGTCAGGGCGACCTCAGCGTGTTTTGCCCGGTTTCACCCGCCGCTCTCGATATCACGACCGATGCCGCTCTATTGAAACTCTCCGATGGCCGGAGCCTGAAAGCGAAACTTCTTGTCGGTGCCGACGGGCGGGATTCCTGGGTACGCAATGCGGCTGGCCTGCAGGCGATGAGTACGCCTTATGGCGAGATGGGCGTCGTGGCCAATTTTTCCTGCGAACAGAGTCATCGCAACATGGCTCGCCAATGGTTTCGTCAGGATGGTGTTCTGGCCTGGCTGCCGCTTCCGGGATCGCGCATTTCCATCGTGTGGTCCACGCCGGATGCTCATGCCCGGGAACTTATGTCCCTGCCGGAAGACGAACTGTGCGCCCGGGTCGCCGAGGCCGGTAATCATGAACTGGGCAGGCTCGGGTTGATCACCCCGCCTGCGGCTTTCCCGTTGCGCCTGATGCGGGTTCCCAAAACGGTGACACAGCGGCTGGTCCTGATTGGCGATGCCGCGCACGGCATACACCCTCTGTCCGGGCACGGTATCAATCTGGGGTTTCAGGATGCCCGGGTCCTGGCCGAGCTGCTTGCGGCGACGCCCGAATGGCAGGATATTGGCAGTGAGCGCCTGCTTCTTCGCCATCAACGAGCGCGCCGTGAAGAAACCGTTCTGATGCAGACCACGACGCATGCCCTGCATCAGCTTTTTCGTGAGACACTTCCGGGAGTCAGAGCGTTGCGCAATGCTGGAATGAACCTGACCAACATCCTGCCTGTCGCAAAAAGCCTGTTGGTGCGCTACGCCGCGGGCCTTCTATAATTTTTCATTTTTCCCCCGAATGGAGATGCACCATGTTGAAAACACTTCTTTCGCTTGTTCTGGCGATCTTCAGCGTGTCGGCGCTTGCCGACGAAGCCAGCGTGAAAAAAGCGATTGAAAGCAAGCTCGGCGGCAAGGTGGCCAGCGTTACCAAAAGCCCCTATCTGAATCTCTACGAGGTTTATGGTGAAGGCCAGATTTTCTACACTAACGAGAAAGTCACGGCGATTCTGGCGGGTACGCTGATCGACGGAAAAACCATGAAGAACGTCACGGCCGAGCGGATGCAGAAGCTGACGGCCATCAAGTTTTCCGATCTGCCGCTCGACCTGGCGGTCAAACAGGTGCGCGGCGACGGCAAACGGGTCATGGCCAGCTTCGAAGACCCCAACTGCGGCTACTGCAAGAGACTGGCCAAGGATCTGGTCAAGCTCGACAACGTGACCATCTATACATTCCTGTATCCGATCCTGTCCCCGGATTCTCTGGAGAAATCGAACCAGATCTGGTGTTCGGCCGACAAGGCCAAGGCCTGGAACGATTGGATGCTGGACGGCAAGACTCCGGCAGCCAAGGCCGATTGCGATGTAAGCGCCGTGCAGAAAACCGTGGAATTGGGTCGCAAGCTGGCTGTGTCGGGCACGCCCACCATTTTCTTTGCCGACGGTGCGCGTGTTCCTGGGGCGATGCCGGTTGCCCAGATCGAGAAGCGGCTGGAGCAGGCGCAAAACGGCAAATGATCGCAGACCCGCCGCGTCAGAGCTGAAAGGCCAGCCAGAGCAGCAGGCCCTCAGCCAACTCCCGGACAAGTCCGGGACGGCGATACGGGTAGGGCGTGCATTCCTCACGCCGTGCCTCAACCCAGCGAGAAAAATCGAGAACAGCCTGGCGATCGTAAAAAGCGATCATCATCTCGTAGTTGAGAAACAGGCTGCGTCCATCAAGATTTGCTGATCCGGCCAGCGCAAGTTCATCATCAACTAGGATGGCTTTTGCGTGAACCATGCGGGGGTGCATCCAGACGCGTGCGCCCGAGGTCACCAGGTCGCGCAAAGCGCGATGGCGTGCGAAATCTGCCAGACGATGATTTGATTTTTCAGGCAGGATCAGATCCACGTCAATGCCCCGGCGGGCAGCCAGGGTCAGGGCGGTCAACAGCGAGGCCTCCGGGACGAAATACGGAGTCACCGCCACGATGCGCTGCCGGGAAGTAAAACAGGCGGAAACCAGCAGCGTGAAGATGGTGTCGTCCGGGCGGTCGGGGCCGCTATCGACCAGTTGCGCCAGGGCCGGGACGCGGTTTTCCCCGGTCGTTGGCTCGACATGAATAGAGCGCACAGTTGTTTCGCGCTCCTTGGCAAAAGCCCAGTCCTGCTCGAATTGATGCAGGGCCTGCGCGGCAATTTCTCCACCCAGATCGAAGCTCAGGTCGATCCATGGCGTGCGACGGAGAAGCGAGCGCTGATCGCCTTCGAAATATTCGGCCGCCAGATTTCTGCCGCCGCACCACAAATGACTCCCGTCGGCGATGACCATCTTGCGGTGGTTGCGCAAATTGGTTCGCCCGCGTCTGGGAGAGTTCAGGGGCGGCACGAAGCGGACGACTTCGACACCGGCGCATTTCAGTTCTTTCAGGTCGGGATAACCACCCATGTAAATGCCTATGCCGTCAATCAACAGGCGTACGCTGACACCCGCGCGTGCGCGTTGCATGAGCAATCCTGCTATCTCATTGCCCAAGATGTCCCGACCCAAAAGAAAAGTGGAAATTTCCAGGCTGGAATTGGCTCCGCCAATGATCCGGCGAAGGGCCTGCAAGGCTTCGGTGCCGTCTTCGTGGATGTTCAGCTTTTCGTAGGAAACCGGATCCGGCAACCCCATGGCCGCTCCCAGTTGCAACGAACGCGCCATGGTCGGAAAGGCATTGGGGGCTGAAACGGTGGCCGGTCGTTCGACTGAAAAATAACGGGGGAACGCCATTTTCCTGCTGCCGAATGCAAGATATAGCGGAAGCGCAATATAGGGAACCGTGAGGATGCCGAGAACCCAGGCAATGGCTGCGGAGGGGTGGCGGCGCTGGTTCAAGGAATGCGATGCGCTGACGTAAATGACCAGTCCGAACACCACGAAAAAGATGTCCAGGATTTCCCAGTGTTCGACAATGAAACCGGTCAGCATGGAAAAGAATTCACGCATACTCAGGCTCCTGAATGTGGGCGGACCGCTTGGTCTGCCGTGCCACCAGGGGTTCCGCGCAATGCAATTCCTGCGATTGGGTACGGAACGGTAAACTCGAGAGTATCATTCTTTACCCGGGCAGGAATTGTGGTTATTTGCGAAGGCGCCAGTGGCCACTGTCACTGTAAATGCATTTCCCTGCCTGTCTCCGCTGGAAGGCCTGCGGTGCAATTTGTTCCGGCAGGGAATTAGGTTCTTTTCCTGGAGCTGATCATTCATGTATCGCGGCGAACGCTTCAATGCCTGGACCCACTTCGTGGGAGCACTACTGTCGGTCGCGGGCGCGGTGGCACTCATCATCATGGCCTCGCTTCGGGAGGACGCGATGAAAATTGTCGGAGCGTCGGTGTTCGGCGGCACACTGGTTTTGCTCTATAGCGCGTCGACGCTTTATCACAGCGTGCGGGGCAGGGCAAAGGCTGTACTGCGCAAGCTCGATCATCTGTCGATCTATCTGCTGATTGCCGGCACCTATACACCGTTCTGCCTGGTTACCTTGCGTGGCCCGTGGGGGTGGTCGCTGTTGGGGATAGTCTGGGGACTGGCCGGAATTGGCATGTTCCAGGAATTCAAGCCGAGGAGCGAGCGTCGGATTCTGTCATTGATCATTTATTCGGTCATGGGCTGGATCATTCTTGTCGCCCTTCATCCGCTGCTGCAAAGGATCGCAATGGCCGGATTTGTCTGGCTCGCCACCGGGGGCGTGCTGTATACCCTGGGCATTGTTTTCTATGCCTTCGATACCCGTTTCAGACACTGGCACGGTATCTGGCACCTGTTTGTGATGGGCGGCAGTCTGGCGCATTTCATCTCCGTTGCGTTTTACGTCCTTTAGCGTGCGCCTCCATTTTGGGGTTATTGCGGCACCGCGATGCACCAAAAAAGGAAAAATCCATAAATTGCTGCATAAAATGCACCAACTTGTGATTTTTTTGATGCAATCCGCCTGATTTGTGTGCATAATCCGCCTCGGCTTTATATCCTACTAATCAAAACTACTTGAGGAATGTGACGTGAAATACCAATCGCTTGAGGAATTTTTGGGTTCTATCGCTGCAAAAAGCTCGCATCAGCCGGAGTATCTGCAGGCCGTGACCGAGGTCATGGAAAGCCTGTGGCCTTTCGTTGAGAAAAACCCGAAATATGCAAAGAACTGTCTGCTCGAACGCATGCTCATGCCCGAGCGCATCATCATTTGCCGCGTCGCTTGGACCGACGATAAGGGTGAAGTGCAGGTCAATCGTGGCTATCGCATCCAGCACAGCTCGGCGATTGGTCCCTACAAGGGGGGGATGCGTTTCCACCCGACCGTTAACCTCTCGATCCTGAAGTTCCTGGCGCTTGAGCAGACTTTCAAGAATGCCCTGACCACGCTGCCCATGGGCGGCGGCAAGGGCGGTTCCGATTTCGATCCCAAGGGCAAGAGCAATGAGGAAATCATGCGGTTCTGCCAGGCCTACATGACCGAAATGTTCCGGCATCTGGGTTCCGATACGGATGTGCCGGCAGGTGACATCGGCGTCGGCGAGCGTGAGATCGGATTCATGACCGGCATGATGAAGAAGCTCAGCAACCGCACCGATTGCGTATTTACCGGCAAAGGCCCGAGCTACGGTGGTTCGCTGATCCGCCCGGAAGCCACCGGCTACGGGGTAGTCTACTTTGCCGAGGAAATGCTCAAGCAGAAGGGACGCAACCTGGAGGGTTTGCGCGTTGGCGTGTCCGGCTCGGGCAACGTAGCGCAATATGCCATCGAAAAAGCAATGGCGCTCGGCGCCAAGGTAGTGACCGCTTCGGATTCGAACGGCACGGTCGTTGATGAAGCCGGCTTCACTCCGGAAAAACTGGCTGAGCTGCTGGAGATCAAGAACGTCAAGTATGGCCGCATCAGCGACTACGCCAAGAAGGTCGGCGCGGAATACATCCCCAATGTGCGTCCGTGGCATGTGCCCGTGGATATTGCTCTGCCGTGCGCGACCCAGAACGAACTGGACAAGGAAGACGCCAAGGCACTGGTCAAGAACGGTGTGATTTGCGTTGTCGAAGGCTCGAACATGCCGACGACGCTCGATGCAGTCAAGTTCTTCGAGAGCAGCAACGTGCTTTTTGCTCCCGGCAAGGCCAGCAATGCCGGCGGCGTGGCCACTTCCGGCCTGGAAATGAGCCAGAACGCCATGCGCCTGTTCTGGTCGCGCGACGAAGTCGATGCGCGCTTGCACAACATCATGCGCAACCTGCACGAGGAATGCCTCCTGCACGGACGCCGTCCGGACGGTACCGTAAGCTACCTGACCGGCGCGAACGTGGCTGGCTTCGTGAGAGTGGCCGACGCCATGATTGCCCAGGGCATCGTTTGACGGGTACCCTGGAAAGTCAGAAGCCGGAGCGTGATTGCTCCGGCTTTTTTTTGCCGCGAATGAGTGGGGTGCCGGGGGCCGAGTGCGTTATTCCACGGTGACCGACTTGGCCAGGTTGCGTGGTTTGTCGACGTCGGTGCCGCGCACCAGCGCCACATGGTAGGCCAGTAGCTGCAACGGAACGACATGCAGCAGGGCGGAGAGTTGTCCGTAGTGTTCGGGCAGGCGCAGAAGGTGTACGCCTTCCGTCGCCGGGATTTCACTGTCGGCGTCGGCAAACACATACAATTCGCCGCCGCGTGCGCGTACTTCCTGCAGGTTGGACTTGAGCTTTTCCAGCAGCGTGTCGTTGGGTGCCACAGCGATCACCGGCATGTCCTTGTCCACCAGGGCCAGCGGGCCGTGCTTCAGTTCGCCCGCCGGGTAGGCTTCGGCGTGGATATAGGTGATTTCCTTGAGTTTCAGCGCGCCTTCTAGCGCGATCGGATAGTGCAGGCCGCGTCCGAGGAACAGGGCGTCCTGTTTCATGGCAAATCGTTCGGCCCATGCTTGTATCTGGGGTTCGAGTTCAAGCACCCGGGCGACGGCGATGGGCAGATGGCGCAGATGTTGCAGTTCGGCTGTTTCGGTTTCCGCCGTCAAACGGCCGCGCAATTTGGCCATGACCAGCGTCAGCAAATACAAGGCAGCAAGTTGCGTGGTGAATGCCTTGGTCGATGCCACGCCGATCTCCGGACCAGCGCGCGTGATGAAGCGCAGGGTGTTCTCGCGTACAAGCGAGGATTCCGGCACGTTGCAGATGCACAGGGTGTGTTTCATGCCGAGCGACTTGGCATGTTGCAGCGCGGCCAGTGTATCGGCGGTTTCCCCGGATTGCGACAAGGTGACAACCAGCGTCTGCGGGTCGGCCACCGATTTCCGGTAGCGGTATTCGCTGGCGACTTCCACGTTGCAGGGGATGCCGGCCAGGGCTTCCAGCCAGTAACGTGCGACAAGTCCGGCGTGGTAGCTGGTGCCGCAGGCGATGATCAGTACCTGGCGGACTTCCTTGAGCACTTTCTCGCTGTCGGCTCCGAACAGTCCGGGTTGAATGCTGCGCGCCGTGCCCAGCATTTCGAGGGTGTTGGACAAGGCCACCGGTTGTTCGAAAATTTCCTTCTGCATGTAATGCCGGTATTGTCCGAGCTCGACCGAATCGGCGGAAAGATGGGATTCAGTCTCTGGGCGGGTAACGGGCGTTCCGTCGACGCGGGTGATGCGATAACCCGTACGCGTCAATTCGGCGCAATCGCCGTTTTCAAGATAAACGATGCGCCGCGTGACCTGCAGCAGTGCGGAGGCATCCGATGCCGCGTAATTGCCTTCATCTGAAAGTCCGAGCAGAAGCGGCGAACCCTCGCGGGCCACGATGACCCGTTCAGGTTCCGATTCGCGCAAGACAGCCAGCGCATAGGCGCCCTGCAGCTGGGCAATTGCGGAGCGGGTTGCGGCAAAGAAATCCGGGTTCTTTTGCAATTCGGAGGCGATCAGGTGAGCGACCACCTCGGTGTCGGTTTCCGATGTGAATACATAGCCCTCACCCTTCAGCCGATTTCGCAGCATCTCGTGGTTCTCGATGATGCCGTTGTGCACGATGGCCAGGCCGCCTGAAATGTGCGGGTGGGCATTGCGCTCGCAAGGAACGCCGTGAGTTGCCCAGCGTGTGTGGGCGATGCCGGTGTTGCCGGCGGCCCCGGTTTCATCGGCCTGCGTCGTAAGTTCCGCGACGCGGCCGACGGCGCGCAGACGCTGCAGGCCGGTCGCGTTGATCAGCGCCAGTCCCGCCGAGTCGTATCCACGGTATTCGAGACGGCGGAGGCCTTCGAGTAGAACCGAAACGATATTGCGGTCAGCGACCGCGGCAACGATGCCACACATGATTGATTTCCGTTGGGCGTTGAGTGAAAACCGGAATGTTCCGAAGGGTCCTATTCCTTGTCTTTGGCGTTTGCGGCCTTGACCGGCCTTTTCCAGCCGGGTACGGACTGCTGTTTAGCGCGCGAAATGGTCAGCGTGTCGGGGGGGGCGTCACGGGTCAGAGTCGTTCCTGCTCCCAGCGTCGCGCCGCGGCCGACCGTCACCGGGGCCACCAGCTGCGTGTCCGAGCCGATGAAAGCATCGTCCTCGATGATTGTCCGGTGTTTATTTACGCCGTCGTAATTGCAGGTAATCGTTCCCGCCCCGACATTCACGCGGCTGCCAATCGTGGCATCGCCGATATAGGCCAGGTGGTTGGCTTTCGAGTGCGCGGCAATCCGGGTCTTCTTGATTTCGACGAAATTGCCGATGTGCACGTCCTCGGCCAGTTCGGTTCCCGGACGCAGACGGGCGAACGGGCCGATCATGCCGTCCGCTCCGACCACCGCATCCTCGATGTGCGTGAATGCGGCGAGGCGCGTTCCCGCTCCGATACGGGCGTTCTTCAGTACACAATTGGGGCCGATCTCGACCGCTTCATCGAGTACGACATGGCCTTCGAATACACAATTGACGTCAATGAATACATCGCGGCCGCATTCCAGGCTGCCGCGTACATCGATCCGTGCGGGGTCAGCGAGACGCACCCCTTGCTCCAGCAGCTGATTGGCCGTGCAGCGCTGGACGATGCGTTCGAGTTCGGCCAGCTGCACCTTGCTGTTGACGCCGAGGACTTCCCATTTATGTTCCGGATGAGCGGTGCGCACCGGGATGTTCTCAGTCACGGCCATGCCGACGATGTCAGTCAGGTAGTACTCGTTTTGCGCGTTGTTGCTAGACAGCCGTGCCAGCCATTCGGCCAGGCGCGCAGTCGGTATGGCCATGATGCCCGTGTTGATCTCGCGGATGCGGCGCTCTTCGGCCGTGGCGTCTTTCTGTTCGACGATGCGTACGACCTGTCCCGTGGTGTTGCGCACGATGCGGCCGTAGCCCTGCGGATCGTCCAATTCGACGGTCAGTATGCCCAGGCCATCTTCCGCGACTTGCAGGAGACGTTTCAGGGTTTCCGCCTGAATCAGCGGAACGTCACCATAAAGGACGAGGGTCGTGCCGGATGCTTCCAGCAGAGGGAGCGCCTGCTGAACGGCATGGCCGGTGCCGAGCTGGGGTTCCTGCAGTGCCCATGACAGGTCCGGCGCGTCCAGCGCCGAGCGCACGATGTCGCCGCCGTGACCGTAGACCAGGCAAAGGCTTTGCGGCAAGAGACTGCGTGCCGTATCGATGACATGTGCAGCAAGCGCCTTGCCTGCCAGAGGGTGCAGCACCTTGGGCAAATTCGAATGCATGCGTTTGCCCTGTCCCGCTGCGAGGATGACGATATTCATTCTGTAACCTTTGTTGCCAGTTCTAGCGATCTTCCTGCCCTGCGAGAATTTCGCCCAGCATCTGTTTGCCTTTGGGCGAAACGTACCAGTGCAGTACGCTTTTGTCGTTAATGCGCGTTTCAATCAGTCCCAGGCCTTTGAGTGTGCCCAGGCGCGTGCTGACCAGATCGCGCGCCAGACCGGTCTTGTCGGATAAGCCGGTCAGGTTGCCATAAACGTAACTTTCCTCGGACAGGGCGCGCATGATCTCGACATCGTTGTATGTGAGCGATTCACGCACTGCTTCGGGTCTTGCAGCGAGAGGAGGAAGGGGCATGTCACTGGCTGCCGCCGGTTCATCATGGCCTGTCACCGGGGAATCCTGACGCGCGTTGCGGATCTGGTTCATTTCCCGCTTCATCTGGTCCATCTGACCGAGCAGCCGGTTGGCTACATTTTCGAAGATGCGGCGCGAGGCCACGACATAGATCAGGCAGAACCCGGCGAAAACGAAGAAATCGACGGGACGGGTACGTGCAGCCTCAAGCAGGTTGCTGGAAAGCATGTTCAGGAAGAGCGGCACGGTCAGCGCTGCTATCACGCCGAGAATGGGGTATTTCCCCCATTCCCTGCGTTCCGGGTCGCCATGCCGGTCACTCAGGAAATAATTGGCAATTCCACCAAGGACTCCCGCCAGGATCATGATGAGCAGGATGATCAGCATGTAGCCATCCAGTGAGTTGGACAGAGTGGTCACCTGCAGGGATTTTTGTAATTCCGGATTCATTTTTCACCCTCCGTCAAAGCAGACGCTACTATGCCATAGCAGCGTTCAAAGCCAAAGAAAACCGCATTACTGTCAAACAGCAATGCGGTTTTCCGGTTCGGCGGCGCGGCTGAAACCAGAGCGGCGTCTGTTATTGCCTTGGCGTGTTCCGGTTGTTCAGCGCGGCAGGGAACTTGAACCCATCAGGAAGGTGTCGACCTCGCGTGCGCACTGGCGGCCTTCCCGGATGGCCCAGACGACCAGGGATTGCCCGCGACGTACGTCACCCGCAGCAAAAACCTTGGCGATATTGGTCGCATAACAGCCTGCGCCGTCGGTCGTAGCCTTGGCATTGCCCCGGGCATCCCGTTCCACGCCGAAAGATTCGAGCAGGCTCGGAACCGGGCTGATAAAGCCCATGGCCAGGAAAACGAGATCGGCCGGGAGTATCTTTTCACTGCCCGCGATCTCGGTCATTTTGCCGTCCTTCCAGTCCAGATCTACGGTTTTCAGTGCCTTGAGAACGCCATTTTCTCCAATGAATTCCTTGGTGGCGATGGAGAACACGCGTTTCGTCTCGCCTTCCCGGTGCGAGGAAGATGTGCGCAGCTTGAGCGGCCAGTAGGGCCACGTGAGCGTCTTGTTTTCCTGTTCCGGCGGCTGGGGCAGCAATTCGAATTGCGTGACCGATGCGGCACGATGGCGATAACTCGTCCCGACGCAGTCGGAGCCCGTGTCGCCGCCGCCGATAACGATCACATTTTTTCCCTTGGCATTGATCGGATTGGCTTTTCCGCCGCTGACCTGCTTGTTTTGCGGAATCAGGAATTCGAGCGCTGCGTAAATTCCTTTCAATTCTCGTCCCGGAACAGGGAGGTCGCGCGGTACTTCGGATCCCGCCGCCAGAATCACAGCGTCAAATTCCTTGTGGATTCTATCCGCAGCAATATGCTCCTCGGCATCGCAAATAATGCCCTTGGGCACCTCCTTGCTGCCGACAATTACCCGGGTGCGGAAAACCACGCCTTCCGCTTCCATTTGCCTGATGCGGCGTTCGATCAGCAACTTGTCCAGCTTGAAGTCGGGAATTCCGTAGCCGAGCAGGCCTCCCGGACGGCTGTTCTTCTCGAAAACGGTTACCTCGTGACCGGCGCGCGCCAATTGCTGCGCAGCCGACAGTCCTGCCGGACCGGAACCGATGATGGCCACCTTTTTTCCGGTTTTCTGCCTGGCCGGCTTGGGAACGATCCAGCCCATTTGCCAGCCCTTGTCGGCGATGGCGTGCTCGATCGACTTGATGCCCACGGCTTCGTCGTTGATGTTGAGCGTGCAGGCTTCTTCGCAGGGCGCCGGGCAAATCCGTCCGGTGAATTCCGGAAAGTTGTTGGTCGAATGCAGAACTTCCAGTGCCTGCTGCCAGTTGCCGCGATAAACCAGGTCATTCCAGTCGGGAATGACATTGTTGACCGGACAGGCATTGTTGCAGAACGGAATGCCGCAATCCATGCAGCGTGAACCCTGAACGCGCGCCTGCTCGTCGTTGAGCGTGGCGACGAATTCGCGATAATGCTTCAGGCGTTTTTCTACAGGTTCGTAAGCCTCAGACAGACGCTGACGCTCCAAGAAACCAGTCGGCTTTCCCATTTAAGCGGCCTCCAATTGCTTTTGCGCAGCCATTTCAATGAGTGCGCGACGATATTCGTGTGGCATGACCTTGACGAAGCGGGCGCGGTAGTCCGCCCAGCTCTCAAGAATCTTCCGGGCCTGCTGGCTGCCCGTGAATTTCGCGTGTTTTTCCACCAGACTCTTGAGCAGATCTTCGTCCGCCATGCCCAGGTGATGAACGTCTACCTGGCCATGACCTTCCAGCTCATCTCCGGAAAAGCTTCCCTTGCGGGCATTGCGTTCCTCTTCAACGGGTTCGAGCGCAACCTGCGCCATGTTGCAGCGCGATGCGAAACTCCCGTCTTCGTCGAGTACGTAGGCCACGCCTCCGGACATCCCTGCGGCGAAATTGCGCCCGGTCATGCCCAGCACGACAACAGTGCCGCCGGTCATGTATTCGCAACCATGATCGCCCACTCCTTCGACCACCACGGTGGCTCCGGAATTGCGTACGGCGAAACGTTCCCCTGCAACTCCCGAGAAGTACGCTTCGCCCTCGATGGCTCCGTACAGCACCGTGTTTCCGACGATGATGTTCTTGCTGGATTCGCCTTTGAACACCGGACTGGGGCGAACGATGATGCGTCCGCCAGAGAGGCCCTTGCCGACATAGTCGTTGCCTTCTCCGACCAGGTCGAGCGTGATGCCGTGCGCCAGGAACGCGCCAAAGCTCTGTCCTGCCGTGCCTTTGAGCGCGATGTAAATGCTGTCATCGGGCAGGCCGGCATGTCCATATTTTTCAACCAGACGGCTGGACAGCATGGCGCCCACTGTCCGGTTGGCATTGCGTATCTGCTGCTCGATGCGCACCGCCTTGCCTTTTTCCAGCGCCGGCCTGGCCTGTTCGATCAATTGATTGTCCAGTGCCTTGTCCAGTCCGTGATCCTGCGTTTCGCAGTGTGCAACGGGTTGTCCTGCATCCCTGGCCGGGGTTTGGAAAATACGGCTGTAGTCGAGACCTTTGGCCTTCCAGTGTTCGATTCCCTTGCGCATGTCCAGGAGATCGGTGCGTCCGATCAGTTCATCCATCTTGCGTACGCCGATCTGCGCCATCAGCTCGCGCAGTTCCTCGGCGACGAAGAAGAAGAAATTGACCACATGCTCCGGCTGGCCGGTAAACCGGCGGCGCAATTCGGGATCCTGGGTGGCGACGCCGACCGGGCATGTATTGAGATGGCACTTGCGCATCATGATGCACCCCGAAACGACCAGGGGCGCTGTCGCAAAACCGAATTCATCGGCTCCGAGGAGCGCTCCGATCAGAACATCACGGCCGGTCTTGATCTGTCCGTCGACCTGCACGCGCACCCGGCCGCGCAGGCGGTTAAGCACCAGTGTCTGCTGGGTTTCGGCGAGGCCCAGTTCCCAGGGCGAGCCGGCATGCTTGATCGACGACAACGGGCTGGCGCCCGTGCCGCCGTCATGGCCGGCGATTACCAGGTGGTCGGCCTTGGCCTTGGTCACGCCCGCGGCTACCGTACCCACGCCCACTTCGGAAACCAGCTTCACGCTGATGGAGGCTTTGGTGTTGGCGTTCTTCAGGTCGTGAATCAGTTGCGCCAGATCCTCGATCGAATAGATGTCATGGTGCGGGGGCGGTGAAATCAGCCCGACGCCAGGGACGGAATGGCGCAGGAAGCCAATATACTCGCTGACCTTGTGGCCCGGGAGCTGACCGCCTTCACCCGGTTTGGCGCCTTGCGCCATCTTGATCTGGATCTGGTCCGCATTGAGCAGGTATTCGCTGGTCACGCCAAAACGCGCCGACGCCACTTGCTTGATCGACGAACGCAGGCTGTCGCCCTTTTTGAGCTGGTAATCGCGTTCGATACGCCCCTTGCCGATGATGTCGGAAACCATCTGGCCGGGCTTGACGGGCTTGAAGCGTGCCGGATCTTCGCCGCCTTCCCCGGTGTTGGAGCGGCCGCCGATGCGGTTCATGGCGATTGCCAGCGTGGTGTGTGCCTCGGTTGAAATCGACCCCAGGGACATGGCTCCCGTCGCAAAACGCTTGACGATCTCCTTGGCCGGTTCGACTTCTTCCAACGGCACGGCCGGGCCAGCGGGATTGATCTCGAACAGCCCGCGCAGCGTCATGTGGCGTTGCGACTGGTCGTTGATGATCTGGGCGTATTCCTTGTAATTCTCGTATTTTCCCGAGCGTGTCGAATGCTGCAGCCTGGCGATGGCATCGGGTGTCCACATATGCTCGTCGCCGCGCACCCGGAAGGCATAGTCGCCGCCGACATCGAGCATGTTTTCCATGACCTGGTCGTTGCTAAAGGCCTGCCTGTGCAAACGGATGGCTTCTTCCATAACTTCGAATACGCCGATGCCTTCGATTTGCGAGGAGGTTCCGGTGAAATACTTGTCCACCATTTTTTTCTGCAGCCCGATGGCTTCGAAAATCTGGGCGCCGGTGTACGACATGTAGGTCGAGATGCCCATCTTCGACATGACCTTGAGCAGGCCCTTGCCGATTCCCTTGATGAAGTGCTTGATGGCTTTCTCGCGTTCCTTTTTGTCGCTCCCTGCCATCTGCTCGATCGTTTCCAGTGCCAGGTAGGGGTGTACCGCTTCCGCGCCGTAACCGGCAAGCACCGCAAAATGATGTGTCTCGCGGGCGGACCCCGTTTCGACCACCAGCCCCACACGCGTACGCAGCCCCTGGGTCACCAGATGCTGGTGTACTGCCGAAGTGGCCAGCAGTGCGGGTATGGCTACGTGATCCTTGTCCAGTTTGCGGTCCGAAACGATCAGCAGTCCGCAGCCGCCCAGGACAGCATCCTGTGCTTCGGCACACAAGGATGCCAGGCGGGCTTCGACCCCCTCCTTGCCCCAGGCCAGCGGGTAACAGATGTCGAGTTCCGCGGAATGCACCTTGTTATCCGTGTAGGACTCGATGTTGCGCAATGTGGCCATGTCGGCGTAGGTCAGCACGGGCTGGGAAACCTCCAGCCGATAGGGCGGATTGATTTCATTGATGCCCAGCAAATTGGGCTTGGGGCCGATGAAGGAGACCAGTGACATGACCAGCTGCTCGCGGATCGGGTCGATCGGCGGATTGGTCACTTGGGCAAACAGTTGCCGGAAATAGTTGTAGAGCGGCTTGTTCTTGCTGGACAGGACGGCCATGGGAGAGTCGTTACCCATCGAGCCGACGGCTTCTTCTCCTGTTTTCGACATTGGCTCGAGAATGAGCTTGATGTCTTCCTGCGTATAGCCGAAGGCCTGCTGGCGATCAAGCAGCGATGCCTCGCACTGGGGCGGCGTGGCATCAACGTGTGCTTCCAGCCCATCCAGCTTGATGTTGATGCGCGCCACCCAGTCCTGGTAGGGCTTCTGGCGCGATAGCGTTTCCTTCAGTTCCAGATCGTCGATGATTCGTCCTTGGTCCAGATCGATCAGGAACATCTTGCCCGGTTGCAGGCGCCATTTTTTGATGATCTTTTCTTCGGGAATCGGCAGAACTCCGGCTTCCGAGGACATCACAACGAAATCGTCGTTCGTAACCAGATACCTTGCGGGACGCAGTCCGTTACGGTCCAGAGTCGCGCCGATCTGGCGTCCGTCGGTAAAGGCCACGGCGGCCGGGCCATCCCACGGCTCCATCATCGCTGCGTGGTATTCATAGAAAGCGCGCCGCTTTTCGTCCATCAGCGTGTGCGCTTCCCAGGCTTCGGGAATCAGCATCATCATGGCATGGGCCAGGGAATATCCGCCCATGACCAGCAGTTCGAGCGCGTTGTCGAAGGACGCGGTGTCCGATTGACCGGGATATATCAAGGGCCAGATCTTGTCGAGATCAGGGCCGAGCAAAGGGGATGATGTGCCCTTTTCCCGGGCGCGCATCCAGTTGTAGTTCCCGCGCAGGGTGTTGATCTCGCCGTTGTGCGCGATCATGCGGAACGGGTGCGCCAGCGGCCAGGTCGGGAACGTGTTGGTCGAAAAACGTTGGTGAACCAGCGCGAGCGCGGAAACGCAGCGCGGGTCCTTGAGGTCGAGATAATATTCCCCGACCTGATCGGCCAGCAGCAACCCTTTGTATACAATGGTCCGGGCCGACATCGAAGGCTGGTAGAACTCCTTGCTGTGTTCCAGTCCGAGCGAACGGATGGCGTTGGCGGCACGGCGCCGGATGATGTACAGCTTGCGTTCGAGTGCGTCGGAAACCATGACGTCCGAACCGCGGCCAATGAAAACCTGGCGGATGATCGGTTCCAGGGCGCGCACGGTGGGGGACATGGGCATGCTGTGGTCCACGGGGACATCTCTCCAGCCGAGGACGACCTGGCCTTCGGCGTGAACCGCGCGTTCGATGGCTTCCTGACAGGCCAGGCGAGAAGCCGATTCCTTGGGCAGGAAAACCATCCCGACGCCGTAATCTCCGGCGCGCGGCAAAGTGACGCCCTGTTTGGCCATTTCTTCCCTGAGGAACGTGTCCGGAATCTGAATGAGGATGCCTGCTCCATCACCCATCAGCGGATCGGCGCCGACTGCACCGCGGTGGTCAAGGTTTTTCAGGATCAGCAGCCCTTGCTGGATGA
The DNA here is from genome assembly GCA_964563685.1 of uncultured Propionivibrio sp. GTDB lineage: Bacteria > Pseudomonadota > Gammaproteobacteria > Burkholderiales > Rhodocyclaceae > Propionivibrio. The sequence goes on from CAZLXL010000003.1 coordinate 353,967, forward strand.
TCGAGTAGCTTTTCTGGCCCTTGATATGGGCTACAAAACCGACACCGCAGGCGTCGTGCTCGTTGGCCGGGTCGTACAGCCCTTGCCGTTCAGGTGCAGCGGAATTCATCACGCTCGAATCCTCATAAAACAGTGAAACAGCACAGATGCGAATACCCAAACGTCAAAAAAAGCCGGTACTAACCAGCTGGCGCTATTGATGGGCGACCAAAAAGTATAGCGCGAAAATTTCTCTTCACAAACAATGAATTCGATGCACCTAGACGGTGCGTTTTTCATGCTTGGACCCTTTTTGGGGCATGGTGTTTTGATCGGGAGGAAGGGCCGGTTTGTAATGTTGTCAATGGAGCAAGCAGGGCTTTTTGCGCCCCTTGTTGCGCATTGGATATCTCTTCTGGATATTTGTACTGAATTCACAGATGGAGCGGGCGCACCAAAGAGGGGCGGATCCTTGTCGAGGCTTGCAAGGACTGAATGACCTGCAGTTGTCGGTGCTGGCCCGTGTGCTTTTGCAGGCGGGTAATGCATGTTAAAGTAATCCTTAATTCGATAGATAGTAATTAATTACAACAAGTCTCGAATCAATCGGATAGCTCTGGCTTGTGCTTTCGGCTCTATGCTAGTGTTTGAAATTCGATTTTTATTGTTCCAGTCGTTTTGTTGATCATTTGCATTTGATGCTGAGAAGAGGAGTTGCCCTGGCGGCAGCTTCTCAACTTTTATGAATCGAATTATGGAGAGGCTAATGACATTGAGTATCGGAGTGCCACGTGAGGTTTTTCCTGGGGAGAAGCGTGTTGCAACGGTTCCAGAGGTTGTTGCAAAGCTGATCAAGCTTGGATTCCGGGTGTCCGTCGAATCCGGAGCCGGAGATCATGCGAATTTCAGCGATGACGCTTACCGTGCAGTGGGCGCCGAAATTATTGATGGCGCACCTGCACTCTGGGCGTCATCCGATATCGTTTTCAAGGTTCGTGGCCCGAATGCCGATGAGGTGGGCTTGCTGCGTGAAGGCGGCACGCTGGTCAGTTTCATCTGGCCCGCGCAGCATCCTGATCTGATGCAGCAACTGGCCGCCAGGAAGGCTACTGTCCTGGCTATCGATTGCCTGCCGCGCCTGCTCTCCCGTGCCCAGAAGATGGATGCGCTGACGTCGATGAACGGCATCAGCGGCTACCGCGCCGTCATTGAAGCCGCGAACGCCTTCGGCCGGTTCTTCAACGGACAGATGACCGCCGCAGGAAAAGTCCCGCCGGCAAAAGTTTTCGTCGCCGGGGCGGGGGTGGCGGGATTGGCGGCCATCGGCACCGCAGCCAATCTGGGTGCCATCGTGCGCGCCAACGACACCCGCGCCGAAGTGGCCGATCAGGTCAAATCGCTGGGTGGCGAATTCGTCAAGGTCGATTACGAGGAGGAAGGCTCTGGTGGCGGTGGTTACGCCAAAGTGATGAGTGAGGGCTTCCAGCAGGCTCAGCGGGAAATGTACGCCAAGCAGGTCAAGGAAGCGGATATCGTCATCACCACTGCCCTGATTCCGGGCAAACCTGCGCCCAAGCTCATCACCGCCGAGATGGTGCAGAGCATGAGTCCTGGCAGTGTCATCGTCGACATGGCCGGAGAGCAGGGCGGCAACTGTGAGCTGACCGAACCCGGCCAGGCCGTGGTGAAGCACGGGGTCACCATCATAGGCTACACCGATCTGCCCAGCCGTCTGGCCAAGCAGTCATCGACGCTCTATGCGAACAACCTGCTGCGCCTGACCGAAGAGCTTTGCAAGACCAAGGATGGACAGATCAACGTCAACATGGAAGACGATGCAATACGCGGCTTGACGGTCATCAAGGAGGGGGCGATCACCTGGCCCGCTCCACCGCCGAATATCCCGACTCCGGTGGCACAGCCGGCCGCGGCTTCAGCACCCATCGCAGCCAAGAAATCCTCGCACGGGCACGGTGGCGGAGAACCCATGCCGGTCGGCAAAATGGCTTTTTTCTTCGGCATTGGCGCGATTCTGTTCTGGTTGATCGGTGCTTACGCGCCGGCGGCCTTCCTAGGCCACTTCACGGTTTTCGTTCTGGCCTGCTTCGTTGGTTATATGGTGGTCTGGAATGTGACCCCGTCGTTGCACACGCCTCTGATGAGCGTGACCAACGCGGTTAGCAGCATTATTGCCATTGGCGCGCTGGTGCAGATTGCACCACCGCTATCTGTTGATCTTTCACGCCCTGATGAGGTGATCCGCTGGCTGTCCATCGTGGCGATCGCCCTGGCGACGATCAATATGTTTGGTGGCTTTGCCGTTACCCGGCGCATGCTCGAAATGTTCCGCAAATAAGGAGATAACAACATGTCACAAGGTCTGTCTATCGTCTCCTATCTCGGAGCGACCATTCTTTTCATTCTGTGCCTGGGAGGGTTGTCCCATCAGGAGACCGCTCGCCGCGGTAATCTGTACGGGATTATCGGCATGGCCATTGCTGTACTCGCGACTTTGTTCAGCGAGCGCGTCGGTGCGGCGGGCATCCCGTGGATTGTCGGCGCCATGGTCGTCGGCGGCGCGATCGGCCTTTACGCTGCCCGCGTTGTGCAGATGACGCAAATGCCTGAACTCGTCGCCCTGATGCACAGCCTGGTCGGCCTGGCCGCCTGTCTCGTGGGATTTGCGAGTTATGTCGATACCTCGATCGTCTTTAGCGGCGCCGAGAAGATCATCCACGAAATCGAGATCTACGTGGGTATCCTGATCGGCGCGATCACGTTCTCGGGGTCAGTCATTGCCTTCGGCAAGCTGTCCGGAAAAATCGGCGGCAAGCCGATGTTGCTTCCGGGGCGGCATTTCATCAATCTGATCGGCCTGCTGACCGTCATCTATTTCGGACGCGAGTTCCTGAATGCCGCGACGATCGCCGAAGGCATGCTGCCCCTGTTTGTGATGACTGTCATCTCGCTGCTCTTCGGTATCCACATGGTCATGGCCATCGGCGGTGCGGATATGCCGGTCGTCGTGTCGATGCTCAACAGCTACTCGGGCTGGGCTGCGGCGGCCACCGGCTTCATGCTCAGCAACGATCTGCTGATCGTTACCGGGGCGCTTGTCGGTTCGAGCGGCGCAATCCTGTCGTATATCATGTGCAGCGCGATGAACCGCAATTTCCTCAGCGTGATCGCCGGAGGCTTCGGCTCGGACGGCACCATTCCGGCGAAACCGGCGGGTGATGGCGCTGAACCGGCAGGCGAGGTGACCCCTGTCTCGGCCTTCGAAACAGCCGAGTTGTTGCGCGATGCGAAGAACGTGATCATCGTCCCGGGGTATGGCATGGCTGTAGCCCAGGCGCAACACACGGTCTATGAAATCACGGATTTCCTGCGACAGGCGGGCGTCAATGTACGCTTCGGCATCCATCCTGTGGCTGGCCGCATGCCCGGTCACATGAACGTGCTGCTTGCCGAAGCCAAAGTGCCCTACGACATCGTGTTCGAGATGGACGAGCTCAACGAAGATTTTCCGGAAACCGACGTGGCGATGGTCATCGGCGCCAACGATATCGTCAACCCGGCTGCCCAGGAAGATCCGAGCAGCCCGATTGCCGGCATGCCGGTACTTGAAGTCTGGAAAGCCAAGACCTCCATTGTGATGAAACGTAGCATGGCGTCTGGTTATGCGGGAGTGGATAACCCGCTTTTCTATAAGGAAAACAACCGGATGTTGTTCGGTGATGCGAAGAAAATGCTTGAAGAGGTTTTCGTCGCTCTCAAAGGGAGCTGAATCCTGAATCAGCTTGGCGCATAAATTGGCCGTGCTGTTGATGATGCCGTTCAGTCTGGGCTGAACGGCATTTTTATTTTTCCGTTATCGGGAAACCACCCTCAACCTACTGTGAGTAGGGACGTTGTGCGCTCCCCGCTCGGCCCCTGATTCGGTCGAGGTCACATCTCGCCGGTGGAAAAAATCTTGCGGTATTCCTTGATGGCAAAGCGATCCGTCATTCCAGCAATGTAGTCGGCCACCCGTCGTGCCTGGTGTTCATCGCTGCGATATGTTTCGGGCAGCAAACGTGGATCGCTGATGAAAGCAGAAAATAGTTCGCCAATGATCAGTTGAGCCTTGCGTGTCATGCGCAGTACCTGGTAGTGCTGATACAGATTTTTTCTCAGGAAACGCTTCATTTCGCGTTGAGCTTCCCGCATGCCTTCCGAGAAGCTTGCCAGAACGCCTGCTTGCCGGACCTCTTCAAGCGTACGAGGCTGGCATCGGGAAATGTTGTCTGTTGTCGTCTGAATCAGATCGCAAACCAGTGCGTTGATCATGTGCCTGATCGTTTCGTGCACAAGGCGCCGGTCTCCTAGGTTTGCATATTGAGACCTGACGCGCTCCAGATTGCGTTGGAATAGTGAAACTTCCTGCAACTGCTCAAGGGAAATCAGACCGGATCGCAGGCCATCGTCAATGTCGTGATTGTTGTAGGCGATCTCATCGGCCAGGTTGCATATTTGTGCTTCAAGAGAGGGCTGGAGCCGGTTGATGAAACGCTCGCCGAGTTCCCCCAGCTTTTCGGCATTGTCGAGCGAGCAGTGCTTGAGAATTCCCTCTCGCGTTTCAAAACACAGATTCAGGCCGTCAAAGCCGGCATAACGTTCTTCAAGCGCGTCAACGATACGTAAACTTTGCAGATTATGCTCAAACCCCCCATGTTCGCGCATGCAATCGTTCAGTGCATCCTGACCCGCATGGCCAAAGGGCGTATGGCCCAGGTCGTGGGCAAGCGATATCGCTTCTGCAAGGTCTTCGTTGAGTTGCAATGTGCGTGCAATTCCGCGTGCAATTTGCGCTACTTCAAGACTGTGAGTCAGGCGGGTGCGGAAAAGGTCTCCTTCGTGGTTTACAAAGACCTGCGTCTTGTATTCAAGTCTGCGGAAAGCTGTCGAGTGAACTATGCGGTCGCGGTCGCGCTGGAATTCGCTGCGGTATGTTGGGGGGGGCTCATGGACAAGCCTGCCCCGTGTATTTAGTGAAGAGACCGCATAGGGAAGCAGTAAGGACATGTGCAGAACAGTCAGGTGTGAGCGACAGGCAGCGCAGTGTTCAGGATTTCCATCTCTCGGCAATTTCCTTGAGGAGGAATTGCAACACACCCTGGGCGTTCATCCTTCCGCCATCGACAACCAGATTCGCTACTTCGCGATACAAGGGGTCCCGGATCGAGAACAACTCATTCAGCTTGAGAAGAGGATCCGCAACCTGAAGCAAGGGACGGTTTCTGTCGTGGCGTGTTCTCTCCCATAAGGTACGGGGCGGCACATTCAGGTAGATTACAAAGCCGCTTGCGGACATGTTGGCACGGTTTTCGGCGCGGAGTATTCCGCCACCACCTGTTGCAACTACATAGCCTCGCTGTGCCGAAAGTTCGGCGATGATCTGGGATTCGCGTTTGCGAAAACCATCTTCCCCTTCGATTTCAAATATCGTCGGGATGCTGACTCCGGTGCGCGCCTCGATTTCCTTGTCCGTATCAATGAAAGATAAATCGAGGCGTTTGGCAAGCGAGCGACCGATAGTCGTCTTGCCTGCTCCCATTAGACCCACCAGATAGATATTTTCCGATTGCTTATTCACTGCATCATTCTACCGTAGCGTCTGGACAAAAAATACGGCAAAAAAAAACCGGCACGAGCCGGTTTTTTTATAGATGACTCTTTATCTCAGAGCCAAGCCCTCATTCACAATCTTGGGGGTTATGAAAACCAGCAGTTCGGTTTTGTCGCTGATCCACTCACGGTTTTTAAAGAGCCAGCCCAGATAGGGAAGGTCACCAAAAACGGGAATCTTGCTGGTGTTTTGTGTTGTCTTCTCGGTATAAATACCCCCGATAACTACAGTGCCTCCATTCTCGACAAGAACCTCTGTCTTGACGTGTTTCGTGTCAATGGCCACGCCTGAGCCGGTTGACAACGTCGTGTTGGCAGTGTCCTTGTTGATGTCCAGGGTCATGGCAATCCTGCCGTCCGGGGTGATCTGCGGCTTGACTTTCAGCGACAGGTTCGCCTTGCGGAAAGAAACGCTGGTTGCTCCGGAACTCGTTGCCTGCTGATACGGAATTTCCACCCCCTGTTCAATCAATGCTTCAATCTGATTGGTTGCCATGACGCGAGGGCTGGAAATGATCTTGCCCTTTCCATCTGCTTCCAGAGCGGATATTTCCGCACTGATGTAACGGGTGTAGTCGCTGTTGTACAGCGACAAAGCAAATGTTCCTGCGGTTCCTGTTCGCGGAGTGGCCGGCAAATTGACCGAACCCATCTGGCTGGTGCGGGTTGCCGTGTTGATGGCCGCCAGCGTGCTCGAGTTGGTTATTGTGGTGGTTCCCGTTGTCGTATTGGTTGTCCGGGTGGTGGCGCCAGTCGCGAGACGTACGCCAAGGTTTTTCGAGAACGTATCCTCGGCCTCGACAATCCGTGCTTCGATCATCACTTGCCTGATCGGCACATCGACCTTGGCAATCATGGCTCGGACATCGTCAAGACGACTGGGCGTGTCCTGAACGAAGAGGATGTTCGAACGATCATCCAGCAGGGCGCTGCCGCGTTTGGACAGCAGCGTCTGTTTCGGGTCGGAGAGCAGTTTCTTGACATCGGCCCCCTTGATGTAATTCATCTGGAAGCTTTCCGTGCGCAGGGGTTCCAGGTCGCCGATTTGTGCCTTGGATTCGAATTCGAGTTTTTCCTTGGTGGCAATTTCCTCGCGCGGAGCGATCAGGATGACATTGCCGTTCTTGCGCATGTCAAGCCCCTTCTGCTGCAGGATGATATCCAGCGCCTGATCCCATGGCACATCTTTCAGAATCAGCGTGATCGCACCGCCTACGGAATCGCTGACGACAATGTTCATGCCGGTGAATTCGCCGATCACCTGCAACAGACGCCGAACCTCGACATTCTGGAAGTTGAGCGACAATTTCTCGCCCTGGTAGCCGCCGCGCGTACCCTGTACCAGTTTGTTGGGGTTTTCGATGATCGGCTTGACCTCGATGACGAACTGATTGTCCGTCTGGTAAGCATTGTGTTCCCAGAGTCCTTTGGGTGTAATGGTAATCCGCGAGTTCATCCCCTGCTGGACCGTGCTTAACGAGATAACCGGTGTCGCGAAGTCTGTTACATCCAGTTTCTTGCGCAGGGCCTCGGGAACATTCACCTTGATGAAGTCCACGATCAGAAGCTGTCCTTGCTGACGGATATCGATACTGGCATTGGGGTCGCTCATGTCGACGGAAATGCGTGCTTCCCCATCCTTCCCTCTGCGAAATGCGATGTCACGGATGCTGTTTGAACCCTGAGTCGGCTGGGCCTGCGAAAAATGCTCGACCGGCCTGTCTACGCCTCCTTCCTGCCAGGCTTTACCTGCGCTTGGCGTTAAAGCGAGCAGCAGGTTGTTTCCTTCAATGGTCGTCTCATAAGTCATGGGACGATTCAGATTGAGAACAAGGCGCGTGCGACCTTCCGACTGGACTACGTTTGCGCTTCTCAGATCGCCTTCATTGAAGGTCATGCTGTTCTTGCCCAGGCCATTCGTGGTGTTGACGAAATCAAGTGCAATTCTTGCCGGACTTGCCACGCTAAAACCGGATGGAGGGGAGTTCAAGGGGTCCTTGAACGTAAGCTTTAAATTAAGTACGCCACCCTGCTGGGCAACTTTCATCGATTCGATGGAATTCGACTGGAGGCCTTGAGCGTTGGCTGCCGCAAAAGGCAGCATGAGCATCGTGGCAAAACCAAGCATGTAGTATTTGATCTGTTTCACTTTGTTCCCTCCTGTCCCTGCAGCAGCAGGGAACTCACTCTTTCAATCCAGTCTCCTGCCGCATCCTGAACCAACTCCTTCAGGGCAACTTCTGATTCCGAGATTTTGGTAATGACTCCGAAATTTTGTCCGAGATAATTGCCTGTTCTGACCTGATACAAGGATCCGTCAACCTGGATGATGGCGTAAGACGAATTTTTCCTGGTCATGAGACCAACGAATTTAAGCGACTCCAGAGGGTAGGCTTCCAAAGGCTCTCTGGGCCGGTCGAAATCAGGTTGCGCGCCGCTGCCCCCGCCCTTTTTCCGTTCGGGACCAATTTTTGCTGGTTTGAACGGGTCGACAAGGTTGCCAACATCGTAGGCAACGGGTTCAAAGGGTTTTACTTGAGGAAGCGGGGGGATTTTTCCCTTGATGTCCTTGGCGGCATCATTCATCCACTGGCGCAAATCCTCATGATCTCCGCTGCTCGAACAGGAGGCCAGGACAATGCTGGCTAAGACAAGAAATTTTCTCATTTCTTCTTACCCTTGGCGGCTTGTGCCGCTTTCCTCTTGGCGGCCAATTCTTCATCATCCAGATAGCGGAACGTTTTCGTAACCGCATCCATGACCAGGGTTCCATCCTTGGCCTGCTGGTTTGGCGTGATCGAGATATTGTTCAGCGTTACGATTCTGGATAGTTTGCCAATGTCGCCGGCAAACGCGCCAAAATCATGGTACGTCCCGGTCAGGCGCACATTGATGGGCAACTCGGCATAGAAATCCTTGATGATTTCCTGGCCGGGTTTGAACAGCTCGAACTGCAGGCCGCGTCCCATGCCAGACTGGTTTATCTCGATAAGCAGGGATTCGACTTCAGATTTGTTGGGCAATTGTTTGAGCAAGGCACCGAAAGACCGGTCGATCTCGTTCAGCTGCTGCACGTACAAGTCGAGATTGACCGCTTGTGTCTTTTTCGCGACAAATTCTTCCTTGAGTTTGATCTCATCCTGCTGTCGCAGGGTCAGGGTTTCCAATTGTTCGTTCCACCAGAACCACCAGCCGGCCAGCAGAATCAGGGCAAAAAGACCCAGCAAGGCGGCAATGCGCGGAGCCAGGGGCCAGGCGCCCACGTCTTTCGGGTTGAGATTCTGGAAATCATTCAGGATGGCCTTGATGTCCATTTTTGCCAGAGAGGAGGGTTTCATTTCTTGGGCTCCTCCTGGTTCTGATTGCGTTTCACGAAAGCGTTCAAGCTGAACTCATTGAGGCGACGCTTATCGACGGTAACGGCCTTGATTTCCACAAGTTGAGGTCTTTCCAGCCATGGAGAGGCTTCGATGTTGCGCATGAATGTGGAAACACGGGCATTTGACTGGGCATATCCGATCAGGACAATTCTTGCGCCATCCTGTTTGACCGAGCGGATATAAACACCCTCCGGCATTTGCTTCACGAGTTCGCTCAACAGACGAACCGCCTCGGCTCTGTCGCGCTGCAAGGATTCGATTATCTGTTTCCGGGCAAGCAAGGCCTGGGTCTGCTCCTTGAGTCGCTTGATCTGGTCGATTTCTTTGTCCAGTTGCACGATTTCCTTTTTCAGAAAATCATTCTTGGCCTCCTGATCGACGATGTAACCGTCGATGATGGTATAGACAAGAAACACAATAAGACAGGCAAGAATCGAGACGAGGCCGAGCAGACCGTAAAACTGCTGGCGTTTGGCCTTTCGTTTTTCTTCCCGATGCGGAAGAAGATTGATGCGTATCATTCGTCAAACCTCCGCAGGGCGAGTCCGCATGCCACCATTAATGAGGATGCGTCGGCCAGAAGGCTTTTGGCGCGAACCTTGTCGGATAGGACCATGTTGGCAAATGGATTGGCGATGATCGTATTGATCTGCGTGCGCGAGGCGACCACTTCGTCTACACCGGGAAGTACCGCGCAGCCTCCGGCCAGAACGATATGATCGACCTTGCTGAATTGTGTTGAGGTAAAGAAAAACTGCAGGGCACGGGTAACCTCAAGCGCCATGCTTTCCACGAACGGTTGCAGGAGTTCGGCTTCGTAAGTGTCGGGCAGGCTGTTCCGGCGTTTTTCCGCTTCAGCCTCTTCGAAAGGCATTCCATATAGACGGGCGATGTCCTGAGTCAGTTGATTGCCCCCGAAAGCCTGTTCACGTGCATAAAGCTGCTGGCCGTCGCGCATGACGGTCAGGTTCATTACATTGGCACCGACATCGATCAGGGCGACGATCTGGCCCTTGCCTTCATCCGGAAACTGCTTTTCAATCAGCTCGAATGAAGCCAGCATCGCGTAGGACTCGACGTCCATGACCACCGGCTTGAGGCCCGCTGACTCCACGACGGCCACACGATCCTCGACCTTTTCCTTGCGCGATGCGGCGATCAGGACTTCCAGTTCTTCCGGAGACGAGGGCGCAGGGCCGACCACCTGGAAATCGAGATTGACTTCATCCAGTGCAAAGGGAATGTACTGGTTGGCCTCGGACTCAACCTGAAGTTCCAGCTCTTCTTCTCTCTGGCCGGCGGCCACGATGATTTTCTTGGTGATCACGTGAGAGGCCGGAAGCGCAGCGGCAACAAGGCGCGTCGAGGTGGCCAGTTTTCTCCAGGCACGCTTGACTGTCTCGGCAGCAGCTTCGAGGTTGACTATGTTGCCATCGGCAACGACATCCCGTGGCAAGACTTCGATCGAATAACGCTCGACTCTGTATCCGTCTTTGCCATCATTCGCCAACTCAACCATCTTGACGGCTGAAGAACTGATATCCAGTCCGATCAGGGAGCGTGCCTTGGGATTGAAGATCGAAAAATCGAGTTGCAAATCGCCACCCCTTACAAAAAAACCCTTGAATAATTAGTAGTTAGCGAACTTATAGATAATCTACTTTAGATGCTAGCAACAAGTATTCGGCAAGTAAAGCTATTTTTTCGTCATTTCTTTTGCACAATTTCCGTTGCCGGTGATGGGGTTGCGGGTTTGCCCCCATGATTCTGCACGGCTATAATCACCAGACCTTGTCGCCGATGGCGAGTGCCAGCAAATGCAACCTCCCTCTCCGGCCGGAATGAGCGTTAGATTTCCTGCCTGCATCATGTTTCCCTTGCGGCAAATCCCCTACTCGTTCCCCTTGTCCGGATCTGGAGACTGGCAGAATTACTGTTGGATACAGATGCGGAAACTTGTCAGTCTTGGCTTTTGTAATGCAGATCAGCGCGATTGGCACTCCGGCCACCGTTTTACATGTCGACAGCATGTATTTCCCCAAACTGCTGCAGTGCTGTATGCACTCGTTTGTGTGCTGCGCTTTCCGTCATGCCGTTTTTTCATTCCAATCTGAGGAGTAGATTTCATCATGTCGTTACCATTTCCGATTCTTACCGCCGATGAAGCTGCGGAACTGATCCAGAACGGTCAGAACATCGGTTTCAGCGGATTCACTGCGGCGGGGGCTGCCAAGGCTGTGCCCTATGCCCTGGCGCAAAGGGCTCGCCGCGAACACGAAGCCGGCCGGCCATTCAAGGTTGGCGTTTTGACCGGCGCTTCGACGGGCAAGTCGCTGGATGGAGCGCTGGCTGAAGCGGAAGCTATCAGTTTCCGTACTCCTTATCAGGGCAATGCCACCCTGCGCAAGCAGATCAATGCCGGGAATGTGCGGTTTTTCGACATGCACCTGTCCATGGTGCCGCAAAGCGCGCGTTATGGCGCGCTCGGAAAAATCAACTGGGCCGTCGTGGAGGCCTGCGATCTGACCGCTGGCGGCGGTGTCGTGCTGACCACGTCGGTTGGCGCATCGAACACCTACATGCGCCTGGCCGACAAGATCATCATCGAGCTCAACGCCAAGCATCCATCGTCGCTGCTGGGCATGCACGACATCTTCGAACCGCAGGATCCTCCGGCACGCAGCGAGATTCCTGTGTTTAGCCCCTCGGACCGGGCCGGGTCGCCGATTTGCGTGGTTGATCCGAAAAAAATTGCCGGCGTGGTGTTCACCAATCTTGCCGACGAAAGCGGCGGGTTTGATGAATCGACGCCGGTGACCGACAGGATCGGGCAGAACGTGGCCGACTTCCTGGCCGCGGAAATGCGTGCTGGACGGATTCCGGCACAATTCCTGCCGCTCCAGTCCGGGGTGGGCAATATTGCCAATGCCGTGCTGGCGGCGCTGGGCCAGAGCAGCGAAATTCCTCCCTTCGAAATGTATACCGAAGTCTTGCAGGACTCGGTGGTGCCGCTGCTCGAAAACGGCCGCTGCAAGTTTGCCTCGACCTGCGCCTTGACCCTCAGTCCGGAAATGATGCAGAAGGTTACCGGCAATCTCGATTTCTTCAAGCGCAGCATTCTGTTGCGGCCGCAGGAAATCTCAAACCATCCTGAGATCGTCAGGCGGCTGGGAATCGTATCGATGAACACGGCGATCGAAATCGATCTGGGCGGCAACGTCAACTCCACGCACGTCATGGGCAAGACCCTGATGAACGGGATCGGCGGTTCGGGCGACTTTACCCGCAATGCCTATCTGTCGATCTTCTCGTGTCCTTCTACAGCCAAGGGCGGCAAGATTTCGGCGATCATCCCGGTGGCCTCGCACATGGACCACAGCGAGCATTCGGTGCAGATCGTCGTGACCGAGCAGGGGGTTGCCGACTTGCGCGGCAAGGATCCGCATGAACGCGCGCAACTGATCATCGACAACTGCGCGCATCCGGATTATCGCGAACAACTGCGCGACTATCTGAAGCTGGTCGGGCCGGGCAGCCATCAGCCGATGTCCCTGTCGATGGGGATCGCCATGCACCGTCAGTTCCTCCGCCATGGCGACATGCGCAACATCAACTGGGACGAATATCGCTGATTTGATTTTCCCGGCGCGTACTTTCAGCGCTGAAGATTGTCTGAAATGCCGTTCGATCTACCCCGAACGGCATTTTTTTGGGCACATGGCGTGTCGGCGGCAGCTCTGGCCGCAACGAAGGCGCTGCAAGAATCGCAGACGGGGCATGCAGGTATAACCGCGAGGAGAAAAGCCGTTCGTGGGTTAGATCTTTTGAACGGTTTGCGGCGGGACGACCGTCCCGCCCGATTCGAGCAGAAACGTCATTTTCTTCTCGCGCGGCAATTGCTTGATTCTCCATTCGGCCCGGGATGCGCTTGAGCGATCAGGGAAAGAGGCGTGGGCCAGGAGGCGAACAGGGGGATTGGCCCGCGTATAACGTGCGCCGGTGCCTGACGCGTGGGCCTGATAACGCGCGCTGAGGTTCTTCGTGATGCCCGCATAGTACGCGCCAGACTGGCATTCGATGAGATAAAGGTACCAGCGTTCTTCAACGTGCGGCGGCTTGTCTGTCATGAAGCCATTTCCCTCGAGTTGGTGCCGAAGGTGCACGTGCCTGCCGTGCATTCGTTGTCCGTGCGTTTGACCATGCGTTATGGCCTGCCCGCAGTGACGCGAGGCAAGAGCACCCACATCTGCCCGGACTGCTTCATCCGGCCCGCCTGCGCCCCGGCCTCGGCGCCGAAACCCCAGAAGAAGTCGGTGCGCACCACGCCGCGAATCGCGCCGCCGGTATCCTGCGCGAGCACAAGGCGCGTCAAAGGCACGTTCGAGTTCGGGCGCGTGGTCGACAGGAAGACCGGCACCCCCAGGGGAACATGGCGCGGATCGACGGCAATGCTGCGCTCCGGCGTCAGGGGCACGCCCAAGGCTCCCTGAGGCCCCTCATCGCCATTACCCTTGACCGGCACCTCGCGGAAAAAGACATAGCTCGGGTTGGCGTTGAGCACGCTGTCGAGACGATCCGGATTGGCCCGCGCCCAGGCCTGGATGCCCTGCATCGACGCCTGTTCGATGGGCAGCTCGCCCCGGTCGGCCAGCACCCGCCCGATGGCCTTGTAGGGATGGCCGTTCTGGTCGGCATAGCCGAGGCGCACCAGATTGCCATCCGGCAGCCTGACCCGCCCGGACCCTTGTATCTGCAGGAAGAACAGTTCGACGGGATCATCCACCCACAACAGCACCCGCTCCGGGAAACTCTTCTCCAGTCCTTTGGCGGCGATTTCCTTGCGCGAGTAGTAAGGCACGACCTTGTTGCCCTGCAAACGCCCGCGCAAACGCAGGTTCTTCAGCTCCGGCAGCACATCGGACAGGTCGATGGTCAGCAAATCCGGCGGGACGCCGAACACCGGCTGCGCGTACGTCGACGTGCGCTCGCGCGAACCGCGCAACAGCGGCTCGTAGTACCCCGTGACCAGGCCGCTGGTCGTCCCATCGGAATTGGTCAGCAGAAAGGGTTCAAGATGCGTCTCGAAAAACCGGCGAATCGCCTGCACATCCTTGCCCGGCTGTTCGCGGGCCTCGGCGCAAACCCCACGCCATTGCGGCCAGTGCGGTCGTCCGGCCATTCCCCGGCAGGATTGCAGGAAGGCGGGCCAGGCGGCCGCCAGATCGTCGTCGCTCCACCCCGGAAGATCGCTCCAGCGCGCGGGCTGCATCGGCTTGGCGGGAGGGGGCGGCGCAGGCGGCTCGGAGGGCGTTGGCGCCGGGCATTGTGCGCATACCAGGCAGACCGGGCAGGCTGTTGGAGACACCTCGCGCACGGTGGCGCAGGCGGTGAGCAGCAGGCTGAAAGCGAAAGGCAGCAGGCGGCGCGTCGTTTGGCTTTTGATCATGGTTTGGCTAAAGTCTTGGATTTCCCGATCGAGCGAGTATACCGCCCCATGAGCGACCCTCTCCTGCGATTCGCCACCTTCCTGGAACGTGCCGAACGCCTGCTTGAACGTCTTGAACCCTTGCTGCCCCCCGCTTCCTCCCTGCCCGACTGGCATGCGGCCATTGCCTTCCGCTGGCGCAAGCACGGGGCGACCGGCTATCTGCAACCCGTTCCGCACCCTTCGAACATTCGCCTGGAAGATTTGCAGGATATCGAGGAGCAGAAGGAGCGCATCGCCGCCAACACCCATCAATTCGTCGCCGGGCGCCCGGCCAACAACGTCCTGCTCACCGGCGCGCGCGGCTCCGGCAAATCCTCTCTGATCAAGGCGCTGCTCAATGCCTACGCGGCGCGTGGCCTGCGCGTGATCGAAGTCGAGAAACACGATCTCGTGGACCTGCCCGACATCGTCAGCCTGATCGAAGACCGGCCCGAGCGCTTCATCATCTTCTGCGACGATCTGTCCTTCGACGCCGGCGATGCCACTTTCAAATCGCTCAAGGTCGTGCTCGACGGTTCCATCGCCGCCGCCCCAGACAATGTGCTGATCTACGCCACCTCCAACCGCCGGCACCTGATGCCCGAGTATTTCGGAGAAAACCTGGAAAGCCACAGCGTCGGCGAAGAAATCCATCCGGGCGAGGCCATCGAGGAAAAAATCTCGCTGTCCGAACGCTTCGGACTCTGGCTCTCCTTCTACCCGTTCGACCAGGACGCCTACCTCAACATCGTCGCCCATTGGCTGCGCTCGTTCGGCTGCAGCGAGGCCGAGATTGCGCACGCCGAACGCGAAGCGCTCAACTGGGCGCTGATGCGCGGCTCGCGCAGCGGACGCGTGGCTTGGCAATTCGCCAAGGACTGGGCCGGTTCGCGCAAGAACAAGCGCCCCCGGAAAACAAAATGACGCGCACCGTCGAAGTCTCGGCAGCCATCCTCCTGCGCAAAAGGAACGGCGCCTGCGAATACCTGCTCGCGCAGCGCCCGCCGGACAAGGTCTATGCCGGCTACTGGGAATTTCCCGGCGGCAAGCTCGAAGCTGGCGAATCGTTCCGCGACGCGCTGGTGCGCGAACTGCACGAGGAACTCGGCATCACGATCAGACAGGCCGCTCCCTGGCTGTGCCGCGAATTCACCTATCCGCACGCCCGAGTGCGCCTGAAGTTTTTTCGCGTTACGGAGTGGCAAGACGACATCCATCCGCATGAACACACCGGCATCGTATGGACCCGATTGGGCGAGACCCCCGTCGTCACGCCGGTCCTGCCGGCCAACGGCCCGATCCTGCGCGCGCTCGCCTTACCCCCGGCCTACGCCATTACCAACGCCGCGGAGAACGGCATCGACAAGGAACTGCAACGGGTGCGCGACGCGCTGCTGACGGGAACGCGGCTGTTCCAGGTCCGTGACAAGACTTTGCCCACAACCGCACGCAAAGATTTCGCCGCTGCCGTCATGCAACTCGCCCGGCTCTATCCCGATGCCTGCATCCTGATCAACGACGATGAACAACTGGCCGCCGAACTCGGCGCCAGCGGCTTGCATCTCTCCTCAGGAAAACTCCACGCGCTGGAACAACGGCCCGATTTCGCCTGGGCAGCCGCGTCCTGCCACACCGCGCACGACCTCGAACGCGCCGTTGCGCTGGGCATCGATTTCGCCGTACTCAGCCCGGTACTGCCGACGGCCAGCCATCCCGACGCCGAAGGTCTGGGCTGGAACGTGTTTGGCGAAATGATCGAACGCGCGACGATTCCCGTTTTTGCGCTCGGCGGCATGCGCCCCGAACTGCTTGGCACAGCGCAGGAACACGGAGCGCACGGGATCGCGCTGTTGCGCGGCTGGTGATCTTATACAGACCTGTTCTATTCCCCGATGTGTGTCATCTACGACAAGGCTGCACTCAAGGTTTTTGCTGTGCGCGCTGTGTTCGCCGTGGTTAATTGCTTTTTTTCAGAATCATTCGGCCTTCGGCAGATCGGACAGCGGGTCCAGCGATTCTTCCTGCACCGGCACGCGGTAGGACTCGGAGGCCCAGGCGCCCAGATCGATCAGCTTGCAGCGTTCGGAACAGAAGGGGCGGTACTTGTTTTCGCTGCTCCAGAGCGATTCGCCGCCGCATTGCGGACAGCGCACCTTGGTTACTTTGGCAGGCATGATCATTTTCCTGAAATCACGATCAGTCTTAATAGGGCGGTTCATTCAAACCGGACAGAGTGGGGCGCAAGGATACCACCCCGGATTTGTCTTCAGAAAACAATGGGCGAAACCAGGTTGCGCAGCAAGGCCACAACGCTCCAGCCAGCAATCGCGCTGGTTCTTGAATAGATATCCACGACCGCGCGAACTTCTTCGCCGATTACCTCGATGCGGTGATCGTCGCCCTGGAAGCCTGGGACGCTGCGGATGGTGACGCCTGTTTTTTCTGCACCCGCGGTGGCCAGCGCAGTCGCCACGGCCACATTCACCTTGGTAGGGAAATTCGCGATGGCTTCCCTGGCCGTTCCCGAAAACACCTGGCTTTTCTCGCTATCGGTAAGCAGGCTCTCCTTGAATACAGGTGTGCCGCGCAGCGATAAAGGGCCTTTCTCCGTGGTAATGCTCGCTTGTACGTCGCTCATCAAGGCCGCTGTGCGCAATACATCGAAACCGCCGATGGCACCGGAAGCCAGATGAACACGAGTGCCGTGCGCGCGGGCGGTTTCGCTGACCTGGCTGTATAAAGCATCATCGGCAAACGCGCCGATCGACAGCACTACGAGACAGGCCCGGTTGCGCAGGACTTGTTCCGAAATGTCCTTCACAACCTGTGGAGAGGCCGCTTCGACCACGTAATCCGGCTGCAGCGCCAGCAATGCTTGCAGATCGGCGCAGGCGGCGCAGCCGGCCTTTGCAGACAAAGCCCGGGTGGACTCCATTGAGCGGCTCAGGCAGCCAACGATTTCGTATTCCTCCAGCAAGCCTTTCTTCCATGCATCCACTACGATGTTGCCGAGAAAGCCGCAACCGACAATGCCAAGCTTGAGTTTTTTCAATTTCTTTCTCCCCTGAATGCTGAGCTTGCTGAAAGGACGACAGCGACCTATCTGTCGTATGGCTTAGCTTCGACGACGAAACTTACCCCCGAGCTGACGCCCAGATAGACTTCGCGCAAAAAAAGACCCAACGAAACGATCATTGAACTCATGGCCAGGATGAAAACCACGGCCACGAGCTTGGACAGTTCAACTTCGACCAGCGCTCCTACAAAGGCGCCGGCCACCACAAGGCAGATGAACAAGGCGGCAAGAACGGAGAAAAGGATTCCGAGGTAAATCATGCGGCTCCGTCTGATCAGCATTTCCAGGTCCAGCCTTAATTGATCCGCATGTGACTCGTCGGCCTTCTGAAAGCGGTCCTGAATCAATCGGCGTCTGTCGATAATCCGTCCCAGACGCCCGCTCATCGCATTGATCATGGTCGCAATGGCCGTCAGCAGAAATACGGGGGCCACGGACAGTTGAATAACGTGGGAAATATCCAGAATGTGGGATTCCATCATCTTCTCGCTGATTGTCGGGCTTTCGAGAACGTGGGCGCGTCGGCCGGTTACAGTTCCATGCCCGGAATGTGAATGTGGAGATGATACCTCGCCATTGCAGGAAAGCTAAGTGAGCCGGGTTGTGGACACATTGCATTATTTTGGCCGGCAGCCAGAATTTTCCTGCTTCGCCAGAGATGTTTCCCCGTGAGCGCTAGCGGTTATACTCGTTTCCTGCAACGAGACGTACGGGGGAATCAATGTTGGGTAAAAGGTTTGCATTGTCGGCCGCGCTGCTTCTGTTTGCGGTGGTCGTGAACTCCAGCACCATGGCCGCACCGCTGAAGATTCTCGGGTTCGAGGACGATTCATGCACCGCCTGGGTTCAATCGAAGGACGACCAGGAACTGCGCCGGGAATTCGTTTCCTGGGCGCGCGGTTTTCTGAGCGGACATAACTATGCCAATCAGCGCCAGCAAGTTTCGGATGTCTCGAACTCGACCGTCGAACTTTATATCGAGCGATTCTGCCGCCAGAATCCGAAAGCGCGCTTCGTCGAAGCGGTGTACCGCATGAGCGATCAATACTCCGGGCGTAATTCGCCCATTACGAAATAAAGGGACCGGGCAACGGTTCGCGTCCTCTGCATGTTCCGCACCGCGTTGAAGCCGTATGAGGCTTGTATGGCGAGACGGCTGAGGCATTGAAAACAAGGTGATGGAATGAGCATTGAAACATTCAAGTACGAATACCCCAGAGTACTCTCGATTGCGGGGTCCGATAGCGGAGGCGGCGCGGGTATCCAGGCCGACCTGAAAACCTTTGCCGCGCTGGGGTGCTATGGGATGACCGCGATCACTGCGCTTACCGCACAAAACACGTGCGGCGTCCGTGCCATTCACGGTATTCCCCCCCAGATGCTACGCGACCAGATTGACGCGGTTATTGAAGATATCGGGGCCCATGCCGTCAAGATCGGCATGTTGCATGCGCCTGAAATCGTGGTCACAGTGAGTGAAGCCATCGATCGCCACGCTTTGAAGAATGTCGTGTTCGACCCCGTGATGGTAGCCACCAGCGGCGCGGTCCTCATTGAGCAGGAGGCCATGAACATCCTGGTGCGTGATTTGTTTCCCCGCGCAACGCTCGTCACTCCCAACCTGGATGAGGCGGCCCTTCTGGTCGGTCGTCCGCTGAACTCTGTCGAGGACATGGAACCGGCCGCCCTGACTCTGTTGGAGATGGGCGCGCGAGCCGTGTTGCTGAAAGGAGGGCATCTGCCGGGAGAAACCGTCATTGATTTTCTGATGACCGGAAGCGGGGAGAAAGTCTGGATGAAAGCGCCGCGCATCCACAGTCCGAACACTCACGGAACGGGATGTACGCTTTCAAGCGCCATTGCCGCTCATCTGGCTTTGGGGGCTTCGCTTGCGGACGCCGTGGAAAATGCGCGCATCTATGTCCGGGAAGCCTTGCAGGCCGGAGCGCAGGTTCGTACCGGGCGATGCGGCGGGCCGCTCAATCATGGTCATGCCCCCGTGGCCATGAAGGTGAATGTGCTGGGCTCCGACCGGGACGGATAGCTCTCGTTTCCACGAAATTCCGGAAGAAATGACGCTTCAGCCTATCCCAGCCCTGATCAACGCAAAAATCAGCATGCCTGCGCAGTGCGTGCGGATCGTCAGTCGCCCGCGCCTGGAGGAAAAACTGATTGCTGGCCTGCTTAGGCCTTTATCCGTGATCTGCGCGCCAGCCGGGTTCGGTAAAACCACGCTGGTCTCGAATACCTTGCGAGCGCAGGCCGATAAGTATCGAATTGCCTGGCTGTCACTGGAAGCAGAGGACAGCCACCTGATCCGCTTTCTTTATCACTTGGTCACGACGCTGCAATCGGTCGCGCCGGATGTCGGGCTGACCTCGATTTTTCTGATGGGGCGATTGCAACTCCCTGCTACAAACGATCTGATGAGTGCGTTGATCGGCGAATTGACCAATGCAGAAGCCCCCATCGTCCTTGTTCTTGACGACTATCACGTCATTTCCTCACCGGAAATCCAGGCTGCTCTGACCTTTCTTATTGAGCACATGCCAGAGAGGTTGCGTCTCGTACTGATCAGCCGATATGTACCTGATTTGCCACTGGCGCGCTGGCGTCTGCAACAGCGTCTGTGCGAAGTCGACCTGGATGATCTGCGTTTCTCGCATGAAGAGTCGTCACGCTTCCTTGAGCAGACGATGGGACTTTCCCTGAACGACCACTTGGTACTTACACTCGATCGAAAAACAGAGGGCTGGATTGCAGGCCTGCAAATGGCGGCATTGTCACTGAAGAATTCGTGCGACAGCGAGTCTCTGGAAAACTTTGCTCATCGCGTTGGCTCGTTCAGCGGGCAGCACCGTCACGTGCTCGAGTACCTGGCCGGGAGGTTTTTAGCCAGCAGCCCATTGAGGTGCAGGATTTTCTGCTGCATACCTCTGCGCTCGACCGTTTTTGTGAGGGGCTGTGTGATGCCGTTACAGGAAGCAGCGACAGCCGCGCTATGCTGAGCCGGCTTGAACGGGCCAACATGTTCCTGTTGCGTCTTGACGATACCCAGCAGTGGTATCGCTACCATCAGCTTTTTGCCGAATTCCTGCGTGCGGAAACAAGTTCTGCAGAGAATCGGCGGCAACATCTCAAGGCAAGCGAGTGGTATGAAGCCAACGCTTTCGGCGAGGAGGCCATTCGCCATTCCCTGGCTGCCCGGGATTACCCGGCAACTGTGCGTCTCTTTCGCGCCTTCGCCGACGACGTGCTCGCGAGCGGCGAGTTATCCAAACTGCGTGCCTGGATCGACGAGCTGCCCGACGAGCTGATACGCACGCACAGTGACCTGGCCTGCTACCGGGCGTGGACGCTTTATCTGAATGGACAGACGGCCCAGGCTGAGCCTTACGCCCGGATCGCACGCGATCTGGAATCCCGGAATGATCCGCTGCAGCGGCGGGGAATGCTGGCGGCGATTCATGCCTACATTGCCCTGAATTGGGGAGATCCGCGCGATGCAAGCGTGTCCGCCAAACTTGCTCTTCAGTGTCTCGGGGACAGCGCCTCGTTTTTCAGAATCTATGCGCTGAGCCTCCTCGGACAGGCTCAAGGGTTGATTGGCGAACGTGTCCAGGCTGTAGAAACCCTGTCAAAAGGGGTCATGCTTGGGCAACAACTCGACAATCATTTCATGACCGTCGACGCGATGGGCCCCTTGATTCATATGATGACCGCGCAGGGGTTTCTGCGCGAGGCCAGGGTCATGTGCCAGCAAGGCATCAATCGTTATGTCGACACGAAAGGATCTCCGGCGCCAGTCGCGGCATTGCTTTACATTCGCCTTGGGATTCTTGACTACGAGCAGAATGATCTTGAGGCCGCGCGTTACCGGTTACTAACCGGAATCGATCTTTCACGTCAGCTCGGCATGGTGTTCTACGCACTGCTTGGTTTGCGCACACTGGCCAAACTGCAGCATGTCAGCGGGGAACGAGAGGCGGCTTTGAATACTCTCGCTGAAGCTAGCGAAATAGCGCAATGGCCGGAAAGCACCCGCTGCCGTCGCTTGATCGGAATTGTGACAGCGCAATTGCAGCTGCGTGAGGGCAATGTCGCTGGTGCTGCGCGTACGCTGGACGAACTGCGCGCACTCATTGGTCACGACCAGGAGGAAGTGAAGCTGCTCGCAGCGCGTATCTATCTGGCCAGGAATCAACCGACCCGGTCTCTCAACGTTCTCTGCCCGCTGGAAGAAAATGCGCGCAAGGAGAGTTTCAACGGTAGCCTGATAACCATTCAAGTAGTGCAGGCCTTGTGCAAGCGTGCACTTGGGGAACATGCTGCCGCCGGACGCTATCTGGCCAATGCAGTCTCACTCGCAGCCCCCGCGGGGTTCTGTCGTGTTTTTCTCGACGAAGGAACCGTATTGTCCGATATTCTTTCCAATATCCGTCATGCCGCGCCAGTTTTCGTCCAAGAACTGATCGGCAAACTGGCGGAAGAAGAAAAAATATCGCCTGCCGGCGCCATGCCGGTAGGTCTGAGTCGCATGGAGCGCGAAATCCTCAAACTGGTCAACCAGGGCCTGACCAATCAGCAGGTCTCAGAAAGATTAAGCATCACGCTTAACACCACAAAGTGGTACCTGTCGCAGATTTTCGGCAAACTGAATGTCAGGAACCGGACCCAGGCGATCGCTCGAGCGCGGCAGGTCAACCTGTTGTAAAAGGAATATGTCTGTCAGATTCGGCTCTCGTTGAGCGCCTGAATTTCTTCCGGTTCTTCCGCGTCAATAAAGATGATGGCCACACGGCAGTCCTTCTGGCCGCGATTCACCCAGGCGTGATTGGAAGCGCGCTGGATCACCGTGTCGCCGGCTTTCAGGTGGACCTCGCCGCTGTCGAGCAATAGATCGATCTCGCCCTCGAGGATCACGATGTAGTCGATCGTCTTGGTGCGATGGATGTGCGGATGCCGCGGTTCAACCCCCGGCAGCGCCGTGCCTTCCATGCCCCAGTCGCGCAAGGCGGTGATCGTCTCGCTCTCGTGCAGAGCGGGATCGAACGGGGGAAAGGTAATCACGCGGAAAGCGCTCCCTTGGCGCGGCGGCGGAACGCCCATCGTCCGGTCAGCGGTATCTTGCATCCCGGAAACCTTGGCGGGGGATTCGTCCGTGACCCACAACAGGGTGGAAACGATGCCGCCCGTTGCTTCCCTGACGACAACGTTCGGCGCCGCCCGGTCGTCGATGACGGTCGAAGCGCCGCTGGCGTCATGGCCGATCACCACACGCCGGACGGCGTGTTTTGCATCTTGATTCATGGTTTTCCTTGTTTTATGAGACGATGAAGGACGCAACACGAGTTGAAAACGGCACCGCTTTTGAATCTGGAAGCGGTGCCATCATTTGCGCTCTGCCGGTCAGAATTCTTGGATCACTTACCGCCGCCGCGCACCTTGGCAATCTCGGCGAACATCTCCTTGGCCAGGGCTTCGTTGTACTCCTTGGAGAATTTTTCGACCACCGGTTTTGTCTTCTCCCGCATGCGCGCAATCTCCGCCGGGGACACTTCGTTGATGGTCATTGTCTTCTTCAACTCGTTGAGCGAGTCAATCGAACGCTTCACTGACATCTGACGTTGGTAGAGCGAGGCTTCGTTCGCCGCTTCCTGGATGAGCTTCTTCTCGTCGTTCGAAAGCTTGTCCCAGGTCTTCTTGCTGATCATCACCGATTGCGGCGTAAAGGAGTAGCGGTTGATCGAGTAATACTTCTGGACCTCGAAGAACTTGGCGACGATCATGTTGATCGGGGGCTGGCCGCCGCCGTCGACGATCTTCTGCTCGAGCACGGTATACAGTTCGGCATACGGAACCGGCACCGGGTTGGCGCCCAGCGCGGCAAAGGTTTCGATCGATATCGGTGTTTCCGTGACGCGCAGCTTGAGTCCATGCATGTCTTCGAGTTTGGTGATCGGGCGCTTGCTGTTATGGAGGTTGTAGTACCCGATATCGAAGTAGGCCAGACCGATCAGCCCCTTGGGTTCGAGCGCAGCGTGGATTTTCTTCCCCACCGGACCGTCCAGCACGGCGTAGGCTTCCTTCTCGCTTTCAAACAGGAACGGCAGATCGAGCAGCCCGGTTTCCTTGGCAATGCCGACGAGCAGGTTGCTGTTCATCGCGCTCAGGTCGATTACTCCGCCCTGCAACGAGGCGGCAACCTGCACGTCCTTGCCCAGAGTATTGCCCGGGAAAATCTTGACCTTGATCTTGCCGCCGCTCTTTTGCTCCACCAGTTCGGAAAATTTCTGTGTCCCGTCGTACTGCGCCGTGCCCGGGTTCGTCGCAATCGCAAACCGCAGGTTGCGTTCCTGAATGTCCGCCGCGCTTGCCACTGAAATCATCAATCCGCAGGCAAGCGTTGCCGCAAACCCCTTTTTAACTGACGTGATCATCGTTTCTGCTCCCGTTTTGTCTAAATAGTGCGTTACATGGTCTGAACTGCAGGTAAGAAACAACATGCATCGGAGAATCCGGCCGGAACGCAATTCCCATGAATGGAGAAATCGCTTGAAACAGCCTGTTGGAAAGCGGGTCCGATTCCCTGCTTCCATAGGTTTGACAATAAAGAGGGAGGCGACATGCGTCACCTATCTAAAGTGTGGGTGTTTGCCGGCAAATTGAATGGTTAGGCGAGTTCCGCTAATGGATAATGTCGTAATGCAGGGATTCGACGAGAAAGCGAATGACGCTAACGTCTGCAATTCTTTCGCTGCCTGGTTCTTTGTTTGCCCTTTCGATTTATGTCAAACTTCTGGGCCTCTCTGGGCGCATGGGTCTGGATGGGAACAGTTAATAACTGATCGGATTCTGACTTCTACGTGACAAGGGAAATGACATGACGATTCTGGTAACAGGCGGAGCCGGCTTCATCGGTAGCAACTTCATCCTGGATTGGCTTGGAGCGCTTGATGAACCGCTGCTCAACCTCGACAAGCTGACCTATGCCGGCAATCTTGAGAATCTGTCTGAATTGCAGGGTGATCCGCGGTATGCCTTCGTTCAGGGGGATATCGCCGACAAGTTGCTGATCGACAAGTTGCTCCTGCAGCACCGTCCGCGCGCCGTTATCAACTTTGCGGCGGAGAGCCACGTCGATCGGTCGATTCACGGTCCGGGCGAATTCATTCAGACGAATATCGTTGGAACCTTCAACCTGTTGGAAAGCGTGCGCGCCTACTACGCCTCGATGGATGCTGCCGAGAAAACGGCGTTCCGCTTTCTGCATGTCTCGACGGATGAGGTCTATGGCTCGCTTAAAGCCAATGATCCGGCCTTCAGCGAAACCAATCGCTACGAACCCAACAGCCCCTATTCGGCGTCCAAGGCGGCATCGGATCATCTGGTACGTGCTTACCATCACACTTATGGACTGCCGGTGTTGACTACCAATTGTTCCAACAACTACGGCCCCTATCAGTTCCCGGAAAAATTGATTCCATTGATGATCGTCAATGCCCTTGCCGGGAAAACGTTGCCGATTTATGGCGATGGTCAGCAAATCCGGGACTGGCTGTACGTCAGTGACCACTGCACGGCGATCCGGCGTGTACTGGAGGCGGGCGCAGTCGGTGAAACCTACAATATCGGCGGATGGAACGAGAAACCGAATATCGAAATCGTGTATTCGATCATTGGCCTGCTTGACGAGTTGCGGCCGAGAGACGACGGGAAAAGCTATCGGGAGCAGATCACCTACGTGACAGATCGCCCGGGGCATGATCGCCGTTACGCCATTGATGCGTCGAGGATCGAACGCGAACTCGGCTGGAAGCCTGCCGAGACCTTTGATACCGGCATTCGCAAGACCGTGCAGTGGTATCTCGGGCATCAGGAATGGATCGCCAGCGTCCAGTCGGGCGCTTATCGCGAATGGCTCGAAAAGAATTACACCGGTAGAAGTCAATGAACATCCTGCTCTTTGGCAAGGGCGGCCAAGTCGGCTGGGAACTGCAGCGCAGCCTGGCTCCGCTGGGGAAGGTGGTCGCGCTGGATTGCGAGTGCGAGGGCGAATTGTGTGGCGATTTCACCAATTTGCTAGGCATCGCTGAAACGGTCCGGCGCGTTGCTCCGGACATCATCGTCAATGCAGCGGCCTATACTGCGGTCGATAAGGCGGAGTCCGAGCCTGAATTGGCGCGGACCATCAATGCGCTGGCGCCAGGCGTTCTCGCTGACGAAGCGCAGAAATTGGGCGCTTGGCTGGTGCATTATTCGACCGATTACGTTTTTGATGGGTCCGGTAGCCGGCCATGGCGTGAGACCGATGCCACCGGGCCTTTGAATGTCTATGGGCAGACCAAGCTTGAAGGTGAGCAGGCGGTCGCGCGCTGCACGAAGCATCTCATCTTCCGAACTAGTTGGGTTTATTCCGCGCGCGGCGCCAACTTTGCGAAGACCATGTTGCGCCTGGCGGCGGAACGGGACCAGCTCAAGATCATCAACGACCAGATAGGTGCTCCCACCGGCGCCGAGCTGCTGGCGGATGTGACGGCATTTGCCCTCCGTACGATTCAGGACCAACCGGAGTTGGCCGGGCTGTACCATCTGGCGGCCTCCGGAGAAACCAGTTGGCATGGCTATGCAAGCTTCGTCATTGACCAGGCCCGCCGTGCCGGTCTTCAAATGCGCGTCGCGCCGGACTGCATCGAGCCGGTTCCGACCACTGCCTATCCGACGCCCGCCAGGCGTCCGCTGAATTCGCGCCTGGATACACGGAAACTGCAAGCCGCTTTCGGCTTGCATCTGCCGGCTTGGGAGAGCGGTGTAGTGCGCATGCTGATGGAGACCTCAAGTTAAGCCGTGTTTGTATGGATGGATCTTGTGATCTGTCGATTGTTTCGGTTGTAAATGTGCTGGCTAGCAGTCATGGTTTCCACATGGGCTCGCGTGTTTTGATATTTATTACCGTATTCGCACACTTCGCACACATATTAATAAGGATAAGCAATGGCTCAATTCCAACGTAAAGGCATCATTCTTGCCGGAGGTTCCGGAACGCGGCTTTATCCGGCAACCCAGGTGGTTTCCAAACAGTTGTTGCCGATTTTCGACAAGCCGATGATTTATTATCCGCTGAGTACCCTGCTGCTGGCCGGTATCCGCGAGATACTCGTTATTTCGACGCCGCAGGATACGCCGCGCTTTGAGCAACTGCTCGGCGACGGGAGTCAATGGGGTATTTCGCTCAGCTACGCGATCCAGCCTTCTCCGGATGGCCTGGCGCAGGCCTTCCTGATCGGTGAGCAGTTCATCGGTGATCAGCCGTCGGCGCTGGTGTTGGGCGACAATATTTTTTATGGGCACGATTTCGCCTCCTTGCTGCAGGACGCGACACAGAAACAGGAAGGGGCGACCGTATTCGCCTACGCGGTCACCGATCCGGAACGGTACGGTGTGGTTGAGTTCGACGCGCAATGGCGTGCCATCAGCCTTGAGGAAAAACCCAAGGCCCCGAAGTCGCGTTATGCCGTTACGGGACTGTATTTCTACGACACGCAGGTGGTCGAACTGGCGAAAACGATCAAGCCCTCCGCGCGCGGCGAACTGGAAATTACCGATCTGAACCGCTTGTATCTTGAGCAAGGAGCGCTGAGCGTCAAGACCATGGGACGCGGCTATGCGTGGCTCGATACAGGAACACACGAATCCATGCTGGAAGCCAGCCAGTTCATCCATACCATTGAGCACCGCCAAGGATTGAAAGTAGCCTGTCCCGAAGAAATCGCCTGGCGCAATGGCTGGATCGACGCGGGGCAACTCGAGAAAACGGCCAATGCCATGGCCAAGTCGGGCTATGGACAGTATCTGCTCGGTCTGCTCAAGGACAAGGTGTTCGTATGAAGATCACTCCGCTTGCCATCCCGGAAGTGCTGCTTCTGGAGCCGAAAGTTTTCGGAGACGAACGCGGGTTCTTCTACGAAAGCTACAATCGCGAATCATTCCTCCGGGAAACGGGCCTGGATGTGGATTTCGTGCAGGACAACCATTCACGAAGTTCCAGAAATGTGCTGCGCGGCCTGCATTATCAACTTCCGCCCAAGGCGCAGGGGAAACTGGTGCGGGCCGTTGTCGGTGAGGTTTTCGATGTGGCGGTTGATATCCGCAAAGGATCGGAGACATACGGGCAGTGGGTCGGAGAAATCCTCAGTGCGGAAAACAAGAAGCAGCTCTGGATTCCTGCCGGGTTTGCGCACGGCTTCATTACATTGAGCGAGGCAGCTGAGTTTCTCTATAAGACGACCGATTACTATTCGCCCGGGCATGAGCGATGCATTCTCTGGAATGACAAGGATCTGGCGATTGCGTGGCCGTCCGAGGGAACTCCGGTGATTTCGGCGAAAGATGCCTTGGGCCAGCCGTTCAAGGATGTTTGAACGGAAGCTGTTTTCTTGTCTAAAGATTTTACGTCGATAAATGGACATAACCGATGACTTCTCTTGAAACGCAAATCAGCATGCTGGAAATGATCGAGCTTACTGGCGTACGCTTCGGTACCAGCGGTGTGCGTGGTCTGGTCGAGGCCATGACCGATGAAGTGTGCTTTGCCTATACCTCGGCATTCCTGCAGATTATTTCGTTGCCTCCCGGGAGCCCTGTCGCGCTGGGAATCGATTTGCGCCCGAGCAGCCCGCGTATTGCCGCTGCATGTGCGGCCGCCATTCGTCGTGCCGGATATCGCGTGGAGTATTGCGGACAGATTCCGACACCGGCGCTGGCCTTGCATGCACAGCAGGAACACATGCCGGCGTTGATGGTGACCGGCAGCCACATTCCTTTCGACCGCAACGGGATCAAGTTTTACAAGGCATCAGGCGAGATCGGCAAGCAGGACGAAGCCGATATCGTTGCAGCAAGAATCACACTGCCTGAGCGGATCGCTTCCGAAGACTTGCCCCGTGTGAATCACCAGGCCAAGCGTACCTATGCCGGACGTTACCTGGACTTCTTTGCGCCAGGCAGTCTGGAGGGAATGACGCTCGGCTTTTACGAGCATTCGAGCGTGGCGCGCGATCTCATGCGCGAGATTCTCGAGTCGCTCGGCGCAAAAGTCGTATCGCTTGGGCGAACCGATGATTTCGTGCCCATCGACACGGAAGCCGTCGGACAAGCCGACATCGAACGGGCGCAGCGTTGGGCCTCGGAATATGGTTTTGATGCAATCATATCCACCGACGGGGATGCCGACAGGCCTCTCGTGGGCGATGAGAACGGACAATGGCTGCGCGGAGACGTGACAGGAATTCTCACCGCCCAGTATCTGAGAGCGCATGCCGTGGTTACGACGGTGAGTTGCAACACGGCAGCGGAGTTGTGCGGATCGTTCCGGAAAGTAGTACGCACCCGGATTGGATCGCCTTACGTGATTGGGGGTATAGAAAACCGGGTGTTGACGGGAGAGCAACGAGTCGTTGGATTTGAGCCCAACGGAGGGTTCCTGCTTGGTTCTCCGTTCGAAAATGGAAGAGGCGTGCTTCAGCCGTTGTTGACCCGGGATGCCGTTCTGCCTGTCGTATGCCTTCTATCCATGGCGAGGGAGCGGGGCTGCAAGGTTTCCGAATTGCAGCTTGGATTGCCGCAGCGGTTTACCGCAAGCGATCGTCTGCAGGATGTTCCGGCAGAGATGAGTCAAAAGGTATTGCTCAAGCTGTCCAGCGAGATGACTGCCATCGATGCATTCCTGGATGGCCTGTGTGGCCGGGCAAACTCCCTGGATCAGACGGACGGATTGAGGATTTTTCTCGAGAATGAGGAAATAGTGCACTTCCGTCCTTCGGGCAATGCGCCTGAATTACGCTGCTATGCCGAGTCGTCGGATCAGGAAAGATCGAAGATCCTAGTGAGCGAGTCTTTGTCTCGCCTGAAGGTTGTGCTTGATTCGTTAAAAGTACAGAGATAAAAAGAGGAACCTTTATGTTGATTCAGCCAGTTGTCCTTTCAGGCGGTTCTGGTACTCGCTTGTGGCCGTTGTCGCGAGAGAAATATCCAAAGCAGTTGCTTCCGTTGATTGGAGAAGAATCTCTTTTGCAAGCAACGATACGTCGCGTTGACGGAATTAATGGAATCCGTCTGTCTGCTCCTATGGTTGTATGCAACGAAGAATATCGTTTTGTTATCGCTGAGCAGCTACGGTTGATTGATAAACAGGGCGATATTTTGCTTGAACCGGTGGGGCGAAATACGGCTCCGGCACTGACACTGGCTGCATTGGCCGCACAACGTGACGGAGCCGATCCGATCTTGTTGGTAATGCCGGCTGATCACATGATTACTGACACCCCAGCATTTCAGAAAGCCATATGTCAGGGTGCGGTGCTGGCCGAGAACGGCTCGGTAGCAACCTTTGGTGTTACTCCGGACTCTCCAGAGACAGGTTACGGCTATATCCAGACAGGCGGGGAAAAGATCGAAGGGGGGGCATATAGAATTGCTCGCTTTGTTGAAAAACCCGATCTTGCTATGGCAAAAACCTATATTGATGCGGGAACTTACCTGTGGAACAGCGGCTTGTTCATGATGCGCGCTTCTACCTGGCTATCAGCCATTAAGGTTTGCAGGCCTGATATTCTGGATGTATGTCAGACAGCCTGGAAACAAGGCTCAATTGATGGAGTGTTCTTGCGAGTTGATAGAGAAGTTTTTGCGCAGTGTCCTCCAGATTCGATTGACTATGCTGTGATGGAGCGGATTACCCTTGGTAAAAACGATCTGCCTGACGGAATGGTTATCCCGTTGTCGGCAGGGTGGTCTGATGTCGGTGCTTGGGATGCGCTATGGAAAATCTTGTCTAAGGATGCTCAAGGCAATGTTCTGCAAGGCGATGTCATCATGAACGATTGTCGGAATACGCTTGCTATGTCTGCTGGACGCTTGCTCGCGTGTGTAGGAGTGGAGGACATGGTGATCGTGGAAACACCCGATGCAATCCTCGTTGCACATAAAAGCAAGACACAGGATGTGAAGAAGATTGCCGATCAGCTCAAGCGGGAAGGTCGTACCGAGGCAGAACTGCACCGCAAAGTGTTTCGTCCGTGGGGGTATTACGATGGGGTGGATGCTGGCGAACGCTTTTTGGTGAAGCGTATTGTCGTCAAGCCCGGCGCCTGCCTGTCGCTGCAGATGCACCATCACCGGGCCGAGCATTGGGTCGTCGTTCGTGGAACGGCGAAAGTAACGCGTGATGAATCCAGCTATCTGGTGGCCGAAAACGAATCCACCTTCATTCCTCTCGGCACGAAACACCGCTTGGAAAACCCGGGTCGTGTACCTTTGGAAATGATCGAAGTGCAGTCAGGATCATATCTCGGAGAGGATGACATCGTTCGTTTTGATGACGTTTATGGACGATAGGGGAATCCTAATTTGATCGGCGTCAGCCCTCAAATCAATGGCGGGCCGAGGTCAGCCAGGAGTTGAGGGTTTCAATGGCTTCAAAATCGATGGCCCCTGCTAACGCAAGGAACTTGAGGCGGGTATTGGCTAGCGAGTAAATCGCGGTCGCATGGTCGCGCATGGATTCATAAAGCCGCCGCTCGGCATCGAGTGCGTCGACGAAGGTTCGGGTGCCAGCCTGCACGCCCTTCTTCTCGGCGAGGACGGCCTGTTCGCCAGATAGAACCGCCTGATTCAGTGCATGTACCAGCTCATTACCCTGTTGGAGGGTCTGGTAGAGTTTGTTGGCCTCGGCCAGAGTCTTGCGGCGAGCGGATTCAAGTGATTGACGGACCTTCTCTTCCCGGGCCAAGGCCTGGCGCGTCTGTGCTGAGACACCGCCTCCACTGAAAATGGGAACGTTGATCTGAATACCGACATAGCTTGTATCGTATTCAACGCCAATCGAAGTGTTCGTGTCGCTCACACTGTTCTGACGCGCAGCGACAAGATCCACGGTCGGAAGATGTCCGCCGCGAAACTGTGCAACAGTGGACTGCGCTGCCTCTAATTGCATGCGTAACGACTGGATGTCGGGGTTGCTCTCCTCGATGCGCTGCAGCCATTGCGCCTTCTGGCTGATCAACATCAGCTCCGGATTAAGCAGGCGATGTTCGTGTTCAGGGATGGCGTCAGCCGTTTTGCCCGTGACGACTTCAAAATTGCGTTCAGCGGCCGAAAGATAAATATTCGCCTCGGTTTCCTTGGCGCGGGATATGTCCAGACGCGATCGTGCGTCCTCGATGTCGGTGCGTGTACCTCGACCTGCCTTGAAGTTTTTTTCTGCCATGGATAGCCAGGCTTCCATCGCTGAAGTCTGTTTTTGAGCAAGTGTGGTCGATGCTCTTGCCGACAAAATTTCGAGATATGCTGAAACGG
This sequence comes from uncultured Propionivibrio sp., assembly GCA_964563685.1. Taxonomy (GTDB): domain Bacteria; phylum Pseudomonadota; class Gammaproteobacteria; order Burkholderiales; family Rhodocyclaceae; genus Propionivibrio. The sequence goes on from CAZLXL010000003.1 coordinate 385,891, forward strand.
CACGCAGTCCGGCGTTCTGGTTTTCCTTTTCGTAGATTGCATCGGCGGCCCCGGCCTGGGCCTTGGCAACCTGCAAAGCATCCCAGGCCGGCTTGCGGAAAAGTGCCTGGCGCAGAGTCAATGCGGAGGAACTGCTGAAATAACGACCGGAATCCTGATCGGGATACTTGCTATCCAAATAGTTAGTGTTCGTGCCAGCCCTGTTTCTTTGTTTTGAATAGCTTATTTGCGGAAGTAAAGCCGCCCGCGCAACGGGGACACCCTCACGTGATTCCTCCTGGGCCGACCGGGCTGCCAGCAAGTCGGCGTCGTATTCGAGCGCAGCCTGATATGCCTCCTTGAGGCTTAAGGAAGAAGCTGGCAACGAAAATGTTGCGGACAAGATTGTCGCCAGGCACAGCTTTATGAAATGACGTCCCTGTTGCATCAGGATTCCTTCATCGAACTCGAGAGGCGCATGAGCAAAGGTTTGAGCAGGTATTGCATCATCGTCCGCTCACCCGTCTTGATCGTTATTTGGGCCGGCATGCCCGGTTGCAGCGAACGAGAACCAAGTTTTTTCAGCCCAGCCGGGGTAACGTGAACACGGCCCAGATAGTGAGGCGGGAGATTGGGGTTGGAGTCGAACACCAGATCGGGTGAAACCGAGGTCAGAACTCCTTCCAGGACCAGGCTCGGGTCATTCGCAAAGGCATGCAGATTGATATCGACGGCCAAGCCGTCATGCACCCGGTCGATCACGCTCGGATCGATCTTGACTTCGAGGATCAGCGCCTCATCCTTCGGAACGATGTCCATCAGTCGACCGGCGGGCGAAATAACACTGCCTTCAGTCAATGCCGTCAGGCCGTTCACCTGACCGTCAACGGGGGCACGGATGACTGTTCTAAAATAATCCTGCCGTGTTGAGCGAAGCCGTTCGGAAGCCATCAGCGCTTCGCGCCGGATATCGGAGAACTGCGTTTCAACCTCCTTCTGGAAATCGCGCTCGCGTTGTATCAGGCGCTGCCTTGCTTCGGTCGCCATGTTCTGGGCACGCAATACCGAAGATTGCAGTTCAGTAACGCTAGCCAGCAGATCAGCGGCCAGACGTTCTTCCTCGAACCAGCGGTTGCGAGGAAGGTAGCCTTCCTTGGCCAGTTCTCTCGAGCCTTCCAGTTGTTCCTGAACGAACTTGAGCTGGGCCTGTTTCCCGCGAACCTGGGCCTCCAAACCCTTGATCTGCTCCGTTGCGCTACGTTCGGTGGACTTGAGTATTTCGATTTCGCCCTGCAGCGCCATGCGGCGCGTCAGGAACAGTTTTTTCTGGCTGGACATGTTTTCCTGCGCGACCGGATCGTCTTCGGCCTCCAGCAAGGCTGGCGAGAAGGCAATCGAGGATGCCTTGCTGACTTCTGCTTGCAGGCGATCCGCCTGAGCTTGCAGGGAGTAGTACTGCTGGCGCGTGGCATCGAAATTTGCCTTGACATTCGTGTCGTCAAGCAGGATCAGCGGTTCGCCGGCCTTGACCTCCTGCGCTTCACTGACAAGAACCTGCTTGATGATGCCGCCGGTCAAATGCTGGACAACTTTTCGTTTCGACTCCACGGTCACCGTTCCCGCCGCAGGTACGCCTTCGTCGAGAGGAGCAAGAAATGCCCACAGCAGGAAAGCCAGCAGGCTTCCCGCGACGATAGTTACACCGATGGCAACGGGACGGCGGGTATCCGTCATGCCCTCGGCGACCTTCTGCAGGTCGCCTTCTTCGAGGGGAGCGTTTTCGGGAAGCGCCTTTTTGGCGCGTTCAATCAGTTTTGACAACATAGTCGGGAGCAATCGTCGGTGGGTTATGTCTGGCGGTGTCGTATTCCAGAAGAAGCCGCGGGGTTCAGGCGGCGGCGGGAACGTTCGGACGAGCGGCCTGCGCCAGCGCCTTGAGGACGTCGTCGCGCGGCCCGAAGGCGGCCACCTGCCCTTCGCGCAACAAAAGGATCTTGTTCACGGACGAAATGATGTTTGTCCGGTGCGTGATCAGGACCACAGTGCTACCGGCTTGTCTTAGGGCTTCCACGGCCCTGAGCAGGGCAGCTTCGCCGACATCGTCGAGGTTCGCATTCGGCTCGTCGAGGACGATCAGCGACGGATTTCCATACACCGCGCGGGCCAGTGCGATCCGCTGGCGCTGCCCGCCGGACAGGAACCCGCCCGATACGCCGATCGGCGTGTCGTAGCCCTGGGGGAAGTGCAGGATCATGTCGTGCACACCCGTCAGCTGTGCGGCCTCAATTACCTTCTCGTGATCGATCTCGCCGAAGCGAGCGATGTTTTCCGCGATCGTACCCTCGAACAGCTCGACATCCTGGGGCAGGTAGCCGATATGGGGGCCGAGTTCAAGCTTGTTCCACGAGAAGACGTCCGCGCCGTCGAGCCGAACCTTACCCGTTGCCGCCGGCCACACGCCGACCAAGAGCCGCGCCAGGGTGGATTTTCCTGCGGCGCTGGGGCCGATGATGGCCAGCACTTCGCCCTGGTTCAGCGCGAACGAGACGCCCTTCAGGATGGGCACGTTGGAGCCGGGCGCGGTGGCCAGCACACTTTCCACCGTTAGGTTGCCCTTCGGCGCGGGCAAGGGCATGGTCTCCTTCTGCGCCGGGAACTGGTTCAGCATCTTCTCCAGGCGCTCAAGAGCGCCACGCGAGGAAATCAGGTTTTTCCACGAACCGATCAGCATGTCGACGGGGGCCAGCGCGCGGCCCATCAGGATCGATCCGGCGATCATCCCCCCGGGACTCATCTGCTGCTTGATGACCAGATAGGCGCCCAGGCCGAGGATCAGGGACTGCTGTGTTATGCGGATAAATCGGCTGAAGGCGTTGATGGTCCCAGCTCGGTCGCTAGCCACGGACTGCAGCGCCAGCAGATCCTTGTAGCGCTTGTACCAGCGTGCGCGCAGGTTGTCGAGCATGCCCATCGCCTCGATGACCTCGGCGTTGCGGAGATTGTTGGTCGCGTAGTTGTTCGACGTGATGGCGGCCTGGTTGGCCTGGGAGAGCGGGCCTCGGGTTGCCCACTCGTTGACCAGGGTCAGCAATATGGCAATCACGGCACCGCCGATAGAAAACCACCCGAGCACCGGATGCAGGATGAAGATCACGATCAGGTAGATTGGGAACCAAGGCGCATCAAAGAACGCGAACAGCCCGTTGCCGGTGATGAACTGGCGGATGTTCGTCAGGTCGCTCAGGGCCTGGCCGGCATTGGCGCCATTGGTGCGCAGGTTGGTCTCGAACGCTGCGTTGAATACCCGGCTGTTGAGGGCGGCGTCAAACTGTGCGCCGATGCGGACGAGGATGCGCGAGCGCACCCATTCTAGTCCGGCGAGAAGCAGGAACAGGCCGACCGTGATAAGGGTGATCATGATGAGCGTCAACTCGTTGCGGCTTCCCAGCACCCGGTCATACATCTGCAGCATGTAGATAGTGGGTACCAGCATCAGCATATTGATCAGGAAACTGAACCCGCCGACAACGTAGAAGGGGCGGCGGAGGGACCAGATGGCGGCGGCGATCTCCGAACGGCTTGAAAATTTGTTAAGCATCGAACAACTGACTCCTGTCAGGCGGGTGGCCGAAGAAAAGCTGAGCCGGGAAAGCGCAGAACAAGTTTCCTGCCCGGGAACCGGGTCCTGGATGAATAGCGAAATAAACGGAAACTCCCTGAAACTGACGCGGCCGGTTAGCGAGCAAAAACCCGGATTGCGGCGCGAATTATGTCCCAGAATGTGACGAATGTCACTAATTGACCGAAATAATTGCTATGAAGCCACGTTTTGTTGTAGAGGCGCCTCTGATTCTCCGAGGCCAACGTTGTGCTGGCCTTGTGCTTGCATAACCAGCATTAACGATCAGGATTTGTGCAAAACACGGATAGCAGGGCGCTTAAATCCGCTGGTTTTTTTGCAGATTCGTCATTCCGGCGAACGCCGGATACAGGAAATTCAACGAACTGGACCCCGGTTTTCGCCGGGGGGACGAATAGTTCAGTATTACCTTAGGTGTCACCGCAACCAGAAAAGCTGAATTCCCGAGTTGCAGCAGGAAAAATCGTGTCGTTAAGGCCGGGAGTGGCAATGCGTGGTGCCCATGGGCAGGATTGAACTGCCGACCTCTCCCTTACCAAGGGAGTGCTCTACCACTGAGCTACATGGGCGGGTGTGCGCCGGAACCGGCGTCACGGGCCGGCATTCTAGCAGCAAATCCGCGGCCCTTGCCAGAGAATTCCAGTGCCCTATTGGCCGGCGGATTCAATGCAGCATAGTCATCGGTTTGCTTGCTTCTCCCGAACAAGCTTCTGCCAGCCATGCCGGCCAGACCGTGAGGGGCCATTCGGCTTTCTGATATTGGCCATACAAAATGTTGAGCCATTGGCGTAACGGCTGCGCCTGAAGCGTCAGGCGGGCCAGTTTGTCCGTGTCGCCGGCCGGCTTGAACGTGAGTCCCACCCCATCGCTAGCGGCGGCAATGTCGACCGAATGCACCAGCCAAGCAAGCTCATGCGGAACCGGTATGGGGTCCTGCGGTTCCAGCGCCGCCATGGCGGCCTGTTGGGCAAACCCCTGCAGAACGTCTCCTCTGAGCGTTGCCCCGGTCTGTTGCTCCAGCCATTTCAGCAAGTGCGGCAGCAGACGGGCCAGCAAGCGCTGTGTCAGCCACAATACAACGGTGTGGCCGGGGGCGGTTTCCCCGGCAAGACGTATGCGGTCCTCGATCTCGACGTATTCGGTGGTGAATCGCTGCAACTCAGCCATGCCGCTTCACAGGTTGCTGAAGTTGAACGTCCCGCCGTCGTTCAGAAATTCCAGGTCGAGCTCCCCCCCCGGAGCAAGCCGCTGAAGCGCGGTTGCGGTCTTGGCATGGGCCTCGATCAATTGACCCAGCAGCGGCAGATGTTGCATGGACAGCAGCTGGCAATAGACCACGGGCAGTGCGCCGGATTGGGTGAGTTCAAACAGAGCTTCGGCGGACAACCGGTTCAAAGCCGCTTCGTCGATCCGGAACAGCCCGGTGACGGATTGTTCGCCGGACTCGGTTTTTAGCGTGATGGGCCACGGTTGAATCAGGCCATGTTTCTGCAGCGCAACGCAGGCAGCGGCCGTATTCAACCGGTTTTGTTCCACCTGATTCAGGAAATTCAGGATATCCAGTACCGCCTGCGCGGGCTTGCCGTCTTCGGTGAAAAAATGTTCACCCTCCGGCGAGTCGGTGACAAGACCGCTATCTTCGTTGATGCACAGCACCTGCCGGTTATCCTCTGTCGTGGCCAGCCGGAACGGGTAGGCACGGAGCGCGGCGGGAATGTAATCTCCAGCCCAGCACCCGTTCTGGGATACAAACAGGTTCTTCCCCGCTAGCAGGCTGAGTATGGCGGCTGGAAAGTAGCTGCCCGCCTGTTCGGTGAAGGCGATGGGCAGCGACATGACCGCCTTGGGAAGTTCAGCCGCTACCAGCGGAACAGTTGCCTCCTGTGCGGCAAATGCGTAGTCCGACGAGCGCCGCCAACGCATCTGGCCGTGGCGTTCGCGGGAAATGACATGAAGGTTGGGCATAGGATTGCTCTCGAAGAAGGGGATCGCAAAGGCAGAATATTAAACCGGCAATTGCAGTATCACCAGCGATTGCCGGCAAAGCGTGAAAACAACATGGGATTGTGGCTTATCCCAGCCAGATTCCGTCCTGGATGGCCGATCCGATAAGCGTCACGTTTTCATCGCTTTCTGAAAAATTGATCAGCGTTTGTTCACGAGTGATCTGGCCCTGGTTGAGCAGGCCGAGCCAATAATCGTAGCCGCCCTGATCCGGCGTTCGTCCCAGCACGTTCTGGTAGAGAGCGGTCACCAACTGGGCATCGGTCAGGCTGGCACCATATTTGACCTGGAATTCCGGGCTGACAATGAAGTTGTGGGCCACCTGCTCGTGGGTCTGTCCTCCATCCATCTGCTTGATCCAGTAATTCAGTCCGCCGAGATCGGGGCTGCGTGCGAAAGCTGCCTGATAGAGGCGGTAGGCTTCCCCGGCCGTCTGCCATTTACCGATATCGAGGGCGAGGGTTCCGTCGCTGAAATCCACCCTCTCGATATTCAACAGCGTGTCCGAGCCTTCGGCTCCGCTCTTGTCGGTAATTGTTGCGCCGGCAGTCGAAAGCGCAACGGAAAAAATTTCGTGCACGCCGATATACACGGCTACATCCAGCCCTGTTCCACCGTCCAGTGTGTCGTTGCCCATATTCCCGCGCAGCAGATCGTTTCCTGCTCCTCCGTATAGCACGTCGTGGCCACCGTTCCCGCGTAGATCATTACCGGTGTCGTTGCCGTACAGCGTGTCGTTGCCGCTGCCGCCGAAAGCGTTCTCGATCTGTGTGCCGTAGGCGATGGCAACCGTGTCGGCTTGGATGGAATGGTTGCTCAGCGTGATCGGCCTGCCTAACTGGCTGAAGGCCCCCTCTCTCAGATCGATGACGCCGCCGGAGGTTGATGTATAGGTAATGGTATCGTTGCCGCCGCCATCCCAAAGAGTTTGGTAGTATTCCTGCCCCTCGGCGAAGGTGTATGTATCGTTGCCTGCGTGATAAGTCGTGTTGGCGCCGTAAAGGTACTGGAGCGCTAGGATATCCAGCAGCATGGGCGTAGTGGGGTAGATCGAACAAGTACCCAGGTCCAGATGCCCAGGCGCATCCGAATAGCTCATGACCGTATATTTGAAGCAATCATAGGTTGTTGGAAAGGAACCCTCTTCGAAAGGATGGTCGAGTCCGATGGCATGTCCCAATTCATGTAGCACTGTCAGGTAGCCTGCCTCACCGACATTGAAGTTATAGCCTGAACTGACGATCTGATACGTGTTGATCCATATGTCGCCAAAGAGGGCTTGCGAAGATTGCGGCGGGGCTTCACCGACATAGGTATACGCCAGCGTGTTTTCACTCATGCCGCCGGCACCGGTCTTGGCCACCCGAATATCGCCGACGGACGTGGAGGTCTCCATGATTTCCACAATCCCCACATTCGCGACAGCGTTCCAGGCGGTTAACGCTGCGCGCGTTCCTTGTTTCTCCGAATACGTCAGGGAAGTAAACGTCGCGCTCCACGGTTCACTCCAGAAATCTGTACTCGGGCCGTAGCCATTAACAGGGTCTGTCGACCAGACGCTGGAGAAGGAAGGAAAGCTCAGAGAAACGGTCGAGGCCGTGGCCATCGGGCCGCCCCATTTCCAGCCCAGCAAGAGCGCCGCGAGCACAGGGTCGGCGGGCCGTGTGACAGAGCTGCCGGAGGCGCTTTGGAGCGGTGAGGTCATGGTGTTTCCTCCTTTTGCATCAACATTAACAAGGGGCCTCGCTATCTCATTAGCTTGCGCCGCACTCCATAAGGACGCAATCGATGCAAGCAATACTATGCATTGTCCCCGTGGCTGCCGGGGAGATTACGTTTTTTAGCAACAGCCTGGTCGTGCGGGCGCCGCTGCAGCCACAGAACCCACACGCCACGAAACCAGGCCATCGTGTACAGCACCGTTACGATGCCAATGCCCCATTGCTCGGATTTCCAGGCGGCGTAGAACCAGAAGGGCTGGCCGGCCAAGCCAAACAGGCAGGCGAAACGCCGCCGCGCGGGGTTGGGATCCTGCGTCAGGGCGATGGCGACGACGCCGCAGAGTGCGATGCCCCATTGTTCGCTCATCCGCGGTTCCTCCTGCAAGGCCGGACGCAGCGGAACGTGATGCTTTGTTCATTTGCCATGGCCGCAAGTCAGGAAACTTTCAAGGTGTCGCTCTTCTGTGCGGACTCCTGCGGCGTCGGCAACAGAGATTTCAGCGCGTTCGCGTAGGCGTTGCGGGCGGTTTGGGCGATGGCCAGTTGAACCTGCAGCCTTTGAATTTCGCTGTCGGTTATCTGCAGCGACCCCAGTTGCGCCTTGGCTTCGGCGCTGAGCAGGTCGAGTTCGTATTCCGTGTCGTCAATCTTGAGGGTAGGCATTGATCAGTTCCTTGATGTAGAAAACCCGCTCCCAGTACGGGACAGAAGCCCGATTATTGCATCCTCGATGTTTTGAGGGTAGGGGCAAGCGCTGAGCGCGATTGCACGATTGCGCGAGTTTACTGGTCATCGCCGGGGAGGCGTGGTGCGAGGTGCAAAAGATAATCAGCGCCACGACTGTTGATACGACTGGTGGGTCACCCATCCCAGTTCCACACCCCCTCACCGGATTGCCCCTCCAGGAGGGGGCGAATCCGGACGGGTACCCAAAAAAAAGTAGCCACGTTGTGATTTCCACCGAATTTTGACCCGGTGTGGGGGCCCTTCGGTGCCGGCTACCTGGGCTACATCGGAGCGAGAAGCTTCGACAAGCGGCGTGAGCCGGCCCGGTGACCGATGCTGCCGAGCACGACAACTCGACAAGATGATCCCCCGATCTCACTGCCTTCACGGGTGGTGGGGTCGGGGGATTCTTGCGTTTGGAAGACGTGAAGCCTATCCGCTCCGCGATTCACGCGCTTTCATTCCGATATTTACGTCTATTGATTCCGGAATTTACGTTGTTGGTTTCCGAGATTTACGATACCATGCCCGCATGAACATGGCATCCCTTTTCCCGCGTCGGATCGAACCGCGCATTGCTGAAGCCCTGCTGGACACGCCTGTCGTGTTGCTGGCGGGTCCTCGTCAGGCAGGCAAGACAACGCTGGTACGGCAAATCGCAGAGCAACAGGGGTTGCGCTACCTGACCATGGACGATGAGCTGACATTGCTGTCGGCACGGGAAGACCCTGTCGGGATGATTCGCAGCCTGGATCGAGCCGTGATCGATGAAATCCAGCGTGCGCCTCAGCTGCTCTTGGCGATCAAGAAGAGCGTGGACGAAGACCGGCGTCCCGGCCGTTTCCTGCTGACGGGATCGGCCAACTTGATGGCACTGCCCACCGTGGCCGATTCACTCGCAGGTCGGATGGAAACCCTGTCGCTGTTGCCTTTGTCGCAGAGCGAAATCGAGTCGCGCTCGGCGAACTGGATCGATAGCGCCTTCGCGGGTCGGGTACTCAGGGTGGATCAGCCTGTACTGGGCAATGACCTGATCGAACGCGTGCTGCGTGGCGGCTACCCCGAGGCCATTTTGCGCGCCTCGGCCAGGCGCCGTGTGGCATGGGCGCGTCAGTATATCGACGCGATCATTCAGCGCGACGTTCGTGATGTTGCAGGCATCGAGAAGCTGGATCAGCTGCCGCGATTCCTGCGTGCCCTGGCACAGACAGCCGGTCAGATGTGCAATTACACCCAACTCGGTGGCCAGGTTGGCCTGGACGGCAAGACCGCCTCGCGTTACGTCGGCGTATTCGAGCAGATGTACCTGCTCAAGCGCATCGATGTCTGGGCACGCAACCGCCTGAACCGCGTGGTGAAGACGTCCAAGCTGCAGTTCATCGATTCCGGCTTGTTGGCGGCGTTGCTGGATCTCACTGTCGAGGAGGTGCATCGAGACCGCACGCGGTTTGGCAACGTGCTGGAGAGCTTTGTATTTGGGGAACTGCTCAAGCACACGACCACGGCAGAGGGCGACTATCGCCTGATGTACTACCGGGATGCTGACAAGTTCGAGGTCGATGTCGTGATTGAGAACGCTGCCGGACAGCTGGTGGGGGTTGAGGTCAAAGCAGCCGCCACTGTTAAGGAAAACGATCTTCGTGGGCTGAAGAAGCTGGCCAGCCTCGCGGGTAGCCAATTCAAGATGGGCGTGTTGCTGTACGACGGCGCTGAAACGATGCCCTTGGGCGACGGAATCTGGGCTGCGCCGCTGTCGAGCTTGTGGGGCACGTAAGGTCACAGCCTTAGGTCATTCTCCTCAAACGATTTGCAGCGCCTTGAGTATGGGCAATTGCTTTTCGGCGAAGGTCTCGGCCTGCGCTCTCAGTTCGACCAAATTCTCTTCTGCCGTGTCCAGCGGTTTACCTTCCTTGACCAACTTCTGCCCCTGGGCGGCGATGGTTTGCCAGACGTGTTGCGCCCACTCGGACGGCTGTTTTTTGCCCTGCCCGATCGCAGAGAGGATCAGCTGCTCGAAGCGGTTGACGGCAAATCCGCCGCCGATAACCGGGCTGGCCAGGTAGTTGATCTCGTTGCTGCCACGGGCCTTATGGCACAAGAGGGCGTTTAGCTTATCGGTCTGCTTCCGGGCCTTGCCGATTACGCTGTCGTCCTGCACCGACGCCAGATGCCCCGCTCCGGCAAGGACCATCGCGGCCTGAATGATCTGGACGAAAGCAATCCCCTTGTCCTTCAATGCCTGCTCGATCTGGCCCAGGGTTTTGGGCTTGTGGTCGGCCAGAAGATCGAGGATCGGCGCATAGACGGCTTCGGTCATATCGGCTTCTCCCAGCGCGCCGCTCACTTTGAGCGACACGTCGGGGCGGTGGCTGGTCAGGATTAACTTCTGCGCCCGCAGCGCTTCGGTCTGTTCCAGTAAGTTCAGCTTGCGCGCGCCCTTGACCCAGTAGTCGCGCCGGAACTGCTGGTTGACCATGAAGTCGCGCGTGGTCTCGCGGAACATCGGATCCGGTATTTCCTTGAGGAAAGCCTGCTGTTCAGCCGTGAGATTAACCGCTTCGATATGGTCGAGATAATGCGCCGAACCGACGTACTGCACCTTGGCATCTTTGAGCCATTCGGCCATGGTGGCAAAGTGCATGGGGTGCCAGTCACGGTTGAAGTACTCGTGCGCCAGATAGTGGCGGCTGTGCGCCTTCATTTTCTTCAGCCGATCCCCCACCAGCGGGTTGGCCCGGCTGAAGGCAGGGTGGGTGGCCAGCAGCCTTTCAGCGAAGTCGATGGCGCCGTCGATGCGGCTGACGATGCCGCGTCCCTCCGTACCCAATACCTCGGCGTGCTCGGTCATCAAATGACGCATGGGGCCAAACGCCGCCCAGCCCGGCAGCGTGTTGTAGCTGATGTAGAGCACGCCTCCCACTTTCAGCTTCTTGCGGATGAAATCGACGATGACTTGACGGTTCTCGTCCGAAATCCAGCTCCAGATGCCATGCAGCCCGATGTAATCGAAGCCGGGCAGATCAGTACGGTTGGCAAAATCGGCAAAGGCCTCGTCGTAGAGGCGGGCACTTGCTCCCGACGCCGCCGCCAGTTCCAGGGCAAAGCCGGCCTGGCTGGGGTTGAAATCGGTAGCATGCCATTGGGTCACGGAAGCTGCCGCATGCAAATTGACCGACAAGCCCTGGCCAAAACCGAGTTCGCAAGCCGTCCCGACTTCAGGAAACACCAAACCCTGGTTCAGAAAGACGAGTTTGATGCGTTGCGGATTCAGTTCCGTGTAATAGCCATAGGTATAGCCAATATCGGCCACGTAGCCGGCAGTCCAGTCACTCATTGCTGATCCTTTAATGTAGGCTCTTTTCTGAATGCACCATTATCGGATGCACTAAGAAAAAACCCCACCCCTTTGCGAGGGATGGGGTTGGGCTTCACCTTAAGCACCTGCCCGAAGGAAGGTGCTTGTCGCTAAGCGAATGATTACAGAGCAATCGTGTCGTAGGTGTCGTTGAACGAAGCGTTGGTCAGATCAACCAGACCGGTCAGCTTGACAACAAAGTCCGTGCCATTGACGAAGGCGGTGGTATTGCCTACGTCCATCACCAAGTAGGTGTTGCCACCATATTGGAACCAAGCGACATCATTCGCACCGACGGAGTTGATCGCTGCATTGGCGTAATCTTGGAACACAGCCGTATCGCCCAAGGTCACCTTCGCAGCCTGGAAGCTATCTGCTCCGGTGAACTTGATAAGGTCGCCAGCCGCAAAGTCAGTGATCGTGGCGTAGCTGTTGACATCAAGCGAAGCGACACCGACGACAAACAAATCGTTACCGCTGCCACCTGTGAGGGTGGTAAGACCTTTGTTTGCGACCAGGGTGTCATCGCCTGCACCACCAAGCAATACGTCCGCCGTGGTTCCAGTTGCTGCTGTTAGGACGTCGTTACCCGAGCCGCCCTTGATGGTGGTCGCGCTGGTAGTATTCAGCGAGGTCACCGTCAGGCCACCGGTCATCGTCGAACCGTCGATGGTAACAACCTTGGTGCTGCCTGTCAGCGTCAGCGTCAGGTCGGCCGAACCGCTCACATTCACCGTGGTCGCCTTGTCGGCAGTCAGGGTCAGCGTATCGACGTTCTTGGTCGTGTTGCTGTCTACCGTGCTGACGTTGATGGTTTCAACGTTTGCGACGCCCAGATTACCTGCATCGAGATTGCCTGCAGAGCTGAGTACCACGTTCAGCACGTCCGCAGCACCGGTGGCGGCATCAGCAACATTCACTTGCACGAGACCGTCGGCAGTCAAAACAACCGTACCGTTTGAAGCCATCTTGTCGAGAACCAGAATGTCCGATTTGCCGGCGCGGTTGCTTGCATCAATCAACGTGCCGGAGGTGGTCACATAGTTCGTGAAACCAAGGTTGGCCAGATTCAGCGTCAGCGTTTCTTGAGTATCAGCCGTGCCACCGCTGTACACATTATTCAACGTCAGGCGTTCGAAACCAGTGTAGAAGGTCTGGGCAATGGCATCCAAACCGTCAGCCGCTGCTGTGCTCATGACCAGAGTATCGGTACCTTCGCCACCCGCCAGAGTGGCAGTAGAACCGGTCACGGCTACGCCGAACGTCAGCGTGTCGTCGCCTGCGCCGAGGTCGATCGCCTTGGTTAGCGCCGTGTCGGTCACGAGGGTCACGACATCCTTGCCTGCACCGCCGGTGTAGGTGGCGCGTGCGCCTTCGATCGAGGCAGTAACGGTGCCGGTGGTTGCCGAAGTGTTGATGCTGGTGATCGTGTCAGCCGCGGCAGCCGGGAGGACCAAACTCGCAGAACCGGACACCGTGACAGTCTTCAGACCGGCCAGATCCACGTCAGCGATATTCAGCAGGCCAGTACCGCTGACATTCAGCGTCGTGGTTGCCGCAGCGGTCAGGTTAACATAGTTGTTGCCGGTAGCGGTAACGTTCAGGGTGGTAGGTGCTGCGGTCAAGGTCAGTACTGCTTCGTCCGTATCGGTCGACGTCCCCATGTTTTCCAAATTCAGGGTCAGCGTCGCAGCTGTATCGGCCACCGTCATGTCAACGTCTTTTGCGGCGTTTTTGAGGGTGAGGGTTTCCAGTACCGTTGTGGCGTTCGTTACGCCAATGGTTGACGTTGCGGCGTAGCCGTCCACCGTGATGGTCTTGATGGAGGCAGCAGTGGCATTGTCATCAATAGTGACTACACCCGTTGCAACGCCCAGAACGCCAGTCTTAGCGGAGGTGGCTGCGGAACCAGCGGTCGTGGTTACGGTGGCGGTACCGGTACCGGTTTTCGCCAAATCAGCGACGTTGCTGTTTGCTGTAGTGCTGGTGAAGACAACCGTATCGCCGCTAGCTGCTGCGCTGGTCCAGCCGGTGAAAACGCCGGTGTAGGTGCCCTTGGAAGCAGCGCCGCCGGATTGCGTATCACCTGCAGCGGGAATCTTGCCATTAATAAGGTTGGCAAAGGCTGCTGCGGCTTCGTTTGCGGTCATCCCGGCCGAGGCGGTGAAGGTGAGACCGCCCATAATCAGGGTTTGGCCAGCGGTCAGCGCGGAGAACTTAACGCTTGCGGTTTCGGTAACGCCAGCCACTGCGGTAACTGCAGCGACTTCGGCCGTATCCTTCGTTTGTGCAACGCTGACGGAGGTCGTGGCGGTGCTGCCAACGATGGTCACAGCGCCTTGGGTTACGGTTGCGCCGGTGGTATCGGTTGCAGCGACCGACGAGGTTGCGGTTTGAGTCACGGAAATCGTGGTGCCACCCTTGACGGTAATAGCACTCAGCGTTTCGTCAACACCAGCAACAGCTTTGTTATTGGAAGTAACGGTGACGGTGCCGCTCGGCAGATCGGTTGCAGCACCACCGTTACCAACGGTAATCGTGCTGCCCGAAGAACCGGTCAGGGTCAAGGTGACGTTCGTGCCACCGTCGACAGCGACAGCAGCGGCGCCAACATTGGTATCGGTTACGTTAATCGTGCCGGCATTAACAGTGGTTGCGCCGATGGTGATGGCGTTGCCTGCCGTGGAATCAGTTACAACAACCGCCTTGCCGCCGTTAACGGTGATCGCACCAGTTGCGCCCGATACATTAATGTCGGTCGTGGAAGCAGCAGTCAGCGTTGCAGCAGCAGACTGAGTCGAGTTCAGCGTGGTCACGCCAGAAATGCCGGCACCTGTGAGGTTAATGGTGGCAGCGCCAGCCGAACGAACGTTAACTGTTTCAACGTTTGACAATTGCAGTGCGGCCGGAAGGGCTTGACCGCCGGTTTCATCGAGAATGTTCAGCGTGTCGTTACCAATACCACCATTGATTACGTCGAGGCCATTCAGGGTAACGTTTGCAGCCGTGCCGCTCAAAACAGCATTGATGGTGTCGTTGGCGGAGGTGCCAGTGATGGAATCCGCGCCGGCGGTGAGTGTAATAGCGCGGTACTCACCAATCCCTTTGTAAGTCAAAGACTTACGCGCGTTTTGAAGCCTCCCAAGCGCCCACTTCCGACCACTTTCCTACCGAAAAAGGCATATTTTCAGTCTCATCGGATATTTCCTTTGTCTTTTCAAAGACTTAGCCGCATCACCTATCTATATAGACGCAATTTGCAGCCAATCCGACGTACCAACTACCTACCAACCGAAGCCATCTAGTGCAAAGGCCACCCAATGTGTCTCATCAGGTGGCCTTTGTGCCTTTTGGGTGACTCGGGATGCTGTGCTCATTGTGGCGCATCAGGCGGGTTTTGTGCCTTGAGAATG